>JAFKJK010000009.1 GCA_017306015.1 Propionibacteriaceae bacterium
GCTCCCGAAAGGGACGTTCGCTCCCGAAGTTTCGGGAGCGAACGTCCCTTTCGGGAGCGAACTCACCAGGGAGCGGCCCCGGACGGGCCACTGCCGGCCGGGGTGAGCCGATTAACCTGAGCGCATGACCGAGACCAGCCCGAGCCGCGCGCGGGACGCCGAGCTGGCCGAGAAGTCGGACGCGATCTGCCGCCTCGGCGCCCTGATGCTCACCTCCGGCACGGGCTCGTACCGGGTGAAGGCCGCGATGGGACGGGTCGCTGCCGCGCTCGGCGTCGACGAACTGGAGGCGCAGGTCAGCCTGAACGAGATCGTGCTGACCACCCGCCAGGGCAAGGCGTTCCGAACCCAGGTGGTGGAGGTGCCGGTCCCGGTGGTGAACACCGACCGGATCGGTGAGCTGATGCGGCTGTCGCTGCGGGCGGCGTCCGGGCTGACGGCGACCGAACTGCACCGCCTGCTGGACGCGATCGAGGCCCGTCCGAGGCTCTATCCGTTGTGGGTGGTCGTGCTCGCGGCCGCCGCTGCCGGTGCCGCGTTCGCCCTGCTCAACAACGGGCGCTGGCAGGAGTGCCTGGCGGCCGGGCTCGGTTCGGCAGCCGGCAAGACCGTCCAGCTGCTGGTCGGACGGCTGCGGCTGAACCAGCTCGCCGTAGTGGCCGCAGCCGCGGCGACGGCAGCGGCGGCATACCTCCTCGTCGCGGACGTCCTGCACCTGATCCTCCCCAGCGGACAGCCGCTGCACGAGGCGGCGTTCGTGTCGGCGATCCTGTTCCTGGTGCCGGGCTTCCCGCTGGTGACCGCAGCGCTGGACCTGGCACGGTTCGACTTCACGTCCGGGTTGTCGAGGCTGACGTTCGCGGCTCTGGTCACGCTGGCGGCGGCACTCGGCGCCTGGTTGGTGGGCTGGGGTTTCGGGCTCACCCCGGCGGAGATCCCCGCACCAGCCGAGGCCTGGTACCTGCTGGCGGCCGCCTGGGTGGTGGCGAGCTTCGTCGGCGTGTTCGGGTTCGCGATCACGTTCAACACTCCCGTCCGGGTGGCCGCCGTCGCCGCGATGATCGGGGCCGCCGCGAACCCGCTGCGCCTGTGGACGGTGCAGGCGGGCTGGCCGCCGCTGCTCGCGACGGTGCTCGCGGCGACCGCGATCGGCATGGCGGCCGGCTGGGCGTCCCAGCGGATCCTGGCGCCGCGGATCACCCTGTCGGTGCCGGCGGTGCTGATCATGATCCCCGGTGCGGCGACCTACCGGGCTGCGGTCGCGCTGATAGACCACGACGCGGTGTCGGCGCTGGCGAACGGGAGTGCTGCGATCAGCATCGTGGTCGCGCTCGCGGCCGGCCTGGCGATCGCGCGGATGCTCACCGACCCTGCCTGGATCGCCGCAAACCCGATCTGGACGCGGATGCCGTCCACCCACGCGCAACGCATCCTGCGCGGCAGGGACGGCTGACCAGGTTCGCCGCCGCACCCCGGTGAACGGAGGGACGGTTCCATTCCGCTCGACCCAGCACGCGTCCGCGGATCCACCCGGTCCAGAAGGGGACGGTTCCATCAGGTCCACCCAGCAGGCGTCCGCCCGGACCAAAGAGAACCGTCCCCTTTCGGTCCACCCTTTGACGGACCCGGCTTCGCCTGTGGCTAAGGTTGGCCCCATGGAGCGCCGGGTCAGGGTCGCACTGGTGTTCGGCGGTCGGTCGTCGGAGCACGCGGTGTCGTGTTCGACGGCGGCCAGCGTGATGGACGCCCTCGATCCCGACGCCTACGAGCTGATCCCGGTCGGCATCACCCGTGAGGGACAGTGGGTGCTGATGCCGCCGAACCCGGAACAGCTGCGGCTCACCGCGTCCCAGGTTCCGGAGGTGGGACGCGATCCTGGCGTCCTCGCGCTCGCCCTCGACACGTCCCGCGAGATCGACGTCCACGCCGGCGCCCTGGCTGGCGTGGACGTGGTCTTCCCGCTGCTCCACGGCCCGTTCGGGGAGGACGGCACGCTGCAGGGTCTGCTCGAGCTGCTCGACATCCCGTACGTCGGCAGCGGCGTCTTCGCGTCCGCGGCGATGCAGGACAAACAGCACATGCGGACGCTCCTCGCCGCGAAGGGCTTCCCCGTCGGGGCCTTCGAGACCATCACTGACAAGGACTGGCGCCGCGATCCGGACGCAGCACTCGCCCGGTGCGAGCGGCTTCGGCTGCCGGTGTTCGTGAAGCCGTCCCGGTCGGGATCCTCGGTGGGCGTCCACAGGGTCAAGGACTGGGCCGAGCTTCGGGACGCGGTGGAGACGGCCCGAGAGCACGATCCGAAGGTGCTGGTCGAAGAGGGGATCCACGGCCGCGAGATCGAGTGCGGGGTGCTGGAGGGACGCGACGGCGCGCGGCCGCGGACGACCATCCCCGGCCAGGTCGTGGTCACGGGACGCGACTTCTACGACTTCGACGCGAAGTACCTGGACGCCGAGGCCGCCCGGCTGGTGATTCCGGCCGACCTGCCGGACGCGGTGTCCGCCGAGATCCGCCGGCTGGCCGCCGAAGCGTTCGAGGCGATGGACTGCGAGGGGCTGGCGCGCGTCGACTTCTACTACACCGACGACGGGGACGTGCTGGTCAACGAGCTGAACACCATGCCCGGCTTCACGCCGACGTCGATGTTCCCGCTGCTGTGGCAGCACAGCGGCCTGAGCTATCCCGAACTGGTGTCCGAGTTGATCCAGCTCGCGCTGAGCCGCAGGATCGGGCTGCGATAGACCCGTCCGACCCGCTCGATACAGGTTCGCTCCCGAAAGGGACATTCGCTCCCGAAATTCCGGTGGCGAACGTCCCTTTCGGGAGCGAATCCATCAGCGAAGCGCCGAGTTCCTCGGCCAGCTCACGGACGGCGACGGCGTCGGGATCCTCGCCGACGCTAACCACCCCTCCGGACGCGAAGTCCCTGCGTCCGGGATAGACATCCTTGATCGGCGTCCGGCGACGCACGTAGACCCGGCCGGCGCGTCCCGGACGACGACCGCCGTCGCGGCGTGGCGCAGGTTCTCCACCCGCATCCGCGACCGCGGCACGCTTCCGCACGGCGCTCCGTCCGCGTCGTAGGGGGCCACCTGCTCCTCCACCCGGTCGACTCTGGCGGCGCCCGGTCCGGGCTTTGGTGCGCGGGCATCATGGAAGCGTGAAGCCGCCGAGGACGTCGCGTGTCGTCGCGCACTCGCTGTGGCTGACCGTTGCGGTGCTCGCCGTGCTGATCTTCGCCACGCAGATCGCCTGGGGCTCTGGCCGGAGCGCCAACGAGGCGTCCGGCGTCCTGGCCATCGCGATCATGCTGTCGCCGGTCTGGGCGGCTGCGGCGGTGCTCGCCGGGGCGGCAACCGGGCTGGCCACCGGATGGTCGGCCGGCCTGGCCGGGTATCGCTTCGGCCGCGGGGCCCAGGTGGCCGCCGGCGCGACCGCGTCCGGCGTCGTCGCCGGGTTGCTCGGATGGGCCCTGCTCGCGACGGGCACCTCGATCGGCGGCGTCTCTACCCTGGGCTTTCTCGCCGGCTCCGGCGGTGTCGGCATCGTCACCGGCGGGGTGGCAGTGCTGTTGGCGCAGAAGGCGGACGCCGACGCGTCCCGCGTCCGTGCCCTCGCCTGGAGCACGGCCACCGTCGTCCTGGTCTGTGCCACGTTCCTCGACGGCTGCTGGACCTGGCTCACCTCCGCGAGCTGGGACTCGACGCAGAGCTGCGCCGTCCGGCTTGGTGTGGACGACTCCCAGGTCGTCTTCGTCAACACCGTGTTCCCGCCCCAGCTGTGGTGTCTCTCCGGCGACAGGGCCGAGCCGAGCGTGGCGGGATGGGCCGGCGCTCTGCTCATCGTCGTGATCACCGCGACGGTCATCAGCGGCCTGGTCGCCGGCTGGCACGCCTGGGGCTCGCGCGAACGTCCGGTGCTGGTCAGCTGTCTGGTCATCGGTCTCACGGGAGTCGGTGGCGCTCTCCTCATGCTCGCCCAGCACCCCCCGCAGGACGCCGTCGAGCGAGCCCACGTCGCCGCGACCCGGGCGCCGACGCCACGGCCCACGCCGCCGTCCGCCCAGCCGGGGACGAGGCCCAGGATCACCGCGCCCATAGCGAAGGCGACGGTGAGCGTACTCGCCCAGGTCGTCACGGCCCGGCGGCCCGGCCTGGTCTGGCCGCAGCGTCCGGCCATCACCCAGGCCGACTGCTCTCTGGCGGACGGGACCAGCGGCACGAGGTTCCTCCTCAACGCCCGGTTCACCACCCGCGACCTGGCTGAGGTCCACGGACCCACCGAACTGCTCAAGGTCTCTCAGGCCAACGAGCAGGTCGCCGGGCTGATCGTCCACGACTGGCTGGCCAGTGGGCTGGTGGCCGGCGTCGACCAGGTTCACGGCGAGTGGTTCCTTGGCGCGCCCACCGGCGGTGCGGTGGACGCGGCGCACATCGGCTTCACCGACGCGGTCGGCACCCTGTCCGTCACCACCGTCTGTGCGTACGACGGTCCCCGGTAGGCGCGCGTCGCCGGCAAGTTCGCTCCCGAAAGGGACGTCCGCTCCCGGAATTTCGGTGGCGGATGTCCTTTTCGGGAGCGAATCGACCGGCGAGCGGCTAGAACACGAACGGCGAGAACACGAGCGGCTAGAACATCAGCGCCAGACCGGGATTGGACATGATGGCGGCCACCTCGGCGAGGAAGCGGGAGGCCATCTCGCCGTCCACGATCCGGTGGTCGAAGGTCAGCGAGACCGTGCACACGCTACGCGGCTCGATCCGCTCATCCTCACCGCTGCCGACCACCCACGGCTTGCGCCGGATCGTGCCCAGGCACATGATCGCCGACTCGCCGGGACTGAGGATCGGCGTCCCCCCGTCCACGCCGAAGACGCCGATGTTGGTGATCGTGAACGTGCCGTTCGCGAGGTCGTACGGCTGGACGCGACCCTCGCGGGCGACGGCGACCATCGCGTTCAACGCCTCCGCGAGCTGGGTCAGGTTCATCCGCTCGGCGTTCTTGATGTTCGGCACCAGCAGGCCGCGCGGGGTGGCCGCCGCGATGCCGAGGTTCACCGCGCCGTGCAGGACGATCTCGTCGGCGTCCGCGTCGTAGCCGGCGTTGATCTCGGGGATCCGCGAGATCGCCAGGCACGCGGCCCGGGCGAAGACGAGCAACGGCGAGACCCTCAGGCCGTCGAACTCGCGCCGCTTCTTCAGCGTGTCGAGCAGCTGGACGGTACCGCTGACGTCCGCCTCGATCATCGCGGTGGCCTGTGGGACGGCCAGCGAAGCGGTCATCGAGCGGAACATCTCGCGGCGGATCCCGCGCAGCGGCAGCCGTTGGTCACCAGCCGGCGCCTGCGTCCCGCCGGATGCGGCCGCGACCACGTCCTCGGCGGTGATCAGGCCGTCCGGGCCGGTGCCGGCGATCATGCCGAGGTCGACGCCCAGGTCGCGGGCGACGCGGCGGACGGCCGGCTTGGCCTTCGGCCGCCCGTTGCCGGGGCCTGCGGTGGGCGGGCGTCCGGGCGGGGGCAGGTGCTCGCCGGACGCCTCGTCCTCGAGCTTCTCGGACGGGGTGACGTCGTCGGTGTGCCGCGAAACCGGCTTGTCGGTGTCGTAGGCCTCCTGGACCTGGTCGGTCTCCGGGACGGCGACGACGCCGCCCCCGCGCCGGGCCCGGCGGGCGACCGCGCCCGGCTTGGCGCCGTAGCCGACCAGCATCGCGGACGGCTGAGCCGGCGCGGGCGCCGGTGCGTGCGGCGCGTCCCCGTCGCCCGCGTCCTGCGGTGAACCGAAGTACCTGTCCCCATCGTTCACCGGTGAGGCGGACGCGCCGTCCTCGGGTGAACCGAAGTACCTGTCCCCGTCGTTCACGGGGGCGTCCTCGACGGGTCCGCTGACCGCCTGGACGGAGTCGGAATCATCTCCGGCAATCGGCTCGTCGAATTCGGCGATCCGGATGATCGGCGTCCCGATGGGCACCAGATCGCCCTCGGCCACCAGCAGTTCGGCGACCACCCCGGCGTACGGGGACGGCAGCTCGACCAGCGACTTGCTCGTCTCGATCTCCAGCAGGACGTCGTTCACCGCGACGGTGTCGCCGACCGCGACCTTCCAGGAGACGATCTCGGCCTCGGTCAGGCCCTCGCCCGGGTCGGGCAGCTTGAACTCGTACATGGATTTCCTCACCAGCGCAGGGATCGGTCGACGGCATCGAGGACGCGATCGAGGTCGGGCAGGTAGCCATCCTCCACCCGGGACGGCGGATAGGGCAGGTCATAGCCGGTCACGCGGAGCACCGGCGCGTCCAGTTCGTAGAAGCACTGCTCCTGGATGCGCGCGGCGAGTTCGGCGCCGAGCCCCAGTGTCCGGGCGGCCTCGTGGACGACGACGGCCCGTCCCGTCCGGCGGACCGAGGCCAGGACCACGGCGTCATCGACCGGCGACAGCGAGCGCAGATCCACGACTTCGAGGCTGCGACCCTCCTGTTCGGCGACCATCGCCGCCTCCAGACAGGTGCGCACCATCGGGCCGTAGCACAGCAGGGTCGCCTCCGTCCCCGGCTTGACGACGCGGGCGGAGAACAGCGACAGCTCGGCGGACTGCTGGTCGAGGTCGACCTCGCCCTTGTCGTGGTAGCGACGCTTGGGTTCGAGGAAGACCACCGGGTCGTCGGCCGCGATCGCCTGCTGGATCATCCAGTACGCGTCGGACGGGCTCGCCGGCGTCACCACCTTCAGCCCCGGCGTGTGCGCGAAGTAGGTCTCCGGCGATTCCGAGTGGTGCTCGATCGCGCCGATTCCGCCGCCGTAGGGGATGCGGACGACCAAGGGGACGCCGAGCTTGCCGGCGGTGCGGAACCGCAGCCGGGACGCCTGTGAGACCAGCTGGTCGAAAGCCGGGTACACGAAGCCGTCGAACTGGATCTCGACGACGGGACGGTACCCGCGCAGCGCCAGCCCGACCGCCGTCCCCACGATGCCGGCCTCGGCCAGCGGAGAGTCGATCACCCGGTCTGGCCCGAACTCGGCCTGCAGCCCCTCGGTGACCCGGAAGACGCCGCCGAGCTTGCCGATGTCCTCCCCGGCCAGCAGCACCTTCGGCTCGGCGCCCATCGCCCGGCGCAGGCCGGCGTTGAGGGCCTTGGCCATCGTCATCGTGGTCATCGCAACTCCCCGGTCCAGCCCGTCCGTCCAAGTTCGCTCCCGAAAGGGACGGATGCTCCCGAATTTCCGGGAGCGGATGTCACTTTCGGGAGCGTTTGTGGTGGTGCGATCATCGGGGCTCCTCGAAGGCGGCTTCGTAGGCCTGGTGCGCGTCCCGCTGGGCGAGCAACAGCTCGGGGGTGTCGGCGTAGGCCTGGGTGAAGAAGTCGGACAGTTCGGGCTCCGGCAGCCGGACGCAGCCCTCCCGCAGCCGGACGGCGAGAGCTTCGGCCTCGGCGTCCAGGGCGTCCGTCCAGGCCTGGTCGATGGCGCCGGCACGCTCGAGATAGGCACGCAGCCGGGCGATCGGATCCTTGGCGCGCCAGGCGTCCAGCTCCTCGTTCTGGCGGTACTTGGTCGGGTCGTCGGACGTGGTGTGGGCACCCATCCGGTAGGTGTAGGCCTCGATCAGGACGGGGCCGTCGCCGCGCCGGGCCCGGTCGAGCGCCCATTCGGTGACGGCCCGGACGGCGAGGACGTCGTTGCCGTCCACCCGGACGCCGGGGAAGCCGTAGCCGGCCGCCCGCCGGTAGAGCGGGATCCGCGACTGCAGCTCGATCGGCTCCGAGATGGCGTACTGGTTGTTCTGGCAGAAGAACACGACCGGCGCGGCGTACGAGGCGGCGAACAGGAAGGCCTCGTTCACGTCCCCCTGGCTGGTGGCGCCGTCCCCGAAGTAGACGACGACCGCACCGTTGGTGGCCGCGTCGTCGTTGCCGACCAGCCCGTCCCGCTGCAGCGCCATGGCCATGCCGACCGCGTGCAGGGTCTGCGCGCCGATCACGAACGAGTAGGGGTGGAAGGTGTCCGGGCGGCTGGGCCAGTCGGTCATCCCGGTGCCACGGAAGGTGGTCAGCAGGTCCAGCGGATCGATGCCGGCGCACCAGGCGACGCCGTGCTCCCGGTAGGACGGGACGATCACGTCCGGGTCGCGGAGGACGCGGGCCGAGCCGATCTGGGCGGCCTCCTGGCCCAGCGAGGGCGGCCACAGGCCGAGCTCGCCCTTCCGCTGCAGCGCGGTGGCCTCGGAGTCGATTCGCCGCGTGAGGACCATGTCGCGCAGGTCGGTCGCGAGTTCAACGTCGGGGGCCGTACAGCTGAAGTCCGTGCGCTCGACGCGGTTGCCGCCGGCGTCCAGGAGCTGGACGAAGTCCGGTCCGGCTTCAGGCTCGATCAAGACGTGTCTCCCTGGTGTCGGTGCCGATGCGTTCGTACCCGCCGAACGCCTCGGTTCTCGTCGAACGCCTCCACCTGGGTGGGAGCGAATGACCGGAACGGAGGTCTTCGACGTCGGGCGCGCCGGTGGGAACGCCCTCGCTGAAGCCATAACCTACGGTTACGTAACCATAGGTGTCAAGGACCGGACGCACTTCTGCGCCGTCCCACCGCGGGCGGGCCACCCACTCTCCCCCACCGCCGAACGCCACCGTTTCGGTCAAACGCCTCCACCCACGCTGGAGCGAATGACCGGAACGGTGGCGTTCGACGAGCCGGAGCAGCGGGACGGAGCGGGACGGAGCAGCGGGACGGAGCAGCGGGACGGAGCGGGACGGAGCAGCAGGACGGAGCAGCAGGACGGAGCGGGACGGAGCAGCAGGACGGAGCAGCGGGACCAGCGGGACGGGTCAGCTTGCCCAGGCACCGCCGAAGTAGCGCCAGGCCCACCACACCTGGACGGCCAGCGCGATCACCACCAGGGCACCGATCAGGACGGCGCGCCAGGTCGGCAGCCGTCCCTTGGACTGTCCGAGCCGGCCGACCTCCTCCCAGAGCGGGAACCACAGCAGCAGCGCCCGGTTCACGCTCATGAACCAGTACGACAGCGAGAACGCGACCACCTGCAGGCCCACCCAGACCGACTCGCCCCAGCGCTTCCGGAACAGGCTGACCAGCACCACCAGCACACCGGCGGCCATGCTGACCAGCTCGAACGCGAACATCGGCGCCCAGCCCATCGCGTCCGCGTAGCCGCCCGGCGTGGCCGCGTCGATCGTGTGCTGCAGCGCCACCCACGGCCAGGTCAGCTCCCGCGACCACCCGGACGCCTGCGCGTCGTACCACGCCGTCCAGGTTCCTACCTGCAGCCGCAGGAAGACCAGGTACGAACCCAGCACCAGCACCGGCAGCACCAGCCACGCCACCCGTTGCCAGCGGACCTGGCCACGTCCGGGCTGGGTCAGCGCCAGCACCACCAGCGCCACGATCAGGAACAGCCCGGAGATCCGCATCGCCGCCGCCACCGAGGCCAGCACCGCCGCGGCCGGCCACTTCCGCGCGCTCGCCCGCTCCCACGCCCAGAACGCCGCGGCGCAGAACACCGATTCGGTGTAGGGCACCATCGTGAACACCGCGGTCGGGGCCAGCAGCCAGGCCACAGCGGCGCCCGTCCCGGCCATCCGGTACAGCGCCGCAGCCGCCACTGCGCTGGCGACGAGGGCGAGTGCCGTCGCCGCCACCACGGCCGGGACGCCGAGCAGCGACACCGACCGGATCAGCAGCGGCCAGCCGGGGAAGAACGCGACGAAACTGGGATTGGCGTAGCCGTCCGTGGCGATGGTGAGGTAGTGAGCCGCGTCCCAGCGCGTGAGCACGTCGGTCAGCTTCGCGCCACGCAGCACGAAGACCAGCGCGACCAGGGCCATCAGCAGGCGCGTCCCGAGCCAGGTCTGCACCACCAGCCGCGCGCCGGGCGCGGTGCGCGCGCTCACTGGGCTCGTGCCGGCGGTGGCGGCGCGACGATCCCCCGCATCCGCGCCCGCAGCCGCCGCAGCCATTCCGCGTCCCCGGCGCCGTCGAGGACGCCGCCGTCCGGTTCGTCCAGCCCGCCCGCCCTGATCGGGTCCCCGTCGGGACGCAGGATGTCGCCGATCACCCGGCTCGCGAGCCACAGCTGCACGCCGACCCGGAAGAAGACCGAGAGCCAGTACAGCCGGCCCAGGGTCCCGTCGCCGGCCAGGACGCCGTCCAGGTGCGCCCAGATCGCGACGTAGTACAGCGACTCGGCGATGCTGAACATCACCCAGTCGAGCCACTTCGGCCGGGCCAGCACGAGCAGCGGCAGCAGCCACAGCACGTACTGCGGCGAGTAGACCTTGTTCACCACGAGGAACAGCGTGACGATGAGGAACGCACCCTGCGCGAACCGGGGACGCCGCGGCGCGAACAGCATCAGCGCCATGATCGCCAGCGCGCCCAGCACCATCAGCACCGTCTCCAGGCGGGACAGCCCCGGGATGGCGATGCCGGCGAGCTGCAGCGCGTACCACAGCGAGCCGAGGTCGGCGCCGCGGTCGACGTTGAACGTCCAGAAGTACAGCCAGCCGGCGGGGTTCGCCAGGAACACCGGGAGGTTCACTGCCAGCCAGGATCCCGCCGCGGCCGCGGCCGTGACGAAGAACGGACGGTACTTGCCGGTGCGCATGCAGAGGACGAACAACGGCGCGAGCAGCAGCAGCGGATAGAGCTTGGTGGCGACGCCGAGTCCCAGCAGGACGCCGGCCCAGCCGTGCCGCTTGCGGGCCCACGCCAGGAACGCCAGCGACGTCAGCGCGACCACCAGCGCGTCCCAGTTGATCAGGCCGGCGGTCAGGATCGCCGGGCTGAGCCCGATCATCAACGCGTCCCAGGGACGGGACAGCCGCAGGTGCGCCCACACGGTGACGGCGAAGAGCAGGAAGATCAGGACGCTGGTGATGCCCATGAACAACTGCGCGGAGTGGGCGGCGGCGTCCCCGGTCAGTCCCGGCTCGGACCGGCCGCCGAACATCAGCACCAACCGCCGACCGAACTCCATGAAGGCGCCGATCAGCACGGGGTACTCGACGTCGGACTGCAGGTAGGGGATCTTGCCGTCCTGCAGCCCCCGCCAGTACCACAGCACCCGGATGTCGGAGTAGCACAGGTTCAGGTAGGCGGTGGCGCCGTTCTGGCAGGGGATCTGCCGCAGCATCAGCAGCACATAGTTGGCAGTGAGGGCGAGGAACGCCCAGGGCCAGGCCCGGCGCAACACTCCGTCCGGACGGGCGTGCTCACCGATCCGGCCGCCGAGCACGTTCGCGATCGACAGCCCGTTGCCACTCACCCGGCGATCCTATTGGGAAGCCGTGGGGCCGGGCACCAAGCCGGGAGCGGTGGTCTTGTCAGGCGGGGGCGGCGCGGTGGTCGCGGGTGGTGCGGACGTCTCCGGCGGCGCCGACGTCTCCGGCGGCGGCGGGGGCGCGGACGTTTCCACGGGTGCGGAAGGCGTCTGGGGAGCGGACGGTGTCTGGGTGGTCGGGTCCGGCTTCGGCTCCTGAGTGGACTGCCGCCTGGTGGGTGGCTCGAAGCTGATCCGTTCCTTGCCCTTCATCGCCTCCCGCATGTAGCTCAGCCACGTCTGCGCCGGGAAGGTGCCTCCGAAGAAGTTGGTGTTGTAGTCCTCCAGCGGGTGGTTTCCGTCGTTACCGGCCACATACATGACCGAGGTGGTGATCTGCGCCGTGTAGCCGACGAACCACGCGGCGATCGTCTCCCGGGAGCGCTTGTCGTTGCGGGACGGCTGGCCCTTTGAGCCGGTCTTGCCCGCCACCGGGTAGCCGAGCGCGGCGGCGACCCGGCCGGTGCCGTCCTGCGCGACGTGCTCAAGGGCGTAGTTCACGTCCTGGGTGACTTCGTGCTCGATCGTCTGCGTCCCTTCCGTATCGGGGACGTACAGCTCCTTCCCGGTGGCGTCGCTCACCTTGGCGACGACATGCCACGGCCGGTGGACGCCGTAGTTGGCGAACGTCGAGTAGCCGGACGCCTGGTCGACCGGACTCACCTCGGGCGTTCCCAGCGGGATTCGCGGTCCCAGGTCCCAGCCGGCTCCGGTCGGCACGCCGGCGTCGTTGGCCGCCTGCGCGACGGCCGCAGCGCCGCCGTCCATTCGGTCGACGAGGTCGTAGTAGGCGGTGTTGATCGAGTGGGTGGTCGCCTGGAGCAGAGTCACCTGCCCGTAGTTCCGGCCACCGGCGTTGGTCACCTTGCTGCCGCCCGGGGTGACGGTGGTGTTGCCGTTGAGTCGGTCTCCCAGGGTCCAGCCCTCGCTCAGCGCCGCGGTGAGGGCGTAGGGCTTGAACGTGGAGCCGGTCTGCCGAGCGGTGGTCGCCCAGTTGCGGGTGTTCTTCACGAAGTCGGGACCGCCGTAGAGGGCCAGCACCCCACCGGTGGCGTTGTCGATGGACGCGATTGCGGCGTGCAGGCCCTTGGCCTTCTTCTTGTTCCCGTAGACGGTGGACAGCGTGTGGCTCTGCGCAGCCTCGACGGCAGCGTCCTGGTTCTTCTTCTCGAAGGTGGTGACGACCTTGAGGCCACCGCCCTCGATCTGCTCGTCGCTGAACCCCTTCGACCGCAGTTCGTTCTTGACCGCGATCAGCAGGAATCCCTTCTGACCGCCCATCCGGGAGTCGTCGTTGACCTTGGCGAACTTGGGCAACGAGGAGTAGATCTTGGTCTTCTCCTCAGCGGTGAGCTTGCCCATCTCGACCATGCCGTTGAGCGTGTACTGGTAGCGCTCGAGCAGGTCGGCGGCCTGCTTGTCGCCGTTGGCCGGGTCGAGGTTGCCCGGCGAGTTCACGATCGCGGCCAGCGCCACCGACTGGGCGAGCGTCAGCTTCGCCGCCGGCTTGTTGAAGTAGGCCTGGGCAGCGGCCTCGATGCCGTACGCACCGCGTCCGAAGTAGACGGTGTTCAGGTAGCCGGCGAGGATCTCCTCCTTCGACATGCTCTGGCCGACCTTGGCCGCCAGCAGGAGCTCGGTGGCCTTCCTCGCGAACGTCCGCTCCTGGGTCAGGAACATGATCTTGATGTACTGCTGGGTGATCGTCGAGCCGCCGCCGGTCGCGGTGTTGTCCGACGCCTGGAAGCCGACCAGGCCGAGAGCGGCCCGGAAAAGGCCGGGGACGGAGATGCCCGGGTCGTCCCAGAACGTGCGGTTCTCGGCGGCGACGATCGCGTCCTTCACGTACTGCGGCATCTGGTCGTAGCCGATCGTGGTGCGGTTCTGAACCTGGAACGAGCCCAGTTCGGTCTTGCCGTCGGCGTAGTAGACGAAGGTGGTGTTGGTCTTGAAGTCGGTGTTGGGGTCGGGCAGCTTGATCGTGGAGTAGGCGTACGCGACGAGCCCCACGCCGACCAGGCCGAGGCTCACCAGCGTGACCAGGCCCCAGAGCAGCACGCGTCGCCACACCGGACGTTTGCGCTTGCCAGGCTTGCTGCCAGGGGCCACCCGGGTGGCGTCGGTCACCCGTTTGGGCTTAGCCATAGATGTCCTCCACCGTCTGCTGGCGCCGCGGTGGACGCCGGGTGACGCCGTCGCCGAGCAGGTAGGTCGAGATCATCAGGTTCCAGCCGCAGGAGATGCATACCTCGACGACGCGGACGGTGAACTCGCCGTACTCGTTCTCCATCTCGTCCAGCTCCGCGGTGGACTTGATCCGTCCGGAGTACTGGCCGAGTTGGTCGCCGAAGACGTAGTTGAGATTGGTCAGGTGGTCGGCCCGGCAGACTGGACACGGGACGTCCGACCGCTCCCCGTGGTACTTCGCCGCGCGGATGAGCAGGGGGTCGGCGTCGCACACGTCCAGGCTCTCCAGGGAGCGCTGGGGACGCTTCAGCGCCTGCAGCGCACTGCGCCTCTGCAGGGCATAGTCGACCTCCTGCCGCTTGGACCACATGGGTGCAAGGGTAGTTGCCGCTTCCCAACCCGGTCGATTCCCGCCTGACGTGGCTACGCCGAGACCCCGCGGCTGGCGGCCATGGTGCCGTACCGGTTGTGATAGCGGTCGTAGTTGGCTTCGATCTCCTCGTCGGGAAGGACGGATATCTCGCCGATGCTCATGGCAACCGCGACAGTGCGGGCCACGTCCTCGACCATGATCGCGGCCTGGAGGGCCTTGTCGATCGTCGGGCCGATCGTGAATACGCCGTGCTGTCGCATCAGGATCGCCGGCGAACGCCCGATCTTCGCGACCACCTCCCGGCCGATGGCGTCGCCGCCGATGGGGGCGTAGTCCCCACAGGGCACCGGCCCCCCGAACTCGTCCGCGATGGCGGTCAGGCAGCACGGGATCGGCTTGCCGACCGCGGCGAAGGCCGTCGCGTACCGGGAGTGGGTGTGGACGACCGACTGCACGTCCGGCCGGTTGGCGTAGATGCCGAGGTGCGACTGCGTGTCGGACGAGGGCCCGCGGGTGCCGTCCACGACGCGACCGTCCAGCGCGACCACGACCATGTCGGCGGGTGTCATCTGTGAGTAGAGGACACCGGACGGCTTGATGACGATGACTCCGTTCTCCCGGTCCCGGGCGGACAGGTTGCCGCCTGTCCAGGCAACGAGGCCGGCCCGGGCGAGGGCGAGGTTGCCCTCACAGACTTCCTCCTTGAGCTGTTCCCACATGCGGGCCTGCCTCTCCTCGTTCGGGTGTGCGTTTCAGTGTCCGGGCGCGACGACGGCGACTCCGGCGTCACGAAGCCATCGCTCCACGATGCTGCGGGCTCGGATGCAGCGTTCGACGGAATCGGGAGCATCGTCGTTCCACATCTCGATCATCATCCGGCCGCTCCATCCCTGCCGGGCGAGCTCGGCGAAGGCTTTGGGGAAATCGGCGATTCCCTCGCCCATCGGCACCCGGCGCGGCTCCCCCACGCGCACGTCCTTGAGGTGGATCGCGAGCATGTGGCCTTCGCCTGCGCGGAGTTCCTCGATCTCGTCGAGTTGCTGCTCTGCGATGTTGCCGATGTCGGGATACAGCTGCAGCCACGGCGAGTCGATCTCGCGGACGATGTTCATGCCGCGGCTGATCGAGGTGACGTCGTTGCCGTCCACGTTCTCGATCCCGAGCAGGACACCGGCGCGCGCTGCCTGGGGGATGGCCCGCCGCAGCGTTGCGACGTAGCGGGCGCGCTGGCCCGGATCGGGGTCCTCGTAGAAGGCGTAGTACCCGGCCACCTGGAGGACGGGGATCCCGAGGTCACGGCACAGGCCGATGCCCTCGGCGAAGATCCGGTCCGCCTCGGCCCGCACCGCCGGGTCGGCCGAGCCGGGGCCGAGGGCGCGATGCACGGAGAGGCAGATCCCCCCGAGCTGGACGCCGTGACGTTCGGCTGCCTCGCGAACCTGCCGTCGCGTCGACGGAGGCCAGTCCAGACGCGCTGTGCGTTCCGGAGTCTCGTCGACCGACAGGTCGACGAAACTGAACCCGGCATCCCGGGCGTCCGCGAAGAACCCGTTCCAGTCGCCGGTCCAGCGCAGGGCCTTCTCGTAGATGCCGAGGGTCACCTGCGCCGGGCTCGCCGGAGCCTGAGGCCGCTCGAGGGTCGGCGTGCTCACGGCCAGACCTCGGCCAGCTTGCGCTGCAACTCGATCGCGGCGGCCAGGGGGTCGTCCGCCTTCACGATCGCCCGGCCGGCGATCACCACTCCGACCGGAGCACCCGAGAACGTGCCCAGGTCGGAAACGGTGACGCCACCGGTGACGGTGACGGTGAAGCCCATGCCGGCGAGTTCGTGGATGCGGTGGATGTCGTCCGGGCCCCAGGACAGGTCTCCGGCCGCCTCCCGATCGCGCGACCGCTTGACGATCACGTGCTGGGCGCCCAGCCGGCGCCATTCGCGGGCCCGCTCGGCGTCGTAGGACTCGCCGAGTTCGATCTGCACCTCGCCTCCGTACTGGTTGGCGACATCCACGACCTGGGCGACCGTGGTCAGGGAGGCACCGGCGACGACGCTGACCCAGGACGCGCCCGCCTCGAAGCAGTTCCTGGCGAGCAAGGCTCCGGCCTCGGCGATCCGGATGTCGGCGAGGATCGTCTTGTCCGGATACAGCGCCCGAAGCGCGCGCACCGCACGCAGGCCCTCGGCGACGATGAGGATGGTGCCGCACTCGATCACATCGATCTGGGAGATGGCCTGGTTGAGCGGACGCAAGGCCTCGGCGAGATCGGTGGTGTCGAGGGCGACCTGGAGCCGCGGACGGGGCAGCGCGATCACGTCAGGACTCCTTCCGGAACGCGAAGAACGTCTGGGCGTTGCCCATGAGCAGCTGCTCGACGTAGCCGCCATCGAAGCCCTCTGCCAACATCCTGGGCCCGTCCACGGCCGGGTTGTAGTCGACGCCGGTGGTGGCCCCGTAGGCCTTCTGGTAGGAGCGCTTGCCCGAGTCGGTGCCCAGGAGCAGCCGGTCGCCGAACCCGGCCTCACCCAGTTCGCGAAGCTCCTTGATGCGGTTGGATTCCGGCTGGTACTTCAGCCGCGCGGTTCCGTCCAGCTCGAGGTAGACGCCGGTCTTGAGGATCTGGGTCAGGTACCACACGTCCGCGTTGCGCTGGATGTGGCCGATGGCGATCTGATCGGACGGAACGCCGAGGGAGATCAGCAGTTCGGCCTGCTCAAGACCGCAGGTGCCGGCCGAGGTGTGGGTGCTGATCGGGCAGCCGGTCTCGATGGCGGCGACGGCCGCGGCCTCGATGCACTTGCGCTCGAACCCCGTGATCCTGCCGTAGGCGGTACCGACCTTGATGACGCCGGCCCGGTACGGGCTTCGTTCCACGACCGGCCCGGAATAGTCGTGGACGTCGATGCCTTCGGTGATGTCGGCGATGACCAACTCGGCGATCTTGTCGACGCTGTACCTGTTCACCCAATGCGACTGGGTCTCCAGGTAGACCTTCGCCTGGTGGAAGCCGGTCGCCACGATCACCTGCAGACCGTCGACCTGGGACTCGACCTCGGCGAGCTTCTCGACGTCGCGGCCACAGTTGATCGGACACATGTCGACCACCGTGCCGCCGCTGGGAGCCCAGTTCCTGGCCGCGGACACGAAGCGGCGCGCCTCCTCGACCGCCTTCTCGACCGAGTCGAGCTGGTGCTCCGGATCGAGGTACACCTCGCCGCCACCGACGCGGATCAGGTGATCGTGCGCGTCCACCACGCCGAGCGTCTGGGGGGCCACGTCTCCGCGAAGGGTGCGTGCGAATGTCACTGGTGAATCTCCTCTGGCTGGTCCGCTGCAGTGCGGGAAGCTGGCCCACACCGGCCTCTTCACGGTACGGTCCGTCACCGCCGCACTCCAGTGCCCCTATGAACGGATGTTCACAGTGAGTCGGGACCCCAGGGGAAAGACCTAGTGAAATCAGGGAGAGCAGCTTCCCGGCGGGCCTGGCGGTGCGTAGACTGCACATATGTTCACTGATCCGGCAACCGAAGGCAGTGGTGACGCTGCCGTGCTGCGGCACCACTCCCGAACGTCCGACGCCCGGGAGCACACGGCCCTGCTGCTCGAGGTCGCGCGGCGCTACCACGTGGACGGCCAGAGCCAGGCGGAGATCGCCCGGGACATCGCGTTCTCCCGCGCCACGGTCTCCCGGATGCTGTCAGAGGCCCGGCGCCGCGGCATCGTCCAGGTGCGGATCAGTCACCCGATGGAGCGGGTGCTGGGCATCGAGCGGGCGCTGGTCAAAGCCTTCGGGCTCAAGCTCGCCCGGGTGGCCGATCCGGCGGAGCCGTCGGCCAGTCAGGAGGAGGTCGGACGTTGCGCCGCCGACCTGGTCATCGAGGTCGCGTCCGAGGATGTCGTGCTGTGCGTCTCCAACGGACTGGCCGTGACGGCAACGGTGGACGCGATGCCTCAGATGGCCTGGCCGCGCTCACGAGTGGTGCAGATGATCGGCAGCTCCGGGCAGTCGGAGCGGCTGCTCGACTCCCCCGAGACCTGTCGCCGGATGGGACGCAAGCTCGGTGGG
The DNA here is from genome assembly GCA_017306015.1 of Propionibacteriaceae bacterium. Classification (GTDB taxonomy): domain Bacteria; phylum Actinomycetota; class Actinomycetes; order Propionibacteriales; family Propionibacteriaceae; genus Propionicimonas. Next base: position 17,953 of record JAFKJK010000009.1, read on the forward strand.
TCGTTCCACCCCCTGCCCGCGCCGCTGGTGGTGAGCGACCAGGCCGTCGCCCAAGCGTTGCGCAGCGACAACCAGATCGCGACGACGCTGGAGCTGGGCGCACGCGCGGACATCGCCCTGCTCGGGGTCGGCTCCGTGCGCGACGGCCGTTCCGGGCTGATCTTCCGCGAGTACGAGAGTCCCGCCCTCACCGACGGTGTGCGCGAGGCGGGCGCGGTGGCCCACATCTGCGGCCACCACATCGCACCCGACGGCCGCCACATCATGACGGAGCTGTGCCCGCGAACGATCGCCGTCGACCCTGAACGGCTCCATCACATTCCGCTGGTCGTCGGTGTGGCGTGGGGAGAGGAGAAGGTCGTCCCCCTGGCCGCGACGATGCGCGGCAACTTCATCTCGGCGCTGGTGACGGACCGGACCACGGCGCTTCGCCTGCTCGACACGGCAGGCGCCTGACCGCCGTCCGGGAGGAGACCCGAGCAAACGGACGCCGGGTGCCGCCCGACGGGACGGCACCCGGCCACACTCGGTGCTCCGAGGGCACTACAGGATCGCCGGGAAGGGCACGTTCGGCTCGTCGGTGAACGCGTCCTCGAATCCGCGCCGATAGTGGTAGCGCAGCTTCTCGGCGTCGTTCGGGTAGGTGAACTTACCGCCGACCTCCCAGATGAACGGCTTGAACGTGTATTGCAGCACATCCTTCTTGAAGTTCCACAACATCACGATCTCCAGCGGGTCGGCCTTGAAGTTCGTCCATACGTCGTAGTGGAACGGGATGACGACCTTCGCCTGCAGACCTTCGGCCATGCGCAGGATGTCGGAAGAGGTCATCTTGTCGTGGTTGCCGATGGGGTTGTCGCCGTAGGACCCGAAGGCCACGTCCACCTGGTGTTCCTTGCCGTGCTTGGCAAAGCGGATGGAGTAGTGCGAGTCACCCGCGTGGTAGAAACTCCCGCCCGGAGTCTTCACCAGGTAGTTCACCGCGTTGGCGTCCATGTCGAGGAGCTTTCCCCGGAGATCCTCCTCGGCGGTGACCAGCACGGTGCGGTCGAACGAATCCAGCACGACCACCTCGATGTCCTTCACCGTCACGGTGTCACCGGGACGCACCACCTGGATCCGATCCTCGGGCACCCCCCAGGACGACCAGAGGTCGGCGCAGCCCTGCGGGCCGATGAACTTCACCTCCGGCCCGCAATTCTGCAGCACGGCGGCCGCGAAGAAGGGACAGATGTGGTCCTGGTGGATGTGCGTGGCGAGCACCGCGTCCACGTGGGTGACGGCGAAGGGGTCGAAGACGATCGGCGCAGCCCGGAGGTTGGGCTGGGTCGCCCGCCCTCCGGTCATGTTCCGCATCTGGTGGAACCTGCCCATCTCCGTGACCTGCTGGGTTCGCTTCCCGTTGCCGAACCACAGGTCGACCGCGAGGTTCGCACCCCCCTCGGTCTTCAGCCACAGCCCGGTGTTGCCGATCCACCAGAGGGTGAACGTGCCGGGCTCGACGGTGGTGGCGTCGATCTCCTCGTTCAGCCAGGTGCCCCATTCGGGGAAGGCGCCAAGGATCCAGCCCTCGCGTGTGATGTCGTCGATCTTGCTCATGATGAAACTTCGTTCCGGTAGGGACTAGATGGCGTCGAGGGAGGTCCCCTTCGTCTCCTTCGCAAACTGGTAGGTGATACCGCCGATGATCAGCAGGATCGCGAAGAAAAGGAAGGCCGGCGGGATGATGTCTGCGGTGATCTTCGCACCGAACATGACACCGAGCAGCGCCGGGCCGAAGACCTTCGCGGTGGCCCCGATGCCGTAGCCCAGACCCAGCCCACTGGCGCGGGCCTCATTCGGGAACTGCTCGGCACCGAACGGGTTGAGGACACCGAAAGCGCCGTCGCCGAAGGTCATGGCGATGAGGATACCGACGAAGAAGATCCAGCCGGCATTGGCGCCGCCGCCGGCGAGCATCGTGGAGCCGGCCGAGATGAACAGGCCGACAGCCCCGAGGAGGCCGTAGATCAGCATGACGCGGCGGCGGCCGATCCGGTCACCCAGCCAAGCGGAGGAGAGGCGTCCGAGCAGGTCGCCGAGGGAGACCAGCATGAACAGGTAGCCCACCGTGGCGGTGTCGAACTTGTAGGCCGAGCCCAGGATCGACTGGCCCCATGACTGGATGACCGAGGCGCCGAAGATGAAGCTGAACGAGCCGACGGCAACGATGATCAGGCTCTTGAGGTACTTGCTGAAGATCACCGAGTACGAGGCGGACGCGACGCGGGTCATCTCGGGCAGGGTGCCGATCTGGTCGGCCGGCAGCTCGAGCGCCCAGGCGATGGACTTCGTGGCGTCTTCGTGCCGGCCCTGCGACTGCAGGAAACGAGGTGATTCCGGCACCATCCGCAGCCAGAACAGCAGCAGGATCGGGACAGCGCCGATGGCGATCAGCAGGCGCCAGTTGCTCCCGGTCAGGCTGGATGCGACCGAACCGAGGAACAGGCCCAGCGGGATGAACACGGCAGTGAGGCCGGACAGGAAGCCGCGCTGCTTGGCCGGCACGAACTCCTGGACGTAGGGCACCGAGGTGATGTTCAGGCCGCCGACGCCGATGCCGACCAGGACGCGCAGCGCGGCCAGCAGCACCCAGCCGTCGGTGGGGGTGAACACCGAGGCCAGGGTGAACACGGTGAACAGGACGACGCACCAGCTGAAGGCAGCCTTGCGGCCGATCCTGTCGGCGAGCCAGCCCCAGCCGATGGCGCCGATCACGGTGCCCAGCCCGGACATGGCCAGGATGATCCCGGCCTCGTAGCCCTTCAGGTGCCACGCGGGATCCTTCAGGAGCGCCGCGACAGCGAAGCCGATGAGGAACATGTCGAAGAACTCGGAGATGTTGCCCACCACCGCGAGAGAGATGAGGCTCTTCTGATTCTTGGTGAGGGGCCGGGAGTCGATTTGCTGAAGGGCGGTCAGCCCCGCAGCCGGAGTTGTGGTCATTTCACTTCCTTGTGGTGTCGGTCAACGAACGATGTCGCTGGTGGTGAGGCTCTCGAGTTCGGACGGTGAGAGGTGGGTCAGATCGCCGTAGTGGGTGAGCGCGAGCTTGGACGTACGGAGGCCGTAGGTGATGCCCTCGCGAACGTCGCCGTCCAGATAGCCGTGCAGGGTTCCGCCGACGAAGGAGTCTCCTGCGCCCGGTCGGTCGGTGACCCCGATCGCGTCGACGTCGTACCTGCCTTCACCCTCCCGGCCGGCGTAGTACACGCCCGCGGTCGAGTCGGTGGAGACCACGTGGTCGAGCTCATAGGTGTCCCGCAGCCAGCGGTTGATGGCCGGCCCGTCGCCGACGGCGCCGAACACCTTGATGCCGTCCAGGCGCGAGCAGAACAGGATCGAGGTGGACTTCAGCAGCGGTTCCAGCACCGACCTGGCTCGTTCCGCCGTCCAGAGCAAGCTGCGGTAGTTCACGTCGAGCGCGACTCGGACGCCACGCCTGACCGCCTCCTCCGCGGCGAAGGTCACCGTCCTCGCCGTTTCCTGGGTCAGGGCTGCGGTGATGCCGGTGAGGAACAACACCTCCGTGTCGAGCAGCGCGTCCCAGTCGAACGCCTCCGGGGTGATCGCTCGGAACGGCGTCCACTCGCGGTCGTAGGTGACGCGGGCGGGCAGCGGCGGATCACCGGGTTCCATGAAGTACAGCGCCATCCGGCCACCGGGCTTCTGGACGACGTGCGAGAGATCTACGCCGACGCCTCGGTACTCGTTGAGAAAGCGCTGTGCGAGGTCACCGGTCGGCATGACCGTCGCGAACGCCGTCCGGCGCCTCAACTGAGCCAGCAGTCCGGCCACGTTCGCCTCCGATCCGGCAGGGGTCATCCGGAGTTCGGTGGCGGTGGCCAAGCGCTCGCCCTTGTGGACGGTGAGGCGGATCTGTGCCTCACCGAATGTCGTGAGATCGTAGGTGGTCATCGAGGACCGTCCTGACCGGAGCCGCGTCCCAGCGTCGACCTGCCCGAGCAGCGGGGGATGGCCAGCTCAGCGAGCTTGCCGTCGATCCCGTGCGGTGTGCCGTAGTAGTCAGACAACTTCGTGTTCCCTCCACCGGGCCGCCACTCTGCTGCCCGCTGAGAGGAAAGTAGGGCACTCAGCAACCCTGCGCAGCACCACTATGAACAGATGTGCGCTCAGAGCCTGAGGGATCACGTCAACATGCCGAACTCACGGCGTGGGACGGCCCTCTATTGCACATATGTTCACAGACTGCGGCAGACGCGGCGGCAGGCCGTGCGGGCGTGACCGGGTGCCGGTGCCCTGTTCCGGGTCGCGCCGGGCTCAGCCTTGAAGCAGGGGAAAGCCTCCAGGATCGTGACGGCCTGCCCTGTGGGGTGACTCACTCGCGTCCAGGGTTCACCAGGCGGGCGACCACCTTCACCGGGACGCCCGCCGGGATCGTGGCCCGGACGTCGGCCAGGTCGCCGGGGTCGCAGGACAGGAGAACACAGCTGGAGGGACCTCCGGAGTCCTCGCGCGGAACGGGCGGAGGCTCCACCCACTCGTGGACGAGCCCGGCCGTCGAGGCCAGCTGCGGCACTTCCCAGGCCAGCCCCTTCGAGCCGACCGGCAGCGCGTCGTGCACCAGGCCGGTGGCCAGCGCTGCGACCACCGCCTCGACCGGGACCTGCTGCGGGTGTCCGATGTGGATCCGGTCGCGCGGTGCGGAGACCGGCAGCCCGACGCAGACCACGGCGTCCCCGACCCGCGACCCGCCGAGACCGGTCCCGCCTTCGGGGAGGCGTCCGAGAACGGTGACACCGATCCCGGTGGCACGGGTCGGCACGTTGTCCTCGGTGCTGCCGGTGACGGCCTCGGCCGGGACGCCGGCCGCGGCGGCGAGGCGCCGGATCTCGGCGATCATCTCGCGTCCGGTGGGTTCCAGTTCGACGCACAGGTTGTCGATCACGGCGATCGGCTCGGCGCCCGCGCAGATGACCTCCAGCAGCGGGACGCGGAGCCCGAAGTGCGCCACCGTCGCAGCGTCCGCGGCGACGGTGTCGGCCGGCTTGGGACCGATCCCTCCGATCGAGTCCGTGGCGACCACGAGGTCGTCGCCGAGCAGCAGGAGATCGCGGAGCCGCCGGGGCCCACCCGGCTCCCGCTCGACTGGTCGCGCCATCGGAAGCCTCCTACCGACGCACGCCGACCAGCGCCGTCCCCATGGCGACCGGGTCGATGTCGTTGACGGACGTCAGCACGTCCAGGGTCGCCGTCGGGATGGCGCCGAGGCCCGCGAACGCCCCGGCCATCGCGCCGGCCATCGCGCCGATCGTGTCCGTGTCGCCGCCCAGGTTCGCGGCCAGCTCGGTGACCCGGACCGGGTCGCCGCCACCGCGCACCAGGACGCCGACAGCGGCCGGCACGCTCTCAGTCGTCGTCACCCACGCCCCGACCAGGTCGTAGAGCTCGCGGAGGAACGTCTCGTCATCGGTGCCGCCGCCGGCCAGCTCGACGGCGAGCCGGGCCCTGGCCGGCACCGAGGCGGCCACCGTCTGCTCACCGCGGTCGCGGCCTCGCCGGGCTGCGGCGATCCCGGTCTCGATCGCTCCCGCCAGGTCCGCGCCCTCCACGGCGGCCGAGACCACGCCGGCGACCAGGCAGGCACCGCTGATCGCGACCCCGGTGTCGTGGGACATCACGGACGCCTCGGTGACGGCGTCGGTGAGGGCGTCCAGATCGCCGGGACGGCGCACCAGCCCGACGGGCGCGATCCGCATCGCCGCGCCGTTGGTGTCCCCGCCGCTGCCGGTGGTCCGCGGGTCGGCGCCCGACCGCAGCAACTCGATGGCGCGGGCCGAGCTGGGGCCGAGGAAGCTGCCCTCGCTGGCCCCGACCCGGTCCGCCCAGGCCACCAACTCGCGGGCCACGTCGGCCGCCCGCACCTCGCCGGCGGCGTCCCGGATCGTGGCGGCGAGCATGAACGCCTGCTGGGTGTCGTCGGTCACCTGTCCGGCGACGAATCCGTCCACGATCGCGTGTCCGGACGGTGCCGGGTGGAAACCCTGCAACCAGCCCCAGGTCGCCCGGATCCGCTCGGGAACCCACAGCTCGCCCGGCATTCCCATCGCGTCGCCCAGGGCGAGGCCGGCCAGACAGCCGGCCGCCCGATCGATCACCGCATCCATCAGATCACTCCATATCCGAGGCTGAACCGCAGCCACAAGACGAGAACGAGGGCTGCCACGGCGACCATCAGCACCGCCAGGTCGGCGGGTCGCAGCTTCAGGTCGCGCATGGACGTCATCGAGTTGGTGGCACCGTAGCCCCGGTTCGTCATCGCGACCGCGAGGTTGTCGGCCAGCAGGATCGAGTTGGTGATCAGCGGCACCATGATCGGCACGAACGAGACGATCTGGCCGATCGGGCCGGAGTCCTTCACCCGGGCGCCACGGGCCCGCTGCGCCTCGACGATCAGGTCCTTCTTCTTCGCCATCGTCGGGATGAACGAGATGGCCGTGGTGACCAGGATCGAGAGCCAGTACGGCGCGTGCACCTGGGCCATCACGGCGAGCAGGTCGTCGATCGGCGTACTGATGGTGAAGGCGTACGTCGCCGTCACCATCAGCAGGATCCTGGCGACGAAGTTCAGCCCGACCAGCAGACCGCCGAGGGTGGCCTGCAGGCCCCACACCGAGAACAGCACCTGGGAGAGCTCCGGACGGGTGAACTGGTTGCTGGCGACCATCGTCACCACCACGATCAGGACCATCACCAGCAACAACGGCTGGACCATCGACCACAGGCCCCTCATCGGCGTCCCGGCCGCGACCAGCGCGGCGAGCAGCACGGCCAGCAGGACGGCGTTGAGCACCGGATCGGTGACCACGAACAGCGCCACCATGATCGCGACGAACACCGCGAGCTTCACCCGCACGTCGAGCCGCTCCAGCCTCATCGCGCGTCCGCCCTCGTCAGCGAGCCGACCAGGTGCCGGCCGAGTTCCGCCTCGTCCAGGAGGGGGGTGGCTCCGGGCCACAGCCGACGTCCCAACTCCACGGTCTGGGTCGTCGAGACTGCAGCGCGGGCCAGGACGTCGGTCCGGGCGAGGACGTCGGCCGTCGGTCCGTCGGCGAGGACGCGGCCGGCGTCCATCACCACCACCCGGCGCGCGTGGTGGGCGACGACGTCGATGTCGTGGGTGACCATGACGATCGTCGTTCCTGCGGCGTTCAGCCGGTCGATCAGGGCCATCATCGAGGTCACGCCGGCCCAGTCCTGGCCGGTGGTTGGCTCGTCCACGACCAGGATCTGCGGGCGGAGCGCGAGGATGGACGCGACCGCGATCCGCTGGCGCTCGCCCTTGCCGAGCGAGAACGGGTGCTCGTCGCGGACTCCTCCGAGGCCGACGAAATCCAGCACCTCGGTGACCCTGGCCTCGATCTCGCCGGCGTCGAGCCCGGCCATCTTCAGCCCGTAGCGGACCTCCTCCGCGACGGTGGTGCAGAAGATCTGGTGGTCGGGGTTCTGGAAGACGTAGCCGACGTGCCGGGCCAGCTCCCACGGCTGCAGGGTGCTGGCGTCGATCCCGTCGACGACCACCGAGCCCGAGGTCGGCTGGAGGATCCGGTTCAGGTGCTTGGCCAGGGTGGTCTTGCCGGCGCCGTTGCGTCCGACGAGCGCGACGTACTCGCCCGCCTCGATGGTCAGGCTCACCCCATCCAGGCCGCGGTGGCCGCCGGGGTAGGTGTGGACGAGGTCGCGGAGCTCGACGACGGGACGGCCGGACGTGGGCGCCACCGGCGCGGGATCGGGCGGGGCCGGCAGCCGGCTGCCGGCGAGCCGGCGGACCAGGGCCTCCAGGTCGTCGACGCCGAGCGGCACGTCGGCTGCGGGGACGAGCCCGGCACCGGCGAGCGCCGAACCGATGACGACGGCCGGCAGCGGCTTGACCAGGTTGGCTTCGACGAGGTCCAGGTCGCGGAAGAAGTCGCCCGGTCGGCCCTGCCAGCTCACCCGTCCGTCCTTGAGGACGACGAGTTCGTCGGCGCGCTGGACGACGTCGGAACTGGCATGCTCGACGGCCACGATCGTGACATCGCCCGAGCGCCGCAGCGCGTCCACCGTCGCGTAGATCTCGTCGCGGCCGGCCGGGTCGAGTTCGGAGGTCGGCTCGTCCAGGCAGAGCACCCGCGGGTGCAGGGCGAGCACGCCGGCGATCGCCAGCCGCTGCTTCTGGCCGCCGGACAGCTGCGAGGTCTCCCGCTCCTCGAAGCCGGCCAGCTGCACCTGGGCCAGTGACTCACCGACCCGCCGGGTGATCTCGGCCCGTGGCACCAGGTAGTTGCGCGGGCCGAAGGCGACGTCCTCTGCGACGCTGCGGCCGAGGATCTGGCTCTCCGGATCCTGCAGGACCAGGCCGACGTGCTCGGTGATGGTCTGCACCCGGAAGCCGGACAGGCTCACCCCGTCGAGGTGGACCTCCCCGGACATGGTCCCCTCCTTGAGGTCCGGAACCACGCCGTTGAGGGTCATCAACAGGGTCGACTTGCCGGCACCCGTCGGGCCCATCAGGACGGTGAAGCTGCCGGTCGGGAACCGGACGGAGACATCGTGAAGGACGTCGGCGTCAGCCTTCGGGTAGCGGTAGCTGACGCCGACCACCTCCAGTGAACGGTCCATGCGGTCAGTTCAGCAGCTTGCTGTTGCGCACGGCGTAGTACGCCACGGCAGCGATGACCAGGTTCACGACGGACGCGATCAGCAGGGACGGCACGGCGGCCGCGTACATCCCCCAGCCACCGATCGGCACCACGATCAGCCCCAGCACGACGCTGTTCAGCAGGGACGTGACGACGACCGCGACGATCAACCAGGTGAGGCTCTTGCGTCCGAGCCACCGGAACACCAGCGCGCAGCCGCCCATGGCAAGCGCGATCACGATGTGGATCGGCAGGGTCAGCGGGAAGCCGACGATCGCGGAGGACAGCAGGTGGCCGATCGCGATCACGATGAAGCCGGTCAGGCCGCCGAAGGCGATCGCCGAGAAGAAGCCCGGGGCGGAGTCGAGCCCGATGGATCCGAGCGGGCTCGGGATCTTGATCAGCGACCCCACGGCGCTCAGCGCGATGAAGATCGCCATGATGGCGAGTTGGCGTGCGGAGACGGGCGACTTCTTCGCCTGGTCCGGTGCCTTGTCGGAAAGGGACATCTCTACTCCTTCGTGGTTTGGGTGGAGAACTCGGCCAGGCGGGCGCGATCCGGGCCGGATCGGGCGCCGCGTCGGGTGCAGGAGTCGGCGGCGACGGCGTTGGCCAGCCGCAGCGCATCGGGCAGGTCGAGGCCGTCGACGTAGCAGGACGCGAGCAGGGCGCCGGCGAAGGCGTCGCCGGCCCCGGTGGTGTCGACCGCGGCCACCGGCGTCCCGGGGATGCGGATCCGCTCTCCGCCGGCCACGGCGACCACGCCGTCGCCGCCGAGGGTCACCACGGCGACACCGTGGCAGCGAGACTCCAGGAAGCGCAGCCCGTCCTCGAGATCGTCGCTCCCGGCGAGGTCGGCGAGGCCTTCGCGGCAGGGCAGGAAGATCACCGCGTCGGCGGCCACGTCGAGGATGTCCTCGGTGGTGACGCCGAGCCCCCGCATGGTGTCCAGGCCGGTCTCCAGCCCGAAGACGACCGGGACGCCGGCACGCCGGGCTGCATGGACGCCGGCCAGGGCCGCGTCCCGGGGCGCCAGGTCGGTGTAGAACACGTCGGCGGCCTCGATCGCGGCCAGGTCGACCTCGTCGGCTGTGAAGGCAGCGAAGGCGTCGCCGAGGTCGAGCAGGATGAACCGGTCGCCGGCCGCGTCGACGACCACGGTGGTGCTGAGTGAGGTCCCGCCGGCCAGCGTCCGCATGCCCGACACGTCCACGCCTTCGGACCGCAGGCTGGCGAGGATCTGGGCTCCGAGCGCGTCGTCCCCCACCTTGCCGAGGAATGCGCAGTCCGCGCCGAGCCGGGCCGCCTGGCAGATCACGTTGGTGCCGGAGCCGCCGGGCAGGAAGGCGCGGCTGGTCACGACGGCGAAGCCGTCCCGGCCGGGCAGCCTGTCGACCCCGACCAGGACGTCCATGGCCAGGGTGCCGAGGCCGACGATCCGGGCCATCACTTCCGCCTGAGCGTGACGGAGTGACGGTACCGGTCGGGACGGATGGCGATCCGGCTGTACTCGATGGGACGGTCGGCCTTGTCGAAGCCGTGCCGGGCGATGATCAGCAGCGGCTCGCCGACCTTCACCTCGAGGTCGGCGGCCAGACGACTGTCGGCACGGGCGATTCCGAACGTGTCCTCGGTGGTCTGCACGATCAGGTTGAACGCCTGCTCCAGCTGGGCGTACAGCGACTGGCCGGCGAGGAGCTGGTCGAGGTCGTAGCCGGCGAACAGGTCGAGGGGCAGATAGGAACTGTTGGACGACACCGGGGTACCGTCCGCGGTCCGCACGCGCCGGAAGCACACCACGTCCGCGTCCTCTGGGATGCCGAGCGCTGCCGCGACCTCGGCCTGAGCCGTTTCCACGGTCAGCGACTCCGACGTCCGCCCGGGAACGATGCCCTGGGCGAGCATCATCTGGGTGAAGCTCATCAGGGTGGCCGGACGGAGGCTGAGCCGCTGGGCGACGACGCGGGTGCCCATCCCGTGGATCACGGTCAGCAGCCCGTCCCCGACGAGTTCGTCCACGGCCTTGCGGACGGTGGTCCGGGAGACCCGGTAGCGCTGCTGCAGGTCGGGCTCGCTGGGAATGTAGGTCCCCGGCGGCCAGGCGCCGCTCTCGATCCGCGCGGCAATGTCGCGCTTCACCCGCAGATACAGCGACTCCGATGCCATCAGCACATCCCGTCGTCACGACGTCACGATGTCTCAGGATGAGACCGAACAGATCGACCTGTCAAGGGATTCGTCTGAACGGTTCCAGGCGGAGCGGCTCGGCGGCCTGTCGTCGTTTGGTGCTCGCGGTCGCGAAGATGCGACAATGTCGTGCCGCGGGGCATTAGCTCAGCTGGTAGAGCACCTGCTTTGCAAGCAGGGGGTCAGGGGTTCGAGTCCCCTATGCTCCACCCCGTCCGGCCTTGTCAGGGCCGTTTTGCCCTCGCCCAGCCAGCCAATGACATCGTCCTGAGACCGTGGCCAAGTCCGCCGTGCCGACGACCCTTCCGGCCGGCCGCTGGTGGCCGCGGCTACCAGCGTCGCGGTGCGGCCGGTCAGCCTCGTCGCCCGGCTCGTTCGGAGAACTCGTCGAGGATGTCGATGACGTCGCGGGCCAGCCAGATCCGGTCGCGTCGGCGATCGGTCGCCTCGGACAGGATGCCGACGTCCACGGCCTGGTCGACCGCCCGCCGGGCCGCGGTGCCGGACACACCAAGCGTCTGCTGCACGTAGGCGATGTTGACGGCCGGCTGCCCGATCAGGGCGTTCAGCAGATTCCGGCCGGCCGATCCAGCCCTGGAGGGCATCGTCTTCGCCCATCCGCTGCGGAGTTCGTAGAGGGTGTCGACGAGCCACCTGCCGTGACCGGCCGCCCGCTGGCTGGCCTCACAGACCTGCTGGACGATGCTCGTCATGTCCCCGGCGCGGTAGGCGGTGAGGCTGGCGAAGTAGGCGTCGGTGCCGGTGAGGAGCCCGGCCGAAATGCGGATTGGATCAGGACAGTGCCGTCAAGCACTTCCCCCCTGGTCGCCGAACTGGCACCTCCGTTCGAGCTGAACGGCTCCCCCGCCCGCGGAGTAGGTTGGGTCCGTGCTACCTGAGGGCTACCTGGACGCGTTGCGGGACGAGCTCGCGCCGTTCGGTCTCGAGTACGGCTCCGTCGCCGACGGGCCTGGGGTGACCGAGGTCGTGTTCACCGCCGACCCGGAGTCCTTCGTCCGCGCGCACCCGTGGCTGGGCATCGAGGAGTCCTACGGCCGGACCTGGCCGCCGGCACAACTCGAACTGCGGCTCCGGTTCGACCGCGGCGACCCCACCCAGGTGGAGTTCGAGACGCTCGACCTGCTTGCCGAGACCGCGTCGACCGACAGCGCGCTGCGCGACCGGCTGAACACCCTCCACGACCCCGCCGACCAAGCCGCCGCCGTCGGCCAGGCGCTCGCCGAAGCCCTCGCCGAGCCCGAGGAGGCGGAGGCCTTCTAGACCGGGCGCGCGCTCGGCCGACCGTGAGCGAGACGGCCGTCCGGGATCCTCAGCGGACGTGATCGGTGGCGGACGCCCAGACCCGGGCGTTCTCCTGCTTCTGCTGCCAGGCCCGCCAGGCAAGCACCACCGCTCCGGCCAGCGCGATCATCATGAGCAGCTTTCGCATCGGTTCCTCGGTCCCTTTCAGCGTGGCAGGAAGGCGGCGGCGCCATACGCCGCGGTAGCGGTGAGGTTCGGCTCGGCCAGCGCCGCGGTCAGGATGCCCAGCGCCCCGACCTCCGGCACGACGGCATCGCCGTCGACGACTGTCGTCAGCGGCCAGATCCGGATCTCGCTCGCCCGAACGCTGGAGGCCATCAGGGTCTGGGCGATCACCTCGCTGGTGAGGCCGGCATCGATCCGGGTGCAGTGGCTCGCCGCCCGGATCGCGTCCACGGGGACGGCGAGCGCGGGCATGCCGAGGCTCGGCTCAGCGCTGACCAGGGTGGCCCGCAGCAGGGCCGCGGCCGCGGTCGACGGCTGGTCGGAGTCGCGGACGGCAGCCACGGCAGCCGCGCCATCGAGCTCCTGACCGTCCAGCTGGACGCCGCCGACGGCGTCCACGACGTCCGCGAAGCCGGCCAGGTCGACCTGGATCAGGTGGTCGACGCGGCTGCCGGTGAGCCTCTCGACAGCCCGGGCGGTCAGCATCGGGTCGGCGGCGAAGCTGGAGGCCAGCGTGTGCTCCTCGCCGGCAGCGAGCCGGAGAGCGGCGGGAACGGCGATCAGCGTGAGATTGCGGCGGCTCGCCGAGAGATTGGCCACCACGACGGCCTGCAGTCCGCCGTTGTCGGTGACGGCCACGAGGACGTTCATTGCCGACGTGCCGTCCGGCGCCGTCGCCGAGGATGGCCGTCCGACGTAGTCAGGAAGGGGTTCGGAGTGTTTGAGCGCGGCCGCGCTGTCGGCGATCCGGTTGATGTACAGCGCCACCAGCGCCGCGCCCACGACCCCGAGGACGGCGATGCCGACCAGCGCGACGAAGGCGCCGCGCTCGATCAACTGCCGCCTGTTGGCGGACGCCACCGGTCCCATTCACTCCCTCTCGGCCGACACAGCCAGCCTAGGAGGTCGGGCCAAGAAGCGGTGCGGAATGGCACCAGAGGGCCACCGGATATCCGGGTGGCCCTCTGGGCGTCGAATCGGTGGGGCGCCGGTCTCCCACCAAGTCCGGGTGAATACGTTTCAATGCTAGTCGCACGAGGTTTGTCGTCGCTCAGTTTGGGCCACATCGTTGCCGAATCGTTAGCTGACGACCGAGTCCGGCGTCCCGAGCCCGGACAACACCGCCGATCCTGCCGACAACACCGCCGTCAACACGAGGACGCGACGCTGGCCTGGTGCGAGCGACCCTGACCGAACTGAACGCCGAGTGGACCGAGTTGGTGGCCACGTCCACCCGGCCGGTCGCGGACTGGGTGTCCCGCTGTCCGCAGCTTCGGCCGGCGGCCGACCTCGACGGCCTGCTGGACGTGATCAGGGCCGATCCGGACGCGGCGATGGGGGCGCTCCTTGGTCTCGGCCGGGACGGGGACCAGCTGGCGTGGCGGGTCGTGCTCCAGGCGATGCTGGGCACGGTGGTGCTGCTGTGCCGGCGGCGTCCCGACCGTTTCGACGAGGCGGTCTCCGAGCTCTGGCTCGCCATCGCCGACTATCCGCTGCACCGGCGTCCCCGCAGCATCCCCGCGAACCTGAGCTGGACCGTGCGCCGGTGGTTCGCGGAGCCGTCCGCGTTGGAGCCGGCGCCCGGGACGCCCGAGCCGGACGCAACGGCAGAGGACACCCTGCGCGCCGCCCGGAGGCTGAAGCTGATCGACGCCCAGACCCACCGCACGCTCTGGCTGGTGTACGTCGCCGGCCTCACCAGCGCCAGGGCGGCCGACGAACTCGGCACCACGCCGGAGCTGGTCCGCTACCGCTGCAGCCGAACCCTGCGCCGGCTCGCGGGCTACGCGGAACTGCTCTCCGCCTGAGCAGCACCAACGGCGACCATCCTTGGCCGCCATCTGTGCCCGGTCGTTCGCGGTCGCGTCCGCCCAAAGCCCGCGCACGGGGCCGACACCGCTCTCATCGAGACTGGCCCCGACGCCGGACGAGTGCGAGACTAGGGCTTCCGTACGGCAACGACGGGAGGTCGCGGGTGGCAGAGCCGAAGACGAGCAGGTACAGCTCGCCCGGTCCGGGCACGGCCCGTTTCGTGGCCCAGCACCTGATCATGAAGCCGTACATCTGGTCGGCGGTGACGGTTCATATCCACGGGCAGCGGAACCTCGACTCGCTCAAGGCGCCGTTCGTCGTCGTCGCCAACCACTCCAGCCATCTGGACGCGCCGCTGATCTTCGGCGGCCTGCCGCGCCGGCTGTCCAAGAACCTCTCCGCCGGTGCCGCAGCCGACTACTTCTTCGAGAACTGGTACAAGTCGCTGCCGACCAAGCTCTTCTTCAACTCGTTCCCGGTCGAGCGCCAGGGCGCGCGCGGACGCCGCGGCATGGCCGGCATCCTGCTCAACGAGGGCGTCCCGTTGCTGATCTTCCCCGAGGGCACCCGCTCGCGGACCGGCGCGATGGCGCGCTTCACCCCCGGAGCGGCGGCGCTCAGCATCTCCCGCAACGTGCCCGTGCTGCCGATCGCCCTGGTCGGGGCGTACGCGGCGATGCCGTACGGCACCACCGTGCCGGTGCCGGGACGCCCGCACGTCCACATCGTCTTCGGCAGGCCGCTGCGCGCCGCCCCCGGCGAGATCGCCCACCAGTTCTCCGAGCGGCTGTACCGCTACGTGGTCGAGATGCACGACACCACGGCCCGCGCCTACGGCATGCCGACCCAGGCCGACTTCCACCGTGCCGTCGCGCTGCGCGAGGCCGCCGCCGCGCAGGCCGAGAAGCCCGCAGAGAAGCCCACGACCGAGCGTCCGCAGCGCCGGCTCCGGGCGGTCAGCGATCCCGATGCCGACACCGGGCGTCCCGCCGCAGCTGGCGAGTAAGCCGGCAGCGAATCCGGGCCGCCGGGCTATCCGACTACGGCCGCGGCCAGCGTCGTCGTCCGTCGGCGAGTGATCGCGATCGCGCTTCCCAGCAGGCCCAGCAACAACCAGCCCACCACGAGCCACGTGGACGCAGCCGCCCCGGACGACTCCGTGAGCACGGCGCGGACGGCGTCCAGTGCGGGCGTCAACGGCGAGAACGGACGCAGAGCCGTCAGCGCCCCCGGAGCCGCGGCCACCACCGTCGATGCCGTCGTGACAACGGCGAACACCACGGCCAGCAGCCGTCCGAAGCCGCCCATCAGGGCCACCAGCGCGTGGTTCAGCACCGCGAACGCCGCGGCCGCCACCAGCAGGACGCCGGTCACCTCGAACGTCTTCGGCCAGGCCAGGCCGAGCCCGACGTGCACGAGCGCGCCGAGCAGGACGGCCTGGACGCCGACCACCACCAGGCCCGGGAGCAGTGCCTTCGCGATCAGCTTCGGCGTCGACTCGGCCGAGCCGAGCAGGCCGCGGGCGACCGCCCTGACCACCGTGTAGGTGCCCAGCGCGCCGAGCCACAGGGCCACCACGGCCAGCAGGCTCACCCAGCCGACGTTCGGGTCGGCGAGTCCCTCGAGCCCCTCGGTCGCGACCGGGGACGCGACCACGTCGGCCAGGTTCTGCCGCTCGGCCTTGGTGTAGCTCGGCAGCTTGTCCTTGCCCTTCGCGATGCCGTCGGCGAACTCGCTCATCCCGTCCGCGAGCTTGTCGGCACCCGACGAGGCGCTGATCAGGCCGGCACCGAGCGAGTCGACACCGCTGGCGAGCTGGTCCGCCCCGTCCGCCACCTTGGCGATGCCGGAGGCGAGCGCCGGCATGCCGTCGGCGAGCTTCTGCGTCCCGGACGCGAGCTGCTTGCCGCCGGCGATCAGCTCCTTCACCTGCTTCGTGGCGGAACCGACGTCGGGGACGGA
The DNA here is from genome assembly GCA_017306015.1 of Propionibacteriaceae bacterium. Taxonomy (GTDB): domain Bacteria; phylum Actinomycetota; class Actinomycetes; order Propionibacteriales; family Propionibacteriaceae; genus Propionicimonas. The sequence goes on from JAFKJK010000009.1 coordinate 34,083, forward strand.
CGCCTGCACCTGCGTGTTCAGGGTGTCCAGGCCCCCGGCCAGCGCGGCAGCGCCCGACTTCAGGCTCTGGCCGGTGGATGGGTCCTTGGTGTCGAGCCCAGCGGCGGCCGCCTTCCCGCCGACCGTCACGCCGACGGTCGCCCCGGCCTCGGCACCCGCGTTCAGCCCCGCCTTGAACGCCGCGCAAGCCTTGGCCTGAACGACCGGATCGGCGTCGAACGTCGGACAGTCGACAGCACCGACCGCGGCCGCCGCAGCGCCCTTCGCCTGGCCGACGACGGTCGCATTCGAGCCGAGCGCGTCCATCGCCGACTGGTAGCCCGCCAAACCGCTCGAGACCCCGGCGGCACCCTGGCTGAGCTGCTTGACACCTCCGGCCAGCTGCGCCTGTCCGGGGAGCGAGTCGATGGTCTGCTGGGCGAGCTGATTGGCGCCGTCCACGTAGGAACTGACCCCGCCGGCCAGTTTCTTCGTGTCGGACGGCAGCGAGGACGTCTTCGACTTCATCGTTGCCAGACCGTCCGCCAGTTGGCGGGCGCCGGTGTAGAGCTTCTGCGTCCCGTCTGATGCATCCCCGATGCCACCGGCCAGCTTGGTCGTCCCGTCCGACAGCTGCGAGGCGGCGTCCGACATCGTGGTGAACTGCTTGCCCAGGTCGTTGAAGCCGACGTAGATGTTCTCCAGGTAGGTCGAGGTCAGCGTCTCGTTCAGGGAGGACGCGGCGGCCAGTGCCACCGCCTTGCCGAGGGTGGCGTCGGCCACTCCCGCCACCGGCGAGGTGGACAGTTCGATCGTGGCGCGCCGGGCCTCGTCCGCCTCCTTGGCGTAGGAGGTGGCTGCCGCCGAGAAGTTCTTCGGGATCAGCACCATCGCGGCGTACTGCCCGGTGGCCAGGCCGGCCCGCGCCCTCGCCTCGGTCTCCAGCGTCCAGTCCAGGTTCTCCACCCGGTCGGAGTCGACCAGGTTGGCGGTGAGCTGGCGTCCCAGCGGGATGTACTGACCGTCCACGGTGACCGGCTCGTCGAGGTTCACGACTGCCGCCTGCACGGTGCGCAACCTGCTGTCGGAGTTCATCCCCGCAACCAGGAACCCGCCGGCGACCAGGAGCGGGACCAGCACCAGGCCCAACAGCGTGTACCACCGCACGGGGCGGGAGTTGACCTGTTCGATGTTCATCGGTTCGCTCCTTCGAGGGCGACGTGGGACGGGAGCCGGAGCTCAGCGCACTCCCTGCCGAGTTGGGACGCCAGGCCGGAGCCGGGCGCAGCGGTCAGCACCCAGGTGACCGGCCCGCCGGCGTCCAGCGCCCGGCGGAGCGAGTGCTCCTGGGTGTTGGAGAGTTCGTCCGCTGCCTCGACGAAGACGATGCCGTCGTCCCGGCCCTTCAGCAGCCGGCCGAAGTGCGGGGTGGACGGACCGAGCACCGGCGCCTGTCGGCGGAGCAGCGGCGCCTCCTCGGGCAGGACGAGGCCGAGCACCTTGAGCCGTCCTCCGTCCAGCTTGAGGCGGCCGGCCAGCGCGTACAGCAGCGCCCTGCGCTGAGCCGGTTCGCCCTCGATCAGCAGCACCTGACCGCGGGCCAGTTGCAGGCTGACCCCGTCGAAGAGCCGCCGGTCGCCGAGGACGGCGACGAGACCGTCCGCGACGACCGCGGACGCGTCCCCGGGCGCCGGCCAGTCGGCCAGGGCGAGTTGGCGGGTCAGCGACTCGCCCTCGATGTCGAGCGACGGCAGCCGGGCGTCCAGCCACTTCGGCAACCACCAGGCGTGGTGCCCGAGCAGCTTCATCACGGCCGGGACGAGGGTCATCCGCACCACGAACGCGTCCAGGGCGACCCCGACGGCGAGCGCGAAGGCGATCGCCTTGATCGGCCCGTCCCCTTGTGGGACGAAGAAGGCGAAGACGCTGGTCATGATCAGGCCGGCGGCGACGACGACCTTCGCGGAATGGACGAAGCCGTCGGTCACCGAGTTCTCGGTGTTGCCGTGGACGTACTCCTCCCGCATCCGCGACACCAGGAACACCTCGTAGTCCATGGCGAGGCCGAACAGCAGGCCCATCATGATGATCGGCAGGAAGCTGATCACCGGCCCGGGCTCGGCCAGGTTGACGACGGCGGCGAACCAGCCCTTGTTGAACACCAGGACGGTGGCGCCGAACGCCGCGCCGACGCTCAGCAGGTAGCCGAGGGCGGCCTTGATCGGCACCCAGATCGACCGGAACACCATCGTCAGCAGCACGATCGAGAGCCCGACCACGAAGATGCCGAACGGCAACAGCGCGTTCTGCAGGCGCTCGGTGACGTCGATCTGGACGGCGGTCAGCCCGGTGATCGCGGTGTCGACGTGCCACAGCTGCTCCCAGTCCGGCTCCCGGGCGCGCAGTTGATGGACCAGCTCGGCCGTGGCCGGGTCGTCCGGGGCCGTCATCGGGATGATCTGGACCATGCCGGTGTCGACGTTGGCGTTGGGCGTGGCCGCCGCGACCAGCTTCACCCCCGGCATCGCCTGGATGTCGTCGCGGATCGCGTCCAGGATCTTCACCGGATCGTCCGACTCGACGATGTCGACGGTGACCACCAGCGGCCCGTTGAAGCCCGGGCCGAAGATGCGGCTGATCTCGTCGGCGGTCTCCCGGTTCTGCGAGTCGGGCGCCGAGCGTCCCGCGGTCGGGAGGGCGAGGTACAGGTCCTTGGTCGGGTAGGCCAGCGCACCGAGACCGGCCAGCACGATCACGATCGTGACGATCGGCCACTTGGTGACGGCCTTCACCCAGAGCTCGGCCGGCCGGAAGGAGGTGCCGAAGATCCCCTTCTTAGGAGGAACTCCGCTTCCCGCGGAGGACGTCGGCGTCCCCCTCGTCCCCGACTTGTCAGGGGAGGACACGGCGGCAGCCTTGTCAGTCTTCCGAGCCGTTCGCGGCTTCGGACGCAGCCGCTCCCCCGCGAAGCCCATGAAGGCCGGCAGGAGCGTCAGGGCGAGGGCGACTTCGAGCGCAACCCCGACGGCGCCGAACGCGCCCATCACGGTCAGGAACGGGACGTTGGCGAGGCTCAGCCCGATCAGGGCGATCACCACGGTCAGGCCGGCGAAGACGACCGCGGAGCCGGCTGTGCCCACCGCGCGCGCCGCGGACTCCTCGACGTCCATGCCGGCGGCGAGCTGGTCCCGGTGCCGGGAGATGATGAACAGCGCGTAGTCGATGCCGACGGCCAGGCCGAGCATGACCGCGAGGATGAGCGTCGTCGAACTGATCGTGATCACGCCGGCCGCGAGCTCGACGATCAGGACGGCCATGCCGACGCCGGCGATCGCCGTCCCGATCGGCATCATCGCGGCGACGAACGACCCCAGCGTCAGCAGCAGCACGATCAGGGCGACGCCGACACCGGCCGCCTCGGTGACGGTGATGTGGGGGACGTTGACGGAGAAGACGTCGCCGCCGACGAGCACCCGGGAGCCCGGCAGGTCGGTCTCCAGCGTCCGGGCCTGGGCGGTGAGGTCGGCGCGCTGCGCGTCGGTGAAGGTCGAGACGGTCTGCTTGACCCGGACGGACACCCGTCCGCTCCTGCCGTCCGCGCTGATCAGTCCCTCCACGACGTCGCTGTACGGGCCGATGGTGCCGTTCACGTACGGCAGCGCCTCCAGCCGCTTCAGCCACGCCTCGACGGCGTCCTTGACGTCGGCGTCCTTCAGCTTCTCGTCGCCGCCGACCGTGATCAGCACGGTCGCGGTCGAGTCGGCGGCTTCGGGGAAGGTGGCCTTGAGCTTGGCCAGCGCGACCGTGGACTCGGCGCCCGGGATCTCGAAGGTGTCGTCGAACTTCCCGGCGAACCCGAGCGTGAGCGCGCCGAGGACGGCGAGCACCAGCGCCCAGGCGATCAGGACGCGTCCGCGCATCCGGAAGGAGGCACGTCCGATGCGGTAGAGGATGGAGGACACGCCTGTACCTTCCTGATCGAAGAACTCAATACGGCACTGTATCCGATACAGCAATGTATCCGGTACAGTTCTGTATCGAAGGTGCGAGCTATGCCGAGGAGGGCGGATGACCAGCACCGAGCTGAGCAGCCGCCGCCGTCAGACCAGACAGCGGCTGGTGACGGCCGCGACCGAGTTGTTCGCCGAGAAGAGCGTCGAGGCCACCAGCGTCGAGGAGCTGTGCGAGCGCGCCGGCTTCACCCGCGGAGCCTTCTACAGCAACTTCGACTCCAAGGAGGAGCTCTGCCTCGAGATCGTCCGGGAGCGTGGCGACCTGCTCGTGGAGACCACCGGTCGGGCGTTGGCGATGATCCCGGAGGCGCCGGTCGGCGGCACCCGGCTCGACCAGATCATCGCGAAAGTGGTCGACGTGGTCGACCTGGGCAGCACGCTCGATGACAACTGGGTGCTGGTGCGCGGCGAACTGCGCCTGTACGCCTATCGCAATCCGTCGTTCCGGCCGGCGCTGCTGGAAGCCGAGAGACGCGCGATCCGGCTGACCGTCCCGGCGCTCACCCAAACCCTGCAGCGACAGCGCGCCGGACTGCTGGTGTCGATCGAGCAACTCCTGCTCACCCTGGACGCCTACTGCGAGCGCACCCGGATGGACGCGATCCTGTCCGGGCGTCCCGACGACCACTCCTGGCGGCACGGAATGGAACGATTGATCCGCGCGGTGATCGTGCTGCCCACCGATGACCCGGAGGGCGCCGGCGAATAGGCTGGACGGGTGAGTCCAGACATTCCCGCCCCGGCCAGTTCGAAGCTCGCCGTCGTCGGCGCCGGCTCGGTCGGCACCGCCATCGCCTACGCCGCCCTGATCCGCGGATCCGCCCGTCAGGTCGCCATCTACGACATCAACGCGGCCAAGGTTGAGGCGGAGGTCGCCGACCTGGCCCACGGCACGCAGTACACCCCCCGGTCGCGGATCATGGGCGGGGCCGACATCGAGTACGTCGCCGGCGCGTCCATCGTGATCATCACCGCCGGCGCCCGGCAGGACCCGGGCCAGACGCGGATGGACCTGGCCGCGGTGAACGCCGGCATCCTGCGCGACCTGATGCCCAAGCTCGTCGAGCAGGCGCCCAAGGCCTGCTTCGTGCTGGTGACGAACCCGTGCGACGTCCTGACCGTCGTGGCCCAGAAGGTCTCCGGCCTGCCGACGAACCAGGTGTTCTCCACCGGAACGATGCTGGACACAGCCCGGCTGCGCTGGGCCATCGCCGAGAAGGCCAAGGTCTCGCAGTCCAACGTCCACGCCAACATCGTCGGCGAACACGGCGACACCGAGTTCCCGATCTGGTCGGCCGCCACGATCGCGCAGATCCCGATCCGGGAGTGGACGAACCCCCGCGGCCAGCACGTCTTCACCGACAACGTCCTGGACGAGGTGGCCGAGAACACGGTCAACGCCGCCTACTCGATCATCGCCGGCAAGGGCGCGACGAACTACGCGATCGGGCTGACCGGGGCCCGGCTCACCGAGGCCGTGCTGGAGCACCAGCGGATGATCCTGCCGCTGTCCAGCGTGCTGACCGACTATCGCGGCGTGTCCGGCGTCGCCCTGTCGGTGCCGTCCATGGTCAGCAAGAAGGGCATCCAGCGGGTCTTCGAGGTGCCCATGGACGACGGCGAGCAGCAGCTGTTCCGGGAATCCGCCGACCACGTCGGCGCCATCTGCCGCAGTCTGGGCTACTGACCCGTCCCGGGCGATCGGGTCGTCCGGACGGACGCCCAGCCGTCCGCCACCAGCACAGTCAGGCTCGCTCGCCCGGCCCGCGCCACAGCCGTGAGCGGACGGCGTCCGGCCAGTCGGCGGTCGCCATCCCGTGGCCGGCGAACAGCGCGAGCACGACGCGTTCCATGCCCAGGCCGACGCAGGACGAGTGCGCCGGCTCCCCGTCGGGGCCGGTGATCGAGAACTCGGTCGCGAAGTGGGTGCCGTGGTAGTTGGCCGAGCCGAGAGCGACCGGCGGCTGGTCGGCCCCGAACACCGGGCAGGTCAGTTCGTACTTGGCGGCGGCGGACAGCTGGTTGCGCGCGAGCACCCGGCCCACCCGGCCGAAGAACGGGTCGTTGGCGACCTGGTAGTCCACGGCCAGGCCGAGGCCGAGCAGCAGGTCGTGCATCCGGGCACCGGCGTCGTCGCGGTGCGCCAGCGCGCCGGCCGCGTCCCCGACGTAGGGGTACTCGTGCTGGTGGAACGCCTGCATCCGCAGCGGATCGGGGCTCGGCTCGTGCCGGTAGCAGGCCCCGTGCAGGTCGAAGACCCGGCTGCGCTCCAGTCGTGTCCCGGCCAGCACGCCGTAGAGCTGGTGGCAGGCCGCCGGGCTCATCAACACCCCGGCCGGCTCGAGGAGCTCCTCCCAGCGGCCGCCGTCGGACCGGACGCGGATCAGCTCGGCGTGCTCGGGATTGCCGCCGGTGAACGCCACCAGCGCCGCGGTCAGCTGCGGGAAGGACGCCACGTAGTCCGTCCGCTCGAACAGCGGCCGGGCCTCGACGGCCGGGAACTGCCAGACCTCGGCGTCCAGACAGGCGAAGGTGCGCTCCAGGAGCGCGTCGAACGCCCGGTACGCACGGACGAAGTCGGGACCCTGCGCGTAGAGACCGGGCGCCCCGAGATCCACCACGACCCCGGCCGCGACCAGGTCGGCCCGCAGGCGCGCCCACTCCAGCTCCAGAACAGCATCGACACTCATGCCAACCCCCACGGCGTGGACGCGATGTGCCGTCGCGCCCGGTCCACCCGGGCCGCCCACGCCGTCACGATCGTCCCACCGATCGGGCGATCGCGGGCCGCGAAACGCAAGACCAGTCGATGCGGTCGCGTCGCTACTCCGTGAACGTCTCCAGGACGCATCCGCGGACCTCGGCCAGCATCGCCTGCCTGGTCCGCCGCGCGAACAGCGGATGGTCGATCGTCGGCAGCTCGACGGTCTCGACGTTGGGCATCCCGGCGATCAACTCCTCGCCGCCGACCCGCTGGAAGATCTCGTGGTCCACCTCGCTGAACACCAGCACCGCGCGCCCGGAGTGGCTGGCGACCACCCGCAGGAACGCGCTCGCGTCCGTCCCACCCAGGCGGCGGGCGCGCAGCCGCCGCACCCAGGTCGGCGCCCACCGCCGGTACCGGTTCTGCAGCCACAGCCGGAACCCCCCGGTGACCACCGTCGGCGCGACCTCGTCGACGAACGCGCCCGGCGCCATCGGGGCGAGGTCGTAGCGGGCCGGGTGGATCGCGAGATAGAGCCGCCGCGAACGGGACGCCGGCTGCGCGGCCACCCACGCGCCCGAGCACAGGCCGCCCACCGCCAGCCGGTCGGCCGGCACCGCGAGCGCATCGATGGCGTTCTCCTGGTCCTCGATCCACTCGGCCGCGTAGATCAGGTCGGGCGCGTCGGGCGCGACCGTCCCGGTCTCTCCGGTGCCGCGCCGGTCCAGCCGGACGGTCGCGACACCGTCGGCCGCGAGCCTGCGGGCGAGCTCGACCTGGAAGTCCCCCGGCCCCACCCGATGCTCGGCGGCACCGCTGTTCAGCAGCAGCACCGGCGCGTCCGGACGGTCGGGACGCGGCCGGGTCTCGATCGCGAACAGCCGGTCTGGGCCGAGCCAGCGGATCCGTTCGACCGCTGGGCCCAGCTCCAGCTCAGCCTGCAGCTGCGGGGCCCGCAGTTCGGTCGTGGCGTCACCGGCCTGCGCCCCGAGCCAGTCCGCGATCAGCCCGATCGAGGCCACCGGCAGCACCGAGGACGCACTGGACACGTCCAGGAACGGCGCCACGTCGTCCACCTCGACCGTGGTCGCGCCGGCGAAGCCGGCCGGTACCGGTTCGTTGGGACGGCTCACCACCAGCGCCGGCGACCCGTCCGGCGCCACCAGGCTCACCCCGGCCAGCGCGGCGGCCTGCGGCTCGGTCAGTTCCAGTCCGATCAGCGACTCGACGCCGTCGTCGACCCGATCGGGGCCGAGCATGATCGTGGCCAGCGAGCGGGCGCGGCGCAGCCACTGGCGTCCCGAGGACGGCGGGCTCCACAGCACGACGACATCGCCCTGCCCGGCCGCGACCGACGCGATCAGGGCCGCGGACGACAGCCCGACGAACCCGATCCGGCTGCAGCCGGCCTCGCGGAGGATCGCGGCGGCCGAGCGGGCACCCTCGAACACGGCGTCCGGGTCGTCGCTCGGGGCGGCGTCCCCGCGTCCCGGCGGGTCGTAGCGGACGGTGGCGATGCCGCGGCGTCCCAGCTCGTCGGCCAGCAGCCGCAGCCCCCGGTAGGCGACCACGCCGTCCTGGCCGAGCGGCGTGCACAGGACGACGCCCAGCGTGCTCGCGGGCCCACCGGGAAGCTGGACGGCGACCCAGGCAGCAGGCTCGCCGTACCAGCCGTGAAACGCCCGGGGATCAGCCATGCGGCCACAGCACGGAGCGGACGGGTTCCGGCCACTCGGAGGTCGTCATGCCGTGCCGGGCGAACAACGCCAGCACGGTGCGTTCCATGCCGAGCCCGACGCAGGCGGTGCGGGCCACCCCACCCTCGGCGTCGAAGATGCCGAACGCCGTCCCGAAGTGGTCCTCGTGGTAGTTGGCGGACGCGATCGCGACCGGCGGCGCGTCGTCGCCGTACACGGGGGTGACCAGCTCGAACTTCAGCGCCTGGTGGCGCTGGTTGCTGGCCAGGATCTTCCCCGTCCGGCCGAAGAACGGGTCGTTGGCCGGGACGTCGGCCACCTCGAGTCCGAGAGAGCCCAGCATCGCCGCCAGCCTGGGCAGGGCCTCGTCGCGGTGCGCGGTCGCCGATGCGGCCGTCCCGGCGTGGACGAACTCGTGCATCCGGAACGACTGCAGCCGCATCGGATCCGGGCTCGGCTCGTGCCGGAAGCAGCTGCCGAGAACGTCGTAGTTGCGTCCGCCCACCGGCAGCGTGCCGCCGATCACCGCGTACAGCGGGTGGCAGGCCGCCGGGCCCATCATCAGCCCGCCGGGGACGAGCAGGTCCTCCCACCGGCCGTCCTCCGCGCGGACGCGGAGGAGTTCGGCGTGCTCGGCCGCCCCCCCGGCGAAGACGCCGATCGAGCCGGTCAGCTGCGGGAAGGACGCCACGTAGTCGGTGCGCTCGAACAGCGACCTCGGCTCCACCGGCGGGAACCGCCAGACGTCGGCGCGCAGGTGCGCGAAGGCGGCGACGTACAGCGCGTCCACGGCGTCGAAGACGCGGGTGAACGCGCCCCCGAGCCCGAACACGCCGGGCTCGCCCAGCTCCGCCAGCACCCCGGCGGCCAGCAGCCGCCGCCGGAGATCGGCGACCGCGCCGTCCAGGCTCAAAGCTCGACCTTGGCCAGCAGCGACAACGGCGCGTCGTTGGTCAGCAGCCGGTCGTTGGAGATCTGGATCTGCGCGGCCAGCGCGTCCCGGAGCTGCCGCGAGAGGCTCTGCGGGGTGTCGGTGCGGTAGCCGGCGATGCCGACGATCCGCAGCGCCTGCAGCACCAGGTCGACCAGCGCGTTCGCCGACGAGATCTTCACCGAGTTCATCGCGAGGGCGAATGAGATCGACCCCAGGACGGACGCGTCCAGGCCGGCCTCGTCGAACCGCTCTGCGGAGTGCCGGACGGAGTCCGCCAACGTCTGCAGACCGACCATCAGTTCGGCGAGCCGGAGCTGGCCCGGCGGCGGGTAGCCCACGGTGGCTCTGGCCTGGCGGCGGACGGTGGACCTCGCCTCGTCCGCGGCGGACGAGGCGATCCCCAGCCACACCGATGCCCACAGCAGATGGGCCGCCGGCAGCGCCGTGTGGGCGCTGATGGTGCCGTACGGGTCGTCCAGCAGCATGTCCTCCGCGGTCTCGGCGGTGATGATGAAGCTGTCGCTGGCCGTCCCGCGCAGGCCCAGCCCGTGCCAGACGGCGGTCTTCTCCAGGGTGTAGTCGCCCTTCGCACAGATCAGCATCCGCTGGTCGGAGGACGGGGCGTCCGCGTTCAGCCGACCGGTGACCAGAATGGCGTCGGCGACCTCGCCGTACGACACCACCGGGGCGTCCTTGACGAGCCGGACGCGTCCGGGCGACGGGTATTCCAGCGCGCAGGACGAGCGTCGCGCGTCCCCGCCGATCCCCCGCTCGGTCGTCGCCGAGCCCAGCAGCCACTCCTCCGACACCACCTTGGCGATGGTGCTGCGGACGCCGGCCCGCGACCCGTGCCGCCACAGCGGCAGCGCCTGGCTGTGGTGCATCGCGAAGACCATGCCGGCGTTGGCGTCGGCAGCCCCGACCGTGGTCGCGATCTCGCTGAGTTCGCGCATCGACGCGCCCTCGCCGCCGTACTCGGTGGGGACGGACAGCGACAGCAGCCGCTGCTCCTTCATCGCCATCACGGCCTCGACCGGCGGCCGTTCGTCCCGGTCCACCTCGTCGGCATACCGGGCCGCGACGTCCGCCACGGCGGCGGCGCGGGCCGAGAACCGCCCCGTCATCGGGATCCCCGGGACTGCGCGGCCGCATTCGCCAGGGCGGTGATCGAGGCGAAGGTGGTGCGGTTGAGCAGTTCGTCGGGGAATTCGATGGCCAGCGCGTCCTCGATCGCCAGCATCACGTTGACCGTCGCGTGCGAGGTGAAGCCCGCCGCGAACAGGTCGTCGTCGTCCGCGATCTCCGGAAGAGGACGGTTCAGCCGTCCGAACTTCTCCAGCGCTTCGCGAATCGCGGCGAGGTCGCCGTCGGCATGATCAGTCACTCATTCCCCCTGGATCCTTGGTGTGGTTCTCGTTATCCGGTGCGTCCCGGCAGCGGACGGGTGGCGAGGGCGACGGCAGTGGCCAGCGCGAGCCCGCCCTCGTGGCTCAGCGAGATCGCGATGTCGCCGATCCCCTGTGCCCGCGCGGACGCCTGCGCGGCAGCGGACAGCCGTACCCCGGGAACGCCCGAGGCGTCGGCGACGATCTCGACCTGGCGCGGCTGGAGCCCGTCCACCCCCAGCAGCTTGAGCACGGCCTCCTTGCCGGCGAACCGGGCGGCGAGGCGCTCGGGCGCCTCGGAGGTCTGGCTGCGCTCGATCATGGAGTAGACCCGGCCGAGGTAGCGCTCGCCGAAGACGGCGACCGACTCGCGGACAGCCTCGATCTCGGCCAGATCGCACCCGATCCGAGGGGCGCAACTGACACGATCGTCGTCGTTGTCCATCGACCCCCCAAACTCGCAGGCTGCGCGGCAGCCGGATCGCCCGCCCCAACTGTCGGGCGCGCCGAACGATGTTGTCCTGAGCGTCTTCGTCATCGTACGGCATGCGTCCGGCCGGGGCTGCCGAATCGGCACGAGGGGCCGGAACCGCAGCCCGGCGAATAGGGCCAGATTTCATCGCGGCGTGGACCCGCGCGTCCGGCTGCGCGAAGATGGACGGGATCACCGAGGCCGGTCACGGCCGAAGGGGGCAGGCGATGCTGTGGCTGGCGGCCGGGCTGTGGCTGGTGGGAGCGTGCATCGTGCTCGCCCTCGTGCTCGCTGCGGTCGACGAGGTCCGCCGCCCGGCCGGGAACGTGCGTCGCGCCGGAGCGCTGCTGGCGCTGGTGGCCTCGTTCGCGTCCCTGTGGCTGCTGCTGCGGCCACCCGCGGACCCGCCCGGCTGCCCGGCACCGGTGATGGTGCTCGCCGACACCGAAGCCTCGGACGACTGCCCGTCCGGGTGGACGGGAACGATCGCCGGCCTCGCCGCCGCGATCGTCGCGGTGAGCGCCGTCCTGGCCACTCGTGGCCGGGAGTGACCCCGGTCAGCTCCGCTGGTCGACCGGGACGTAGTCGCGCTGCACCTCGCCGATGTACACCTGGCGCGGGCGTCCGATCTTCGTCGCCGGATCGACGGCCTGCTCGCGGAAGTGGGCGATCCATCCGGGCAGCCGGCCGAGCGCGAACAGCACCGTGAACATGTTCTGCGGGAAGCCCATCGCCTGGTAGATCAGGCCGGTGTAGAAGTCCACGTTGGGGTAGAGCTTGCGCTCCTGGAAGTACTGGTCGGCCAGCGCGGCCTCCTCCAGCTGGACGGCGAGGTCGAGCAGCTCGTCGTTGCCGCTGTGCTTGCCCAGGATCTCGTCCGCGTGCCTCTTCACGATCGCCGCGCGCGGATCGTAGTTCTTGTAGATCCGGTGACCGAAGCCCATCAGCTTGGTGGTGTCCTTCTTGTCCTTCACCCGGTTCACGTACGTGCGGACGTCGATACCCTCGGTCTTGATCGACTTCAGCATCTCCAGCACCGCCTGGTTGGCGCCGCCGTGCAGCGGCCCGGACAACGCCGACACCCCTGCGGCGATGGCGACGTAGATGTTGGCGCCGGACGAGCCGACCATGCGGACGGTGGAGGTCGAGCAGTTCTGCTCGTGGTCGGCGTGCAGGATCAGCAGGACGTCCAGGGCGCGGGTGATCGCGTCGTCGAACGGGTAGGGCCCGCTCGGCAGGCCGAAGGACATCCGCAGGAAGTTCTCGATGTAGGTCAGGGTGTCGTCCGGATACAGGAAGGGCTGGCCGACGGAGTTCTTGTAGCCGTACGCGGCCAGCGTCGGCATCGAGCCCATCAGGACGTGGGTGGCGTGCTCCAGGTCGTCGACCGCGTCCGGGCCGTACTTGGATGCGGTGAACGTCGACAGGGCGTTCAGTCCTGCGGACAGCACCGGCATCGGGTGCGACTTGCGGGGCATCGAGCGGAACATCTCCCGCATCCGCTCGTCGATCAGGTGGTACTTGGCGATGCGGCCGGAGAAGGCGGCCAGTTGGTCGGCGGAGGGAAGCTCGCCGTGCAGCACGAGGTAGGAGACCTCGAGGAAGCTGGACTGCTCCGCCAGCTGCTCGATCGGATAGCCGCGGTACCGCAGGATGCCGGCGTCCCCGTCGATGAAGGTGATGCTGGAGCGGCAGGACGCCGTGTTCGCGAAGCCGATGTCGATCGTGGTGTCCCCGGTGCCGGCCAGCAGCTTGCCGATGTCGTAGCCGTTGTTTCCCTGGGTTGCCGGCACCAGGGGAAGGTCGAGGCTGACGTCATCTCGCATGAACGTTGCGTTGCCCATCATGCTCCGTCTCTACTCCGGCGGACGCGGTGGCGTCCGGTTCGATGGTGAGGTCACCTTACCCGCGGATTCCGCTCAGGGCGAAGGGGTCAAGGGGAGATCTTGCGCAGTGGGTAGTTGACGCGTCAAGCACTCCGGACTACAGTGGTAGTTGAGAGATCAACTACTTAGAAAAGCTCGATGACTAGGAGAGATGCCATGACTGCAAGCGTTAATGTACCGACAAGGGGCCTCAAAGACCTGAACGGGACCTACGTCCTGGACGCGTCCCACAGCCGGATCGGCTTCGTCGCCCGGCACGCGATGGTCGCGAAGGTCCGCGGCTCGTTCGACGAGTTCGAGGGCTCCGCCACGGTGAACGGCGCCGACCCGTCCAGCTCCTCGCTGAGCGTGACCATCCAGACCGCGAGCGTCGACACCCGCGATGCCGGTCGGGACGCCCACCTGCGCAGCGGCGACTTCTTCGACGCCGACACCTACCCGACCATCACCTTCGTCGGGACGGGCTTCGCCATCGTCGACGCCAGCACCGTCGAGGTGACCGGCGATCTGACGATCAAGGGCGTCACCAACCAGGTCACCGTCCCGTTCGAGTTCGGCGGCGAGGCCACGGACCCGTTCGGCAATGCCCGGGTCGGTTTCGAGGGACAGGTCACCGTCAACCGCAAGGACTGGGGCCTGAACTGGAACGCCGCCCTGGAGGCCGGTGGCGTCCTGGTCAGCGAGAAGGTCACCCTGGAGTTCGAGGTCTCCGCGATCAAGCAGGCCTGACCGCCGCGTCCTGAACCGTCGGGGACAGGTACTTTCGTTCACCTTCGACCGTCCTGAACCGTCGGGGACAGGCACTTTCGTTCACGTCCCGGACGCCGGCGACGCTTGCTGAACCGAAGTACCTGTCCCCGACGGTTCACCCGACGGTCCATCGCGGACGAGGCTGAACCGAAGTACCTGTCCCCGATGGTTCAGCTGTCTTGAACCGAAGTACCTGTCCCCGATGGTTCAGGCGGCGGCTTCGGCGAGGACGGACTCGAGGGCGTCCAGGGCCTGATCCAACTCCTCGCGGGTGATCACCAGCGGCGGCGCCAGCCTGATCGTCTGGCCGTGGGTGTCCTTCGCGATCACGCCCCTGGCCAGGAGGCGTTCGCAGATGGCGCGGCCGGTCCCGAGTGCGGGCTCGATGTCCACGCCGGCCCACAGCCCGACACAGCGGACGGCGGTGACACCGCGACCGATGAGAGCCGCCAGCCGCTCCTGCAGGTGGACGCCCAGCTCCCGGGAGCGCGCCTGCAGCTCCCCGGTCTCGAGCAACTCCACCACGGCGCGTCCGACCGCAGCCCCCAACGGGTTGCCGCCGAACGTCGAGCCGTGCTGGCCCGGACGCAGCGTGCCGAGCACCTCGGCGTCCCCGACCACCGCCGAGACCGGGACGATCCCGCCGCCGAGCGCCTTGCCCAGCAGATAGATGTCCGGCACCACGCCGGCCTGCTCGCAGTAGAACGTGGTGCCCGTGCGTCCCAGACCCGACTGGATCTCGTCCGCGATCATCAGCACCCGCCGGCTCGTCGCCAGCTCGCGAACCCCGGCGAGGAAACCCTCCGGCGGCAGGATCACCCCGGCCTCGCCCTGCACCGGCTCGACCAGGATCGCGACCGTGTTGTCGTCCATCGCGGCCGCGATCGCGTCCAGGTCGCCGTAGGGGACGGGGACGAAGCCCGGCGTGAACGGCCCGTAGCTCTCGGTGGCGGCGTCGTCGTTGCTGAACGAGATCACGCTGATCGTCCGGCCGTGGAAGTTGCCCTCCATGACGATGATGTTCGCCTGGTCCTGCGGGACGCCCTTCACCTCGTAGCCCCACTTGCGGGCCACCTTCAGCGCCGACTCGACCGCCTCGACGCCGGTGTTCATGGGCAGCACCATGTCCTTGCCGCACAGCCGGGCGAGCGCCTCGACGAACGGGCCGAAGGTGTCGGAGTAGACGGCGCGCGAGGTGATCGCCAGCCGCTGCAGTTGCTCGGTCGCCACCCTGACCAGCTCGGGGTTGGAGTGTCCGAAGTTCACCGCGGAGTACGCGGAGAGGAAGTCGAGGTACCGGTTCCCGTCGATGTCGGTCAGCCAGGCACCGCACCCGCTCGTGATCACCACCGGCAGCGGGTGATAGTTGTGGGCGCCGTACTGCTCGACCTGCTCGATCGCCTGTGCCTGCCTGCTGTCCACCCGTCGATGGTAGAGGACGGCGCGCAGGTCGCGTCATCCGGCGGAGGCCCGGAGCCCGCACACGAAGTACAGTCAGGCCATGGACGAGCAGGCTCCGGTGGTGATCGGCTACGACGACTCCGACTTCTCCAGGGAGGCACTCCGCAAGGGCCTGTGGCTCGCCGGGAAGCTGGGCGCGAGGGCGCGAGTCGTGCGGGCCTGGACGATCAGCAACGCCCCCCGTCCCGCGAGCTGGGAGCCGGGTTACGTGCCTCCGGTGGAGGACTTCGCCGCCGCCGTCCGCGACGAACTCCAGGCCCAGGTGGCGCCGCTGCTCGCCGACCATCCGGACGTCGAGGTGTCGCTTGAGGTTCCGCACGGCGCCGCCGGACGCGAACTGATCAAGGCGTCGGTCGGCGCCCAGATCGTGGTCGTCGGGACGCGCGGACTCGGCGGCTTCTCCGGTCTCCTCCTCGGTTCGGTCTCCGACCAGGTCGTGGAGCACGCCGCCTGCGATGTGCTGGTCGTCCGGCGTCCGGACGGCGACCAGGCGCCGCCCCGCTCGATGAAGCTCGACCGCGCGATCGAGCCCTGAACACCGCCTCCCCGGACGACGTGGCGGGCGAGCGCGGCCCTATCCGGTGAGCCCGGCCAGCACCGGGAACATCCGGGCCCCGAACAGTGCACCGAGGACGGCACCGGCGATGAGGTACGGCCCGAACGGCAGGGACGCCTTGCGTCCGACCCGCCGCAACAGGAGCAGCACCAGGCCGACGACGGCCATCAACACCCAGGCGAGCAGGAACCCGGCGACGGGCTCGGCGATCCCGAACCAGCCCAGGAACCCTCCGGCCACGCCGGCCAGCTTCACGTCCCCGAAGCCGAGATCGGGCGCGAACATCGCCATCACGAAGTAGAGGACGAACATCGCCACGGCCACGATCCCCGCGCGGAGCAGGTCTGGCCAGCGATCCTGCGTCCACGCGGTCGCGGTCAGCAGCACGGCGAGGACGCCGTACAGCGGCAGCACGATCACGTCCGGCAGCCGGTAGTCGGCGTAGTCGACCACGACGAGCAGCGCCCCCGCCACCGCGAGGACGGCGAAGGTGACCTGTTCCAGCAGGGACGGGGCCAGCCCGGCCAGCCCGCCGAGGACGGCGGCGACCGGCACCTGCAGCCACGTCCCCGCCAGCCGCGAGCCCTCCGGCAGCTGCCTGCGCAGCCACGGGTCGGCCCCGGCGGCGGCCAACGCTGCGACCACCGCCCAGCACAGGACAGGCAGCAGGTTCACCGGCTCAGATGTCCACGCCGAAGGCGCGAGCCGCCTGGATGACGCCCGGCCCGATCACGACGATGAACATGGCCGGCATGATGAACAGCAGCAGCGGGAAGATGACCTTCACCGGGATCTGCATGGCCCGCCGCTCGGCGTCCTGCCTACGCTCGCGGCGGAGCTCGTCGGCCTGGGCCTGCAGGACGTCCGACAGCGGGATGCCGTAGGCCTCGCCCTGGATGATGGCGCGGACGAACCGCTCCAGCTTCTCGACGCCGGTGCGCTCGGCGAGGTCGTTGTACGCGTCCCGCCTGGCCATGCCGACCTGGATGTCCTGCAGGGTGCGGACGAGCTCGTTGGCCAGGTCGCCCTTGCCGTTGCGGGCCACCCGGGACATGGCGGCATCGAAGCCGAGGCCGGCGTTGACCGCGATGCTCATCTGGTCGAGGACGTCGGGCAGCTGCAGGCCGATCTTCTCCCGCCGCTCCATGCCCATGCTGTACAACCGCAGTTCCGGCCCGAAGAAGCCCAGCAGGGTGAGCCCGATGCCGAGCAGCAGTCCCTTGCCACCCGGCATTGCCGGCGTGAGGAGCACCGTCGCCGCGATCCCGGCGAGCGCGAGCAGGCCCTTCATGGCGAGCAGCCGGTCCACCGGCCACTTCTCCGGACGCCCGGCCCCGGTCCACAGCTTGTGGAGGGTCTTCACCATCGCCGGCGGGGTCCGCCGCCGGATGGCCTCCATCAGTTCGCTGTTCGACTCCGGGAGGTCCTCGGACTTCTTGTTCTTGTCGAGGTCCCGGTTCAGGTTCTCCAGCACCTGGCGGCGTCCCGAGCCGGCGAACAGCAGCCACAGCAGGGTCACCAGGGCGGCGAAGATCGCCAGCAGCCCGAGCGCGAAGGGCAGTCCCATTGTCTGCTCCTAGTACTTGATGTTGATGAGTTTGCGCATCCACAGGCCGCCGATGGTCATGCTCACCGCACCGGCGGCGATCAGCACGAACCCGATCGGGCTGGCCAGCTGGGCGATGTACTTCGGGGCGGACATGGCCAGGAACAGGGCGACCACGAACGGCAGAGCCATCAGGATGATGCCGGACAGCTGGCCGTCCGCTGCCAGCGACTTCACCTGGCCGCGGAGCTCGGCCCGCTGCCGGATCGTCTTGCTGACCCCTTCCAGGACGTCGGCCAGGTTGCCACCGACCTCACGGTTGATCCCGATGGCCTGGGTGACCCAGAAGAAGTCCTCGTTCCGCATCCGCTCGCAGACGTCGTCGAGCGCCTCCATCATCGGCCGCCCGACTCGGACCTCGTTGGTGACCCGGGCGAACTCGAGGCACGTCGGGGCGGCGCCCTCCTGGCCGATGGTGGCCAGCGCCTGGGGCAGGCTGTAGCCGGCGCGCAGGCTGCCGGAGATCATCTGCAGGGTCTCGTCGAGCTGCTTCTCGAACTTCGCGCGCCGTCGGCTCGCCATGAACGAAAGCCCGACCCGGACGATGATCGGCACCATCAGGGTCAGCAGGAAGCCCATGATCGGCTGGCCGAGCACCAGGAACACCGCGAAGACGGCGAGCCCGACCGAGAACATGATCACCAGCAGGTCACGGGGGGCGGTGGTGACGCCGGCCTCCTCGAGGATGGCGGTGAACGAGTTCCCGCGTCCGGCCAGGAACTTGTCGGCCGCGCCGGTGGCGCCGGCCGCGATCCGGGTGATCGCCGTGCCCTGGTTCTCCGTCCCGATCCGGCGACGGTCCAGCGGCACCTTCTTGCTGGGGATGATCAGCAGCACGATGGCGATCACCGCTGCGAGAGCGATCATCAGCCAGGCGAGGACCAGTTGGTAGCTCATCGCGACTCCCACATCGACGAGGACCCGAAGATCCCGGGAGACAACTTGATGCCGAGGTCGTTCAGCTTCTGCACGAACAGCGGACGGATGCCCGTCGGCTGTACCTTGCCGAGGAACTTCCCGTCGGCGGAGACGCCGGCGGAGTAGTCGAAGCTGTAGATGTCCTGCAGCGTCAACGTCTGACCCTCCATGCCGACCACCTCGGTCAGCGCGGTCACCCGGCGGGTACCGTCCCGGAGCCGGGTCAGCTGGACGATGACGTCGATGGCCGAGGCGACCTGCTCGCGGACGGCGCGCAGCGGCAGGTCCATGCCGGCCATCAGCACGAGGGTCTCCAGACGGGCCATCGCGTCGCGTGACGTGTTGGCGTGGATGGTCGACAGGGAGCCGTCGTGGCCGGTGTTCATGGCCTGCAGCATGTCCAGGGCCTCGCCGCCACGACACTCGCCGACGATGATCCGGTCGGGACGCATACGCAGGGAGTTCTTGACCAGGTCGCGGATCGTGACCTCACCGCGTCCCTCCACGTTCGGCGGACGGGACTCCAGCCGCACCACGTGCTCCTGCTGGAGCTGCAGCTCGACGGCGTCCTCGATCGAGACGATCCGCTCCTTGTCGGGGATGAACGCACTGAGCACGTTCAGCAGCGTCGTCTTTCCGGTACCGGTACCGCCGGAGACCAGGATGTTCAGTCGGCCCAGCACGCAGCTCTCGAGGAGCTCGGCCATCTCCGGGCTGAGCGTCTGCAGCTTGATCAGGTCACCGACCCCCATGGCGTCCTTGGAGAACTTCCGGATCGTCAGGGTGGAACCGCTGACCGCAAGCGGCGGGATGATCGCGTTGACGCGGGAGCCGTCCTCCAGTCGGGCGTCCACCAGGGGCGACGACTCGTCGATGCGGCGACCGACCCGGGTGACGATCCGTTCGATGATCCGGCGGAGGTGGTCCTCGTCGTTGAACCGGATAGGCGTCAGCGTCAGCTTTCCGGACCGCTCGACGTACACCTTGCCGGGGCCGTTGACCATGATCTCGGTGACGGACTTGTCGGTCAGCAGAGCCTCCAGCGGACCGAGCCCGAGGACGTCGTCGTGCACCTCCCGGATCAGCCGCTGCCGTTCCCGCGCGGTCAGCGGCAGGCGGCCGCCTTCGATGATCCCGTTGAGCTCCTGCTGCACCAGGCCGCGCAGGGCCGCCTCGTCCAGGGTCGAGTCGTTCAGGCGCGCACCGATCCGCTCGAACAGCTGCTCGATCGCGTCCTCTTTGATCCGGGTCAGGGCGTCCTTGGTCTCCATCACCACCGGCTGGTTCGGAGCCCGGCTGGCGAGCCGGCTCGGGTCCATCGGCAGATCCGGGGACGGGGAGGCCACCGGCACCCAGGTGGGCGCAGGGCCCGGCGCCGGGGCGCTCCCGTTGACCTCGGGGAGCCACGGTGCCGGCGGGCTGAAGTCCTCGTCGAGCGGAAGGGCGCGCAGCGGCGCCGCGGTGGGGGTCTCGAACTCCTCGTCCACCGGAATGGCGCGCTCGCCCCTCATCGCGTTCACGCGAGCTGACAGGTTCACGACTTGTCCCCCTTCTTTGCGAAGTCAAGGAAACGTCGGCCCTTGGCCTGGACCTCGTCGCCGGCGGCGACCAGGTCGACCAGCGCCTTGAGCTGCTTGGCGACCGGGTCCCGGCTGCCCTGCTGCAGCAGCGGCTTGCCCTGGTTGACCGAGATCGGGACGGCGTTGGACTGCGGCAGTTGCAGGTCGACCTTGCGTCCGATCGAGGCTTCGACGTCGGCGACCGAGATGCCCCGGCTGGGATGCATGAAGTTGAGCACCACGGCCCGGGAGTCGAGCACGATGCTGATGTCCCGCAGCGTGTCGAGCTCCTTGCGCAGACCCCGGACACCCGGGACGTCGAGGCTGGTGACCAGGACGAGGATGTCGGTCTGGTCGAGGACGGACAGGGTGTGCTCGCTGAGCCCGGGGGAGGTGTCGACGACCACGAACTTGAACTGGTCGGCGAGCATGTTCAGCAGGTTGCCCGCCTCCTTGGGGCTGACCGCGTCCGCCGCTGCGGGCGAGTCGGAACCGGGGACGACGAACAGGCCGGTCTGGTGCTGGGTCAGGTAGCTCTTCAGCGCGACCGAGTCCCGGGACGCCGGCCCGTGCGCCATGTCCGGGAGCGTGAACTCCGGGGCGACGTTCAGGGCAGTGGCGACGTCCCCGAAGTGGATGTCGAGGTCGACCAGGACCGTCGAGTTGGGCTCCCGCATCGCGAGCCCCACAGCGAGGTTGGTGGACACGGTGGTCTTTCCCACACCGCCTTTCGGCGAGGCCACCGTGACCACCTTCCCTCGCTGGGGCGCCGCTGCTCCCGGTGCCCCGGGCTGCGGACCCTCAGACGCTGCGTGGCTGGCGGCCCTCTCCAGCGCCTGTTTCATCTCCTCCAGCGGAGCCATCGGATGAACGATGTCGCGGACACCCGCGCGCATCGCGGCGAGACCGAGCTCGTTGGCCCGGTCCGTGACCAGTACGACCGGGACACCGAAGGACTGGTCGAGATCTGCGGCCAGGCTCAGCCCGTCCTGCATCCACTCGACCGGGTCGAGCACCGCGACCGTCGGGAACGGAGCACCCTCCAGCTCGGACATCAGGCTCTGCACGCTCGGCGGGAACGGGTCCGCCGCGAGCGCGTACGCGTCGGGGCCCCACGACTGTTGCACGAGCGAGACGACCCTGGGATTGCGACTGACTACCAGTGCGCTCATGGCATCACTCCAGGATCTGCGTGACCGTCATGGGGGAGGTCGATGCGGAGTCCTTGGAGGACACGACGAGCCACAGGTTGGCCTGCGTTCCGAGGATCACCCTCTGGACGTCCTTGGGCGCCAGCGCGAGGGTGACCGAGTCCGGTGTGGACGTCACGACGAGGATCGACGGCAGGATCAGCTGGTTCTTGCCCTTGACGGTCACGTAGGCCGCGACCTTCTGTCCGGGCTCGAGCTGGCCGCCGGCGGCATGGGGCGCGTCGAGCGCGACCGTGAGCAGCTGCATGTTGTTCGGAACCTTGACCCCGTCCTTGTCGGACGTGTGCGGTTCGGCGAACCTGGCTGGCAGGATCTGCTCGCCGACCTCCAGCTGCGTGGTCGCAGCGAGGTTCTTGACGCTGTCCAGGTCGGCGAGGGCGCCGGGGGCGACTGCCGAGGACGGGATCTGCCGGCTCTCGACGTACGCGCCGAGTTGGCTGCCGAGGGTACCCACCGGCACCTGGGTGGTGACGACGAGCACGTTGGTCGGCTGGAGGCCGGACATGGCCCGGGCGTCCGCTGTGGACACCCAGTTGAACAGCAGCAGGGTGCCGATGCCGGCCAGGACCACTGCCACCAGGGCTGAGATGAGACGACGTTGCATGTGGGAAACCGCCTGTATCAACGGAGGTTGGGGTTGCGGCTCACTGGCCGCCGGGTCATCGGTTCCCACCGCCAGCGGGCACCGATGCGGTATAGCAGGTTCACGTGTGTTCTTGGAGCCATTCCTGTCGGCCGGCTATTGTCCTCCTTTTGGGGGACCGGCCGAGCTCGACGACTCAGGTTGACTGGGTCATTGGTGGGGGGAAGAAATGTCCCCCTTTGGGGTGACCGACGATGTGGGCGCCGACCAGCTTTCTGCCTGCTCAGCACCTGGAGGTGCCGTGAGGCACTCCGGCCGGGGGGACTCGGAGTGCCTCACGCAGGCTCTTGCGGCACGCTCAGATCTTGCCGGCCACGCCGTTGAACATGCTGCTCAGGTTGGTGCCGAGCAGGGTGACGACGGTGATGATCACGGCCGCGATCAGCGCGACCATGATGCCGTACTCAACGGCGGTCGCACCGCGCTCCTTGGTGGCGACGACAGATCCGACGACCTTCGCGGGGAGGTTCTTCATGGGAGTTGACCCTTTCGATGTGGGATAGGTTTCCGCGGTTGCTCTCGGCTTGCCATCCTCTCCGGGAGCTTCCACGAGCAAGATTGCACTGCGCCGCGCCGCGCTGTCAAAAGGTTTTCGGGCAAATCGCCGTATTCTCCACTAACCCGTCCCCGCCGGGGGGACTGCAATGCCCGACTAATGTCCCCCGTTCGGGGACATATTGCCGCTCAGGGACGGGGTGCGCCGCTGCCGGCGACCCTGGCCTGCTGGCAGCCAGCCCTGGCCAATCGGGCCGGGAGAGCTGCGGGGTGCCCGCTGCTCACGCGGTCCGGGAGCGCTACGACCGCTCCACGGACAGGTCGGCAGCGACACGATCCGGACCGGTGCGGACTGGAGGACGCAGGCAACGATCGGCACCTCTCGCACGCGATCTGCCCGACCACGCCGGGCGCCGACAGCAATACCTGCGACGCATTTCTGGTCGGCAACTCGGAAACTCCGGGCCTGCGCTGCGGGACAGGCTGGCGGAGCGCTGGGCGTCGTTCCTGAGCACTCGGCGCCGGGCGTCATTTCGGAGCGCCCGTCCGGAGGGCGCCCGCCGGAGTCCTTTCTCGCCCCGGATTCCGCACGCGCACGGCAACGCGCCCCGGCCAATTCCAGTGGCCGGGGCGCGGTGCGAGCTGATCGACGGTTCAGATGCTGCCGGCGACGCTGTTGAACATGCTGCTCAGGTTGGTGCCGAGCAGGGTGACGACGGTGATGATCACGGCCGCGATCAGCGCGACCATGATGCCGTACTCAACGGCGGTCGCACCGCGCTCCTTGGTGGCGACGACAGATCCGAGGACCTTCGCGGGGAGGTTCTTCATGGGAGTTGACCCTTTCGATGTGGGATAGGTTCGACGGCTGCCCTCGGCCCGCAATCCTCTCCGGGAGCTTCCACTATCAGGCTGATCCGGGCTACGCCGTATTGTCAAAGGATTCCTCGTCGAATCCGGATTCGTCGCCCTTCGCCGTCCCCGACAGGGGGACCCGGACGTCTGGCGAATGTCACCCTTTTGGGGACATATCCACTCGGGCCTTTTTGCCTGCGGTGCCGGCGTCCCGGCACGGCCGGGTGCCGTGGCCGGGTCGTCGGGCCCGGCCGGCAGGGACGGACTCGACCGTGGGGTTGCCAGGCGTTGTCCTCCTTACGGGTGACAAATGGCTGGAGAAAACGCCTCCACCGGCCCCGCGAGGCGCAATTCTATTGTCGCCCGAGCGGGTGACAAAAGCGCCCGCAGTGTCGTTTTGAGGCGCTCTGATGCTGATGTGCCGGGCCCTCCAAGTGGACGTTGACTAGGTGAGATACGGCCCGCGGGGGCCGATCTCGACTGGATCGCGAGTTCCGCAAAACTCGTTGACACTGCTTGCGCGGCCCTCCTACACTGCGAATTGAATTCTGGGCCGAGCTATCTGTATTCAACTGAGGGGTTCGAATGCGAGCACTACGTTCCCGGTCGCCTGAGCGCGGCGCGGCAGCACTCGAGTTCGCCCTCGTTGCGCCGGTACTGATCCTGATGATCATGGGCATGGTCGACTTCGGCATGGTCGTCAACGCCCAGGCGGTGGTCGCCAACGGTGCTCGTGACGGAGCCCGGGTGGCCAGCCTCAACGGCTCCGAGGCGAACGCGAGGGCGGCGGCGCTGAAGTCCGCGAGTTCGCTGGGCGGAGCGGCACCGACGGTCAGCGTCCAGTGCTTCACCGACATCACCGCGACCACACCCTGCACCGGCGCGAACTACGACGTGGCCAAGGCGGCCGGCAACATCGTCCGGGTCACGGTCACCTACACCTATACCTGGATCACCCCGCTACCCACCTGGATCGGCCGCGGACCGACCCAGACCATTTCCAAGGTCAGCTTCATGCGAATCGAGTCCACATGACGAATCCAGCCTGGTTGAGCCGTGCCAAACGGGTGATCCGGGACGGGGAGCGTGGCGTCAGCGCCGTGATCCTCGCCCTGTCGATGACCGTGATGATGGGCGCCGCAGCGATCGGTTTCGACATCGCCAAGCTCTACTACGAGCGCCAGATGGTGCGCAACGCCGTCGACGCGGCCGCCCAGGCGGGCGCCGCCCAGCTGCCCACGGCCGGCTCGGCCGCGGCCACGGCCCTCCGCACGACGGTGAAGCAGCTGGCCTCACTGAACTTCCCGGACCTGCCCTCCAGCGCGGTCACCGTGAGCTTCCTCTGCGTAGTCGCGAACAAGAGCGGCGTCGCCGGGACCATCGCCGCCGGCGCCGTTGTCGACGCCGCGCAGATCCCCGCCACCTGCAACCCGGGCACCTACGCGGCAGCCGACGTGAAGTGCAGCGCCAGCTCGTGCGCGATCCCGTGCCCTGACTCGGCCACCTGCAACGCGGTCACCGTCTCGGCCAACAAGCGGGTGGACTTCGTGTTCGCGCCCGCGATCAACATCAACTCGGCCAACACCGGCGCCGTGACGACCCTGTCCTGCCGCGGCAGCTGCGGCGGCCAGGCGCCGCCGAACCCGATGAACGTCGTGGTGATGGCCGACCGGACGCCGTCCATGCACCCCAACTACGGTGCGCCCACCGGCGCCTTCCAGGCCCTGAAGGACGGCATCGAGGGCATGCTCCAGAACATGACGCCGAACCAGCAGTACGTCGCCTTCGGCGCCCTCCACAAGAGCACCAACGTCTCCGTGACCTCAGGGACGGACAACCTCACCCAACCGTTGCCTTCCGGCGCCAAGATCTTCAACGAGAACACGACGTCCAACACCTACTGCGACGCGTGGAAGGTGGGCAAGTCCAAGATCGACGCCAACTGCACCCACTGGACGACCACGACGACCACCACGCGCACCAATGAGTTCGCCGGCTCCTGGGTACCCGTCGACTTCACCAAGAGCTACCTGACGTCCACCGGTGCTCTGAGCACCACCAGCGACCTGTACTCCAGCGTCCACAACCTGACCTACTCGAACCTGACCTCGGGCGGCAGCTACGTCTACAACAAGATGCTGAACTCCGACGGCACCTACGACAACGCCGGCACGGGCACCCACCTCGCGGCAGCGTTGAAGGGGGCCGCCCGCTACCTGCTCTCGAAGGTGGACAGCCACAACTACATCGCCGGCCTGGACTCCGACAACTACCGCAAGGATCTCGACATCCCGGTGAAGAACGTGATCATCTTCGAGACCGACGGGCAGCCGGACGAGATCTTCACCGACGCCACCAGCGATTCCGACTCGGCGCTGTCGCTGGGCAACTCCGACGACATCGGCAACAAGAGCGACGACTACCGCGCCTGCGAGAACTTCAAGCGGGTCGCGGAACAGGTCAAGGCGGCCGGCATCCTGATGGTGACGATCGGCTTCGGGACCGTGAACAGCGCGTCCTGCAGCAACTCCCGCCAGAGCGCGACGGCCCGCTCGGTGCTCGCCTACGCGGCGTCGACCCAGGCGTCGGTCACCGGGACGGGGACCGCTGACAGCAACTGCAGCACGCCCCCGCAGATCGCGGCCGAGAACAGCGACTCCGACTACTACTACTGCGCGGCGTCGGCCAACGACCTGAAGAGCGTCTTCGCGGCGGCCATGGGCAGCATCAGCGGCGGCACCAAGTACATGGCGATCGACGGCCTGAGCGACTGAGCGGACGGAGTGGGAACCCGTCCCCGCTCCGTCCGGTCCACCGGCCGCGCCCGGCCGGAACGCGTCAGCCCAGGAAGTCCTCGATGCCGTCGGCCAGCGCGACCGCTGCCCGGGTGCGCCAGGACGGCGAGGTGAACAGCTTGGCGTCCTTCGCGTTCATCATGTTGCCCATCTCGACCATGACGGCGGGCACCTCGGCGAAGTTCAGCGTCCCCAGGTCGGAGCGGACGCTGAACGCGGTGCCCTTGCCGATGTAGTTCGAGCGCGGAATCCCGGCCTCGCGCTGGACGGCCTCGCGGACGTCGGCGGCAAGCCTCCTCGACTTCGCGTAGACGGCCTTGCCGCCGTGCATCACCGGGGCCATGATCACGTGGAAGCCGCGATGGGTCCTGCCGAGGTTCCCATCGGCATGGATCGAGATCAGCAGGTCGGCGTGCAGGCCGTTCGCCAGACTCGCCCGCCGGTCGACGCACGGACCCTTGCCCCGGTCGCTGCTCCGGGTCAGCCGGACGGTGGCGCCGCGTTCGGTCAGCGCCGCGGCCAGCGCGTTGGCCTGGGCCCAGTTGTAGGCGTGTTCGGCGTAGCCGCCGCGCGTCGCCGTCCCGGAGGAGTTGCACGCCTTGCGGTGACCGTTCCCATCCGGCACCTTGCGGTAGCCGTACTTCGCGGTCCAGCCACCGTTGTGGCCGGGGTCGATCACGATCGTCCGCCCGGCCAGCGTCCCGGCGGTTGGCGCGGTGGTCGGGTCGGCGCTCACCGACGCGGCCGGCGAGGCGGCAGGCGACACCGCCCGCGTTCCGCTCGTCACCGTCGGCTGCGAGGAGGCCTGCCGCGGCCCGGCCGAGGCCTCGGACACCTGCGCGGAGCAGCCGGTGCCGAGCAGCAGCCCCGCCAGCACCGCCGCCACACCGCGGGCGGCCGTCGACGACATGGCCTCAGTCAACCACACGCGCCAACCTCGCCCCCCTTCGGCGGGACGAGACGGGAATGCCGCTCCCCGGCACCGGGTTGCAGCCTGGTGAGGAGGCGACATGGAGTTCAGGCACAACGTCGGTGCCAGCCGCTACGAGGCCTGGGAGGGCGACGAACTCGCCGGTGAGGCGCACTACACGCTGACCGGACGCGAGGCCACGTTCGACCACACGCTCGTCCCGACAAGGTTCGAGGGCAGGGGCGTGGCCAGCCGGCTCGTCCGCTACGCCATGGACGACATCCGCTCGGCCGGGGAGTGGCACGTCCGCGCGACCTGCTGGTACGTGGACGGCTGGCTCCAGCGGCACCCCGAGTACGCCGACCTGACCGCGGCTTGGTGACGAACGCTCAGTCGATGAAGGCGACACCGGCCCGGGCCATCCGGAACCCCTTGCCGGTCGCGGTGTTGGCGCAGGTGACCCCGTCCCTCGCGCTCGCGCAGACGTAGTCGCCGGCCACCAGGCTCTTGCCGTACGGAAGGGTTGCGAGCTTCTGGCCGTCCAGTTTCACCGAGGGCCAGCCGGTGGCCGGCCACCATCGTGTCGAGGCAGCGGAGTCGCTGTCCTCGACCTGCGGCAGCGAGCCCGGGTCGCCGGAGCAGAAGTAGTCCGCGCCGTCCGCGCTCACGGCCACGCCGGTGACGTCGAGTTCGGACAGCTCGGGGCAGACCTTCTTCGAGTTGGGGATCTTCCCGGCGTAGTCGAAGGGGAAGTGGCACAGGGCGTCCTCTTCGTAGAGGGCGCACCAGATCTTCCCGGACGGGCTGGCGAACGACGCGAACCCGGCGTCGGCAACGGTCGCGCTCACGTCGAGCGCCCCCGCGGTGCCCGGGACGCTCGGGCCGGTCGGCGTCGGGGACGCGCTCGGCGACACCGGGCTGGGCGAACTCGGGCCTGGTTCCGCCGACGCTGTCGCTGGTGGGACCGACGGCGGGACGGCCGGGTCGACCGACGGGTCCTGGGCGCAGCCGGCGCCCAGCAGGAGGACGAGAGCCACGCTCAACGCCGGGATCCGACCCATCGCAATCCCCTCTCAGCCGACACCGAGCACGCTAGCGTGACCGCGTCCGGAGTGGGAACGGGCTCGGGTCCTCAGCGTCCCCGGGAGAGCTTCACCCCGTCGCCGGAGATCGTGAAGGAGGCCAGCGAGTCGGCCGACGCGCAGGTGATGGCGGCGCCGGCGGTGGCGCAGTAGAGCTTCCCGTGGGCCAGTGCCCGGCCGTCCGGGAGCGTCACCAGCACGTCGGAGCCCACCGTCACGGTGGGGACGGACGCCGTCCGCGCCCACACGGCAGCGGAGCTCTTCTGCTGCGGATTGGCGTCCTGGCCGCGGCTGCAGAAGAACTCGGCCCGGCCGGACACGGTCACGCCCGAGACCTTCAGCGGAGCTCCCGGGCAGACCTTGCCGGCGCTCGGCACACCGGTGCGCGGCATGCCCTTGGGGAAATTGCAGGTCGCGTCGTAGGCGGTGAGGCTGCAGCGGATGCTGCCGTCCGGGCTGGCGAAGTCGGCGGCGGCATACGCGCTGACGTCGAGCGCCCCGGACGGGACGCCGGCAGCGGACGGGCTGGCCGAGGCGCTCGGGCTGGCGCTCGGCGATGGGGACTCGGCCGGCGGGTCCACCACCGTGTTCGTCGTGGCGGCGCTGCAGCCGGCGAGGACGAGCATCAGCGCGGCTACCACGCAGGCCTCTCGCATGCCGCGGCTCCATTCGGGGGTGGACGGTCACTACCTGTACCCAGTGTTCGTCGCTCGGGCCGGACGGACAAGTCGGCTTGCGTAGGTGTGCCCGCGACCCGACGGGCCGCATGCCTGCGCGCCGGCCGTCCAGCGGGAAAGATCGTGCCGGAGGGCTCCACCGGCGGCTACAGTCGCCATCCAGGCGGCACGATCGGCTCACGGAGGAATGCGCAACGATGTTCAACAAGATCCTGGTCGCGAACAGGGGCGAGATCGCCGTTCGTGCCTTCCGGGCCGCGACGGAACTCGGGGTGGGCACCGTCGCGGTGTTCCCCTACGAGGACCGGCACGCCGAGTACCGGCTCAAGGCGGACGAGTCGTACGAGATCGGCGAGCACGGCCACCCCGTCCGGGCCTACCTGGATGTGCGCGGCATCATCGAGGCAGCCCAGCACGCCGGGGCGGACGCGGTCTACCCCGGCTACGGCTTCCTGTCGGAGAACCCCGACCTCGCCCAGGCCTGCGAGAACGCCGGGATCACGTTCATCGGGCCGTCCCACGAGGTGCTCGAACTCACCGGCAACAAGGCCAGGGCGATCGAGGCAGCCCGGGCGGCCGGCCTGCCGACGCTGCGGGGATCGGAGCCCAGCGAGGACGTCGACGTCCTCGTCGCCGCGGCCGACGAACTCGGCTTCCCGCTGTTCGTGAAGGCGGTCTCCGGCGGCGGCGGACGGGGCATGCGGCGCGTGGAGGAACCGGCATTGCTGCGGCCGGCGATCGAGGAGGCCATGCGCGAGGCCGCCTCGGCCTTCGGCGACGCCCGGATGTACCTGGAGGAGGCGGTCATCCGTCCGCGACACATCGAGGTGCAGGTGCTCGCCGACGCCACCGGCGAAGTCATCCACCTGTTCGAGCGCGACTGCTCCGTCCAGCGGCGGCACCAGAAGGTGGTCGAGATCGCCCCGGCGCCCAACCTCGACCCCGAGCTCCGCGACCGGATCTGCGCCGACGCCGTCCGCTTCGCCCGGCAGATCGGCTACGTGAACGCCGGCACCGTCGAGTTCCTGCTCGGCGAGGACGGTCGCTACCGGTTCATCGAGATGAACCCGCGCATCCAGGTGGAGCACACCGTCACCGAGGAGGTGACCAACGTCGACCTCGTCTCGTCCCAGATCCGGATCGCGGCCGGGGAGACCCTGGCGGAGCTCGGCCTGGTCCAGGACGCGATCAGCGTCCGCGGCGCGGCGCTGCAGTGCCGGGTCACCACCGAGGACCCGGAGAACGGCTTCCGTCCCGATACCGGCGTGATCTCGGTCTACCGGACGCCGGGCGGTGCGGGCGTCCGGCTGGACGGCGGCGTGGTCTTCGCCGGAGCCACGGTCAGCGCCCACTTCGACTCGATGCTGGTCAAGCTCACCTGCCGGGGAGCCGACCTCGGATCGGCGGCGCGGCGGGCGCACCGGGCGCTGAGCGAGTTCCGCGTCCGCGGCGTCTCGACGAACATCCCGTTCCTGGAGGCGGTGATCTCCGACCCGGACTTCCTCGCGGGCCGGACCAGCACCAGCTTCATCGACGACCGTCCCTACCTGCTGCACTACCACCTGCCCGCCGACCGGGGGACGAAGCTGCTCACCTACCTGGCCGAGGTGAGCGTCAACAAGCCGCACGGAGAGGCCCGCACCACCCTGCGTCCGCAGGAGAAACTGCCGGCGCTGTCGCGCGAGCTCGCGTCCGCGCCGCCGCCGTCTGGCTCCCGGCAGCGGCTGTTGGAGGTCGGGCCGGCGCAGTGGGCGGCCGAGCTGCGCGCCCAGACCGCCGTCGCGGTCACCGACACCACCTTCCGGGACGCCCACCAGTCGCTGCTGGCCACCCGCGTCCGCACCCGGGACCTGTTGCACGTCGCTCCGGTGATCGCCCGGACGCTGCCGCAGCTGTTCAGCGTCGAGGCGTGGGGCGGAGCCACCTACGACGTCGCGCTGCGGTTCCTCAAGGAGGACCCGTGGGACCGGCTGGACGCGCTGCACGAGGCCATGCCGAACATCCCCCTGCAGATGCTGCTGCGCGGCCGCAACACCGTCGGCTACACGCCCTACCCGCTGGCGGTGACCAGCGCGTTCGTCCACGAGGCGGCCGCTTCGGGGCTGGACGTGTTCCGGATCTTCGACGCGCTGAACAACGTCGAGGCGATCCGTCCGGCGATCGAGGCGGTGCTGGAGACCGACCACGCGGTCGCCGAAGCCGCACTGTGCTACACGGGCAACATGACCTCGCCGGGCGAGAAGCTCTACACGCTCGACTACTACCTGCACCTGGCCGAACAGCTCGTCGCGGCGGGCGCGCACATCCTGGCGATCAAGGACATGGCGGGGCTGTTGCGCGCCCCGGCCGCCGCGAAGCTGGTCACCGCGCTCAGGGCGAACTTCGACCTGCCGGTCCACCTGCACACCCACGACACCGCCGGCGGTCAGCTGGGCACCCTGCTTGCCGCGATCGACGCCGGTGTGGACGCGGTCGACGTCGCGGCTGCGTCCATGGCCGGGACGACGTCGCAGGTGTCGATGTCCGCCCTCGTCGCTGCGCTGGAGGACACCGAACGGGACACCGGGCTGAGCCTGGAGGCCGTCGAGGCGCTCGAACCGTACTGGGAGGCCGTCCGCAAGCAGTACTGGCCGTTCGAGTCCGGCCTGCCCGGGCCGACGGGGCGGGTCTACCACCACGAGATCCCCGGAGGGCAGCTGTCGAACCTGCGCCAGCAGGCGATCGCGCTGGGCCTGGGCAACCGGTTCGAGGCGATCGAGGACATGTACGCCGCGGCGAACCGGATCCTGGGCAACATCGTGAAGGTCACCCCGAGTTCGAAGGTGGTCGGCGACCTCGCGCTCGCGCTGGTCGGGCGCAACGCCGACCCGGCCGACTTCGAGGAACACCCGGAGAAGTACGACATCCCCGACTCGGTGATCGGCTTCCTCAACGGCGACCTGGGCGATCCTCCCGGCGGCTGGCCGGAGCCGTTCCGGACCAGGGCGCTGGCGGGACGGGTGACGAAACCCGTTGTCACCGAGCTGTCCACCGAGGACGCGGCGGACCTGGAGGCCAACCCTCGCCGGACGCTGAACCGGCTGCTGTTCCCGGGGCCGCTGCGGGACTACGAGGAGTCCTTCGAGGCGTACTCGGGGCTGACCGAGATGCCGACCCGGGAGTTCCTGCACGGCGTCCGGCAGGGCGAGGAGGTCGAGGTCAGGATCGAGAAGGGCAAGACGCTGCTGCTCGGCATCTCGGCGATCGGCGACCCGGACGACCGGGGCATGCGCCAGGTCATCTGCACGGTGAACGGCCAGATGCGGGTGATCTCCGTCCGCGACGAGTCGGTCACGTCCACCGTCGCGACGGCCGAGCGCGCCGACCCGAAGGCGCCCGGCCAGGTGCCGGCACCGTTCGCGGGCGTGGTCACGCTCACGGTGGCCGTCGGCGACGAGGTCGCGGCCGGCCAACAGGTGGCGACGATCGAGGCGATGAAGATGGAGGCGGCCATCACCACTCCGGTCGCCGGCCGGGTGTTGCGCGCGGCGATCGGCCGCGCCCAGGCCGTGGAGGGCGGCGACCTGCTGGTCGAGATCGGCTGATCGGCACGGAAAGAGGACGGTCTCCTCGCGGTTCACTCGCGGCCGAACCGGAAAGGGAACCGTCCCCGTTTCGTTCGGCTTCGGATCGGCGGGCCTGACATCTGTCACGGTCAGGTCGTGACGGCCGGGCGAGGTGGGGGACGCCGGCCCGCGGCAGGCTGATGGGCATGACGCAAGTGATAAACACGCCGGTGAGAACGGCAGCGCAACACACGGTCCCGGCGATCTCCCTGAGAGGAGTGAGTCGCAGCTTCGGCGACGTGCAGGCCGTCCGCAACCTGGACCTCGAGATCGGCCAGGGCGAGGTGGTCGCCTTCCTCGGCCCGAACGGCGCCGGCAAGACCACCACCATCGACATGGTGCTCGGCCTGTCCCGGCCGACGGACGGCGAGGTCGAGGTCCTCGGCCTGCCGCCCCGCGAGGCCATCGCCCACGGCCTGGTGTCCGCGGTCATGCAGACCGGAGGGCTGCTGAAGGACCTCAGCGTCCGCGAGACCGTCGCGTACGTGGCGAGCCTGTTCGCGTCCACCCAGAGCGTGGACGCGGTGCTGGACGTCGCCGGCATCACCGGCCTCGCCGATCGCAAGGTCGGGAAGTGCTCGGGTGGCGAACAGCAGCGACTGCGCTTCGCGCTCGCCCTGCTGCCCGACCCCGCCCTGCTCCTGCTCGACGAGCCCACCACCGGCATGGACGTCGAAGGACGCCGCGCCTTCTGGCAGGCGATCCGCGCGGACGCCGCCCTCGGCCGCACCGTGCTGTTCGCCACCCACTACCTGGAAGAGGCCGACCAGTACGCCGACCGGATCGTCCTGCTCAGCGGCGGACGCGTGGTCGCCGACGGCTCCGGACCGCAGTTGCGGGCGCTGGCCAGTGGCCGGACGATCCGGGCGACCCTCCCCGGCGCGGACGCCGGCACGCTCTCTCGCGTCCCCGGCGTCGACTCGCTCGAACTGCGCGGCGACGTCGTCCTGATCCACGCCCAGGACTCGGACGCCGTCGCCCGCCACCTGCTCACCCAGACCTCGGCGAAGGACGTCGAGATCACCGCCAGGGGCCTGGAGGAGGCCTTCCTGAGCCTGACCGGAAAGGCCGACCGATGACCGCCATGGACCTCATCCGCACCGTCCCGCGCTGGGGCGGCTTCAACCGCACCCTGCTCGGCATCGAGCTGAAGCGCCTGCTGCGCAACCGACGGACGCTGATCTTCACCTTCGCGTTCCCCGGCATGATGCTGCTGGCCTTCGGCGGCCAGAGTGACTGGAACGAGCCGGTCGGCCAGGGGAACGTGGCCGCGTACATCCTGGTCGCGATGGCGTTGTACGGCGCGTCGATGATCGCCGCCAGCACCGGCGCGTCCGTGGCGATGGAGCGGGCCCAGGGCTGGTCCAGACAGCTTCGGCTGACGCCACTGCGTCCGGCGGCCTACGTGCTCACCAAGTCGCTGTGCGCGTTGTCGATGGGCATCGTGGCGATCGTGGTGGTGAACCTGATCGGCGTGGCCCAGGGACGAGCGCAGATGCCGCTCGGCACCTGGCTGACGTGCGGCCTGCTCACCGTCGTGTGCACGCTGAGTTTCGCCGCACTCGGCGTGTTCGTCGGCTACCTCGTTCCGGGCGAGAACGCGATGCAGTTCCTCGGCCCGGGGATGGCGGCGCTCGCGTTCCTCGGCAACGTGTTCATCCCGATCCCCCAGGGCACCCTGATGTGGACGATCTCCGCGTTCACGCCGATGTTCGGGGTGGCCGAGATCAGTCGCTTCCCGCTCACCGGCGAGCTGCCCTGGTACGCCGTGGTCAACGCCGTGGTGTGGCTGGGACTGTTCATCGCCGGCGCTGCCTGGCGGATGAGCCGGGACACCGCCCGCGGGTGAGCGTTACGGTGGGCGGCATGACCAGCATCGCCCGTCCGCAAGGGCGGATCCCCCGGCCGGGGCCGGTCCGGGGGACGCTGTTCGCCGCCGTCTGGCTGGTCTTCCTGGCCGGGCCGGCACGGACGGCGTGGGACGCCCTCGGTACCGTTGCCGGCTGGCTCGCCCTGGTCGCGCTCGTCGTCTTCGCCGCGAGCTTCCTGCTCCTCTTCCTCGTCGACGCGCCGCCCGGGGTCCCCACCGGACGCGGTGCGGCCCACTTCGCCGTCCTGTGCGGGTGCGCCGCCGTGCTGCTGTGGACGCTCGGCCAGGAGGGCACCTCCGTGCTCCCGTACCTGGTCGTGGCGGCCATGCAGGTGCTGCCCCTGCGGGCGGGTCTGGTCGTGACCGCCGTCCTGGCTGTCGGCAACGACCTGGCCGGACGGCTGCTGCCCGGCTGGCAGGAGGACGCCAGCCTGACGATGGCCATCGCGGCGGTCGGCTTCGCCATGTGGGGCGTGCAGCAGATGATCGCCCGCAACCGGGACCTCGTGCTCGCCCGCGAGGAGAACGCCCGGCTGGCCGTCGAGGAGGAGCGCAACCGCTTCGCCCGTGACCTGCACGACATCCTCGGCCACTCGCTCACGGTGATCACGGTGAAGGCCGAACTGGCCGGACGCCTGTTCGACGCCGACCCGCCGCGCGCCCGTGCCGAGGTCACCGAGCTCGAGCGGCTGTCCCGGGACGCGTTGGCCGACGTCCGGCAGGCGGTCTCGGGCTACCGGCAGCCGTCGCTGTCCGGGGAGCTCGCCCGGGCGAGGGAGGCCTTGACGGCTGCGGGCATCGACGCCGAGCTGCCGAACTCCACCGACGACGTGACCGGCGACCTGCGCGAACTCTTCGCCTGGACGATCCGCGAGGGCACGACGAACGTGATCCGCCACTCCGGTGCCCGGCACTGCCGCGTCCGGCTGTCCGCCTCCGGCGTGGAAGTGATCGATGACGGCCGCGGGCCCGGCGACGCGGCGTCCGGGAACGGTCTGGTCGGGCTGCGCGAGCGGGCGGCGAAGGCCGGCGCGACCGTGGTCACCGAGGCGCTCGACCCCGGCTTCGCGCTGCGGGTGGTGACCCGGCCGTGATCCGCGTCCTGCTGGCCGACGACCAGGCGCTGGTGCGGGGTGCGCTGGCCGCACTGCTGAGCCTCGAACCCGACCTGGAGGTCGTCGCCGAAGTCGGTTCCGGCGACGAGGTGCTGGACGCGGTCCGCCGGCACCGGCCGGACGTGGCGCTGCTGGACGTCGAGATGCCCGGCCTCAACGGGATCGCCGCCACCGCCGCCGTCCGCGCCGCGTTCCCCGAGGTCCGGGTGCTGATCGTGACCACCTTCGGGCGTCCGGGCTACCTGCGCCGGGCACTGCAGGCCGGCGCCAGCGGCTTCGTCGTCAAGGACACGCCCGCGGCGAAGCTGGCGGACGCCGTCCGCCGGGTGCACGCCGGGCTGCGGGTCGTCGACCCCGTCCTGGCGACCGACAGCCTGGTGGCCGGCGAGTCGCCGCTGACCGGGCGGGAGACCGACGTGCTGCGGGCCGCACGGGACGGGGCCGGGGCCGCGGTGATCGCCTCCCGCGTGTTCCTCAGCGAGGGGACAGTGCGCAACCACCTCTCGATGGCGATCGGCAAGACCGGCGCGGCCAACCGGGCGGAGGCCGTCCGGATCGCCGAGGAGAACGGCTGGCTCTGAGAGCCCCGGAGGGAGTGCGAACCGTCCGGGACTCTGCCCGGGAGGGCTCGCCGAGGGTCAGCCGCGGGCGACGATCGGACCCATGCCGGCGGCCGCAGCCTGCGTCATGGTCGGGTCGGTGCCGGGGTCGTCGCCCTCGTCCAGCGGATCGGAGAACGGGACGTAGTCGCTGGCACAGACCCGTGCGGACGGCTTGTGCCCGCGCAGCAGGTAGGCGTCCACCTGGTCGGTGACACAGTCGGACGTGCCGTACGCGGTGTGCCCCCACGAGTCGGACGTGATCAGCCAGCTGTTCGGCATCCGCTTGTGGGTCGCGACCGCGCCGGCGTACGGCGTGGCCGGGTCGTAGTAGTCCCCGACGAGCAGGACCGGCCTGGCCGTCCGCTTCGAGAACGAACCGCGGTAGCGGTCCTCGTCGCCGGCCGTCCAGTACCGCCGCGCGCACTGGACGTCCGACCATCCCCAGGCCTCGGCGAAGTAGGGCGCCTTCTTCGAGCGCTTGGCGATCGCCTTCCGCCAGGTGTCCTGGCTGCGCGGCTGGGCGGCGTCGGTGCACATCACGGCGGAGTAGGCGTCGGTCGAGTTGTCGTACGGGAAGTTGAAGCCGGAACGGCTCTGCCGGACCTTCTTGACCAGCGTGAACAGCAGGTCCGCGTCGTCATCGCCGCCGGCGAGCGCGTCCTGGGCGGACGCCACCAGGGCGACCGCGGTCTCCGGCCCGCCGGCCTGGTTGTACAGCGCGTCCAGCAGCGACTGGACCAGGTCGGAGTAGGTCAGGGTGCCGTACTCGGTCTCCAGCGGCCCGGAACGCAGCGCTGCGGCCACCGACTTCAGCGCCGCCATCGGGTCGGCCAGCTCGCAGTAGGTGGGTCCGGCGGCCCGGCACAGCGCGAACGCCCTGGTCAGCGCCTGCCAGGCGCCCTCGGCCGCGCCGAGTCGCAGGCTCATCGGGACGCCGGCCGTCCTCGCCGTGCCGCGCCAGGCGACCGGGTCGATGACGCCGTCCAGGGCGATCGCCCGGAAGCGGTCGGGGAACATGCTGGCGTAGACCTCACCGAGGTAGCTGCCGTAGGAGAAGCCGAGATAGCTCAGCTTCGAGTCGCCGACCGCGCGGCGCAGGACGTCCAGGTCGCGGGCGACCTCCGTCGTCGACATCGCCGACGCGATCCGGTGTCCGCGCCCGCTGCAGCCGGAGGCGAGCTTCCTGGCGGCGCTGAGGTAGTGGCGCCGCTCGGTCTTGCTGACGGGGATGCCGTCCAGGTACTGCAGGGTCAGCGTGGACGAGCGGGGGCCGGAGAAGCACTTCACCTTCGTCCCGAAGTTGGTGCCGCGCGGGTCGAAGCCGACGATGTCGAAGCGGTCGAGGACGTCCTGGGACAGGAACCCCGAGGCCTGCAACGCGAGCTGGACGCCGGAGCCACCGGGCCCGCCCGGATTGAGGAACAGCGTCCCGATGCGACGGCTGGGATCGGCCGCGGGGATCTTGGCCAGTGCGACTTCGACCTTGGGTCCGTACGGGTGGTCGTAGTCGAGCGGCAGATGGACGGTGGCGAGGGAGTAGCTCCACGCCTTCGCCTTGTACCAGCCGATCTTCGGCGCGCGGACCCGATCGACCCTGGCAGCCTCGGCGGCACTGGTGTGGGCGGACGCGGCGGCGAC
Organism: Propionibacteriaceae bacterium; assembly: GCA_017306015.1. Classification (GTDB taxonomy): domain Bacteria; phylum Actinomycetota; class Actinomycetes; order Propionibacteriales; family Propionibacteriaceae; genus Propionicimonas. The sequence continues at coordinate 71,501 of JAFKJK010000009.1, forward strand.
CGTCCGGGTCGGCGTCCTGGTGGGGACGGCGTGGGCGGGGACGGCCGAGGCCGGCCAGGCCAGCGCGACCAGCGCGATCGGAATCGTCACTCGCAACCAGTTCGGCGCCACGTCTCCCCCTCGGGTCTGCTGGGCTCAACCCTAGGCGGTCGGGCCAGTGGCAATGCTCAGGCGATCCGGCTCCGGTCGTAGGCGGCGCTGCCGAAGCCGAGGATCAGCATGCCGATCGTCGGGAAGATGATCATCAGGAAGATCGACCAGACGGCGCTCTTGCCGAAGGCCGTCCCGATCCGGAACGCCACCAGGATCCAGAGCACCACGTTGACGACCGGGACCAGCAGCAGGAGGAACAGCCACGGGTTGAACCCGGCGATCCGGAATTCCACGTAGGCGTTGTAGAACGGGACGATCGAGGCCCAGCCGCGTTCGCCGGCCTTGGTGAACACCTTCCACAGCGCGATGATCGTCAGGATCCCGATCACCAGGCTGAGCAGGATCACGGGGAGCGACAGGAGGGCCTGGGCCGCGGAGTCGTTGTCGTAGCTCGTCATTCTTCTCCTGATCGGACGGACGGAACGGGCGGGACGGCCACAGCGTAGCGACACCGACTCGCCACGTCCGGTCAAGGCGCTCGCGTCGCCGGCCTGGTGCGGCAGAGTGGGCGTGTGAGCGATCCGTGGCCGAGCCCGCCCGTCCCCACCGCGCCCCTGGTGCTGCGGGGACGCCGGTTCGAAGCCGCCCACCCGGCCGTGATGGGGATCATCAACCGCACCCCGGACTCGTTCTACGCGTCCGCCCGCTACTACCTGGACGCCGGGCTGGACGCGGTCGACCGGATGCTCGCCGACGGCGCCGACCTGATCGACGTCGGCGGCGTCCGCGCCGGCCAGGAGGGTCCGGTCGTGTCGGTGGAGGAGGAGATCGAGCGCGTCCTGCCCTTCCTGCAGGCTGCGCGGAAACGTCACCCCGACGTGATCCTCAGCCTGGACACCTGGCGCAGCGACGTGGCCGTCGCCTGCTCCGCTGCCGGCGTCGACCTCGTCAACGACACCTGGGCCGGGGCCGATCCCGGACTCGTGGGCGCCGCCGCCCGGATCGGTGCCGGCTACGTGGTGTCGCACACCGGCGGGCTGCCGCCGCGGACGGACCCGGTCGCCGTCAGCTACGGCGACCACCCGGACGACGTCGTCCGCGACGTGCTGGCCACCCTCGCGGCGGGCGCTGCGCGCGCGGTCGAGGCCGGGGTGCCGGCCGAACGCGTCCTGGTCGACCCGACGCTCGACTTCGGCAAGACGACCCGGCACTCGCTGCGGGTGCTGGCTGCAACCGGCGCGGTGGCCGCCCTCGGCTTCCCGGTGCTGCAGGCCTTGTCACGCAAGGATTTCGTCGGCGAGACCCTCGACCTGCCCGTCGACGAGCGTCTCTCCGGCACGCTGGCGGCGACGGCCGTCGCCGGCTGGCTGGGGACCACCGTCTTCCGCGCCCACGACGTCGCCGCGACCCGCCAGGTGGCGGACATGGTGGCGTCCATCCGGGGCGACCGCCCGCCGGCCCGCTCCGTCCGAGGTGAGCCGACCACCCGTCCCGTCGACCGCTGAACCGTCGGGGACAGGTACTTCGGTTCACCCTGAACCGTCGAACGCCACCATTTCGGTCAAGAGCCACACCCTGGGTTGGGGCGAATGACCGGAACGGTGGCGCTCGGCGAGGGGGCAGCTGGGACGGGGGTCGGCGGGGACGGGGGTCGGCGGGGACGGGGTCAGCGGGGCTTGACGAACGGGAACGCCAGCAGCGAGCGCAGCGGGGCACCGGTGACCAGCATGCACAGCCGGTCGATGCCGATGCCCAGGCCTCCGGTCGGCGGCATGCCCACCTCGAGGGCTTCGAGGAACGCCTCGTCGAGCTCGGCCGCCTCCGGATCGCCCGCCGCGGCCAGCAGCGACTGCAGGGCGAACCGCTCGCGCTCGTCGACCGGGTCGGTGAGCTCGGTGTAGGCCGTGCCCAGCTCCATCCCCCGGACCACGAGGTCCCAGCGCTCCACGAGACCCGGACGGGTCCGATGGGAGCGGGTCAGCGGCGAGGTCTCCTTGGGGAAGTCGGTGTAGAAGGTCGGACGGACCGTCCGGGGTTCGACCAGTTCGCCGTACAGCCCCTCCAGGATCGCGCCGGCTCCCATCAGCGGGGTCACCGCGACACCGGCCCGGCGGGCGTGCTCCAGCAGCAGGTCGATGTCGGTATCGAGGCCGAGTTCGGCACCGGCGGCGCGGCTGACCGCGTCCAGCATCGGCACCACCGGCCAGTCCCCGTCCAGGCTCAGCCAGCCGCCGGAGCCGTCCGGGAGCTCCGGCCGGCCGTTCACGGCCATCGCGGCGACGCGGACGATCTCCTGGGTCAGCCGGCGCATGTCGGTGTAGTCCGCCCACGGGAGGTAGGCCTCCAGCGAGGTGAACTCCGGGTTGTGGGTGGCGTCCGCGCCCTCGTTGCGGAAGTTGCGGCCGAGCTCGAACAACGGCCCGAAGCCGGCGACCACGAGCCGCTTGAGGTACAGCTCCGGCGCGATCCGCAGGCTCAGGTCGTAGTCGTAGGCGTTGGCGTGGGTGCGGAACGGACGCGCCGCCGCGCCACCGTGGACGGCCTGCAGGATCGGCGTCTCCACTTCGGTGAAACCTGCCTGCCCGAGGTGGCTCCGGACGGCCGCGACGACGGCGCTTCGTTGCCGCAGGGTGTCCAGACCGGCGGGGTGGACGACCAGGTCGAGCGTCCGCTGCCGCACTCGCACCTCCGGGTCCACCAGACCGTCCCAGGGCACCGGCTGCAGCGCCTTCGCCTGCAGCGCCCACTCCGCGACCGCCAGCGACGGCGTGCCGGTGCGGCTGGCCGTCCAGGTGCCGACGACACCGACCAGGTCACCCGTCCGCAGCAATCGGGACGCCAGCCGGAGCCGGTCCGCACCGACCACCGTCCGCTCGGCGAACGCCTGGACGACGGCGTCGGCGTCGACGAGGTCGAGGAAGACCACCCCGCCGTGGTCCCGGACGCGCCTGATCCGCGCGGCCACCGCCACCCGGGCGCCCGTCGCTGCCCCGGCGAGATCGGCGAGCCGATGCGTGGCCCGGAACCCCGCTGGTGGATACGGGTCGACGCCGGACGCTGCGGCCGCCTCCCGCAGCCGCAGCCGCGCCCGCACCTGGTCACTGCGCCGCGGACCGGGGTCGGGGACGGGTTCGGCGAGCCGGATGGCCTCGGCCAGGCCATCGGCGTCGAGCGCGTTCTGCGCGCCGTGGCTCCGGTCGAAGCCGAGGAAGGGCAGGAAGCCCTCGGCCGTCGCCATCGCCACCGCGCCCCACGGGAGCGCCAGCCCCTGGGCGTAGCAGGCGAACCGCGGCTCCCAGTGCGGCTGGTAGCGCTCGGTGGCCCGGTAGAGCCGCTCCAGCTGCCACTTCCGGTCGAACCACCCGAGCACGGCGTTGCCCATCCGGGCCATCGTCGCGGCTCCGAGCGCGTCCGCCTCGGCGAAGGACCGCCGGAAGACGCAGAAGTTCAGCGACACCCGGCGGCGCGCACGGTCGTCGCCGAGGAGTTCGCAGACCATCCGCTCGGTGGTGCCGTTGGGCGCGTCCGGCGCGTGCCGCATCACGTCGAGGGACAGTCCGGACGCCCCCCACGGCACGAAGCTGAGCAGGCCGACCAGCCGGTCGTCGAGATGGGCGGTGACGTACGTCAGGTCCGGATCGGCCGGGTCGCCGAGCCGGTTCAGGGCCATCGAGAAGCCCCGCTCGGGCGCGGCCAGCCAGGACTCCGCGGTGGCGATCAGCTCGTCCAGTTCCTCGGCGGGGATCTCCCGCTGGGTCCTGATCCGGACGCTGACGCCTTCGCGCTGCGTCCGCTTCACCGAACGGCGCAACGGCGTCATCGCAGCGCTCCCGAGCCGGAAGGTGGACGGGTCGAGGACCGCCTCGTCACCCAGGTACAGCGCGTCCAGGCCCGCCGCCATGTAGGCGCGGGCGCCCCGCTCGCTGGCGCCGATGGCGGCCGGCAGCCAGCCGTACCGGCGGGCCTCGGCGAGCCACTCGGCGACCGCGGACGCCCACGAGTCCGGCTCGCCGATCGGATCCCCGGACGCCAGCGACACCCCGTACAGGACCCGGTAGGTGACGGCGGCCCGGCCGTCGGGGGAGAACAGGCTGGACTTGTCCCTCCGGGTGGCGAGATAGGCCAGCGCGTCCGCCCCGCCGTGCTCGCGGATCAGCCGGCGCAGCGCCAGCTCCCGGTCCGGCGACCACCGGGTGAGGCTGCGCGCGGACGCGACGAAGACGGCGACGACGGCCACCAGCGTGAGGCTCGCCAGGAGGCTGGTCACCTCGGGCGCCCACCGCGGCAGGTCACGCAGCAGGTGCCGGGTCCCCGGCAGGTTGTTGCCCGCCGCGCGGCTCAGGGTGGCGAGCACCGCCTCGAGCCGCGAGTGTTCCGACAGGGACGGCACCGACTGCACCAGGGCGAAGGTCACCGCGATGGTCACCGCGCTACCGGCCAGGGCCACGAGCAGCGCGCGCAGCCAGGAGCCCGGGCGCTGGCGGGCGGGGAAAGCCGGCGCGAGCCACCACAGCAGCAACAGGACGGCGACCCCGATCGGGATCGATGCCACGTCCAGCGCCTCCCCGAGCGAGTGCAGTTCGCGCCACCGGCGCAACCAGGGCGACGTCGGCGCGGACAGCAGGACGGCGATGCCCAGGTAGATGCCGACCACCTGACCGGCGGCGACGACCCACAGCCCGAAGCGCTTGCGCTGCAGCAGGAAGACGGTGATCAGCGCGAGCAGGACGGCCGACAGCAGGCTCGGCGCGACCGGGACGTTCAGCAGGGTGAAGGCGAGGGCGACCGGTCCGGGCCCGGCTTCGGGCGGTGGTTCGAAGATCCGGCTGGCCAGTGCGGCCGGGATCGCGAGCGCGTAGCAGACGATCAGCACTTTGGCTGCGCGTTCACGCCCTCGCCGCACCGCGGCCATCCCGGTGTACCTCCCGGATCGAACCATAGCCGTCCGGGCCAAGAGCGGCCCGGCGCCCAAAGGGGGGCTTGGCCAGCGGAGTTACCGTTGCAGACGCGCGTTCGAACGCGGTCGTTGCCGAGGAGGCAGCCATGGAACCGACCAACACGGTACTCATCGGGATCGTCGCCGCCCTCGCCGTCCTCACGCCGATCGGGACGGCCCTGCTGCTGGCCCGCCGGCGTCCGGACCGGCCCCCGGGTCGATGGCCCGTCCGCTTCGTCAAGCCGCTCGCGCTGACCGTCGTCTGCCAGCTCCTCGCCGTCTCGGCGCTCTTCCTCGTCGTGAACCGCAGCTACGGGTTCTACAACACCTGGGACGACCTGCTGGGCCGGACGTCCACCGAGCCCGAGAACGTGGACACCAGCTCGCTGGACGCCGGTCAGGGCCGGGTCGAGACCCTCCACATCGACGGCACCGCCTCCGGCGTCCACGGCCAGGCGCTGGTCTGGCTGCCTCCGCAGTACGACGCCGCGGTCAACGCCGATCGCAGGTATCCGGTCGTGATGATGCTGCCCGGCCAGCCGTCGAGCCCCCAGATCGTGTACAACGAGTACCACTTCGGCTCGGTGGCCAGCGCCGAGATCAAGTCCGGCCAGGTGAAGCCGTTCGTCGCGGTGTTCCCCCCGATCATGATCAACCCGCCGCGGGACACCGAGTGCGTCAACGTCCCGCACGGCCCGCAGGCCGAGTCGTGGCTGACCGAGGACGTCCCGCACGCCCTCGAGGCGTCCTACCGGGTGCAGCCGCTGGGCAAGCACTGGTCGGTGTTCGGCTGGAGCACCGGCGGGCTGTGCGCGGCCAAGCTGACCCTGAAGTACCCGACGATGTTCGCCGCCGGGGTCTCCTTCGGCGGCGAGATGGTTCCCTACGAGGACCACACCACCGGCGACCTGTGGGGCGGGAACGTCACCAACCGCAAGCAGAACTCGCCGCTGGTGCTGTACAAGTCGCACCTCGGCACGAGGGGCGCGCACCTGCTGATCATCACCGGGCTCCAGGACAAGGAGTCCTACCCGGGCTGCCTCCCCCTGATCCAGGTGGCCCAGGGTGACCCGAACGTCTCGGTGATCACCTTCGCCAAGGGCGGGCACAACGACCAGGACTACGCCGCCTACCTGCCCACCGCCCTGCGCTGGCTGGAGCAGACGGGGGGGCTCGGTTGAGCCCGGTCCGCCTGGGACTGCGGCTGGCACTGCTCAGCGTGGTCGTGCTGCTCCTGGGGGCGGTGTCGCTGCGCGACCCGACCGGGTACGTCGCCGACCCGCCGGTGGCCGCCAGCCCCGTCCCGGCCCCGGGGTCGGCTTCGCCGGCAACGCCGCCGGGGACGGCGAGCCCGAGCGTCGCCGGCCCCACCCCGTCGGCCCGGCTGGGCACGCTGCACGCTGTCGGGCTGGGAGACAGCGTGATGTCCGGCACGAACTGCGGGTGCGACGGAATCATGGCCGAGTACGCCCGCGAGCTCGCCCACTCCACCGGACGCCGGGTGTCCGCCCAGAACTTCGGCGTCGGCGGCCACACCACCCAGGATGTGCTCAATGACCTCTCCGACGATGACGACCTCCGCTCGGCCCTGGCCCAGGCCGACGTCGTGGTGGTCATCATCGGCGCGAACGACCTGCAGGACGACCTCGACCAGTGGCAGGACGGCGGCTGCCCGGTCTCGTGCTACCTCCCGGACGTGGCTGCGATGGGCCAGCGGCTGACGAAGCTGCTCGCGGGGCTCTCCGAGATCACCGGCGGCCACGCGGAACTGCTGGTCACCAACTACTGGAACGTGTTCACCGACGGCCGGGTCGCGCTCGCGTCCGGCGCGCAGGAACTCCGCTTCCACATCGCCGTGACCCAGGCGGCGAACCGCGAGATCGCCGCGCGGGCGGCAGCGAGCGGTGCCCGGCTCGTCGACCTCGTCGCGCCGTTCAAGGGCTCCGACGACGGCGATCCCACCCCACTGCTGGCCTCGGACGGCGACCACCCCAACGCGGCCGGCGTGCGGACGATCGCCGCGGCACTGGTGGCCGCCACCTGAGGCGCTCGCGCCGCCGCCGAGCCGAAGCGGCCATCGCGTGGGCATGTTCCGGCGGGGACGGCATAGCCTGAGTCCGTGGACCTGACGAGCATGCGCACCAGCTACGAGCGTGGCGACCTCGACGAGGACGCGGCGGGCGGCCAGCCGCTGGGGCTGTTCGAGCGCTGGTTCGGCGAGGCGATGAAGGCTCGGGTGCCCGAGCCGTCCGCGATGACGCTGGCCACCGTCGGTCCCGGCGGACGGCCGTCCACCCGGGTGGTGCTGCTGAAGACGGCGGACGCCTCCGGCCTGGTGTTCTTCACCAACTACCACTCCCGCAAGGCCCGCGAGCTGGAGGCCAACCCGTACGCCGCCGTCCAGTTCCACTGGGTGGAGCTGCAGCGCGTGGTCCGGGTCGAGGGACGGGTCGAGCGGACGTCGGCAGAGGAGTCGGACGCCTACTTCGTCACCCGTCCGCTGGATTCCCGGATCGGCGCGTGGGCGTCCCCGCAGAGCGAGGTGATCGCGAACCGGGGGGTCCTGCTGGCGAATGCGGCGAAGGCGTCGGCGAAGTACGGGCTGAATCCGCCGCGTCCCCCGCACTGGGGTGGGTACCGGCTCGTCCCCGACACCTGGGAGTTCTGGGCCGGACGCAAGTCGCGCCTGCACGACCGCGTCCGCTTCCGCCTGGACGGCGGCGAGTGGGTCCGCGAGCGCCTCGCTCCCTGAGCCTTCCGTCCGCTCCGGACCGGCTTCAGGCCCCGGGCACACCCAGCTCGCGCAGCTGCGCGCGGATCGCGTCCGGCTCCTCGGGCGTCGGGCACCAGACGGTGTGCAGCCCCACCGAGCCGGCCGCGTCGACGTTCTCCGCGCGATCATCGACGAAGACGGCCGCGTCGGCAGGGACGGCGAGGTGGTCGAGGATCTGCTCGAAGTACGCGGGATCGGGCTTCGCCACGCCCATCTCGAAGGAGTAGAACTCGCGGTCGAAGTACTCCCGGTAGGGCAGGGCCTGCTTCATCCAGCTGCCGCGATAGCTGTGCTGGTTGGTGGCCAGCGCCGTGACGACGCCGCCCCGCCGGACGTCGGCGACCAGTTCCAGCATGGGCCAGAAGAGGTCGACGGACTGCCAGACCTCGATGATCTGCTCGGGACGGGTGTCCAGCCGGCGTCGGCGGATGAGGTCGTCCAGGACGTCCGCCAGGTCCACGCTGCCGTCGAGGGCGGCCACCTCCTGCTCGAAGAGCTCATCGACGAAGTCCACTCCCCCGCCGAGCTCGGCGAGCTCGCTCAGCCAGCCGTCCCGCGGGAGCTGGAGGACACCGTCGGCGTCCATCAGCAGGGCCTGGATCCGGCCGGGAGCCGCTGTCGCCCCGCTCATCCGGCTGCCGTCATGCCAGCGCCTCGGCGGGGGCAGGGGACGCGGACGACTCGGAGATCTGCGCCGACAGCTGTGGCTGCAGCTCGCCCGAGTCCCGCAGGCTGATCAGGATCTCGCTGTTCTCCGGGGCGAAGTGGGTGATGCCGAAGGCGATCGGCTGGTCGTCGGCGGCGTAGACCGACGAGGACATGGCCAGCAGGGGGTGCCCCTCCTCGGTGCGGAGGTTCTCCGCCAGTTCGGCCGTGGCGAGCCCGACCTTGACCACCAGGTCGTTGCGGGCGAGCCGGACGCCGTAGGTCTCCTCGAGGAACTCGTAGAGCGACCCGGCGCTGAAGTCGTGGACGAGGACCCGCGGGTAGCGGGCCGCCTCGAGCCAGGTGGTGGAGACCTGCTGGAGCACGCCGTTGACCAGGCGCACCCGGTCGAGCTGGATCAGGTCGGCCGCGGCCGGCAGGCTCAGCTGCGCGGCGGCCGTCGCGTCCTGGCAGATCGAGTTGCGGAGCACCCGGGTCTCCACGCGGTTGCCGGCCGCGGTCTGCTGGCGGTAGAAGCCGCGCACCCTGTTGGCGAAGGCCTCCCGGAAGATCTCCGGGTTCGGCGGCGCCGTGACGAACGTGCCCCGTCCCTGCACCCGGACCAGCAGGCCGTTCGCGATCAGCTCCTCGACCGCCCTGCGGAGGGTGATCCGCGACACGCCGTACTCGTCGCAGAGCGCGCCCTCTGACGGGAGCTGATCGCCTGGCTGCAGGAGCCGGACCCGCTCGGCGAGGAGATCCCGGACCACGACGTACTTGGCGCGCTCAGCCATCGTGCTTCCTCCTCTTCGCCCGCCTCGGAGCGCCCTCAGTATATGACATCAGGTCATCATGACCAGTAGGCGTACAAGGCCTTGCGAGCCCCGTCCGCGCTGTGGCAGGATGCCCGGCATAGATCATGACGTCATAATGATTGGAGTGCCGATGCCCGAGACCGGCTTCACCTATCTCCCGGTCAGCCGGGTCCAGTTCAGCGACGAGTCACTCGGCTGGCGGGAGGCGGTGCGTCTGGCCGGGCAGCCGCTCGTCGACGAGGGCCTGGTCACCCCGTCCTACGTCGAGGCCGCGATCGCCATCGCGGAGGAGAAGGGGCCCTTCTACGACCTCGGCAAGGGCATCGCGATGCCGCATGCCCGTCCCGAGGCCGGGGCGTCGGCCATCGGCCTGTCGGTCCTGCGGTGCCGACAGCCGGTGAATCTGCTCGACCGGGACGACCACCCGATCGACATCTTCATCATGCTCGCGGCGACGGACAGCTCCACCCACCTGGAGATGCTGCAGCGCCTCGCCGTCGTCCTGATCGATGACGAAAAGGTGGACCGCCTCAAGAGCGCGACGGCGCCCGAAGACGTGGTTGCGGTCTTTTCCGAAATCCAGTGAAACCCATACGAAGGAGACCGGAATGAAAATCATGGCCATCTGCGGAGTTGGACTCGGCTCCAGCTTCCTGGTGCAGATGAACATCGAGAAGATACTGAAGGAGCTCGGCGTCAGCGGCATCGAGGTGGAGCACGCCGACGTCGCCAGCGCCATGCCGGGTGCCGCCGACGTCTTCTATGTCAGCAAGGACATCGCCGAGGGGCTCAGCATCGACGCGCCCATGGTGGTCCTGAACAGCATCATCGACATGGACGAGCTGCGCGGCAAGGTGGAAAAGACCCTGGAGGATTTCGGGCTCAAGTGAGCCCATCGTTCATACAAAGGAGTATTCAGCAATGGATGGATTTGTCAGCGTCCTGGTCGACATAGCCAGGACTCCCGCCTTCCTGGTGGCGCTGATCGCGCTCATCGGCCTGCTGCTGCAGAAGAAGGGAGCGCCGGACACGGTCAAGGGCACGCTCAAGACCTTCGTCGGCTTCCTCGTCCTCACCGCGGGCGCGGGTGTCGTCCAGGCGGCCCTGACGCCGTTCGGCGGCATGTTCCAGGCCGGCTTCCACGTTCAGGGCGTGGTGCCCAACAACGAGGCGATCGTCGCCGTGGCGATCCAGCAGTACGGGACCACGACCGCCCTGATCATGTTCTTCGGGATGCTGGTGAACATCCTCATCGCGGCGTTCACCAAGTTCAAGCACGTGTTCCTGACCGGCCACCACACGTTCTACATGGCCGTCATGCTCGCGGTTATCTTCACCGTCGTCGGCTTCGGCGGCTTCGGCCTGATCCTGGTCGGCGCCCTCGCGCTGGGCGCGATCATGAGCCTGTCCCCGTTCTTCCTCCAGAAGTACATGCGGACGATGACCGGGAACGACGCCGTGGGCCTGGGCCACTTCGGTGGCGGCGGCTACTGGCTGGCCGGCGCCATCGGCAACGCCCTGCGCGGCAAGAAGGAGAAGGTCACCACCACTGAGGACGTGAACTTCCCGAAGAGCCTGGCGTTCCTGCGGGACAGCACCGTCGCCATCGCCCTCACGATGATGGTGGTCTACCTGATCGTCGCGATCGCGGCCGGCCCTGGCTACGCCGAGAGCTACAGCCAGACCACCGGATCCGATGTCGGCAACTACATCGTGTGGTCGATCACCCTCGCCGGGCAGTTCGCCGCCGGCGTGTACGTGATCCTGGCAGGCGTCCGGCTGATCCTGGCCGAGATCGTGCCCGCGTTCAAGGGCATCTCCGAGCGGCTGGTCCCCAACGCCATCCCCGCCCTGGACTGCCCGATCGTCTACCCGTTCGCCCCGAACGCCGTGCTCATCGGATTCCTCTCCAGCTTCGTCGGTGGAATCGTGTCGATGCCGTTCATGGTGCTGTTCGGATTGCCGATCGTCATCCCCGGCGTCGTCCCGCACTTCTTCTGCGGCGCCACCGCGGGCGTGTTCGGCAACTCGCGCGGCGGCCTGAAGGGCGCGATTCTCGGCGCGTTCGCCCAAGGCATCGCGATCAGCTTCCTGCCGATCGCACTCATGCCGGTGCTGGGCTCGCTCGGGTTCGCGAACACGACCTTCTCCGACTTCGACTTCACCGTCTACGGCATCTTCTTCGGCCTGCTGGGCAAGAACCTGGCCCAGGTCGGCGTGATCATCGGTCTGGTGATCGTGTACGGCGCGATGATCGCCTACTCGCTGCTGAAGAAGTCGCCGAAGCCGGAAGCTGTCGAGCCGGTCGCGGCCTGACACCGCTGTAGTCCGTAACCGGTGTGTTGCGGTCAGATAGAGAGGATGACACATGGCAGGAGACCTGGGTCTCTTTGCGACACAGATTCGATATCTCACCTTGAGAGAACTCGCCAACATCGGTTACGGACACTTCGGTGGAAGCCTTTCCATCGTCGAGGCCCTCGCCGCCCTCTACGGCGGCGAGCTCACCTTCGACCCGAAGAACCCGGACTGGCCCGGACGGGACTACTTCGTCCTGTCCAAGGGTCACGCCGGCCCCGCGCTGTACGCAGCGCTGGCCGCGTCCGGATTCTTCGGAGTCGAGAGGCTGTGGACGCTCAACGCCAACGGCACCCGGCTGCCGTCGCATCCCGATCGGCAGAAGGTCGAGGGAGTGGAGATGACCACCGGCTCGATGGGCCAGGGCATCTCGGTGGCGGCGGGCATCGCCTACGGCCTGCGCGCCCAGGGCCGCCCCAACCGGGTGTACACCCTGGTCGGGGACGGCGAACTGAACGAGGGTCAGTGCTGGGAGGCCGCCCAGTTCATCGCGGCCAGGAAGCTGACCAACCTGGTGGTCCTGGTCGATCACAACAAGCGCCAGCTGGACGGCTGGGCGAGCGAGATCGGGGGCGAGTCGGACTTCGTCGCGAAGTTCGCCGCCTTCGGCTTCGCCGCCCGGTCCGTGGACGGCCAGGATGCCGCCGCGATCGGCCAGGCCCTCGCTGACGCCCGCCTGGAGACCGGCAAACCGGTCTGCATCGTCCTGGACACGACCAAGGGCGCCGGGGTCTCCTACGTCTCCGACGCGCTCGACAACCACCACATGCGGCTCAACGATGCCGGACGGTCGGCCGTCGACGCGGCGATCGAGCAACTGGGGGCGGCGCTCGCCCGGGAGGGGATCAGCTATGAGTGACGTCGTCGGGCTGGAGATGCGCCAGGCGTACGCGAAGGTGGTCGGCGACCTGTACGCCGAGCACCCTGGCGAGGTCTATGCCCTGGAGGCCGACCTGAGCAGCTCGATGAGCACCTCGGGCCTGGCGGAGGTGATGGGCGCCAGCTACGTCAACGTGGGCATCATGGAGGCGCACATGGTGAGTCTGGCCGCCGGCCTGAACCTCACCGGCGGCTTCGCCTTCGCCCACTCGTTCGGGCAGTTCCTGGCCCGGCGGGCGATGGACCAGATCTTCGTCTCCCTCGCCTACGCGGGGCTGAGCGGCTGCCTGGTCGGCTCGGACGCCGGCGTCACCGCCGAGCACAACGGCGGCACCCACATGACCTTCGAGGACATGGGCATCGTCCGGGTGATCCCGAAGGTCACGGTGTACGAGGTCAGCGATCCGGTGCAGTTCGAGTTCGCGCTGCGGGACGCGTACGCCCGCAAGGGACTCACCTACATCCGGACGATCCGCAAGGCCCCGAAGCTGGAGGTCTACCCGCCGGGCGTCGACTTCGGCTCGGCCGGGGCCCGGGTGCTCCGCGACGGCTCGGACGTGACCCTGGTCGCCAGCGGGATCGAGGTGGTCGAGGCGCTCGAGGCCGCGAACCTGCTGGCCGAGTCCGGGATCCAGGCCGAGGTCATCGACTCCTACCGGATCAAGCCCCTCGACGCCGACGTGATCCTCGGCAGCGTCCGCAAGACCGGCGCGGTGGTCACCTGCGAGAACCACAACGTGATCAACGGCCTCGGCTCGGCCGTCGCCGAGGTGCTCGCCGAACAGGCACCGACCCCGCAGTACCGGATCGGCGTCCGCGAGCAGTTCGGCCAGGTCGGCACCACCGACTACCTGATGCAGCACTACGGGTTGACCGCACCGGTGATCGCGGAGAAGGCGAAGGAACTCCTCGCGCGCTCCTGACACCCCACGACGAGGCCCGGAGGTTCGCCTCCGGGCTTCGCGTCGTCCAGGACGCGTCCGCGGAGCTGGACGGGGAGTTCTTCGATTCGCCGGTAATCCCGCGCGTCCGCTGCTACCGTCGAATGGCCGGGGGGCCGCTTCTTGACGCCGTACGACGGAGGGGCAGCCGTGAGCACAATTGGAGAACACCGGACGGACCGCGTCCGGAACAGACGATCGAACATCGCCCTGGCGACACTCATCGCCGGGACGCTGATCGGGGTCGGCTGGCCGGTCGCGCCAGCGGCCGCGGACGACTGCGAGCCCACCGACACCTCCTGCGTGGCGGAGAGCACGCCACCCACCGAACCCGCACCGGGTGGCGAGACCACGACCGAACCCGCACCGGGCGACCAGACCACGGAGCCGTCCGACCCACCCACCACCGAACCGTCGGACCCACCCACCACCGATCCGTCCGACCCACCCACCACCGAACCGTCCGACCCACCCACCACCGAACCGTCCGACCCGCCAACAACCGAACCGTCGGACCCGCCGACGACGGCCCCATCGGACCCACCGACAACCGAACCGTCCGATCCGCCCACAACCGAACCGTCCGACCCGCCCACAACCGAACCGTCCGACCCGCCCACAACCGAGCCGTCTGACCCGCCCAACACTGCGCCGCCCACCACAGCCCCGCCCACGACCGCACCGCCCACGACCGCACCGCCGACCACCGCGCCACCCACGACAGCGCCCGTGGTCCCGCCGTCGCCGAAGCCTCCGGCTCCCGTCCCCGTGCTGAAGGCGACCGGCAAGCCGACGATCTCGGGGACCCTGACGGTCGGGAAGGCGCTCAAGGTCAAGACGTCGGCCGTCCGCTGGAATGCGAGCAGCGTCAAGGTCTCCTACCGCTGGCTGGTCGACGGCAAGTCGCGGTCGACGAAGACCACGTACACCCTGCAGCCCAAGGACGCCGGGCTGAAGGTCGTGCTCGAAGTCACCGCCAAGAAGGCCGGCTACACCAGCGGTCTGGTCAAGTCGGCGACGAAGACCGTCGCCAAGCTGGACTCGAAGACGAGCCTCGAGCTCGGCCTGGTCCGCGCGAAGGTCGCGACCTATGCCACCGTGAACGTCAAGGTCGCCAAGCTCGCGCCCACGGGCACGGTTTCGGTCCTGGTGAACGGAAAGGTCAAGGGGAAGGCCAAGTTGACCGCGGCGAGCAAGGGCAAAGTGAAGATCCGGGTGCCCGGCCTGCCCGCCGGCAAGGTGCGGATCGTCGCCAGCTACGCCGGATCGGACCAGGTGAAGACATCGACGAGCGACGGGTTCCAGCTGACCCTGAGCTGAGTAGGCGGACGGGTCGTCAGGCCAGCTCGCTCCCGGCGTCGGTCAGCGCGTCCAGCACCAGCCTGACCGCGGCCCGCTCCAGCCGGTCCGGACGCCCGAGGGCGATGATCCGGCGCACCGAGCGGACGCCGGCGAGCGGCACCAGCACGAGGTCGGGACGCGCCCGCGTCGTGAACCGCGGCAGCAGCGCGCATCCCTGGCCCGCGACCACCAGGGCCTCGACGAGCCGGTTGTCCCGGACCCGCTGGACGACGTCCAGCGGCTGACCGGTCTCGTTCTCGATGGCGATCCGGACGGTGTCGAACGGGTACCCGAACGGCACTCCGATCCAGCGTTCACCGGTCAGGTCGGACGCCCGCAGCCGCTCCCGTCCGGCCAGCCGGTGGCCGCGCGGCAACGCCACGTCGAGGGGCTCGGTGGCCACGACGCGGTGCGGCAGCCCGTCCGCTCCAGCGGGAGCCGACCCCATGGTGTGGCTGATCACCAGGTCGTTGTCGGCGACCAGCGCCGAGAAGCCGGCTTCGGAGACGTCCGCGTCGTCGATGCGGAGCTCGATCTCGGTCCCGGCCAGCCTCGCCAACAGCCCTGGAGTGAGCGACTCCAGCGCGCTCGGCAGGCCGACCACCGAGACCACTCCCGCGGGTCGGCCTCTCAGTTCGTCGAGTTCGCGCTGCAGCCGGGCCAGCGCGGACGCGACGTCGGTCGCCCCGGACGCCAGCAGCCGGCCGGCCGCGGTGAGCCGCAAGCCCCGTCCGTCCGGCTCGACGAGGGCCGTGCCGAAGGCCCGCTCCGCGCTCCGCAGCTGTTGGCTGACCGCCGACGGCGACCGGTACGTCGCTGCCGCAACCGCCGTGATGGTGCCCCGGTCGGCCAGCTCGCGCAGGAGCTCGAGATGCCGCAGATCCATGAAGCCAGCCTAAAGCTTTCCTTCATGAATCTGTGCTTGTCCTTCAGCGATCGGGCGTCGACGATGGACGCATGCCGCCCCGCCACCGCCTGCTCGCCGTCCTCGTGGCGGTCGTCTGGGGCGTGAACTTCCTGGCCATCCACACCTCCCTCGCCCAGTTCCCGCCGTTCTTCCTGGTCGCGCTGCGGTTCGTCCTGATCGCGATCCCCACGGTGATCTTCGTGCCCCGACCACACGTCCCCCTGCGCTGGCTGGTCGGCTACGGCCTCGGCTTCGGGGTCGCCCAGTTCACGTTCCTGTACGCGGGCATGGCCGCCGGGATGCCGACCGGGCTCGCGTCCCTCGTGCTGCAGGCGTCCGCACCCTTCACGCTCGTCCTCGGGGCACTGCTCCTGCGCGAGCAGGTGTCGGGACGGCAGTGGCTGGGCATCGCGGTCGCGGTCGCCGGCATGGCCGTCGTCGGCTTCGCCCGGGCCCAGGCGGCTGCGCTCGTCCCGTTCCTGCTCGTGCTCGCGGGCGCGCTCGGCTGGGCATTCGGCAACCTGTCCAGCCGGCTCGCGAAGCCCGACAATCCGTTGCAGCTGACCTTGTGGATGTCGGTTGTCGTGCCGGTGCCGATGCTGGCCCTCTCGCTGGCGGTCGAGGGCCCGGGACGGATCGCGGCGTCGCTGAGCACGGCGTTCGGCGCCTCGGCCGTCCCGGCCTGGGTCGGGCTGGCGTACACCTGCGTGATCGGGACGGCCGTCGGCTCGGGCATCTGGACCTGGCTGCTGGCCCGACATCCCGCCGGCGTGGTCGCCCCGTTCTCGATGCTCGTCCCGGTCGCCGGCCTCCTCACCGCGGGCCTCGTCCTGGGCGAGGTGCCCGGTCGACTGGAACTCGTCGGTGGCGCCGTGGTCGTCGCCGGCGTCCTGATCGGTTCGGGCATCCGGCTCTGGTCGCGGCGGCGCGGGGAGTCAGACCCCGGGGACGCCGGCGGCGCGAAGCTTCAGTCGGAGGTGTCCGTGGGTGTCGGTGGCGGGGAAGAGGACGGCGCGTAGTCCGGCCTCCCGGGCGCCGAGGACGTTGGCGAGCATGTCGTCGACGAACACCGCCTCCTCCGGACGGACGCCGAGCGCGTCCACGACCGTCCGGAAGTACGCCGGGTCAGGCTTCCGCAGCCCCACCTCGAAGGAGTAGAAGGTGCGGTCGAAGAGGTCCTGGTAGCCGAAGGCCTGCTGCATGTAGGCGCCGCGATAGCTCTGCTGGTTGGTGGCCAGTGCGGTGACCAGGCCGGCATCGCGGACGCGGCCGACGAGCTTCACCATCACCGGGTCGAGCTCGATCCGGCACCAGATCGCGAGCAGCTCGGCGAAGGTGACGTCCAGCCCGCGGCTGTCGATGAGGTCGCCGACCAACTCGGCAAGGTCGGCCTCGCCCGTCAGTGCGCGCAGTTCCGCGGCCGACACGTCGCGGAAGAAGCCCGGCGAGCCGCCGAGATCATCCAGCTGCCCGGTCCAGCCCAGCTCGGGATACTGCACCACCCCGTCCGCGTCCAGCAACAGGGCGCGGACCGGTGAACCTGCCGGAGTACTCATCCGTCCATCCTCGCCCTCCCCCGCATCGAACGCCGCCGTTCTCGTCATTCGCCCCTGCCTGCGCTGT
Source organism: Propionibacteriaceae bacterium (assembly GCA_017306015.1). Taxonomy (GTDB): domain Bacteria; phylum Actinomycetota; class Actinomycetes; order Propionibacteriales; family Propionibacteriaceae; genus Propionicimonas. The sequence goes on from JAFKJK010000009.1 coordinate 88,812, forward strand.
GGCGTTTGACCGAAACGGTGGCGTTCGGGAGACGGGCGGGCCCGGGCAGTCCGGGCGGGCCGGGTGGGCTCAGGCGGGTTCGGGGGTCCTCGCCGGCGTCGGGTTGGTGACCTGCTCGATCGAGCGGGCCGCGCCCCTGTCGGCGGACAGCGCCATCGCTGCGTACACCTGCAGGGCCTTCGAGACGACCCGATCGCGGTTCCTCGGCCTCCAGCCGAGCTCGTCCCGGCGCGCCCGGCGCTCGGCCAGCGTGGTCTCGTCCACCAGCAGTGTCAGCGCGCGATCCGGAATGGAGATCTCGATCAGGTCGCCGTCCTCGATCAGCCCGATCGTGCCGCCGGACGCCGCCTCGGGCGAGACGTGGCCGATGCACAGCCCGGTCGAGCCGCCCGAGAACCGGCCGTCGGTGACCAGGGCGCACTCCCGGCCGAGCCCCAGGCCTTTCAGATAGGACGTGGGGTAGAGCATCTCCTGCATGCCCGGGCCACCCTTGGGGCCCTCGTAGCGAACGATCACCACGTGCCCGGGCTGGACGCGCTTGCTCAGGATCGCCTCGACGGCCTCCTCCTGGCTCTCGGTGACGATCGCGGTGCCCCGGAACGTCCACAACTCCTCCGCGACGCCGGCGGTCTTCACGATGGCGCCGTCCTCGGCGATGTTGCCCTTCAGGATCGCCAGGCCGCCGTCAGCGGTGTACGGGTGCGCCACCGACCGGATGCAGCCGGACTCGGAGTCGGTGTCGAGGCTCTCCCAGCGCGCCGTCGACGAGAACGGGACGGTGGTGCGGACACCACCCGGCGCGGCGTGGAACAGCTCGACCGCCTCGGGAAGCGGCGAGCCGCCCCGGATGTCCCAGTCGGCCAGCCACTTCTCCAGCGACGGCGAGTGGACGGCGTGGACGCCGCGTTCCAGCAGCCCGCCGCGGTCGAGTTCGCCGAGGATCGCCGCGATGCCACCGGCGCGGTGGACGTCCTCCATGTAGTAGTTCGTCGTGTTGGGCGCGACCTTGCACAGGCAGGGGGTGATCCGCGACAGCGCGTCGATGTCGTCGGAGTCGAAGTCGACCCCGGCCTCGTGCGCGGCGGCCAGCAGGTGCAGGACGGTGTTGGTCGAGCCGCCCATCGCGATGTCCAGCCGCATGGCGTTGGCGAACGCGGGCTTGGTGGCGATCGACTTCGGCAGCACGGACGCGTCGTCCTCGTCGTACCAGCGCTTGGCCAGCTCGACGACGAGCTTGCCGGCGTTCAGGAACAGGTCCTCGCGGGCGGACGCGGTGGCCAGGGTCGAGCCGTTGCCCGGCAGCGCCAGCCCCAGCGCCTCGAGCAGGCAGTTCATCGAGTTGGCGGTGAACATGCCCGAGCACGAGCCGCAGGTCGGGCAGGCGCTCTGCTCGATCGAGAGCAGTTGCTCGTCGCTCACCTTCTCGTCGACGGCCTTGTACATGGCGTCGATCAGGTCCAGGCGCGGCTGGGCGACCCCGGCAACCACCTCGGCTTTCCCGGCCTCCATCGGTCCGCCGGAGACGAACACCGTCGGGATGTTCAGCCGCAGCGCGGCCAGCAGCATGCCGGGCGTGATCTTGTCGCAGTTGGAGATGCAGACCAGCGCGTCCGCGCAGTGCGCGTTGACCATGTACTCCACCGAGTCGGCGATCAGCTCCCGGCTGGGCAGCGAGTAGAGCATGCCGTCGTGGCCCATCGCGATGCCGTCGTCGACGGCGATCGTGTTGAACTCGCGTCCGACCCCGCCGGCCTCGGCCACGGCGCCCGCGACGAGCTGCCCCATGTCCTTGAGGTGGACGTGGCCCGGGACGAACTGGGTGAACGAGTTCGCGATCGCCACGATCGGCTTGCCGAAGTCGGAGTCGGTCAGGCCGGTCGCGCGCCACAGGGCGCGGGCGCCGGCCATGTTGCGGCCGTGGGTGGTGGTGCGGGAGCGGAGTGCGGGCATGGTCAACCTCGATTTCAGCGAACCCGACAAGGGTAGTCGGCGAGCCGTTCGGCGCCCAGAGCGGTTGTCGCAGTCTGGACGCCGCTGCTGCGGCCACGTCCCGACGAGGCGGACGAGACGGGCGAGACGAGGTGGACGAGAGGAGGCTGGGGAGACGATCAGAGGTCTACGGTGCCGGAGATCACCGGCCGGACGCGTCCGCCGATCCAGAGGTCGGTGCCGTCGTCGTCGACGAAGATCTCGCCGTGGCGTCCCAGCTGCGAGCCCTGGGTGGCGACGTAGCTGGACGGGACGACCCCCCGTCCCCGCAGCCACTGGGCCACGGCGGCGTTGAGGCTGCCGGTGACCGGATCCTCCCAGCTGCCGACAAAGCCGCGAACCTCGTAGGCGTAGCGCCCGTCCGCGCGTCCGACGATGCCCAGGTGCTGGGTCGCGCCGAGTTGGGTCAGGTCGGGTCGAACCGCCCGGACGGCGGCGGCGTCGGCCAGTTCGACCATCGTCCACGGCGGGCCGTTGTCGCCCCACTCGTGCGCCATCCACTCCGTCCGCGGGACGCCGAGGACGGCTTCGGCGACAGCGAGGTGCGCTGCGTCCAGTGGTCCGGTGCGCAGCCGGGACGGTGCGGCGAACGCCAGCCGGTCATCGGCGACCCGCACCCGGACCAGCCCGACGCCGCACTCCTGGACGACCTCGTCCGAGCGGCCCGGACGCCCGCCCGCGGCCAGCCACGCGGCGGCCGAGCCGAGCGTCGGGTGGCCGGCGAACGGCAGCTCGTTCGTCCCGGTGAAGATGCGGACGCGGTAGTCGGCCCCGGGATCGGTGGGTGGCAGCAGGAAGGTGGTCTCGGACAGGTTGGTCCAGGTAGCGAACGCCTGCATCGCGGCGTCCGACAGTCCGTCCGCGTCGTGGACGACGGCGAGCGGGTTGCCGGTGATGCCGCCGTCCCCGAAGACGTCGACCTGCCTGAAGCTCCTCATCATCTCTCCCCATCCGTGCTGAACCGAAGTACCTGTCCCCGACGGTTCAGCTGAACGATCGGGGACAGGTACTTCGGTTCAGTCGCCGAGGCCGGTGCCGACCTTGCGCGCGGTGTGCACCCACTCGTGGTCCAGCGGGACGAGCTTCACCTTGCCGGCGACCTCTTCCAGCGGGACGAGCTCGGTGTCCTCGCCGCGGGCGGCCACCATCACCCCGAACTGGCCCTTCTCGACCGCGTGCGCAGCGGCCGTCCCGAGCCGGGAGCCGAGCAGCCTGTCGGCCGCGCACGGGATGCCACCCCGCTGGACGTAGCCCAGGATCGTCACCCGGGACTCCAGCCCCGTCACCGCCTCCAGCTCGCGGGCCAGCTTGAACGTGTGCTCGCGCTGTGAGTCGTACACGTTGGCCAGGTGCTTGCGCGCCGCCCCGGACGCCTCCGGCGTCTTCGCCGAGCGGACGAGCAGCTCGGCGGCCTCCAGATCGGCGGCGTCCGTCCGGTCGCGGGCACCCTCGGCGATCGCGACGACGGAGAAGGTGCTGCCCGACTTCATCCGGTCCTGGATCCGGTCGGCCACGCTGTCCACCGAGAACGGGATCTCCGGCAGCAGGATGATGTCGGCGCCCCCGGCGATGCCGGCGCCCAGCGCCAGCCAGCCGGCGCGGTGGCCCATGATCTCGGTGAGGATGATCCGGTGGTGGCTGTGCGCCGTCGAGTGCAGCCGGTCGATGGCCTCGGTGGCGATCTCCATCGCGGTCGCGAAGCCGAACGTCGTGTCGGTGCGCGCGATGTCGTTGTCGATGGTCTTCGGCAACGTGATCACGTTCAATCCGGCCTCGACCAGCCGCAGCGCGTTCTTCGCCGTCCCGCCGCCCCCGAGCAGGATGATCGCGTCCAGCCCCTCGGCCTCGACGTTCGCGACCACCTGGGGACGCGCGTCGACGACCTCGCCGTCGATGCTCATCTTGTGCACCTTGTCCCGGCTGGTGCCGAGGATCGTGCCGCCGACGGTCAGGATGCCCGACAGCGCCCGCGAGTCGAGGGGGACGTGGCGGTTCTCGACCAGGCCGCGGATTCCGTCCCGGAAGCCGATCAGCTCCCAGCCGTTGCCGATCGCCGCCTTGCCGAAGCCGCGGATGGCGGCGTTGAGGCCGGGGCTGTCACCACCCGCGGTGAGGATGCCGACTCGCTTCGTCGCTGCCATCGCGCCGTCCCTTCGCTACCCGTGAGGCAACAGGCTAGTGCGGGGACGCCGGCAGCCGGGGGACGGTGGTAGTTCGCTGCCTGTCCGCAGTCCTGCCAGAGACGGTCACAGTACGCTCACAGCGTTCGAGTCCGATTGGAGCACCGCCATGGCCGCCCGTCCGCTCTTCACCGCAACGTTCCTGGCTCTCGCGCTCACCGGCTGCGGGGTCACGCCTCCGGCCGCAACGCAGCCCCCGACCTCGCCCAGCGCTGCCACCAGCGCGCCGGCGAGCCCCGACGCGCCCACTTCCCCCGCCGAGCCCACCTCGCCCGAGCCGTCCCTGTCCCCGCTGGTGGTCGGCGGGACGACGCTGGGAGAGTTCAGCGTCGGCAGCCCGGAGAAGGAGGTCACCGCGGCCGTCACCGCACTCCTCGGCGAGCCGACCGACACCAGCCGGGGCCCCCTGTGCGAACTCGACTCGGCCAGCCACTACTCGACCGTCGTGAATTACGACACGGTGTGGGTCACGTTCGCCGCCGCCGACGCGAAGAAGACCTCGCCGCGCACCCTCTTCAACTGGGGCGCGGTGCTCGCGAAACGGGGCCTGCCGAAGGGCGTGGTGATGCAGGACGACGTGCCGCTGAACCTGGGCTGGAAGCAGCTGAAGGCCAGGTACCCGGACGCCAAGTCGGTCAGGACGGGGGTCGAGGGGACGCAGGCGCTGCGACTTCCGAACAGGCTGCTGTTCACCGGCGACGACATCCCGCTCCAGGTCCAGGGCGGAGAGTTCACCACCTGCGAGTAGGCCACCACTCCACTCCCTCCCGGTTCCGCGGTCCCTCCCCGACGGGCGCGACCGTCCAGGGGGCGTCGGTTCACGGTCGGGGCTCGCTCGCGGGCCGCCCCGCTGGGGCGGCTACGCTGGCAGGGTCGTCACCGGGCTCCGGCCTGCAGATGCACGTTCTCCGCGACGGGAGGGACGGATGAGGCTCGCGACTGCGCTGGTAGCCCCGGCCCTGGCCCTCGCGCTGGGGCTGGGTGGCTGTGCGCAGACCGCACCGGGGGTGGACCGGACCACACCGTCCGTCCCGGCGACGCCGGGCTCCGCCACTGCCTCCGCCCCGGTCACCGCGGCGGTGTCGCCGTCACCCTCACCGTCCCCTTCGCCGTCGGCCACCGCGATCGTTCTCGCGGCGGACGCCATTGGCGAGTTGCCGTTCGGGACGGCGCAGGCGACCGTCGCCAGCCTGCTCACAGAGCGCCTGGGCAAGCCGTCCGACACGGCCTCGGGCCGCTCCTGCGAGCTCGACAGCTCCAGCCCGTGGGTCGAGACCCTGGTCTTCAAGAACCTGTGGGTCGAGTTCCAGACCAAGGACGCGAAGAAGACCTCGCCTCGGACGCTGCACGGCTGGGGGCTGCAGCTGAACGGGGCCCTGCCGTCCGCCCTCGCGATCGCCGACGACGTCCCGCTCGACCTGAGCTTCAAGCAACTCAAGGCCAAGTACCCGGGAACGAAGACGCTCGACCTGGGCCTGGAGGACGGCACGATCGCCGTCCAGCTTCCGAACAAGCTGATCTTCTACGGGGTCAAGGAGCCGGAGGTGCTCCGCGGCGGCGCGATCGGCGTCTGCGAGTAGGGCCCCGGTTCGGCCGGCTCGGAGCGATCGAGCTGAACCATCGGGGACTGTCCCCGACGATTCACCGAACCCGGCTCGAGCGATCGGGCTGAACCATCGGGGACTGTCCCCGACGATTCACCAGACCCGGCTCGAGCGATCGGGTTGAACCATCGGGGACTGTCCCCGACGGTTCACCACGCGGCCGTCCGCCTCAGCCGCGCAGGCGCAACACCAGCCGTCCGTCCTCGGACGCGAAGCCGCTGCGGACCAGGTAGTTGCGGACGGCCTCCGTCTCCGGCTCGGCGACCACCGCCGTGAAGCCTGCCTTCCTGAACACGTCCGCCCCGGGGCCGTACAGCCACCCGCCGATCCGCGAGTCGCGGAAGGCGTGCATCACGTAGTCGAGACGCAGGCGCAGGGTCGAGCCGTCCGGGGTGCCGACGACGGCACCGGCCGGCAGCCCGTCCCGGACGAGCAGCCGGACGAAGTCGCCCTCCTCAGGCTCCCCGAAGCCGGGGTGGAAGCGGGCGATGTCGGCGCGGTGGGAGCCGAGGAAGTCGAGCAGGAACGGTGCGTCCGCCGCGATCGGGACGGCGCCGAGGTCGCGGTGCGGGCCGAACTCGCGACGCAGGTACCACAGGTGCAGCAGGCCGGCCGCCGCGTTGGTGAGGATGATCGGGATCGAGCCCAGCAGTGACCCGTAGGTCACGAACACCACGCAACCCACCAGCGACACCACCCGCAGCCGCACCACCGACTTCATCGCGAACGAGGCCACCACCAGCGCCGAGGCCACGTATCCGATCAGTTCCACTACCGAGGCATTCACGGTCGAAAGGCTATCGAGCCCGGACGATCGGCTGCGATCGGGCGGCTGTCCCGGCCCTGGCGCAACGTCGAGTCAGACGTGGGGCGCGACCGGGCGCACGGCGATAGTGTGCGGGCGTGGCCAAGGCTCCTGACACCGCCGGCTCCGGACGCGCCCGGATGCGCCTGCTCGCGGTGATCCTGCTCGGGCTGATCACCGGCTACCTGACGGTGACCGCGTTCGCGCTGATGCTGCTGCCGGAGACCACCGTCGGTGCCATGTACGCGGTCTGGATCGGGGTGGCCGTGCTGGTGATCGCCGGCTGCTACGGGCTGTCCGCCTGGTGGGTCGCACGCCGGAAGCGTTGGGGCCACATCGTCGCGCTCGTCGTCGCGGGGCTCGGCTTCCTGCTGTCCTTCGGGACGGTCACCGGCTGGTTCATGTGGGTCGCGGCGGCGCTGCAGGTGCTCACCCTCGCGCTGCTGGCCCTCACCGTGCCGCGGCGCTAGCCAGGGAGGCTCTCCCAGCGCCCCGCCCGGGCAAACGTGCTGGCTCGCGTTGGGGGACGGATCGGGCAAGGATGGAGCCATGCCCCTCACTGCGTCGAATCCGCTCGCCGTCCCGTCCGTCCTTCCCTACGAGCTGCCGGACTATCCCGCCATCGCCGACACCGACTACCAGCCCGCGATCGAGGCCGGCATGGCCGAGCAGCTTGCCGAGCTGGCCGCGCTCGCCGCCGACTCCGAGCCAGCCACCGTGGCCACCGTGATCGAGGCGTGGGAGACCTCCGGCCAGCTGCTCGGACGGGCCCTGCGCGCCTTCTACACCAAGCAGCCGGCCGACACGAACCCCGTCCTCGACGACGTGGACGCCGCGATCGCCCCCCAGCTGGCCGCCCACACCGACGCGATCTACCTCGACCGGGCGCTCTACCAGCGGGTCGCAGCCCTCGCCCAGCGGGTCGAGGCCGGCGAGGTGGAACTCGACCCGGCGTCGGCGTACTGGCTGGAGCGCAAGCTGCAGGCCTTCGAGCGCAACGGCGTCAACCTGCCCGAGGCCGAGCAGGCCCGGCTGCGCGAACTCAACGCGCGGATCGCCGAGCTGCAGTCGGCGTTCGGACGCGAGACGCTGGCCGGCACCAACGCCGGCGCGGTGCTGGTCACCGACGCCGCGGAGCTGGACGGGCTCAGCGACGCCGAGATCGCCGGCGCCCGGGAGCGCGCAGCCGAGCAGGGTCACGAGTCCGGCTGGCTGATCGAGCTGGACAACACCTCGGGCCAGCGTCCGCTGGACGTGCTGAAGAACCGGTCGCTGCGGGAGCGGATCCACCGGGCGTCCGTGAACAGGGGGCTCGGCGGGGAGCACGACACCCGACCCCTGGTGGTCGAACTCGCGAGGCTCCGCGCGGAGCGGGCGCAGCTGCTCGGCTTCGCCACCCACGCCGGGTACATCGCCGCGGACGCCTGCGCCCGCACCGGAGAGGCGGTCTGGGAGCTGCTCACCAGGCTCGCGCCGGCCGCCGTGGCCAACGCCCGGGCCGAGGCCGCCGAGATGGAGGAGTTGTGGCAGCGGATCGAGCCCGGGGAGCCGCTGCAGGCCTGGGACTGGCAGTACGTCGCCGAGCAGCTCCGCACCGAGCGGTACCAGCTGGACGCGACGCTGCTGCGTCCCTATCTCGAACTGGAGCGGGTGCTGCACGACGGCGTCTTCGCGGCGGCCACCGGGCTCTACGGGATCACCTTCACCGAGCGGGACGACCTGCACGGCTACAACGACGAGGTCCGGGTCTTCGAGGTCGCGGACGCGGACGGCCCGATCGGGCTGTTCGTCGCAGACTTCTACACCCGTGGTGGCAAGCAGGGCGGCGCGTGGATGAACAACCTGGTCGACCAGAACCACCTGCTCGACCAGCTGCCGGTGGTGATGAACAACACGAACCTGATCAAGCCGCCGGCCGGCGAGCCGACGCTGATGACCTGGGACGACGTGATCGCACTGTTCCACGAGTTCGGGCACGCGCTGCACGGATTGCTGTCGGACGTGCGCTACCCGTCCCAGTCGGGCACCGAAACCCCCCGTGACTTCGTCGAATACCCGTCCCAGGTGAACGAGATGTGGATCCTCGATGCGGACGTGCTGCCGCGCTACGCCGTCCATCACGCGACCGGGGAGCCGATGCCGCCGGCGTGGGTGGAGACGCTGCGCGGCTCGACGCTGTTCCAGCAGGGGTTCAAGACGACCGAGTACCTCGGCGCCGCCCTGCTCGACCAGGTGTGGCACCGGACGCCGCTGGACGAGTTGCCGACCGATCCCGAGCAGGTGGAGGAGTTCGAACGCTCCGCCCTGGCCTCGGTCGGCCTGGACTTCGAGCTGGTGCCGCCGCGCTACCGGTCGACGTACTTCCGGCACGCGTTCGAGGGCGGCTACGACGCGGGCTACTACTCCTACATCTGGTCGGAGGTGCTGGACGCCGACACGGCCGCGTTCATCCAGGCCAACGGCGGCCTGCGCCGGGAGAACGGTGAGCGGTTCCGTCGCCACCTGCTGGCCAAGGGCGGCTCGGTCGACGCGATGGACACCTTCCGCGACTATCGCGGCGCCGATCCGGACCTGGCCCACCTCCTGGAACGCCGCGGCCTGCAGGTCTGAGCCGCCGCCAATCGGTTCGGAGTCCACCGCCCCGGACGCACGAAGGCCCGGGCCGGAGCCCGGGCCTTCGTGGCCAGAGAGGGACTGCTACTTCCCGCAGACCGTGGCTGCCGCCTTGCCCGCGGCGGTATCCGGGGCGTACTGGGTGCAGACGTTGTCCTTGGTCACGATGACCGGGGTGAGCAGGTAGGCCGGCACGACCTTGACGCCGTTGTTGTAGCTCTTGACGTCATTGACCTCGACCGGCTGGCCCTGGGCGATCTTGCCGATGTACTCCACGACCTTGGTGACGAAGGTCTTGGTGTCCTTGTCGATGGTGGAGTACTGGACGCCCTGGAACACCAGCTTCACGGACTCGACCTCGGAGTCCTGACCGGTGATCACCGGGTTCGGCTTGCCGGCGGACTTGACCGAGGTCAGGGCCGCGCGGGCCAGGGTGTCATTCGGGGACAGGATGCCGTCGAGCGAGGTGTCGCCCTGGTAGTTGGCCGACAGGATGGCGTCCATCCGTTTCTGCGCGTTCTCGGCCTTCCAGTCCGCGGTCGCGGTCTGCTGCTGGGTCACCTGGCCGGAGACGACCTTCAGGGTGCCGTCGTCGATCTTCGGCTGCAGGACGCTCATCGCGCCCTCGAAGAACGGCTTGGAGTTCGCGTCGTTCGGAGATCCGGAGATCAGCTCGATGTTCCACGGCGACTTCTTGGCGGTCTTGCCGAGGCCCTCGAGCAGAGCGGTGCCCTGCAGGACGCCGACCTTGAAGTTGTCGTAGGCCATGTACATGTCGACCGCGTCGGTGTTCATCAACAGACGGTCGTAGGCGATCACCGGGATGCCGGCCTGCTTGGCGGCCGCCAGCTGGCTGCCGAGCTGCGAGCCGTCGACAGCACCGACGACCAGGAGCTTCACGCCCTGCTCGATCATGGCCGAGATCTGGTTCTGCTGCTCGGGGGCCCCACCGTTGGCGAACTGGACGACCGGGTCGAAGCCGGCGGCCTTGAGCTGATCGGTGAACAGTCCCTCAGCGAGTACCCAGTTCTCCGAGGTCTTCTGCGGCAGCGAGACGCCGATCTTGGAGCCGGCCGCGAAGCCGGAGCCGAGCGTGAGCTGGTTGCCGTTCAGCCCACCGGACGCCGCCGGCTGGCTTCCTGCCGGTGCACCGGTACCGCCCCGCTCGCCACCGGCGCAGCCGGAGAGCGCCAGAGCGGCGGACGCACCGAGGACGATCATCGCGGTTGCGATTCTCTTCATTGTGTCTACCTTCTTTGATGGATGGATGGATGGAAATCGAATCCGTCGGCTGGGCCAGCGGACGAGTCAGGAGAACAGCCCGGTGGTCTGGGCGAGGGCGTAGAAGATGGCGATCATCCCGGCCAGGGCACCGACCACCAGGGCGGCGATGACTCCGCTGCGGGCCTGCTTGGCGCTGTTCGGACGGTCGGTGCGCCACGTCAGCCACAGCACGATGCCGACGGGGAACAGCAGGAAGCTCAGCACTCCCCACAGCGGGTTGCCGAGATCCCGGTTGGGGACCACCCCGGCCTGGAGTTCGGCCTCGACGACCTTGGGGGTGAAGCCCCTCGCGAGCGTGGCGATGATGGACGGCTTTCCCTGCGACTTGCTGTACAGGTCGAAGGCCACCGCGATCAGCAGCACCAGGCCCTTGATGATCTGGGTCATGTCGGAGCCGACGCCCATCAGGTATAGGCCGTTGTTCAGCACGGCCATGACCAGGCCACCGATCACCGACCCGGTCACCGTGCCGATCCCGCCGGAGACTGCGGCACCGCCGATGAACACGGCCGCGATCGCGTCCAGCTCCCACCCGACACCATCGGACGGACCGGTTGACGTGGCCCGCCCGAAGTACATGACTCCGGCGACGGCAGCCAGGAAGGCCATGTTCGTCATGGCCAGGAAGTAGATCTTCTTCACGCTGACACCGGTCAGCGCGGCCGCGGCCTTGTTGCCACCGACGGCGTACACGCCGCGGCCGATCGTCGTGCGAGTGGCGATGAAGTTGTAGACCAGCGCCAGCACCACGAGGATCAGGCCGGTGACCGGGAACGACGTGCCCGGGCGCCCGCTCCCGAACAGCCAGGTGATGTAGCCCAGCGCGACCGCCGTCACGGCCAATCGCACGATCGCGACCCAGAGGGCGGGCGGGGTGCCGCCCGCCTTGATCACCCGCGCCCGGCGGCGAAAGTCCAGGAAGATGAGGACGGCCATCGCGGCGATGCCGAGCACGAGCGTGGAGTTGTTGAGCCCGGTGTTCGGCCCCCACTCGGGCAGGTAGCCGCCACCGATGAACCGGATCTCGGGCGGAGCGGGGTTGGCGGAGGCCTTGCCGACGTACTGGTAGAGGCCACGGAAGAGCATCATGCCGGCGAGCGTCGTGATGAAGCCCGGCACCCCGACGAACGCCAGCCAGGAGCCCTGCCACATGCCGATGACCACCCCGACGAACAGGCCGAACAGGATGCCCAGCCACCACGGGAAGTTCCAGAAGTTGATCGAAAGCGCCGTGCAGATGCCCACCACGGCGGCGACCGAGCCCACCGACAGGTCGATCTGGCCGGTGATGATCACGAACAGCATGCCGATGGCGAGGATCAGCACATAGGAGTTGCCGTTCAGGATGTTCTGGGCGTTGGAGGGGGTGAGCATCTTCCCGCCGGAGGCGAACTCGAAGAACAGCGCGACCAGAATCAGCGCGCCCAGCATGCCGTACTGGCGGAGGTTCCCGCCGAGCACCTGTTTGAGCCCTGCGCCGACCGAAGACCCCGACGCCCCGCCTGCGGGCGCACCGGCCTTGCCGGGCTCGGCCTCAATCACTTTCGTAGCAGTCATCTTTCGTTTCCTGGATCAGTTCGTGGTCATCGAGCGGACGCAACTCACGCCGCTGCCGTATCGGTCATCAGCCGCATCAGCGACTCCTGCGTCGCCTCCGCAGCGCTCATCTCGCCCGTGATCCGTCCCTCGAACACGGTGTAGATGCGGTCGCACACTCCCAGTAGCTCAGGCAGCTCGGACGAGATCATGATCACGCCCTTGCCCTCGTCGGCGAGCCGGTTGATCAGCCCGTAGATCTCGTACTTGGCACCCACGTCGATGCCGCGGGTGGGCTCGTCCAGGATCGCCAGGGACGGCTGGGTGAACATCCACTTCGCCAATACGACCTTCTGCTGGTTGCCGCCGGACAGCGTCGAGACGCCGACGTTGATCGACGCCGACTTGATGTTCATCGCCTTGCGGTACTCCTCCGCCGCAGCGATCTCCGCCTCGGGGTCGATCACCGTCCGTCTGCTGATCCGCCGGATGCCGGCCGAGACGATCGTGTCCTTGACGTTGTCGAGCAGGTTCAGGCCGAGGACCTTCCGGTCCTCGGGGACGTAGGAAATGCCCCGGGCGATGGCGGCCTGGACGTTCGGGATCTGCACCTCCCGGCCGTCGAGCAGGATCTGGCCGCCGAGGTAGGTGCCGTATGTCCGTCCGAAGATCGACCGGGCGAGTTCCGTGCGCCCGGCGCCCATCAGTCCGGCGAACCCCACGATCTCGCCGCGACGGACGTAGAAGCTGGAATGGTTGCAGACCAGCCGTCCCGGGATCTGGGGGTGCTCCACCGTCCAGTCGCGCACCTCGAAGAACTTCTCGCCGATCTTCGGGGTGTGGTCGGGGAAGCGGGAGTCGAGGGCCCGGCCGACCATTCCGCGGATGATCCGGTCCTCGTTGACGTTCCCGGCGACCACGTGCAGGGACTCGATCGTGTGGCCGTCGCGGATGATCGTGATCGAGTCGGCGATGGCGGCGATCTCGTTGAGCTTGTGGGAGATCATGATCGAGGTCAGGCCTTGGGTCTTCAGCTGGCGTAGGATGCTCAGCAGGTTCTCGGAGTCCTCCTCATTGAGGGCGGACGTGGGCTCGTCCAGGATCAGCAGCCGAACGTCCTTGCTCAGAGCCTTGGCGATCTCCACCAGCTGCTGCTGGCCGACGCCGAGGTTCTTGATTGGGCCGTCCGGGTCGACCTCGAGGCCAACCCGCCCGAGCAGCCGAACCGCGCGCTCCCGGGCCTCGACCCAGTCGATGACCCCGTGGTTGACGACCTCGTTGCCGAGGAAGATGTTCTCGGTGACCGACAACTCGGGGATCAGCGCCAGCTCCTGGTGGATGATCACGATGCCGACGTGCTCGGAGGACTTGATGCCCGTGAACTGCACGTCCTCGCCGTCGAAGACGATCCGGCCCTCGTAGGTGCCATGGGGGTGCACCCCGGATAGCACCTTCATCAGCGTCGACTTGCCCGCGCCGTTCTCGCCGCAGATGGCGTGGATCTCGCCTCGGCGCACCGTCATGGTCACGTCGTCGAGGGCGCGAACCCCGGGGAAGTCCTTGGTGATGCCGACCATCTCCAGGATCGCCCCGGACATCGGACCCACGGCGGTACTGAAGGCATGAGGATCGACCGGCTGATCGCTCAACGCAGCTCCTTCTCGAACAGACGAGGCCGGCGCCGCCCGACGACATCGTGGGGACGGTTCGGCCAGCCGAGGACGTGAATCCGCCTCACCCGCAGGCTAGGGACCACCTTTCCACCTGTCAACGGTCGTTTCCACCTCGTTATCTAATCGTTTTCATTCCATGATCGATAGAAAGTTGCCTCAAACCGTTGAAAGCTCCACTGTCGCAGCCCTAAGCTCGGGGCCATGCCCCGGACGACTGGCCGCCTCTCGCTGCGGGACCGCACGCGCGAGGAGGTCTACGGGCTGATCTGCGCCTCCCGGGACCTGACCCGAACCGCGCTGGTCGAACGAACCAGGCTGTCGGGCAGCACGATCAACCACGCCGTCGCCCGCCTGCTCGCCGAAGGCAGGATCGTGGAGTCACCGGCGCCGGTGAAGGGCCCGGGTTCTGGGAGCGGACGCCCGGGCACCCTGCTGAACGCGGTCGCGTCCGCGACCCGCACCGGCGCGATCGACTTCGGCCATCGGCACCTGCGCGTCGCTCTCGGCGACGACATGGGCAACGTGGTGGACGAGATCATCGTCCCGCTGAACGTCGACCAGTCCCCGGAGCGGGCGCTGGACGTTGCCGCCGAGAGCCTCCGGGGTCTGGCGGGGCGGCAGGGCGTCGGCCCGATCGCCTGCGTCGCCGCGGGCGTGCCGGCCCCGATCGACGCCGCCACCGGCCTCGCGTCCTCCAACACCACCTTGTCGAACTGGTCGGGGATGTCACCCGGTCGCGAGCTTGAGCAGCGCCTCGGCGTGCCCGCCCTGGTCCGCAACGACGCCAGCATCGGCGCGCTCGGGGAGCTGCACCACGGCGCCGGTCGCGGCCACAGGGACTTCCTGTACATCAAGGCGTCCCACGGGATCGGGGCCGGGCTGGTCGCCAACGGCGAGCTCTACCAAGGCGGCGCCGGGTTCGCCGGAGAGATCGGCCACATCATCATCTCCGGACGCCCGGAGTTGTGCCGCTGCGGCAACCGGGGCTGCCTGGAAGCGGTGGTCTCGGTGCCCTCGGTCAAGAACCAGCTCGTCCACACCCATCCCCACCTGGATCTCGAGGAGCTCGACCTGGCGCTGCTGGACGACCCGATCAGCGCTCGCATCCTCAATGAGATGGGACGCACCCTCGGCGTGGTGCTGGCCGGACTGTGCGACCTGATGAACCCGACCCTGCTGGTCATCGGCGGCGAACTGGGTTCGTCCGGTGCCGAACTGATCGACGGCGTCCGGGCCTCGGTGAAACGGTTCGCGCAGCCGTCCACATCCCAGGTGATCGAGGTGGTTCCGGCTGAGCTCGGCCAGCGCGCCGAACTGGTCGGGGCCGTCCAGCTGGCCGCGACCCTGGCCCGCGCCTGAGGCCGTCCACCGGCGCTCCCGTCTGAGTCGGGGACGGTTCTCACTCCGTCCGACCGTCCCTCTGTGAACCGAAGTACCTGTCCCCAATGGTTCAGGTGAACCGTCGGGGACAGGTACTTCGGTTCAGCGGACGGCGTCCACCACCGAACTGATCAGGGCCTTCAGGGCATCGGCGTCGTTGGGCAGGTCGACGACGTGGCGGGGCAGGGCCTCGATGCCGTCGAACCGGGACGGACGCTCGGGCTCGCGGCCGATCGCCTCGACGATCGTCTCGGCGAATTTCACCGGGAGAGCGGTCTCCAGCACGATCATCGGCACGCCGTCGGACACGAACTCGCCGGCGACCTTCACCCCGTCCGCCGTGTGCGGGTCGACCAGCACGCCCTCCGCGTCCCACAGCCGCCGGATCTGGGCCACCCGGTCGGCGTGGCTGGACGAGCCCGACACGAAGCCGAAGCGCGCGCGCAGCCCGGCGAACTCGGGCGTTCCCGACAGATCGAAGAACCCGTCGACCGGCAGCCGGACGGCGAACAACTCCCGCACCCGGTCGGCGTCGCGGCCGAGCAGGTCGAACACGAACCGTTCGAAGTTGGACGCCTTCGAGATGTCCATGCTCGGCGAGGACGTCGCCAGGGTCTCGGCCGCTGCCCGCACCCGGTAGACGCCGGTGCGGAAGAACTCGTCCAGGACGTTGTTCTCGTTGGTCGCCAGCACCAGCGAGCGGATCGGGACGCCCATTTCCCGGGCGATGTGGCCGGCCATGATGTTGCCGAAGTTGCCGGTCGGGACGCAGAAGTCGACCTGCTCGTCGTCCGCGGCCGTGACCCGCAGCCAGCAGGCGACGTAGTAGACGACCTGCGCCACCAGCCGGGCCCAGTTGATCGAGTTCACCGCGCCGAGCCGGTGCCGCTGCTTGAACGCCGCGTCGCCCGCGACCGCCTTCACCAGGTCCTGGCAGTCGTCGAAGACGCCGTCGACGGCCACGTTCACGATTGCCGGATCGTCGATGCTGAACATCTGGGCCTGCTGGAACGGCGTCATCCGTCCGGCCGGGGTGAGCATGAACACCCGGATGCCACGCCGTCCCCGCATGGCGTACTCGGCCGCCGATCCGGTGTCGCCGCTGGTGGCGCCGAGGATGTTCAGCTCCGTCCCGGTACGTGCGAGCTGGTACTCGAACAGGTGCCCGAGCAGCTGCATGGCCAGGTCCTTGAACGCGGCGGTCGGACCCTCCGAGAGGTGGCCCAGCCACAGCCCGTCCACCTTCGAGACCGGGACGATGTCGGTGCCGGCGAAGGCGTCGGCGGTGTAGGCGTCCTCGCACAGCTGCCGCAGGTCAGGGGTGGGGATGTCGTCGATGAACAGACCCAGCACCTCGGCCGCCAGCGCGGCGTAGCCCTGATCGGCCAGTGTCGACCGCCAGCTGGCAAGGGTGGACGCGTCCACGACCGGATAGCGCTCCGGCAGGAACAGGCCGCCGTCCGGCGCCAGGCCGGCGAGCAGGATCTCCCCGAAGGTCGGACGCTCAGGCGCCCCGCGGGTGGACAGGTATCGCACGGCAGCCAACTCTACCGATCGGCTTCCACCGCCTCCCTGCGCGGCCGCTCGACCACCGCACACGGCTACGACCCACTGGCCGTCGAGACCCCCTCCCTGCGCGGGCCGCTCGACCGCCTCGCTTCGGCATGCCGCCCCGGCCGCGGCCCACGTCCCGTCCCGCGGCAGGCTGCCCCGGGCACAGGCAACCAGCAGGAAGAGCGGCGTCCAGCACGACGGGACGCGGGCGACGCGGCGAGAGAGAGCTCGAACCGGGATGCCCGTTCGGCAATCATCGTGGGCCGGAAATCGTCGTGGGGTTGCCACAGCCTCCGAATGCGGCCACCATTTCAGTGTGCTCGAAGTGAATCCTTTATTCGCTGGGAGCGCAGGGGGGGACACTGTGGCGCGCCATGCCACCGAGATCTTGACTCATGCCCAGGACCTTGCCGACCAGTTGCGTACCGAGGCGCAGGCGGAAGCCGACGCGGCCCGGCTGGAGCTCGCGCGCTATCGCGAGTTGAGCGCCCAGGCCCAGCGGCAGCTTGCCGAACACCGGGCCGAGGCAGAGTCGCTGGCCGCTGCCGCGGCCGCACGGATGGAGGACGCCCGGCAGGACGTCCGGCTGCTGCTGGAGGACGCCACCCGGCAGGCCGCCCTGCTGCACCAGTCCGCCGAACGCACCGCGTCCGAGGTGATGGAACGGACCCGGCTCCAGGCCGAGTCCGAACTGGAGGAGGCACACCGGCGCGTCGAGTCCCTGCAGGCGCGGGCCGACCAACTCGAGGACGAGATCGCCCGCCGCACCGCGGACGCCGAGGCGCTGATCGCCGCCCGGACCGCCACCCGCCAGACCGAGCTGGCGTCCGAAGAGGCGCAGCGCCGGGACCTGCTCGACGCCGAGCTGAACGGGCTGCGCGGGCACGTCGTCGACAGCCTGACCCGTCAGCGCGCCGACTTCGACGCGCTGCTCGCTGCCGAACGGGCCGCGTTCGAGGACGAGGCGCGGCAGGCGCGGGCCCTGATCGCCGACGAACGGCTCGCGATGCTGGCCGAGGTCGAGGCCGAGCGGACGGCGTCCCGCGAGGAGGCCGACCGGCTGCTGACCAGCGCCCGGGAGGAGGCCGGCGGGCTGGTGGCAGCGGCGGCGCGGACCGCACAGGACGCTGCGCTGGAACGAGACCGGCTCCACGAGCGGGCCGAACGCGAAGCGGACGCCATCCGTCGCGACCAGCGTCACGACCTGGCCACGCACCTGCGCGAGGTCCGGCAACGCGCCGAGGTGCTGGCCACCACCATCGAGCACCGCAACCGCGCCTCGCTCGCCGAGGCCGAAGCCCGGGCGGCCGACATCGAGGCCAGGGCCAAGGCGGCGCTGGACGCGGCCACGGCGGACGCGACCCACATCAGGGCACAGGCCCAGGAGTCCGCCGAGCGGATGCTGCGCAGCGCCCGCGCCGAGGCGACCGCCCAGGAGGGTCGCGCACGGGAGCGCCTGGCCGCAGCCGAAGCCGGCGT
The DNA here is from genome assembly GCA_017306015.1 of Propionibacteriaceae bacterium. Taxonomy (GTDB): domain Bacteria; phylum Actinomycetota; class Actinomycetes; order Propionibacteriales; family Propionibacteriaceae; genus Propionicimonas. Next base: position 106,909 of record JAFKJK010000009.1, read on the forward strand.
GAAGCTGGTCCACGAGCGCAGCTCCGTCGACCTCGAGGCCATGCAACGGGAGTCCTACGCCAACGCCCTCGCCGCCCGCGAGCAGGCGGTGGCCGTCCTCGCCCAGGCACGGGCCGACGCGGACGCCGTCCGCGCCGAGGCGAGGGCGCAGATGGACCGCGCCCGCGAAGAGGTAGCCGTCCTCACCAGGCGGCGCGAAGAGGTCACCGCACAACTCGGGCAGCTGTCCGGCGCCCTGAATTCACTCACGCTGACCGACGGCGTGTTCGAGGCACGACTAACGGAGGGACGGCAGTGATCCAGATCCCAGGCTTCCGCACGGTACTGCGGGGCTACGACCCGACCGAGGTGGATCGCGCGATCGGCGACCTGATCAAGGCGCGCGACCAGGCCCGCTCCGAGGCCGCCGACAACGCGCTGGCCCGCAGCCGCGTCGAGTCCGAGCTGGCGCAGCTGCAGGAGCAGGCGGCGGGCTACCGCGCCAAGCTGGCCAAGGCCGAGTCGGCCACGCCGGAGCCCCCGGCGTCCAGCGAGATCGGGGCGCGGATCGGACGCATGCTGGCCCTCGCCGAGGACGAGGCCGGGGAGGTGCGATCCCGGGCGGCGGCCGAGGCCGAACGGCTGGTGACCGACGCCAGGGCAGAGGCCGAGCAGCTCACCGGCAACGCCGAGCGGCACGCCCGGGACGTGGTCAGCAAGGCCGACACCGAGGCGGCGCGGATCCTGGAGGCCGCGCGGCGCCAGTCCGACGAGATCGTCGACTACGCCGATCGCGAGGCGGTCGCGCGGCGCGAGGAGGCCGAGTCGATCTACGAGGCGCACCGCGCCCGAGCCGCCGCTGCCGCGGACGAGTTCGAGCGCAACGTCGGCGAGCGGCAGCAGCAGGCGGACGCCGACTTCGCGTCCCGCACCGAGCTGCACGAGCAGGCGATCACTGCCCTGCTCGAGCGCCAGGAGAGCCTGCAGGCGGAGGCCGAGCACGCCGCAGAGAACGCCCGGGCGGAGGCCGACGGCATCGTCCGCACGGCCGAGGAACAGGCGCAGCAGCTGCTCGACGAGGCCCGAACCTCGGCGGCGAAGCTGCGCGCGGAGGCCGAGAGCCAGCTCCAGGCGACCACCGCCCGCAGGGACGCGGTCAACGCCCAGCTCGCGACCGTCCGGCAGCTGCTCGCGAACCTGGACGCCGGGATGTCGGACGGTTCGACCGCCGAGCGGGAGGAAGCGTCCGCCGACGAGCAGCTGGCGACCGACGCGGACGCAGCAGGCGCGAGCCCGGCCGGGACCGACGCCGAACTCACCGCGACGGACGCCGAGGCCACCGCCGTGAGCGGAGCCGAGCCGTCCGAATCCGATACGCCGGCCGAGGTGGACGAAGTCGAGGCCGAGACCGAGAATGACCCCATGGCACGAAGCGGACGACGATGAAATACAGGTATCTGGGCAATTCCGGACTCAAGGTCTCGGAGATCTGCTATGGGAATTGGCTCACCCACGGTTCCCAGGTGGAGAACGAGACCGCCGAGAAGTGCGTCCATGCAGCCCTCGACGCAGGCATCACCAGCTTCGACACCGCGGACGCGTACGCGAACACCGTCGCCGAGAAGGTGCTCGGCAAGGCGCTGAGCGGGGTCCGCCGGGAATCGCTGGAGATCTTCACGAAGGTCTACTGGCCGACCGGGCCGAAGGGCCCGAACGACTCCGGGCTGAGCCGCAAGCACATCATGGAGTCGATCAACGGCTCGCTGAAGCGGCTGAAGACCGACTACGTCGACCTCTACCAGGCGCACCGCTACGACCACGAGACGCCGCTGGAGGAGACCATGCAGGCGTTCGCCGACGTCGTCCGCGCCGGCAAGGCCCTCTACATCGGCGTCTCGGAGTGGGACGCGGCCCAGATCCGGGCGGGACACGGGATGGCAAGGGAACTCGGCTTCCAGCTGGTCAGCAACCAGCCGCAGTACTCGATGCTGTGGCGGGTGATCGAGGAGTGGGTGGTACCCACGTCCACCGAGTTGGGCGTCTCGCAGATCTGCTGGTCGCCGGTCGCGCAGGGCATCCTCACCGGGAAGTACCTCCCCGGCCAGCCGCCGCCGGCCAGGTCGCGGGCGACCGACGACAAGGGCGGCGCGACCACGATCCAGCGGTTCATGTCCGACGACCTGCTGGTCGCCGTCCAGGGTCTCGTCCCGATCGCCGAGGAGCTGGACCTGACGATGTCCCAGCTGGCCGTCGCCTGGGTGCTGCAGAACCCGAACGTGGCCGCCGCCATCATCGGCGCGTCCCGGCCGAAGCAGATCAGCGAGAACGCGGCCGCCTCGGGGGTCGTCCTGCCCGAGGAGGTCATGCACCGGATCGACGGCGTCCTCGGGGACGTGGTGGTGCGCAACCCGATGCTGACCGCGCAGAACTCGCCCAAGGTCCGGCCGAGTTGAGCTTCGTCGAGACGGTCTCGGCCGACCCCGAACTGGAGCTGCACGGCCTGGTGGTGCTCCGCGGCGGGCAGCCGGTGCTCGAGCACTACTGGGAGCCGTACCGGGCTGACGACCGGACGCTGGTCTACTCCTGCAGCAAGACCCTCACCGCCACCGCGGTCGGGCTGGCTGCCGCCGAGGGACGGCTCGCGGTGACCGACCGGGTGGTCGACCTGCTGCCGGATGCGGTCGAGGACCCCGTCGATGACCGCGTCGCGGCGCTGACCGTCCACCACCTGCTGTCGATGTCGACCGGTCACGACCAGGACACCATCGAGGCGATCTTCGGTGGCCGGCCGGCGGACTGGGCGCGACGGGTCCTGGCGGTGCGTCCCCAGGAACCGGTCGGCTCGCGGCACGTGTACAACAATGGCGCCAGCTTCCTGCTCGGCGAACTCGTCCGCGTCCGGACCGGTGAGGATCTGCTGGAATACCTCACCCCGCGGGTGCTCGCGCCGATGGGCATCGCCGCCACCTGGGACCGCGACCCGCTGGGCCGATGCCTCGGCTGGACGGGCGCGCACCTGACGACCGGCTGGCTGGCCGCGTTCGGCGAGCTGTACCGCTGCGACGGCGTCTGGGACGGCGTCCGGCTGCTGCCGGAGGGCTGGGTCGCGCAGGCGACGACGAGGCACATCCCGACCGGGCCGGACCCGGCGTCGCCGGACTGGGAGTGCGGCTACGGCTACCAGCTGTGGCACAGCCGCGAGGGCTACCGGCTGGACGGTGCCTTCGGCCAGTTCGCGCTGGTGCTGCCCGAGCGTGGACTCGTCGTGGGGATCACGTCGGCCCAGGTCGCGACCCAACACCTGGTGGACCTCGTCTGGGACGTGCTGCTGCCCGAACTCGACGGCCCGGCCGAGCTCCCGGCGTCCGGCCGGCCGGCAGAGGCCGGATTGCCCGACTCGGGGCTCGGGATGCATTGGGAGGCGGCGAGCGTCCCCTACGATCCGGAGCTCGACATCGCCCCAGAGGACATCCCGGTCGTCCCGGTGGTCACCGACGCGTCCGCCGATCGCGGCGACGAGGGCTTCGTCGTCCAGTTCTCCACCGAGGAGGCTCGGGCGTCCGTGCACGCGCCCGCGCACTGGCAGCGTCAGCGAATGACCGTGGGGGCGGTGGACGTTCCTGTCGCGGCGCGCGCCGGTGCCTTGGCGGACGGGTCGCTACTGGTCGAGCTGACCTTCACCGAGTCGCCGCACACGCTGCGGCTGCGGTTCGGCGCGGACGGCCGGGCCGGGCTGGGCTGGTCCGTCCCGCCGTTGCAGGGGCCGGAGCTGACCTGGCTCCGCGCCCACTGAGGGGGAGGCGATGGGCGCCCTCCGGGTCGCCGCGGCGCTGCTCATCCTCGTCGCCGTGGCGGTGATCTTCGTCCGCGTGCTGGTGCCGCTGGTGCGCCGCACGCTGGCCCCGGCGTCCGACCGGACGGTGGTGCCCGGCGAGGTGGTCCCGGACCCGACGCTGACCGGCTTCCCGATCGCCTTCCGGCACGGCTACGACCCCGACGACGTCGAGGCGCTGTTCGACCGGGTGTACACGCTGGCCGCGACACCGTCCGGGCGGGTGGAGGCGCTGGCGGCGGTCCGGTCGGCGAGGTTCCACCTTGCCCGCCGCGGCGGCTACGAGCCGGTGTTCGTCGACGACCGGGTGGATGCCCTCACCGACGCGCTGACGAGCGGGCACGAGCTGCCGCCGCGTCCCGGCCTGCGCTGAGGCTGCTCGCCTCAGCGACACACTCGCAGCACCAGTGCCGGCTTGACTGCCGCTGAGGGCCGGACCCGTCCACTGAGCCCGCAACTGTGTCACAACTCCGTCGGCCCTGAACCGCCGGGGACAGGTACTTCGGTTCACACGAGGCGGCCTGAACCGCCGGGGACAGGTACCTCGGTTCAGACGCCCGGGCACTGCTGCCACTGCCCGCCGACAGGACGGCCGCCTACCGTTGCGACATGGACTCCGCACAGATCGAGCCGCTTGCCGACACCGAGTTCCAGCGGGTGCTGTGCGTGGTGGCGCACCCGGACGACGTCGAGTACGGGACGTCGGCAGCCGTCGCGGCGTGGACGGGACGGGGCATCGAGGTGGCCTACCTGCTGCTGACCGCCGGAGAGGCCGGCATGCAGCGTCCGCCCGAGGCGACCCGGGCCGTCCGCTCCGGCGAGCAGCGCGCGGCCTGCGCTGCCGTCGGCGTCCGGGACCTCACCGTGCTGGACCATCCGGACGGCATGCTGGTCTACTCCCTCGACCTGCGCCGGGACATCGCCCGGAGGATCCGGCAGTTCCGACCGGACGTCGTGGTGACCGGTTCGTGGGACGTGGAGGCTCCGTGGGGACTGAACCAGGCCGACCACCGCGCCGCCGGGCTGGCCTGCCTCGACGCCGTCCGCGACGCCGACAACACGTGGGTGTTCCCCGAACTCGCCGCCGAGGAGGGCCTGGCCAAGTGGGGGGCGACGTGGCTGCTGGTCACCGGCGATGCCCGGCCCACCCACGGAGTGGACGTCTCCGGCGGGCCCCTGGAACGCGGCATCGCGTCGCTGGAGGCGCACCAGGCCTACCTCGCCGACCTTCCCGGCCACCCCGCCCCGCGCGAGCTGCTCACCGGCTTCACCGCCGAGTCCGGCACGGCACTCGGCGTGGCCAACGCCGTCCTGTTCCGCGCCCACAAGCTGCGCTGACGCCTAACCGGGGCGCACCGTCCCGGCGTCCCAGTGCTCAGGGACGGGCGTACTTCTCGGCGAAGTTCCGCAGGACCAGGTGCTGGTGGCCGTCGACGCCGCTGGACCTCGCCATTGCGATCAGGTCGTCCAGTTCCTCGGGACGGAAGTAGCCGGCATGGGAGTAGATCCGCATCCGGGCGGCGAGGTCGTCGGCGTCCAGCTCGGGATGGAACTGGGTCACGTACACGTTGGCGCCGACCCGGTACATCTGGACGGGGCAGGCGGTGCCGGCGGCCAGCAGGGTCACCCCGGGTGGTGTCCCGTTGCAGGCCTCCTTGTGGCCGACGAAGGCCTCGAACCGCCCCGGGACGCCGGCGAGCAGCTCGTCCGCGGCGCCATCCGCCGTGAGGGTGAGCCGGGTGGCTCCGACCGGCTCGGCGAACGTCCTGTCCACCGTCCCGCCGAGGTGGGTGGTGACCGTCCCGACGCCGTAGCACATGCCCAGGAACGGGACGTCGGCGTCGACGATCCGGTCGACCAGGCGGCCGAGATCCGCCTCGACGCGGAGCTGCAGCTCCGACTTGTCCTCGTCGGAGATGTTGAACGAGCTGCCGCCCAGCAGGACGCCGGAGAAGTCGGCCAGGTCGAGGTCGGGCAGCGGCTCGGACTCGACTCGCAGGTGCACCAGGTCGGCGGCGGCCAGACCGGCGTGGCGCCGCACCGAGTCGTACTCGGCGGCGGCGGCCTCGTCGTGGTCGCGGGTCGCGAGCAGCAGGAACGGTTTCACGCCGGTCAGGTTAGCCGGAGGCAGAAGGTCCCTTCGACAGGCTCAGGAATCGACAGGCCATCGACCGGGTCGCGGGCTGAGCCGGACGGACGAGTCCTGACAAGGGACGCATCCACGTCCCGGACGAGCGGTCGAAGCCAACCCTCAGAACGGCGACGCGGCCCCGGTCTCGGCGAGCAGCAGCCGCAGAGCGTCCTGCGGACTGCCCGCGCGGCGCTGGCGCTCGTAGCTCGCCCCGCGCTCGGCCAGTTCGCCGGCGAAGGCGATCTCCCGTTCGCAGCCCAGGTCGCGGGCGATGGGGGCGAGCCGCTCGAGCCACTCGGCCAGCCCCTCGCGCAGCGGCACTTCCCGCCTCGCCGGGTTCGGCGTGATCACGTCCGCCTCCAGGCCGTAGCGCGCGGCGCGCCACTTGTTCTCCCGCACCAGCCACGGAGGCAGCGACTCGAAGGTCTGGTCGGCCTCCCAGGTGCGCGAGACGTGCTCGGCGAAGCACTGGGTGAGCGCGGCCAGGCAGCCGAGCTCGGCGAGCGTCGGGACGGAGTCCGCCGTCCGGTTCTCCACCGTCCCGAACTTGGGGGACGGCCGGACGTCCCAGCGGATCTCGCCGGCGACGTTGATCATGCCGCACTCGAGGAGGTCCTCGGCGTAGTCCTCGAACTCGGCCCAGGTGTTCATCGGGTAGGGCAGGCCGTTGGTGGGCAGCTGCTGGAAGATCATCGTCCGCTGGGAGGCGTAGCCGGAGTCCTCGCCTTCCCAGAACGGGGACGCGCAGCTGATCGCGAGCAGGTACGGGTAGAACCGCGCCAGCCCGTAGGTCAGGGGCAGCGCCTTGTCCTTGTGGTCTACGCCGATGTGGACGTGGGTGCCGCAGATCGCCATCTGCCGTCCCCAGTAGCCGTTGCGCTCGGCGACGATGTCGTAGCGGGAGCCCCCGAACCGCTGCTGGTCGGCCGAGCGGCTGAATGGGTGAGTGCCGGCGCCGATGATGCCGAGGTTGTGCGTGGTGAGTTCGGCCCGGACGATGCGCAGCTGCTCGGCGAGGTCGGCTACGGCGTCCCCGACGCGCAGCTGGACGCCGGAGACGAGCTCGACCATGTTCTTGAGGAATTCCTTGCGGATCGGCGTCTCGTCGCCGGCCCCGCAGGCGGTGAGGATCGGCTCCGCGGACGGGCTCAGTTCACCGGTGTCGAGGTCGACGAGGGCGAGCTCCCACTCGATGCCGACGCTGGACTGTCTCGATGGTGCGAAGTCGATGAGCATGTCGCTCCTTTGCCCAGGGTGCGCCAATACTAACCGCGGCTCCCACCGTGGGCACCGGCCGTGGACGGAGGTCAGCGGCCGGCGCGCCGTGAGCGGAGGGAACGCTCGCCGCTTTGCCGATGCGTCCCACTGGCCCCACCCGTCCCGAAGCTGTCGACCGACGGGGAGCGCTGAACCTCGTCGGAACCGCCTGGTACACGGCGTCCCGCGGACTCGGAACACCCGCAGCCAAGTCGGAAGGAGTGGCCGGCTGAACCGAGTCGGCACCAGCTCGTTCAGAGGGTGAGGAGGACCTTCCCGGTGTTGTCCCCGGACTCCAGCCGTCGGTGAGCGTCGGCGACCTGCTCCAGCGGGAACCGGGACTCGGGCGCGAGCCGGATCGTCCCGGACGCCACCAGCGGCCACGCGCGGCGGAGAACCTCTGCGCAGATGGCGGCCTTCTCCTCGTCCGGACGCCCGCGCAGGCTGGTCGCGGTGACCACCGCCCGCTTGGCGAGCAGCTGGCTGAGGTCGAGGGTGCCCTTGCGTCCCCCCTGCAGACCGATGACGACCAGCCGTCCGCCGACGGCGAGCGAGGCGACGTTGGCTTCGAGGTACTTGGCGCCGATGACGTCCAGGATGACGTCCACTCCGCTGCCGGAGGTGGCCTCGGCGACGGCGGCCGCCCAGTCGTCGTGGTAGTCGATGGCGACGTCCGCGCCGAGCTCTCGGCACAGCTCGAGCTTGGCCGCTGAGCCGGCGGTGGTGAGGACGCGAGCGCCGATCGCCTTCGCGTACTGGATGGCGAAGGTGCCGATGCCACCCGTCCCTCCGTGGATCAGGACGGTCTCGCCGGCGTCCAGGTGGACGTGGTCGAAGTTCGACACCACCGTCGCGGCGACCTCCATCAGGCCGGCTGCGCTGACCAGGTCGACGCCGTCCGGCGCCGGCAGCACCTGGCCGGCCGGGACGGCGACGTACTCGGCGTAGCCACCGCCGGCGAGCAGGGCGACCACCGGGTCGCCGGGGTGCCAGCCGTCCACGCCGGCGCCGGCCTCGTCAATGACGCCGGAGGCCTCCAGCCCCATCACCGGGCTGGCGCCGGGCGGCGGCGGGTAGTAGCCCTGCCGCTGCAGCAGGTCAGCCCGGTTGACGCCGGCTGCGGCCACCTTGATCACGACCTCGCCGGGCCCGGCGGACGGCCTGGCAGCCTGGGTGATGGTCAGGTTCTCGGGGCCGCCGGGAGCGGTCACGTCCACGATGCGCATGCGTCCAGCTTGGCACGCTGAGAGGAATCGCACTGTCGATGGAGGTGCAATCGCTCTCATCGGCCCTGACGGGCAACGAGCGTGCAATTCCTCTCACTGACCCGCCGCGGCTGCGCGATCGCTATGCTGGCCGGACTGGCGAGGTCGCATAGTGGACTAGTGCAGCCGCCTTGAAAGCGGCCGAGCTCAACGGCTCCGTGGGTTCGAATCCCACCCTCGCCGCGAGCCGAACCCAGGAGCGAGATGACCCAGACCGTCCACGTGATCAGCGCACGTCCGCCGTTGCGAGCGCTCGGGCTCGGTGGCGTGGGGACGGTGGTGGGGCTGGGCCTCATCCTGGTCGGCACCATGGCTGCCTGGCCGGCGGCGTCCGTGCTGGGCTGGGCGCTGGTGCTCGTCGGCCTCGGACTCTTCGTCGCCGCCTGGCTCACCGCGCGCCGAGCCCGCGTCCAGGTGGTGCTGGACGACGCCGGCTACCAGCTGGACGGTCCCGACGGCAGCGACCGGGTCGAGTGGTCCGAGGTGTCCCGGGTGACGCGGACGCCGGACCGGCTCGTCCTCTACGCCAAGGACGGCACCGTGACGGCGCTGGTCGCACCGACGAGCAGCCGGGCCGACCTGGACGCGATCGGCACCGACATGGCCCGGTACCTGGACGCGAATCGCGGCTACGGCGGCTGAGTCACCGTTTGGTCGGCTTGTAGTCCTTCGGGTGGTAGGAGCAGACGACGGAGAGGTCGTCGCTCTTCGTTGGCTTCGCCGTCGGGCTCGAGGACGGTGAACTGCTGGACGAGGCGGCCGGGCTCGACGAGGAGGCCGGAGCGTTCGGCGTCGTGGAGGCGGACGGCGGCGGGGTCGCGGTGGCCGCGGTCTCGCTGAGCGCCTTCTTCACCTTCGCCCGGACCCAGTTCCAGTCCGGCGCGTACGAGCGGAAACCACTGCTCGGATCCAGCACCAGGCTCCGGGTCTTCGTCCCCTTCACCTTCAGACCCAACTCAGCCATCGCCGGCAACAACGTCCGCGGAATGTTCGTCGTGATGTTCTTCTCACCCGTAGCCGCAATCGCCTGATAATTCGCCAACACCGTCCACAGCGCGTAGCCGCCCTTGAGTAGCTGGTTGGGACCGGGTTCGATCCAGCTCTCCGGCTTCTGCTCGGGGTACGGCGGGCTGGCGTTGTGGCCGCCGACGGGGACGGCGTAGTTCACGTTGACCGTGATGCCACCGATGGCGTTGATGAAGTCCTTGAACCCGTCCATGTTGACGAAGACGTAGTAGTCGATATCCAGCCCCAGCGCATAGCCGACCGACTGCATCATCACCGACGCCCCAAAGTCCTTGGTCTTCCCCAGGACATTGTTCGGGACTCGGGCCGGGACGTTGCGGTACATCGCGTTCAGCAGGTACTCGGCCCGCTCGGCGCCCTGTGCTCCGGGCTTGTAGAACCCGTTGGGGTAGTACTTGCGCAGCGGCGAGTCGGGCGGGAACGGCATCTGCTCGGCGTTGCGCGGCATGGTGATCAGGGTGGTCGCGCCGGTGTGGGTGTCGATCGAGGCGACCATGACGGTGTCGGTACGGGCCCCGACCGACGTCGAACGGTGGGACTTGACGCCGGAGTCGCCGCCGAGGATCAGGATGTTCAGCCGGTCGGTGCCGGCCCAGGGATCGGAGCTCGTCGGCGCGGTGGTCGGGGTCGTGCCTTCGTCGCCGTCGAAGATCGTGCTGATCACCGATGCGGTGGTGTAGGCGTAGTTGGCGCCGAGCGCGAGCGGAGCCGAGATGGCGAAGGAGAGGACTCCGACCAGGAATCCACCGGCCACTCGCTCGACAACGGTCGCCGGATAGGACCGGAGCGAGAGGTGGCTGGCGATGATCACGCCGACCCAGATCAGGGCGAGGACGAGCAGACCGGCGGCGACCCCGTACAGGTTGGCGGGGTCGACGGCGAACTGGGCCAGGTCATCGGGCGGGACGAAGGCGAGCACGCCGATGCCGCCGATGCCGACCAGGAACAGGCCGAGGACGAGTCCACCGGCAAGACGGCGTCCCGCGCGAAGCAGGCCGACGCCCGGAATGATGGCGCCGAGCACCGTCCACAGCGAGGTCGTCCCGAAGCCGCGGGACGCCTCCGGCTCCTCGCCGGAGGCATAGCGCTTTCCGGACGGTGCTTCGCTTGGTTGGGCGCTCGGGGCGGTCATCTGGTCGGTCCTTGACAGTCGATGGGCGAGCCAAGCCTAGCGATGACGAACAAACCGCCGCGCCACGGCCGGTCGGCCCGGAACCGCCTCAGCGGCGGGCTCGCGCTGCGCGATCGCGTCCGCTTTGCCGCCCGGGAGCCTGCCCTTGTAGGCTGACGGCGGTTCTGGAGGTGTCGCCTAGTCAGGTCTATGGCGCCCGCCTGCTAAGCGGGTTTCGGGGTCAACTCGATCGTGGGTTCAAATCCCACCACCTCCGCGCTGACAAGGGGGAACGCTCCTCCCGAGGGACTCTCGGGAGGAGCGTTTCCGGTCTTGTGGGGCCTGTGGTCTCAGTTTTGGTCTCAGTTCAAGCGGGTGCCATCCCCAACACGGATGGATGCCAGTACACGCCCACGACCGCCGGCGGACATCGACGGCAGGATCAAGCGCACTCAGCCCTCACTGAAAGCGGGCGCCAGAACGAACCAACTGGCTCCGACAAGCAGAAACGATGTAGGTCTCGGAATCGAACACCGGGTGGCAGTGGGCGGCAGCTTCCGGCACGCCTCCCCAGACTCCGTGCCGACACCCATAGGCGGCTCGAGTGCCATCTATTCGTGCAGCAACACCGTCGAGCGTGTCCTCTTCGCACTGCATCTCGCGCGCTGTGTCGCTCAGGAGTAGTCGTGGAGCCCGATGTGGTCGATCACGAAGCGTGCGTTGGCCGGATCGATCGCGAAGTAGATGCGTCCACACCGATCTGGGGCAACGTAGTCATCCACCTTGACGTGAGGCTTAGCACGAAGGTCGGTAGTCACGCCGGCGAGCGTAAGCCGCGGCGGGTTGATGCTGTTGTCGAACAGCGCGATCGTCAGTCCCCGGCTGGCGCAGAACTCCTCGAGGCGCATCCCGATCGAGTTCACCCGGTAATGGGTTGCGACCTCGGCGAGCAAACGCACATGGTCGACCATTCTTCGTGGGTCTGGATACGGGTTGGTGACCAGCTGCCCCTTCGCGCGATCGGAGAGCAGGAGCGCGCCCTCGGCCTTGCTGACGATCGCCAAGATCTGCTCACCGGCGTCAGGCCACTCCAGCGGTTCCGGCGCGCTCAGGGGCATCTCGGACATGAGGCTAAGGTGACAGATCAGTTCCCTCAGAAGGTCATGCGGCTGCGACCCATCAGAGATCCAGTCGGCATATCCATCCGGGTTGAATCCGCGGAACTGATCGATGTACCTCTGGCCCGAGCCCACGTGCTCTCGGACGAGCAGCTGGTTGGGAGGCCTCGACTTGATGTTCTGGATCAGCTGCTTGAAACGAGCATCTGCATCGAACTCGATACGTAGGACAACCCGGAAGAGTCCCGCGGCGAGTTGGAGTTGCCGGATGCATTCCGCGGTGTCCGGGGGCGGCGGACCGGAGAGAAGCAGCGTCGCGACCTTCCAGGGGTAGGCGTTCCTCTCGGCGGTCGGCCGCACTGCGGGTATGGACCTGGAGAGTTCATGGGCAAGCGCCACGGCGAAATCGTCTCTGTCAGCGAACCAACTGCCATCGACCCACGTCACCGAGTTGCTTCCCGGGCGGAGCCCGCCCTCGTGATGCAGGAAGGTTCCGACACCGTAAACGGGCCCGCTCGGATGGGCGAGCATCGCGGCGTTGAGAACGATGCGGGTCCGTGAACCGAGTGCGGGGAGTTCAGGATGCTTCGACGCCGACTCAAACCGCAGCGGCGTCGGGAAGCCACCCCGCGCCATCACGATCGAACGTGCGGGCAATGCATGCCCGCCGAAAAGATCCGTGGTCTGGGTGTCTGGGTCGCCGAGGTGTATTCCTGCAGGATCGATGGGGAGCCTGATGCTGGAGCCGCCCGCAAGACGAAGCTGGGCGCCTCGGGTGACGCCCAGCCACTCGCCAGCTATGGCTGGCGAGACGGGATCGTGGAGCGCACTCTCCACGTTCTCCAGCGTGAACATCGCAAGCTACCGGAACAACGCACCGGCAGGCAGCTGTAGTGCACGAAGCTCGTCCGGGCTCAGGCTATCCACCGCACGGTGCACGGCGGCGCGGAGAGCGGCAACGCCTCCAGCTCCGTCGCGGAGTTTACGCTTCGCACCTTCGATCGGGAGCATCGGGTCAGGGGCAGGTACGGGCTCCATCAACTCTTCCGGGTCGGGTGCTCCGGCGACCTCCGCCGCCCATGCGGCCAGCCGTTGACGTACCGAAGTCCGCAGAACCTCGCTCCATCGCCTCGAGGCGCTCTCATCCAGATCCCGAAGGAGCTGTAGCCCTCGCTGGATAGGTCGGTTGGACCCGAGCGCCGCCTCAAGGAGTTTCTCCTGCTCGTCCGTAAGCGGCTCGCCAGCTGCGAACTCCCGGAGCAGCTGCAACTGATCTGCGAACGTCATGTGGGGTAGTTGGAGGAACCGATCTCCGTTGGTCTGGATCTCGCTCCGAACGCTAGCAAACCGCTCCGGCTCAAGCGGAACTGGGTACTCGGGTATGAACCTCGCTCGACGGTCCCGGGTGTCCCACACCCGCAACATGTTCGGTCGCCAGTCCACCATCGCGCGCCAAGTCGCACTGCTGAAGGCGAGGTCAGGAGACTCATGGCCGTCGACGTCTGCTGGCGGTGCGATCCGGATATCGCCGGCCGGGCGGGTGTCAACCATCACGAGGCCCTCAGACTCGGCGAGATCAACGAGGTCTCGGAACCTCCGGCAGCCGACACGACTGAGTGAGAAGCCGCCGTAGCTCAGTTCGCCCATGCGTAGCCGCACCTGGCTCGCAGTCGGGTCCTGTCCGTCCTCGTCCTTGAGGTCCTCCACGGCGCGCACAAGTAGAGTGAGCGCCTCACGGCGCAACCTGAGTGTCTCATCGAGATGTGCATCAGTGGTCATGCCGCTGCTCCTTCCGCTGTAAGTAGGCCGGGGCCTTACGGCCCCGGCCTCTTGACTTTGGAAGATGCCACCAGCGACAGGAATGATCCGCCCGGACTCCCCGCAGGGGTCCTATCGTGGATCCAGCCCCTACTGCCGTTGAGGGCTGGCCGTTCGATTGAACAGGGCGACCACCGTGACGGGTACCTGCCAGTCCGAGGTCCCCGTTTCAGTACCGTCTTCGTCCATGACGATACCGACTCAGGCGAGTGATTCCAAGTCACCTAGAAGATTCTCAGCCTGCGAGTTGCTGACTCCCAGCTGGGAGCGGCCCACTCCGCCCCGACGGGACTCTGCGACGGCCACCGAGGCCGTGTCGGGCGTCTACCGGGCGGGTGCGGAGCGCCGCGCGAATGAGGCGACGGAGGGGGTCGACGCTGAGCCCGAGGGCAGCGGCCCACCTTCACCCTCGATTTCGAGCTCCCCGGTGGCCCAGACCTGTCAGCTCCGAGGCAAGGGACGTGACGCAGCGAATCCCCCTGAGCCTCGCTCCTGACGCCAGAGCGTGGGGATGCGAGCGGTTTGGCATCTGCCTCTGCAGGATGAGGGTACTCAGGACTTCAGGAAGACGCGAGTCGGGATATGGGCGCGCCTCCGAGGATCGGGCCGGGGCGGTGTGGGCGCGCACTGAGGCGAGATCTGGAGGTTAGGGCGACGATGTCAGCGTCCACTCGCGAGGTCGGGGTGCTGGTGCCTGATCTGAGTCAGGAGCAGGCTCGTGAGCCCGACGACCCCCATCGCGTAGCGGCGGAGGTCGTCGCGATCCTGGATGTTGTGGCGGTCGACGTTGCCGACGGCCGCGACCAGGCCAGAGCCCAGCATGCGCCAGCCATCGGTCTCGTTTGGTTGCGCGCCCAGCGGCAACGGTCCATCCGCGGCCAGCACCTTCAGGAACAGTTCCTTGCCGACAAGCTTGCCGCCGTCCTTGCCGGTCGGAGTGCCAGACCAGCGACGCACCTTGTCCTCGAGGTAGATGGCGGCAGCGGAAGCGACCTGGTCCCAACGCTCCTCATCAACGGAGTGCTTGACGTGATCCCACAGGCCCTGGTCGAAGTTCCTTGAATCGGGCTCGGGAGAAAGGTCGAGCTCAAGCTCGTAGATGGCAGCCCCGAGCAGGGCTGCGGCGTCCAAGATCCCGCGTTGGAAGTACTTCGCGCGACGAGAGTCATCAGATGAGGGCATGCCAGTGATCCGCGGCAGTGCGGGCGGGAAGTACTGGAGCCCGCGGAAGGTCTGGGTGATATGTGTGCTCGTGCCGAGGCTGTGCTCGAGCACGCTGACAGCCTTCGCTTTCCAAGCCTTGTGCTGGGGCGTCGGTGTCTGCACCTGGGGATCGGTCTCGGCTTGCTCCTTGAGTGCCATGAGGGCCGCGATGGCCTGTGGGTTGTTCACGAGATCAATCTAGGAGGCGCCACCGACCGGCACGCGGCGGAAGGCGGGACGGTATCCGCCTTGGCCTTCAGAGCCGCGGCCCGCACCGCGTTCACGCGCCTGATTGACTTGGCGTGCCCTGGGCGCGAGTGCATCGTCTTGGGCCAAGATGAACACGTGCGTTCTCTTGCGGTCGTCGGGCCGGGCGTGAACTTGTGGTGGCCGTGACGCTGCGTGGCATCCTGATCGAGTCCGTCCGGCGGCGGGCGATCCGGTCGGGCTGGTCCATTGAGGACGAAGTGGTGTTCGGGCGCGACCAGGATCACCTGCGGGTGTTCATCAGTTCCAAGATGGACGGATCCCTTGAACACGAGCGCCAGGAAACGTATCGAGTCGTGTCTTCACTCGAGGGTCACAAGCCTTGGTGGTGGGAAGGTGACGCTCCCGCGGGCGTCCTCCACTCGGCGCAGATCTGCGCTCAGTTCGCGGGTACGAGCGATGGGATCGTGCTCCTGATCGGTGGACCGCTGTCTCCGATCATCTATGCCGAATACCAGGCTGCCAAGGTTGGAGGTGCTCAGAGATACGTGTTCATCCGAGAGGGTTCTGCGATACCCGATGATGTGCGAGCGTTCATTGGTGCGGAGCGCCACGAAGTTGTGACACGGGACTTCAGGAACCTTGCCGAACTGAGGACCCATTTGCATCAGGCGCTTCTTGCTAGCTTCGTGCGCGCATCCCGGCGCGAGGTCGTCGCCCGAAGAGGTCACGGGCAGATGAAGAGAAGGCAAGGGTCATGACAGCGCGACGTCCACTCTGGGGAGGCGATTTCGAGGTGGGCCTCGACCCCGGCTGGAAACGTGACCCGGAGTGGCCCCTGCTGCTTCTCAGGGGCCTCGGCGATGCCCGGCGCGAGGGCAATGTGAATCGGCTGGTCGGGTTCGCGGCGCTCGGATTCGAGCTAGCGCAAGAGCGTCATCTTGAGCTGGCGACGGCGATCTGCCAGATCGCGTGGATGACTCCTGAGTCGCCGAAGGGAGCGCTGAGGGAGGGCGCAGCGAGCACGCACGAGGTGGTACGTGCCGTGCTTGATCGACAATCCGAGCCCGCGACGTTGGGTGTCGCAATCGACCGTCTCGCGGCGCTCTTGGCCCACCTCATCGATCAGGATGTGGAAGCGGCCCAGCTGTCGTGGCGCGCTGGTGAGGGCTTCGACACACTCGATGAGCCCGATTCAGCGGGCCTTGCATACCAGGCCGCCGCCGCGTCCTGGCTCCACCAGGGACGTTGGCAAGAGTCCATGAATGCTGCTTCTCTGTCTGTGGAACGGTTCAGGGAGTCGAGCAACTCTCGAGGTGAAGCCGAGTCGCTGACTGTTCACGCGGAGGCGTCCATCGAGTCAGGAGACCTGGTTCAGGCGCAGGCAGATCTGACCCTGGTGGAGCACCTGTTGCCGCTGGTGCGTTCGACACACCTCCGCGCTGTCCTGGCGCGGACCCAGGCGCGAGTCGGCATCGAACGTGGGGACCGGGAGAGCCCTCATGAGGGCCTGCGGCGCGCGCTCCGCCTCAGCAAGCGGACTGATGACGGGGAACTTCAGGTAGTCATCCTTCACGATCTCGCCATACTCACCGAGTCGACCGTAGGCCCCAGAGCATCGGCTGCATGGTGGGGAAAGGCGCTCACGGCGGCAGAGGCGATC
Source organism: Propionibacteriaceae bacterium (assembly GCA_017306015.1). Taxonomy (GTDB): domain Bacteria; phylum Actinomycetota; class Actinomycetes; order Propionibacteriales; family Propionibacteriaceae; genus Propionicimonas. The sequence continues at coordinate 123,519 of JAFKJK010000009.1, forward strand.
GGAGCGAGATTCCGTGAACTCGAGATTGCGCGGGGCGCGGCGCTGAACGCCAGCAAGTGCGGCCGGCTTGATGATGGCATCACGATCCTCGGCCGCGCTCTTGAGCGCAGCGAGACCGGAGACCGCAGTCTCATCCATGCGAGGGCTCGAGCGGACTGCGCAGCTCTGGTCTTGACACGCGCAACTCGCGCCCTTGGGGACGCCGGGCGAGCAACCGCTGAGCCGGATCTCGAGCGCGGGGAGGCGGCGCTTCGAGAGGCTCTCGGCGTCTTCGTCGCGAGCGCTGATGCCGAGTGGGCAGGCATTGCCTCCAGAAACCTCAAGCTCGTATGGCGTCTCCAGGGCAGACAGTGCGAAGGCTCAGCCTGGCTCAGGCTGGTGGCACAGGACGCAGCTAGTCCAACGGCCGAAGACTTGATGTATGAAGCCGCGCTTCTGGGTGTGACTTGTCCTGACGACGGCGCCTGGGCAACAGACTGGCTTCTGTCGGCGGATGTGGGGTCCGATCGGGAGGCTTGGGCGATGGCGCTCGCCCACGAGTCCCTGACGCTCGATAGCGGTGACCTTCTCCAGGATTCGGAGCGTGCCGTCGCGCTGATGCGACTTGCGTGCGAGGTTACGGGCGGGGAGGCATCGTGGGCCTACGGCGACTTGGTCAACGATCTTGGGGTTCGGCTTGGCAGGGCGGATCGAGTCGAAGACGCTCGAGACGCCTTCGAGCAGGCCCTCGCAACAGCCATCCGCGACGAGAATCGGGCGCTGGAGTCGCTTGTGTTGGCCAATCTCGCTGAGATGCAGGTGCGAACCCAGGAGACAGAAGCTGCGCGACAACGCTTTGCGAGGAGCGCACAGCTGGCCGAGGATGTCGGCGACATTGACCAGGCGATCAGTTCGTGGGCCGGAGTTGTGCGAATCGTGATGCTTGACGATTCGGACGGTGCCGCCGAAGTTGCGCGGAGGATGACAGCCCTGGCCGATCAGGGCGCTTCAGCCGATAGTCAAGCAACAGCGCTCAGCACCGAGGCATCCATGGCGTTCCTGCGTGGCGCCTACGTGAAGGCCTCGCGACTCTGGCGACGTGCCGCACGGCTGAGTGGTGACCATCGAGGCGAACACTTGGCCTTCGCGCTCGATGCCCTGGCGCGAACCGGGGACCAGTCAGCGTACGAGCGAGAACTTGAGCGTGCTGCAAGCAGCTTCGCCAGAGACTCTCAAGCGATAGCCTTCAGTCAGGGGATCCTCCGAACGGCCTACACCTGGGTGTCTGCGGGAGACGCGGATGCAGCTGGACGGGTGGTCGCGATGTCGACGGCGCTCGCAGGCGCAACGCTCGCATCAGACCGATTGTCGACTGACCCTCAGTCGCTCTTCATGCGGAGTCTCGCGGTGATGCACGCGGGTCAACTAGTCATCGAGTCGGTTGAGGAGAAACGCGAACTTGTCGCAGAGGCCTTCGATCGGCATCTCGAGGACATCCTGGGCAAGGAGTCCGCGGTCGCGCTGCGCTCAGTCTTGGCTTGGTCGGGCGAGGCTGAGGACACTGATGACCGCGACGAGTGATGCAAGGTCAAGCCAGGCGGCGGCAGCCTCAAGCCGAGCGGCTGCAAAATCGAACAACTCGAGCCGGATCAAGCCGTAGTGGTGGTCTCAGTTCTGGTCTCATTCATGCCTGTCCAGCGCAGTTCGCAGCGCGCGCTGATCCAGTGAAAAGCGTAGCCACGGCCGGGTGTGGACGTCGCCGGACCCCCGGAAGCCCTACTGCTAAGCGGGTTTCGGGGTCAACTCGATCGTGGGTTCAAATCCCACCACCTCCGCCGGACAAGGGCAAACGTCCCTCCCGAGGGTCTTTCGGGAGGGACGTCTCCGTCTCCAGCCGGGGGTCGCGATCGCAGTCGCGGTCTCAGTCTCCCGACCGGACCCGGCAGCTCGGCGGTCGCTCGTCGGACATCTCCGGAACTTCGGGCAACGATCTCGAACCGGGGACGAGCGTCTCGGCCACAGGGCCCGCTGGGGCGGGCACCAGAGGAGCGTTGGCAAACATCGTCTGGCAAGGGACGATGCCTCGATCGCTAGTCCTCCCTCGACGACCGCTGCGGCCGCGCGTCGGGCCTGGGCGAGCCTTGTGCAGCCGGCACCGTCTCCCGGATCAACAACTCCCGCAGTCGGGGAACGTCACGAGGGGAATCCAGACCGCGCTTGGCGAGGACGAGGATCCGCGATCGCGGATGCAGTCGGGAAAGGCCACCGCGCCTGGCCAGATGGAGAACAAACACACGGTCGGTCTCCAGGACGCCATCGAAGCTCGACCAAGGCATGGTCTCCGCGTCGGGAACCGACAAGGGGATCAGTCCGACGCCCGCCACGATGCGACAGACCGCGGACGCACGCATCCCCTGCGAGCGCCGCCAAGATACCCGGATCTGACGTGGATACGGCGGGCTCATGAGGGCTCCGTACATGGCCACCCCGAGCCCCAGGATCGCCACCACCCACTGATGGCCCAATCCCGCGACCATGAAGACGGCCAGCGCTGGCACGAAGATCACCAGGCTCTTCCAGCGGGTGCCGCGTGCCCGGGCATCGGCACGGAACGCCTCGTAGTAGTCCTCGATCTCGGGAAGCCAGGACAGGAGGAACCCGTCCGGCTCCGACGTGCCCATCGCGCTCCCCACCTGGTGCGAAACGCCGTCCCGCGAGATCACACCTCTCGTCTGTCGAGGGCCTTCGCCACCGGCGATTCGCAGTCTGGCACGAAACGAGCGCGCGCAAGCCGGAAAGCCCTCAACGCGTTCTCACGACTCGACAGGCTCGAGCCGCGGCCGATCAGCCCGCAGGCAGGACTCGGGTCGCCCCGGCGATCACCTCCGGCTCGTGAAGTACCAGTCGTCGTAGGCGGCCGACAGCTGACCGTACGACTCGTCCAGACCCAGCGCTGCTCCCGCGCGGGGCTCCACGGTCGCCACGGTCGACGGCCGCCACCGGTCGCGGAGCTCGGCGACGGTGGTGCCGTGCAGGACGGCCGCAGCCTGGACGCACGCACCTCGTGCGGTGGCCTCGGGGGCGTCCACAGTGGTGACGGGCTGGCCGCACCGGTCGGCGATGAGCTGCCGGTACGCCAGCGAACGGGCCCCGCCCCCGACAGCGAGGACGCGGCCCGTGATCGGCTCCCCAGCCAGGTCCTGCAGGGTCTGCATCCCCCGGACCATCCCCTGGACGACACCGTCATAGGCCGCCCGGGCCAGGTCCTCCCGGGACGTGTCCGAGCGCAGCCCCGCCAGCACCCCCGCAGAGCCGGGACGCATCGGGCTGCGCTCGCCGTCCAGGTAGGCGAGCAGGACCGGCGACTCCCCCGTCCCCGCCGACAGCGCCAGGCGCTCCAGGCCGTCGAGATCGGTGCCGAGCAGGTAGGCGAACCGGTCGGTGACCTTGGTGCAGTTCAGCGTGCAGACCAGCGGCAGGTAGCCGCCGGTCGTGTCGCAGACGTAGTCGACCGTCCAGTCGCGGTGGGACGGCAGCTCGGCCGGGGTGAAGACGACGCCGGAGGTGCCGAGGCTGAACGCCACCTCGCCGCGCGCCAGTCCCATGCCGACGGCCGCCAGGTGCTGGTCTCCCCCGCCCGGCCCGACGACGACGTCCGGACGCAGGCCCAACTCGGTCGCGACTCCGGGCAACACCGTCCCGGCCGCCTGCTCGGGGCCGAGGACGGTGGGGAACGCCGCGTCCCAGTCGACCGCGTCGCCGATGTGGGTCGCGAGCAGATCGGAGCGGAACCGTCCCTGGTCGGCGGAGTAGAAGCCGGTGCCGGACGCGTCCGACCGGTCGGTGACGTGGTTGCCGGTCAGGGCGAAGGTGAGCCAGTCGTGGGGGACCATCAGCCGCCGGACCCGGGCGAGGTTGTCCGGTTCGTTGTGCGCCAGCCATGCCAGTTTGGCGATGGTCAGCGCCGGGTTGAGCGGCAGCAGCACCTCCCCGACCCAGGACGCCGGGCTGCGCTCGCCGAGGAGCCGCTCCACGTCCGGCGCCGAGGTGGTGTCGTTCCACAGCTTGACCGGTCTGATCTCGCGGTCGCCGGCGTCGAGCGCGACCAGGCCGTGGCACTGCGCGCCGACGCTGATCGCGCCGATCTCCGACGCCGCCAGTCCGGCATTCCGACAGGCGAGCGCCAGCGCGTCGCGGAAGGCATCCCACCACTGCGCGGTGTGCTGCTCGCTCACCGGTGGGGTCGTGGACGGATGCCCGGCCCGTCCGGTGCCGAGCAGGGCGCCGGTCTCGGCGTCGCGCAGCTCGACGGTGCACGACTGGGTGGAACTGTCGACTCCAGCGACGACGGACGCCATCTGAGACCTCTCTGGCTATTGGCCGGACCTGGGGGCGGACAGGGTGCCCATGGCGTCCGGCAGCTCTCCCATCTTGCCGACAGCCCCCAGCGGGTGGGTGAACACCACCTCCGACCAGGTGTAGCCACGCATCCGCATCAGCGCGACGGCGAGGCAGTCGCCCCACACCGCGTGCATCAGCGTCGAGCCCATCGCGATCAGGTTCCCGGGGTCGACCTGGTCGCCGACCTCGAAGATCTGGACGTGGTCGGCCAGCGAGGCCAGGACCGAGCCGCGTTCGCTGGTCAGGGCGACGATCTTCACCCCGCGCTCCTTGGCGCGAGCGCAGAGGTCGTTGATCTCGTCCGAGCCGCCACCCTTGGAGATCGCGATCAGCACGTCCCCTTCGACCAGCGCGCCCATCGTGCCGTGCAGGGCGTCCGACGGCTGCATGTACACCGACGGCGTCCCGCTGACCGAGAACAGGTGGGCCATCCGGCGCGCGATCGTCCCGGACGTACCCGAGCCGGTGACGAAGACCTTGCCGGAGCAGCCGTAGAGGAGCGCGACGATCTCGTCGGTGGCCTCGTCGAAGACGCCCGCGACGGCCTGGATGCCGCCGGCCTCGATGGCGATCCGCTCGGTGGCGAGGTCGAGGAATTCCTGGTTCATGGTGTCCTTCTGATTGGTTGGGGGTGCAGGTTTGGGGCTCGCGGGTCGGTTCAGGCCGCTTCCCAGGCGCTCTGCCGCAGCGCCTGGACGGTCAAGTCGGACGCCGGCACCGGGTTGCCGTCGCAGGAGCCGAGGACGAAGGTGACCACGTCGTCGGAGACCTCGAGGATCTCCTCCTCCTCACTGGAGACCATGATCACGGCGAGTCCCTGCTCGTGCGCCAGCGTGCGCAACAGCTGATGGATCTCGGCCTTCACCCCGATGTCCACGCCCTTGGTCGGCTCGTCCAGCAGCAGCACCCGCGGCTTCTGGGCGAGCGTGCGGGCCAGCAGCACCTTCTGCTGGTTGCCGCCGGACAGCGTCACCACGGGAGCGTGGATGTCTCCGCGGATCCCGAGCCGAGTGAGCAGGTCGGTGGCCACCCTGGTCAGCTCGCGGTGGTCGAGCAGTCCGCCGCGGGTGTACTGCCTCACCACCGGCAGGACCACATTGGTGATCGAGTTCAGGCCGGGGACGATGCCGTCGATCTTGCGTTCCTCGGTGAGGTAGACCACGCCGCGGTTCTGCGCGTCGGCGGGGCCGGACGGACGGTAGTCGTCGCCGAACAGGGTGATCTGGCCGTCGGACGGCGGCAGCAGGCCGACGAGCGTGCGCAGGAACTCCGTCCGTCCCGACCCGACCAGCCCGTACACGCCCAGGATCCGGCCCTCGCAGGCCTCGAGATCGACCCCGTTCAGCTCGGCGCTGCGCAGCCCGGCGACCGACAGCACGACGGTGCGCTCCGCGTCCGGCGCGACTGTTGACCCCGCCGGGACGCCGGCGACCCTCTTCTCCGGGATCTCGGCGCCGGCGATGGCGGTGATCACCTCGGCCCGGTTGATCCGGTCGGTCGGTCCCTGGATCCGGACCTGGCCGTTCACCAGGGCGACCACCTCGTCGGAGATCGCGAACAGCTCGTCCAGCTTGTGGTTGATGAACACGATGCCCAGCCCCTCGTCGACCGCCAGCCCGCGGACGAGCTTGAGCAGCTGCTCGACCTGATCGCCCTCCAGGCTGGTGGTCGGCTCGTCCAGGAGCAGGAAGCGGGCGTTGCGGGAGGTCGCGATGGCGATCTCCAGCAGCTGGCGGGTGGCCACCGGGTAGTCGCCCACCCGGCGGTCCGCGTCCGCCTCGATCCTGAACCGGTCGACGAGTTGCTGGGCCGACTCCCGCATCGCCTTCTTGTCCAGCCTCCCTCCGGACCGAAGCTCCCGGCCGAGGAAGGTGTTCTCGGTGACCGTCAGGTTCGGCAGCAGCGACAGCTCCTGGTAGACGGTCGAGACGCCGGCGTCGATGGCCGCCGCGGGAGAGTGGAAGCTGACCTTGGCCCCGTCCAGCAGCAGCTGGCCGCCGTCGGGCTGATAGGCACCCGACAGCACCTTGAGCAGGGTGGACTTGCCGGCACCGTTGTGCCCGACCAGCCCCACCACCTTTCCGGAGGTCAGGGTCAGGTCGACCCCGTCCAGCGCCGGCACCCCGGCGAACAGCTTCCGGATGCCCACGGCCTGCAGCACCTGTTCGGTCATTGCGAAACCTCCACTCTCACCACGGCGAGCACGGGCCGATCAGCCCACGAAGCCCGGGCCAGGCGTCTCCGGCTTGACGAACATCTTCAGCGGACGCAGGATCTGCGCCTCCACCTGGCCGCCGCCCTTCCAGCCCGAGATCTGCTGGACGACCCGACGGCCGTAGTCCTCAGGCTCCTGGGCGACGCACGCCGGGTAGCTGTCGGTCAGCGGCTCCTCGGAGGCGCAGAACCCGTAGACCTTCACGTTCTTGCCCTCGATGGCCTGGAGCGCGCCGTAGGCGGCCGGACCGGTGGACGCGAAGATCACGTTGATCTCCGGGTGGCCCTGGAGCATCTCCGAGGTCACCTTCAGGGAGTCGTCGGGCTTCACGTTCCCGTCGACCTTGGCCACGACCTTGGCGTTCGGGTTGGAGCTGATGCCCTCGGTGAAGCCCTCGTCGCGGATCACGACCGGACGCTCGTCCGGCTCGGTGACGAAGCCGATGTTCAGCTTGGCGTCGGCGCCCATGTCCTTCAGGACCTGCTCGGCGGTCTGGGTGCCACCGGCCTTGTTGTCGGCACCGAGGTACTGCATGATCGTCCCGCCCTGGGCCTTCAGCGCGTTCTCGTCCACGATCACGTTCACCGTGAACACGGGCACTCCGGCGTCGTTGGCGGCCTTGACGATGGCCGCGGCCGGCTCGGACTTCACCGCGTTGAGCGCGAGCGCGCACGGCTTCTTCTGCAGCATCGCCTGGACCTGGGCCAGCTGGTTGGCGTCGTCGTCGTTGGCGATCTGCACCTCGACCTTGAAGCCCGCCTTCGTGCCCTCGTCCTCGAAGCCCTTCTTCATGGCCACGTAGTAGGGGTTGGTCAGGTTGGGCAGCGCGACCGCCAGGTACGGCTGGGCGTCGGAGCAGGACGCCGGCTTCGCGCCGGCCGCGGCCGTCCCCTCGCCACCCTGGTTACCGGTGCCGGTGTTCAGGCCGGAACAGCCGGCCAGGAGGGTCGTCATCGCGGCAGCCGCGACGACAGGGATCTTCCAGTTCAGCATTCTTCGCTTCTCCTTATCGGTTGGATGAATCACTCGGGGTGAACCCGGAGGTTCCAGAGGGTGGGGCTGGGAGCGCGTCCGGTTCGGAGCGGGACGGCGCGTCGGACACCGGCGGCGCGTCAGCTCCCACGGGCGGCGCCAGCGACGCGGCCGAGGTGGAGAACAGCCGGCGGACGCCCTCGCCGATGGTGATCTGGCGGCGGACCGCGTCCAGGCTCACGCCGAGGAGGATGATCACGCCGATGACCAGTGGCTGCCAGAAGCTGTCGACGCCGATCACGTTCATGCCGTTGGACACGGTGGCGATCAGGATCGCGCCGAGCAGGGCTCCCACGATCGTGCCGACGCCGCCGAAGAGGCTGACCCCGCCGACCACGGCGGACGCGATGCTGTAGAACTGCTCGTTGCCCGAGCCGGCCGTCGGGTAGCCGACCATCAGTCGGCTGGTGGTGATGATGCCGCCGATGCCGGCGCAGATGCCGGAGATCGCGTAGACCATCAGGATCTTGCGACCGATGTTCACCCCGGCCAGGCGGCTGGCGTCCGCGTTGCCGCCGACGGCGTAGATGTGCACGCCGGACGGGGTCTGCTTGAGGATCACGATGAAGATCACAGCGGCGATCGCGAGCATGATCACCGGGATCGGCACCCCGTACAGCGAACCGCGTCCGAAGAAGGCGAACATCGGGTCGGCGACGGACACCGACTTGGCCCCGGTGACGATCTGCGGGATCGCCGCCGAGATGCCGTAGGTGGAGAACGTCACGATGAACGGCGGCAGCTTGACGAAGTGGATGATCGCGCCGTTGAACAGGCCGACCAGCAGGCCGACCACCACCGCCACCAGGCCGGCCAGCCACCACGGGGCTCCGAACTGCATCGCGATCGCCGCCAGCATGCCGGTCAGGGCGATGTTCGACCCCACCGAGAGGTCGATGCCGCCGGTGAGCAGCACGAACGTCTGGCCGAGGGCGAGGAAGGCGACCACCGTCCCGTTGAGCATCAGGATCTGGATGTTGCCCAGGGTCATGAAGTCCGAGGACAACAACGACATCACCAGGGCGACCAGGACCAGCACCCCGAAGATGCCCATCTCCTCAGGCAGCCGACGTCGCTTACCCATCACTTGATCTCCTCCGCTTCGAGGTCTCCGACGCCACGAACGTACGTCCGATCAGGCGACACGTGCAACATCTGTTGCGTTTTCGTGACCATCTCGTGTTAAATGTTGCTCAAATGAGCACGTCCAAGGGAACCGAACGGGTCCGCGCCCGGCAGATGCTGGAGATCGCGCGGCGCTACTACCTCGACGGAGAGTCGATGGTGTCGATCAGCAGCCAGCTCGGCGTCAGCCGGTTCAAGGTGGCCCGGCTGCTGAATGAGGCCCGCGAGACCGGGCTGGTCACGATCACCCTGAACACCGGCGGTGCCGAGGACGCCGAGTTGTCGGCCCGGCTCGCAGAGCACTTCGGGCTGCGCGGCGCGCTGGTCGTGGAGGCCTTCGGCACCGTCGAGGAGGTGCGGCACACCGTGGGCGCCGCCGCCGGCCGGTATCTCGTCGGCACGCTGACCCCGGGCGAGACGCTGGGACTCACCTGGGGCCGGACGCTGACCCACATGATCGAGAGCCTGGACTACCTCCCCGACTGTCAGGTGCTGCAGCTGACCGGGACGGTCGGATCCAACCTGCGGGAGAGCCCGATCGAGCTCGTCCGGCGCGCGTCGCTGATCGGCGGCCGGAACGCCCGCGCGCTGATGGCGCCGCTGTACATCGACAATCCGCAGGCCGCGCAGGCCCTGCGCGAACAGCCGGACATCAAGGAGGTTCTCGACCTGTTCGCGACCGTGACGACCGCCGTCGTCGCGGTCGGCAGCCTCCAGCCGAACCCGGACGGGGTCACGAACTCCCAGTTCCTGCCCCTACTGCCACCGGCCGTCCGGGAGCGGATGCTCAACAGCGGCGCGGTCGCCGAGGTCTGCGGGCTGCTGTTCCGTCCCGACGGCACCCCGGCCGACCCGCACCTCGCCGACCACGTGATGGCGATCCGCCCGGAGCAACTCCGGAAGATCCCGCGCGTGATCGGGCTGGCCTCGGACGCGAGCAAGGCGGAGGCGATCCTCGCGCTGTGGCGGGCCGACCTGATCTCCGAGCTCGTCGTGGACGCCGACCTCGCGGAGACCCTGCTGGCAGCGCCCACGATCACCCGGGACGGGACCATCGGATGAGGATCGCCGGCTCGCTGTGGTCAGTGCCCGCCGAACAGCAGGGCGACCAGCTGAGCCGAGTGGCCGAAGCGGGCCTCGGCGTCGTCCACTGGGACGCGTCGGACGGCACTTTCGCCACGGCCGGAGGCTTCACGTCCGGCTCCGCGCAGCGGCTGCTCGAGCGGGCCCCCGGCGTCACGTCCGAGGCGCACCTGATGATGCACAACCCGTTCCGGGAGATCCCGGCGTGGGCCGAGTTCTGCACGACGATCGTCGTGCCCTGCGAGGTCGAGGGCGCCGCCAGGGCACTCGACCGGGTCGAGGCTCTCGGCGTCCGGGCGGGCGTGGCCGTCTCCCTGCCGACGCCGCTCGATCGCGTCCCCGCCGACCTGCCCGTCCTGCTGATGGCCATCCCTCCTGGCGAGGCCGGGTCGCCGTTCGACCCCGCGGTGGTCGAGCGCGTGGACGCCCTGCGTCAACGGGGACGCAACCCGCTCATCGGTGTGGACGGCGGCATCGGCACGGACGAATTCGGCGTCCTCGCCGCCGCCGGGGCGAACTGGATCGTCAGCGGCACCAGCCTGTTCGGCGCGCCAGACCCGGGAGCGTGGTTACGCCGGTGCGTTCGCACGTTCAGCCCGCCGTCCCGCCAGCCGGATGGCCACGCACCGCGTTGACGTCAGGAGCCACCAGTCTCGGCGCTCGAGGCCTCTCCAGACCCCACCCGCCGGTTCAGGCTGGCGTGAACGAAAGTACCTGTCCCCGACGGTTCAGGCTGGCGTGCCCCTGAACCGAAGTACCTGTCCCCGACGGTTCACTGAACCGAAGTACCTGTCCCCGACGGTTCACTCGAAGAGGGGCACCCGCTCGTGACTAGGATTCGGCTGTGGCCGGAGGCTCGGGAGACCTTGCGGCGGTGGTCGCCGCTGCGGTCGTCCTCGTGCTGATGGGGGCGGCGCTGGTCGTGCTGGGCAGGCTCGGCCGCTCTGGTCGGCTGAAGCGGAACGCGTTCGCCGGCGTCCGGACCAGAGCAACCATGAGTTCGGATGAGGCGTGGGACGCCGCGCAGCGCGCTTCGGCCGGCTACACCATCGTGGCCGGTTGGGGTGCGGCGGTCGGCGGAGTCGCGTTGGCTGTCGTCGTTCTTCTCGGTGGAGGCCCGGACGCGCTGCCCCGTGCCGTGCTGGCGACGACGCTCGTCACTTCGGCCTGGGCGGCCGGCTGGGCGATCGCGGGCGGCGTTGCCGGGCAGCGTGCGGCCCGCGAGCTCACCCGGACGAGCTAGTCCGGCGTCCGGGCGAGTTCACTGCGTCGGCCACGTCAGCGTCCCGATCCGAACCGCGCCCAAGCCTCCAGCTCAGTCCGCAACCCGACGCCCGGCGACGCTCACTCCCTGGCTCGCCGCCGGTCGGCCGCTGCCACGAGTCCCAGAGCCTGGTGCAGCAACTCGGCCTCGTGCCAGATCGGCAGCCGGAGCATCGAGCGGTGCCCGTCGTACGGGGAGAAGCTGGACGCCCGGCGAGCGAGGCTCCATGTCGGCAACACGCTCGTCCGACCCGAGGTCGATGCTCCCTGGCCGACCCTAGGCTGCGGGTGTGAGTGGTCTCGAGTCCCGCCCGAGTCCCGCCGATCGGCGGCCCGGGTGGGTGTTCTACGCCCTGCTGGCCGGCTTCGCCGCGTCCTGCGTGGCCGGCTTCCTGCTGCCGGTGACCGCCGCCGACCTGGCCCAGCCGCCGGTCGCCGTCCGGGCGGCCGCGCTCGGCATCGTGATCCTGGGCACGCTCGTAGCCGTCTCGCTGCACGAGTGGGCGCACGCGGCCGTCGCCTACCGCGGCGGTGACACCTCGGTTGCCGGCAAGGGCTACCTGACCCTGGACTTCCGGCGCTACTCCGACCCCCTGTTGTCGATCGGCATGCCGGTCCTGTTCCTCCTCCTGGGTGCCCTGCCGCTGCCGGGCGGAGCGGTGTGGATCAACCAGGGCGCGCTGCGCTCGCGGTGGTGGCGGACGGCGGTGTCGCTGGCGGGATCGGCGATGAACCTCCTTGTCGGACTGCTCGCGGCCCTGGTGGTGGGCAGCGGCGTCCTCGGCCGGGAGCATCCCGTGCTGACCGGTGCGCTGGCCTACCTCGCGCTGATCATGTTCGGGGTCGCGATCCTCAACCTGCTGCCCATTCCCGGGCTCGACGGCTACGGCGCACTGGAGCCGCACCTGCCGCGCGGCGTCCAGCGGGCGCTCGGTTCGCTACGGCCGTTCGGCCTGTGGATCATCCTCGGCCTGATGCTGCTCGGGTTCTTCGGGTTCATCTGGACGGCGGCCAGCTTCCTGACCCAACTGCTCGGCGTCGACCCGCGCTGGATCGGGGTCGGGGCGGTTCTGGCCAGCGTCCGCGGCTGAGGTGCGCCTGCGCCTCGGACGCCAGCGGGGACGCGGCAGCATCGCGAACGCCCGCTTGGGCGACCATGAGTACGACGACGGCAGCCGCCACTCCAGCCGACGCGCCAGCAGGGTGACCAGCATGCCGATCGAGATCGCGGCCAGCGTCGCCACCGGGCCGCCGGCCAGCGGCTGGAGCACGACCAGCGCGACCGCCGCCAGGATCGCCGAGGTCGCGTACAAGGTGTTGCCGCCGAACACGGACGGCGTCTTGCGCAGCACGATGTCGCGGAGCATGCCACCGCCGACGGCGGTGATCGTCCCCATCATCACCGCCGGCAGCCAGCCGAGCCCTGCGGTGAGCGCCTTCGATGCGCCGGCGGCCGCCCAGCAGCCGAGCGCGAGCGCGTCCAGGTAGGGGAAGCTGAGGTCCCACAGGCGCTTGCTGACCGGGACGAAGAAGGCCACCGCCGTCCCCACGATCGCCACCAGCAGGTAGTACGGATCGGTCAGCGCCACCGGCGGGCCGACCTGCAGCAGCACGTCGCGGATCATCCCGCCGCCCAGCCCGGACATGATCGCCAACGTGAGGAAACCGACCGGATCGAACCTCTTCGCCCGGGCGATCAGCCCGCCGAGGATCGCGTTGGCCAGCACCCCGGTCAGGTCGACGACCCGGACGAACAACTCGATCGGTTCAGGAGTCATGGTGGGACAAGCCTGCCCGATCCGCCGCCGGTGTCACCCCTGACCGGGCGGCGGTGGAAGCCGGAGCCTCCGTCCGTCCGACCGCAGTAGGCCCCGCGCACCCAGCCGGCAACCCCCGAGACCCGCTCAGCCGCAGACCGCGCCGTGGGCGGCTGAGCCGACCAGCTTGACGTACTTGGCCAGGACGCCGCTGGTGTACCTCGGCGGCGGCGGGGCCCAGCCCTCGGCGCGCCCGGCCAGTTCGGCCTCGTCCACCAGCACGTCCAGCCGGCCGTTGGCGACGTCGAGGCGGATCAGGTCACCGTCGCGGACGAACGCGATCGGGCCACCGTCCACGGCCTCCGGCGCGATGTGGCCGACGCACAGCCCGGTGGTGCCGCCGGAGAACCGTCCGTCGGTGACCAGCAGGACGTCCTTGCCCAGCCCGGCGCCCTTGATCGCACCGGTGATCGCCAGCATCTCCCGCATCCCCGGCCCGCCCTTGGGGCCCTCGTAGCGGATCACCACCACGTCGCCGGAGTGGATCCCACCGGCCTCGAGCGCGTCCATCGCGGCCCGCTCGCCGTCGAAGACACGGGCCGTGCCCTGGAAGACGGTCTCGTCGAAGCCGGCGGACTTCACCACCGCGCCGTCGGGAGCCAGCGACCCGGTGAGGATCGTGATCCCCCCGCTGGCATGGATCGGACGGGTGAAGTCGTGGAGGACCGTGCCGTCCAGGGACGCGGGGGCCAGCTCCTCGAGGTTCTCGGCCATGCTGCGCCCGGTCACCGTCAGGCAGTCCCCGTCGACCAGCCCGGCGTCCAGGAGTGCCTTCATCACGACCGGGATGCCGCCGACCCGGTCGACATCGGTCATCACGTACCGGCCGAACGGCTTGAGGTCGGCCAGGTGCGGCACCCGGGCGCCGATCCGGCGGAAGTCGTCCAGGCTCAGCTCGACGCCGGCCTCGCGGGCGATGGCCAGCAGGTGCAGGACGCCGTTGGTCGAACCGCCGAGCGCCATCACCAGCGTGATCGCGTTCTCGAACGCGGGCCTGGTCATGATCTGGCGCGCGGTGATGCCCTGCCTCAGCAGGTTCACCACGGCCTCGCCGGAGCGGTGGGCGAACACGTCGCGGCGCCGGTCCACGGCCGGCGGCGCGGCCGAGCCCGGCAGCGACATGCCGAGAGCCTCGGCCACCGAGGCCATCGTGTTGGCGGTGTACATGCCGCCGCACGCGCCTTCGCCTGGGCAGATCGCACGCTCGATTCGGTCGACCTCTTCGCGGCTGATCCTCCCCGCGAGGCAGGCTCCGACGGCCTCGAACGCGTCGATGATCGTGACGTCGCGTCCGTCCACCTGGCCGGGCATCGTGGACCCGGCGTAGAGGAACACGGCCGCGAGGTCGAGCCGGGCGGCGGCCATCAGCATGCCGGGCAGCGACTTGTCGCAGCCGGCCAGCAGCACCGAGCCGTCCAGTCGTTCGGCCATCATCACCGTCTCCACCGAGTCGGCGATCACCTCGCGGGAGACCAGCGAGAAGTGCATGCCCTCGTGGCCCATCGAGATGCCGTCCGACACCGAGATCGTGCCGAACTCCAGCGGGAAGCCGCCGGCCGCGTGGACGCCCGACTTCGCGGCCTTGGCCAGCCGGTCCAGCGACAGGTTGCACGGGGTGATCTCGTTCCACGAGGACGCGATCCCGATCTGCGGCTTGGCGAAATCCTCGTCCCCCAGGCCGACCGCGCGGAGCATGCCCCGGGCGGCGGCCCGTTCCAGTCCGTCGGTGACATCGCGGGAGCGCGGCTTGAGGTCCGGGGTGGTCGTGGTCTCGGTGGTCATGACCGGAGCCTAGGCTCGGCGCGACGGGTTCCCATAGGTCGTCGGCGGGGGCAATTCCGCCCCGGTGCAGCGTGGCGCCGTGACCGTGGCCAGGCGGACGGAACTCGCCCGCCACGCCCGGCTGCTCGCCGAACCGACAGCAATGAACGTGCACGGGCGCCGGCATCGGCGGCCCCGGACCTCAGCCGAGCGCGGCGGCGGTCGCCTGCTCCTGCAGCGTCCTGGCGACCGCGGCGTCGAGCTCGCCGGTGAAGGTGCTGCCGACGGGGCTCCGGGTGACGACGGTGACGAAGTGCCCCTGTCGGAGCCGCCGGAGGGAACCTAAGCTGACGGCAGACGGGTTGGGCGAAGGACGGCGATGACGCAGGTGGAAGCCCGGGAGCGGGCATCGGTCGACGACGCGCTCGCCGCCGTGGCCAATGACCTGGCCGGGGAATTCCGGCTGCAGCCGCTGCTCGAGCGGATCCTGCGCAGCGCGGTCGAGTTGCTGGGCTGCTCCAGCGGATCGCTGTGCCTGATCGATGCTGCCAGCCACACCTATCGCAAGGAGATCGACCTCGACGAGGGCTGCCAGACCGGGATGGTGTTCCCGCTCACCGAGGGCTGCACCGGTGCCGTGGCCCGAGCCGGACGGACGGTCATCTTCGACCGGTACGCGCGGATCGGGAAGGGCCACATCCGTCCCGACGAGCCCCGTTATCTGCGCGCGGTGATCGGCGTCCCGATCCTGCTGCGGACGAACCTCCTCGGCTCGTTGATCGTGTTCGCCGCCACCGACGACCGTCGCTTCGGCGAAGCGGACGCCGAGTTGCTGCAACGCTTCGCCACCCACGCCGCCATCGCCATCGCCAATTCGCGGCTGCACCAGGAGGCGTCCGAGCGCGCCAAGACCGCTGCGGTCGCGGCCGAGCGGGAGCGGGCGATGCTCGAGGTGCACGACAGCATCGGGCGTGGGCTGGCCGCGGTCGCCCTGCGGATAGCGGACGCACACGCGGCCGCCAGCAGGGGGGAGGATCCGCTGCCGGCGCTCACCGCGGCACAGCTGGCCGCCCAGGAGACCATGAACGAGGGCCGCCGGGCGGTCTGGGGGCTGGGTCCCGCCGGGCAGTCCGGCCGTCCGATCGAGGAAAGCATCGGACTTGAAGCAGAGTGGGTGCAGGCGATCTCGGACCTCGCCCCGACGTTCCGTGTGTTCGGCGACCCGCAGCCCCTGTCCCGCAACGTGGGGGCGCAGGCGCTGCGGATCGTCCAGGAGTCGTTGGCCAACGTGGTCCAGCACGCCGGCGCGTCGATGGCGCGGGTCGGCCTGGTCTACGGCTCGGACGGGCTCGCGCTGATCATCGAGGACGACGGGTGCGGCTTCGACCCGGAGGCGGTCGCCGGCACCGGGGTCGGCCTGACCGGCCTGGTCGCGCGCGCCGCGCAGGTGGGTGGCCGGGTGCGGATCGACTCGACGCCGGGCTGGGGGACGCGGATCCGCGCCGACCTGCCCTACCGGGAGGCGCTGAACGACAACTCGGGAACGCCGCGGCTGCGGGTCGTGGTGGTCCACCCCTTGCTGGCGATGCGGACGGGGCTGGTCCGGCTGCTCGACGACGCCGAGCCCGGCGTCCAGGTCGTCGCGGAGGTCTCGGACGCGGGCCAGGCGGTGGAGGCCGTCCGGCTGCTGCGGCCCGACGTCGTGCTGGCCAGCACCCGGATCCCCGGCGTGATCGGTCCGACGCTGCTGGCCGAGGTGCGGGAGGCGTCGGCGACCGCCGGGGTCGTCGGCCTGATCGACCCGGGCACCGGGGAGGCGGAGTTGCGCGAGTGGGCCGCGGCCGGCGTCCGCGGTTTCGTCCAGGCGGACGTGGACGCGAACACGCTCGGCCGGGTCGTCGTCGGCGTCGCCCGCGGTGACGTCCTGGTCTTCGGCGACGTGCTCGCGCAACTGGGTGGGCTGCCCGCCGTCGACGCCGACCGGCTCACCGCACGCGAGCTCGAGGTCCGCCAGCTGATCGACCTGGGCCTGGCCGACAAGCAGATCGCCGCCCGGCTGGGGATCTCGGCGAAGACCGTGGAGAAGCACGTCAGTGCGATCCTGCGCAAGGTCGGCGTCCGCTCGCGGACGGAGCTTCTCGCCCGCGTCTGAACAGTCGGGGACAGGTACTTCGGTTCAGGCTGAACCGAAGTCTGAACGGCCGGGGACAGGTACTTCGGTTCAGGCTGAACCGAAGTACCTGTCCCCGGCCGTTCATGTCCCTCGCTGTTCATGCGCCAGCCCCCAGCAACGTCCCCCATGCCGGGTGGGGGGAAGACCCCATACCGGGACGGCGGAGGCGGACCTAGCGTGGACGGCAGACCACTCATCGTCGAGAGGAGCCAGCGGTGGCCGTCCAACGCCTGTCCGAGATCCTCGCGCCCGCGTTCGAGCAGCGCTACGGGGTGCCGGCGATCAACATCGTCAACGACCTGACTATCGAGAATGTCCTTGCCGGAGCAGTGGAGGCCCGCTCCCCCGTCATCCTGCAGACGTCGGTGAAGACCGTCCGATCGATCGGCGTCGACGTCCTGTACTCGATGTGGACGGCGATGACCGCCGGCATCGAGGTCCCCTGCGCGCTGCACCTCGACCACTGCCCCGACCGGCAGGTGATCAGCGACTGCCTGGCCGCCGGCTGGAACTCCGTCCTGTTCGACGCGTCCAACCTGCCCGTCGAGGAGAACCAGCGCCAGACCGTCGAGGTCGTCGCCGAGGCCCGCCGCTACGGCGCGGACGTGGAGGGCGAGATCGAGTCCATCACCGGCCAGGAGGACGGCGTGGGCTCCGACGAGGAGTCCCGCCGGCAGACCCTCGAAGTGCAACTGCGCTACCTCGAAGCCACCAACGTGGACGTCTTCGCGCCGGCCATCGGCAACGCGCACGGCACCTACAAGCGCGCCCCGATCCTCGACTTCCAGCGGGTGTCAGACCTGGTCGCCGCGCATCCCGTCCCCATCGCCCTGCACGGCGGCTCGGGGCTGACGGACGAGCAATTCCACGACTGCATCGGCCGGGGCTGCGCGAAGGTCAACATCTCGACCGCGCTGAAGGAGACCTACATGCAGTCCAACCTCGCCTTCCTGCGCGAGGCCGAGGAGAAGAACAAGTGGGATCCGCCGTCCCTGTTCAGCCACGTCGCCGCGGACGTCCGGGCGATGACCAGGCACTACGCCGAGGTCTTCGGCAGCGCGGGCAAGGCCTGACATGCCGGCCCTGATCTTCGACTGCGACGGCGTCCTCGCCGACACCGAGAAGGACGGGCACCTGCCGGCGTTCAACGCGGCCTTCGCCGAGTTCGACCTGCCGATCACCTGGGACGAGACCACCTACGCCGAGAAGCTGAAGATCGGCGGCGGCAAGGAGCGGATCGCGTCCGAGCTGCCGGGCGCCGAGGCCGAGGACACCATCCGCCGGCTGCACGCCCGCAAGACCCAGCTGTTCACCGAGCGGGTGGCGGACGGGCTGCTGCCCGGGCGTCCCGGCATCCACCGGCTGGTCGCCGAAGCGCTGGACGCCGGCTGGACGGTGGCGGTCGCGTCCACCTCGGCCGAACCGTCGGTGCGCGCGGTGCTGGAGCACGCGGTCGGCGCGGACCTGGCCGCCCGCTGCCACGTCTTCGCCGGCGACATCGTGCCGAAGAAGAAGCCGGCGCCCGACATCTACCTGAAGGTGCTCGCAGACCTCGACCTCGACCCGGCCGAGTGCGTCGTCGTCGAGGACTCCGGCATCGGCGTCCAGGCGTCCGTGGCTGCGGGGCTCACCACGATCGTCACGATCAGCGCGTTCACCGCCGAGGACGACTTCACCGGCGCGTCGGTGGTGCTCAGCCACCTCGGCGACCCCGGCGACCCCCTCACGGTGGTCTCCGCTCCGTCCGGCGTCCGTCCGGACGGAATGGCAACCGTGGCCACCCTCACCCAGCTGCTCGCAACCACAAAGGAGGTCAGATGAGCGGATCCATCACCGACGTCGAGTTCGTGATGCGGAACCTCGCCGAGAACATCGTCGCCAACGAAAAGTACTTCGGGGAGCTGGACGCCGTCGTCGGCGACGGCGACTTCGGGTACTCGCTCGCGCGCGGCTTCGAGATCGTCCTGGACCAGTGGGACGACTTCGACCGCAGTGACCCCGGCGTCTTCCTCACCAAGATCGCGGCGGCCACGTCGGCCCGGATCGGCGGCACGTCCGGCCCGATCTGGGGGACGGCGATGCTGCGGGCGGGCGTCCAGCTGAAGGAGCACCCCGACATCGAAGGGGCGGACGTCGTCCGGGCGCTGCGGGCGTCCATCGAAGGCATCAAGACCCGTGGTCAGGCCGACGTCGGGGACAAGACCCTGCTCGACTCGCTCGTCCCGGCCGTGGACACGCTCGAAGCCGGGCTGGCCGCAGGGAAGCCGCCGAAGGAGATCGTCGCAGCGATGGCGGCCACCGCGGAGGAGGCCGCCGAGAACACCAAGACCATGCAGGCCATGCGTGGCCGCGCGGCCTACACCGGCGAACGCAGCATCGGCTCGGTGGACGCCGGTGCGAAGGGCGTCGCCGTCCTGCTCGCCGCCCTGGCCGAGGCCTGGCCCGAGACCTGACCGTCCCGACCCCACCACCTGAACCGTCGGTACCTGTCCCCGATGGTTCACCAGCTGAACCGTCGGGGACAGGTACCGACGGTTCACCGACAGCCGTACTCATCCGCTGAGCAACCCAAGGAAGGGAAACCATGAAGAAGTTCGTCAACGATCCGAAGCAGTTCGTCCCCGAGATGCTCAAGGGCATCGCGCTCGCCAACCCGGACACGATCAAGTACGTGCCGGAGTACAACCTGATCATGCGGGCCGATGCCCCCGACAACAACAAGGTCAGCATCGTCCAGGGCTCGGGCTCGGGCCACGAGCCGGCGCACGTGATGGTGGTCGGCCCCGGCATGCTGGACGCCGCCTGCCCCGGTGACGTGTTCGCCGCACCGCCGTCCGACTACGTGTATCAGACCGCCAAGCTGGTCGCGTCCGACAAGGGCGTCCTGCTGCTGGTGAACAACTACACCGGTGACCGGATGGCGTTCGAGATGGCGTCCGAGCTGGCCGAGGCCGAGGGGCTCAAGGTCGCGACCCTGTTCATCAACGACGACGTCGCCGTGCAGGACTCCACCTGGACGGTCGGACGCCGCGGCGTGGCCGGCAACTTCTTCGTGATCAAGGCCGTCGGCGCGAAGGCCGCCGAGGGCGCGTCGCTGGAGGAGGTCAAGGCGATCGGCGAGAAGGTGAACTCGGTGACCCGGACGATGGGCATCGCGCTCACCGCCTGCACGCCGCCGGCCAAGGGCAGCCCGCTGTTCGAACTCGGCGAGGACGAGATGGAGGTCGGCGTCGGAATCCACGGCGAGCCCGGACGCCGTCGCGCCAAGCTGGTCAGCGCCGACGAGATCGTGGACGAGCTGCTCGGCGCGGTCGTCCCCGACCTGCCGTACTCGTCCGGTGACCGGGTCGCGCTGATGATCAACGGCCTCGGCGGTACCCCGATCAGCGAGCTCTACCTGCTCTACGGCATCGCCGCGCAGAAGCTGGCCGACCAGGGCATCAACGTGGTGAAGAGCTACGTCGGCGAGTACTGCACGAGCCTGGAGATGGCCGGCGCATCGCTCACCCTCGTGAAGCTGGACGACGAGATCGAGGCGCTACTGGATGCGCCGGCGTCCATCGTGAACCGGATCTTCTGATCCTGGAAGTCGTTCGGTAACACTCCACCGCTCAACCCGCTCAACCGCCCGGCGCCCGGTCTGCCCTCGGAGCAGGCCGGGTGCTGGGCTGTGGGGCTGCACTGAGGTGTCGCTGGGGTGTCGCAGCCTGCAGCCGACGTGCAGGTGTCGCGGCCGGTCAGCGGCCGCCCTCGAGCCGCCGGCTGCGCTGGGCGACCCCGCCGATGCCGTACGGGTAGTCGGGCAGCACCGGGGCGCTGGCCTCGTCCAGCTTCGCGGTGGCGTCCGCGTCGAGGTGGACGTCGGCGATAGCGAGGGAGCCGGTGAGCTGCTCCATCGTCCGGTTGCCGAGGATCGGCGCCGTGACGCCGGGACGGTCGGCGAGCCAGGCCAGCGCGACCTGCGCCATCGTCAGCCCGGAGCCGTCCGCGACCTCGGCCACGGCGTCCAGTACCGCCCAGGTGGCCTCGGTGTTGCGCTTGGTGTAGCCCTCCATCCCGCGCTGCGGATCCTCGCCGAGCCGGGTCGCGCCGGTGGGCAGCTCGTCGCGGCGGTACTTGCCGGACAGCCAGCCCCCGGCCAGCGGACTCCACGGCATCAGGCCGAGGCCGTACTCGGTGGCGGCCGGGATCACCTCCAACTCGATGTAGCGCGTCAGCAGGTTGTACTGGGGCTGCAGCGAGATCGGCTCCGTCCAGCCGTGGGCGCGGGCGCGCTCGACGACGGCGGTGAGCTGCCAGCCGGTGAAGTTCGACAGCCCGAAGTAGTGCACCTTGCCGGCGCGCACGGCGTCGTCGACGAACCGCAGGTACTCCTCGACGGGGGTCAGCGGATCCCAGGCGTGATACTGGTAGACGTCGATCGCGTCGATGCCGAGGCGCCGCAGACTGGCGTCGAGGGCGTCGGTCAGGTGCCGGCGCGACAGCCCCACCCCGGTCGGGTAGGCGTTCGTCGGGAAGCGTCCCTTGGTGGCGATCACGACCCGGTCGCGGATGGTGGGACGCTCCGCGAGCCAGCCGCCGATGATCTCCTCGGAGACACCGTGGGAGTAGACGTCGGCGGTGTCGATGAACGTGCCGCCGGCTTCGACGAATGCGTCCAGTTGGGCGAACGCGCCCTCGCGGTCGGTCTCGTGCCCGAAGGTCATCGTGCCGAGGCACAGCCGCGACACGGCCAGACCACTGCGTCCGAGCAGGCGATACTCCATGATCAACTCCGTTCCATCGGGGGACTCCACCACCCTGACACCGGCGTACCCACTCCGTCCACGCCCGAACGCCTCAGACCGCGGACCGGGATGAACCGTCGGGGACAGGTACTTCGGTTCACATCGCTACCGTTTCTGAACCGTCGGGGACAGGTAGCTCGGTTCACGCTCGGGATGAACCGACGGGGACAGGTACCTCGGTTCACATCGCTACCGTTTCGGTGAACGAAGGAGTCCGATGACCGATCCGACGATCATCCCCACCGGCGCGTGGGCGGCGATCTACGCCGAGCGGCTGCACTACATCGCCCACCTCGCCGTCCTCGACTATGACAATCCGGGGCCCAGCGAGCTCGCGTGGTTCGCTCCCTTCGGGGAGCCCGAGCCGACAACGGCCGTCGCGGAAGACCGAGAGCTACCCGGGCCACACGGCCCGGTCCCGGTACGCATCTACCGCGCGGCTACGGCGGCCGCGTCCGGGGCGGGGTTGGTCTGGTACCACGGCGGTGCGTTCATCGCCGGCGACCTCGACATGCCGGAGGCCGATCTGGTGGCTCGCGGCCTGGTCACGCGGACGTCCGGGGTCGTCGTGTCGGTGGACTACCGGCTGTGCCGGGATGGCGTCCACCACCCCGTCCCCCACGACGACGCGTACGCCGCCTACCGATGGACGCTCCAGCACACCGCCGAACTCGAGATCCACCCCGCACGCCTGGCGGTCGGCGGCGCCTCCGCCGGCGGCTGCCTGGCCGCCACCGTAGCCCTGCATGGACGCGACGACGGCGTCCCGCCGGCCAGGGCGCTGCTGGCCTACCCGGTCGCGCATGCCGCGATGCCGCCCGGCACTCCGGAGTACCGCGCGATGATGACCCGGCTGCCGCCGTCCCTCGGCTTCTCTCCCGAGACGGTCAGCGCCCTCAACGCGAACTACATCGGCAGAGACCCGGCCGCCGCCGACGCCTACGCCTTCCCCGGGCATGCGTCGGATCTCGCCGGGTACCCGCCGACCTACATCGAGAACTGCGAGTTCGACGAGCTGCGGGCCTCGGGCGAGGGGTTCGGCCGGCAGCTCGCGTCCGCCGGGGTCGACGTCGAGGTCACCACGGCGGCCGGGGTCCCCCACGGCCACCTGGACGCCATCGGCTCGCCCCTCACCGCCGCCACCCTCGACCGGTTCGCCGCCCAGATGCCGTGAGGTGGTGTTCCGCCGTTCCTGCAGTTATCAGCGTCGTCGGAGTGGTCCGCCGACACCGTTCCTCCGTAACTGTGGTTATGAGCCCCCGGCATGGCCCGATAACCACAGGAACGGCGGATAGCAGGCCGCGGCCCCCGCTGGCCCCGGTCATAACTGCAGGAACGACGGAATGGACCGAGGGAAGGTGGTGAACAAGCGGGCATCTGCCACATCTCGTGACCCGGCTCCCCGAGGAACAGATGAGACGGACGCAGCCGGAACCGTCTCCGACGACGCGTACAGCGCGCTCTAGACTGACGGACGCCGAGGGTGAAAGGACGACGATGAGCGACGACCTGCTCGCCCGCGGGCTGGCCAAGGCCACCGACACCGATGCCGTCGAGGTCGGACGCGGCGTGATCGGACGGATCGGCACCCTCGTCTGCGACACCCTCGTGCACGACGGGCAACCGGCCCTGGTCGTCGCCGACGACAACACCTGGGTGGCCGCCGGGGCCACCGTTCACGCCTCACTCGACGCCGCCGGCGTGCGCACAGTTGAGCCGATGGTCTTCCCCGGCGAGCCGACGCTCGAGGCGTCCTACGCCAGCAGCAACCGGGTCCGCGAGCGGCTCCGCGAGACCGGCGCGGTCGGCGTCGCGGTCGGCTCGGGCACGCTCAACGACCTGACCAAGCTGGCCTCCGGCGAACTGGGACGCCGCTACGCCGTCGTCGGCACCGCCGCGTCGATGGACGGCTATTCCGGCTTCGGCGCTCCGATGAGCCGGGACGGGGTGAAGGTCACCATGTCCTGCCCGGCCCCGGCCGTGGTGTTGATCGACCTGGACGTTGCCGCCGCCGCGCCCGGCGAGATGGTCGCGTCCGGCTACGGTGACCTGGCGGCGAAGATCCCCGGGGGCGCCGACTGGATCCTCGCCGACGCCGTCGGTCTCGACCCGATCGATCCGCTGGCGTGGGAGCTCGTCCAGTCCGGGGTCGCCGAAGCGCTGTCCCGTCCGGACGCCCTCGCCGCCGGCGACGCGGACGCCTACGCCGGCCTGGTGAACGGGCTGATCCTGTCCGGGCTGGCGATGCAGGTGTATCGCGGCACCCGTCCGGCCTCGGGCGCCGACCACTACTTCGCGCACCTGTGGGAACTCGACCACCTCGGCGCGGACCGGCGTCCGCCCTTGTCGCACGGCTTCAAGGTGGCGATCGGGACGCTGGCGATGTGCGCATTCTACGAGCGCTTCCTCGCCCGCGACCTGCGCCTGCTCGACATCGAGGCGGCCGTGGCCCGCTGGCAACCCTGGGAGGCCGTCGAAGCCGACATCCGCTCGAAGTTCACCGGCGCCCTCGCCGAGCACGCCGTCGCCGAGACGAAGGTCAAGTACCTCGACGCCGACGGCCTGCGCCTCCGGCTGAGCACGCTGGCGGAGAACTGGGACGCCCTTCGCCCCCGAGTGGAAGCTCAGCTCATGCCGGCCCGCACGCTGCAGGCGCGGCTCCGCGCCGCCGGAGCACCGGCCGTCCCTGAGGACATCGGGCTGACCGCAGCCGACGTCCGCGACACCTTCCCCAAGGCGATGTACTACCGCTCGCGCTACACCGTCCTGGACGTGGCGCGGGAGGCCGGCTGGTTCGACGGCCTGGTCGCCGAGGTGTTCGCGCCGGACGGGCTGTGGTGACGATGACCGACCCGACTCTGGCCGTCCGCCATCCCGACGAGCTGTTCGACGCCTACGTCTTCGACCTGGACGGCACGATCTACCTCGGCGACGGGCTGCTGCCGGGCGTGGCGGCGACGATCGGCGCGCTGCGGAGAAGGGGCGTCCCGCTCCGGTTCGTGTCGAACAACCCCA
Source organism: Propionibacteriaceae bacterium (assembly GCA_017306015.1). GTDB lineage: Bacteria > Actinomycetota > Actinomycetes > Propionibacteriales > Propionibacteriaceae > Propionicimonas. Next base: position 148,170 of record JAFKJK010000009.1, read on the forward strand.
CCCGCGACCCGGACCAGTACGCGGCCAAGCTGACCGCGCTCGGCCTGCCGACTACGGTGTCCGAGATCACGAACACCGTAGTCACGACCGTGAGTTGGCTGCGGACGCACCACCCGGACGCGGTCCTGTTCCCGATCGCGGAGGCTCCGGTGGTGGACGCCCTGCAGCGGGCCGGCTTCCGGCTGAGCGACGATCCGTCCGAGATCGACATCGTGATCGCGTCCTACGACCGGACGTTCGACTACCGCAAGCTGCAGATCGCGTTCGACGCCTTGTGGTTCCACAGGCGGGCGATCCTCGTCCAGACCAATCCCGACCGCTACTGCCCCTTCCCGGGCGGGCGCGGCGAGCCCGACTGTGCCGCGATCACCGCGGCCGTCGAGGCCTGCACGGGTGTGACCTGTTCGGCGAGCTTCGGCAAGCCGTCCCCGATCATGATCGAGGCGGCGCTCGCCGGGCTCGGCGTACCCGCGTCCCGGGCGCTGATGGTCGGCGACCGGCTGGCCACCGACATCGCGATGGGCCGCGCCGCCGGGATGCCGACCGCGCTCGTCCTGACCGGCGACAGCTCGCTGGCCGACGTGGCGACGTCGCGGCCGGGCGCGCGTCCGGACTACGTGCTCGAAACCCTGTCCGACCTGCTGCCCTGAGGCTGCCGGCCAGAGTCAGCGACCGGGGCTGTCATGCTCGCCAGCAGCGCCCAGATCCCCCCAAACGCCGGGCTGGCCAGCGTCAACTCACCGACGAGTTCCCATGTCGCGCTCGAGCGGACGATGCTGGGCGCTCCCGACAGCCCGCCCTCGGGATCGCTGAACGATCGGGGACAGTCCCCAACGGTTCACCTGAACGACCGGGGACAGTCCCCAACGGTTCACCTGAACGACCGGGGACAGTCCCCAACGGTTCAACTGAACGATCGGGGACAGTCCCCAACGGTTCACCGGCTCACGACCAGCTGGAGGCCTTCGCGTCCGGGTGGTGCTCGGTGTCGCGCAGGGCGTCCAGGGTGGCCAGGTCGGCGTCGGTGATTTCGAAGTCGAGCTGTGCGTTCTGCCGGATGTGCTCGGCCGAGGTCGCCTTCGGCAGCACGACGGCACCGCGCTGCAGCAGGTAGCGGATGCACAGTTGCGGGGCGCTCACGCCGTAGTGGGACGCGATATCAGCCAGCTCTGGGTGGTTCACGATCATCCCGTGGGCGAACGGCGAGTATGCCTCGACGACGATGTCGCGCTCGCGGCACGCGGCCACCGTGTCGGCGACGTCCAGGCCGACGAACCAGCGGATCTGGTTGACCATCGGCGCGGTGGTGCAGGCGGGCAGCAGGCTGTCGAGGTCGGCGCGGTCGAAGTTGGAGACGCCGATGGCCTTCACTCGGCCGGACGCGAGGAACTCCTCCATCGCCTTCCAGATCGCCTTGTTCTCCTCGCGGTAGTCGGCGCCACGCTCGTTCCAGGGCCATGGCGCGTGCACGAGGTACAGGTCGAAGTAGTCGAGCCCGAGCTGCTCCATCGTGGTCTCGAACTCGGCGATCGCGGCGTCGTAGCTCTTCGCCTCCGCCGGCAGCTTGGACGTGACGTAGACCTCCTCGCGCGGGACGCCGGAGTCGCGCACCGCCCGTCCCACCGACCGCTCGTTGCGGTAGGCACGGGCGGTGTCGATGTGCCGGTAGCCGGCGGCCAGCGCTTCCCGGACGGCGTCGTAGCATTCGTCGCCGTCGGCCAACAGCCAGGTGCCGAAACCGACCCTCGGGATGTGGTCGCCGTTGGCGAGGACGGCGGTGTCGGTGAGTGCGCTCATGGGAGGTCCTTTCGAGGTTCTGCGTCCATCTTGCCGAACCCTTACCCCGGAGCGCGGCCGACGACGGCGGGGTCGAGGAGTGGGACGACCAGGAGTTGCTGCAGCTTGGCTGCCAGCACGTCGCCCATCAGGGACGGGTCGGGGTCGAGCAGCCACTGGATCTGCAGTCCGTCCATCAACGCGACCAGGGCTCGCGCTTCGACTGCCGGATCGGTGCCGGGTACCAGCAGGCCCGCCGCCACGGCCTTCGTCAGGACGCGCTCGAAGCCGCCGACCGTCCGCGCGTACCGCTGGGCGAAGTAGTCGTGTGCCGGGTGCCTTGGGTCGCACGCCTCGGCCGACAGCACCGCGTAGAGGGAGACCAGGTGCGGGACGGACGCGTTATAGCGGCTCAGCTCCACCCAGGCGCGCATCGCCGCGAGTCCCGTCCCGTCATCGGCGGACGGACGGAACCGGGCCATGTCCTCGGCGTCCCGCCTTGCCAGGACGGCTTCGAGCAGGGCTTCCTTGCTGGCGAAGTGGTGCAGCAGCCCGGTCCGGGAGATGCCCACGTGCTGCGCGATCTGCAGGATCGTCGCGTGCCGGTAGCCGACGCGGGCGAACAGCTCCGTCGCCGACTCGACGATCTGGTCGCGCCGGGCCCGGCCGGTGGCATAGCCCTCCGCGCGTGCTGTCATGGCGTCCTTCCCGCGACCAACCTAACCATCCTGGCGTCCCGGTCCTCCCGCGTCCGAAAACCGACACGGTTGTACATATTCGGTGATAGTGTGCATCAACGACCACGGACGAGGAGGTTCGGACGACCATGACCCAGCTGCCCTACCAGGACGCAACCCTCACCCCCGAGCAGCGGACGGACGATCTGCTCGCCCGGCTGACCATCGAGGAGAAGGCCGGCCAGCTCACCCAGTACTTCTATTTCGGCACCGGTGAACTGCCCGACGAGGACACCCTGGCCTCCCTCCCGCCCGAGGCTCGCACCATGGCCCGGCAGCCCGCCATGGTGGAGAACGAACTCGACAACGGCCACGTCGGCTCGCTGCTCTTCGTCAGGAACCCGGCCCTGGCCAACCGCCTCCAGCGCAAGGCCGTCGCCGGCTCCCGCCTGGGCATCCCGCTGATCTTCGGCTTCGACGTCATCCACGGCCTGCGGACGATCCTGCCCGCGCCGATCGCGCTGGCCGCGTCCTGGAGTCCCGAGACGATCGCTGCCGGCCAGGCCGTTGCGGCCCGCGAGGCCCGCGCGGTCGGCATCAGCTGGACGTTCGCGCCGATGGTCGACATCGCCCGCGACCCGCGCTGGGGACGCATCATCGAGGGCGCCGGCGAGGATCCCGTCCTCGGCGCGGCGGTGGCCGCAGCCCAGGTCCGCGGCTTCCAGTCAGCCCTCGACTCGGGTGAGGGCGTCATCGCCGGCCCGAAGCACTTCGCCGGCTACGGCGCTGCCCGCGGTGGCCGCGACTACGACGACTCCGAGATCTCCGACTCCGAGCTTCACAACGTCTACCTGCCGCCGTTCCGGGCCGCGGTGGAGGCCGGCGCCGGCAACATCATGAGCGCCTACATGGACCTCAACGGCGTCCCGGCCTCGGGCAACCGGTGGCTGATGACCGACATCCTCCGCGACGAATTCGGCTTCGACGGCTGGGTGGTCAGCGACGCCAACGCCGTCCGCTCGCTGGCCACGCAGCACTTCGCCGCCGACGACGCGGACGCCGGCGCGCGCGCCCTCAAAGCCGGGCTCGACATGGAGATGTGCATGTTCGACCCCGCCTTCGGTCACCTGCCCGACGCCGTCGCGTCCGGAGCCGTGGACGAGGCCACCCTCGACCAGGCCGTCCGCCGCGTCCTGATCGCGAAGTTCCGGCTGGGCCTGTTCGAGCACCCGTTCGTCGACGAGGACGCGGCTGTGACCGTCCTGGCCGACCCGGCACACCGGGAGGTGTCCCGGCAGGCCGCGGAGAAGACGTTCGTGCTGCTCAAGAACGACGGCGTCCTGCCGTTGGGCGACCAGCAGCGGATCGCGGTGATCGGTCAGCTCGCCGACTCGCGGCGCGACGTCCTCGGGCCGTGGATCTTCGACCACGACCTCGACGAGGCCGTCACGATCCTGGCCGGGGTGCAGGCGCGCGTCGCCGACGGCGTCCGGGTCGACCACGCGCCGGGCGTCCGGGTCACCGAGCGGGTGTTCGAGTCGATGTTCGACCGGATGGATCACGGCCTGCCGACGACGCCGGACGACTTCGACGACGACGCAGAACTCGCGCACGCCGTCGAGGTGGCGGCGGCCGCGCAGGTCGCGGTCGTCGTGGTCGGCCAGAACCAGAACCTGATCGGCGAGAAGGCGTCCACGTCCACCCTGGAACTGCCCGGACGCCAGCTGGAGCTGCTGCAGAAGGTCGTGGCGACCGGGACGCCGACGGTGGTGGTGGTGATGTCCGGGCGTCCGCTGGACCTGCGTTGGGCGGCGGAGAACGTGCCGGCGATCCTGCAGGTCTGGTACCCCGGCACCCGCGGCGGGGACGCGGTCGCGTCCGCCCTGTTCGGGGACGTGGTTCCCGGCGGCAAGCTGCCGTTCACCTGGCCGCGCACGGTCGGGCAGGTGCCCATGATCTACAGCCACTACCGGACGTTCCAGCCCAAGGAGGCCGGTCAGCGTTACTGGGACGAGGAGTCGACCCCGCTGTTCCCCTTCGGGCACGGCCTGTCGTACGCGGTGTTCAGCTACTCCACGCCGGAGCTCAGCCCGTCCGAGATCCGCGTCGGGGAGACCACGAAGGTCACCGCCCGGGTGACCAACACGTCTGCGACAACGGCGGACGAGGTCGTCCAGCTCTACATCCACCAGCGCCACGGCGAGTCGACCCGTCCACTGAAGGAGCTGAAGGGCTTCCAGCGGGTCACCGTCCCGGCCGGCGAGACGGTCAGCGTCGAGTTCGACCTCGGCCCCGACCAGCTGCGCTACTGGAGCGCCGCCAGCCGTCGCTGGGTGCAGGACGCCACCGAGCTCGACGTCTGGGTCGGCGGTTCGTCCGCGGTCGCAGACGGCGCCGGGGTCGAGCTGAGGGTCACCGCCTGAACGACCGGGGACAGGTACTTCGGTTCACGCCGACGAAGTCCGAAAGTGAACCGAAGTACCTGTCCCCAATGGTTCACCTGGGAGACGGCGCGGACGGTCCGTCAGCGTCCGTCATCCCGGGCTTGACCCGGGATCTCCGCGCGATCGTCCGCGGGCCGGGCCAACTCTACGAGGGGCCTGAACCAACGGGGACTGTCCCCGATCGTTCAGCCCTGAACCAACGGGGACTGTCCCCGATCGTTCAACCTCGCCCTCGGACGTGATCGTCCGCGGGCCGGGCCAGCTCGAAGAGCGCCTCGATCAACGAGCCCATGTCGAAGTCGGGGTCCACGAGCCATTGGAGCTGCAGGCCGTCGGTGAGGGCCTGCAGCATCCGGGCGAGCAGCTCCGCCGGGACGCGGTCAGTGACGCTCCCGTCCGCCTGGAGCCGGGTGAGCGCGTCGGTCATCTGCGCGCGCAGCTGCGCTCCCCGCGCGGCGAAGTAGTCGTGGGCGGGGCTGGACGCGTCGTCCGCCGCAGCGGCCATCCGGCTGAACAGCGCCACCAGCCCGGGAACCTCGGCGTTGTGCCGGATCAGCCGCACCCACACGTCGGGCAGCTCGGCCACGTCGGTGCTGTCGTCCGGGAGGAACCGCGCCGCGTCGACCTCGTCCCGCTTGCGCAGAACCTGGATGAACAGCTCGTCCTTGCTGCCGAAGTAGTGCAACAGCCCGGCCGGAGTGAGGCCGACGGCGTCCGCCAGCTCCCTCACCGAGGCGCCGCTGAATCCGTGCTCGGAGACGACCGAGAGAGCGGTGGTGAGGATCTCCTCGCGCTTCGCGACACCTTTGGCATACGGGCCCCGTGGCATGGCACCAGTAAAACGGAACTCCGATTGACTATCAAATACCTAACGCCGTACAGTTTTCAACGTCGACCCGATGACTCCAACGGAGGAAGCCCGGCCATGACCAGCACCCGTCCCGAAACCGCAGCCGCGTCCGCCGTCGTCGCGAGGCTCGGCCGCGAGCAGAAGATCGCGATGCTCTCCGGCGCCGACTTCTGGAACACCAAGGGCCTTCCCGGCCACGGGGCCGAGGCCGTCATGGTGACCGACGGCCCGCACGGCCTGCGCAAGCAGCGCGGCAACAACGACCACGTCGGGCTCGGCGACTCCGTCCCGGCTACGTGTTTCCCGACCGCGGCGACGCTCGGCTCGACCTGGGACGCACCGCTGCTGGAGCAGGTCGGCGCAGCGCTGGGACGCGAGGTGCGCGCCGAGAACGTCGCCGTCCTGCTCGGGCCCGGACTGAACATCAAGCGCCACCCCGGTGGCGGACGCAACTTCGAGTACCTCTCCGAAGACCCATTCCTCGCCGGCAAGGCCGCCGCCGCACTCGTGCGGGGTATCCAGTCCGAGGGCGTCGGCGCGTGCCTGAAGCACTTCGCGGTGAACAACCAGGAGAACCGACGGATGAGCCTGGACACCATCGTCGACGAGCGGACGCTCCGCGAGCTCTACCTGGCCGGCTTCGAGACCGCCGTGATCGAGTCCCAGCCGTGGACGGTGATGTGCGCCTACAACCTCGTCAACGGCGAGCACGCCGGCGAGTCGCGCAGGTTGCTCACCGGCATCCTGCGGGACGAGTGGGGATTCGATGGCCTGGTGATGAGCGACTGGCTGGCGGTGTTCGACCGTCCGGCGGGCGTCCACGCGGGGCTGGACCTGGAGATGCCCAGCTCCCAGGGTTCGTGGGACGGACGGGTGTCGAAGGCCCTCGACTCCGGGGAACTGAGTGAGGCCGACCTCGACATCGCCTGTGCCCGGGTGGTCGAGCTGGCGTTGCGGGCCGCGTCCGGACGCCGCGAGCACGGGGACGCCGTCGTCGACTTCGACGCCCAGCACGCGCTCGCCCGCACCGCCGCCGCCGCCGGCACCGTCCTGCTGGCCAACGAGGGGCTGCTGCCGCTGGCGCCGTCCGGCACGATCGGCCTGATCGGCGGGTTCGCCGAGACGCCGCGCTACCAGGGTGCCGGTTCGTCCCAGGTGAACCCGACCCGGCTCGACACCGCGCTGGACGCGATGCGTGCCCGGGTGGGGACGGACGCCGAGCTGGTCTACGCCCCGGGCTACGACGCGCGGACGGGGACCTCGTCAGCCGCGCAGCTGGAGGAAGCTCGGGCCCTCGCGACCCGTTCCGACGCGGTGGTGCTGATGGCCGGGTTGCCGGCGAGCTACGAGTCCGAGGGCTTCGACCGCGACCACCTGCGCCTGCCGGACGACATGTATGCCCTGGTCAACGCCGTGGTGACGGCCAATCCGCGGACGGTGTTGGTGCTCATCAACGGCGCGCCGGTGGAGCTCGACTTCGTCGCAGAGCCGGTCTCGATCGTGGAGGCCTACCTCGGCGGCCAGGCGGCGGGCTCGGCGATCGTGGACGTCCTGTTCGGCGATACCGAGCCGGGTGGACGGCTGGCGGAGAGCATCCCGGTGAAGGCGTCCGACCTGCCGTCCGATGCGGACTTCGCCACGCACCCGACGCAGGTCCGCTACCGGGAGGGGCTGAACGTCGGCTACCGCTTCCACGACACGTGGGGGGTGGCGCCGCGGTACGCGTTCGGGCACGGGCTGAGCTACACGACGTTCGAGTGGACGGACGCGGCGGTGACCGGCTCGGGGGTGGAGTTCACCGTGTCGGTCACGGTCACCAACACCGGCGAGCGGCCCGGCTCGGAGGTCGTCCAGGTGTACGTCCACGACGTCGCGTCCACGCTGTTCCGTCCCGAGCAGGAGCTGAAGGGCTTCGCGAAGGTGCACCTGGAGCCGGGAGCGTCCGAGCGGGTGACGATTCCGTTGGGACGCCGCGCGTTCGCGGTCTGGGACGTCGCGTCCAGCGGCTGGCTGGTGGAGAACGGCGAGTTCGAGGTGCGCGTCGCCGCGTCCTCGCGCGACATCCGCTTCCGCGAGGTGGTCTCGGTCGCTGACGACGGGGACGGTGCCCAGCTCCGCCCAGCTGTCACCGCGGTTCCGGCGCCGGCCGGCCCGGTTGCCACCGAGGCCGAGTTCGAGAAGATCCTGGGACGCCGGCTGCCGACGCCGCGTCCGCTGCTTCCGTTGACGTACGACTCGGGCATCGACGACCTGAAGCTGACCTGGCTCGGCCGGCGCCTGCACGGCGTCCTGATGAGCCAGATCGCCCGCAACTTCGACATCGGTGAGATGGACGAGCAGACGGCCACGATGCTGCGGGCGGTCATCGGCCAGATGCCGCTGCGGGGGGTCGTGGTCAACTCCGGCGGCAGGCTGAGCTTCGACGTCCTCGACAAGCTGCTGGCCGTGCTCAACCTCGGCAGGCACTGACCGCCTATTCGGAGTACTGCTGGCGCAGCTCGATGCCGATCTGCTGGGCGTCGAGCTGGGCGAGCGCGTCGTCCATCATCGAGGACGGGTAGTTGCCGACGTCCCGCAGCTTCAGCAGCTTCGCACGCTGCGCCTCGATCACCTGCAGCCGCAGGGACGCGAACGTCGAAGCGTCCGGACGGTCGTCGGCCGGCTCCTCCGACGTGTGGTCGAGGCGGGCCTTCATCTTCTCCACCAGGCTCGCGGCCCGCTCGTTGCCGCTGTCGACCAGGTCGGCGAGCGCCGCGGCGTCCAGCTCGGCCTGCAGCGCGTCCCACTGGGCGGGGTCGGTGGTGGTGTTGCCCTCGGTCAGTCCGAGCCGCCGAGCCAGGGGCTGCAGGGTGAGCCCCTGGATCACCAGCGTTCCGACGGCGACCAGCGTCGCGATCAGGATCACCAGCGACCGGTGCGGCGCGTCGGCGGGAAGCGTCTGCGCGGCCGCGATCGTCACGGCACCGCGCATGCCGGCCCAGACCAGCACCCCGCCCTCCCGCCAGCCGAGTCTCTCCGCCGCGAGGTAGTCGAGATCGGCCTTGCGGCGGGCGACCATCCACTGCCAACGGCCGAGCCGCTCCTCCGGCGTCGCAGCGGGACGCCCCGACTTGCGCTGGCTGCCCCGTCCCCTGCGCTCCGGGATGGCGAACGCCGGCACCTCGCCGGATTCGATCTTGGCCTGCATCTGCTCGAGGCGTTCGCGGGCCGGTTCGAGGCGGACGCGACGTCGCCCGAGCGTCCACAGCGACCAGGCCACCAGCGCCGTCCGCACGACCAGGACGACGGCGCCGAACAGCAGCGCCAGCACCGCCGGCAGGCCCAGCCCGCCGTTGGCGGTGTCCGCGGCCAGGGTCGGCAATTCCAGGCCGACAAGGAGGAACACCGCGCTCTCCAGGATCAGCTCGATGGTGCTCCACACCGACCGCTCGGCGATCCGTACCTGGGCGCCCATCCGCAGCGGCGCGCCGTAGCCGGTGGCCAGGCCGGCGACGACCGCTGCGACCAGACCGGACGCGCCGACCTCCTCCGCCGGGATGTAGGCCACGAACGGCACGACCAGCGACAGCGCCACGTTGGCGGGCACCTGCCGGATCCGTCCGCGCACCACGACGTTGAGCCGGCCGACGATCAGGCCGATGACGACCGCACCCACGACCGCCCAGAGGAACTGGCCAGCCACCTGCCACAGCGACACCCCGACGCCCACGGAAGCGACCGCCGCCCGCAGCAGCACCAGGGCGGACGCGTCGTTGAGCATGCTCTCGCCCTCGAGGATGGTGACGATCCGCTTCGACACCCCCGCCTTGCGGACGATGGACGTCGCCACCGCGTCCGTCGGGCTGAGGATGGCGCCGAGCGCGATGCCGATGCCGAGCGGCAGCCCGGGCACGAGCGCGACGGCGAGGAAGCCGATCGCGACCGCGGTGAGCGCGACCAGCAGGACGGAGAAGACGGAGATCGTGCCGAGGTCTCGCCGGAACTCCATCACCGGGGTGTTGGCGGCGGCCGCGTACAGCAGCGGCGGGAGGATGCCGGTGAGGATCAGTTCGGGCGGGATCGAGACAGGCTCGACGAAGGGCAGCATGCTGATGCCGAAGCCGAGCGCCACCAGCAGCAGCGGGCTCGCCACCCCGATCTTGGGGGCCAGCGTAGTCGCCGTGACCACGAGCAGGATCCCGACGATGGCCACCAGTTCGAGTTCCATGGCAGCACCCTAGGCGCCGCGCTCTCCCTCCGTCCGCTCGCCTCCCGAACCCTCCCACCGCCGAGAACCACCGTTTCGGTCATCCGCCACAGCCCAGGTGGTGGCGTTTGACCGAAACAGGAGCGTTCGACGGACAGGGGCGGACGGGGCTGACCGGAGGGGTGGGACGGCCGTCCTTGAGGGCCTGAGTGCCACTCGATTTGGGACGCGTTCGCGACCGCATCCGGAGGCTCCCTACCCTGAGAGCATGTCCTCCCTGTTCACCCCGCTCCAGCTCCGCGAGGTCACGATCGACAACCGGATCTTCCTCGCCCCGATGTGCCAGTACCAGTGCACCGGGCTGGACGGCGTCCCGACCGACTGGCACCTCGTCCACTACGGCGCGCGGGCGGCCGGCGGCTTCGGACTGGTGATCGCCGAGGCCACCGGAGTCTCGCCAGAGGGACGGATCACGCCCTGGTGCACCGGACTGTGGAACGAGCAGCAGGTCGGCGCGTGGCGACGGATCGTCGACTTCGGCCATTCGCAGGGCGCCAAGCTGGCCGTCCAGCTGCAGCACGCGGGACGCAAGGCGTCGGTCTACCGCGAGTTCGAGGGCAAGGCCGGCTCGATCCCGGTGGAGGAGGGCGGCTGGGAGACGATCGGACCGTCAGCCGTCCCGTTCCCCGGGCTGGCCACCCCGCGAGAGGCCACCGCCGCCGACATCGCCAAGGTGGTCGCCGACTTCGCCGCCGCGGCCGTCCGGGCTGACGAGGCCGGCTTCGACGCCATCGAGTTGCACGCGGCGCACGGCTACCTGCTGTTCCAGTTCCTGTCGCCGCTGAGCAACCACCGCACCGACTCCTACGGCGGCGAACTCGCCGGACGCGCGCGGCTGCTGCTCGAAGTGACGGACGCGGTGCGCGCGGTCTGGCCGGCCGGGAAGCCGCTGCTCGTCCGGATCTCGGCCACCGAGTGGACGGACGGCGGCTTCACCGTCGAGGACGCGACGACGGTCGCGGGCTGGCTCGCCGAGCACGGCGTCGACCTGATCGACGTGTCCAGCGGCGGGAACGTGATCGTGAAGATCCCGTCCGGACCGGGCTACCAGGTGCCGCTGGCCGCGGCGGTGAAGCGGGCCGGCCTACCGGTGAGCGCGGTCGGCCAGATCACCGAGCCGGCGCAGGCGCAGGCGATCCTGGACGCCGGCGACGCGGACGTGATCAGCCTCGCCCGGGTCGCGCTGCGGGAGCCGAGTTGGCCGCTGCGCGCGGCCGCCGAACTGGACGCCAGCTCGCGCGCCCGCTACCCCGACTCGTACCTGCGCGGCCGCTGGCCCGAGGTCGAGGCCGTCCGCTGACCTGAACCATCGGGGACAGGTACTTTCGTTCACTCGCGTCGCTCCAGACCCGGGTTGAACCGTCGGGGACAGGTACTTTCGTTCAGACCCGGGTTGAACCCTCGGGGACAGGTACTTCCGTTCAGACCCGGCTGACCTGAACCGTCGGGGACAGGTACTTCCGTTCAGACCCGGCTGACCTGAACCGTCGGGGACAGGTACCGACGGTTCAGTCCGGCGTGAACCAAAGTACCTGTCCCCGACGGTTCACGAGGCCTGACCGACATGAACCGAAGTACCTGTCCCCGACGGTTCACGGCGGTCGGTCCTGATCGGACGCGGCGCGGCTCGGTCTCGAACAGCGGGTGACACGGACGGGGTCCGGCGTCCGCCAGAATGGCGAAGCCCGGCCGGGGATGACACGGTGGAGCCGGATCACTCGGGACCGCACGTCACCGCACCGGCGGACGATGTGACGGTCGCCATGAACGCCGTCTCGAGGCGCCTTCGAGTGACCGCCACCCGGGGTGGTTCATCGAGGGCCCGCTGCGAGGGGTTGTCAGGCTCGTGCTGGACGATGGCTCGATGGGAGCCTGACTCCTCAGAATGCGAATGGGCGAGGACCCCGTTCAGAAGGGAGAGCACCGTGCTGCTGGCAGTCGTGCTGAACGCGCTGGCCGGTGCGCTGATCCCCGTTCAGACGGCGATCAACTCCCGGCTGTCGGGACGGCTCGGCGCGATCCTGCCGGCGTCGCTGGTGTCGTTCGCGGTCGGCTCGGCAGGGCTCGGACTGGCCGTCCTGGCCACCGGCACGAGCGTCCCCTGGGCCGAGACCGCGCGGACGCAACCCTGGTGGATCTGGGTCGGTGGCGCCTGCGGGCTGGTGTTCCTGACCCTCAACATCGTGCTGCTGCCGCGGATCGGCGCGGCCGCGACCGTCGTGCTGCCGCTGGTCGGGCAGGTGCTGGCCGGCCTGGTGATCGACCTGTTCGGGGCGTTCGACACTGACGTCCGGCCGCTGACCGTGGTGCGCGCGATCGGTGGGGTCCTGGTGATCGTCGGTGCCGCGCTGGTGAATCTCGTCGGACGCCGCGTCGTCCCCGCCCCCGACGCTGAGTCCGGCGGCACCGACCTCGCGGGCACCGATGTCCCGGACGCCGAACTCCCGGACGCCGGCCCACCCGCCTCCGATCCAGCCGCCAGCACTGCCACCATCACGCCCACGCACTCGCGTCCCCACCTGGTGCTGTGGGTGGTCGGCGTCCTCGCCGGGTCGCTCGGCGCGGTGCAGACGGCGGTCAACGGACGGCTGACGGAGGTGATGGGCTCGGGACTCGCCTCCGCGCTGGTGTCGTTCCTGGTCGGCACCGCGGGACTCGTCCTGATCAACGTGGCCACCCGGCAGCGGGTGCGCCGAGTCACAGGGGTGCGTCCCTGGATGCTCCTCGGCGGCCTGCTCGGGGCGACCTTCGTCCTGGCGAACGCCGTCAACGCACCCCGCCTCGGCACGTCGCTCGCGGTCAGTGCAGCCCTGCTCGGCCAGGTGCTGATGGGTCTGGTGGTCGACCACAACGGCCACTTCGGCATAGCTCGGCGCCCGGTCACCGCACTGCGGCTCGCGGGCGCCGCGCTCGTCGTGCTCGGGGTGGCGCTGGTCCGCTCCGGCTGACCGGCGCCCCGGAGCGGGCTAGACCTTCTTGATCAGGTACAGGCCGCTCTGGGTGGTCGGCGAGAACGGCACCGCGCTCAGCACGAAATAGGCCTTGCCCTTCTTGCGAATGGAGCCCTTCTTGCCCTTGAACGCGGCGTCACCAGTGGCATTGAGCTTGGCCGAAGCCACGACCACATACTTCTTCTTGCCCTTGGCCTGGTAGTAGACCTTGATCGTCGAACCCTTGACGTAGTCGGGCCCGTTGAACCGCCACGCCCACTTGGCCTTCTTGCTGAACTTGCCGCTGCCGTAGATGGACGACTGCGCCAGCGTCACGGCCGGGGAGGCGACGAGGTCGAACTCCGCGGTGGCGATCTGGTCGGTCTTCTCGTAGCCGGTGGTCTTGTTGTAGGCGCGCATCTGAACCGGCACGGTGAGCCGGTAATGGCCCGGCGTCTTGTACGCGGTCAGGCTCATGGTGTACGTGATCGGGGTGCCGGGAACGAAAGCGGACGAAGTCGGGGACGAGACGTACGGCGCCGAAACGCTCGCAGCACCGTTGGTGACCATTGCCGCGACAGTCGCGTAGTTGGACGCCGAGTCGTAGGGCGCGTAGTACAAGTCGCTGCTCACCGCGGGACCCGCGAACGACACGGTGAAGCTCACGTCGGCCGGGCTCGCCGGGATCGCGATACTCGTCGGCAGGCCGGAGATCGTCAGGTTCGTGAAAGCGTCCGCAGCCTGGGCGGTGGGCACGGGCCCGAGCAGTGCGGTGCCGGCGACGAGCGCGGACACCGCGCCGAGCGCGAGCGTGCGAATTGCGCGGGTGGAATGCATGGATCTCCTCACAAGTCAGGACGCGCCGTGGCCGGGCGCGATCGCAGTTTCCTCGGCGAACCGAAGTGCAGCCGTTATTGCCGTCGGCTGTCCTGACCGGAGTATTGCATGAGTCCACTGTTCGCCGGGTGGGCTCCGGCCGGATTCGAGACCGCTGTTTCCGGTCTACTGGACGGCGGCGCGGGCGCGAGCGATCCGATCGCGGAGGGCCGCGAGCTGGCCGGTGAGCTCGGGAGGCAGCTTGTCGCCGAACTGGACGAAGTAGTCCTCGGTGAGATTCGCCTCGGCTGCCCAAGCGTCCGGGTCGAGGGCGAACAGGGCGTCGAGGTCCTCGGTGGAGAATTCCAGGCCATCGAGGTCGAGGTCGCCGGGACGCGGCAGCCGTCCGCTGATGGCGTCCGTCGCGTCGAGTTCGCCGGCGACGCGGCGCAGCGCCCATTCGATGGGACGGGCGTTGTCGCCGAAGCCGGGCCACAGGTACCGGCCGTCGGCGCTCTTGCGGAACCAGTTGACCTGGAAGATCCGGGGGGCGCCGGCACCGAGCGTCCGGCCGAGGGCGAGCCAGTGGGCCCAGTAGTCGGCCATGTTGTAGCCGCAGAAGGGGAGCATGGCGAACGGGTCGCGGCGGAGCGCTCCGACCGTCCCCTCGGCTGCGGCGGTCTGCTCCGACGACACGGTGGCGCCGACGAAGACGCCGTGCTCCCAGTCGTAGGACTCGCTGATCAGGGGGACGTTGTGAGCGCGGCGGCCGCCGAACAGGATGACGTCGATCGGGACGCCGCGGGGGTCCTCCCAGTCGTCGGCGATGGACTCGGCCTGGGAGGCGTGGACGGTGAAGCGCCCGTTGGGGTGGGCGGCGGGCCCGGGCGAGTCCGGCGTCCAGTCGTGGCCACGCCAGTCGATCAGGTGGGCCGGCGATTCGTCGGTGAGGCCCTCCCACCAGATGTCGCCGTCGTCGGTGAGGGCGACGTTGGTGAAGATGACGTCGTGGGACAGGGCGTGCAGGGCGGTCGGGTTGGTCTTCTCGCTGGTGCCGGGGGCGACGCCGAAGAAGCCGGACTCGGGGTTGATGGCGTACAGCCGTCCGTCCGGGCCGGGACGCATCCAGGCGATGTCGTCGCCGATGGTGTCGACCTTCCAGCCGGGGATGGTCGGGCGGAGCATGGCGAGATTGGTCTTGCCGCAGGCGGACGGGAAGGCGGCGGTGAGGTGGAATTCGCGTCCCTGCGGTGAGGTGATCTTGAGGATGAGCATGTGCTCGGCGAGCCAGCCCTCGTCCCGGGCGATGACGGAGGCGATCCGCAGGGCGTAGCACTTCTTGCCGAGCAGGGCATTGCCGCCGTAGCCGGAGCCGTAGGACCAGATCTCGCGGGTCTCGGGGAAGTGGGTGATGTACTTCGTCGGGTTGCACGGCCACGGAACGTCCGGGCGGTTGGTGCCGGTCTCGTCGACCAACGGGTAGCCGACGGAGTGGACGGCGGGTACCCAGTAGTCGCCGGCGGCGATCCGGTCGAGGGCGGGGGTGCCCATGCGGGTCATGATCCGCATGTTGAGGACGACGTAGGCCGAGTCGGTGATCTCGATGCCGAGGCGGGCGAGCGGGCTGCCGACCGGGCCCATGGAGAAGGGGATGACGTACATGACGCGTCCGCGCATGGAGCCGGCGAAGAGGCCGGCGAGGGTCGTCCGCATGTGGGCGGGGTCGGCCCAGTTGTTGGTGGGTCCGGCGTCCTCGGGAGTGGCGGAGCAGATGTAGGTGGACGCCTCGACGCGGGCGACGTCGGCGGGGTCGGAGCGGGCGAGGAAGGAGTTGGGACGCAGCTGCGGGTTCAGCGGGACGAAGGTGCCGGACGCGACGAGCTGGCGCTGGAGGCGATCCCGTTCGGCCTCGGACCCGTCGCACCAGTAGACCTGGTCGGGACGGGTGAGCTCCGCCACCGACGAGACCCAGTCGAGGAGGCTCTGCGGGGCGTTCGGAGGGGCGTTGCTGGTGATCGTCGCTGCGTCGGGTGCCATGGGGACCTCTCCTGTGCCGGTTCGGGATCGTGGCGGGCTGACTGCGCTCGTCGGGGTCTCGGCAGAATTGCCGTCCAGCCGGGGCGGATCCTCTGCGTCCTGCTGGGTCCATCGTGGCACCGTCCGCCGGCGTGGGGCAGACACGCGAATATGTCAGATCATTCGGACTTGGGATTGGGCTCGTTTCAAGCTCTGTTAGGGACGGTGGCGGACCGGGGTGGCCTCGGCGCGGTCGCTGAGACTGACTGTACCGTGTGATCCCGGGCCCCCAGGATCTCCGCCCAACCGACCCGCAGCGCGGCGGAGGCACAGCAGCGCCGCCCAGCTGACCTGTTCGAGGTCGAGCCCGCAAACCCCCCTCTCGTCATCCCGGGCCACGCCCCGGGATCTCCGACCGAGCGGTTCAGCACACGCGGGGGTGAGCTTCCGCTGCCACCGTGGCGGCGTCCGCCCCGCACGCGCGGGGGTGAGCCGGTCGAGGGAAGCGCGAACGCTCTCGAGCAGGTGTCCGCCCCGCACGCGCGGGGGTGAGCCCAAGATCACCGCCGGCACGCTGGACGCAGCCCGGTCCGCCCCGCACGCGCGGGGGTGAGCCCCCGACCGTGATCGCTGCTACGCGGATCAGCTGGTCCGCCCCGCACAGGCGGGGGTGAGCCGTGGGTGATCCCGCTCGGGCGCAGCGCACGCGCGTCCGCCTCGCTGTCCGTTGCGGCGAATCGCTGGCCGAGCGTGTCGAGGCCATGCGCGACGCACCCAGTTGGACGCCCCCGAAGCCCGGGCGGTAAGGTAGAGGACGCTTCTGGCGCCTGTGGCTCAATGGATAGAGCATCTGACTACGGATCAGAAGGTTGGGGGTTCGAGTCCCTCCAGGCGCGCCAGGGTACCTCCCCGCAAGTCGCTCGCGGGGGTGAGCCGCTTCTCGTGCTGGCGCTCCAGATGGCCCGGGCGTCCGCCCTGCACGCGCGGGGGTGAGCCGGAGGAGTCGTGACCACCATCATCACCACCGCGGTCCGCCCCGCACACGCGGGGGTGAGCCGCCGTCCGGGGCGAGCAGGTGGTCGGCCATGATGTCCGCCCCGCACACGCGGGGGTGAGCCGCGCAGGCACGCATCTTCCTCGGTCCGATTACCGTCCGCCCCGCACACGCGGGGGTGAGCCCTCGCTGGGGGATCCGGCTGGTGGTCCTGGCCAGTCCGCCCCGCACACGCGGGGGTGAGCCGGACCTGGAAACGGCGTGCAAGAGCTGGAGTGAGTCCGCCCCGCACACGCCGGGGGTGAGCCTCTCATTCAGCATCTGGTTGTCGGCTCCAGCGCGTCCACCCCGCACACGCTGGGGCGAGCCGTATTCGTATGTCCCGATCATCTCGGGCACGGCGTCCGCCCCGCACACGCGGGGGTGAGCCCTGCAACCGAAACAGCGATCGACTTGGATCAAGGTCCGCCCCGCACACGCGGGGGTGAGCCAGTCGGCGGCCACCACGGACGACGCGAGCAGCTCGTCCGCCCCGCACACGCGGGGTGAGCCGAGGGGATGGCGGATGGTGCCCGACTCGAACTGGTCCGCCCCGCACGCGCAGGGGTGAGCCGTCCGCGAGCTGATCCCCGGCCAGGCCGGCGCTGCCCGCCCCGCACGCGCGGGGTGAGCCGGCGGACAGCCTGCTCTTCTGGTAGCTCTGGCTGTCCACCCCGCACACGCGGGGGTCGATCGCTTGTTAGTGAGGTTTCGCGAGCAGTGCGTGCGCTTTGGCTATGGCCGAGTCCTGCAGTCGGGCGTACTGGTTGATCACCGCAGCATTTTCGGCCGCGATTTGCGCTTCGGTCTGGGTCTGGCGCTGCTTGTCGTCGGCGGCCTGTTCGATGGCTTGGTTCTCGAGGTGGTCGATGGTGAGTTCGGTGGTGCGCCATTTGACGTAGTCTCCGTAGATGGCGGTGCGGCCGCGGGTGGTGCAGGCGTCGCGACGCATGTAGAACGTGCTGTCGGGGCCCTTGGCGATCAGAATGCTGGGGTCGGACTCAACGGCAGCGTCGGGTGGGATGGGTTCGCCGATGAGGGCGGTGGTCCATTTGTCGTGCTCGTCCTGGGTGAGGCCATTCTCGCCGGGGTTTTCGCCGAGAGTTCCCGGGTAGGGGATCGGCGCGTACTTGAAGCCCCGCTGGGTCATGCAGGCGGCGATCGCGAGCTGGATGGCGTCGTGGATGTCACGGCGGTCGTGTTCGCGCTGCTGGAGCGCTTCTGCCAAGGCGTTGAGTGCTTCTGCTGGGGTCGGCTGCGCAGGCTCTTGCGCGGTGGGTGTCGCGGGTTGCGTTGACGATGCCGTCTGCGATCCTGCGCTCGCTGGTGTGGACGGGTGGGGAGCGGAGCAGCCGACGAGGCCAACGGAGAGCATCGTGGCGAGCGCCGTGGCCGCCGGCCGCCACCGGCTGTGGCAGTCGGTGGCGTCAGCGGGAGCGGATGTGTTCCGTGTCATCGCCTGGCGGTTTCGGGTCCGTAGAGGAACACCTGGATGCTGCCGCCGACGTTCAGGTCGACGCGAGTGCAGTCGGCGGCGGGGTCGACCTGTGTGGAGGTCGCCCAGTGGTGCTCGTCTGCTAGGGCCTCGTCGACCACGGTTTTGGCCTCGGTCAGGGAGAGGCACTGGTCTGTGATCTCGCTGCGGAGCAGGGGGACGAGTTCGGCCGAGGCAAAGTCGTCGTTGCTGTAGAAGCTGGCTCGCACCTCGACCACACCCGGGTTGGGGACGAGCAGCAGCGCGCATCGACCCTGTCCTGGAGCCTGCTCGGTGGTCTTGACGGTCCAGTCAGTGAGTCCGAGCCGGTCGAGTTCGGAGTGGGCGAATGCGGCGCCGGTGGTCTGATCGAAGCACTGGCTGAGCCCGCCGTCCACGTAGTCGTCGAGCGACCTCTCCAGTTCGAAGACTCGTGCATCCTCCGTCCTGTTGATCGGCACGGCGTCGGCGGGCATGCCGGCGCGAGGCCCGACGACCAAGGACTCCTGCCAGCGGACCGCGACGGGGTCGACGATCCGGGGTTTGCCGGTCAGGTCGGCATAGCTGTCACAGTCGGCCACCGGGTCGGTAGTCAGCGCGGGCCCGCCGTATTGCTCTGCTGCGTGCGCGGGGTCGTCGACCGCTGCCCAGGTGGCCATGCAGGTGTAGCCGTCCAGGGGGCCGGAGGCGTACCAGGCGGAGTACTTGGAGTACGCCCAAGCCGCCCCACCACCCAGCATCGCGACCGCGAGCACGCCGACGAGGAGCGTACGCCGCTGGCGGCGCCATTTCGGCACTACGGGGGTTGCAGATGTTGGCGCGGGCTCTGTGTCCTGCGTGGCGCGGGCCTGGACCTGTTGCAGGGTGGTTTCGCGGCGCCCGATGTACCAGGCGTTCGCGATGTCATCGGACTCGGGCTTCAGCGAGCCGAGTGCTTCGAGCAGGTCGTCGGGGGAGATCTTCGTCGTCATTTCAGTTGCCTTCTGTCAGCAGGGAGAACGAGCGGTTGGTGGCGGTCTGTGGTGGGTCGTAGTGGCGGGCAAGTCGGCGCCTTGCTCGGCTCAGCCGGGCCCGTGCTGCGACCGGGGAGACGCCCAGTACGGCTGCCACTCCGGCGGCGTCCATGCCGTCCCAGCCGACCAGCAACAGCACCTCCCGGTCGTCCAGGTCGAGAGCAGCCAACGCCGTGAGCAGGTCCGTCCGCTCGACCGCCTCGACCGCACAATCCGGGCCCGCCAACTGCTGAACACCGTGCAGTTCGGCGATCAGCCGCTGCTGCCGGTCCCGCGACCGCCACAGGTGGCCCAGCGTCTTGCGGGCCGTGCCAAGCAGCCACGGCACCGGATCGGCCGGCAGTTCGCCGTAGCGGCGCCACGCCACCAGATACACCTCCGCGAGCACATCATCACAATTCGCCTCGTGGCAGTGCCGGCGCACGTAGCTGTACACCCTCGGCGAGGTGCGCTCGTACAACCGGCGGAAGTCGCCCTCAGACGGTGGGGTCGATGTGCTCATATCCCTGTAGTGCCCGGCACCGGCTGATTGTGACCGCCGATGATGGAGATCCTCCCTGCAAACTGCGATGATCCGGTGCTGCGCATGCGCCAAGTCTCTCCGAACACGAACAACCCCACCCGCCAGCAGCAGGTTCCGGCAGCAGAGTGTCCTTCGTTGGCTGCGCTTTCCGCCACGAGTACAAGGCGAAATTGCGATGTGCCAACCGCCATTTCGTCGCCTCGACGCTATCGGTGGAGGCCGCAGTCGGAGCGGAATGAGGCTAGCCGCCGGGCATGCCGGTGGCGGATCTGTACCCTGTGATGCATGGGCGGTTGGGGTGTGCTCTTGTTGATGATCGTGGCGACGGTCGTGGTTGTGGTCGGCATCCCGATCGTCGTGGCGATCACCCTTGCCGCGCGGCGGCGGCGGATCGACCGATCCTCGCCGCGGGTGCAGGTGGAAGCGCGGGTTGTCGACAAGCGCAGCCTGATCACCGGGGCCGGCGACTCCGCCTCAGACCAGCGGCAGTTCGTGACCTTCCAGTTCCCCAACGGCAACCGCCTCGAACTCGCCGTCCCAGCCTCACAAGCCGGCATCCTCATCGTCGGCGACGAAGGCCAACTGGACTGGCAAGGCCGCACCTACCTGGGGTTCGCACGCGAGATCCTGCGCTGACGCGTCCACCGCAAACGAGACCGGTGAGCTGTTGCGATGGCGAAGGTCGCGGCCAGACAGCCATAGGTTGCCACGAGCGCAGTGCGGCAGCTCAGCAGGCTTCACGAGGGCGTCCTGCGCGTCCGCCCAGTTCCGCGTGACCAGGCCGGCCATGCCCATCAGGGCGTCCGAACGTGCGCACACGAACATCTCGAACGACGCCCAGCCGGTCCGGACATCCGCCTGATCCTGAACCCTCACACCTCTGCACTCCCGCATTCGACCACTTCGTTGCAGCAACCGCGGGGGGATCAACTCCAGACTGACTCGACTCAGCCCGCGGTCTGGTAGCGCCGCTAAGGGGACTCGTCGCGTTCTCGGGCCTGCCACATGCGGCTCTTCGCGGGATGACTGGAACCAGCAGCACAGGGTCTCGGAGGTCAAGTCCTGCGGGGGTGAGCCGCCAGCGTCGGCGGGCCGCAACGGCCTGCGCACGTCCGCCCCGCACACGCGGGGGTGAGCCGCACTTCAGCGTGCCGTCAGGTTGTCGGGTGAAGTCCGCCCCGCACACGCGGGGGTGAGCCGATCAGCCCGGGCATCATCGAGGTGTACCAAATGTCCGCCCCGCACGCGATGTCCGCCCCGCCCGCGCGAGGGTGAGCCCACGTGCCCGTCCCATCCTCAGCTCAGTCACGGCGCACTACGCAAGGAGTGTGACTTGACCCGGCGTGTATGCCGGACGCAGTCACACACAGCGCCTGTTCCTGGCACGAGCGGGCCCGCTGTGCACTCACGCTGGGGTGAGCCGTCCTCGCCCACCAGGGACGCCCGCAAGGAACCGCCCGTCCGCACGCGCGCCCGACCACCTGCCTCCCTGCTGTCGGGACGCGCCGAGGCTAGACGCGCTCGGGACCCTCCCAGCGGCAGACAAGATGGCCCACGAACGACGGGAGCACCCACCCACCGTCGGGACGCGGACGCAGGGCAGCGCCGCTGAGCACCTCACGCCAGACTCCGGCGGACCGATCGCCAGAGATCTCCAACCGCCCCTCGGCAGGCAGTCCAGAGCCGCCCCACTGCACCAGGTGCAGCAGCCGCCCCCCGTCCGGTGTGGCGTGCACGGCAGCCAACACCTCGAAGGCCGGGTCATGCTCCAGCACCCGGACGGACGGACGCACCTCCGGGAGCGACCCCACGCCAATCCCGCCAGGAACCCGCACCACCGAGCACCCGCCCGACACCAACCGCTCCAACGCCTCCTCAGGCACCGACGACGGCTCCGCGACCAGCACCACCGTCCCCGCAGAAGGCGCCGGATCAGACGTGTCCCACAACTCGTATCCGATGCTGTGACGCACCAAACCCGTCACCAACGCGTCCCACGCGTCGTACGCCACCCGGCGCGCCGGGTCCGCCCACGGCACCACCGGCTGCCGCATCGTCCCCACCGTCGTGTGCGCGTCCAGCAGGTCCGGACGATGCACCGCGACCGTCACGCCGGCCTCCGGGCGCGCCTCCAGCAGCTCGGGGCAGGCAGCCACCACCTCCACCAACCGCCGCAGCGGCACGGAGAACCGTCCCAGGTCACCAACTGCAGAGATCGGCGCGAACTGCCAGTTCTCCCGGTCGACCAGCATGTAGAAGTTGAACCCCTGGTAGCCCAGCGCCATCGCCGCGCCCCACCACGCCGCCTCCTCCTCCGGCGTCGGATCCGGATAGTCCACCACCTCCCCAGGCGACCGCCAGATCCCCGCCATCATCTCCGGCGCCCACACCACCGGCTCCCCCGCCGCCCGCGCCGCCGCTGCCGTCCGCGCCAGGCAACTCACCAGCGACCACGACATCGGCGGGTCGTAGTAGTGGTCCACTCCGACCGCAACCCCCGACCCCAGCCGCTCCCGCACCCGGCGATGGCTCAGCGGCCCCTCGTGGACCACGTTCGGGATCAGGTTCACCGTCGACAGCAGCTGTCCCATCCCCAAGTCCGCGTGCATGTCGCGCAACACCGCCAGGTGCTCGACCAGCGAGTCCTCGATGAACGCCAGCCAGTCCCGGTCCGCCGCCGCGCTCACCGGCGTCGGTGCCGCCACGACCCCCACCAACTCCAGACCTCGCCCGTCCGACACCGCCGGACGCGGCGGCTCCGCCACCCCGAAACCGACTCCCGCCGCCGGGCCCCACGCACGCCGCCACGCGGCGACGTCCCCTTCGTACCGGGCCTCCAGCCACGACCGGAACTTCTCGATCGCCGCCGGGTGGTAGTCCGCAAAGTACAGCGCGTCCTGGAACGCCATGCTCGGCTCGTTGTCCAGCTGGACGGCGATCACCGGCCCGTCCGGGTACGCCAGATCGCCGACCTGCGCCCACACCGCCCCCAACCACCGACGCGCGGACGCCAGGTACCCCGCCGCGTGCATCGACGGCACCGGATGCTCGAACGGCGTGTTGTAGCCCAGGCACGGACGCCCACCCGCACCCAGCGCCAGATCCTCCGTCCTCGCCATCAGCCAGTCCGGGTAACCCCCGCCGATCTCCTCCGCGCAGATCCACGGACCCGGCTTCAGCTGCACCAGCAGGTCACGCTCCGCGCACAACTCCACGAACCGGCGGACGTCCAGCGCCGGGTCGTCCTCGCCCCACCGGTAGCTGCCCTCCTCGGGCTCGTGCCGCCGCCACGACAGGTAGCTGCTCACCACCGGGACGCCCACCTCCACCACCGCGTCCAGGATCCGCGGCCACGCCGCCGGGTCCGTCCGCCAGAACTGCACCTCCCCGGACAGCAGCGGCACCGTCCGCTCCCCGACGACGAGCCCGCCCGCAGCCATCCGGATCGGGGACGCCGGCGCACCCGCCGGGACGCGGCTCACCGCCGTTCTCCGAGCAGAGCGGACGCAGCCGTCAGCCTCCCGAACGCCGCCTCCGCGAGCGCCGGATCGACCAGCCCCAGCGCACCGACCAGCGAACCCACCACGGGTTCGACCTCGACCACCACCGGCACCGCTCCCGGCAGCCGCGTCCCGATCTCGGCCAGCAGCGCCTCCCGGAACACCGGCAGCCCGGACGCGACCACGCCGCCCCCGAGCGCCAGCGGCCACCCCTCGCCCTCGGCGTCGTCGGGATGCTTCAGCGGGCCCCCCTCACCGGCGTCCCGGCCGACGCGGTCATCGCCGCGCTGGCCGCCGCCCAGGTCCAGTCCCGCCCGTCGGGCGGTCGCGTCCGCGTAGTCGACCAGCAGCCGGGCCTGGTCGGCGACCAGCGCCACGCTGACCGGGTCGCCCTCCGCCGCGCACGCCAGCACCACCGGTGCGGCCGACGCCGCCCGGCACCACGACCCGGACGACCCCCGCCGGGTGAAGCTGTGCAGCAGCGACTCGACGTCGCCGAACCCCGACCACTCCAACAGCGCCGACCTCAGCGCCGTCGCCGGTCCCAGGCCCTGCTCGGCCAGGTAGACCGCCCGCAGCGCCAGGTCCGCCAACCCGACCCCGCCGAGCGCATCCTGGCACCAGAAGCCCATCGCCGCCGTCGACCCGTCCGCACCCCGGGCCGCGATCGCCGGCCCGGTCCCCACGGTCACCGCCACCCCGACGCCCCCCGGATTCAGGCACCACAGCAGGGCGAAGCCGTCGTTCAGCACCTCCAGCCGCGCGGACGGCAGCCGCGACGCCAGTAGCCCCGACCACAACGCCCGGTCCTCCGGCCAGTCGACGCCGGCCAGGCAGCAGGTCGCCGCCACGACGTCGGACGCCGGTACTCCCGCGTCCCCGAGCGCCGCGTCCACCGCGGCGAGCACGGTGGAGGTCGCCGTCTCCTCCCGGTCGGCGCCGTAGATGTCGCCCGGGCCCGTCACCGCCCGTCCGACGACGGTGCCCTCCCGGTCGGCGACCAGCACCACCGACTTGGTGTTGCCGGCGTCGACCGCGAGCACATGCCCGGACGTCACGGCACCAGCCGTGCGGGCAGGTACGCCGCGTGCGCCCTCGCCATCTCCACGTAGAGGTCCTCGGCCACGGTCAGCGACGGTACCAACGGGTGGGCGGCCAGCGCGCGGATCCCGTCCTCCACGGTGCCGTCCCAGCCGGCGACGGCCGCCAGCCGCTGGTGTTCGGCCAGCTGCTGGGTCAGCCCCCGAACCGCGTGCGGCAAGGGCAGTTGCGGCTCGATGTGGTACCCGTCCGCGTCGACGGTGGCCCACACCTCGACCACCGTGTCGTCGTCGAATCCCGGCAGCGCCCCGCCCTCGTTCGGCACGTTCACCGGCAGCCGGGCACCGGTGTCGTTGTACCGCGCGCTCATCACGTCGATGGCGAGTTCGAGCTCGTGGATCCCCCCGCGCGAACGGGACGGGTCGAGCTCGGGACGGTCGGCGGCCAGCTGCTCCTCGTAGTGCTTCCAGTACGTCGGGACGGACGCCAGGATGTCCTCGGCCCGCGTGGTCGGGCTGGCCGCCTGCTCCCGCAGCACCGCGTCCTTGTAGTAGTAGTGGTGGAAGTAGTCGGACGGGACCGAGCGCATCCGCGTCGCGATGTGCAGGTGCCGGCGCTCGATGGTGCTCAACGTCGGGTCGTCACGGCGTTCGGCCCAGGCCGCGTCCAGCAGCGGCATCAGGTCCTCGCCGTCGTAGAGGTGCCGCGTGCTCCAGCAGTTGTGGTTGATGCCGGCCATCACGACGTCGGCCCGACTCGGATCCAGCCCGGCCGCCCGCAGCACCGTCCTCGGGAACGTGATCAGGCCCTCGCACATCGACACGATCGGACGGTCGGTGTTCTCCGTGACCGCCTGCGCGACGATGTTCACCGGGTTGGTGTAGTTGAAGATCTCCGCCGAAGGTGCGACGTCGTCGAGATCGTCAATGACGTCACGCAGGACGGCGATCGAGCGCAGCGCCATGAACATTCCGCCCGGGCCCTGGGTCTCCTGGCCGACCACCCCGTGCTTGAGCGGGATCCGCTCGTCCAGAACGCGGGCGGCGAACCCACCGGGCCGGTAGCTGGACAGCACCGCGTCGACGTCCGCCAACCCGGTCCGCCGGTCGGTGGTCGCGGTGATGGTCAGGTCGGCACCGGCCACCTCGGCCATCCTCGTGGACAGCCGGCGCACCAGCTCGAGATGGTCGGCGTCGATGTCGATGAGGACGATCTCCGACCCGGCGAACTCGGCCGCGTGCCAGATCAGGGACGCCATCGTCCCCGGCCCGCGGGTCGACCCGCCGCCGAGGTAGGCCAGCTTGATTCGTGCCATCGTGAACTCCTTGTCGTGGTGGGGTGGTCAGGAGGCGAGCGGCAGTCGGGCCGCCGCGGCCTGGTCGAGAATCAGGGACGGCTCGCGGCACTCGACCACGACGGTCGCCGGCCACGCCGGGTCGTAGCCGGCCGCGTGCACGATGCGGTCGACGGATCGCGCCTTGTCAGGGCCGTGGGCGACCATGACGGCACGGCGGCTGTGGCCCAGGATCGTCCCGACGCCGACGGTGATGCCGTGGGTGGGGACGCGGTCGAGCGAGCCGAAGGCCGGGAAGGTGTTGACGTTGTCGGCCCGGGTGGTCTGCGCCAGCTCGATGATCCGGGTCCGGGAGTCGTGGGCCGAGCCGGGCGGGTTGAACGCCACGTGCCCGTCGCTGGCCCCGGTCGCCAGCAGGAACAGGTCGATCCCGCCGAGCCGGGTCAGGACGTCCTCGAAGGCGGACGGGTCGGCCGGGTCGGCGATCCAGACCTGGGCCGCGTCCAGCCCCCGGCCCGGGCCGGCCGCCCGGTTCAGCGGGGCGACGATCTCCCGGAGTGCGAAGCCGCGGCAGCTGTGGGACTCCTCCGGGTCGACGGCTGCGAACCCGCCGGCGCCGTCGGGGACGACGTACTCGTCCATCATCACGACCCGCAGCCCGCGCAGGTCCAGGTCGCGGACGGCCACCTCGCGCGCCAGGTGGGCCAGCACCGGGGCGGGGCTGCGTCCGCTCGGGCAGCCGAGGACGAACGTGTCGCCGCGCCGGACGGCCGCGTCCACGGCCTGCGCGATCGAGGCGGCGACGTGGTGGCCGACGTCGCCGGGGGTCGGGAGGATGACGGGTACGAGCCGGGAAGTGTTCATGCGTCCTTCAATGCTCCGGAGACGACGCCCTGGATGAACTGGCGCTGGAAGAAGAGGTAGAGCAGCACCACTGGGGCGGAGATCATCAGCGAGGCGGCGGCCAGCAGGTTGACCGACGTCGTGTACATGCTCTGGAAGTTGCCGAGGGCGACGGTGGCGGTCAGCTTGTCCGGCGAGGACAGGAAGATCAGCGACAGGAAGTAGTCGTTCCACGTCCACATGAAGTTGAGCAGGCACAGGGTCAGCACCGCCGGCTTGGCCATCGGCATCAGGACGTGCCAGAGCATCTGCCAGGAGTTGCTGCCGTCGACCCGGGCCGCGTCCACCAGCCCGACGGGCATCGCCCGGAACACCGCCCGCATCCAGAAGGTGCCGAACGGGACGGACGTGCCGGCGTGGATCAGCACCATGCCGAGCCAGCTGTCGGTGAGCCCGATGTCGTGGAGCTGGTAGTACAGCGGCACGACGAGGGCCTCCAGCGAGACCATCAGCCCCAGCAGGACGAGCGGGAACAGCAGCCGGTCGCCGATGACCCCGAGGATGCCGAACGCGTAGCCGGACGTGATCGCCAGCACGGCCTGGAGCGCCACGGCGCAGACCGTGATCACGGCGGACGCGGTCAGCGTGTGGCCGAGGTCGGCCTGCTCCCACGCCTCCGGGAAGTTCGCGAAGCTCAGGTTGGTCAGGTCGATGGTGCCGGCCCGGTTGGGGCTGAGCCCGGTGAGGACGAACCAGGCCACCGGCACCAGGACGACGACGGCGAGCAGGACGAGGAACGCGTAGTTGAGGACGGTCTCGCCGCGGGAGGTCCTCATCGTTGCTCCGCCATCCGGCTGAGGAACAGGGCGACGAGCAGGCAGAACACCGCTGTGACGATGCCGATGGCCGAGGCCTGGCCGATCTGCGGGTCCTTGAATGCGAACCGGTAGAGCATCAGCGCCGGGGTCGTGGTGGCCGACCCGGGCCCGCCCCTGGTGGTGTTCCAGACCAGGTCGAACGTCCGCAGCGCGCCGGTGATGGTGAGGGTGAGCGCGACCGTGAGGTGCGTCCGCAGGCCCGGGAGGGTGACCGCGCGGAATTCGCCCAGCGGTCCGGCGCCGTCCAGCCGCGCGGCCTCGTAGCGCTCCTTGGGGATGGTTCCCATGCCGGAGAGGAACAGCACCAGGCACAGCCCGAAGTTCGTCCAGCTGCCGATCAGCCCCAGCGCCGGGAGGGCCCAGGTGAAGTCGCCCAGCCAGTTGATCGCGAGGACGTCGAGGCCGACGGCCCGCAGGACGGTGTTCAGCGGTCCGTCCGGGCCCAGGACGCGTCCCCACACGATCGCGACGACGATCGACGTGAGCACCTGGGGCAGGAAGAGGATCACCCGGAAGGCGCCGTCGCCGGCCACCCGCTCCCTGCCCAGGAGCCCGGCCGTCACCAGGCCGAGGGCGCTGGGCAGGAGCGCGAAGAAGACCACGAGCACCAGCACGTGGACGAGCGAGTCCCGCAGGTCCGGGTCGGCGAAGAAGTTGACGTAGTTGTCGAACCCGACGAACGTCGGCTCGCTCACGCCGTCCCACTGGTAGCCGGAGTAGACCATCGACTGCACCAGCGGCACGAGGACGATCGCCGTGAACAGCGCCAGCGCCGGAGCGGCGTACGCCAGCCCGAGCAGGCGCTGCCGCGTCCGGCGGCTCAGCCGCGGACGTCCGCCCCGCGCTTTGGGGTGCGGAGCGGACGCCCGGGCTACCACAGCCGAGTTGGAGGACACGGCATCAACGGTCACTTGGCGTTGGTGGCGACGAAGGCGTCGAAGTCCTTCTGCGCCGCGGCGACGAGCCCGTCAGGCGTGGTCTTGCCTGCCAGGACCAACTGCATCTGGCTCGCCGTCGTGTCGAGCATCGTCGGGGTGGTCCAGTCGAAGTACGGGACGTAGCCGTTGTCGGCCTCGGTCTGCTGGGCCGCGGTGGCCTCCTGGACGATCAGCGGGTCGTCCTGCGGGATGGTCACGTCGTGCAGCGAGGGCATGTAGCCGTGGTCGGCGGTGATCTGGGCCGCCTCCTTGCTCATCAGGAAGTCCAGGAAGAGCGCGGCCGCGTCCTTGTGCGCGGAGCGGATGCCGATGGCCATGTTGTCGGCCGGCGCACCGGTGGCGACGATCGTCTTGTTGTCGGCGGCCTGCGGCAGCTGGAGGTAGCCGAAGTCCGCACGGTTCTTCTGGTCGCTGGGGACCAGACCGGAGTAGTAGAAGGCGAAGACAGCCTTCCCGGCGAGGAACTTGGCGTTGGCGTCCGTGCTGGACAGGCCCTGGTAGTTGTCCATGACCCAGCCCTTCTTGTCCCAGTCGAGGAACCGCTGGGCGGCCAGGCCGAGGCCGGTGGCGGTCAGGTCGGTGCCGGCCTTGCCGTAGACCGCGTCGGAGATGGCGTCCTTGCTGCCGAGGACGTCCGACAGGGCGAACAGCGGTGAGATGGGCTTGTCGGTCTGGCCGTAGGCGATGGGGGTCAGGCCGGCGGCCTTCGCCGCTGCGCAGACCTTCTCGAACTCGTCCAGCGTCGTCGGGTCGGTCAGGCCGAGTTGCTGGATCAGCTTCTTGTTGTAGTAGACGCCGATGTTCTGCACCCGCGCGGACGGGGCGGCCCACATCGCACCCTCACCCATGGTCTTGCCGTCGGTGGTGAACTGCTCCTGCCGCAGGATGGTGCTGGGCATGAAGTCCCGCCACTTGTAGGCCTCGGCGTAGGGGTCGAGGTTCACGATCAGGCCGCCCTTGGCGAGGCGTCCCATCGACTGCCAGCCGTTGTTGACGGTGACGACGTCGGGGGCGCCTTCCTCGTCGAGCCGGAGGGTCAGGGTGTCCATGATCGACGACCAGTCCTTGACCGTCCGCTTGACGGTGATGTTCGGGTATTTCGTGTGGAACGCGTCGATGGTGTCCTGCATCCACTTGCCCTCTGCGCCCTGCCAGAAGTCGACCTCGTCGAGGGTGACGGTGCCCATCTTGGCCGGGTCGGTGACGACCGAGCTGGTGGCGCCGGTGTCGACGGTGTGCTTGGCGCTGGGCGCGCACGCCACCAGGGTGGTGGCGATCGCGATAAGGCAGAGGCCGGTTCTCACCGGGCGTAGGCGTTGCTGCATGGATACCTCCGTGTCCAGTCGTCGGCGTCAGCGCCGACCCTCAGGTGGCACGACAGTACGCGTGGCAGACCAGATAGTCCAGTATCTCTGTGAAATAGACCAAAAACATACCAGTGGTACAGTGCCGGCATGCTGGATCTGCCACCCTCGGAGCGCGCGTACGCGCACCTGGCCGACGCGCTCCGCCACGGCGTCTACCCGCCGGGGCGTCGCCTGCCCGGCGAGCGGACGCTGGCCGAGGCCCTCGAGGTCTCCCGCGTCACCCTCCGCAAGGCATTGGCCCGGCTGCAGGCGGAGGGCAGCCTCCAGTCGTCGGCGCAGCAGGGCTGGTTCGTACCGGACCAGCTTGTCGGACCGCCTCCGCCGATGCTGCAGACCTTCACCGAACTGGCCCGGGCGCGCGGGCTCCAGGCCACCTCGCGGGTGCTCTCAGCGACCGTCCGGCCGGCGACGCTGGACGAGGCGTCCCGGCTGCGCATGGGCCCCGCGGAGGACGTCCTGCACCTCGAACGACTGCGCGGCATGGGCGGCCGGCCGCTGTGCCTGGACAAGTCGACGATGCCGTTGACCCTGGTCGAGCCACTGGTCCACCTGGACCTCACCGACCGGTCCCTGTACGAGTCGCTCCACGACCGGTGCGGCATCGAGATCGTCCGCGCCTCGCACTCCGTCCAGGCCGAGGCGGCCGACGAGGGCCTCGCCGGACTCCTGGAGGTCGCGGTCGGCAGCCCCGTCCTGATCGAGAGCGACGTGGCGTACTCCAGCGACGACACCCCGGTCATCCTGGGAATGCTGTGGCACCGCGGCGACGCCTACCGATTCGAGGCGGACCTGTTCCGGCCGCAGGCGAATTCCGGCTCCGGCCGGCCGCTCGGGAACCGGAGTTCGTCGCCGGATTGACGATCACCCACCCGGAATCGGGCCAGCCTGTTTGGTTTACCCGAGCAGCCCGTCTAGAGTTGGCTGTTTACATCCAAGGAGACCCGATGTCCGCAGATCGAGTGCGTCGCCCGGCCGCCGGCCGGCACTCTCGCCTGCGCGCGTGGTTCGGCATCAGCCGTAGTGAAGCGCCCATGGTGGCCCGCCAGAAGAGCCGGCCTCCGATCTGATCAGCGCCCCGTCGCGATGATCGACCGAACCGCCCACTCTTCCGAGCCGGGCGGTTCTTTCGTTTTCCGCGCGTCGAAACGCAATTTCGCGCGCAGTCACCGACCAGAGAAAGGAGGTGGAGAGATGGCCGACGCCCAGACCGTGAAGCCCGCCGAGGTCTGCAGCAAGTGCTGGACCGTGAAGTCGAAGACCGGGGAATGCGTCTGCGACGCCCTCGACCGCAGGTGATCGCCCGAGGGACGGAAGGGGACGGCTCCTCTCCCCCTGCCCGACCGGGTGGGACGAGCCGGGATCCCCTTCCGTCCCGGTCGCGCTGCGTCCCGGAGACCGACCTGAACGGACGTCCAGCGGCGAACCCTTGACACCGGAGCCCGGTATGGCCAAAATGCAAGACATCAGCCGTTTTGATCGATCAAAACGGCAACCCTCCGGCCCGACCTGTCCGAAGAAGGAAGTCACCATGCCGCGCATCACCCGGGCTGCCGCGATCTCACTCGCTGCCGCCACGCTCCTCACCGTCACCGCCTGCAGTGGCGGCTTCTCCTCGGAGAGCCCCACCCCGATCACCAGCGAATCCGCGAACAAGAACCCCGTCACCGTCCTGATCGGCTCGTCAGGCGATGCGGAGACCACCTCCGTCAAGACCGCCGTCGCCGCCTGGTCGGCGAAGTCCGGCATCCCGGCCGAGGTCAAGGTCGCCTCCGACCTCACCCAGCAGGCCACCCAGGGCTTCGCCGGCGGCAAGCCCGACGACCTCCTCTACGTCTCGACCGACCAGTTCGCCGGCTGGGCGAAGAACGGCTCGCTGGAGGCCTACGGCGACCAGCTCCCCAACAAGTCCGACTTCTACCCGGGCCTGGTCAGCGCCTTCTCCTACGACGGCAAGTTCTACTGCGCCCCGAAGGACTTCTCGACCCTCGCCCTGGTCATCAACACCGACATGTGGTCGGACGCAGGCCTCACCGACGCCGACGTCCCCACCACCTGGGACCAGCTCGAAGCCGTCGCCAAGAAGCTGACCAAGGGCAAGCGGGTCGGCCTCGCCTTCAGCCCTGAGATCGCCCGCGTCGGCGTCTTCATGGCACAGGCCGGCGGCGGTCTGCTGTCCGCGGACGGCAAGGCCCAGGCCAACGCCCAGCCGAACGTCGACGCCCTCACCTACGTCCAGAAGCTCCTCAAGGAAGGCGTCGCAGCCTTCTCCAGCGACCTCGGCGCCGGCTGGGGCGGCGAGGCCTTCGGCAAGAAGCAGGCCGCCATGGTGATCGAGGGCAACTGGATCACCGGAGCCATGACCAGCACCTACCCCAGCGTCAAGTACACCGTCGCCGAGCTCCCTGCCGGCACCCAGAAGGGCACCCTGCAGTTCACCAACTGCTGGGGCATCGCCGCGGACGCCGACAACAAGGCCGGCGCCCTCAGCCTGGTGGAGTTCCTGACCACCACCGAGCAGCAGCTGACCTTCGCCAAGGACTTCGGCGTCATGCCGTCCGTCAAGTCCGCTGCCGAGCAGTACAAGACCGACAACCCGACGATGGTCCCGTTCATCAACGGCGCCGAGTACGCCCAGAACCTGCCGTCCATGCCGGGCGCAGCCGACGTCCTGAAGGACTTCAACAGCCAGCTCACCGGCCTGAAGTCCAAGGACCCGAAGACGATCCTCGACTCGACCCAGACGAACCTGCAGGCAATCGCGGGCTGACATGGCCACGACCCCGGGGTTGGAGCGGACGGAGACGTCCGCTCCAACCCCCCGTTCGCACCACGCGAGGCTGAACCGCCAGCAGGCCGGTGCCGGCTGGCTGTTCGTCCTCCCGATGGTGGTCGTTCTCGGTATCTTCCTGTTCCTCCCGGTCGTCATGGCGGCGTGGGTCTCGGTCGCCGACTGGACCGGACGCGGCGCCCCCTGGGGGTCGAACGTCTCCTTCGTCGGCGGCACGAACTACGCCCAGGTCCTCGGCGGCCAGGGCCTGGCCGGACGGGACTTCGGCACCTCCATCCGCAACAACCTCTACTACGTGATCCTCGTCGTCCCGCTGCAGACCGCGCTGTCGCTGACCCTGGCCTTCCTCGTCAACAAGCGGGCGCTGAAGGGCAAGGGCTTCTACCGGACGGCGTTCTACTTCCCGTCCGTCACCTCCTCGGTCGCGATCACCGTCCTGTGGCTGTTCCTGTTCTCCGCATCCGGGGCCATCAACGCCTTCCTCGGGCTGTTCGCCATCACCGGTCCCAACTGGTTCCAGGACCCGCGCGGCATCATCCACCTCATCCTCGGCGGCGGGGACGGCCCGGCGGCCCTCCAGCAGCCCGTCCTGTTCGGGATCAGCACCTGGGAGTGGCTCGCCGGACCGTCCGTCGCCATGTGCGCCTTCATCCTGATGGCGATCTTCACCACGTCCGGGACGTTCATGCTGCTGTTCCTCGCGGCCCTCCAGGCCATCGGCGAGGAGACCGAGGAGGCGGCGATGGTGGACGGCGCCAATGCCTGGCAACGGTTCCGGTACGTCACCCTGCCGATGCTGCGGCCGACCGTCTTCACCGTCCTCACCCTCGGCACCATCGGCACCTGGCAGGTCTTCGACCAGATCTACACCGGCACCCGCGGCGGCCCGGCCAAGACCACCCTGACGCCGGCGTACCTCTCCTACGACGCCGCCTTCGTCTCCCAGGACTGGGGACGCGGCGCCGCCATCGCCTTCGTCCTGTTCGGGATCATCGTCATCTTCACGATCATCCAGCGGCTGGTGCTGGGCACCGGCGGCATCGACCGGACGACCCGGCGGGAGCTGCGTTCGGCCCGGCTGATCGCCCAGGCGTCCATCCAGGCCAAGGGAGGTGGGGATGTCCAGGCCTGACACCGCACGCCACGCCGGAGAGCGCCACGGCGTCGGCCACGCGTCGGTCTACATCGTCCTCACGGCGCTCGCGCTGGTGTACATCTTCCCGTTCCTGATCCAGGTCGCGAACTCGTTCAAGACCGACGAGGAGGCCACCAACGCCGGGTTGGCGCTGTGGTCGGCCAACTGGACGACCGCCGCCTACAAGACCCTGTTCGCCAACTCCGACTTCGGGCTGTGGACGATGAACTCGCTGATCGTGACCGTCCTGGTCACCACCGGACGGGTCTTCTTCGTCTCGCTGGCCGGCTACTCGCTGGCCCGGCTGCGCTTCCCCGGGCGCCAGGGCGTCTACCTGATGCTGGTCGCGGTGATGTCCGTCCCCGGTGTCGTGCTGCTGATCCCGAAGTTCCTGGTGATCAAGTCGCTCGGCATCTACGACAGCTACCCCGGGATGATCCTGCCGCTGCTCGTGGACGCGGCCGGCGTCTTCATCATGAAGAACTTCTTCGAGTCGATTCCGGTCGCGGTCGAGGAGGCGGCGCGGATCGACGGCGCCGGAACGTTCCGGACGTTCTGGTCGATCGTGCTGCCGATGTCCCGTCCGGCCCTGATGACGATCATCATCCTGAGCTTCCAGGGCTCCTGGAACGAGCTCAACCACTTCATCGTCTCGACCCAGAGCCCGGCCCTGACCACGCTGACCAAGGGGGTGGCGTCGCTCGCGTCCGGTCAGCTGTCCGCGGGCAACCAATTCCCGATTAAGCTGGCCGCCGCCGCGCTGATGACCATCCCGGTGGCGATCATCTTCTTCGTCTTCCAGAAGCGGATCATGAACGCGTCCGGCGGTGCGGTGAAGGAGTAGCTGCGCGCTGTCCTCGACGCGCTGTCCTCGAAGGGAGCGACATGTCGGGTCAGGATCGACCCTCGCGACCAACGCTGGTGACCATCGCGAACGAACTCGGCGTCTCCCGGCAGACCGTCTCGAACGTGCTCAACAACCCCGGAATCGTCCATCCGGCCACCCGGGAGCGGGTCGCCGCTGCCATCAAGCGGGCCGGGTACCGTCCGTCCGCTGCCGGGAGAGCGCTGCGTACCCAGCGCTCGATGGCCATCGGCCTGCGGCTGTACCGGGCCGTGGACGGCATCAACGGCGCTGTGATGGACCGCTTCGTCCACAGCCTCGCCGACGAGGCCCAGCGGCGGGGCTACCACCTGACCCTGCTCACCGCCGAGGACGCCGACGACGAGGTTCGCAAGCTGGAGACGCTGTTCCGGTCCGGGTCGATCGACCTCGCCGTCCTGACCGACACCGGGATGGACGATCCCCGTCCGGACCAGCTGGCCGAGGCGGGAATCCCGTTCGTCGCGTTCGGCCGGCCGTGGGGACGGCCGGACCCGGACGCGCATCCGTGGGTCGACGTGGACGGCGGGGCCGGCTCGGCGGCCGGAGCGTCGTGGCTGCGGGAGCTGGGCCACACCGCGATCGGATTCCTTGGCTGGCCGGAGGGCTCCGGCGTCGGCGACGACCGCCGGGCGGGCTGGGCGCGAGCGGTGGCGGGTCTCCCGGCGAGCGCCGAGCTGAGTGTCGCCGTCCTCGACGACCACCCGAGCGCGGGCGCCGAGGGTGCGGCCGAGCTGATCACCCGTGGTGCGACCGCGATCGTCTGCGCGTCCGACTCGCTGGCGCTGGGGGCGGTCGGACGGCTGCGCATCGCCGGCCTGCTCGGGGACGACCACATCGCGCCGCTGGTCGGCTTCGACGACACTCCGGTCGCCCGGGCGCTGGGCATGTCGAGCGTCCACCAGCCGGTGGAGGCCGCCGCCGTCGCCGTCCTGGAGTTGGCGATCGACGCCGTGAGCGCCAACGGCTCGTCCGGCCCAGGTCGGTTGCTCCAGCCGACCCTGGTCCCGCGCCAGCTTGCCGCCTTCGCTAGGTAGCCCCGCCGGTTGAACCATCGGGGACAGGTACTTTCGTTCACTCCTCAGAGCCATCAGGCGGCCGAACCATCGGGGACAGGTACTTCGGTTCACCTCCCGCCCATCATCGGTCGTTGAGCAGGACTGAACCGTTGGGGACAGGTACTTCGGTTCACCTCTCGCCCATCATCAGTCGTTGAGCAGGACTGAACCGTTGGGGCCAGGTACTTCGGTTCAGTCCGCAGCCGTCGTCGGTTCAGCTGGGTGAACGAAAGTACCTGTCCCCGACGGTTCAGCTGAGTGAACGAAAGTGAACCAAAGTACCTGTCCCCGACGGTTCAGGCGGGTTGGGGACGGGTGAGGTCGATGTGCTTGCGGCGTCCACGGATCGTGACGGCGAAGCGGAGGCGCTCCCAGTGGGCCGGGAGCATGGGGGCGGTGTGCCAGCCGTCCTCGGTCACGGTGAGGCCGGCGAAGCCGAAGACCACCGCCTGCCACAGGCCACCGGCGGACGCGCCGTGAATGCCGTCCCCGGCGTTGTGGCGGACGTCGAGCAGGTCGGCCAGAGCCGCCCGGACGAAGTGCTGGTAGCCGTACTCGGGCTCTCCGGCGCGGCACGCCATGATCGCGCTGACGGCCGGACCGAGGCTGGACCCGAGCTCGTGGTCGGTCCGCGGGTCGTAGTAGGCGTAGTTGGCGCGCAGCGCATCCGGGGTGAAGCACTCAGGAAGCAGATAGGCGAGCATGAGGACGTCCGGCTGCTTGAGAACCTGGGTCTGCGCCACGCCCTCAATGCCGTAGATCTGCTGCATCGACAGCTTCCGTTCCGGATCCCGGAGCAACGCGATGTCGGCGTCCGTCAGTCCGAAGTAGCCCTCGAACTGCTCCATCAGGCCGGTGTCGGGGTCGACGGGCAGCGCGATCGCGTCCGCCACCTCCAGCCAGCGCGCGAGCCATTCGTCGTCCAGCCCAAGTTGCTCGGCCAACTCGCCCCAGCGTGCCGGGTGCTGTTCGGCCAACCCCTGTGCGAGCCGGTGAGCGGTCCGCAGGTGCCACACCGCCACGTGGTTGGTGAAGGCGTTGTCGTCGATGCGGTCGTGGTACTCGTCCGGCCCGACGACGGTGCGGAAGTGGTAGCGGCCGTCGTCCTCCAGCGCGGCGGCGGACGCCCAGAAGCTGGCCCCGTCCAGCACCATCTCGGCGCCGTGCGCGAGCAGGAATTCCTCATCGCCCGTAGCCCGGACGTACTCCAGGACGGCCAGCGCGACGTCGGCGGTGATGTGGATCTCGATATCGCCGGTCCAGATCCGGATCAACCGCGTCCGATCGTCGGGGTCCGGCACCCAGGTCGGCGTCACCTCGTCCCCGGTCTCGGCGGACTCCCACGGGAACTGCGCGCCGCGGAAGCCGTTCCCCGACGCCTTGGCGCGCGCGCCCGCCAGCCCGTGCCAGCGGTACATCAGCATGTTCCGGGCGATCTCGGGCTGCGTCCACGTGAACACCGGGAGCATGAAGATCTCGGTGTCCCAGAAGACGTGGTGCCGGTAGCCCAGGCCGCTGAGGGTCTTCGCGCCGATACTGGCGTGCTCGGTGAACCGCGGCGCGGCGATGATCAACTGGAACAGGCTGAACCGGACGGCCATCTGCGCCTGCGGATCGCCGTCGATCGTCACGTCGCAGGCGTCCCAGGTCTGGCGCCATGCCTCGGTGTTGGCGGCGAGGATCGCATCCCACCCCTGGTCACGGGCGGACGCGGCGTCCGCCTGCGCCCGGGCCGAAGTCCGCTCCGCGGCCACGGCGGCGTCCGGCTCCGCGAAGTCGGGGACGAGCGCGACGAACTTGGTCAGCGTGAGCGACTCGCCGCCCAGCAACCGGAGTTCGTGCTCGACGGCAGGCGCTCCGTCCGCATCGAAGGGACGCCCGGCGAGTGCCCCGCCTTCGCTGTCGGTCGCGGTCACCTCGCAGGCTGTGGCCAGGGTGTGCGCCGTGGACCGGGTCCGCGCGATCAGCCGGGCGGAGTGGTCGTCCGCGTCAGCGTCGAGCAGGTCCCAGTGCAGCATGCCGCCGTTCTCGACGTGGACGCTGAGGCCGGCGCGCGTGCGTACCGTCGCCGGGCTGCCGGCGGTGATCCGGGCCCGGACGAGCGCCCGGCCGGACTCGGAGAGGTCGACGAGCCGCTCGAACTCCAGGCGCACCTGGGCGCCGGCCGGGCTGATCCAGTCGACGACGCGGGCGAGCAGGCCCGTCCGCAGGTCGAGCGAACGCTCGTAGCCGGTGATCGTGCCGCGGTCGAGCCGGAAGCGCTCACCGTCCAGCCAGACGTCGACGCCCCACCATTCCGGCAGGCTGGCCAGCTCGGTGAAGACCACCGGGACGTCGTCCCACAGCTGATGCATGAAGGCGGCGGGGTGCTCGCCCGGGTAGCCCTCCTCGAGGCTTCCGCGGACGCAGAAGGCGCCGTTGCCGATGGTGAAGATCGTCTCGCTGTGGCCCTGGCGCTCGGGCGGGAAGCTGCGCTCGCGGACGCTCCAGGCGGCGGCCTCGAGGTCGGCCAGCAGGCTGTCGAGGGTGGTGCGGGAGAGGTCGTCGAGGCGGACGTGCGCCATCCCGACGCGCTCGGACGGGCCGAGTCCGACCGTCCACATCCCCGCGGCGGCGGCGCCTTCGATGCCGGCGGTCGCGTCCTCGACGACGACGCACAGGCCGGCGGGGACGCCGAGTCGGCGGGCAGCCTCGGCGAACACGTCCGGTGCCGGCTTGGCGGGAAGGTTGGCGTTGCCGTCGACGATCGCGTCGAAGAGGCTGGTCACGCCCAGACTGTCGAGCACCTTCGGGGTGTTCTTACTGGCGGACGCGATCGCCGTCGCGTAGCCGTTGGCGCGCAGTTCGTGGAGCAGGTCCAGCACGCCCGGCAGGACGTCGGCGGGCCCGATCCGGTCGAGCGAGGCCACGTAGTAGCGGTTCTTGCGGTCCATCAGCTCGGCGGCGCGCTCCTCGTCGACGGGGACGCCGTTCAGCAGGATGGCGAGCGACTCGCGGCGGCTCACTCCGCGGAGGAGCTCGTTCGTCGTCCGGCTGAAGGGGAGGCCCTCCTCATCGGCGAGGCGTTGCCAGGCGAGGTAGTGGTATTCGGCGGTGTCGGTGATGACGCCGTCCAGATCGAAGATGACCGCTCTGATCTCGTTCATGGGGTCTCTCAGGTGTGGCCTGGCGGGGAAGTCCTCGTCTGATTTGATCGTTCAAGGATGGTGCTTGTCAAGTCCCCGTACCCACCCTGGCGAGGCCATTCGCGGTTTCGCCCGGGTTCGGGTACCCCCATCGCAGGACCGGACGCACCGGGACGCGCCGGCGGTCACACCGTCCGGCACCGGGAACGACATGCGGAAGGGCACCGAGCCGCCAGCCGTCGCACGCCACATGGCGCGGCTAGCCTGAGCGGGTGCCCGCTCCCACCATCACGTTCGCCGAGAAGCGCGTCCTCACCGGCTCGGTCGCGGTTCTCACCCCGGTGACCGAGGCTGACGTCGACGCCCTCTACCCGCTGTTGCAGGACCTTGAGGTGTCGGTGCTGACCGGGTCGGTGTCGTCCGCGAATCCCACCGCGGAGGAACTGCGGCCCTACTCCCTCGCCGAGCTCCGCGCGATCTACGCGCGCTGGGCCGTCGCCGAGGACCGGATCGTGTGGGCGATCCGGGACGTCCGCGACCACGGCATCCTCGGCGAGGCCGTGTTGAACGACCTCAGCGCCGCGAACCGCAGCTGCGGCTTCCGCATCTGGACCGCGGGCGGACGCGGCCGCGGGATCGGCACCGAAGCCACCCGAATGGCCGTTGACTACGCCTTCGACCGAGGCATCCACCGCGTCGAACTCGAGGTGTACGACTTCAACCCGCGCGCCCGTCACGTCTACCAGAAGGTCGGCTTCCGCCACGAGGGCACCAAGCGGGACGCCCTCCGCTTCGACGACGGTTGGGTCGATGCGCACCTGATGTCGATCCTGAGCACCGACCCGCGCGGCTGACGACGGTCGACCGAACCGAAGGCGCGGGGAGGCGGTGGACGGCAGAGCCGTCGCCTACGGTGTCGGCATGGCAACACGAGCTCCCCAGGCTCCGCGATTGGTCCCGGTCGAACCCGGAGACCTGGCGCTGCTGGATCCGTCCGACTTCGTCGACCCGGACGGCGACGACCTCGAACAGGCCGAACTGCGGGACGTCCGCGTCGACGACCTCCGCTGGGAGGTCCGGCGCCGCATCGACGCGTCCCGGATCAGCGGGCTGGCCGGCACCTCCTGGCGGGCCCGCGGACTCACCGTCCTCGACTCCTGGCTGGAGCGGCTCGACCTGCTGTCGATCGCCGCGTCCGAGGCGGGCTGGCGCGACGTCGAGATCCGCGCCAGCCGAATCGGATCGCTGGAGTTGTACGACGCCAACCTCCGCCGAGTCGCGTTCGTCGGCTGCAAGCTCGGTTACGTGAACCTGCGGGGAGCAGACCTGGCCGACGTCGCCTTCACCGACTGCGTCATCGAGGACCTCGACCTGATGCGGGCCACAGCGTCCCGGGTCGCGCTGGCGGGCTGCCGGATCGCGCATCTGGAAGCCAGCCACGCCAAGCTGGCCGACGTCGACCTTCGGGGAGCCGAGGTCGCCGACATCACCGGCATCGAAGGGCTCCGCGGGGTGACCATCGGCGTCGACCAGCTGCTGGACCTCGCCCCCGTCCTTGCCGCACGATTGGGGATCCGCGTCGAGGAAGGGTCAGGAGTATGACGCACCGCATCTTCAGGAGCAGCTTCGCCAGCATCTACCAGCTCTACGTGGCCAAGGTCGAGCGGAAGGGCCGCAGCAAGGACGAACTGGACCAGGTCATCGGCTGGCTGACCGGTTACGACGCCGCGGGACTGCAGCGCGTGCTGACCGACGAGACCGACCTGGAGTCGTTCTTCGTCGAGGCGCCGGCCTTCAACCCCAACTCCGCCCTGATCACCGGGGTCATCTGCGGCTACCGGGTCGAGGAGATCGAGGATCCCCTGATGCAGCGGATGCGCTACCTCGACAAGCTCGTGGACGAGCTCGCGAAGGGTCGGAAGCTGGAGAAGATCCTCCGCGGCGACACAGTTGCTGCATCAGTGACGCGGAGCGAACCCTGACCGGCCCGAGGTGGCCACTGAGACAGCACGTGTGTCGTTGAGCCAGGGCGCCTACCGCGCCAGGGCGTCCCGGACGCCGGCCTCCGGCTTGCCGAGGACGGGCCGGCGTCCGCTCACCAGGTCCCAGACGAGCTTGACGTTCGCCGGAACCTCGCGGACGGCGTAGCCCGGCCACTCCTTCGTGGAATCGACCGACGAGTCGCCGACCGCCCACGCATCGATGCCGACGCTGCGGCAGGCGGCCAGCGCCCGCGGCAGGTGGTAGGTCTGCGAGACGAGCACGGCGGCGTCCACCCCGAAGATCCGCTTGGCCCGGACGCAGGTCGAGTACGTGTCGCGTCCGGCGTAGTCAGCGACCACTCGCTCAGCCGGGACGCCGGCGTCGACCAGGTAGGCGCGCATCGCGTCCGGCTCGTTGTAGTCGGCGTGGCGGTTGTCGCCGGAGACGAGGATCACCTTCACCTTGCCGGTCCGGTGGAGTTGGACGGCGAGGTCCAGGCGAGCGCTCAGGTACGGCATCGGGTCGCCGGACGCGTCCAGGCCGGCACCGAACACGATCGCGACGGGCTGCGCGGGGACGTCCGCGACCGACGACACCCGTCCGGCCGCCGCCGCGAGCGCGAAGCCGGTCGGCCCCAGCCCGAGCAGCAGACCGAGAACGGCGAGCGCAGCCACGCCCTGCCAGACCCGCCGCTTCATGAGTTTCTCCTATGTCAAGCGGCTGCCGGGTGGCAGGTCGCAGTGCGGTTGAGGTGGTCGGTTTTGAGGGTGTTGAACACGATGCGGGCGAGTCTGCGTTTGAGGCAGCGCAGCGCTTCGGTCTTGGACATGCCTTGGTCTGTCTTCTTGTCGTAGTACTTGCGGCCGAGACCGTCCTTGTCGCGGAGTTGGGTGACGGCGATCCGGTGGATGGCGCAGTTGAGTTGCCGGTTCCCGGATCTGGTCATCCGGACCCGGCCTTCGGTGCGGCCTGACCACACCGGGATCGGCGCGATCCCGGCGTGCCGGGCGAACTTGGCCTCGTCGGCGAACCGGCCGATCCCGGCGGTCTCACCGACCAGCTTGGCCGCGGTGAGCGGCCCACAGCCGGGCAGCGCCAGCAGCGAGGGTGCCCGGTCGGCGACCAATACACTGATCCGCTTCTCCAGCTGGTTGATCCGTCCAGTGAGGGCGATGATGTCGTCGAGCTCGTCGCGGGCCAGCTCGGCCACGATCCCGGCCAGTGTGACCAGCCAGCCGCGGAGCTGCCGTTGCTGCTTGGCCAGGTCCAGCGACCGCGGCGCCGGCGCCTGTTCCGGGTCGAGTTCGTGGACCCGCCACAACAAGCTGTTGATCGTCGCGGTCCGCTGCGCGACCAGCGTCTCCCGCCGGTCCACAAGCAGTTTCAGTTCCCGCGACGCCTCATCGTGGGAAGCGACCGGGAGGCTCGGCTCGCGCAGGAACGCCCGCGCCACCGCCAACGCATCGATCGGATCGGACTTCCCACGGGTCCGCGCGATCCGGCGCTGCTCAGCCATCATCTTCGGCGGTACCCGCACCACCTTCTGACCAGCAGTCAACAAGTCCCGCTCCAACCGGGCCGACAAATGCCGACAATCCTCGATCGCCCACACCAGATCGGCTCCGAACTCACGAACCGCCCAGCGCAGCCCATCCTGGTGACCGGCCGTGATCGCCCTCACCGTGACCTGACCCAACTTGCGACCCGCCTCGTCCACCGCGACGAACGTGTGAGTCTGCTTGTGCACATCAGCACCGACGACAACCATGGTGGTTGCCTCCTTTCACCTGATCAGTGACGGAAGGTCGGAGCCGGTCGGCGGACACATCTCAGTGGGGGCGAAGCCACGCTCCTATCAAGCCACGCCGGCCGGTTCCTTCACACCAGCCGACGGCAAAACGCATGCACGCCACCAAACCCGGGACACCGAGCGTAAGAGCCAGCCGACCAGTGCAAAGGATCCAACCACCGCAACCAGCGGCAGCAACACCCTGACACTGAGCCGAGCGTAGGTGATCGCGACAAGCGTCCGCCGATGCCGGCTCTCCCTCACCAGGCCAACAGGCCCGGCACCGGCGACACGATCGGCTTGTATCGCCAAATCTAGGTTCAGAGCTAGACATCCGAATACGCTGCGATCATGGACCCGATCCGCAACCCGTACGCGCCCGGCGCCGGGCAGCGTCCGCCCGAACTGGCCGGACGCAGCGAGGAGCTGAAGGCCTTCGACATCGCCCTCGAACGCGTCGCCAAGGGACGGCCCGAGCGCTCCGTCGTCCTGGTCGGCCTTCGAGGGGTGGGAAAGACCGTCCTGCTAGGGGCGATGCGGTCGGCGGCCGTCCGCGCCGGCTGGGGCACCGGCAAGCTGGAGGCCCGCCCGGACGCGTCGATCCGACGCCCGCTGGCGTCC
This sequence comes from Propionibacteriaceae bacterium, assembly GCA_017306015.1. Classification (GTDB taxonomy): domain Bacteria; phylum Actinomycetota; class Actinomycetes; order Propionibacteriales; family Propionibacteriaceae; genus Propionicimonas. Next base: position 191,211 of record JAFKJK010000009.1, read on the forward strand.
GCGCTGCATCAAGCGCTGCGCGAACTCGGCCTGCCCGACGACGAGGACGGCCGGCACCTGCTCGGCGTGGTGAAGTCGTTCGCGCAGAGTCCCGCGGCCAAGACCGTCCGCGACCGCTGGAACCCCGGCATCACCGTCCCCGCCGTGGTGGGACGGGCCGATTCCGGCGACATCGAGATCGACCTGGTCGAGGTTCTCACCGACCTCGGCGGCGCGGCGGCTGACCGCGGCAGGGGCATCGCCGTCTTCATCGACGAACTCCAGGACCTCGGCACCGACGACGTCTCGGCCCTGTGCGCGGCGGTGCACGAGATCTCCCAGGCGCGGCTTCCAGTGATGGTGGTCGGGGCCGGGTTGCCGCACCTGCCGGCGGTGCTGGCGGCGTCCAAGTCGTACTCGGAGCGGCTGTTCCGCTATGTCGCGATCGGGCGCCTCGACCGCCTCGCCGCGGACGCAGCCCTCGTCCTGCCCGCCCGCGACGAGGACGCCGACTTCGCCCCGGACGCGCTGGACGCGTTGCACGAGGCCACGGGCGGCTACCCATACTTCGTCCAGGCGTACGGGAAGGCGGTCTGGGACGTCGCGCCGGCGTCCCCGGTGACGGCGACCGATGTGGCGGTGGCCGCACCGCAGGCCGAGGCAGACCTCGCCGTCGGCTTCTTCGGCTCGCGCTACGACCGCGCCACCCCCGGCGAGCGGGACTACCTACGGGCGATGGCCGAGCTCCAGGACGGCACGGATGACTCGGTCGCGACCGCCGACATCGCCGTCCACCTGGACCGGAAGCCACAGTCGCTCTCCCCCGCCCGCGACGCGTTGCTGAAGAAGGGACTGGTCTTCTCCGGCGAGCGTGGCCGGGTCGCGTTCACCGTCCCCCACTTCGGGAGATACCTCCGCCAGCATCCCTGACCGCACCGGCCCAGGGGGCGGTTCCTTGATGTCCGCTCCGCCGGTGCCAGCGCCGCTCCCGGCCCAAGGGGTTCCCTCTTGGTCCTCCCCCAGCGACTGGCGCCAACTCCCCCTCGTTCAAGCCGGACCGGCTGGGACGAGTGGACAGAGTCGGCACTGTCCCCGACTCCGTCCAGACTGGATGCATGACGCATCAGAGCCTGTTGCCCCAGCCCGAGCCGACCCGACTGCCAGCCGACGGTCCGGACGCCGTCGCGCGCGCCGCGCTCGCCGCCGGCGGGTCTCCCCGCGACGCGGTTCCCGCCGCCCCGGCCGCGTCCCTGCTCTGGGCGCTGCTCGCCGAGGAGTCACTGGGGACGGACGCCGTCGCCGCCTACGCGAACGCCCGCACCGGCTACCACCGAGGTCTGGACGCCCTGCGGCGTGCGGGCTGGCGCGGGCAGGGGCCGATCCCGGCCGACCACGAGCCCAACCAGGGCTTCCTGCGAGCCCTGCTCGCACTGGCCGAAGCCGCCGAGGCCATCGGCGAGACCGACGAGGCCGACCGGTGCCGCCAGTTCCTGCTCGACTCGGGAACCTCGGCCGATGAGGTGGGTAGCCTGCGCTGACCCGGATCACGTCGTCGCGAGTGAACCGGAGACGAACCGTCCGCGACGTGGACGCAGTGGGTCCGCACGGTTCTAGGGTGGACGCATGAGCGACAAACCTCTGATCACCCAGGACTCCAGCGCTGAAGCCCTCGCCGAGCTCTACCGCGACCTGCACGCGAATCCCGAACTCTCGTACGCCGAGAGCCGCACCGCCGCGATCGTCGCCGAATCGCTCGCCGCGCTCGGCTACGAGGTCCACACCGGGCTGGGAAAGACCGGCGTCGCCGGAGTGCTGCGACGCGGTGACGGGCCGACGGTGCTCGTCCGCGCCGACATGGACGGACTCCCGGTGACCGAAGCCACCGGACTGCCGTACGCCTCGGCCGTCCGCGGTGTCGACCCGGACGGTCACGACGTCGGCGTGATGCACGCCTGCGGCCACGACGTCCACGTCACCTGCCTGCTCGGCGCGGCGAAGGCGCTGGCCGCCGACCCGTCCTGGTCGGGGACGCTGGTCATGCTCGGCCAGCCGGCGGAGGAGCTCGGCTCCGGTGCCGCCGCGATGGTCGCCGACGGGCTCTATGACAAGGTCGGGACGCCGGACGTCGTCCTCGGCCAGCACGTTGCGCCGCTGCCGGCCGGCCTGATCGGGTTGCATGCCGGAGCGGCGTTCGCCACGTCCGACTCGCTGAGGGTCACGCTGTACGGCAAGGGCGGCCACGGGTCGCGTCCCGAGACCTGCATAGACCCGATCGTGATGGCCGCCGCCGTCGTGCTGCGGCTGCAGACGATCGTCTCCCGCGAGGTGGCCGGCGGCGATACTGCGGTGGTCACGGTCGGCACGCTGCATGCCGGGACGAAGGTGAACATCATCCCGGACACCGCCGTCCTGGAGTTGAACATCCGCACCTACGACCCGGACGTGCGCGAGCGCGTCCTCGCTGCTGTCGAGCGGATCATCAAGGCCGAGGCGGCCGCGTCCGGAGCCACGACCGAGCCGACCATCGAACACCCCGATCACTTCCCGCTGCTCTACAACGATCCGGACGGCTGCGCGCGCACCATTCCTGCGCTGGCTTCGGTCGTCGGCAGCGAGCAGCGGGTGATCGACTCCGGCCCGGTCACCGGCAGCGAGGACGTCGGCGAGCTCGCCAAGGCTGCCGGCGCGCCCTGCGTCTACTGGATCCTCGGCGGTGCCGACCCGGTGCCGTTCGCCGGCGCGACCACGCCGGAGGCGATGCTGCAGGTGATGGGACGCATCCCGTCCAACCATTCGTCCGGCTACGCGCCCGTGATCGAGCCGACCCTGTCCATCGGCGTCGGCGCCCTGGTGGCCGCGGCCAAGGAGTGGCTCGCCTGAACCGTCGGGGACAGGTACTTCGGTTCACCGGTGAACCGAGGGACAGGTACTTCGGTTCACTGGTGAACGGTGAACTGAGGGGACAGGTACTTCGGTTCACCGGCGGCTCAACCGCATCGGCGACTCAGGAGGCCCCCGTCGTCCCGGGCTCGACCCGGGGCCTCGCGTCGACAACACCAGCAACATCGACGGAGATCCCGGCCGCAGACCCGCATGCCACGAACACAGCTGCGACCCGAACCCCGCCACCTGAACCGAAGTACCTGTCCCCAACGGTTCAGAACCCCGCCACCTGAACCGAAGTACCTGTCCCCAACGGTTCAGGACGACGGCTGGGCGAGGCCGGCTTCGATCGCAGCGAGAATCTCCGGGCGTAGCCGGGACGCGCTGATCACCCGGTCGACCGAGCCCACCTGCACCGCCCGGTGGATGTTGTGGACGCCGTCGAACTCGGCGGCCACCTCGCTGATCTTCTCCGCACGGACGGCGGCGCGGGCGTCCGCCAGCTCCAGCTGGAGGGCCGCCCGATCCTGGGAGTGGGCCGTCCGCAGCTTCGCCTCCACCGACGCCACCCGCGGGTCGGCCGCCGTCCGCTTCGCCACATCGCCGGCGAACACCACCGCCGCAGCCGGCGCCCCGCCGATCACGGACGCGAACGAGCCCTCGATCGCCAGCACCGTCATGTTCGGGTTCAGCCGCTTGCTGAACACCACGAACGCCCCGCCGTGGTACCGGCTGATCACCACGAACACGATCGGCCCGCGGAAGTTCACGATCGCCCGTCCGATCTCCGCGCCGTACTCCAGCTGCAGGTTCCGCATCGACTCCGGCGAGCCGTCGAAGCCCGACAGGTTCGCCAGCACCACCAGCGGACGGTTCCCCGACGCCGCGTTGATCGCCCGCGCCGCCTTCTTGCTCGACTTCGGGAACAGCGTGCCGGCCGTCCACGTGTCCGGACCGTCGGTCGGCGGGAAGCCCACCCGTGGCACCGGCGTGCTCTCGATCCCGAGCACCGCCACCGGGTAGCCGCCGATCCGGGCGTCGATCACCACGGCGGTGTCGGCGTCCGCCATGCCCGCCCAGCGCTCCACCCGCGGGTGGTCGGCGTCGCAGACGGACGCGATCACCGTCCGGATGTCGAAGGCCTTCTTCCGGTCGGGATTGTGCGTGGGCGAGAAGATCTCGCCGACCGTGGCGAAGTCGCTGCCGGCCACCTCGTGCGGGAACGACGAGACGTCCCGGTCGAACGGGTCGGACGTGGACGCCCGCCGCGGCCCGTCCTCGCCGGGCGCGACGTAGGTCTGCTCGTAGTGACCCATCAGGATGCCGAAGGCGCCGGCCAGGTCCCGCGCCCAGTACTGCGCCTGCCCGTTGGGCCCCATCACCCGGTCGTAGCCGCCGATGCCGAAGTTGTCCTCGGCCGACACGCCGCCGGAGAAGTCCAGCGACTGCTTACCGGTGAGCACCATCGCCGAGTCCGGCGTCATCACCAGAATCCCCCGGGTGTGCATCAGCATGGTCGCCTCGGCGTTCCAGTACGGCTGGGCGCCGACGTTGATGCCGGCCACGACGACGTTGATCTCGCCGCCGGCCTGGGTGAACTCGACGATCCGGCGCAGCGCGGCACCGACCCAGTCCATGTTCTCGGTGCCCGAGTCCATCGAAATCCGCGCACCGGACGACAGCGTGTACCACTCGACGGGGACGCCGAGTTCGGCGGCCAGGTCGAGCGCGGCGACGATCCGGCGGCACTCGGGCTCGGCGACCGCACCCAGCCCGCGGGTCGGGTCGCCGGACAGCACGATCCGGGTGATCCCGTCCGGGTACAGCGGCGTCGGGGTGGTGACCCGGCCGACGATGATGCCGGCGCGGTTGCGTCCCGGCGGACGCTGGACGGCGACCAGCCGGTCCGGCGCACCCTCGGCAACGTCGGGGTCGAGGTCCAGCTCGACCAGCGTCCCGCCCGGCCCGGCCAGGGTCTCCGACAGCTCGTACGGGTAGACGAGTCCCCGCCGGCGAGCCCGCACCACCTTGGCCGCGTAGTCGTCGAGGGGACGCAGCGGCTCGGTCGGCGGCGGCACGACGGACGCCGCCACGCCCGACCCCGGCTTCGCATGGAACCGGATCGCCAGCCGGGTCGCCGGCTGCCCCGGAGCGACGAAAGTGCCCTCGGCAAGCACTTCCTCGATGCCGGTGCCATCCGACAGCGGAGTGATCTTGTGCTGCAGCGCCATCACGTCGCGCAGGTCGAGTTCGATGTGCGGCCACACGTAAACCCAGACGTGGTTCATGTCCAGCCGGCTGCCGGCCGAGCCGCGGGCGGCCCGCGTCCGCCGGATCGCCTCCAGGCAGTTCTCCACCGCCCGCTCGGCGTGCGGCAGCCCGATCAGCCGCCCGTGCGCGTCCCGGACGGCGGCGAGCTGGTTGACCTCGGCCATCGCCACCAGCCGGCGGTCGTCCGGGTTGGTCTTCGCGACGCACTCGAACAGCAGGACGCCGCGTGGCGCCGGCAGCCGGGTGGCGTCGAATTCGCGAAGCCGCCACAGGTTCAGCCGCCGGAAAACCATCGGATGGACGCCGTGGACGCGCTCGTCCTCGATCAGTGTCCCGTCCGCGTCGGGACGGAAGGTGGCGTAGTCGACCTGGCCCGAGGCCGAGCAGGCAGCGACCACCATCCGGCGCAGGCCCAGCAGGTCCCAGCCGGCCAGGTGGCCCAGGAGTTCGTCGGCCAGCGTGGAACGGTCGGGCGCCTGCGGCCAGGCGACGTACAGCTCGACGACTGCGTCCCGGCCCTGCGGACGGGCGCGCAGCTGGTCGGCCACGACCCGGGCGACCGCGCCGTCGGCGGCCATCTCGGCCGCGGATCCGATGGTGGTGATCGCGCGCGTCGGCCGTCCGTCCAGCACGTAGTCGGCGACGACCACCGACCGGCCGTCGAGCGTCAGCGCGCGGACGTCGGACAGCTCGTACTCGCGGTAGTGCTTGCGCAGCAGGATCTCCAGCAGCGGCTCGTGTGCAGAGATGCCCTGCGCCATCCGGACCGCCAGCGTCGGGGACATCCGCTCCGGGATCGCGGCCAGCGCGGCGATGCGTTCGGCGTAGTCAGGAGCATTCGGGTGGGCGGCGAGGTCGGCCACCTCGCCGGCGACGCCGGCCAGCACCTGCTCACGCTCGGCGTCCACCTGCGGCTGGTCGAACCAGCGGAAGCGAACCGAACGGGCGACATCGCTGACCGCGGGGAACCGCCGCTGGGTGGCCCGGACGAGGCGCTCCAGCTGGGACCGCGCGGCCGCAGCGACCGCGTCCTCGGGGGCGGGCTCGCCGATCCAGCGATCGAGGACGGCCAGGATCACCTGCACGTCGGTGGCCACCCGCTGCTGGGCGAGGAAGACGCGGAAGACGGCGTCCTCCAGCGCCGGCGTCCGGTCGAGGTCGGGGACGCCGTAGTGGGCGAGCGCCCGGCCGAGCTGGTCGACGAACCGGGACGGCAGGGCCGCGCGGGACGCGTCCAGACTCTGCAGGTAACCGTGGAACAGTTCCCGGTCGGAGTGGATCCGCAGCTCCGAGCCGTCCTCGCCGGCGGGACGGTTGCGGCTCAGCTCGGCGAGGTCGGCGAACAGGGTGACCAGGCCGATCTCCCCGGTGAGGACGTCGACGCCCCCGGCGCGGGCCTGGTCCCTCGCTGCCAGGTACGCGGCCAGGACGCCGGCTGCCGGGTCGGTGTCGTAGCCCATCAGGTGGGCGCTCAGCTCGTCCAGCAGCCGGCCGGCCCGGGCTTCGACGGACGCGTCGGACGCACCGTCCGGCAGGTCGACCTCACCGCCCTCGGCGGCGTCCTCCTCGCCGTCGCCCAGCGGCTCGAGGCGGACGAGCGGAGCCAGGCTCTCCACCTGGCTGCCGGCCACGACGAGAAGCTCCTTGACCCGCGCGGCGAAGGGCGCGGCGACGACGGTCTCCATCTTCATCGACTCCAGCACCACCACCGTGGCGCCGGCCGCGACCTCGTCGCCGACGGCGACCGGGGTGGCGACGACCAGCGCCGACGCCGGTGAGCGCAGGACGCCGCCCTCGTCTCGGGAGACCCGGTGGGCGACGCCGTTCACCTCGATGAACTGCACCGGCCCGTGGATGGCGGTGACGATCCGGAACCGCTCGGCGCCGATGCGCAGGCGTCCGTGGACGTCGTCGATGCGCTCCAGGGCGGCGTCCACGACGTCCTCGCCGAGCCGGACGCTGTACCGCTCCGGGCCGGTGCGGAAGACGACCAGGGTGTAGGCCACCCCGCGGAGCTTCTCCTCGACGGTCAGTCCGGACTTGTGCTGGGCCTGCGGACGGCCGCCGCGAGCGGTCTCCAGCAGGTGGGCGATCTCGCGCTGCTCGGCCTCCTGATAGGCCTCGATCGCGGCGGCGACCAGAGCCACGCCGGAGTGCCGGTCGGCGACCAGGCCGCCGGCTGCCCTGGTCCGGTCGATCCAGCCGGTGTCGGCCCACTCGTGGTCGGCGGCTGCGTCTGCGTCGGGGCCGGCGACGTCCGAGCCGCCCACCTCGGGGCCGACCAGTCCGGGGCCGCCCACCTCGGGGCCGACGACCTCGGGACGGGCGAGCAGTTCCAGCACGAAGCTCTTGTTCGTCGCGCCGCCCTCGATGATCACGGTGGTTTCGGCCAGGGCTCGGCGCAGGCGTCCGAGCGCCTCGGCGCGGGTGCGTCCGGACGCGATGACCTTCGCGATCATCGAGTCGAAGTCGGCGGGGATCTCGTCGCCCTCGGTGACGCCGGTGTCGACGCGGACGCCGGGTCCGACCGGGACGTCGAAGCGGGTGATCCGGCCGGGCGCGGGGGCGAAGTCGCGGTCGGGGTCCTCGGCGTTGAGCCGGGCCTCGATGGCGTGTCCCTGTTCGACCGGACGGTCGGTCAGCCGTCCGCCCGCCGCGACGTGCAACTGTGCCTTGACCAGGTCGAAGTCGTTGGTGACCTCGGTGATCGGGTGCTCGACCTGGAGCCGGGTGTTGACCTCGAGGAAGGCGAACAGGCGGTCGGCCGGGTGGTAGAGGAACTCGACGGTGGCCGCGCCGCGGTAGCCGACGGCGAGCGCGAGTCGTTCGGCGGAGGCCTTGAGCTCGCCGGTCTGCTCGGCGCTGAGCAGCGGCGACGCGGACTCCTCGATGATCTTCTGGTTGCGCCGCTGGACCGTGCAGTCGCGGACGCCGAGCGCCCAGGCGGTGCCCTGGCCGTCCGCGATCACCTGCACCTCGACGTGGCGGGCTCCGGTGACCAGCTTCTCCAGGAACACCACGCCCGAGCCGAAGGCACGTTCGGCCTCGTCGCGGGTGCGCTGGTAGGCGTCGGCGAGGTCGTCCGCGGAGTCGACCCGGCGGATCCCGCGTCCGCCGCCGCCAGCGGTGGCCTTGAGCATCAGCGGGTAGCCGATGTCGTCGGCCGCTGCGAGCGCCGCGTCCAGGGTGTCGACGCCGCCGCCGCTCCACGGCGCGACCGGGACGCCGACCTGCTCGGCGAGCAGCTTGGAGCCGATCTTGTCGCCGAGCGCGCGCATCGCGTCCCCACTAGGGCCGATGAAGGTGATCCCGAGCGAGGTGACCAGGTCGGCGAAGCCGGCGTCCTCTGCGACGAAGCCCCAGCCGACCCAGACCGCGTCCGCTCGGGCCTGCTGGAGGACGCCGGCGAGCAGCTCGTGGTCGAGGTAGGGACGGGCGGACGCCGGTCCGAGCGGGTAGGCCTCGTCGGCTTCGCGGGCGAACATGGCGGTGCGCTCGGCGTCGGTGTACAGCGCGATCGTGGTGATCGGCGAGGCGTCGGGACGCTCGGCGTTCAGGTCGCGGACGGCGTGGATCAGCCGCATCGCCGCCTCACCCCGGTTGACGATCGCGATGCGCTGGAACACGAACTCTCCTCCGCGTCGATGGCTGGACTGCGCCCGTCCGGGCTCAGGGCAGGCTGCCCGCTGGCGTCCGAACAGGCGTCGTCATCGATCCAACTGGACGGACCCGCCAAGATCGACGCCTTGAGTACCAAGGATCTCCCCCGAGCATTGTGGAATCCCCACAACACGCCCCGTGAAGCCGTCCGACCTGAACCGCCGGGGACAGGTACTTCGGTTCACCGGGCCCGGTTGTGAACCGTCGGGGACAGGTACTTCGGTTCACGACGCGCGCTGAACCGCCGGGTACAGGTACTTCGGTTCACCGGGCCTGGTTGGGCTCACGGCCGACCGCGCAAGCGACGTCGCTGACGTCGAGTCGTCGGCCGGGTGAACCAAGGTACCTGTCCCCAACGGTTCACAACGATTAAGGGCTGCGCGGGTGAACCGAAGTACCTGTCCCCAACGGTTCAGGGGGTGTCGACTCAGGGGCGGCGGGATCGATGATGAGCTCCCACGTGGTGATCTCGCCGTGGACGGGATCCACACTCACCGCGCCGGGGTTGAAGCCCAGCGCCCGGTGGATGCGGATGGCGGCGACGCGGCCCGCATCGAGTTCGTTCCTGGCCACGTCGGCGACGCCGGCCGTCCCGATTCGGCGGACGAGTTCGGCGAAGGTGGCCTGCCCGAGGCCGCGACGCCGGTGATCGGGGTGGACGGACGCACCGATGTGGGCGACCCGGCGTCCGCCCTCGTCCTGCTCGACCCGGTAGTGCGCGTGCCCGACGAACTGGCCGGCGGCGTCCTCGACGAACCAGTAGTCCCGTTCGGGCCGGCCGATCCAGGAGTCGTACCAGGCGTCCCAGACCTCGGGTGGGAAGTCGACGCAGCCGGTGTCGCGGTGGTAGCTCGGGACGTCCACTTCCCAGCCGACGTTGTAGGCCATGAACCCCGGGTCGCCCAGCCACTGCTGCCGGATCGCCAGCTCCTCCCGGCAGGGCGTCCGGAAGCGGACGACCGGTGCCGCCTCGACGACGGTCACCTCGAGGTGCTGGACGGCGAACGCCGCTGACAGTGCCCGCAGGCGGACCACGTCCACGTCGAGATCGGCGACCAGCCCCGGATCGGCCGTGAACTGGACGGTGGTGCCCCGGGTTCCGTCCGACGGCAGCTCGGCGAGCTCGGCCACCGGGACGCCGTACGCGTACGACTGGCTCCACGACCCGCCCGCGCGACGGTTCGTGTGCTGGAGCTGCGCGCTGAGCGCGGCGACGACCGACATGCCGCGACGAGGCAGGCCGTCGGGCAACAAGGTCGGCGGCGTCGAGTCGAAGAACCGCAGATCCCTGGTCGACATCACCGGCTTCCGGACCGCGTGGCCAGGCTCAGCGGCATGGGTGTCAGTGCCGCGTCCGTCGTCGGCGATCGTCACTGACCCGGGCCCCAGCGTGACGACAGCAACCCCACCCGCACGCTCCCGAGCCTCGTCCGCGGCATACGCCAGCACCTCCAGGATCAGGTGGGTGAGGCCGCCCGCGGCCAACTCGTCTGACCTCGCCCTGATGTCGGCGAGGTGATCCGCATCGACCGGGGCCGTCCAGTCATGCGTCGTATCCACGGCTAGGCCAGGGACGCCTCGAAGGCCGCGAGGCGCGCCAGGAACTCGGCCGGACGGACGAGGTGCGGGTAGTGGCCCACACCGTCCCAGGTCTCGACGGACGCCTGCGGCAGCTTGCTCTGGAGCCAGGCCGTGTAGTCGGGGCCGAGATCGAAGCCGTTGAGCTCCAGGTAGGGCGCCGTGATCGGGGACACCATGGCGTCCACGATCGCGTCCAGTTGCTCGGGCGTCGTGTCCAGCAGGACGCTCCAGATACCGAGGACGACGTCCGGTTCGTAGCTGCGCAACGCGGTCAGCCGGGCCCACTCCTCGTCGTTGGCCTGCCCGCGGAGCGAGTCGAACAGCGCGTTGATCACCATCGGGAAGGCCTCGCTGCGCAGCAACGGTTCCTGCTGCTTCAGCCCGGCCTGCATCGGCGTGAGGTTCAGCGACTGGTCGATGTTGACGACACCGCGGACGGGGAACTGTGCGGCATAGGCCGTGACCACCGTCCCGCCGAGGGAGTGGCCGACGAGCAGCGGCACCTCGTCCACGAGGGCTTCGACATCGGCGGCCAGATCAGCGATGTCGTAGCCGTCGGCCTTCGGCGACTCGCCGTGCCCGCGCAGGTCGACCCGCAGGACGCGGTGGTTTGCGGCCAGGTCGGCCACGATCGGGTCCCAGGAGTGCCGGTTCTCGGTGATCCCGTGCACCAGGACCAGCAGCGGACCCTCACCCTGCTGGTCGTGCGCCAGTGCGACTGTCATGACCGCAAGCTACACGCGCGGGGGTGGCCAACAGAACCCCCGGGTTGCGGTTCCTCGCCGGTGGTTCGCCGCTTCCCCAAGCCCGCCTGCCGGCCTGTCACGGTGCACCGTGCCGATGGCTGAGAGGAATCACCCGCGATCCGCAGGTGAGAACGCTCCAAGTGCTCCGTGGACGCGTCGAGTGCGTGATCCCTCCCAGGACGCGGAAGGCGCCTGGCGGATGACTAGAGTGAGGCCGTGTCCGCCCGATCTGAAGTCCTGATTGACGTCGTCCGGTTGCCGGACGCGCTCGCAGCCGGCGCGCAACTGCTGGACGTGCGCTGGCACCTCGGCGAAGCCCCCGGAACGGGCCACCGGGAGTTCACCGAGGGCCACATACCCGGAGCCCGGTTCCTCGACATGGAGAACGTCCTCACCGGCCCGACCACCGACCCGACCCTGGGACGGCACCCGCTGCCGGACGCCGCCCGGCTCGAAGCGGGCCTCGGTGCCCTCGGCATCGACGCGGGCCGGCCGATCGTCGTCTACGACCTCCCCACCGCGTTCGTCGCCGGGCGCGCCTGGTGGGTGCTCCGCTGGGTGGGGCTGGACGTCCGGGTGCTCGACGGCGGGTTGCCGGCCTGGGTCGCAGCCGGCGGCGAGCTCGAGTCCGGTGACCCCGAGCCCCCCGAGCCGACGCCGTTGCACCTGACCACCGGCCAGTTGCCCACCATCTACGCGGACGAGGCCGCCCGGTTCGACGGCGTCCTGATCGACGTCCGGGCAGCCGAGCGCTACCGCGGCGAGGTCGAGCCGATCGACCGGGTGGCCGGGCACGTCCCCGGCGCGGTGAACCGTCCCGTCGCCGGATTCTGCGACGCGACCGGCCACCTCGCCCCTGCCGCCGACCTGGACGCCCTGCTCGACCTGCCCCTCAACGCACCGGTCGCCGTCTACTGCGGCTCCGGCGTCTCCGCTGGTCAGGCCGTGCTCGCGCTGGCGTCGCTGGGCATCGAGGCCGCGCTGTACCCGCCGGCCTGGTCGGGCTGGTCGGCGGATCCGTCCCGTCCGGTCGCCACCGGAAGCGAGCCGTGACCGAGCCGACCAGCGTCGTCACCACCCGCCTGGACCACATCCGCGCGAACCTGGACGCGATCCGTGCCCGGGTGGGTGGACGCAAGGTCCTCGCGGCGGTGAAGGCCAATGCCTACGGCCACGGCGCCGTCGAGGTGTCGCGGATGATCGAGGCCACCGGCGCGGCCGACTGGCTGGGTGTCGCCACGACCGACGAGGGCCTCGAACTGCGGGACGCCGGCGTCCGGCTGCCGATCCTGAAGATGTCGATGGAACGCGGCCCGGACGGCGTGGCGGCCGCGATCGCCGCCGGGATCACTCTCACCGTGACCGACGAGGCCAGCATCGACGCCGCAGCGGCCGCTGCGCACCGGCTCGGCCGACCGGCGGAGGTACACCTGAAGATCGACACCGGGATGCGCCGGATCGGCTGTCCGCCCGAGGACGCACCCCGGCTGGCCCAGCGCGTGGACGCGTCCGGGCTTGTGCTCGAGGGGTTGTTCTCGCACCTGCCGATCTCCGACTCACCGGCCGGCGACGACTTCACGCACGAGCAGATCGCGTTGTTCACCCGCACGGCCGCCACCGTTGAGGACGCCCGCGGCCCCGTCCCGCTGAAGCACCTGGCCAACTCCGGTGGGGTGCTCGGCCACCCCGATTCGTGGCTCGACCTCGTCCGTCCGGGGATCATCTGCTACGGCGCCTACCCCGACCGCGCCTCGCCGCGGACGGTGCCGCTGCTGCCCGGCCTCGAGTGGCGGACGCAGCTGACGTTCGTCAAGCGGGTGGCTGCCGGCGACACCGTCGGCTACGGCCGCACCTGGACGGCGCCGGCCGACACCTGGGTCGGCACGATCCCGATCGGCTATGCGGACGGCTACTCCCGGCTGCTCAGCAACCGCGGCCGGGTCCTGATCGGAGGGGTGCCACGTCCGGTGATCGGCCGGGTCTGCATGGACCAGTCCATGGTCGACCTCGGCCCGGACGCGCCGGCGTCCGTCGGCGACGACGTGGTCCTGGTCGGCCCCCCGAACCAAGGCGGGGACGGTTCCACTCCGGGTCGCCCTGCCGAGATCACCAGCACGGAACTGGCCGACCTGATGGGGACGATCCCCTACGAGGTGACCTGCCTGATCACTCGCCGCCCCGGCCGCGCCTATCGGTCCTGACCCTTCCGGCTTGTCAGAACGTCGGCCGCCGAGAGGTGACGGAGCCTGACGCGAGGTCCCGGGTCGTGGCCCGGGACGACAAAGACCTCGGACGAAGCCGCAACCCAACCCCAACCCTGTCATCCCGGCGAACGCCGGGATCCCGGTAGGAACTGACCAGCGCACCGACGCGGGGGTCCCGGGTCGTGGCCCGGGACGACAGGGGTCTGGGCGGGGCCGGAGCCGTCGCCAAGTCGGCTTGAACCCTGTCGTGGGAAACTGCCCCCGCGCGTCCTGCGGGCGCATCGGGTTGCCGGGTTCAGCGCCAGCCGAGTCCGGGGGCGACGTGGGTCAGGATCGACTCGATCACGTGCGCGTTGTAGTCGACTCCGAGCTGGTTGGGGACGGTGAGCAGCAGCGTGTCGGCGGCCGCGATCGCCTCGTCCTTGGCGAGCTGCTCGACCAGGACATCCGGCTCGGCAGCGTAGGACGGTCCGAACCGTGCCGAGCCGCCGTCGAGGTAGCCGACCTGGTCACCCTCCTCGCCGTGGCCGCCGAAGTAGGCGTGGTCGCGATCGTCGACGAGGGCGAAGATGCTCCGGCTGACCGAGACGCGCGGCTCCCAGTCGTGGCCGGCGGCCGCCCACGCGTCCCGGTACACCCGGATCTGCTCGGCCTGCGCCTGGTGGAACGGGATCCCGGTGTCCTCGGTGAGCAGGGTCGAACTCATCAGGTTCATGCCCTTGCCAGCCGTCCATTCAGCGGACGCCCGGTTGCCCGCGCCCCACCAGATCCGTCGCCGCAGACCCTCCGAGAACGGCTCCAGCCGCAGCAGGCCCGGCGGGTTCGGGAACATGGGGGACGGGTTGGGCTGGGCGAACCCCTTGCCCTGGACCACCTCCAGGAAGACGTCGGCGTGGTCGCGAGCCATGTCTGCGTCGGTCTTCCCCTCGGCCGGGACGTAGCCGAAGTACTTGTAGCCCTCGATCACCTGCTCCGGCGATCCGCGGCTGATACCGAGCTGCAACCGGCCGCCGGCGATCAGGTCGGCTGCGCCGGCGTCCTCGGCCATGTAGAGCGGGTTCTCGTAGCGCATGTCGATGACGCCCGTCCCGATCTCGATGCTCGACGTCCGGGCGCCGATCGCGGCGAGCAGCGGGAACGGCGAGCCGAGCTGCCGGGCGAAGTGGTGGACGCGGAAGTAGGCGCCGTCCGCGCCGAGTTCCTCTGCTGCAACCGCCAGCTCGATCGACTGCAGCAGGGCGTCCGACCCCGTCCGCACCTGCGAGTGGGGAGACGGCGTCCAGTGACCGAACGACAGGAACCCGATGTGCTTCACGGTTCAACCAACTTCCCTCCCCCACGGACTATTCCCCACAGCATGGACACCGGACCATCTGGCAATCTGGACGCATGAGCGACAGGTTCTGGCCGGTGCACAGCGATCAGGAGCCGTGGTTCCGCATCGGCCGGCTCGAGATGACCACCACCAACCTCGTCGTCACGGCGACGGTGGTGTCCTGGCTGCTGTGGGCGATCTTCTACCCGTGGTACTCCGCCGTGCTCGCCTTCGCGCCCGGCGAGCTGGCCGGTGGCCAGGTGTGGCGGGTGGTCACGTGGCCGTTCTCGGCGGGACTGTCACTGTGGTCGATCCTGGACGCCGTCATGCTGTGGTACTTCGGCAACATGATCGAGCAGCTGATCGGACGCCGGCGGATGGCCTGGCTGTTGGTCGGCGTCTGGGCCTCGCTGACCGTGGCGTACGCCGTCGTGGCGCTGCTCTTCTCGGGCTCGGGCGTGTTGAGCGGCATCGGCACGATCCAGTTGCTCGTCCTGCTGCTGTGGATCGCGGAGTACCCGACCGCCCGGTTCTTCTTCAACATCCCGGCCTGGGTGTTCGGCGCGGTGATCCTCGGCCTCCAGGTGCTCAGCATGCTCGCCTTCCGGATGTGGGACTCACTGCTCGCCCTTGTCTTCGCGCTCGTGCTGGTCGCCGTCGCCGGCCGGCGCGCCGGGCTCCTGGCCGAATACCCGTGGATCCCCGGCCGCCCGCGCGAGCCGAGACAGCGGGCGCCGCGCACCTCCCGGGGCGACCAGCGTGCGCACAGCCGGCACGCGTCCGACCGCGCGCGACTGGACGAGCTGCTCGACCAGATCAACGACCAGGGCATCGGCAGCCTCACCGACGCCCAGCGCAAGGAGCTGCTGAAGCTTCGCGAGCGGCTGCGCCGGAACTGAGCGTCCCCGCGGACGCTCCGCGCCGCCTCAGTTCAGGCCGAGCTCCGCAGCCCGGACGGCGAGCGTCACCCGATTGGACGCGCCGAGCTTCTCCATCAGCGCGGTCACCTGCTGCTTCACCGTGGACGCCGAGAGGTACACCACCCGCCCGATCTCCTCGTTGGTGCGGCCGGCGCAGACCAGCCGCAGCACCTGGGCCTCCGTCGGGCTCAGCGCGTACCCACCGGGGACGGACAGCTTGGCCAGCGCGGCGGCCGAGACCGGCGAGGACAACACGACCAGGCCGTCGGCAGCCGAGCGGATGGCGTGCACGATCGCGTTGACCGGGGTGTCCTTGGCGAGGAAGCCGACAGCGCCGGCCGCCAGCATCTGGGCGGCCGCGAAGTCGTCGGCCAGCGAGGTGAGCGCGATCACCCGGACGGAGGGCGCGGCGGCGATGATCTTCGCCGTCGCCTCCGGCCCGTCCATCGCCGGCATCCGGATGTCGACGAGGGCGATGTCGGGCGGGTCGCTCGCCACCGCGGCGGCGGCCTCGGCGCCGTCGGCGAAGCTGCCGATCACCTCGAACTGGGCCTCGCGCAGGATCCGGGTCAGGCTGGACCGCACGAACAGGTCGTCGTCGACGATGATCAGCCGGACCGAGCCGGACCGAGCGGCACCCGCAGGCGTGTCAGCCACTGCGTCCCCTCCTTCCCGGCCTCCAGTTCACCACCGACCGCCGACAACCGCTCGCGGACGCCGAGCAGGCCGAGCCCGGCCGAGCCCGGATGCGCGTCCGCGGCGACTCCGTTCATCACCACCAGTTCGAGTTCACCGTCGCTCACGCTGAGCACCAGGGCGGACGGCTCGGACGGCTCGGAGTGCCGCTCGAGGTTGGCCACGGCCTCCTCGATCGCGAGCACGACGACGCCGCTGACCTGCTCGGGGACGGCGGCCGGATCGCCCTCGATGGTCGCCGAGAACTGGTGCCCGGACTCCTGCAGCCGGCCGGTCACCTCCTGCACGGCTTCGGCGATCGAGCCGGACGCAGCAGCCAGTTGGGCGTCCGGGTCGGGCTCACGGAGCAGGTTCAGCACCCAGCGCAGCTCGGACGCGGCCCGGGTCACCCCGTCCGCGACGTCGTCGAGCGCGGAGACGTCACCGCTCGCGCTCGCCTCGCGGGCCTGCAGCGCAACCCTGGTGAGCGTCCGGGCGACGGTGTCATGCAGGCCGCGGGCGAGCTGCAGCCGCTGCTCGTTCAGCGCCGCCGTCCGCAACTCGCGCTGGACCTGGTCGTAGCCGTGCAGGGCGCTGCCGATCAGCCAGCACAGGGCGACCAGGGTCAGCCAGACCAGGCTGGCCTGCAGGACCCGGTCGGGATAGTCCTGGAACTGCAGGACGACGTAGACCGCGAGATAGCCGACCGCCATCACCGTCCGCAGCCGTGGCGTGCCCCGCACTCCTGCGCCGACCACGGCGAGCAGAGGCGCGTACTGGCCGAGTTCCACCCACGGCTGGGGCGCGAAGGAGTAGGCGCACAGCAGCACGCCGAGGGCGAGGGCCGCCGCTCGCGGCCAGCGGATCGTGAGCACCGCGACGCCGTACATCGCCACGTCCAGAACCACCCCGACCGGCTCGCCAGTGGACCAGCCGAGGATGACGCTGAGCGCGGCCAGCCCCGCAGCGAGCGCCGCCTCGAGCCCGCCGGACGTGACCAGCCGCTCGAACCAGGACCTGCGGCGTCCCACGACGTCTCCTTCGGCTCGTTGCGTTACCAAGAATGCCCGACTGGGCAGACTTCGGCCGCCAATACTGCCCGACTGGGCAGACTTCGCGAGGAGACGCTCAACGTCCGCCGCCTCGCTGGCACGCTGCTCCCATGCGGTCATCCACAGCAGAAGGGGGCGCGGCCCTGGCGACGCGCCGGCGGCGTCTCCAGAGGGGTCTGCTCGGATCGGCTGCGGCATTGGTGGCAGTGGCGGTGGTGTTCACAGGACTGGGCCCCGCGGCGACCACCGAGGCGGCTTCGCCCGGTTGGTGCGACTTGTTCCCCAACTGGCCCGGCTGCCCGTAGCCGACGCTGGGGCGGCACCGAACGCGTACCCATCCCAATGCACCGGCTCGGGGGCTTCGGCCCCCGGGCCGGGTACGCGTCCGGTGCGTTCCAGCTGGGGGCTCGGCACCGTGAGGCGCCGGACGCGACGCGCTGAACCGAGGCACGATGGTTCCGACGTCACCCCGGGCGCCGCGGCCGGGGGCGCGCTCAGCGGGTGAGCTGCTGGCGTCCGATGAACTCGCGCTTCACGTAGGAGGCCAGGCCGTAGGTGAGCCAGCCGTCCACCGCGGCTCCGACGCCACCGCCGACGAGCGGGATCCGGCGGACCACCACGACCGCGAGGTGCTTGCCGCCGAGCCGTCCGGCCAGTGAGCCGACCACCCGTTCGCTGATCCGCTCCTCCAGGGCTGGGTCGAAGAACGGAGCGGTCGCGATCACCAGCGGCGTGGTGGGCAGCTTGCCGTTGGCGACCAGTTTGCGCACCTCGTCCTCGCCGAGCATGGCCAGCGTCACCGCCGCGCGGACCCGGGGATCCTCGACGTCGTAGCCCCGCAGGTGTGCGATCGACGCGACCATCCGGACGCCGAGGACGGCCAGGCCGGCGATGTTGGCCGGAAGCCCGACCGGCAGCGTGATCAGGCCACCGACACTGGTCAGGAAGCCCTGGGCGGAAGCGAGGCCGATGTGCTGCAGCACGACCGAGTCGATCGCGGACTCCCGGTCGCCGCGGGACTGCAAGGCCCGGGCGGCCGTCGTCTTCGCGCCGGGAAATGCGTCATTGCCGTAGATGGCGAAATCGACCACGGTACGCAGCAGCCCGCCGGCCACTTCCGGGGTGCGGGCGACGAGTTGCTTGCCGAGATCGGCTGCGTTGGCCATGGCTTCCTTCCGACCTGTCCAGAGTAGGCGGCCTACGCCCACCCCGGCGTCCGGCCGAGCCCGGAACCAGCCCCGAGCCGACCCCGGACCGGTCGGGTCTGTCCGGCCGTCTTCGTCCGCCCGCACGCTTTCGACCCAGCCGGGACGGCGGTCATGGATCGTGGCGGCGGGCAACGGCCGGTGCCTGAATTGCACAGCGTCCTTGCTGGCGGACGGACGCCACCGAAGGGTGGAGAGATGGAGACGCACGACTCGCCAGCCGTTGGACTGGCCACTGCGACGCGCCGGGATCTCGCCACCAACGCGCTCGTGCTCGGTGCGGCGGCGTTCGTGTGGTTCGGCTGGGCGCAGGAGGGTCCGCCGCCGGGCTGGAGCCCGTTCCTCGCCGTCGGATCCGGACTCGGGGTGGCGCTCGCCGTGGTGTCGCTGGTCACGATGCTGCGGCTGCGGGACGGATCGGCGATGTCCACCCGGGCGGGACGCCGGACGTACGGCATCACCGTCGGGGTAGAACTGCTGGTGGCGGTGCTCGGGGTGGTAGCGCTCAGCCTCGCCGGCTACGAGAGGTTCATCAGCCCGTGGATCCTCGCGGTCGTCGGGGTGCACTTCATCCCGATGGCGCGGCTGTTCGGCATCCGGCTGCTGGCGGTGGCGGGCATCGTGTTGACGGTGATCGCGATCGGGGCGGCGATCGTCGGCGGCGTCACCGAGGTCCTGCCCAGCGCGGTCGCCGGCGGAATCGGCGGCCTCGTACTGCTGGGCTTCGGGCTCGCGTCCCTGTCCCAGGCCCGCTCCGCTGCCCGGACGGCCTGAGTGCCGCCCCCCGGAGCGCTGAACCATCGGGGACAGGTACCGACGGTTCAACCGGACGGCTGCGGGGCTGAACCATCGGGGACAGGTACCGACGGTTCAACCGGACGGCTGCGAGGACTACCGTCCGGATGCCGACGACGGGAGCCGGAGCGGCCGATCCCGCTCGGGCGGCATGGCTGGGCCGGCGGCGAACCGTCCCCTTCTGGTCAGCCCCTGGGGTCCAGGCGCCGGGGTCGGGGGCGGCTGCGACAATCGAGGCATGGCGCGACGCAACGTCTTCGGGCCGCCCGCTGAGTGGGTCGACCAGGACCTGATCGCGTTCTCGCCCACCCTGGACGCCGCCCTCACCCTGGACGCCTACCGCAGCGGCGTGTTCCCGATGCCGCTGGAGCGCTCCGGCTTCGACCGGATCGGCTGGTGGTCACCGCTGCGCCGCGGCGTCCTGCCGCTGGACGCCCTGCGGGTGAAACGCTCGCTGCGCCAGTCGGCCAAGCGCTACACCACGACCATCGACAGCGCCTTCGAAGCCGTCCTCGCCGGCTGCGCGGACCCGTCGCGTCCCTTCGGCTGGATCGACGACGAGATTCGCCGCGTCTACACAGAGCTGTTCGAGGGCGGCCGCGTCCACTCGGTCGAGACCTGGGACGCGGACGGCCACCTGGTCGGCGGCCTGTACGGGGTCAGTCTCGGCGGCTTGTTCGCAGGCGAGTCGATGTTCCACGACCCGGTTCGTGGGCGGGACGCGTCCAAGGTCGCCCTGCTGCGCCTGGTCGAGTTCCTCGCCGACGACTACGCCGAGGACCGGATCGTCGACGTCCAGTGGCAGACCGACCACCTCGCGAGCCTCGGAGCGATCGAGATCGACCGCGGCGAGTACCTGGCGCTGCTCGATGAGGCTCTGGAGGTTCCCGAGCCGACGTGGTCTGATTGAGGAATGCCCGAACTGCCCGAGGTCGAAGCGCTCCGCGGCTTCCTCGCCGGAGCCACGGCGGGACGCTTCGTCGCGCGTGCCGACCTGCTCGCCTTCGCCAGCCTGAAGACGTTCAACCCGCCGCTGTCCGCGCTGCTCGGGCTGCAGGTCGGTGACGTCCAGCGCCGCGGCAAATTCATCGGCCTGGACGTCGGCGGGTTGTGGCTGGTCTTCCACCTCGCCCGCGGCGGTTGGCTGACCTGGCGGGACGAGCAGCCGTCCGCGCCTGCGCGTCCGGGACGGGGCCCGCTGGCGCTGCGGGTCGTGTTCGACAACGACTCTGGCTTCGACCTGACCGAGTACGGCACCCAGAAGCGACTGGCGATCTACCTTGTCAACGAGCTTTCCGAGGTACCGGGCATCGCCACCCTCGGCCCCGATCCAATGGCCGACGATTTCACCCCTGAGGTGCTCGGCGGCATCCTGGACGCGGCGGGTCGGGCTCAGCTGAAGGGCGTCCTTCGCGACCAGCGGGTGATCGCCGGGATCGGCAACGCCTACTCCGACGAGATCCTGCACGCCGCGAAGATGAGCCCGTTCAAGCCGGCGAACAGCCTTGACGCGGCCGGGCGGAAGGTGCTCTACGACGCCGTCCGCGACGAACTGTCGGCCGCGGTTGCGCGCGCGTCCGGCCTGCAGGCGCGGGAGTTGAAGGACGCCAAGCGCTCGGCGATGCGCGTCCACGGCCGCACCGGCGAGCCGTGCGCGGTGTGCGGGACGACGATCGCCGAGGTGAGCTTCGCCGACTCGTCCCTGCAGTACTGCCCCGGCTGCCAGACCGGCGGCAAGCCGCTCGCCGACCGAAGGCTGTCCCGCCTCCTGAAGTAGCCCTGAACCGTCGGGGACAGGTACTTCGGTTCACCCACGTCCCGAACCGTCCGGACCTGAACCATCGGGGACAGGTACTTCGGTTCAGCGCGGACGGCCGGGGACGGCGCCCGACGGCTCCGTGCCTCGCCCGGCCCGCGGCGAGGGTGCGGTTTTCCCGTGACGCGGGGACGGCGCCCGCTCTAGGCTGAGCCAACCTCGAGGGGGAGCTGCCATGGAAGTCGAGATCGCCGAGGAACGCATCGTCCTGCTGACCGACCGATTCAGCCTCGATCACGCAGAGGGACGGGCGTGGTCACGGCGGGCGGACGCCTTCGGCACTGTCGCCAAGCTCGGCGGTCTGCTGAACCGGACCGCGTCCGAAGACTACGAGTGCGTCTACCGGGAACGCCGGCTGCAGCCGTTCTGGCACCTGCACGCCACGGCGGTCGCCGAGTACGAGCGGACGCGCAGCTACACCGTCGCGGTGTCACCGAGCGTCCGCAGCGTGCTCCTGGGCGGGGAGTCCCACGCTCCCGACCAGGGACGACTGACGTTGTCCGGGCTGGAATCGTGCCGCGACGAGAGCTCCGGAGACCACTACTTCGACGGCCTGACCCGTGCCGAGGCCCCCGGGCTGGCGTCCTACCGTCCCTTCGCCGGCGAGTTGGCGGACGCCGAACGACTCGCCGCGATCGCCACCGCCGGCACGGTCGTCGTTCCCCCGGACAGCAAGGCGTCCATGCTGGTGCGGGAGGTGGTCTCGTCCGCCATCGGTCGGATCGAGGCCGACCGGGTGCTCGAGGAGCGGGTCACCGTGGACGTCGTCGACCTCGTCTACCGTCCTGTCTACGCCTTTCGCTACCGCCACGG
The DNA here is from genome assembly GCA_017306015.1 of Propionibacteriaceae bacterium. Taxonomy (GTDB): domain Bacteria; phylum Actinomycetota; class Actinomycetes; order Propionibacteriales; family Propionibacteriaceae; genus Propionicimonas. Next base: position 213,126 of record JAFKJK010000009.1, read on the forward strand.
CGGCAAGGAGGCGGTGGTGGAGTTCGACGGGCTCACCGGTGAGATCCGTCCTGACGGTGCGACGTTCGAGCAGTATCTCGGCAAGGTCCTCGAGCCCCGCTTCCTGCTGGACGTGGGCGTCGAGGCGGTGAACATCTTCGTCCCCGGGACGCAACTCGTCCGGATCCTGGCCGAGCAGGGCGCGAAGAAGCTCGCCCAGCGCGACCGAGGCGCTGCAGCCGATCCGTCCTGAGGCTCGGCCTCGCCGCCGGCGCGTGATCAGCGCCGGTGAACCGAAGTACCTGTCCCCGACGGTTCAACCCCACCCGGGTGAACCGAAGTACCTGTCCCCGACGATTCAACCCCACCCGGGTGAACCGAAGTACCTGTCCCCGACGGTTCAACGCTGAACCGAAGTACCTGTCCCCGACGGTTCAACCCCACCCGGGTGAACCGAAGTACCTGTCCCCGACGGTTCAGGACGGGGGACGCACGCCAATCGGAAGCCAGCGGGTACGAGAGGAAGCTGAGAGAGATAACAGTCGGGTCTCGAACCGGCTGCGCGCTGCGGTCGGGGAGCCGCACTCGGTAGCCTCTGAGGTTGGGTGCGGTAGGAGGATCGGTGGGCAGAGAGCGGCTGAGCTCGAGGTGGCGCAGGCCACTGCCTGCCTGGACCAGCGACCACCGCTTCGGTCTGGCGATGATCATCGCGAGCTGCCTTGTCAGCGTGGGGGTGGCGTTCGCCGGGCCGTCCGTCGTGACCCTGAAGCTCGGCCCGCGCATCGACTACCTGCCGCCCTGGTACCTGCCGGTGAAGTGGATCAGCCTCGGCGAGTGGGTGGTCGTCCCACTGCTCTGGGCCGGCCTCGCGGTCGGCTCGGTCGGCCTGTGGGTGTGCTGGCGGGCGGTCAACGGCGGCTGGCGTCCCAACCACCGGCGCCTGTTCGTCCTCGGCGCACTGTTGAGCACGATCAGCTGCCTCGTCCCGCCGCTGACCTCGGCGGACGTGCTGATGTACGCCGCGTACGGACGGCTCCAGGTGCTCGGCATGAACCCTTACGACATCACGCCCGCCGAGATCTTCCGTCAGGTCTACGACCCGGTCCTCGTCTGGACCGAGCATCCCTGGACCGACACCCCGAGTGTGTACGGCCCGCTGGCGTCGTTCAGCCAGTGGCTGGCGGCCACCCTCGGCGGCGAGAACATGCACGACATCGTCTTCTGGCTGCAGGCGTTCACGCTGGTCGCGTTCCTGGTGTCGGCCGCGGCCGCGGTACGGCTCGCCCACACCGACCCGAAGCTGCAGACCCGCGTCGTGCTGTTCACCGTCGCGAACCCGCTGATGATCTGGGGCGTCCTCACCGGAGCCCACAACGAGTCGCTGTCGGTGGTGTTCGCCGTTGTCGGGCTGCTGTTATTCCGGAAGTACCCGTGGGCGGCCGGCATCGGCATCGGCCTTGCCGGGACGGTGAAGGTCTCGATGGTCCTGTACGGCATCGCGATGTGCTGGGGCTATCGACGCGACTGGAAGCGCCTGCTGCAACTGGTCGGCGGCGCCGCCGTCCCCCTGCTGATCGCGTACGGGCTGTGGATGCCCAACGCCCTGCTCGCCGCCCAGCGCAATACCGGCTACATCTCACCCGGAGCCTGGGGACTGTGGGGACTGTGGGCGCTCACCCCGATCATCGGCGACCCGTTGGCGAGACAGGTCGTCACCACCCTCGGCTGGGTGCTGCTCGTCGTCTTCGCCTGGATGCTGTCCCGGGTGCTGCCCTGGCGGCTCGTCCCCGGCGAGTACCAGACCGCGGACCCCAAGCATGACCCGCTGACCATCACCGTCCGGACAACCGTGGTGCTGTGTACCGCCTGGCTGATCACCTCGCCGTGGCAGTTTGTCTGGTACGACCTGATCGTCTGGATCCCGCTCGGGCTGCTGTCGGCGTCCCGGCTCGACCCGATCATGATCTGGCGCGGAGCCTGGCTGTCGATCGCGTGGGTCACCGGACGCGCGCTGAACTTCGGCTCCGGGATGCATGCGGTGGAGACCTTCCTGCGGCAGAACATCAACGTCGCCGCGCAGTACGCCGTCCTGGTCGCCATCGTGTGGTGGTGGTGGAGTTGGGGCCATGAACTGCCGTCCGTCCGGGCGTTGCGGCGGTTCTGGGTGCGCGAGCACGCGGCGGCGTCCGGCTGAGCAGCTCACTACCGGCCTTCCGCGCCGTGGCGACGTCGTCTGCCCGGTCCACACGCGGTACGGGTCTTTCGCCCTGGTGGAGGCTGTTGACCTACCCAGGAGGGCGGAACCCGGTAACGAGCCCTGACGTCACCGCCGCCCCGCGCGACAGCGGCGGAATACCGGTACTCGGGCCGACCCGAGGGCTGCGGTTCCCCGGCCACTACGCTGAGCGGATGCTCGGCTACTTCGGACCGGCGGGAACCTTCACCCATCAGGCGCTGTTGACCTTCCACACGGAGGAGGCTGTCGCGTTCGCGTCCGTCGCCGAGGCCCTGGACGCCGTCCGTCGCGGCGAGGTGGAGGCCGTCCTGGTGCCGATCGAGAATTCCGTCGAAGGCGGGGTCTCGGCCACCCTCGACACGCTGGCCACAGGCCGTCCCCTGCGGATCGTGCGCGAGGTGCTGCTGCCTGTCCAGTTCAACCTGTACGCGCGTCCCGGCACCCGGATCGAGGACGTGCGGCGCGTCATCACCCACCCGCACTCCGCCGCCCAGACCCGCTACTGGACGGCGGCGAACCTGCCCGGTGTCTCGGTCACCGAGGGCGGATCCAATGCCGCCGCGGCGCAGGAGGTGGCCGACCCGACCTCCAAGTACGACGCCGCCATCTGCGGTGAGGTCGCCGGGGAGATGTACGGGCTGGTGCCGATCGCTACTGCGATCGCCGACAACGCGTCCGGCGTGACCCGGTTCGTGCTCGTCTCCCAGCCGGCCGAGCCGCCGATGCCGACCGGTGCCGACAAGACCACGCTCGTGGCGTACATGCACGCCGACCACTCCGGCGCGCTCCTGGAGATCCTCGAGCAGTTCGCGGGACGCGGCGTGAACCTGACCCGGATCGAGTCCCGTCCGACCAAGACGAGCCTGGGCAGCTACTGCTTCAGCATCGACGCCGAGGGACACCTGCGCGACCCGCGGATGGCCGAGGCCATGCTCGGCCTCCACCGGATCTGTGCCGAGGTGATCTTCCTCGGCTCCTACCCGCGCGCGGACGGCGTCCGTCCGGTGGTCGCGCGCGGGTTCGCCGACGCCGACTTCGTCGCCGCCCGCGAGTGGTACTCGGCCCTCATCGACCCCGACGACGACTGACAACCGACGTCCTCCGGTTGGATGGAGGAGTCTCGACGAGGACGGCGCCAGCCGGCCGAGGAACCTCCGACCGACAACCGACATCAGCGGCCTACGCCGAGGGTGTCGAGGACGGCGGGGGTGTGTGCACGTGTGAGGTCCTGATCAGCACGACCCTCACAGTGGTCATCCCGGGCTTGACCCGGGACCCCCGGTCAGCAACACCGGCTGTTCATTCGGAGATCCCGGCTTGCGCCGGGACGACGAGGGCCGGGACGACGAGGGCCGGGACGACGAGTCATAGCCGACGCCCACCGGCTGAAGCGAGGAGTCTCGCCGACCCTCGCAGTGGTCATCCCGGGCTTGACCCGGGACCCCCGGTTAGCAACACCGACTGTTCATTCGGAGATCCCGGCTTGCGCCGGGACGACGAGGGCCGGGACGACGAGCCATAGCCGACGCCCACCGGCTGAAGCGAGGAGTCTCGCCGACCCTCACAGTGGTCATCCCGGGCTTGACCCGGGACCTCCGGCCAGCCACACCGGCTACTCGTCCGGAGATCCCGGCTTGCGCCGGGATGACGACGATGGCCGGGAGGACGACGAACCGGCCCGACGGTCGCACGGCAGGACATGAGAAGGATGGCAGCGGACGGGGACGACCGGGGTCGCACCGGACGACAGGTCACACCACACGACGGGCCACACCACACAACGGACGACGACGGCTCCCTAGACTGCTCAGGTGCTCGCCGAAGACTTCTCCGCGCTGATCCGCTCCCGCCGCAGCGTCCGGTCGTTCCGGCCCGATCCGATCCCCGACGACATCCTGGACGCGGTCCTCGACGACGCCCGACACGCGCCGAGCTGGAGCAACACGCGTCCCTACTGTCTCGCGGTGGCCTCCGGTGAGCGGGCCGACCGACTGCGTCAGGCCTACGCCGCCGAGTTCGACGCGGCGCTGCCGCTCTACCACCGACGTCCCGGCGCCATGCTGAAGGCTGCGCTCACCGGCAGCCTGCCCGACGGCGACTTCAAGACCTGGGGACGCTACTCCGACGATCTGCGTCCGGCCAGCGTCGCCGTCGGCAGGGGCCTCTACCAGCACCTCGGCATCGCCCGCGGCGACCGGGCCGGCCGGGACGCCTGGAACCGCCGCAACTGTGAGTTCTTCGGCGCCCCGACCGCGGTCTGGGTCTTCGTCCACGACACGCTGCTCCCGTTCTCCGCCCACGACGCCGGCCTGATGCTGCAGACGCTGATGCTGGCGGCGCAGGCTCGCGGCCTGGGTAGTTGCGCGCTCGGCGTGCTGGCGACCTGGCGGGGTCCGATTGACGTGGAGTTCGCCGTCCCCGAGCACTACAAGCTGGTCACCGGACTGGCGCTCGGCTATCCGTCCGACGACCCGGTCAACGACTTCCGCGCCGAGCATCCGCCGATCCGGCTGGCGGCGTCGCGCTGAGCCGCGACGATAGGCTGGGACGGTGATCGATCCGAAGCTGCTCCGCACTGACCCTGACCGCATCAAGCGCTCGCTCCAGGTCCGCGGCGAGTCCACGAACCTGGTCGACGACCTGGTCGCGGCGGACGAGAGGCGCCGGGCACTGATCGCGTCCTCGGAGGCGATGCGGGCCGCTCAGTTGGAGCTGTCCCGGCAGGTGCCGAAGGCGTCCGCGGACGAGAAGCCGGCCCTGCTCGCCCGGACGCGTGAGCTCGCGCAACAGGTCAAGGACGCAAGCGCGGACGCCGAGGCGGCGAAGCTCACCTTCGACGACCTGATGCTGCGCCTGCCCAACCTGGTGATCGACGGCGTCCCCACCGGCGGCGAGGACGACCTCTACGTCATCGAGACCGTCGGCACCCCGCGCGACTTCGCGGCCGAGGGCTTCGAGCCGAAGGACCACCTCGAGATCGCCGAGGGGCTGGCGGCCATCGACATGGATCGCGGCGCCAAGGTCTCCGGGGCCCGGTTCTACTTCCTCACCGGCATCGGCGCCCGGCTGGAGATCGCCCTGCTGAACCTGGCGATGGCGAAGTCGGCCGAGTGGGGCTTCACGCCGATGATCCCGCCGGCGCTGGTCCGTCCGTCCGCCATGGAGGGGACGGGCTTCCTCGGCCAGGCCGCCGAGGACGTCTACTACCTCGAGCGGGACGACCTGTACCTCGTCGGGACGAGTGAGGTCGCGCTGGCCGCCTACCACTCCGAGGAGATCCTGGACGCCGCCAGCCTGCCCCGCCGCTACGCCGCGTTCTCGCCGTGCTACCGCCGCGAGGCCGGCTCGTACGGCAAGGACACCAAGGGCATCTTCCGCGTCCACTGGTTCGACAAGGTCGAGATGTTCGTCTACTGCGACCCGGCCGATGCCGAGGAGTGGCACGCCAAGCTGCTGGGCTTCGAGAAGGAGTTCATCCAGCTGCTGGAGATCCCGTTCCAGGTGCTCGACGTGGCGTCCGGCGACCTGGGGCTGTCGGCCGCCCGCAAGTACGACTGCTACGGCTACGTCCCTAGCCAGGGCCGCTATCGCGAGCTCACGTCCACCTCGAACTGCACGGAGTTCCAGGCCCGCCGGCTGAACATCCGGATGCGGGACTCCGACGGCGTCCGTCCGCTGGCCACGCTCAACGGCACCCTGTGCTCCATGGCGAGGCCGATCATCATGCTGCTGGAGAACCACCAGCAGGCGGACGGCTCGGTGTACGTCCCGCTCGCGCTGCGTCCCTACCTGGGCACCGACGTCCTGCGTCCCGGCGAGTAGCGCCCGCGCTCCCGGCGAGGGCCGCTTCCGGCGGCGCCGCGTCCTCGCGAGTTCGCTCCCGAAAGGGACCTTCGCTCCCGAAAGATCGGGAGCGAACGTCCCTTTCGGGAGCGAACTCGTTCCGGGTGGGCGGAGAAGCCGGTCGACACTGCGTTTACCGCTGGGGCGGATACTCGTTCTCCGAGAGAGAGGACGCCATGGGCTCGATCCTGGTGATCGACGACGACCCGCACATCCGGGAGCTCGTCGCCGCGCTGCTCGACCGCGCGGGCTTCACCAGCGCGTCCGCCGCGGACGGACGCGAGGCCCTGCGCGCTCTCGGCGAGGCCCAGATCGACCTGTGCATCGTGGACGCGATGATGCCCAACCTGGACGGCGTCGAGTTCTGCCGGTCGGCCCGCCGCTACTACCCCGACCTGCCGCTGCTGATGCTGACGGCCAAGGGTCAGCTCGGCGACAAGGCCCGCGGCTTCGACGCCGGCGCAGACGACTACCTCGTCAAGCCGTTCGAGGGCGCGGAGCTGATCATGCGGGTCCGCGCGCTGCTGCGCCGCTACCGCAAGGTGATGGACGCCACCGCACGCGCCGGGCGGCTCACCCTCGACACCTCCAGCCACCTCGCAACCCTCGACGACGTGCGCATCGACCTGCCCCTGAAGGAGTTCGACCTGCTCTTCCTGCTGGCCGCTCACCGGGGCCGGACGCTGACCCGCGACTTCATCATGGACGAGGTCTGGGGCTTCGACTTCGAGGGCAACTCCCGCACCCTCGACGTCCACATCAACCGACTCCGCGACCGCTTCGGTGAGGACGCCGGCTTCCGGATCGCCACCGTCCGCGGCCTCGGCTACCGGCTGGAGGACCTGGCGTGAGTGACGAGCTCCGTCCCCACCGGTCACGGCGGGCAGCGGGCGAGGTAGTCCGTCCCGAGGCCCCCGGGCCGGCCCGTGGCCGGAGGAACCGCGCTGCCCGCGCGTCCGGGCAGGGTCGTGCCGGCGAGCGTCGCCAGCGCGAACGGTCCCGCAACGACCCGATCTGGTACATCCAGTTGCGGAACCTGCTGCTCGGGGTGGCTGCGCTCTCGGCCGGCTGGTGGCTGGCCGGCTGGATCTTCAGCCTGACCGGCCGTCCGCCCGAACTGGTCGTCTATCTCGCCTCGATCGCGCTCGGAATCGCCCTCGCCGGCGGCGTCGCCGTGGTGATCGGACGCCTGACCGGAGCCTTCAACGACGACCCGGGCAGGGTGCTGACGGACCTCGGCGAGGCGCTGGATCGGATCGCGCGCGGGGACTTCTCCGTCCGGCTGAACTCGCCGACCAACGGCCGCTCGCCGACCAACGGCCTTCTTGCCGACCTTGTCGCCTCGGTGAACAACATGGCGGCCGGGCTGGGCAACGTCGAGCAGCAACGCCAGGAGTTCATCTCCAACGTCTCCCACGAGATCCAGTCGCCGCTGACCTCGATCGGCGGGTTCGCGTCCCTGCTGCGGGACGGCGACCTGGACGAGGCCACCCGGCAGCACTACCTGGACGTGATCTCCGCCGAGGTCAGCCGGTTGTCCAAGCTCAGCGACAACCTGCTGCGGCTGTCGGCCCTGGACAGCTCGGACGACGTGGACCGGCAGCCGCTCCGGCTGGACGAACAGCTGCGGAGCGTCGTCCTCCTGCTGGAGCCGCAGTGGACGGCGAAGCGTCTCGACGTCCAGCTGGACACCGTCCCCGTCGAGTTCGACGCCGACGCCGACATGCTCCGGCAGGTGTGGATGAACCTGCTCAGCAATGCCGTCAAGTACACCCCTGACGGGGGCTCCATCAGGGTCGGGGTGGTCGCATCGGCCGGTCAGGTCAAGGTGGTCATCGCCGACACCGGCATCGGCATCGGCCCGGACGACCTGCCGAGGGTCTTCGAGCGCTTCTTCCGCGCTGACAAGGCCCGATCGGGCGACGGCAACGGCTTGGGGTTGTCACTGGTCAAGCGTGTGGTCGAGCTGCACGGAGGTGAAGTCACGGTCGCGAGCCAGCTCGACCAGGGCTCGACCTTCACCGTTACCCTGCCGCTGAAGGGATAGGGGTGCGGTTCTCGCTACTCGTTCGCGGGACTGACAGGAATTGCACGCCAGACGACCACGGGAGCCTCGACAGGCCGCTGATCGAGCATCGAGCGTGCCAATCCCGTCGGAGGCCAGCGCGGCGGAGCCCGGGCTCCCCGTCCTCGCAGCGCATCCACCCGACCCGCATGTGACTGGAGGTGGTCCCGCTGGCCGAGCATGTGAACCGAAGTACCTGTCCCCGATGGTTCAGCAACCGAGGTTCAGCGGCGTGAACCAAAGTACCTGTCCCCGATGGTTCAACCTGCGGCGTGGAGGCAGCCGACGAGCCAGGCCGGGGCTCGGCGCTCAGCGTGACGCTGCTGCTGCATCCGCGACCAGAATTGCGCGCGATTCGCGTTCCAACGGGCGTTCGGAGGCTTCTGGACGAATCTGGCGCGCAGATCCGGTCGGCACCTGGGCTCTGGGCCCGTTTACATCCCGTTGTCACGGCGTTGAAGGGGAGTTGACGTCCGCGCCCAAGACTCAGCGGTGAAGTCGAGCGGAAGGAGTCAGCAGATGACCCCCGTGATCGAGGTCGATGACCTCGTCAAGCAGTACAAGAAGTCCCCGAAGCCCGCGGTGGACGGGGTGAGCTTCAGCGTGGCCGAGGGCGAGTTCTTCGCCTTCCTCGGGCCGAACGGCGCGGGCAAGACCACCACGATCTCGATCCTCACCACCACGCTGAGCAAGACGTCCGGCACCGTCCGGATCGCCGGCTACGACATCGAAGAGCAGGACCGGCAGGTGCGCGAGAACATCGGCGTCATCGCCCAGCGTCCGAGCCTCGACAAGTCGCTGAGCGCGGAGGAGAACATCCGCATCCACGCCTGCCTGTACGGCCTGTACGGCTACCGGCCGACGTTCCGGATGATGCCGGCCGAGTACCGCGACCGGGTGGAGCAGTTGGCCGACGTCGTCGGCATGCGCGAGTCCCTGTTCACGAAGGTCGGGAAGCTCTCCGGCGGCATGGCCCGCAAGTTCGAGGTCGTCCGTTCGCTGATGCACACCCCGCACGTCCTGTTCCTGGACGAACCCACCCAGGGCCTGGACGCGGTCGCCCGCCACGACCTGTGGGACTACCTCGACCGTGTCCGCCGTGACTGGGGCACCACGGTGTTCCTGACAACGCACTACATCGACGAGGCCGAGTCCGCCGACACGGTCTGCCTGATCAACCGCGGACGGATCGCGCTGTGCTGCCCGCCCGAGGAGATGAAGCGCAGCCTCGGCGCCGACACCCTCGAGGACGCCTACGTCGACTTCCTGCGGCGGGACGGCGCCGACCACCTCGATGCCCTCGAGCTGGGACGGGAGACGGCAGCATGAGCAGCATCACCCTGACCGCCGGCGCCGTCCGTCCGATCACGTCCCGGGCCGCCCGGGAGCTGAACGCCGTGGTCGCGGTCGCCGCCCGCGACATCACCATCACCCTGAAGAGCCCGGCCACCCTCGTGATGAGTCTGGTCATGCCGCTGCTGATGATGGGCATGATCGGGGGCAACCTGATGCAGAACATGGCCGGCGGCCTGGACTTCAACTTCGGCACATTCATGCTGGTCGGGATGCTGATCAACATGCTGTTCATGATGACCACGATGGGCATGGTCACCCTGGTCGACGACAGCGACGACAACTACTCCGCCGAACTGCTGGTCTCGCCGGTCTCGCGGTACTCGATCGTGATCGGCAAGATCCTCGGCTCCTCGTTCATGGCGATCGTGTCCTGCCTGGGCGTCCTCGTCGTCGGCCTGGTGATGGGCATCACGCTCGCGCCGTGGCAGCTGCTGGGGCTGCTGGCCCTGGCGCCGCTGATGTGCCTGTCCGGCGGTGCGCTGGCGATGATCGTGATGGGCGTGATCAAGAGCAACAAGCTCGCCAACATGGCCGTGATGATGATCACCATGCCGCAGATGTTCCTGTCCGGGGTGATCATCCCGATCGGCAACTCGAGCGGCGTCCTGATGGTGCTGAGCCGAATCCTGCCGATGACCTACTGCGTCGACCTCGGTCGCGCGGTGGTGTACGCCGGCAGCCCCGACTTCGACTCCGTCGTCCTGTTCAACCCGATGGTCAGCCTGGTCGCGATCATCACCTTGACCGTGCTCTGCCTGATCGTGGGCACCTACCTGTACGCCCGGTCGGAGAAGAACCGCTGATCTCCCGAGCGGGCACCGACCCAGGCCCGGTCGCGTCCGTCCGGTGGCTGTCTGGGTTCGCCTCGCCGTCAAGTCCCGGTCTCTGTCGAGTTCGCTCCCGATAGGGACGTTCGCCCCCGAAAGTTCGGGAGCAAACGTCCCTATCGGGAGCGTTTGAGTGTGCGTCGGGCCGGTCAACCCCGGAAGTAGTGGCCGAGCTCGAGGTCCTCGAGCAGGCCGACCTGGACGGGCTCCCAGCCGAGCAATTCGCTGGTCAGGGCATGGGACGCCGGGCAGTCGAAGGACGCCGGCCCGGCGAGCCAGCCGAGGTGTGCGCCGGCGTCCGCCGGATCGATCGAGGCCGTCGGGACGCCGAGGTGTCGGCCGATGACCTCCGCCACCGCGCGCAGCGGGACGCCTTCCTCGGCCACCGCGTGCAGGGTCGAGCCGGCCGGTGCCGACTCCAGGGCGAGGCAGAAGAGGTGCGCCGTGTCCAGCCGATGGACGGCGCACCACCGCTGCGACCCGTCCCCGATGTAGCCGGCCGCGCCGTTGGTCCTCGCCGCCGCGACGAGAGAAGCCATGAATCCGTGGTCGCCCTCGCCATGGTTGGTGGGCGCGAGCCGGACGACCGAGCTCCGGACGCCGTCCGCCGAGAGGTTGCGGACCCAGTGGGCGGTGTCCAGCCGCGACCACACCCCCTCGGTGCGAAGGCCGGACGCGGCCAGCCGCGTCGCGACCTCCGGATCGGCATCGGCCGAGGTGCCCTGGCCGTCCTGCTCGGTCGCGAGGCGTCCGGTGGCGAGCCCGATGATGCCGGACGCGAGGACGAACGGCTTGTCACTGCCCTTCAGCGCCTCACCGATCGCCTCGACGGCCCGGTGGTCGGCGTCCACAGCATCCTGGAAGCTGCCGCCGGTGAAGGCGATGTCGTGCTTGAAGGCGAGGTGGATGACGCCGTCGGCTCCGGCGGCGGTGGACGCCAGCAGGTCGAGGTCGTCGATGCGCCCCGGCAGCGCCTGAGCCCCCGCCGACTCCAGCTTCGCGGCCGACTCGGGCGATCGGACAAGCCCGACGACCTGATGTCCCTTGTCGAGGAGTTCGCGGGTGACGGGTGTTCCGATCCAGCCCGAGGCCCCGGTGATGAAGACGCGCATGTGGTTTCCTCCCAACGATGTCAGTGTCTGACATCACTAACGGTACCCCTGATGTCAGCTCCTGTCATCACCTAGACTGCCGTCCATGGTCCGATGGGAACCCGGGACGCTCGAACGGCTGCAGCTGGCCGCCCTCGAGCTGTTCGAGGAGCGCGGCTACGACGGCACGACGGTCGCCGACATCGCCGCCCGCGCCGGCCTGACCGAGCGGACCTTCTACCGCCACTACGCCGACAAGCGCGAAGTGCTCGTCTCAGGCTCGGAGGAACTCGCGGCCCTCTTCGCCGCGACGATCGCCGCCCAGCCGGACGGCACCACGCCGCTGGCCGCGGTCGCAGCGGCGCTGGACGCCGTCGGCCCGTTCTTCGACTCCCGCCGGCCGTTCTCCGTCCGCAGGCAGGGGGTGATCGCCGCCAGCCGCGATCTCCAGGAGCGCGAACTGGCCAAGCTCAACGCCCTGACCGGGACGCTGGCCGAGGCCCTCGGGCAGCGCGGGGTCGGGGAGTCCACCGCCCGGCTCGTGGCCACGGTCGGCGTCTCGCTGTTCCACATCGCCTTCTCCCAGTGGGTGTCCGATCCTGCGGGACGGCCCTTCAACAGCTTCGCCCAAGCGGCCCTGGACGACCTCCGCGAGCAGGTGCCGTCCACCTCGTAGTCGCCGTCGTCCCCCAAGTTCGCTCCCGAAAGGGACGTTTGCTCCCGAACTTTCGGGAGCAAACGTCCCTTTCGGGAGCGTTTCGCCAGGGGTCGGGCGGCTCGGCCGCGGAAGCGGCATACCAAGGTTCACCCAGCGTTCACGGGGTTGTCGCAACCGCCGGGTAGTCTCGATCCCAGAATGAATACAGTGAACACGGCGGCTTGGAGGCCGCAGGTGGTCGCACTCGATATCGACGGGACGCTCGTCGACCACGAGGGAGTGCTACCAGAGAGGTTGCGCCGGACTGTCCGGCGCATTGCGATGGCCGGCGTGCCGGTCATCCTCACGACGGGACGCAGTTGGCATGCCACGCGTCCGGTCTTCGAGGAATTGGAGTTGCCCCCGGGCCCGGCGATCTCGTCGAACGGGGCCGTCACCGTCCAGTTTCCTCCCTTCGAACTGCTGACCGCAGCCACGTTCGACCCGTCCGAGGTGATCGAGAAGGTGCTCCGCGAGCACCCGAGCGCCGCTCTGGCGGCTGAGGTCGTGGGCACCGGCTACCGCGTGACCAGGGCTTTCCCCGACGGGGAGTTGCTCGGCGACATCGAGGTGGTCACCGCCGACGAACTCGCCGGCGACGACGTCAGCCGCATCGTCGTCCGCGACCCGGACGCGTCCGAGCACGAGTTCATCGCCCTCGCCGAGCGGCTCGGCCTGCACGGAGTGAGCTACTCCGTCGGCTGGAGCGCGTGGCTCGACATCGCGCCGGCCGGGGTCAACAAGGCCACCGGACTCGCCGGGGTCGTGGACGCGCTCGGCTTCACCGCGTCTGACGTGCTGGCGATGGGCGACGGCCGCAACGACATCGAGATGCTCCGCTGGGCCGGACGCGGAGTCGCCCTGGGCGACGCCTGCGCCGAGGTCCAGGCGGCAGCGGACGATGTCACCGGCTGCTTCGCCGACGGCGGGACGGTCGCCGAGCTCGAGCGCTGGTTCGGACGGGCATCCTCCCGCCCGGCTGAGCAGCTCCGGGTAGCGGTCGGGTGACCCTCGCGGCGTTGGTCGCCCCCGATCCGGCCGCGGCCGCATCCAGCCCGCCGTCGTCGCTCGGCGGCACGGCGGCGTTCGTTCGCGATGCCGCGCCCGGGCCCTGAAAGGTCCCTAAGGATTCGCCTTGGGCCTGCTGTGAGAGCACTGTTCTCCGGGACCATGGGGCGTGCGGATTCGGCAGGCGGCGATTGGCGCGCTGCTGTGCGCGCTGGCCGCCGGCTGCAGCACTGCGGTCGAGCCGCCGCCACCGCCGACCAGCGAGACCTCGAACAGCGCTCCGACAAGCGCGGACGCGACCGGCACGGCCGTCGGCGCGACGACCCGTCCCACCGACGCCGGAAGCAGCGGGCCGGCTAGCACACCCGTCCCGACCCCGAGCCTGTCGACGGTGCCACTCCCGCACGACGTCGGGCCTCGGGCGATGCCGGCCAGCGACGGACGGCCGATGCTGTGGCCGCTCTCGGCACCCACCGCGATCACTTCGTCGGGGTCCGATGTGCCGGTGGTCTACGGCTTCCTCGACGCGACCGGGACGCTGGTGCTGCCGAAGCGCTACAGCTCCTACACCTACTGCCCGGACGCCACTGGCCGCGCCGCGTACCTCATCACCGAGAGGGCCGGCGGCAGGGCCGAGGTCCACGACCTCACCGGCAAGCTGCTGCGGCGCGTCCGGACACCTTCGGCCAGCTGTGCCGGGCTCAGCCATGTCGTCGTCACCGACTGGGTCGAGCCCGAACTGAACCAGCACGACGACGGATTGCTCGACTTCACGACCGGGACGATGACCCTGTCGACGGCCAAGAACCGTCATGTCACCGCCATCGACGACCACACCGTCAACGTCTCCGACCCAACCGGCGAGTTCTTCCTGGACCTGGCGACCGGACGCCGCACACCCCACCCGGGCTGGGTGCTCGAGAACTACGCGCTCAGGGAGGTGGGAGCCCCGGCGGTCGTCCCGGCAGCGACCAAGCCGTCGGGCGCGGTGATCGGCTTCCTCGATCTCACCGGCACCTGGGCGGTCCGGCCCCGCTACGCCGACACCTACGGCTTCACCGCCGGGCACGCCATCGTCCAACTCAGCGAGGATCGGTGGACATTGCTCGACAGTTCACTGCGCGAGTCCGGCGGTGAGTGGCAGAGCGTCGAGGCGGTGATGCGTGACTACGCCACCGGGTCGCGGACGGTGGGCTACCTGCTCTCCGGCGCGGCCGGACAGCAACTCGTCGACGCCGACCTGCGGGTCCTCGTCCCGGCCGGCCCGGCGCGGATCGTCTGCTGGTGGGAGGCGGACGGTGCCTGCGCCGTCAGCGAGGCGGACGGGACCACCCGGCTGGTCACCCTTCCCGACGGCGCGGCGACACCGCTGCCCGCCGGCTTCGACCAGGTACTCAGCCGGGCGTTCGTCGCCGACGGCGGCACGGACGCCGACACGGGCATCCGGCACATCCTCGCCCTGGGCTCCGACACCCCCGTCGACCTGATGACGGCAACCTCGTGCCGGGCTGCGGGCAGCGCCTGGGTGGTGTGCGAACCTGCTGGCCCGACCCTGGCCCCGATCGTCCTCGACCGCCAGGGACGCCGGACGGCCTACGCCTGGGCCGGCGCGCTGGCCGACCCGGTCGCCGGAGCCGCGAGCGCCTACTACCAGGTGACCGCCGGCCGCTACCGCGGCGTCGTCGACGAGGCCGGCAACTGGCGCTACCGCGAGAGCATCTACACCAGACTGGAGGACTGACATGCGGCGACGCACCATCGTCGGAGCCCTGCTCGCCACCCTGCTCACAGCCCCGCTCGCCGGGTGCGTCGGACAGCCGTCACCCACCCCGTCCGCGCCGTCGACCACCTCGTCCGCGGGGACGGCTGTGAACGTCCCGGGCTCCGCGACGCCGACCGGCCACCCGTTCACGCTCGCGCAACTGCCGCGCATCGACGGCTCGACCGCGAACATCCCGCTGATCTCGCTGGCCATCCAGCGCCTCACCGGCGTCCCTGAGGCCGAGGCCGACAACGCCGTGAGGACCACCGGGACGCCGAACGCCTACCGCAACCTCATCGACGGCGACGCCGATCTGCTGATCGTCTACGAGGCCGACCAGGCCGTGAAAGCGGAGATCAAGCGATCCGGCGTCCGGCTTGAACTCCACCCGATCGGACGGGACGCGCTGGTGTTCTTCGCCAACGCGTCCAACCCGGTCACTTCCCTGACCACCGCGCAGTACCGCGACATCTACACCGGCAGGATCGCCAATTGGTCGAAGGTGGGCGGCAACGACGTGAAGATCGTCGCCTACCAGCGTCCCGAGGAGTCCGGGTCGCAGGCGTTGCTGCGCAAGTACGTCGTCGGCAAGGCCAAGATGGCGAAGGCGCCGGCCGAGCTGGTCACCGCCGAGATGGGCGAGATCATCGACGGTGTCGCCAGCTACGCGAACACCGGCAACGCGTTGGGCTACAGCGTCTACTACTACCTCGCCAACATGTACGGCGTCGAGGGCATCAAGATGCTCGGTGCGTCCGGCGTGGCGCCGTCGCGGGAGACGATCGGCAACGGCTCCTACCCCTACACCAACGACTTCTACGCCGTCATCCGCGCGGAGGCGTCGGCCGACAGCCCTGCCCGCAAGGTGCTGGCATGGCTGACCAGCGAGCAGGGACGCCAGGCGGTCGAGGACGCCGGTTACGTCGCGGCGAAGTGAGCTGGTGAGCTTTGCGTCCGGGGCCGGACTGCGCTGGACTTGACCGGTGCCGAGATCGACGGAGTTGACGTCCCGACGACTGCGGCTGCGCCGTTTCACCGCGGCGGACGGGCCGGCGCTGCACGCGTACCTGTCGAGGCCGGAGGTCGTCGAGTTCGAGCCGTACGGCGCGATCACCCCGTCCGAGGCGGACGACTGGGCGACCGCGCGCGCGTCCGACCCGGCCTTCTGGGCGATCTGCCTGCGTCCGGCGGGCGAGCTGATCGGCAACCTGTACCTCGCCCGCGTCCCGCCGGACGAGTGGCGCACCTGGGAGCTGGGTTACGTCCTCCACCCTGACCACTGGGGACGCGGCTACGCCACCGAAGCCGCGGCCCGGCTGCTGACCGCGTGCTTCGAGGAATGGGGAGCGCACCGGGTGGTGGCCCATTGCGATGTGGAGAACTTCGCGAGCTGGCGGCTGCTGGAGCGTCTGGGCTTCCGCCGCGAGGGCCACCTGCTGGCCAACGCGAGCTTCCGCCGCGACGCCGACGGCGACCCGATCTGGAAGGACGCGTACGCCTACGCCCTGCTCGACCGGGAGTGGGTGCGCTGAGTGCCCGCCGTGCGGCGACACATCTGCTCGCTCAGTCGCACGAAACGGCTCCAGATCGGCCGGCACGGCCCACCGAGCGAGCAGGTGTGTCGCGTCCCGCGTCACCTTGCCGTCACCAGGGAACCGGGCGTCGACGCGCGGCAAGCGGACGCGACCGGGCTACCCTGTAGCGGTTGAAGTCGTTGTCAGGGGGCCAGTCGTGTCGTCACTGTCGGGGTATCAGCGGGAGCCCGAGTTCGTCACCGAGCTCAAGGACGGCACGATCAAGCAGCTGAACCCGTTCAGTGGTACCGAAGTCTGGACGGTGCCCGGCCGCGGCAACCGTCCGCTGGTGACGAACCTGCCCCCGCCGGTGCCCCTGGCCCCGGCAGAACACGGCCGGCACTGCGCCTTCTGCGAGCGCCGCTACCTGGACACGCCGCCGGAGAAGTCCCGGGTGATCCGGCATGACGACGGCAACTGGGAGACCCGCTACCGCGTCGACGCGCCCGAGCTGTTCGACACCGTCGCCGAGTTCCGGCGGGTGCCGAACCTGTTCGAGATCCTGTCCTACGACTACTGGCATCTCAACTACGGCTACGAGCTGCCCGAGCGCGTCCAGGCTCGCCGGACGGCGTACCTCGCCTCACCGGCCGGACGTGAGCACGTCCTGAGTGTGGTCACCGCCAAGCTCAAGGCCGGCGGACGCACCGACGCCGAGCTGGACGCGATGGGCACCGAGGCGAAGCTCGAGGCCGCGTCCGGCTTCTTCGGAGGCGGGCACGACGTGATCATCGCCCGCCGGCACTTCGTCGACGGCGCCACCGACAACACCCAGCTGGCCGGCTCGGGGACGCTGTCTGCCGACGAGCACTACCGGTTCACCGACTTCACCGTGGAGTCGATGACGGCACTGTTCGGGACGAACCGGTACGCCCGCTACCTGGCGGTGTTCCAGAACTGGCTGCGTCCGGCCGGAGCGTCGTTCGACCACCTGCACAAGCAGCTGGTGGCGATCGACGAGCGGGGCGTCCAGCACGAACAGGCGATGCAGCGGCTGCAGCTGAACCCGAACATCTACAACGAGTTCGGGGTGAACTACGCGGCCTACCACAACCTGGTGATCGCCGAGAGCGACCACGCGATCGCGTTCGCCGGCTTCGGCCACCGCTACCCGACGATCGAGATCTACTCCAAGTCGGAGGCGCCCGACCCGTGGCACCACACGCCCGACGAGCTCCGCGGGATGTCGGACATGATCCACGCGATGCACGCCGCCACCGGCGTGGACGTCCCCTGCAACGAGGAGTGGCACTACCGTCCCGTCGACTCCGACCTGCCGATGCCCTGGCGGGTCATGCTGAAGTGGCGGACGTCGACCGTCGCGGGTTTCGAGGGCGCAACGAAGATCTATCTCAACACGATCGGCCCGACCGCGATCCGCGACCGGATCGTGCCGAAGCTGTTCGCCCTGCGCGACGAGCGCCGGATCGCCGGCATCCGGATCGCCACCGAGTGCGCCTGCCGTCCCAACTCGCTGCAGTACCGCGCCAACCGCACCAGCTGAACCCGGCCCAAGATGGGACGGTTCCAGTGCGGTTCAGGTCCCGAGGCGGGCGGTAACGTCAGGGGCATGATCCCCAGCTACGAACTCAACGACGGCACCACGCTCCCCGCGATCGGCTTCGGCACCTACCCGCTGCGCGGGGCGGACGGAGTCGAGTCCCTGATCAGCGCGCTGCACACCGGCTACCGGCTGATCGACTCGGCCGTGAACTACGAGAACGAGGGCGCCGTCGGCGAGGCCGTCCGGCGTAGTGGGGTGCCGCGCGAGGAGATCGTGATCACCTCCAAGCTGCCCGGGCGGCACCACGGCTACGCGGACGCCACCGCTGCCGTCCGCGAGTCGGCGTACCGGCTGGGCGTGGAGCAGATCGACCTGTACCTGATCCACTGGCCGAACCCGATCACCGGGCGCTACGTCGAGGCCTGGCAGGCGCTCGTGGACGCGCAGAGCGCGGGAGTCCTGCGGACCATCGGCGTGAGCAACTTCCTCCCCGAGCACCTGGACGCGATCATCGCCGCGACCGGCGTCACCCCCGCGGTCAACCAGGTCGAACTGCACCCGTACTTCCCGCAGGTCGCGCAGCGGGCCAGTCACGCCGAACTCGGCGTCCGCACCGAATCGTGGAGCCCGCTCGGACGGGCCGGCGAGGTGTTCGCCGACCCGGTGATCACCGCGATCGCGTCCGCCCACGGACGCACCCCGTCCCAGGTCGTGCTCCGCTGGCAGGTCCAGCTCGGCTCCGTCCCGCTGCCGAAGGCCGCGTCCGCCGAACGCCAGGCCGAGAACCTGGCGGTCTTCGACTTCGAGCTCGCCGACGACGAGGTGGCGGCGATCACCGCGCTCGGCCGTCCCGACGGACGCCTGTTCGGTGCCGACCCGGCGTCCCACGAGGAGATGTAGCCCCCGCCTCCCCCGTCCCCTGAACCGTTGGGGACAGGTACTTCGGTTCACCTGAACCGTCGGGGACAGGTACTTCGGTTCACCTGAACCGTCGGGGACAGGTACTCCGGTTCGGGCGAACCGTCGTGAACCGTCGGGGACAGGTACTTCGGTTCACAGCCGTCCGGCAGGTCGATCGGCCTGAACGAAAGTACCTGTCCCCAATGGTTCAGCTAGGCGTGAACCGAAGTACCTGTCCCCGATGATTCAGTCGGTCGGCGTGAACGAAAGTACCTGTCCCCGACGGTTCACGGCGGGCGGAGGGCGGTCGGCGGTGTCACCGACGGTGACTAGGGTGGTCCGGTGCCTGTGATCGAAGCCCGCGCCCTCACCAAGACCTACGGGGACGTCCACGCCGTGGACGGCATCGACTTCGACGTGGCCTCCGGCGAGTCGTTCGGACTGCTCGGGCCGAACGGCGCCGGCAAGTCCACCACGATGCGGATGATCGGCGGCACCAGCCTGCGCACCTCCGGGACGCTGCTGGTCAACGGCCTCGACCCCGAGACCCACGGGCCCGAGGTCCGGGCGAACCTCGGCGTCGTCCCGCAGACCGACAACCTCGACACCGAACTGCGCGCCCGCGACAACCTGATCATGTACGGGCGCTACTTCGGCCTGCCCTACTCCTACCTCCGTCCCAAGGCGGACGAACTGCTCGCCTTCGCCCAGCTCACCGAGAAGGCCGGCGAGAAGGTCGACAACCTCTCCGGCGGCATGAAGCGCCGGCTCACCATCGCCCGGGCGCTGGTCAACGAACCCACAGTGCTCCTTCTGGACGAGCCCACCACCGGCCTCGACCCGCAGGCCCGGCACATCCTGTGGGATCGGCTGTTCCGGCTCAAGGAGGCCGGCGTCACCCTGATCGTCACCACCCACTTCATGGACGAGGCCGAGCAGCTCTGCGACCGGCTGATCGTCATGGACCACGGCAAGATCGTCGCCGAGGGCAGCCCGGCCGACCTGATCCGCCGCTTCTCCACCCGCGAGGTGCTGGAGCTGCGCTTCGGCTCCGAACGCAACGCCGAACTGGTCGACGACCTGCGCCACTACGCCGACAGCCTGGAGCCCCTGCCCGACCGGCTGCTGCTCTACACCGAGGACGGCGAGGCCGCCCTGGCCCGCGTCCGAGCGGACGGACATACGCCGATGACCACGCTCGTGCGCCGTTCCTCCCTGGAGGACGTGTTCCTCCGGCTCACCGGGAGGAGCCTCATTGACTGACCCGCGGAATCCCTCGACCCGTCCGGGCAGCGACCCGGCAGGCGGAAGCGCCGGTGTCGACCTCGCCGACTCGAACACCCTCGCCTACTCCGGCCGCGCCCTCCCGGCGTCCATCCAGGCGTCCCGGGTGCGCAGCCTCGGCTGGTGGTACCAGGCCGAGTGGCGGCTGATCGGCATGCGCGCCTACTGGACGTCCATTCTCGGCTCGGCGCTGCTCACCCCCATCCTGTACGTGATCGCCATGGGCATCGGACTGGGCACGCTCGTCGACAAGGCCAGCGGCGGCGTGGACGGCGTCCCG
The DNA here is from genome assembly GCA_017306015.1 of Propionibacteriaceae bacterium. Lineage (GTDB taxonomy): Bacteria > Actinomycetota > Actinomycetes > Propionibacteriales > Propionibacteriaceae > Propionicimonas. The sequence goes on from JAFKJK010000009.1 coordinate 233,532, forward strand.
TACCTCACCTTCGTCGCGCCCGGCCTGCTGGTCGCCACCGTCGTGATGAGCGCGGCCAACGAGACCATGTTCCCGGTGATGGACGGCTTCAAGTGGGGCAAGCTCTACTTCGCCCGGGCCACGACAGCAGCGTCCCCGACCCAGGTCGCGCTCGGCGAGTTGCTGGCGGTCGCGATCCGGATGGCGGCGGAGGCCGCCGTGTTCTGGCTGGTGCTGGTGCTGCTCGGCGCGGTCAATCCGACCACGTCCGTCCTGATGATCCCGGTCACGGCCCTGGCGGGCGTGGCGTTCGGCGCACCACTGATGGCCTACTCGGCGACCGTCGAGCAGGAGGGCTACCAGTTCTCGATGGTGCAGCGGTTCATCGTGATGCCGATGTTCCTGTTCGCCGGCACCTTCTACCCGCTCAGCGCCATGCCCGGCTACCTGCAGTGGATCGGCTGGATCTCGCCGATGTGGCACGGGACGCAACTCGCCCGCGCGGTCAGCTTCGGCCTGCCGCTGGCCGGCTGGGAGGTGGCCGTCCACCTGGCCTTCCTCGGGGCTCTGGCTGCCCTCGGCGCCTGGCTGGCCGTGCGGAACTTCACCCGGAGGTTGCAGCGATGACCGCCCCTGCCCGGACCCTCGACGTCCGCCGCTCGCGCAGCGGCGGGCTGCCCGGCTGGTTCGCCGCGAACTCGTCCGGCAACACCGCGACGGTGATCGAGCGCGGCTTCAAGGTGATCCGCAACCAGAACTGGATCATCATCGTCTCCGGCTTCTTCGAGCCGGTGTTCTACCTGCTCAGCATGGGATTGGGGCTGGGGGCACTGGTCGGGACGGTGGCCGGTCCGGGCGGTGCGCCGATCAGCTACGCCGCGTTCATCGCGCCGGCGCTGCTGGCTACGTCCGCCATGAACGGGGCGATCTACGACTCCACCTGGAACGTCTTCTTCAAGCTGCGGTTCGCCAAGCTGTACGAGGGCATGCTGGCCACCTCGCTCGGCCCGTTCGATGTGGCGGCCGGCGAGATCTTCATGGCACTGTTCCGCGGCTTCCTGTACGCGCTCGGGTTCATGGGGGTGATCACGGCGATGGGGTTGGTGACCTCCTGGTGGGCGCTGGCGATGGTCCCGGTCGCGCTGCTGATCGCGCTCGGGTTCGCGTCCCTGGGCATGGCGATCACCAGCTACTTCTCCACCTTCCAGCAGATGGACTGGATCAACATCGCACTGCTGCCGATGTTCATGTTCTCCTCGACGCTGTTCCCGATCACGGTGTTTCCCCAGGCCGTGCAGTGGTTCATCATGGCGCTGCCGCTGTGGCACGGGGTCGAGTTGATGCGTCAGCTCTCGGTGGGGCATTTCGAGGCGTCCACCTGGGTTCACCTGGGCTACTTCCTGGTGATGTCCGTGCTCGGGGTGGCCTTCACGACCCGACGGCTGCGGTCGCTGTTCCTGCGCTGATGGCGCGGCCAGGGGGGAACTCATGATCGGAATCGTCGCGGCGATGCGCGAGGAACTCGGCGCCATCAGGGACGCCGCCCGGGCCGAGGGGACGGTGGCTGCCGAGCGGACGGCCGGTGTTGAGCTGGAGCGGGCCACGCTCGCCGGACGCGAGGTCGTCCTCGCCCTGTCCGGGGTCGGCAAGGTGGCGGCCGCCGCCACCGCCGCCCTGCTCTGCGAGCGTGTGGACGCGCTGCTGATGGTCGGCACGGCGGGCGGTCTCGGGGACGAGGTGAAGCCCGGGGACGTCGTCGTCGCCACCGCGGCCCTGCAGCACGACTTCGACGCCCGTCCGCTGTGGCCACAACGGGTGCTGCCGGGCATCGGGGTCGAGCGCGTCCCGACCGATCCGGCGCTGACGGCCGTCCTCGTCGAGGCTGCCGAGCGGGTGTGCGCTGAGCATCGCACCGACCTCGCCGCACTCGGTCTCGGCACGCCGGCCGTCCATCAGGGCCTGGTCGTGTCCGGGGACGTGTTCGTCGCCACCTCCGAGCGGTCGACCCTGTTGCGCTCCGACCTGCCGGACGCGCTCGCCGTCGAGATGGAAGGGGCTGCGGTCGCGCAGGTCTGCCACGCGGCCGGCGTCCCGTTCGGGCTGGTCAGGACGATCTCGGATCGCGCGGACGCGTCCGCGGCGATCGACTTCCCGCGTTTCCTGCGCGCCGTCGCCGCCCCGTACGCCCACGACCTGGTGCTGGCCGCGCTGGCGGCGCTCTGACCCCACGCCGCCGGTTGAACCGTTGGGGACAGGTACTTCGGTTCAGCCTCGGGTGAACCGAGGGTGGGTGAACCGAGGGGACAGGTACTTCGGTTCACCGTCCGCCCACCTGAACCGAAGTACCTGTCCCCGGCGGTTCACCTCGCCGGTCGGTCCACCTGAACCGAAGTACCTGTCCCCGGCGGTTCAGCCGGTTCACACCTGAACCGAAGTACCTGTCCCCGGCGGTTCAGCCGGTTCACAATGGCGGGAGCGTCCACTCGCTGCGCGTGCCCGGGGTCAGCGTGAACGGGGCCGACCCGGCGCCGACGGAGATCTCGTAGTCTCCGGCGAACCCGCGGACGCCGACCCGCCCGTCGTCGTCGGTGCGGACGGTCGTCGGCGACAGCCACCACTCGCCCTTGATCAGTGCGTGCAGCGCAGCGTAGGACGGCTTCGGCGTCCCGTCCGCCCGGACGAGGCCGATCGGCGCGCCGAGCCACGCGCCGCGGTCGGTGATGCCCCAGTAGGTGATCGCCTCCACGGCCGGGTGCCCGACCAGCGTCCGGTAGTGGCGGACGAGTTCGTCGGCCTGCCGCGCCTCCCCCTCCGGGGTGGACGGCCACGACTCGACCACGTAGTCGTTGAGGTCCACGATCTCCGGCGGCATCAGCTGCCCCGACACCAACGACGTCTCGGTGAAGTGCAGCGGCAGGCCGTAGCGGGCGAACCGGTCGGCGACGGCCAGCACCGCTTCCTCGCCGCGGTAGCCCTGGTGCATGTGGGTCTGCAGGCCGATCGCGTCGATCCGGACGCCGGCCTCCAGCAGCCCCTCGATCAGGCACTCGTACGCGCTGGACAGGTCGAAGTCGTTGATCAGCAGGTGGACCTCCGGGTTGGCGGCCCGGGCCTCGTCGAAGGCCAGCCGGATGGCGTGGAACCGTCCCTTTGCCCTTGCCAGCCGCGTGATGCCGTTGTCCTCGGCGGTGAACACCGGCATGATCACGGCCTCGTTGATCGCGTCCCAGACCTCGACCAGGCCGCGGAAGTCGCCGACCTCGCGGCGGATCCGCTCGCGCTGGAGCCGCTCGACCTCGTCCAGCGGCAGGTCGAGCAGCCACTGCGGCTGGACCGTGTGCCACATCAGCGGGTGTCCCTTCAGCCGGACGCCGCGCTCGGCGAACCACCGTGCGGTCGCGAGCAGCTCGGCCGTCCGCGGCAGTCCGGGGACGACCTCGAAGTCGCCCCAGTAGAACGGCAGCGTCGCGGTGTTGAACAACTCCAGCCACAGCCCGGCCAGCTCGGCGTCGCCCTCGGCGGGCGTCGCGTTGGCCAGGGGGACGAAGTCGAACCCGATGTTCCCGAAGGCGAAGTCGTGCCGAGTCTGGCGGAGGGTCACCTCCGCGTCGGCGAGTGGCTCGCCGTCCGGGCCGAGGACGGTCAGGTCGGCCTCACCGAGTCGGTGCGGGCTGGACAGGTCGTGGACCACTACGCGCTGCATCAACCCAGCCTAGGCCCGGGTGTTCCGGACGGCCCGGGTGGGCCCTGCCCCGCGCGGCTCCGGCCGCCCGACCCCGGACCACTCCTTCGGCCCGCCCGGCCCCGGCCAGCCCGGTCCGCTCGGCTCTGGCCCGATCGGCACAGGCCGGCGCCAGCAGGACGCCCGCAGCGGACGTCGACCACACCTGCCAAGGAACGACCTCGGCCGGCCCATCGAGGCAGCGCAGTACCATACCGCCATGGTCGTCGCATCGCCCGAGCAGGCACGTCCCGGTGATGCCGTCCCCTCCATGGTCGACATCGTGCAGGACTACCTGCGCGAGCGGATCGCGTCCGGTGTGCTGGCGCCCGGCGACCGCCTGAAGGAACGCGACCTGGTCGCCGAGACCGGGATCTCCCGGGTGCCGATCCGGGAGGCGCTGCGGATCCTCTCCTCCGAGGGCTTCGTGACGCTGAACCCGCGCCGGGGCGCGGTGGTGGCCCATCTGGAGCCGGCGGACCTGGACGAGATCTACGAGGTGCGCGAGGCACTGGAGGTCCAGGAAGCCGTCCTGGCCGCACGCAAGGCCGTGCCCGCCGAGATCACCGAGATGATGTCCCACGTCGAGGCGACCGAACGGGCGCTGGCAGCCGGCGACCGCCGAGCCGCCGACGAGGCCAATGTGGCGTTCCACGCCCTGCTGGTGCAGATGAGCCACAACGAGGTCCTGGCCAGAACCCTCGAGCCGCTGCACAACCGGCTCAACTGGCTGCTGCGCCAGAACACCGATCCGCGGGAGCTCTGCGTCGAGCACCGCGGCCTGGCCGAGGCGATCGCAGCCGGTGACGTGGACGAGGCCCGCCGGCTCGCCGCCATCCATGTGGCGACGTCGAAGAAGGTCGCGTTGCAGCAGCTCTTCGGCAGCCGCGCCCAGTCCTGACGCCCCAATCCTGACGCCCAGTCCTGACGCCCCCGTCCGGTCGCGTCCGGACGGCGGCGCAGCCACCGCCCGGCTGCTCAGATCAGGGCGTGACGACGGTTCCGGTGGTCCCGTCCAGTGCCTCGGTGATCCGTTCCAGTGAGGTGATCACGGCCCGGGCGCCGGTGCTCTCGACGAAACGGCAGGCCGATTCCACCTTCGGGCCCATCGAGCCGGGCGGGAACTGGCCGTCGGCCTGGTGGCGGCGCATGTCGGCCACCCGCACCTCGCGCAGCGGACGGGCGGCGTCGGTGCCCCAGTCGAGCCACACACTGTCGACGTTCGTGGCGATCACCAGCGCGTCGGCGTGGATCTGGCCGGCGAGCAGGATCGAGGACAGGTCCTTGTCCACGACCGCCTCGACGCCGTGCAGGCTGCCGTCCGCGCGCCGGACCACCGGGACGCCCCCGCCGCCGCCGGCCACGACCAGGAACCCGGCGTCCAGCAGTGCCTTCACCGCCGGCGCCTCGATGATCTCGATCGGCTGCGGGCTGGCCACCACCCGACGCAGCCCCCGGTCGTCCACCCGGACGTAGCGCTGGCCGAACTGTCCCAGCCGTTCGGCGGTCTCGTCGTCGACGAAGCGTCCGATCGGCTTGGTGGGGTTGCCGAACGCCGGATCGTCGGCGGACACCAGCGTCCGCGACACCAGGACGGCCGTCTGGACGGCCGAGCCCTCGGCTGCCAGCGCGGCGTCCAGGGCATTCAGCAGCACGAGACCGATCGAGCCCTGGGAGTTGGCCACGCACCAGTCCAGCGGGACGGGGGTGAGCGCGAACGAGGCGAGGTCGTTCTTGGCGAGGATGTTGCCGACCTGGGGGCCGTTGCCGTGGCTGAGCAATACCTGGTGGCCGGCGTGGACCAGGCGGGCGATCTGGGCCGCGGCGGCCTGTGCGGCGGCCATCTGGTGGTCGGGCCGAACCGATTCGTTGGGGCCGACGAGGGCGTTCCCCCCGAGGGCGAGCAGGATTCGCATGGTATATGGTATACCAGATGTTACGTAGGCCCGGAGTCCGAGCCGTCGAGATCGCGAACAACGAGGTTGTGTCCATGAGAACGCCCAGGCAGACCGCCGCAGACTGGCCCACGCTGGCCGCCACCGCAGCACCCGAGGCGATCCGCGCCGCGCTTGCCGGTGGTGCCGAGATCGACGCCACCGACACCCAGGGACGCACGGCGATCCTGATCGCCGCCAAGGCGGGCCGGCTCGACGTCGTGCGGCTGCTGATCGATGCCGGTTCCGACCTCGACGCGCAGGACCAGATCAGCCTGAACCCGTTCCTGTGGGGCTGCATCTCCGGCAGCCTCGAGCTCGTCCAGCTGATGGTTGCGGCCGGCGCCGACCTCGACCGGCGCACCCGCTTCGACGGCGTCGGGATCCACCCGCCGGCCGAGAAGGGCCACCTCGACGTGGTCCGCTACCTGGCCGAAGAGACCGACATCAACGTGAACCACACCAACCTCTGCGGCTGGACGCCCCTGCTGGAGGCGATCATCCTGCGCGACGGCGGCCCCGCCCAGCAGGAGATCGTCCGGCTGCTGCTGGCTGCCGGAGCGGACCCCACCATGGTCGACCAGTGGGGCGTCCCGCCGCTGGCGCATGCCGAGGAGAAGGGGTTCACCGAACTCGCCGCGATCCTGCGCACCGCGCTCGCCTGACGGATCCGGCCGGACGAGGAGACCACGATGACGACGGTGTCAGCGCTGGCGGTGGACGCCGCCCTGCTGCCCGACCTCGGCGGCGATGCCGGGGGCTTCGTCGGCTCCGTCCATTCGGTCTTCACCTCGGTCGTGAACGTCTCCGCTGCCGACGACCAGCTGTGGAGCCTGGCCGCGCGCCGGGTTCCGGCCGGCCCACGGACCGTCCGACTCGCCGTCGACGCCATGGACGACCTCGGCCTCGACCCCGGGACGCCCGTGCGGGCCCGCGGCTCCCTGCTGTTCGCCGGGGACGTCGTCGTCGATCTCGCCGAGGCGGCGCCCTGGCAGCCGGCGGCGATCCCGGGGCCGGTACGCCCGGACCGGCTCGCCGCCGTCGACGCCGCGCTGGCCGAGTTCGGCCTGGCCGGTGGCGCCCGGCCGGGAGCCGACCCGTTCTCGCGTGCGGTCGCCGCCCGGATCGCCGACAGCCTCGACCTGATCGCGGACGCCGTGGCCAGGGATGACGCCGTCGCCCTGCGGGCGGCGGCGTCTGCCCTGATCGGGCTGGGCACCGGGCTCACCCCCGCCGGTGACGACGTCCTCACCGGCCTGGCCTTCACCGCCGCCCAGCTGGGCGGCCCGCTGGCGGCGATCACCGCTGCCGTGGCCGCGGTCGCCGTCCCCGGCACCACCCACGCGGTCTCGCTGACCGCCCTGCACCAGGCCTGTGCCGGACGCGCCGTCCAACCGCTGGTCGACGTCCTCGCCGCGGTCTGCGGCCAGGGCGACGCCGGGCGGCTACCGGAGACCGTCGCCGCCCTGGTGGCGATCGGCCACACCTCCGGCACCGATCTGGCGTACGGCCTGCTGGCGGCCGCGCACTTGTCCCAGTCTCTCCAGACCCCAACGAAGTAGCGAGGAAAGTGATGCCCACAAGGACACTCATCAAGAACAACACGTACGTCGACTCGGTATCGCTGATGTCGATCTCGACCAAGGCGGCGGCCCTGGACGGCGTCGTGAACGCGGTGGCGGCGATGGCCACGCCCATGAACAAGGAGATCCTGACCAACCAGGGCCTGATCACCGCCGAGATCGAGGCGTCCACCCCCGGCGACCTGGTGCTGATCGTGGTCACCGACGGCGACGAGGCGGGTGCCGACGCGGCCCTGGAGGGCCTGATCGGGCTGCTCGACCGCAAGCCGACCGGGTCCGACACCGAGGTCACCTATCGCACGGTTCGGGCAGCAGCAGCCGGACGCCCGGACGCCAACGTCGCGGTGATCAGCGTCAACGGCGCCTTCGCCGCCGGCGAGGCCCACCACGCCCTGGACGCCGGGCTGAACGTGATGCTGTTCTCCGACAACGTTCCGCTGGCCGACGAGATCGCGCTGAAGCAGAAAGCCCACGAGGCCGGACTGCTGATGATGGGGCCGGACTGCGGCACCGCGATCATCAACGGTGTCTCGCTGTGCTTCGCCAACAAGGTGCGGCGCGGCCGGATCGGGATCGTCGCGGCGTCGGGAACCGGCGCGCAGGAGATGAGCGTCCGGATCCACGACTTCACCGGCGGGGTCAGCCAGTTGCTCGGCACCGGCGGACGCGACCTGTCGGCCGAGGTCGGGGCGATCATGATGCTGGACGGCATCGACGCCCTCGACTCCGACCCGGGCACCGACGTCATCGTGGTGGTCTCCAAGCCGCCGGCCAGCGAGGTCGCCGAGAAGGTGCTCGACCGGCTGGCCGCCTCGGCCAAGCCGTCGGTGGTGTGCTTCCTGGGCGCCGGGCCCGAGGTGGCCGAGGCCGCCAAGACCCGTGGCATCGCGTTCTTCGATCGCACCAAGCCGGCCGCGCTGGCCGCGGTGGTGGCCAGCGGCGTGGACGAGTCGACCCTCGACCTGCACGCGCTCAACTGGCCGCTGATCGAGGAGGTCCGCGCCAAACTGACGCCCGAACAGAAGTACATCCGGGCGCTGTTCTGCGGCGGCACCCTGTGCGACGAGTCGATGTTCCTGGCGCTGGAGAAGTACGACGACGTGTACTCCAACATCTCCAAGGATCCGGCCAAGCGGCTGCGCGGAACCGATCCGTCCCGGGGCCACACCTTCCTCGACTTCGGCGAGGACGAGTTCACCAACGGCAAACCGCACCCGATGATCGACCCCTCCAACCGGATCGAGCGCTTCCGGACCGAGGCGGCCGACCCCGAGGTCGGCGTCATCGTGATGGACATCGTGCTGGGCTACGGGTCCAACCCGGACCCGGTCGGCGTGATGCTGCCGGCGATCACCGAGGCCAAGGCGAATGCCGCGGCCGCCGGCCGGCACCTGGAGATCCTGGCCTACGTGCTGGGCACCGAGTCCGACTTCCAGGGCTTCGACGAGCAGGTCGCCAAGCTCACCGGGGCCGGCGTGACCTGGGCCTCGTCGTCCACCAACACCGGGCTGCTGGCCCGCGAGTTCGTCTACAAGGGAGAGAACGCATGAGCACGATCGCTGAGATCTTCGGACGTCCGCTGTCGGCGATCAACGTCGGCGCGGCGATGTTCGCCGAGGACATCAAGGCCCAGGGGGCTGCGGTGACCCATCTCGACTGGACGCCGCCCGGTGGCGGCCGCCCGGACGTGGTGGCGGCGCTGGCGACCCTCGCCCGTCCCGACCTGGCCGAGCGGATCGAGGCGGCCAACGCCGTGGCGGTGGAGCGGATCGTCACCTCCCAGCCGGTGCTGGTGGGCTTCGGCCGCGCGCTCGACGTCGTCCCCGGGATGACGAAGAAGACCATCCTGCACGCCGGCCCGCCGATTGCCTTCGAGCGGATGGCCGGAGCGATGAAGGGAGCCGTCACCGGCGCCCTGGTCTTCGAGGGGCTGGCGAAGGACCTGGACGAGGCGTACGAACTGGCCGCGTCCGGTGAGATCGACTTCTCCCCTTGTCACGAGCACAACGCGGTCGGCTCGATGGCGGGGGTCACCTCGGCGTCGATGTTCATGCACATCGTCGAGAACCGTCCCTACGGCAACTACGCCTACACCAACCTGTCGGAGCAGCTCGCGAAGATCCTGCGGATGGGCGCCAACGACTCCACCGTGATCGACCGGCTCAACTGGATGCGGGACGTCTTCGGCCCGATCCTGCGGGACGCGATGGTCTCGGCCAGGGAGATCGACCTGCGGATGATGCTGGCCCAGGCGCTGCACATGGGCGACGAGGCGCACAACCGGAACAACGCCGGCACGACGCTGCTGATCCAGGCGCTCGCCCCGCACATCCTCGACTCGGGCTTCTCCACCAAGGACAAGCAGGACGTGTTCAACTTCGTGGCCAGCTCGGACTACTTCTCCGGGCCGACCTGGATGGCCTGCTCCAAGGCGGCGATGGACTCCGCGCACGACATCGAGTACTCCACCGTCGTCACCACGATGTGCCGCAACGGGGTCGACTTCGGCATCCGGGTCTCCGGCCTGGGCCAGGGGACCTGGCTGACCGGCCCGGCGCAGGTGGTCGAGGGTCCGTTGTTCCCCGGCTTCACCGTGGCCGATCGCGGGCTCGACATCGGCGACTCGGCGATCACCGAGACCTACGGCATCGGCGGCTTCGCGATGGCGTGCGCGCCGGCGATCGTCCCGCTGGTCGGCGGCACCGTCAGCGAGGCGATCGAGTACTCGCGGACCATGGCGGACATCACCACCACCACCACCAACCCGGCCCTCACCATCCCGATCCTCGGCTTCCGGGGCACCGCCACCGGCATCGACGTCCGGAAGGTGGAGGAGACCGGGATCCTGCCGGTGATCAACACCGCGATCGCCCACAAGGAGGCCGGGATCGGAATGATCGGCGCCGGCCTCACCCACCCCCCGATCGAGGCCTTCCACGCGGCCACCCTCGCACTGGCCGAGAAGTACCAGTGAACCCTCACCCATCCACCGATAGTCCGGTCAGTGACGACCGGGAACCAGAAAGGAACCCCATGTCCACCAATCCGGCGGAAGCCAGCGGGCTCGCCGTCCTCACCGAAGCGGAGCGGGCGGGATTCTCCTCGCGCGGCTACTCCGACGAGGTCCTGCCCATTCCCCCGACCCAGCGTCCGTGGGGGACGAAGAACTTCATCACCGTCTGGATGGGCCCGATCCACAACATCCTGAGCTACTTCACCGTCGTCGGCTTCTTCGCCCTCGGCCTGAACGCCCTCCAGGTCGTGGGGGCCATCCTGATCGCGGCCGTGATCGTGTCGATCGGCTACGTGCTGAACGGTCGCGCGGCAGCCAAGTACGGCATCCCGTTCGCCATGCAGATCCGGGACACATTCGGGGTCAAGGGCGCGATCGTCCCGGCGATGATCCGCGGCCTGATCGCGGGCTTCGTGTTCTTCGGACTCACCACCATCTCCTCCGCACAGGCGCTGGACATCGTGTTCGACCGGATCTTCCCGGGCTACCTCCAGCTCGGCGGCGGCACCACGCTGCTCGGCCTGGCGATCCCCACCGCCATCTCCTACCTGATCATGGCCGTGATCACGGTCGTGCTCTACCTGGCCGGCCAGAAGTTCATCGACAAGTTCTCCAACTGGGCCTCACCAGCCGTGTGGGTGCTGATGGTCATCGGCCTCTTCCTCGCGGTGAGCAACGCCGGCGGGCTGGGCAACGTCCTCAGCTACCACCCGGTGCCGAGCACGCCGGTCACGGTGGTCGGCTTCATCACCTGCGTCTCCATGCTGGTGTCGAACTGGGCCGGGCCGATCGTCAACATCGGCGACCTCACCCGCAACGCCAAGTCGACCAGCGATCCCGTCCGGGGCTTCCCGATCGGGATGCTGGTGTCCTACCTGCTGTTCGCCGCCGTCACCATCGGCTTCATGGCCTCGCTCTCGGCGGTGTCCGGTGGCGCGATCGACGTCAACAAGCCGACGATCTTCGTCGACGCCATCAACTCGATCGGCAACCCGTTCGTGGTCATCCTGCTGATCCTGGCGATGAACGTCGGCGCGACCGCGTTCGTGGTGTTCGGCAACATGCTCCCGTCCGGCCTGCAGCTGACCGCGCAGTTCCCGAAGCTGTTCAGCGTGAAGACCGGCGGCCTGGTGGCTGCGGTCGTCGGCACGCTGATCCTGCCGTGGCAGTTCGTCCAGAACACCACGATGCTGTACCTGTTCTACAGCTTCATCGGCTCGATGTTCGGGCCGATCGCCGGGATCATGCTGGCCAGCTACTACTTCGAGCGGCGCCAGCAGCTGGACCTGGACACCATCTACGCCGAGCCCGGCACGGACGGTGGGCACCCCGGTGGGGTGAACTGGCGAGCGGTCGGCGTCCTGATCGTCAGCTTCGTGATCACGATGGCCGGCAAGGCACTGCCGGGCGTCGCGCTGCTCGCGACCATCAACAGCTGGGCCTTCTTCTGTGGCCTGGCCATCGGCTTCGTCGGCTACCTGCTCGTCGGTACCCGCAGGCGCGCCTGACTTCCAGACAACTACGACAGACAAAGGAAACCTGAAATGAGCGACATGGACTACTACTTCGCACTCGCCTGCGACGCCACGATCGAGGGCATGCGCGAAGGCACCGGCGGCCCCTTCGGAGCGACGCTGGTACGCAACGGCGAGGTCGTCTGCGCGGTGGGCAACACCGTGGTCAAGGAGACCGACATCTCCGGTCACGCCGAGATGGTGGCGGTGCGCGAGGGCTGCAAGAAGCTCAACACCCTCGACCTGTCCGACTGCGTGATGTACGCCACCTGCCAGCCGTGCCCGATGTGCGTCGCGGTGATGATGTGGGCCGGGATCAAGACCTGCTACTACGCGTCCACCAAGCTGGACGCTGCGGACGGAGGCTTCTCCGACCAGCACCTGCGGGACTACCTCGACGGCAAGGACACCTCCACGTTCGACCTGATCCACCTCGAAGAGGGACGGGAGGACTGCGCCGCGATCTGGCCGGAGTTCGCCCGGCTCAACAGCTGACGCCCCGGGCGGCGTCAGCCGCCCCTCCTACCCCCCGAATCCTGGCTCCGCCGTCCACCGGACGAGCCGAGACGTCCCCGATGGCGGCGGAGCCAGTCGGCACCCCCAGCCTGAACCGGCGGGGACAGGTACTTCGGTTCACTCGGTGAACCAACGGATGCACCGCCGAGGACTGAACCGTCGGGGACAGGTACTTCCGTTCACCCGGTGAACCAACGGAAGCACCGCCGAGGACTGAACCGTCGGGGACAGGTACTTCCGTTCACTCGGTGAACCAAAGTACCTGTCCCCGGCGGTTCACCCGGCGGTCCAACTGTCCCCGGTGAACCGAAGTACCTGTCCCCGGCGGTTCACCCGGCGGTCCAACTGTCCCCGGTGAACCGAAGTACCTGTCCCCGACGGTTCAGGCTGGTCAGGCGCGACTCGGGGCCGCCCAGAGGTTGATGCCGCCGTCGGTGGCGTAGGCGTCGATCGCGGCCAGCTCGTCCGCGGTGAAGTCGAGGTTGGCCACGGCCTTCACGCTGTTCTCCAGCTGGCCGACACTGGACGCGCCGATCAGCGCCGAGGTGACCCGCGCGTCCCGCAGCACCCAGGCGATCGCCAGCTGGGCGAGGGTCTGGCCGCGTCCGGCGGCGAGCTCGTTCAGCTTGCGGATGTGCGCGAGGTTCTCCTCGGTCAGCAGGTCGGTCGACAGCGACTTGTCCTGGGACGCGCGCGAGCCGGCCGGCACGCCGTCCAGGTACTTGTCGGTGAGCATCCCCTGGGCCAGCGGGGAGAAGGCGATGCAGCCGAGTCCGGTCTCGGCGAGCGCGTCCAGGAGGTCCTCCTCGACCCAGCGGTTCAGCATCGAGTACGACGGCTGGTGGATGACCAGCGGCGTCCCCAACTCCCGAGCGATGGCGACCGCTGCCCGCGTCCGCTCGCCGGAGTAGGACGAGATGCCGACGTACAGTGCCTTGCCCTGCCTCACCGCGGCGTCCAGCGCGGCCATCGTCTCCTCCAGCGGCGTGGTCGGGTCGAAGTGGTGGTGGTAGAAGATGTCGACGTAGTCCAGCCCCATCCGGGACAGCGACTGGTCGAGGGAGGCGAGCAGGTACTTCCGCGAGCCGAGGTCGCCGTACGGGCCGGGCCACATGTCCCAGCCGGCCTTGGACGAGATGATCAGCTCGTCGCGGTAGGGCTTGAAGTCCTCGCGGAAGTGGCGGCCGAAGTTGGTCTCGGCAGCGCCGTAGGGCGGGCCGTAGTTGTTGGCCAGGTCGAAGTGGGTGACGCCGAGCTCGAAGGCCCGGCGCAGCGTCGCCCGCTGGGTGGCGAAGGGGACGTCGTCGCCGAAGTTGTGCCACAGGCCGAGCGAGATGGCCGGCAGCTTCAGGCCGCTGCGGCCGACGCTGCGGTAGGGCATCCGTCCGTCATAGCGGGACGGGTCGGGCGCGTACGTTTCGAGGACGGGCATCGTCGGCTTCCTTCGGATTGTGGACGTTTCAGGAGTCTAGCCATCCCCGCTCGAACCGGGTGCGCCGGCGTCCGCTCCGCACCTCCCGATCACCGAACGCTCCCCTTTCGGTCATTCGCCACAGCACAGGGTGGAGCACTTGACCGAAACGGTGGCGTTCGGGGGAGGGGAGTAGGAAGCGGATCGGAACAGGGAGCGGACCCACCGGTCCACTTCGGGTCACTGTGCGATGGGACGGGCCTGCTCCGGGGCAGCCTCGGGGAGGACGGCCTTCGCCTGCGGTTCGTTCACCTTGAGTGCTTTGGTCAGGGCGTCCTGCTGGCGGAGCACCCGCTGCAGAGACGTCACCACCGGCGTCAGGCCGATCAGGAGCAGGCCCGAACCGGCGGCGACGAGAGCCAGCAGCTTGGTCAGCGTCCAGCCGAAGGCCGTCAGCGCGGCCGCACGTGCTGCGACCTCGATCTCGTGGTCGTCGTCCGGACCCCCGGTTGGTATCGCCAGCAGGAGGAACAGCAGCCCGGCGACGGCTCCGCTGATCCAGGTGATCCGGTACAGCCAGCGCAGCGGGTCCTGGTTCATGCCCGGCAGCCTAGGGCTCAGCCGAATCCGGACACGACCTCAACACTCGATGACGTTCACGGCAAGGCCGCCGCGGGCGGTCTCCTTGTACTTCACGCTCATGTCGGCGCCGGTCTCGCGCATGGTCTTCAGCACCGAGTCCAGGCTGACGATGTGCCGGCCGTCCCCGCGCAGCGCCGTCCGGGCGGCCGTCACCGCCTTCACCGCGGCGATCGCGTTCCGTTCGATGCACGGGATCTGCACCAGCCCGCCGACCGGGTCGCAGGTGAGCCCGAGGTTGTGCTCCATGCCGATCTCGGCGGCGTTCTCGACCTGCGCAGGCGTTCCTCCGAGGGCGGCGGCCATGCCCGCGGCGGCCATCGAACAGGCCGCACCGACCTCGCCCTGGCAGCCGACCTCGGCACCGCTGATCGAAGCCAGCGCCTTGATGATCACCCCCACCGCGCCGGCCGTCAGCAGGAACCGGACGATGCCGTCCTCGCTGGCACCGGGGACGAAGCGGCGGTAGTACATCAACACGGACGGCACGACGCCGGCCGCGCCGTTCGTGGGGGCGGTGACCACCCGTCCACCGGACGCGTTCTCCTCGTTCACCGCCAGCGCGTACAGGGTGATCCAGTCCATCCCGCGCAGGGGGTCGGTGGTGTCAGCCTCCACCTCCAGCCGGCGCAACAGTTCCGGGGCGCGGCGAGGCACCCGCAGGCCGCCGGGCAGCACTCCCTCGGTCTGCATGCCGTGGTGGACGCACTCCTCCATGACCGACCAGATGTGCAGGAGACCGGCGTCGATCTCGGCGTCACTACGCCAGACCCGCTCGTTCTCACGCATCAGCCGGGCCACCGAGAAGCCGGTCTCCTCGCACTGCGCGAGCAGTTCGGCGCCGGACGCGAACGGGTGCGGCAGCACGGTCGCGTCCGGCACGATCCGCGGCCCGGCGGCCTCCGAGTCGTCGATGACGAAGCCGCCACCGACCGAGTAGTAGCTGCGCTCGGCCAGCACCGCGCCGTCCCCGCCCCAGGCGGTGAACGTCATGCCGTTCGGGTGCAGCGGCAGCGTCTTGGTGCGCCACAACACCACGTCGGAGTCGGGGTCGAAGGCGATCTCCCTGCCGCCGGCCAGCGTCAGCCGTCCGGTGGCCCGTGCCGCGTCCACCAGCGGACGCACGGCCGGCGGGTCGACGGTCTCCGGGTGGCAGCCGGCCAGGCCGAGGACCACGGCGGGCACACTCCCGTGGCCGTGCCCGGTGGCGCCCAGGGAGCCGAACAGCTCCGCGCGGATCGCGTCCGTCCGGTCGAGGAGGCCGTCGGCTGCGAGGGTCGCGACGAACCGCTCGGCGGCCTTCATCGGTCCGACGGTGTGCGAGGACGACGGCCCGATACCCACCCGGAAGAGGTCGAACACGCTGAGGGCCATGCGACCAGCCTACGGGCGGACGCGGCGAAGCCCGACCGTGACCCATCTGCGGCATCAGTGGTCTGGGACGGCCCGCAATCGGCCCGAGTCGAGCACTGCTGCCGCAACTGTGTCATCCGGATCGCCAGTCTCATCCTCACGGACGATCCGATCGGCCGCCCAGGACGACGCCGCGACGCACAGCCGGCTCCTAGCCTGAGGCGGTGACCACGACCATCCCCGCCCGTCCGGGCCTCCATGCGATCGCCGCCACGATCGCCCTGTCCAAGACCTACGGCAGCGGCGACACCGCGGTCGATGCGCTCACCGACGTCACCGTCGACTTTCCCACGGGCTCGTTCACCGCGATCATGGGGCCGTCCGGCTCGGGCAAGTCGACGCTGATGCACTGCCTCGCCGGCCTCGACCGCCCGACCTCGGGCCAGGTGTTCCTCGCCGGGCTGGAGATCACCCGCCTGGGCGACCGCGACCTGACCGACGCCCGCCGCGACCAGGTCGGCTTCGTCTTCCAGGCGTTCAACCTGCTGCCCACCCTGACCGCACGGCAGAACATCCTGCTGCCCCTCGACCTCGCCGGACGCCGCCCGAACGACGCGCTGTTCGAGCGGCTCGTCGCCTCGCTACGCCTGGGCGACCGGCTCGGGCACCTGCCGTCCCAGCTGTCGGGCGGCCAGCAGCAGCGGGTGGCGATCGCCCGGGCGCTGATCACGTCCCCGGCCGTGGTGTTCGCCGACGAGCCCACCGGGGCGCTGGACTCCCGGTCCGGCCACGACCTGCTGGCCTACCTGCGCCGGACGACGGTCGAGCTGGGCCAGACCATCGTCATGGTCACCCACGACCCGAACGCCGCCGCGTACGCCGACCGCGTCCTGCTGCTCTCGGACGGACGCATCGTCGACGAACTGGCCAACCCGAGCGTCGAACTCATCGGCGCCTCGATGGCGAAGCTCGGCGCCTGATGCTCCGGCACGCCCTCGCCGAGGTCCGGCTGCATCCCGGACGCTACCTGTCCACCCTGCTGGCGATCGCGATCAGCGTCGCCTTCCTCGCCGGTGCGCCGGTCGTGGTGAACACCCAGGCCTACGCCGAGGCCATGAAGCTGAGCGCCCCGGTGTCGAAGGCGGACGCGGTCGCGTCCGGCACCGACCAGGCGTCCGCCTCGCGTCTGACAAGGGTGGACGGCGTCGCGGCCGCGTCCCCGCTGACCCAGTGGGCCGGAGTCGTCCGCGACCGCACCGGCGACTACACCATCCTCGGCCTGCTGCAGCTGCCGCCGGAATCCCTGCGCTGGACGACGCTGCGTTCGGGCATGTGGCCGACCACGAAGGACGAGGTGGTGCTCGACGAGACCGTGGCGGCCCGGCTCGGCATCGAGCTCGGCAGGACGCTCCGCACCCAGGACGGCACCGCGTTTCGCCTCGTCGGCCTGTCCGCCGGCCCGGGCTCGTCCGAGGTCAGCGGTTTCCTCGCGCCGTCCTTCTTCGTCGACATCGATCCGGGCACCTGGATCTTCCGGGCCGCTCCCGGGATCTCCCAGCAGATGCTGGCCGACCGGCTGAAGGCGGCGGCGGGTAGCACCGACGTCACCGTCCAGACCGGGACGCAGGCCGTGGAGGAGGCCATCACGAACGCCACCCGAGGGGTGGAGGCGTTCACCTACGTGCTGTGGGGCTTCGCCGGGGTGGCCCTGGTGGTCGGGATGATCACCGTGGCCAACACCTTCACGATCACGATGGCGCAGCGCCGGCGACAGATCGGACTGCTCCGGGCGGTGGGCGCCAGCGGACGGCAGCTGCGGACGCGGTTCGCCTGGGAGGCGCTGCTGCTGGGCACGATCGGCTCGGTGGCCGGGGTGCTGCTGGGCGTCGGTCTCGCCGCCGTCGTGGCGGCCGTGCTCGGCTCGCTGGGCTGGGGCCTGTCGCTGCCCTGGCTGCAGCTGGTCCTCGCCCTGGTCGTGGGCACGTCGGCGACCGTGGCCGCTTCGTGGGTGCCCATCGTCCGGAGCACCCGGGTGGCGCCATTGGAGGCACTGCAGCCGGTGGCCACGAGCGAGCAGGCGCTCCGGGCCTCCCGGGTGCGCGCGGTGGTGTGCGGCGGGCTCGTGCTGCTCGGCGCAGCCGCCGTGGTGTTGTCGCTCAACGCCGGGTCCAACTCGTTCTTCGTCGCGATCGCAGCGGGGGCACTGCTCGCGCTCGGCGTCCTGTTCGGGGCGCCACTGTTCGTCCCGAGCCTGCTGAAGGCCGCCGGACGCGGGCTGCGCGGCGCGGGTCCGGTCGCCGCACTGGCCGCTGACAACGCCGAACGCAACCCCCGCCGGGCTGCCGCCACGGCGACAGCCCTGATGCTGGCGATCGGCTTGATGGTGACGCTGCAGGTGGCGACGGCGAGCATGAAGGCCACGACGCTGGCCGAGATCCAGGAGCACTACCCGGTCGACCTGTCGGTGACGTGGCTGACCGAGCAGGGGAAACCGGCGACGGTCCCGGACGCGACGAGGCAGCGGCTGCTCGCCGTCCCCGGCGTGGCCGCCAGCGCAGAACTCGCCGCGACGGCCGTCACCGTCGACGAGGACAGTCCGATGACCCTGATCGGCTGGGACGCGGCCATCGAGAAGGTGACGACGCTGCGTCCGTCCGTCGGCGACGACGTGGTGCTGGTCAGCCCGTTCGCGTTCAGCGAGAAGGCGAAGACGGTCACCGTGAAGGGGACGGCCGGCAAGCTCACGCTGACCATCGTCCGCTCCCGGCTGGTCGGGCCCGACCAGGCGATGGTCTCCGCGAAGACCCTCGCCCGGATCGGCAAGCCGGTGCCCGCCGCCGTGATCTGGCTGTCGGTTCCCGACCGCGGCCGGGCGATCTCGGTGTCGGCGCAAGTGACCGACATCGTCGGAACCGGCGGACGCATCGACGGGTCGATCATCACCGCGGCCCAGACCGAGCAGGTGGTGAACGTGCTGCTGGCGATCACCACGGGCTTGCTGGGGGTGGCGGTGCTGATCGCCCTGATCGGGGTCAGCAACACCCTCGGCCTGTCGGTGATGGAGCGGACGCGGGAGTCGGCGCTGCTCCGGGCACTGGGCCTGCAGGCCCGCTCGCTTCGGGTGATGCTGATGATCGAGGCCGTCCAGGTGGCACTGGTCGGCGTGGTCGTCGGCGTCCTCGCCGGAGGGTTCTTCGGCTGGCTGGCGGTCTCCTCGCTGGGCCGCTCCGGCGACCTCGCCGAGGTGCGGTTCGCGGTCGACGTCCCGCAGACATTGGGGATGGTGGCGATCGCGGTGCTGGCCGCGGCGCTCGCGTCCGTCCTGCCGGGACGCCGGGCCGCCAAGGCGTCCCCGACCGAGGCGCTGGCGGACGTCTGAGCGCACGCGCTGCGCGGTCCTCCGCTGACCCTCGCCCGTCGACCCGCCGGGCCCTCGTTCACCGAACCGGCGAACAGGCTCTGACAAGGATCGGGGGTACGTTCACCGGTTGGCAGGCGCGAGTTCGAAGTCGACCTCGAACAGGCGTTCCCACGGCAGCCGGACCCGCTCCACACGCCACTCCTCCCGGGGCGCGATCCTGCGGAGGTAGTCGGCCAGCTCGGCGGCTACGAACGGCAGCAGACGGACGGGATCGACCGCCTCACCGGATCGGCGGGCACGCGCCAGCAGCCCCGCACGGATCACGGACTGGTAGCCCACGTCCTCCAGCACCCGGTGGAGCACGAGTCGCCTCCGCGCGGCCTCGTCGACCGTCCCCGCAGCGCGAGCGTGAGCGGTCACCATCGCGGCAGCGACTGCGCTACCGATGGCGTTCGACGCCGTGTTCCAGCCCCCGTAGCCGATCAGTGGCTCGATCGCTCCGCGAGCTGCCAGCGCTGCGACCAGCGCCGGATCACCTCCGTTGGTGTGGCGAACATCCGCCACCGCAACTGGTGTTCCGGTAGCGAGCTGGGAGGCCACGAGTTCCGCCGTGGCCGCAGCCTCGTCCGGTTCGATCTCCGGCGGCACCTCCTGGTACCAGTCGTCGCCACGCCCGTTCGGTGGATGCACCACCATCACGATCTCCGCCGCCTCGCCCATGCCCACCCGGACGCCGCCGGCGGCTGTGATCTGCAGGGTCAGCGCGTCGTCCAATGGGCCGTTCTCGTACGGCGGCACGATGGCCAGCGCCGCGGGATCCGGCGTCACGACCCGAACCCGGATCTCTGGCCGACCGCGGCCGACCGCGCGAGCGATCAGCACGGCACCCACCTCGTCAGCACCGGGATACATCGCGGTGACGCCCTCGAGGCCGAGCGCGCGCCTCCAGTGCCGCAGCCAGAGTTGCTCGGCCGAGCCCGCCGACCGGACGGCCGTGTCGTCCGCAGTGATCACCAATGCGTCCAGCAGGCCGGACGAGTGGAGCCGCAGGCACTCGAGATTGACCAGGTGGTTGCGCAGTCTGCGCTGCTCGAAGTCGGCGACCACCTCCCTGGGCACCGATGCCGCTGCGGGCTCGACCGGTGCCCCGACAGCGTCCGAGACGACGGCTGCGTGGAGCCGTCCCCCCAGCCGGTGCAGGTCGCGCCCGTAGTCCGACCAGTACTGCGGTTCCTCGGTGTTGTCGTAGCTGTCGCTGGCTCGCATGACCAGCGAGACCGCCGACAGGTCCACGCGCGGATGCGCGGCCCGCAGTGCGCTCAGGACGGCAAGTCTCCCGAACGCGTCGAGGACGCTGTCGCTGCTCGTCCGGGAGGCGATCAGACCGCCGAAACAGAGCAGGTCGACGCACAGCACGGCCGCATCGACACCATCCGAGATCGCGGTCAGCCAGGCTGCCAGCTCGTCGGGACGCCCGGGGCGGCGCATCCTGGGCAGGAGCGATGCCGGCGGGAGCAGCACGTGGTGCCCGCCGATGGCCGCGATGTCACGCACCAGCCGGGTGTTCACCGGACGTTCGTCGAGCGGCAGCAGCGCGATCTTCACAAGGCATCCTCGAAGAGGGCGGCTGCGCCGATCAGCGCCACCTCGTCGCCGAGCACGGCCGGGACGACCGGGCAGTCTCGTCTGGCGGGCTGCAGTCCCTCGCGGGCAACCGCCCCGGCCGCGTCGGCCAGCCAGTCCGGATGGGCCTGGACGACGCCGCCGCCGAGCACCACCAACTCAGGGTTGAACACGTTCACCCAGTCGACGCAGGCTGCGATCACGCTGCGCCGGGCACGGTCGAGCGCCCGCTGAGCGACCGGATCTCCAGCAGCCGCCATGACCGAGACTCGCTGGCCGTTCGGCTGCTCCCCGGCCAGGGCGATCGCCGGTCCGCTCGCCACGGCCTCGAGGCAGCCTCTCCGTCCACACCCGCACAGGGGCCCGTCCCCCGCCACGACGGTGTGACCGACTTCACCGGCGACTCCGTCGCGGCCGCGCAGGAGCCTGCCGTCGAGCAGCACGGCGCCACCGACACCGGTGGAGAAGGTGGCGAACACGACGTTCCGGCAGTCGCGGGCGGCGCCGGCCCGGACCTCGCCGAGGAGCGCACAGTTGGTGTCGCGATCGACCCGGACCGGCAGACCGGTGTGCGCGGCCAACCAGTCACCGAGGGCGAGATCGTCCAGGCCGTCCCCGGTGTTGGGCGGCGAGTACAGCCGTCCGGTGGCCGGGTCGACGGGGCCGGTCACGCTCACCGCAACCCCCAGCGGGCGCGATTCCTCGCGGCGCACAGCGTCGACCAGGCCGGCGAGATCCGCCAGGAACGCGTCGCGATCGTCCGAACGGGTCGCTGCGCGGTGCACCGCACCGAGGCGGTCGCCGGTGATCGCGGCGGCCCGCGTCCAGGTACCGCCGATGTCGATCGCAATGAGCGGGTGCTGGCTCATCTCTCCTCCTGGCCACTCGGGACAGCGCTGCTGCTCGGGACGAGCGCCGTCTCCGTTCGCACGTGCTGGACGTATCTTGTATCATTATACTAATATACGGTACGACCGGATGGGAGACCGATGAACGAACAGACCGAACCCGCGTCCGTAGGACGCGCCGCTGACGCCGTCGCAGTCGACGATCCGGCCGCCGCCGGCTTCCCCCGGCCCGGATCCGGCCTGTCGCAGAACGGACTGCCGCTGTACCGCCAGCTGTACCTGATCCTCCGCGCCGGCCTGGACAACGGCACCTGGAGGGTGGGTGACAAGCTGCCCACCGAGAACGAACTGGCGCGCGACTACGGCTGCAGCCTGATCACGGTACGCCGGGCCCTCGGCGATCTCGCCCGAGAGCACAGGGTCGAGCGCCGGGCGGCCAAGGGGACCTTCGCGATCGAGCCGCCGACGGCACGCAGCATCGACACGATCACCAGCTTCACCGACGAGATGAAGCAGCGAGGCATCGACCTCAAGAACACCGTGGTCAGGTTCGACACCCGGCCGGCCAGCCCCGATGCCGCCAGGATGCTCCGTGTACCGGAGAACAGCCCCGTGTACTTCCTGGAACGCGTCCGCTCCTCCGACGGTCGTCCCATGATCCTGGAAGCGGTCGAGATCCCGGTCCACCTTGCGCCTGGGCTGGACGACTTCGACCCCGGCACATCCTCGCTGTACCAGCGTCTGGCGACGGTCTACGGGCTCGACCTCACCCACGGCGAGGAATTCATCGAGCCGAGCCTGCCGGACAGCCGGCAGGCGACGCTGCTCGGCCAGGCCAAGACCAGCCCCGTCCTTCTCCTGGAGCTCGTGGCCTACACCGCCGACGGGACGGCGGTCGAGTACTGCCGCAGCGTCGTCCGGGGCGACGCGGCCCGCTACCGCGTGAACGTCAGCCGACCCACCCAACGGCCGTCCCCGCTACCGGGATCGGCCACAGACAACTCCGCCAAGAGATCTGGAAAGGGATCACGATGAAGAAGATGATGCGTGTCTGCGGCGGGCTCGCCGTGACGCTCGGTCTGGTGCTCGCCGCGGGCTGCACCTCTTCGCCCCAGCCGACGCCGGGATCGTCCGGGGTCAAGCCGTCCGGCGAGGTCGTCCTGTGGGACTACTACGGCGAGTCGACCCCGCTGAAGGACATCGTGGCGAAGTTCTCCGCCGAGCACCCCGAGATCACCGTCAAGTACGAGGCGTATGCCTATGACGCGATCAGCCAGAAATTCCCGGTCGCGGCCTCGTCGGCCGCCGCTCCGGATCTCGCCACCATCGACATGACCTGGATCCCCCAGTACGCGTCCGCCGGACTGCTCGCCGACCTCGGCTCGTTCTCGGGTGGGACGCTCAACGGTCAGCCCATGCAGTCCGCCTACTCGGCCGGCGCCTATTCGGCCATGCAGTACGACGGCCACCTGGTCACGGCCATGATGGACTTCGACGCCTACGCGCTGTACTACCGCCAGGATCTCCTCCAGGCAGCGGGACTCTCGGTACCGAAGACCTTCGACGACTTCGTCGATGTGTCCGCGAAGCTGGCCAAGGGCGAGGGGAGCAAGCGAACCCAGGCCGTGCTGATGCCGCCGTCGGTGTTCCACTTCGCCGGCGCACTGGCACGCGAGGGTGGACAGATGCTCAGCCCGGACAACACCAAGGCCACCTTCAACAGCGCTGAAGGAGTCCAGGCACTCACCAACCAGAAGCGGCTGCTGGACGCCGGCGGCCTGTACTGGGGACCCGATGCGGGCGACTACATCGCCGGCATCGCCGACGGCCGCGTGGCGATGTTCATCGACGGTCCCTACATGATGGGCGTGCTCAAGTCCGGCGCTGCGGACCAGAAGGGCAAGTGGGGCGTCGCCACCACCCCCTACAGCAAGCAGCCCGGCAGCTATCTCGGCGGCACCGGCCTGGTGATACCCACCGGCGCCCGCAACGGGACGGCCGCGTGGGTGCTCGCCCAGTACATCCTTCAGCCCGAGAACCAGGAACTCCTCTACACCAAGTCGGGCGCTGCCCCGGCAACGCTGGCCGGGTTGGCCCGTCCCGCCCTCACCGAGCCCGACCCCTACTTCGGTGGACAGACGCCGTTCGCGGTCTTCAAGGACGCGATGGCGACCGCGGTCGCATTCCCCAACACCAGCGCCTGGGCCGAGATCTCCAAGTCGCTCAATACGGCGGTCGAGTCGGTCTACCTCGGCAAGGCGACTCCGGCTGATGCGCTGAACACGGCAGCCCAGGAAAGCGATGCCGCTCTCAACGGCTAGTCCGGCGTCGGTGGGGACGCTGACCATGCGTCCCCACCGACGACGGCGCAGCCTCGTCGGCCTCGTCCTGGTGGCACCGGTGCTGCTCGTCGTGGGCGTCTTCTTCTACGTGCCGGCGGCGTTGTCGCTCTACTGGAGTTTCACCAAGTACAACGGCAACACCCCGCCGCAGTTCGTCGGGTTGAAGAACTACGCCTTCGTGCTCACCGATCCCCAGACACTCAACGCCTTCGGGCACACCGTTGTCTTCGCGCTCCTGTCGATGACCGTCGGCCCGCTCCTCGGACTTGTGTCCGCGCTGCTGCTCAACCTGCCGATCAGGGGCCGCGTGTGGTTCCGCAACGCCTTCTTCCTCCCGGTGGTGATGCCGCTGGTCGTCGCCGGCACGATCTGGAAGATGCTGCTCGCCGACAACGGGTTGATCAACCAGCTGCTCGGCGTCGTCGGTCTGGACCATCAGTGGCTGACCGATCCGGGCACTGCTCTCTACGCCATCATCGCCACCAGCGTCTGGCAGGGCTTCGGCTTCGAGACGGTTGTCTTCCTGTCGGCGCTCCAGTCCATTCCCTTCGAGCTGTACGAGGCGGCGCGCTGCGACGGG
Organism: Propionibacteriaceae bacterium; assembly: GCA_017306015.1. Lineage (GTDB taxonomy): Bacteria > Actinomycetota > Actinomycetes > Propionibacteriales > Propionibacteriaceae > Propionicimonas. Next base: position 257,949 of record JAFKJK010000009.1, read on the forward strand.
GCGAACTCCTGGCACCAGTTCTGGGCGGTCACGCTCCCGGCGCTGCGTCCGACGATGGTGTTCGTGTTCGTCGTCGGTGTGATCGGCGCCTTCCAGGCGTACGACCAGGTCTATGTCATGACCCAGGGCGGTCCACTTCGATCGACCGAGACGATCGTGTTCCTCCTCGTGGAGCGGTTCCACGAGCTCAAGCTGGGTCCGGCCTCCGCGATCGCCTACCTCCTGGTCGCAGTGCTCGCGACGCTGTCGGCGCTCCAGCTACGCCTGGGGAAGGAGAAGGCGTGATGGGCAGGCGCGGAGGGCGACCCGTCGCCTATGCGGTACTCGGCATCTGGGGCGCCGCCATGGTCGTCCCCTGGCTGTGGCCGGTGCTGACGTCGCTGAAACAACCCTCGGACGTGTTCACGAGCGTCCTGCCGCCGACCTGGACCCTCGACGCCTACGTCCGCGTGTTCAGCCTCGGGTCGTTCCCCCGGTACCTGGCGAACTCGGTGATCGTCGCGGCCACCGTCGTCGCGCTGAACGTCCTGCTCGACACCATGGCCGCCTATGCCTTCGCCAAGCTGGATTTCCCTTTCCGCAACGTCCTGTTCGGCGCCCTCCTGGTCACGATGATGGTGCCCAGCCAGGTCAATCTGATTCCGCTCTACCGAATGATGATAGGCCTCCATTCCGCGATTCCCTTCCTCGGCGCCGACACCCTGTCCGGGATCATCCTGCCGGGAGCGGTGAACGTGTTCGGGATATTCCTGATGCGTCAGTATTTCGAGTCCATCCCCGACAGCATCCTCGAGGCGGCCCGGATCGACGGGTGTTCGGAGTGGACCATCCTGCGCCGAATCGTGTTTCCCCTGGCGACGCCGGCACTGGCAACCCTGATGGTGTTCGTGCTGCTGTCCACCTGGAGCGACTTCCTGTGGCCGAGCATCATCTCCAGCTCCGAGGATTCGCGGACGCTGCCCGTGGGCCTGGCGCTGCTCGCCCAACGCAACACCGTGAGCTGGCCGGAGACCATGGCCGGTGCCGTGGTCACGGCCGTGCCGATGGCGCTGGCATTCTCCGTTCTCCAGAAGAGATTCATCGAGGGCCTGACCGCAGGTTCGGTCAAGGACGCGTGAAAGTGACTGAAAGGGCCCAGTGTGGGTGACATCCTGATAACCGAGATCGAGCAGCAACCGACTGCCGTACGAGCGACCGCTGACGGCTTGTCCGACCAGCTGTCCGCCTTCCAGGCGGTTCGCGAACTCCTGGGTTCGCGCGGCTCGGCACCCGTCGTGATCACCGGAATGGGCAGCTCCCAGGACGCCGCCGAAGCGCTCGCGAGCAGGCTGGCTCGCCGCGGGCTCGCGACGCACGCGGTGAACACCGCCGAACTGGTCCGATTCCGGCTCGCGATGCTCCGGCCGGGATCGGTCGTGATCGCGCTGAGCCAGTCGGGCGAGAGCGCTGAGCTGGTCCGGCTGTCCCGGGAGCTGAGTCGACTCGACACAGTGCGGCTGGTGGCGGTGACCAACACTCCCGAGAGCACCCTGGCCAGGCGGGCGGCGGTCAGCCTCGAACTCAACTGCGGCCCCGAGCAGGGTCCCACCACCAAGAGCATCCAGTCGATGATGATCGTCCTGGCCGTGATCGAGGAGCTGGCCGTGACCGATCGGTCGATGGTCGAGATCATCGACCTGGTCCAGGCCCACGCCGAGCAGCTCGCCACAGCCATCGCCGACCTGCTCGAGCGGCGGGAGGCGATCATCGGCACCATGCGGGACTGGCTCGGCGAGAGCTGCTCGGTCTGGCTGCTCGGCCGCGGTCAGGGGCTGGCCGCCGTCGAGACCTCCGCGCTCGTCCTGAAGGAGGCCGGTCACCAACAGGCCGCGGCGATGGACCCGGCCGAGTTCCGGCACGGACCGTTCGAACTCGCCGGGCCGGACCTCGCGGTCGCGGTCGTGAGCGTGGAGCCGTCGGTCCTCGAGCTGGACGACGCGCTTCTCGCCGACCTCGCCGATCACCGGACGCGAGTGCTCCAGCTCGGCGCACTGCCGCCGGACCGCCCGTGGCCGAGCCTGAACCTGCCCATCCGGGACAGCCTGGTGGACGCATCGCTGGCCGTTGTGCCCTTCCAGCTGCTGACGTGGTCGCTTGCCGTCGAGCGGACACCGGAACCTGGCAGGTTCGTCAAGGGCGGCAAGACCACCACCAAGGAGTGACGACGATGCCGCAGATCCCCGACCGCGTCCGCACGGGCCACCACTTTCTCCGCAGCGGAGGCCGCTCGATCGTCCCGGTGGGCACCCACTTCGTGCCGTCCAGCGGGCCGGACTGGCCCTGGCGGGTCGGGGCGGACACCTTTGACGCCGCGTTCGCCGCCATCGCCGGCGCGGGCCTGAACGCGGTGCGCATCGACCTGCTCTGGGCGGCGATGGAACCGCAGCAGGGTCACCTCGACGAGGCTCACCTGGAGGTGCTCGACGAGATCGTGGACGCCGCCGCGCGGCACGGGCTGTGGATCCATCCGACCTTCTTCATCGGCGGTGAGGTGGGCGACGCGTACTGGGACATTCCCTGGGCGTCCGGACGCAACCCCCACACCGACCCGGAACTGATCCGGACGCAGGTGGCACACGTCGCCGCCATTGGCCGGCGCTGGGCAGCTCGGGACGAGATCATCGCCTGGGACCTCACCGACGAGCCGCCCTTCTGGCTGTTCCCCGACAGCACATCGGACCAGGACGCGGCGGCCTGGACGGCGGCGCTGTGCGAGTCGCTCCGGCGGGTCGACCCCGATCACCTCATCACCGTCGGGACGGCGTCGCAGGAGGTCGGCCGGGGACCGTTCCGGGCCGACGTGATCGGTGACCAGCTGGACTTCGCGTGCGTCCATCCGTATCCGATCTTCAGCCCGGTCAACTACCCCGAGCAGCTCATCGGCCGCCGGACGACCCATGCGCACGCCTTCGAGACAGCCCTCGCCCGTGGCGCCGGGCGTCCGGTGATGGTCCACGAGTACGGCGCGTCCAGCGCGCAGTTCGCGCCGGAACGGATTGCGATCCACGACCGGCTCGCGACCTGGGCCGCTTTCGGACGGGGGGCGATCGGCTTCTTCTCGTGGTGCTGGAACGACGCCGAACCGGCCGCCTACGCCAGAGCTCCGTACGTGCGCACGGCCCACGAGACCCAGTTCGGGATGGTCACCCATGACGGCACTCCGCGGCCCAGGGCCGCGGAACTCACCCAGCTGGCCGACGTGCTGGGTTCCATCGACCTCGACCGCTTCGCCGGTGCGGGCCCCGTCGCCTCGGCCGCCATCCTCGTGCCGCACGAGTACGTCCGCCCGTACGACCCGGCGGCCTTCGGTCTCGATGACGCGCCGGCCGGACCCTACCTGCCGACGGAGAGGGTCTGGCATCCCGACCGGGACGTCCAGCCTCTGACCGCGTCCTGGCTGAACACGTTCGTCCTCGCCGCCCAGGCAGGAATGGCGCTGGACTTCGTCCGGGAGCGGATCGACGGCGTGCTGCCAGACCCGGCGTCCACCCCCCTGCTGCTATGCCCGGCACCCCTGACCACCTGCGAGAACTCGCTGGTCGGGCTGCGGACCAGCCACTGGCAGGCGGCAGCCGAGTATGTCGAAGCCGGCGGCACGCTGTACCTGTCGTGCTCGGTCGCGACAGCCATCCCCGGCCTGGACGAACTCGCCGGGGTCAGGATCCTGGACCGCGCCGACACCGGGCCGGTCAGCGCCCGCTTCGACGTCGGTGTCGGCTCCGTCCCCGCCGGCACCACGTTGAGCCTTCCGGCTCCGGTCGACCCGCTCCGCCGCGGGGTCGAACTGGAGAGCACCGACGCGGAGGTGCTGTGCCGCGATCGGCTCGGGCTCCCCGTCCTGACCATCGCCCATCGCGGACGCGGTCACGTGGTCACCTGCTCGCAGCCGCTGGAACTCCGGCTTGCCGAACAGCCCGGTGATCCGTTCGCGGAGACCGGGGCATGGAGCGTCTACGCCGTCCTCGCGGCGATCTCCGGCGCAGCGCTGCCCGCACGCCTCGAGCATGCCGATGCCACCAACGGCGTCCTTGGCGGTGACGGCGGTGGCCTCCTCGTCGTCACCAACCACACCCCCCGTCCGATCACCGGACGCGTCCTGCTGCCCCCCGGTGCCCGGGATCCACGGATCGAGTTCCCCAGCGGCCAGGTCCTCGACCCGGACGAGACGACCCTGCCCGGCTACGGCGTGCTCGTGGTCGGCTGGACGGACGGCGACCGGGAGGCGCACCGGTGACCGGGCGCGATCTCCTCACCTGCCTGGCCGGCGGGTTGATCGTCTCCTGTCAGGCGGACGCGTCCAGCCCACTGCGCGATTCCGGAGTGATCGCCCGACTGGCGCTCTGCGCGGAGCTCGGCGGCGCGGTCGCGCTCCGCGTCGACTCACCGGGCGACATCAGGGCTGTCAGGGAACTGTGCACGCTCCCGGTCCTGGGGCTCCACAAGCGCCCGGGAAGCTACCGTCCCCTGATCACCACCACCTTCGACGATGCAGCCGGCCTCGTTGTCGCAGGCGCGGACCTGGTCGCGATCGAGGTCTCGCCGGACTCACCCGCCGCCGTCCGGCTCATCGAACGGGTCGCTCGTGAACTCGGGGTCCCGGTCGTGGCCGACGTTGCGACGCTCGAGGCGGGCGAACAGGCGGTGGCTGCCGGCGCACAGCTGGTGGCCACGACGCTGTCCGGCTACCTGCACGGGTCGGCCGCAGCCGACGGACCGGATGTCGGCCTCGTCCGCCACCTCGCCGGCCTGGGGATCCCCGTCGTGGCGGAGGGCCGATACCGAACCCGGGACCAGGTGGCCGCGGCCTTCGCAGCGGGCGCGCACGCGGTGGTTGTCGGCAGCGCCATCACCGACCCGAGGTCCACGACGAGCTGGTTCGCCGCGGCCACGCCGTCGCGCGGCGTTGCCCGCTCCTGACCGACTCCCGGCGGCTGGCGGGATTCGGCCACGCCGGCTGTCCAGCGGCCCTACAGCGCCTCGGTGGCTTCCTCCGCTGCGGTCAGCAGGACGGACGGCTCGCGCACGACGGGACGCGCGCGCAGGCTGCGGACCTCAGGGGCGCACAGCGCGGCGAGCGTGACGGCGATCATGATCACGCCGGTGCCGATCAGGGCGGCGTTCACGCCGAAGGCGAGGATCGCCGGCCCGGCCAGGACGAGGCCGAGCGGCCCGAGCATCAGCGAACCCAGCGCGTCGTAGGACGCGACCCGGGACAGCGACTCGGGCGGCACCTCGGCCTGCATGGTGGTCAGCCACAGCACCCCGAACAGCTCGAAGCACACCCCGAGCAGGGCCATCGAGCCGATCAGCGCCCACAGCGGCGCGTCCAGCCCCATCAGGACGGGTGGCAGGCCCGCCGACAGCGTCGCCAGCGTCCCGACGAAGATCGGGCGCGACGGCTTCCACAGCAGCGAGAGCGTCACGCCGGCGATCGCGCCGACGGCCTCGCCGGCGAGGATCGCCGTCCACGCTGCCGGGCCGCCGAGTTGGGCCTTCGCGTACACCGGCCCGAGGACCCCTTGCGCGGCCTGCAGCACCATCACCAGGATCGACCACTGGGCGACGACCACCCACAGCCACTGGCGGGAGGTGAACTCGCCCCAGCCCTCGACGAGCTGGCGCAGCGGGTGGGTGTCGGAGTCGGCCAGGTGCCCCTCCACCTTCGGGACGCCCAGGAGCAGTACCCCGGCCACCGCGAAGATCGCGCCGGAGGCGATCATCGCCCAGCCGCCGCCGAGCCACACGACCGTCGCGCCGCCGGCGACCAGCCCGCCGAGCCGGGCCGCTGCCGCTCCCATGGCGAGCCAGGAGTTCGCGGGCTGGCGCTGCTCGGCCGGGACGAGGTCGGGGATGATGCCGGTGAGCGCCGGATAGACCATGGCCCCGGCGAGTCCGGCCACAGCCGCAGAGGTGCAGATCAGCCACAGCGGAGCGAACCCGGTGAGCAGCATCGCGCCGATGCCGCCGAAGCCGACGGCCTCCAGCCAGATGCCGGTCTGCAACACCCCGCGGCGCGGGTAGCGGTCGGCGACCACCCCGCCGATGAGCATGAACAGCACCGTCGGGACGAGTTGGGCGGCGAGCACCAGCGACAGCGTCCCCGCGTCCGCCCCGGGAAGGTCGAGGATGCCGAACGCCAGCGCCACCGGGGCGAACGCCATCCCGAGCATCGACAGCGTCCGGGCGGCGAGCAGTACCAGGAACGGCCGGTTGCGCAGCAGTTCCCTGGTCTCGGACGTGGGCATGACGCGTTCTCTCGGAATGGGGGAGCCTTACATAGTCGCACCACGGCTTCCGTCCCAGCAAGTCCGACGACGTTTCGGCCGCGGTGGCGTACCCGGCCCACCGGCCACGACTACTTGATCGCGCCCGCCGTGAGGCCCCGTTCGAAGAACTTCTGGAACGACAGGTAGCCGATCACGATCGGCAGGCACATCAGGACGAGGGCGGCGAAGATCTTGGGCACGTCCGAGCCGTAGGTGGAGGTGAAGTAGGTCGGGATCTGCGTGATCACCTGCATGGAGGTGCTCTGAAGGAAGACCAGCGGCAGAAAGAACTCGTTCCAGGAGTTGAGGAAGGCCCAGACGATCACGACGGCGATGATCGGCCGCGACAGCGGGATCACGATCCTCGTGAGGGCGCCGAACGACGTGGCGCCGTCGATACGGGCAGCGTCCAGTAGCTCGTCGGGGATGCCCTTGACGAAGTTCCGGGTCAGAAGGATGGTCATGGGCAGCAGTCCCGCGGTCAGCGGGAGGATCACCGCCAGGTAGTTGTTGAACAGTCCCAACGTCTTGACGATCGTGAACAGCGGAACGACCAGAGCGACGGCAGGCAGCATCAGACCGGCCAGGATGGCGGTGAAGATCAGCTCGCGTCCGTGGAAGTGGAGCTTGCCCAGCGCGTACCCGGCCAGCATCGTGCTGGCGAACACGAGCCCGACCGTCCCGATCGAGATGATCAGGCTGTTCACCACGAAGGACAGGAACGGCGTCTGGGTGACCACCGCGGTGTAGTTGACGACTGCGCCGGCTCCCTCGAAGCTGATGGCGACGATCCACAGCAGCGGGAGCAGGAACGGGAGCACCAGGACGGTGGCCAGCACCTGGTAGAGGGTGCGGCTGCGCCAGGTCGGACGGGTGAACATCTCAGACCTCCCGGTCCAGCTTGTAGAGGTGGGTCTGCACGACGGTCAGCACGAGAGCGAGCAGCAGCATCACGATCGACAAGGCGGCGCCGTAGCCGACGTGGAACTGCAGGATGCTCTGCTTGTAGATGTAGGTGGTGAGGAACTCGGTGCTTCGGCCGGGCCCTCCACCAGTGATCAGGTAGACGATGTCGAACGTCTTCAGCGATCCGATCACCCCGGTCAGGATCAGCGTCAGGTGAGTGGGTCGCAGTTGCGGCACCACGATGTGGCGGACGGTCCGCCAGGTCCCGGCCCCGTCGATCTGGGCAGCCTCCAGGTGACTCTGCTCGATCTGGGACAGCGCCGCCTGGTAGAGGATGAAGCTGAATCCGGTCCACTGGAAGATGTTCACTGCGGCCAGGGCGTACAGCGCGACGTCGGGGTCGGCCACCCACGCCTGCTGGAAGGCGCCGAGCCCCAGAGCGCTGAGGACGTCGTTCACCTGCCCGTCGGGACGGAGGAACTGGCGGAAGGCCGTCGAGACCGCAGCGGGGGCGAGCACCACCGGGATGAACACGATCGCCTTGTAGACCGCCCGCCCCACCACCGGCCCGTTGAACACCAGGGCAAGCAGCAGGCCGACCGCCATCTGTACCACGATCGTGATCGCGCCGAAGATGGCGATATGGGACAGCGCCCCCCAGAAGATCGGGTCCCGAGCGATCTTGAGATAGTTGCCCGGCCCGACGGCGGCCGGGTTCGGGCTGATCCCGTTCCAGTCCAGCGTGGACACCCACAGGTTGTACAGAACACCGAAGTAGACGATGCCGACCACCAGCATCAACGCCGGAATCAGGTAAAGGTAGGCCGTCAGCCGGTCCCTCCGCCGCCGGTGTCGACGCGCGGCGGCCGGGGCGCCGGTCGTGCTCGCGAGTTGCTGGCTCATGACTTCCTCCCGGTTGGGGTGGCGCGCCCACCGCGCCACCCCCGACTCGGCTTCTACTTGGCTGCAGCGATCGCGGTCTGGACGCTCGCCGCAGCGTCGGCCGGGCTCTGCTGCCCGGACGCGACCGCTGACAGGGCGTCCCCGAGCGCGGTCTTCACGTCGGCGTTGGTGATCTCGCGGCTGCCGACAAGGTTCTTCAGCGCGGGTGCGAGAGCCTCGATGGCCTTGGTCTGGGCGGGCGTCGCGACGTCACTCAGGTCGACCGGGACGGACGCGAGCGCCGGCTGCTGGACGGTCTTTGCCATGATCTTCTGGCCTTCCTCGCTCGCGGTGAGCCAGGTGACGAAGGTCTCGGCGGCCTCCTTGTTCTTGCTGGAGTCCGCGACGGCGAAGCCCACGTCCGGGCCGCCGAACAGCGTTCCGGTGGTGCCGCCGTCCACGACCTGCGGGAAGAAGTAGGGCATGAAGACGGTGTTCTTGTCGAAGCCGGAGCCGTAGGTCTCGGCCATGGACGCCAGTCCGGACTTGGTGGCATCGCTGGAGGCCCAGGTGCCGAAGATCACCATCGCGGCCTGACCCTTGCCGAAGGCGTCGTTCGCGTCCGGGTAGGCGGTCGCGCCGAGCGCACCCTCCTGGAAGATGCCGTCGGTGAAGAACGACTTCCAGACCTCGAAGGCCTTGACGAACTCGGGGGAGGAGAAGTCGGCCTCGCCGGCCAGCGCCTTGTAGAACAACCCCGGCGAGCTCTGGTTGATGATCGACTGGTACACGTCGATGTTCTGCCAGGAGTCCTTGGCTCCCTGCACGATGCAGTACTTCTTGGCCTTCTTCACCGCTGCGCAGAAGGTCTTCAGCTCGGCCATGTTGGTCGGGACGGTCAACTTGAGGGAGTCGACCAGGGTCTGGTTCGCCCAGATCGTCCCGCCACCGGTGATCATCCACGGCAGGGCCACCTGCTTGCCGTCGACCGAGAGCTGGTCGGTGGCGATCAGCTTGGACTTCCAGTCGTCTCCCAGTTGCTTGGCGATCGCAGGGCTCAGATCCTCGGCCAGTGGAGCGAATTGCGTGGTCAACGCGCCGACCTGGAGGCCGAACACGTCTGGCCCCGAGCCGGCCTGGAGCGCCAGCTGGGTGGTGTTGACGTAGTCGGAGTACTGGATGAAGCGGTTCTCGACCTTGATGTTCGGGTGGGTGGCCTCGAAGGCGTCGATGTAGGGCTTGGCGGTGTCTGTGCTGGGGTTCCAGGACCAGAAGCTGATCGTCACCTGGCCTCCGGCGCTGCCACCGGCGGTCGGTGTGGACGCGGGGGTCGAGGCGCACGCGGACATCGCGAGCGTCAGCGCGACGCCGGCCGATGTCATCGCCAGGAGCAGGCGTGAGTTGCGGAACATCTTTGTCCTTTCGGATTCGTTGGATTGTTTGGGATTGCTGAAGTCGACCCCCGGGACGGGGGTCGCGGTCGCCGGGCTTTGCCGGACAGAATCACTCGGGGCGGTTCGACTCCGTCCACGGGAAGCGAGTGCGGTCGAGGTCGTACTGGTGAGCGTTCAGCGGCGCCGGCCCGGCGAACCCGACGTGCAGCTCGGGAACGGCGTCCCGGCCGTCGTGGACGAGCTTCACCAGCACCTCGTTCCAGCCGGCGCGAAGGGTCTGGTAGGTGCCCGCGTTCTGGGACGGCCGGATGTGGCGGTAGTCGCGACAGGTGTCGGCCTCGGCGCCGTTCAGCCAGGACCTGACGGGGCAACTGGCGTCGACGATCAGGCGCACCTCGCGCTCGTCCGGGGAATGCACGAAAGTCTGCAGGTACATGACCCCGGCCCGATCGAAGCCGTCGGCGACCGGCTGCTCGTAGCCGTGGGCCCAGAACTCTCGCCACTCCGCCGGCCGACCGGCTGGATCGTCCGGCGATCCGCACTGCTCGGGCGCGTACTCGACCACGAGCGGATCGACCTCGGCAGCCACCGGATAGACCTGGGAGAGCCGAACGGCGTAGCCTCCGAGCAGCACGACGGGCACCGGCCTGGGCAGCGGACGGCCGTCGATCCGGGTGCGCAGGAACAACCCGTTGACGATGCCGAGCCGGCCGGCCTCCGGAACCCTGACCTCCCACTCCAGCTCATTCCGCGCACCTGGCTCGACCCGCACCGTCCGGGCCTGCGGGGACGGCCAGTCAGCCGGGGTGTCCAGCTCGACGGTGACGTCGAGGGGCTCGGCCCGCCGGTTCACCAGCGTGGCCGCCAGCGTCCGCTCGGTGTCGGGAACCGCGACCGGGCCCTCGCGGTAGTCGACCAGAACATCCAGGTCGGGGCCGCAGTGGGTGACGACGTTGGGGTCGCGCCCGTGGAGCTCGGCGATGCCGGCGTCGGCGTAGAGGTCGCTGAGCGCGACCTGCAGGCTCGATCCGCGCAGCAACCCTCGGGCGGTGAGGACGCGGCGCGCCGCCTCCCGGATCCGGGCCAGCAGGTCGTCCAGGTCGGCCGGAGCGGGGTTCGGGCCGTCGCTGACGTGCTGCACGCCACCCCAGGACTCGTTGGTCGCGATCGACGTGCCCAGCGGCTCGACCCACTTCTTGGTCAGTCCGCTGCTGCCGGCGATGATTCCGAGGTAGCTGCCGATGGCGGCGCCGGAGGAGTCGGTGTCGTAGCCGCAGTTGACGGTGATGCACATCCCCTCGCCGAACTCGGTGCCGTAGAGCAGCCCGATCACCTGGAAGCCGGTGTTGATCGGCGAGTACTGCGCGTTGTAGTGAGGTGCGGCGTCGAGCACCTTCCGGCGGGCCTCGGGCCAGCTCAGCCCGTCGTGGAACGCCTGGACGGCCGCCTCGACAGCACAGCGAACCATACAGTCGAGGGGGACATACGACAGCGCGATGTCGATCAACAGGAGCTTGTCCTGGACCACGAACGCGGCCGATTCCAGCGCCGCGTTGAACAGCTCGCCGTACACGCCTTCGCCGCCGGCATGGTCGCAGATCGCATCCTCGTAGGCGTATCGTGCAGCCAGCCGCGGCGCGCCCGGAGCGACGCACGCCCAGATCTCGGAGCGGATCGGGGAGCCCATGCAGTCGATGAACCAGTTGTTGTGGTGCCCGCTGACCGGGGGCTCCAGCCCCCACCGGAGGTTGAGTTTGGAGAGGCCGTACTCGTCCCAGTTGTAGCCGATGTGGTCCAGCCAGTAGCGCGACAGGTCGCGGGCGGTGATGCCGGGCCCGACCTCCTCAAGGGCCTTGAGCCAGATCAGCTGCATCTCGAGGTCGTCGTTGGGCAGGCCGCCTTCCTTCAACTCGGGGTACCACCAGACGTCGAAGGGCTCGTCCTGGCCCCAGGCGGTCTCCAGCGGGGTGCCCAGCGTGCCGCCGGCGTTCTTGCCCTGCCAACAGCCGTACACCCGGTCGGCGTACTCGTCGCCGTCCAGGTCGAGGGTGAAGACCTCAGCGGACTTCAGGGTGCTGCTCATCGGTTTCCTTTCACGGGTGGTTCGGGTCGGGAGCCAGGCCCGGCGTCAGTGTTTCCGGTCCATGGCGGGGCCGGTGGAGTGGCGGACGATCAACTGGACAGGGAGCACGATCTGCTCCGGGCCGGCGTCGCGGTCGCTGCCCTGCAGGCGCTTCACCAGCAGTTCGACGGCGGCCTGGCCCATCGCTGCCATCGGCTGCGCGACAGTGGTCAGCGGCGGGACGGAGTGGGCGGCGAGGTCGACGTCGTCGTATCCCACTACCGACAGGTCGGACGGCACGTCGAGGTGGACGCTGTGGGCGGCCTGGATGACTCCCAGCGCCACTGCGTCGTTGGCAGTGAACACAGCGGTCGGTGGATCGTCCAGCGTCATCACCTGCAGGAGCGCCTGGTAGCCGGCGGACCGGTTCAGGTCACCCAGCACGACCAGTTCGGAGTTGACCGCGATTCCGGCCTGGGTCAGCGCGTCCTCGTAGCCGCGATAGCGTCCGCTGGCCATCGAGTTGCTGCCGATGAAACAGATTCGCCGGTGCCCGAGCTCCAGCAGGTGGGTGACCGCGTCCCGGGCTCCGGTGCGAGTGTCGGAGGAGACCAGATCGGTGACCATCGGGTCCGTCCGCAGGCCGATGCCGACGATCGGGGTCACCGCAGCGGCCCGGCGTAGCGCCTCGTTGAGCTCGGGGCTCTCCGGGGGAGTCACGATCAGGCCGTCCACGCCGTGAGCGCGCATGCTCTCGACCGCTTCGACCGAGATCGCAGCGTCGTTCATGGAGTCGGCGAGCACCAGCCCGTAGCCGTGCAGTCGAGCGTTCCGGCTCAGCGCGGAAGCGATCTCGGCGGTGAATGGGTTACGCAGGTCGGAGACGACGAAGCCCAGCAAGCCTGTGTTCTTGGTGGTCAGGCTGGCCGCTGCCCGATTGGGGATGTAGCCCAACTCATCCACCGCGCTGGCGATCCGGGCCCGAGTCGACTCGCCGACGTACCCGTTGCCGGTCAGGTAGCGGGACACCGTCCCCATCGAGACGCCCGCCCGCTTGGCCACATCGTAGGCCGTCACCATCGCCGCTCACTCCTATGTGTAACCGATTCCACATGGAACCGGTTACACATTAGCATCGGCTGCCGTGCTGTCAAACGCACACCAGCGGACCGAGCCGGACGGCAGGCGACCGGGGCGAACCCCGGCAGCGGCGGTCGTGCCCTGCGGCGCCGCGACGGCGAGGCTCACTGACCCGCGGCCGGCCACTCAGCCCCTCCCCGTGCCAGCCGCGCTCGGCTGAACACCTAGTCGAACGCGTGATCGCGAGATCACAGCGCTGTCATTAGCCACCGCCAATCTCGCGCACCAAGTTGGTCACCGGGCGCCATCACCAGCACCATTCCAGCACTGCCGGCCTGTGGAAGACGCGAAGTTATCCACAGGAACGATGCCTGCTCTCGAATTCCGCCGCGATTTCCCTTAGCATCTCGGCTACACCGTCCTAGTCGCGACTAACCCCAGTCGCACCTGCCGGCGGCCAAGGAGGCGGCGATGGCCGGACCCACCCTCAGAACGGTCCGCTCCAGGCTCGATCTGCGCTGGCTCGTCGCCGGCGTCCTGGCCATCTGCGTGGGCGGATTGGGCGCGGCCCTGCTCTATGCGAACGCCAGCAGCTCGGCGTCGGTGATCACGATCAAACGCACCGTCTACCGTGACCAGACCATCACGGCCGACGATTTGGGCGTCATTTCCCTGGCGGTCCCAATCGGTCTGGACGTGGTCCCGGCCGACCGACTTGCGGAAATCATCGGCAGTACGGCTATCATCGACCTACCCGCGGGAGGAATACTCACTCCTGCGGAGTTCGGTGATCCGGTCGTTCCTTCCGGATACGTGCGGCTCGGGCTTCGGCTCGACCCCGGACGGATCCCGAGCTCCGCGACGGAACCGGGAGCATCCGTGCTCCTGGTTCCGGTGGGACGTGATGGTGGCGAGCCGCCGTCGGGGGGCAGTGTGCCCGCCACCATCGCGACCATCCCCCGGTCACAGACGGACGGCTCGATCGTCGTCGACATCACGATCGCGGCGGCCGAGGGGACGCGGGTCGCGCAGCTCGCAGCCGGCGGCCAGCTGACCGTCCTGCGGGTCCCGGGGGAGAAGCGATGAGCGTCTTCCTGCTCGCCAGCGCGGCTCACTCGCCCGGCGTCACCGCGCTCGCTGTCGCGCTGGCCGTGACGTCGGCCGGCCCGGCGCTGCTGGTCGACGCCAACCGGGAGCCCGACCAGGCGGTGCTGGCTGGCTACCTCCAGGGCACCGATCCGGCCGGGCGCGGGCTGGGCGGGTTGCTGCAGGCCCACCGCGAGCACCGTCCGCTCGAATCGGCACTCGGCTCGATGCTTCTGCCTCTCGGCGGCGACGCCGACTTCCTGCCCGGCTTCCCGCACCCCGGCATGGTGGCCCTGTTCACCCCGGCCTGGGCTGAGCTGGCCGCCGCGCTCGACGCCGAGCCGCGCACCGTCCTGGTGGACGCGGGACGTATCGGCTCCGCCGGGCTGCCGCAGCCGCTGGTGGACGTGAGCACCGGGGTCCTCGTGCTGGTCCGCAGCGACCTGCCCAGCCTGGCGGCGTTGCGGCTGTACCTCCCCCAACTCGTCGAGTCCGCCGGGGAGGACCGAGTCGGCCTGGTCGTGGTCGGCCCCGGCAGGCCGTACACCGCGACCGAGATCCGGCACCGGTTCGGCGTGCCGATCTGGGGCCAGCTGGCCTGGCAACCGGCCGCAGCAGCGGTCTACGCGTCCGGTGCGCAGCCCGGCCGGCGCCACCGCGCCAGCGCGTACCTCGACGACGTCGCGCAGCTGGCCGCAGGACTCGCGGAGCGCGACTCCGGCCGCCGCGTCCTGCTGGGGGCGCGGCCGTGAGCCGGCTGGCCGAGGTCGGCCTGTTCACCGAGGCGGTGGCCTTCCGTCCGCTGCACGCCCGGACGGAGGTGATCGAGGCGACCGGGACGGATCCGGCGATCGACTGGCAGTTGGTCGTGGCGCTGCGCCGCAAGGCGTCCGAGCTGATCAGCGCGGCGACGTCCACGGCCGGGCAGCCGCTGACCGACGTCGACCGGCGGCTGCTGGGGCGCTCGATCATCCGCGGCGTCGTCAGCGACCACGTCGACGCGCAGACGTCCAGCGGGCAGGCGCTGTGGCCGGTTGAGGTCGAGTACGCGCTCGCGCAGGCGGTGGAGAACGCCATCTTCGGCTACGGCCGGCTGCAGCCGTTGTTCGAGATCGGCGAGGCGGAGAACATCGAGATCCACGGCTGCGACTCGGTGGTCGTCCAGTTCGGGGACGGGCACCGCGAGTCCCGTCCGCCGGTTGCCGACAGCGACACCGAACTGGTCGAGGCGATCCGGTTCCTGGGCGAGTCGGCCAGCCCGGCCCGTCCCTTCGACGACACCCACCCGATGCTGACCCTGGCGCTCGGTGACCGGTTCCGGCTGCACGCGATCGGCTTCGGGTTGAGCTACCGGCCGAGCGTGATCATCCGGCAGCACACCCTCACCGACGTCACGCTGGACGAGCTCGCCACCGGCGGGATGATGCCGGACGATGTGGCCGGCTTCCTGACCAGGGTGGTGCTGGCCCGCAAGTCGCTGGTGATCTCCGGCGACCAGGGCGCCGGCAAGACGACGCTGCTGCGGGCGCTGATCGCGGCGATCCCCGACAACGAACGGTTCGGCACCCTGGAGACCGACTACGAGCTGCTCACCCACCTGCGGCCCGGCCGGCGGAACATGCTGGCGCTGCAGTCCCGGGTCGGAATGGGCGAGGTCGTCGGTGGCCGCCGCGTCGGCGAGTTCACGGTGGCCGACCTGATCCCGGAGGCGCTGCGGCAGAACCTGTCCCGGTTGATCGTCGGCGAGGTTCGCGGCGGCGAGGCCGGGGCGCTCTTCGAAGCCCTGTCGACCGGCGCCGGGACCCTCGCCACGACCCACTCCCACTCGGCCGCGTCCACGATCGACCGGCTGGCGTCGCGGGTCGCCCAGGGCGGCGTCCTGACGATCGAGGAGGCCTACCGCCAGATCGCCCACCACATCCACCTGCTGGTGCACGTCCAGCTCGTCGACGACACCTGGCGCGGCGGGCTGCGGACGCGCCGGGTGGCCGAGATCCGCCAGCTCACCGGCGGGATGGAGGCCGGACGGCCGGTGACGCACCTCGCCTATCGCAGTGAACCCGGCGGCCACTACGACTTCCATCCCGACGCCGACCTGTTGGCCGAGCTCGCTGCCTACGCCGACGTCCCCGACCGCAACGCCTGGCCCGGACAGAACCGCGCCCCCGAGTCCGACGGACGGTGGCCATGATCGCCCTGGCCGCGCTGTGGGGCGCGCTGATCGCCGGCGGCATCGTGGCCGTCGTCTTCGCCGTCAACAACCCACCACGCTCACGCCCGGCTCCGTCCACAGGGCTGTGGAAAAAGGCTGTGGACGGTGGCGTCCGGCAGCACGGGGTCCGGCTGCTGGTCGCTCTCGCCGCCGGCCTGCTCGCGTCCGCTGTCACCGGCTGGCCGCTGCTGGTGCTGCTCGTCCCCGCGGTGGCGTTCGCCCTGCCCACGCTGCTCGCCGCTCCGCCCGACCGCGAGCTCGACCTGCTGCAGGCGATCGACCGCTGGGTGCGCACCCTGGGCTCGCTGCTGCCGACCGGACGCTCGATCGCCGATGCCATCCGGGTGTCCACGAAGCAGGCGCCGGCCCTGATCGCCCCCAACCTGCGCGTGCTCGCGGCCCGCCTCGACGACCGCTGGACGATCGAGCAGGCACTCCGCGCGCTCGCCGACGAACTCGACAGCCCCGACGCGGACGCCGTCCTTGCGGCCCTCGCACTCGCCGCCCAGCGCGGCGGGACCGGCGCGGGCACGACCCTCGCCGCGCTCGCCGACAACCTCTCCGACCGGCTGCGCGCCCTGCGCGAGATCAGCACCGAACGGGCCAAACCGCGGTTCGTCGTCCGCCAGGTCACCCTGATCACGACCGTCGTCCTCGGCGCCGCCCTCCTCTTCGGCGGCGACTTCTTCGCTCCCTTCGGCACACCGTTCGGGCAGGTGCTGCTCGCCGCGCTGGTGCTCGCCTACCTCGGTTCGCTGCTGTTCCTGCGCCGGATGACCCTGCCCCGCGCTCGTCAGCGAATCCTGACCAGCGCGCCGAACGACACCGAACTGGACGACGGGGACGGGCCCCACGGCTCCCGAGCGGCCCGGAGCCACCGGTCCGGACGCCGCAGCTCGGCCGTGCCCGACGCACCCACCGCGGTGATGCCGTGAACCCGCTGATCCTCGCGACCCTGGTCGGCTGCCTGCTCGCCTTCGGCGGCTGGGCGGTGCTGAGCGGCGCCGTCGTCGCGTCCCGTCCGCGACTGGGCGACGCGCTCGACCTCCTGGACGGACGCCTCAGCACCACCGAACCAGCGGCACGCCCCGACCGGCTCGGCGCCTGGGTACGGACGCGGCTCAACCGTCCGGTCTCGGCCACGACCGAACGCCGGCTGCGCATGACCGGACGCAGCGTCGAGCGGCACTACACCACCAAGATGTTGCTTGCGGTCGGCGGCCTGACGGTACCCCTGCTGGCCGCAGCGATCGGGACGCTCGTCGCCGGCGCGGCCGCTGCCCCGGTCGCGCTGGCCGCGCCGGTGCTCGGCGTCGCCGGCTTCCTCGTCCCCGACCTGCTGCTGGCCGCCGGCGACGAGGACACCACGCAGGACGCGACCGAAGCCCTGCTCACCTACGTCGACCTGGTCACCCTCGAACGGCTGGCCAACCGCTCCGGGGCGCAGGCCCTGCGGGCGGCGGCCGGGGTCAGCGACGTGACCGTCTTCGCAGCCATCCGGGACGCGCTGGAACGCGCCCGGCTCGAACAGCGTCCGCCGTACCCGGAACTGCGGCGCCTCGGCGCCGAACTGGAGTTGCCGGCGCTGGTCGACGTCGCGGACGTGATGAGCCTGGACGAGTCCGGCGCCTCGCTGGCCACCGCGCTGCAGGCCCGGGTCAAGGAGCTTCGCGACGCCCACCTCACCACCGCCAGGATCCAGGCCGCGGCGGTCTCGGAGCGGATGACCTTCTTCATGGTCATCCCCGCCCTGGTGTTCGCCGCCTTCTTCCTGGTGCCCCCGATCCTCCGGCTGTTGGCCGGCTGAACCCCATTCCGAGGAGAAACAGATGAAGCTGGTGCACCTGGTGGTCGGCACCGTCCTGGCCCGCGCCATCCCCGGGCGGCAGGCGCAGCGCGGGCTGTCCCAGTCGACGGAGGTCGCCCTGCTGACGGGAGCGGTGGTGCTGATCGTCGCCGCCATCGTGACCGCGATCACCGTCTTCGTGAACGCCCGACTGCCGCGTCCCTAGAGGAGGGCCATGAACCAGCGTGGGGTGTCGGAGTCGACGCAGTGGGCGCTGCTCACGCCCCTGGTGCTGCTGCTGACCCTCGGGCTGGTGCAACTGGGGGTGTGGCTGCATGCCCGGACGGTGGCCGGCGAGGCTGCCGCGACAGTCGCTGATCTGCTGGCCGCCGGCAGCCCAGGGGCGCTGGCCGCCGGTGAGCGGATCGCCGTCGCGTCCGGGCTGCGGGACGTGGCGATCACGACCGCGTGGGCGGACGGCCTGGTCGTGGTGACGGTGAGCGGCCGCGTCCCGATCTTCTTCGACGTCGGCCAGGGACAGATCGCCGAGCGTGCCGTCCTTCCCGCCGAGGAGGCGCGATGACGGTGCGGACGCTGACCCCCCGAGGCCGGGACCAGCGCGGCTCACTGTCGCTGGAGTTCGTCCTGCTGGTGCCGGCCCTGGTGCTGCTGTTCGGCGTGATGGTCGGCGGCGCCCGTGCCTGGATCGCCCGCAGCGGAGTCGAGCAGCTGGCCGCGGCTGCGGCGCGCGGCGCATCGCTGGAGCGGACGCCGGCCGAGGCCGAAGCCGCGGCGCAGCGACTCGCTGCAGCGCAGCTGGGCGTGGGCGGCATCCGGTGTTCGTCGGTGTCGGTGACCGTGGACGCCGGCGTCCTCGACTCACCCACCGGGACGCCGGGAGACGTGCGCGCAACGGTGCTGTGCGCCGTCCCGCTGGCGGACGTGCTCGTGCCCGGCTGGCCGGGAAGCATCGACGTGGGCGCCACGGCAGCAGCGGTGGCCGACAGCTATCGGGAGCGGAAATGAAGCGCTGGATCTCCTCAGCACTGGCCAGTGGCACACTGGCCCTGATCATCGTCGGCGCACCCGTCGTCCTGCTCGCTTGGGGACGGCTCCCACGGCTCGACCGCGGCCTGTTCGGCCCGGCAGTGGACGGCTCGCTGCTGCTCGGCGCCCTGACCGCGGCCGGATGGCTCGCCTGGGCGGTGTTCCTGGTGGCCACGGTCGCCGAAGCCGTCGCGCTGCGTGCCGGACGCCGGGTCCGGGTACCCGGGATGCGCGCCGTCCAGCGGCTGGCCGGCGGGCTGCTGCTGCTCGCTGTGGCCGTCCTGCCCGCCGGGGGTGGTGAGCGGCCGGCCAGCCGGATCGTCGCGGCGGGCACCTCGGCCCTCGCACCAGCCGTCCCGGCGGTTGGCGTCCCGGGGGACGCGGGCTCGGGAGACGCCGGCTCCGGAGGCACCCACCCGGGAGACACGAGCCCGGACGTGGCCGCGGCGGCGTCCCCGCGCTACTCGGTACAGCGCGGCGACGACCTGTGGACCGTCGCGGAGCGCCTCCTGGGCGACGGCCGCCAGTGGCGGCGGATCGCGGAGCTCAACCCGTCCCTGGCCGACCCGACCCGGGAGTTGGTCGCCGGCACCCAGCTCGTGCTTCCCGAGCCGGTGGCTGCCGAGTCTGTGGCCGCTGAGACTGTGGCTGCTGAGCCTGTGGCCGGCGAGTCCGTGCGGGGCGGGCCAATCGACGCCGAGTCGGCAGCTCCCGAGTCCGTCGCTCCCGAGTCCGTAGCTCCCGAGTCGGCCTTTGACGACTCCGTGTCTGAGGTCGTCGACGAGCCCGTCCGCGCGCTCGCCGCGCCGGCACGGCCGGCCGCCACGCAGGAGGTGACGGTGCGGGTCCGCAAGGGCGACACGCTCAGTGAGCTCGCCGAACAGCATCTTGGCAAGGCCGGACGCTGGCCGCGGATCGCCGCGGCCAACCCGGTGATCACCGATCCCGACCACATCGAGATCGGCTGGAGGCTGACCATTCCGGGGGCGCGGAGAGCGTTGTCGGCGCAGGAGCCGGCGGGCGAAGCGGGCTCGGCTCCAGGACGCGCCGCCGACGGGACTGCGGGCGATCCGGGGCCAGCCCCCGGGGCATCGAGCCGCCCGGCGATGCCGCCGGAGCCAGCCTCGTCCGCTACGTCGGATGGTTCGCCTGACCGCTCGGGGACCGACCCCGTCGCACCGTCGTCCGTCGGGTCGTCGGGCATCTCTCCAGAGCCGTCCGGCGAGCCAGGAATCGCCGGCGGTCCATCCGGGGGGCGGCGAACCACTCCAGCCGCGTCGCGGTCCGGCGAGCCGGAGGCCGGCCCCACGCCGTCCGTCCGACCAAACGCGGACGCACCGCCGTCCGGCGTGTCTTCCGCCGGCCCCACTCCGTCCGTCCGAGCGGACGCCGACGCCGCACCGTCCGGCGGGCCGGTGGCCGCCTCGACGCCACTGCCGAGCGAGTCAGGAACCGGGGCCTCGCGACCGTCCGGCGCAAACACGCCGACGCCCAGCCCCGAAGTGGGCGGCACCGATTCAGCGACGCCCCAAACGCCGGCACCGGACGACGGCCAGCCGCTCCGCGCTCCCCTCACGGTCGGGACGCTGGCCGCAGCCGCACTGGTCGGCACTCTGGAGGCGCGCCGGGCGCTCCGCGAACGGGCGCGTCCGCTGGGCCGACACCAGCCGCCGGCCTCGGCCGAGGCCGACCGGCTGCGCACCGCCCTGCGGATCGAGCAACGCCCGGCCAGCCTGGACGGACTGGCCGCCACGTTGCGCAGGCTCGGGCGGCACTGCCACACCTCCGGGCTCGACCTGCCGGATCTGGCCGCCGTCCGGGTCGGCGTGGACTCGATCGAGTTCGAGTGGGCCGAGCCCTGCTCCTCACCCCCGCCGGGATTCAGCGGCGACACAACGCGCTGGGTCGCAGCGCCGCCGGTCGCCGACGAGCCGGACCATCCCTGTCCCTACCCGGCTCTGGTCAGCCTCGGCACGGCCGCGGACGGCGGTGTGCTGCTGGTCGATGCCGAGCGGTCCCGCGTCCTCGGCGTCGCCGGCAGCGCCGAGCTGCAGGCGGACGCGCTGAGCGCCATGGGTGTCGAGCTCGCCTGCGCACCCTGGAGCCGCGAAGCGCGTCTGGTCGTCTGCGGGCGGGGCGCCGAGCTGGTCCAGCGGGCCGGGGAGGAGCGCGTCCAGGCCGTGCCGCAGCCGAAGGCGCTCACCCTGCTGCGCACGGTGGTCGCGGAACGCCGGGCGGCGCTGGCGTCCGAACCGCTCCGGAGGCTGCGCGTCGACCCCGACCGCGCGGACGCCGTCGCACCGTACGTCTTCCTGTTCCTGGACGGCGTGGCCGACGAGACGCTCGCCGAGGTCGAGCAACTGCTGGCCGGCGAGCCGGCCGGGGTGGCGATCATCGTCCCAACAGGCAGCGCCGCGCCGGCGCTGTGGCAGGTCAGCGGGGATCCGGCCCGCCCCGACGGCACGCTCGCCGGGCGTCCGGGCAGTCTCGCCGCGCACGCGATCTCGGCGTCCGCACGCGAGAGCCTCGGCGAGCTGCTCGCTGACGCCGAGCCCCTACCCGCGCCCTGGTGGGCGCAGGACAACGTCTATCCGCTGCCGAGCCGAGCCGAGGAAGAAGTGGACATCGTCAGACTCTCCGGGCAGGCCCGGCACCCGCGCCTGTTGTTGATCGGGCCGGCCGACCTGGTCGGTGCCGGCGGGCCGGAGCCCACCCGCTCCCGCCAGCAGCTGGTCGAGCTGTGCGCATGGCTGGTGGAGCATCCGGGAGGAACGGCCACCCAGATGGCGACCGGCATGGCGCTGGCGGAGGGGACGCGGCGGTCGAACCTGAGCCGGCTCCGGACCTGGCTCGGCGAGGATCCGGACGGCCGGGCGTACCTGCCGGAGGCGTACTCGGGACGGATCAGGCTGCACTCGGCGATCACGTCGGACTGGCAGCAGGTACAGGTGATGCTGCGCCCGGGACTCGAGCGCGTCCCGGACTCGACATTGGTGGCGGTACTCGACCTCGTCCGCGGGGCACCGCTGGCCGACGCCGCTCCCGGCCAGTGGTACTGGGCCGAGGAACTGCGCACCGAGATCTCCGCAGCGCTGCGGGACGTCGGCGTCGTCCTCACCGAGCGGGCACTGCGAGTTCACGACCTCGACCTGGCCCGCTGGGCGGCGTCCCGAGCACTCACAGTCGCACCGGAAGACGAACTGCTGCTGCGCGCGCGACTGACCACCGAATACCAGGCCGGACACCTCACCGACTGTGAACGCCTGGTCAACCAACTCACCCGACAGGCGAAGATCCTCGGCGTCGACCTGATGCCCGAGACCATCGAACTCTGCCAACGCGTCATCGAAGGCCAACTCCGCGCCCGAGCCTGAAGAAGTGAACCGAAGTACCTGTCCCCGACCGTTCACCTGCCTGAGACGCGTGAACCGAAGTACCTGTCCCCGACGGTTCAGGCATCGCGGCTGCACGCGAACGGCACCGGGCTATGCTCACGCGGTGCCGTCCATCCGCAACATCGCCGTCGGGCTTCCGGTCCGAGACGGCCACGTCCTGGTCCTGCACGGACGCGACCCGGCGAAGCGCGAGACGTTCACCCGCGCGATCGGCGGCTGGGCGGTGCTGAGCGGCACCGTCGTCGCGTCCCGTCCGCGACTGGGCGACGCGCTCGACCTCCTGGACGGACGCCTCAGCACCACCGAACCAGCGGCAGGCCCCGACCGGCTCGGCGCCTGGGTACGGACGCGGCTCAACCGTCCGGTCTCGGCCACGACCGAACGCCGGCTGCGCATGACCGGACGCAGCGTCGAGCGGCACTACACCACCAAGACGTTGCTTGCGGCCGGCGGCCTGACGGTCCCCCTGCTGGCCGCAGCGAACCTACACAAGCTCGACGCCTGGGAACAGACGCTACCGAAGCTTGACGCACAAGGCCGCGGCCCGATCCGACCAGTCACTATCAGGAGACGAGACCTTCTCGGCCTCGGCGCTAGGCTCCCAAATCGACCACCATGCGTTCCGCGAGAGGCCGCACCCGTCACCCAAGCGGCGAAGCTGTGGCCCGAAACCACGCAGACCCCGTCAACGACGATCTGAAGGCCACGATCCTTCCGGTAAGCGAGGCGCTGCAGCGTGCGAAGAGAGCTACAAACCGGTTAGCAGCCGATCTGCCCTGGGAAGCCAGAATCAGCTTTTCAGGATCGTCGCTGAGACTGCGTCATCGACAACACTGATCGAGGTGAACACGCTCCGTTCGCGTAAAATCCTCCTCAACTAGCAACTATGAAGAACCGACCCAAAGCACGACACGCCTCTGGCACCGATACAACCTGAAGGTTGACCGACTCGGAGAACCCTCCCGTCAGGGCTATGACTGACCCTTCGGGGTATGGCTTCCCCGCGTAGGTGAGCCCCTCGGCCGGGTCCCAGGCCACGGTCCCCTCGACAAAGACGGGCACAACCGGATCAGCGCCGGCCTCGTGGATTTGAAGACAGTCGTCCACCAGCGTTACTTGGCCTCGAAGTCTCGCTTCAAGGCCAATCTCGGGCTTCGGACCGAGCGCCAGGACACCAGCGCCCGCCGCCGTTGGCTTCGGCGAATCCGGCGTACAACCGCCAATCATCAAGACTCCTGCGAAAACTAGTACGGCGACCCCGACGGGACGACAATGTGCCCATACCCGTGCCGGGGTGAGTCGGGGAAAAACTGCCATGCTCGAAGCTAGCGCTGGCACGTCGAACCGGTCAAGGCTCAAATCGACGCCTTTCCAGGGCAGTCGTTTCAGGTCCCGCTCCAGAACGCGCGCCGACGGGATTCCCGGCAATCCGGGGCCGTGGCCGGCGCGCCCAACGACCCGGGGATGCAGCCGGAGCCAGCCTCGTCTGCTATGTCGGATGGTTCGCCAGACGGTTCCGGGACCGGTCCGATCACGTCGCCGTCCGCTGGAGCGGTGATCAATCCAGAGCCATCCGGCGAGTCGGGGCGACGCAACGCGCTGGGTCGTAGCGCTGCCGGTCGCCGACGAGCCGGATCATCCCTGCCCCTACCCGGCTCGGGTCAGCCTCGGCACGGCCGCGGACGGCGGTGTGCTGCTGGTCGATGCCGAGCGGCCCCGCGTCCTCGGCGTCGCCGGCGGCGCGTACCTGCCGGAGGCGAACTCGGGACGGATCAGGCTGCACTCGGCGATCACGTCGGACTGGCAGCAGGTACAGGTGATGCTGCGCCCGGGACTCGAGCGCGTCCCGGACTCGACATTGCTGGCGGTACTCGACCTCGTCCGCGGGGCACCGCTGGCCGACGCCGCTCCCGGCCAGTGGTACTGGGCCGAGGAACTGCGCACCGAGATCTCCGCAGCGCTGCGAGACGTCGGCGTCGACCTGATGCCCGAGACCATCGAACTCTGCCAACGCGTCATCGAAGGCCAACTCCGCGCCCGAGCCTGAAGAAGTGAACCGAAGTACCTGTCCCCGACCGTTCACCTCGACGGTTCACCTGCCTGACAAGCGTGAACCGAAGTACCTGTCCCCGACGGTTCAGGCATCGCGGCTGCGCGAACGGCACCGGGCTATGCTCACGCGGTGCCGTCCATCCGCAACATCGCCGTCGGGCTTCCGGTCCGAGACGGCCACGTCCTGGTCCTGCACGGACGCGACCCCGCGAAGCGCGAGACGTTCACCCGCGCGATCGGCGTCGGCATCGAATTCGGCGAGACGGCCGAGGCGGCCCTCCGCCGGGAGTTCGTCGAGGAGCTGGGGATCCGGCTGGATCGGGTGCAGCTGCTCGGCGTGACGGAGAACCTCTTCGAGTACGAGGGCCGGCCCGGGCACGAGATCGTCCACGTCTTCGCCGTCGAAGCCGCCGAACTCGACGCGATCCCATTGGACGCGCAGTTGCACATCCTCGACGAGGGCAGCCCGGTCACCTGGGTCCGGATCAGTGAGCTGGATCGGCCGCTCTACCCCAACGGGGTCGTCGATCTGCTGCACATCCGCGAACCGCAATGAGGACGGTGCCACTGCGGTTCACCGGCTGTCGTCCACAATGAGCCGATGGAATTGGGCGAGGTCCGGCTGACCGGCGGCAACATGGGGACGGTGACGCGGCTCGGAGCCGAGGTCCGGCGTCCGGCAGGGCCGTGGACGGCGAACATCCACCGGCTGCTGACCGCGTACGCGGACGTCGGCATCGAGCAGACCCCGCGTCCGCTCGGCTTCACCGCGGACGGACGCGAACGGCTCAGCTTCCTGCCCGGCATCGGCCCGGACGGCTCGCCCGACTGGCTCTGGACGGACGCCGTCCTCACCGACGCCGCCCGGCTGGTCCGCCGGCTGCACGACGCCTCGACCCCGCTCGCGACCATCCCGGACGGCTGGCGCTCGCCCGTCCACACCCCGGCAGAGGTGGTCTGCCACAACGACGTCGCGCCGTACAACCTGGTGTTCTCCGAGGGCCGGCTCACCGGAATCATCGACTTCGACTACGCCTCGCCGGGCCCGCGCGCCTGGGACCTGGCGTACCTCGCCTACACCCTAGTCCCGCTCAACCGGGAGCCGGTGTTCACGGACGCCGAACGCCGGACACGCATCGAAGTCCTTGTCAGAGGCTACGGCGGCGTCGCCGCGGACGAGGTACTCGGCTGCGTCCCCACCAAGCTGGACGAACTCGCCGCCTTCTCCGATCGGATGGCCGTCGAACTGGGCAACCCGGAACTCGCCGTCCACGCGGTCGGCTACCGCCTGGACGCCGCCCGGCTGCGCGACGGCAGGCTCGCCGACTGAGACCAGGGCGCGGCCGGCGAGCTGCCTACCCGGCCGCCCGGGAGGCGTACAGGTCGAGTCCGAGTTCGGTCGACAGGCGAGCGGCCGCCCGGACCCCGCGGACGGAGTTGCCGGCCTCGTCCAGCGGCGGGGAGAAACTGCCGAGACCGCACTTGCCCGGGCACACGACCATGATGCCGCCGCCGATCCCCGACTTGCCGGGCAGCCCCACGTCGTAGAGCCAGTCGCCGGAGTGCTCGTACATGCCGGCCGTCGTCATCACCGCGAGCACGTAGTGGCACAGCGCGGCCGGGATCACCTGCCGTCCCGTCACCGGGTTCACGCCGCCGTCGGCCAGCGTCGCGCCCATCACCGCCAGGTCGTGCGCGGTCACGTCCACGCAGCTCTGCCTGGAGTAGAGGACGAGCGCGTCCTCGGGAGCACCGGCCAGCAGCCCACGGGACGCGAGCGCCTCGGTCAGCTGCCGGTTGCGGACATTGGTCGCCATCACGTTGGCGTACAGCTCCTCGTCCAGGCAGAGTTCCCGGCCGGCGAACGCAGACAGGCCGTCCAGCAGGTGCGTCCACTGCTCCTCGGCCGACGAACCGGGAAGCCGGCTGCACGTCGCGATCGCGCCGGCGTTCACCATGGGGTTTGTGCGCCCGTCCCGGTCCAGGACCGGCTCGACGGCGTTGAAGGCGTCTCCGGTGGCGTTGACGCCGAGCTCGGCGCGAGCGCGCTGCGGCCCGAGTTCGGCACTGACCAGCGCGAACGTGAACGGCTTCGCGACGCTCATCAGCGCGAACGGGACGCCGGCGTCCCCGCGCTCGTGGACGCTTCCGTCCACGCCGACGAGGCTGAGGCCGAACTGGTCGGGGTCGGCGGACGCCAGCATCGGGTAGACCGGCGAGTTCACCCCGTCGGTGACCGGGCGGACCTCGTCGTGGACGGTGTCCAGCGCGCGGACGATCGCGTCGGCCGGAGGCAGGGCTCCGGTGGAGATGAAGCTCACGACGGTGAGGCTATCGCGCCGGTAGGGTTCGAGCCATGGCGGTCCTGGTCACCGGCGGCGTCCGCAGCGGCAAGTCGCGGCACGCCGAGTCGCTGCTGCCCGCGGACGGCGTCACCTACATCACCCCGGGCTACCCGGCGGACGGCAACGACCCCGAGTGGAGCGCCCGGGTGGCTGCACACCGGTTGCGCCGGCCCGCGTCCTGGCGGACGGTCGAGACGGTCGACATCGCGTCCGCGATCTCCGACGCGTCGGGCCCGGCGATGGTCGACTGCCTGGGCACCTGGTTGACCCGGCTGCTCGACTCCTGGGATGCCTGGGAGGACCCGGACGCAGCCATCGCCGTCCGGCTGCAGCCGGAGATCGCCGCACTGGTGGCCGCGGTGCAGGCTCACTCCGCAGAGCTGGTCCTGGTGACGAACGAGGTCGGCTGGGGGGTGGTGCCCGAGCATCGGGCCGGACGCGTGTTCGCCGACCATCTCGGCCGGATCAACCAGCAGGTCGCGGCGGCCTGCGACTCGGTCGTACTGATGGTCGCCGGCCGTCCGCTGTCGCTCTGATCCGCACCGGCCGACCGGACCCACACGTAGCCGTCCTTCCTGGTCCGGCCCGGAGTGGGGACGGCTCCAGGACCTGCAACGCTCGCCGCTGACAAGCGGGGACGGCAGAAGATCCGACCCGACGTCCGGCCCGTCCTCGAGCGTGGCGGACCGGAAGGAGCCGTCCCCTTGCCGTCCGTGCTGGCTGACACCCACCGCGCCACTTCGCGACCCAACAAACCAGCTGCGACAAGCATCAACGCCCGCACACCAAGTTCGGCGGCAACTGCCGCAACGCTCTCCCGCACCAGGTGCTGCGCTGACTGCCGCAGACCGCCGTCCCGGTTTGGTCCGGCTGCGGGGCGTCCGGAATGAACCCGTCCCCTTGTGGTTCGGTGGGCGGCGGTGACTGCGGGTGGTCCGCAATGGAACCGTCCCCATGGTTCGGTGCCGACGTGCGGCTACGGAACCAGGACCGCCCGGCTCGGGCCTCGGTGCGCCCAGGCGTCCGCGACCCGCTCCAGCGGGTAGGCGGTGTACGGGACGGTGATGGTCCCGTCCGCGATCCGGGCGACCATCGTCGGCAGTTCGGCGATGATCCGCTGGGGGGAGACCGAGCCCAGTCCGCTGCCGATCACCCGGATCTGCCGGCTGCGCAGCAACTCCGCGGGGAGCGCGGCCGTCGGCCCGCCGAGCGCGCCGATCTGGTCGTAGACCGTCTCACCGCTGGCATCGACCTTGAACTCCCGCAGCGTCAGCGCCCGGAACGCCGCCTCCGCCGCGGCTCCCCACACGTAGTCGAGCACCAGGGACGGAGCCTCTCCCGCCAGTGCGTCGGCGATCGCCCGCGCCGGATCGTCCTCGTCCAGCCGGACGGGGATCGCGCCGAGGGCCTCGACCTCGGCCAGCTGCCCGGGATTGCGGCCGACGCCGACGACCCGCTCAGCTCCCAGGGCGAAGGCCGACTGGACGGCGGCGCGTCCGGCCATCCCGGTGGCCCCGACCACCAGGACCGTGCCGAGCCGGTCCACCTCTTCCAGCCGGCGGCTCAACGGCAGCCAGCCGGACATCGCCGGGTTCATCCCGGCGGCGATTGCCAGCGGATCGGCGTCGACGGGCACCTCGATGCCCATCCGGGCCGCCATCCGCTCGGCCATGGTGCCCCACGGCGCACGGATCCAGCCGGTGTAGACCAGCCGTCCGTCGGCAGCCCGGGCGACCGCGTCCACGCCGGGGACGTTCGGGAACGCGCCCTCGCTGCTGTAGTGCGCACCCGTCGCCCGCGACCGGACGACCTGGTGCAGGCCGGCTCCGACAAGGGAGAACACCTGCTCGTCGGGCCGCGGCTGCGGTTCGGCGAACTCGGTGCAGACCGGCTCGGCCTGGGCGCTGGTGACCACGACTGCTCTCATCGCAACTCCTTAACATTGTTCAGTTCCCAGCATCGCTTAACGTCGTTAAGCTGTCAACCATGGCGAAGGGACTCACTCGGGCGGTCATCGTCGACGCCGCGCTCGACCTGCTCGACGAGTCCGGGATCGATGCCCTCACCCTGCGCGCGCTCGCGTCCCGTCTCGGCGTCCAGGCGCCGGCCCTGTACTGGCACGTGCACAACAAGCAGGAACTGCTGGACGAGATGGGCACCGAGATCCACCGGCGCGTCCTGAGCCGGATCGTGGTGCTGCCGGCGGCCGACTGGCGCCCCACCCTGGCCGGCTACGCCCGGGCGCTGCGGGCCGAGTACCTCGCGCACCGCGACGGCGCCCGCACGTTCTCCGGGACGCGGCTGACCGACGCTGCAGTCCTGCGGGCGCAGGAGCCGTGGCTCCGGTCCTGGACGGACGCGGGTCGCCCGCTGGCCGATGCCGTCGACGCCGCCCAGGTGGTCACCGCTTTCGTCGTCGGCTTCGTGATCGAGGAACAGGAGCGGACGCCCGACCGCTACTCCCTCGCCGACAGGGACGCCGCGCTCGGGGCCGACGTCCCGCTGGTGACGGAATCCGGACGGGCCATGTTCGTCGACCCGGAGACCCGCTTCACCACCCAGCTGGACATGGTGCTGGACGGCGTCGGCGTCCGCCTGTCCGCCCACACGTCCTGACCGGGGCCTCGACGGGATCAGCGGATCGTCGCGAACACCAGCAGCACGACGGTGGACAGCTCCACTAGCGCGCCCAGGACGTCCCCGGTGATGCCGCCGAGGCGCCGGATCGCCAGCCGCACCAGCCACAGGGACTTCACCAGCACGGCCGCGACCCCGAGCAGCGGCCACCACCACGCCTGGCCGGTCAGCATGCCGGACGCGACCAGCGCACCCGTCCACACCACCCAGGCCCCCGCAGCAGCGAGCCGCGGGACCGAGCCGGCGACCAGCGCACCCAGCCCGTCCGGGCGGGCGGACGGGACGCCTCGCAGGCAGCCGAGCGCGAGCGAACCACGGGCGACGGCGATCACGACGGCGAGCTGCAGCCAGCCCCACGGCCGGTCGAGGACGACTCCCGCGGCCAGGGCCTCCGCCAGTAGGACCAGCACCAGCGCGACGACCCCCATCGGCCCGATGTCGCCGCGGCGCATCACCTCGAGCGCGTCTCCGGCGGGCTTGCCCGTGCCCAGCCCGTCCACGGTGTCCGCCAGGCCGTCCAGGTGCATCGCGCGGGTGCCCAGCGCAACCCCGGCAACCACGACGACCCCGGCGACGGCCGCCGGCACTCCGGCCAGCGTCACGACCCAGCCAGCCAGTGCGGCGGCAACAGCGACCGGCAACACCGCGACCGGTGCGAGCAGCATGGCGTCCCGGCCACGCCGGATGTCCGGACTGCCGGCGGGAATGACGGTCAGCAGTCCCAGCGCCAGCCGTAGTCCGGTGAGCATCAGACCAGGTCCGCCAGCAACGCGACGCCAGCGAGGGCTGCCACCGCCGACCGCAGCACGGGGACGGCCATCACCGCCCCGCTGCCCTCGCCGAGATGCATGCCCAGGTCGACCAGCGGACGCAGGCCGAGCCGGTCCAGCGCGAGCGCCTGACCGGGCTCGGTCGACCGGTGCCCGGCCTGGAGCCACGCCTTGGTACCGGGCGCGTAGTGCTCGGCGATCAGCGCTTCGGCGGCCGCGATCACGCCGTCCACGAGCACGGGGACACCGCGGCGGGCGGCACCGGTGATGTAGCCCACACCGGCGGCGAGGTCGGCCGAGCCGAGGGCGGTGAGCACCTGGACGGGATCCTTCAGCCGCCGCTCGTCGACCCGGGCGAGGGCGGCGTCGATGATCGCCTCCTTGTGGTCGAGGGAATCGTCGTCGATGCCGGTGCCGCGTCCGGTGACCGCGGCGGCGGGGACGCCGAGCGAGGCAGCGATGAGGGCGGCGGCGATGGTGGTGTTGCCGATGCCGAGGTCTCCCGCGATCAGCAGCTGGGCACCATCGGCGATCTGGTCGGCCGCGATCGCGTCCCCGGCCGCCAACGCCCGTTCGGCCTCGATCGGAGTGATCGCGTCCGCGAGATGAATCGGAGCCGACGAGCGTCGCACCTTGTGGCGCCCCACTCCGGGGAGGTCCGGGAAGTCCGTGGCGACGGCGATGTCGTGGACGGCGACGCGGACACCGTTCGCCGCGGCGAGGGCCGACACCCCGGCCCGTCCGGCCGCGATCCCGCGGACCATGGCGGCGGTGATCGCCGAGGGGTACGCCGACACCCCGGACGCCGCGACACCGTGGTCGCCGGCGAAGACGTCGACCCGGACGTCCTCGAACTGCCGCGGAGGGCAGAACCCCTGGACCGCGGCCGCCCAGGCCGCCAGTTCCTCCAGCCGTCCGAGCGAGCCGGTCGGCTTGGCCTGGCCGTCGCTGAGCGTCCTCGCGGCCGCATACGCCGCGTTCTTGGGCGCTTCGACGCGGGTGCCGACAACGTCCATCTGGTCCTCCTCGCGCTCACCACTCGCGCGCCACGCAGGCCCATGCCCGGCGGTGCGGAGGTGGCTGCTACTCGCTACGGTAGTGGAGACGGCAGACGCCCGGAGACACCGGGTAGAAGGAGAGTTCCCATGGCAACGAGCAAGGCGAGTTACACCGCTCCCGGCCTGAGCAAGGAGGCCGCGGGCAAGGTGACCGCGATCCTGCAGAAGCGGCTGAACAGCTACAACGACCTGCACCTGACCCTGAAGCACGTGCACTGGAACGTGGTCGGCCCGAGCTTCATCGGCGTCCACGAGATGATCGACCCGCAGGTCGACGTCGTCCGGCTGGACGCGGACGAGGTCGCCGAGCGGATCGCCACCCTGGGATCGGCTCCGATGGGCACTGTCGGCGCGATCAACTCCACGCGCGACTGGGACGACTACCCGCTCGGCCGGGCGACCGTCCCGGAGCACCTGGCGGCGCTCGACAAGGTGTACGACCGGGTCGTCGCGGAGAACCGCCAGGCGATCGCCGATGTCGAGGATCTCGACCTGGTCACCCAGGACATGCTGATCGGCCACACCGCGGGCCTGGAGAAGTTCCAGTGGTTCGTCCGCGCCCACCTGGAAAGCGCGTCCGGCAAGATCTAGCCCACCCCGCTGAACCGTCGGGGACAGGCACTTCAGTTCACCTGAACCGTCGGGGACAGGTACTTCAGTTCACTGAACCGTTGGGGACAGGTACTTCGGTTCACCTGAACCGTCGTGAACCGTCGGGGACAGGTACTTCACTTCACTTCCGAGCCATCACGGGCGGTGGGTGAACCAAAGTACCTGTCCCCAACGGTTCACATGAGCCATCGCGGGCAGTGGGTGAACCGAAAGTACCTGTCCCCATTGGTTCACGGCGGCGGGGTGAACCGAAGTACCTGTCCCCGTTGGTTCACGGCGGGCGTCAGGCGGTGAGGAGGTCCTCGCCGAGGGCTTGGCGCGCCTGGCTGAGGATCCGGCGGATCAGCCGCGACACCTGCATCTGCGAGATGCCGAGCCGGCGTCCGATCTCCTCCTGGGTGCAGCCCTCCTCGAAGCGCCACAGCAGGATGCTGCGGTCGCGCCGGCTGAGCCCGGCCAGGGCACGCTGCAGCGCCAGCCGGTCGGTGGCCCGCTCGAACTGCTCGGCAGGGTCGGCGAGGCTCGCCCCGAGGGTGCTGCCGCCGTCCGTGTCACCGTCGAGACGTGCCTCCAGCGACCACGGACGGTAGCTGGACTCGGCCGCGGCACACTCCTCCAGCAGGACGGGCTCGGCACCGACGGCGTCCGAGAGTTCCTGGACGCTCGCCTTGCGGCCCAGATGCTGCTCCAGGTCGGCGCGCTCACGCGAGGCGCGTGCCCTCAGCTCCTGGATCCGGCGGGGCGGACGGACCATCCAGCAGTGGTCGCGGAAGTACCGCTTGAGTTCGCCGGAGATCGTCGGTGCCGCGTACGCGACGAACGTGCGTCCCGCCCCGGGCTGGAAGCGCTTGATCGCGAGGACGAGCGCAACCCGGGCGACCTGGACCAGATCCTCGCGGTCGGCGCCTCGGTGGAGGTAGCGGCCGGCGAGGGCGTCGCACAGGCCGAGGTGAAGGCTGACCAACTCCTCGGTGAGTTCAGCCTTCCTGGCGAGGTCATCGGTGCTGGTGAGTTCCGCGAAGAGCTGTTCGGTGAGGTGCTCGCGGTTGATGTTCGAACGGGTCGACGTCATGTTTCCACGCGCCATCTCCGTCTCCCTTCTGGGGACGTTGCCAGGGTCGGCGCGTGGTTGGACCGCTCTGACTAACTGCCTTTCACCCTGCCCGCCGCGGGTCCGAACGGCAAGCTCGAGGGGGCTCGAATGGGGCAGAGTGCGTAGGTGGGACGCGCCGGGGACGGCGTTGTTGGAGTCAGAGCGGCCACCGCGGACGGTGCCGGCGCACCTGCGGCGGGCACGCCTGGAGCCGAGGGCCGCACAGTGCCGAACGCCGGCCGGTGAGCCTGGATTCGGGTGTTTCCGCCGTTCCTGTCGTTCTGAGGCGCCCGCGGGACCAGCGGTCGAGGCATTCCGCCGTTCCTGCTGTTATCAGCCCCGCTGACGCCCCGATAACGACAGGAACGGCGGAACGGTCGTCGGCGAGTCCCGGCGGACCCTCCATAACTGCAGGAACGGCCGGATCGAACCTCGCGGGCTGCGCAGCAAGGGCAACGACGGGGACGCGGAGCGCGCCAGGCACGCGGCACCGCGCGAGCCACCGATCAGGACTCCGCGCCGGCCGCCACGCCGCGCAAGCACCACTCAAGAGCACCCGGAAGGACTTCCCTCGGATCCAGTGCAGCCGTCGCTCAGCCCTTGTGGGCCGTGACGAGATCCGCCAGCGCGGACTGCTGGACCCCGGCGCAGCAACGTCGCTCAGACCTTGGTGCAGGCCTTGACGAGGTCCGACAGCGCTGCCTGAACCTGGCCGGCGAGATCGGACACCTGGTCACTGTCGACGCTGGACGGATCCGCCTTGGCCAGCAGCGTGACCAGCTTCTTGCCGGCTTCGGTCGCCTTGTCGAGCGCTGCGCCGACGTCGGCGTTGCTGACCTTGCTGCGCGCTGAGGACAGGCTGTCCACGAACTCCTGGACGGCCTTGCTCGCGGCCTTCGGGTCGCTGGCAGCGGTACTGAGCGCGGACGTCAGCTTGCCCGCGGCGTCCTGGACGGTGCCGGAGATGGACGCGCACGCCTGAATCCCGTTCTCGCCCCCGAGCCCGGGAACCATCGAACAGCCTGCTGTGGTGAGGGCGAGGGCCGCGGCTGCGGCGGCGAGTAGGCGGGCGACGCGATTCATCTCAACTCCCTCGGACCGGCATGGCTGCTGCTCGCAATCTAGCCGCGCGCGACGCGCCGGAAAAGGCCGGGTTTGCGCGCCGCGGTACTCGGGTAACGGCGCGGGAACGCAGGATCAGGCACAGGGAGACGTCATGGGAATCGATGACAAGGTCAAGAACGCGGCCGAAGAGGCCAAGGGCAAGGCCGAGGAGGCCTGGGGCAAGGCGACCGGCAACGAGGCGATGGAGGCCCGCGGACGCGCCGACCAGCTCGCCGCGGAGGCGAAGAAGGCCACCGAGAAGGCCGCGGACAAGCTCAAAGAGGGCGTCGGCCGGCTCGACGAGACGCTCACCGGGGAGGACGACGACGAGTAGGCGGGACGAGACCCACTCGATCAGCCGCGCCACGGGTGATGCGGGACGAGACCCACTCGATCAGCCGCACCGCGGGGGTGATGCGGGACGAGACCCACTTCAATTGGCCGCACCGAGCGTGATGTCGACGAGGATCTCGGCCGCGAGCCGTTCGAGATCCGCCCGCAGCGCCGAGACGTCGGCGGACGGCGGCACCCGGGCGACGACCTCGGCCTCGAACAGGCGCCCGCCGCCCATCGGCGCGTCCACCGTGTGGGTGTCGAGAGTCTCGATGTTCAGCCCGTGACGAGCCAGGACGGCGGAGACCTCACGCACGATCCCGGGACGGTCGTTGCCGACGAGATTGGCGCGCAGTTCCGGCCAGGCGACCCCGGGCTCGGTGGTTCCCGGCCGGGCGACGACCTTCAGCAGCCCGTCCAGCTCACCGAGGGACGCCGTGAGTTCCGCGACCCGTTCGTCCGGAACCGAGACCTCGACCACACCCGCGAACATGCCGGCCAACTCGGCGAGCTGGCTGCGTTCCCAGTTCCCGCCATGCGCGGTGATGACGTCGGCCGTCGCCGCGACGAGTCCGGCGCGGTCGTCCCCGATCAGGGTGAGTACCAGATGAGCCACAGCCGCATGCTAGGCGAGCGGAATTGCGATGTCGATGGCACCACCGGGCCGAACTGGCGGGTTCTGGAGCATCCACTGCGCGATTCCGCTCACCGTCAGGGCTGATCGTCGGTCCATGCGGCGGTCACCGAGGCGGTCAGGTCGGAGAGCGAGCCCTCGGCCGCTCCGACGATCCGCTCCACAGCCTCGAACCAGGCCTCGAACGCCGCCCTGACCCGGACATCGTCCCGAGCGCCACCGGCCAGCACCTGGGCGATCTCGTCGCCGACCGACAGCGTCAGGCCCATGATGATCCGGGCGGCCTGCGCGGGGTGGCGGATCGCGAGGGAGCCTTCCTCGACGCCTTGGCGCAGGATCGGCTCGATGACCGTTGGACTCGTCACGTCCGTCATCCCGGTGACGAGCTTCTGCCTCACCAGCGCGTTGTGGTCGCTGAACCAGGCCGTGGAGACCGCCTCGACGGCGCCCCGGTTCTCGGTCTTGACGCTGGTCGACGCCTCGATGTAGCGGCGGAGCTTCTCGAGCGCCGACATCGTCGGATCCTGGACGAGCGGCAGCATCGACGCGACCGCCTGCGTGCTCATCCGGTCGACGAGCGCCTCCAGCACCGCCTGCTTGGAGCCGAAGTAGTGGTAGAAGGCGCCCTTGGAGATGGCCAGGTCGTCGAGGATGTCCTGGACGGTCATCTGCTCGTAGCCTCGGGAATGGATCATCCGGAGGGCCGCGTCGAGGATCTGCTCGCGCTTGGCCCGGTACTCCTCGGGCTTGACGCTGCGGGCCATCTGCTCAGGCTAGTCCGACGAGCATCAGGACCACCGACGCCAGCGTGACCCAGGCCCGGAGCCGGTTGGCGGTGCCGAGCTTGCGGCGCTGCTCGGTGAGCGCGGCCACGTCGGTGTCGGCCAACCCGGCGACCGTGCGGTAGAGCGGGGTGTTGAGGAGCTTCGAGGCAACCGCGCCGGCCAGCCAGACGATGATGCCCGCGACGAACCAGAGGTTGCCGAACCCGAAGAAGATGAAGTACGGGATGCAGGCGAGCGTGGTCAGCAGCGAGCCGGCCAGTGTGGTCGGTGAGCGCATGGCGTGGTGCTCCAGCCGGCCCAGGAACCACCGGAACCGGTCGGGCTCCAGCTCGACCATCAGCTTCTGGACCACCTCGGCGATGAACAGCAACAGCCCTGCCTCCACCGCTGTGACCACGGTGATCAGGATCTCGGCGAACTCGCGACTCACGGCAACTCCTTCATAAACCGACCGCCGGTCTAATAAAGACTAGGCGCGATTCTCCGAGGGCGCAAGTGGCTTCGGCCTCCCCGATCCCGGTCAGCTTCCCGGACGCGGCCCGCCGGGACGCACCGACGCGTCAGCCGGCCCGCTCCCTGGTCACCCGGCCGAGGTCGATGCGTCCGATGCCGCGCAGGGCCGGCCGCTGGCTGAGCACGCCGACCGCCAGGATCACCACCGCGGTGACGACGAAGGTCGTCGGACGGACCTGCAGGTTGAACTGGAACAGGTCGGACGAGAACGAGCCCATCACCGCCGCGGCGGCAAGGTAGCCGAGCACCAGTCCCGGCACCAGCCCGATCACGATCAGCAGCACGTTCTCGCTCGTGACCAGCCGCGACACCGTGGCCCGAGCCATGCCCAGGGTGCGCAGGGACGCCAGTTCGACCGACCGCTCGGCGACGTTGGTGGTCATGGTGACGAAGATCAGGGCGAACGCGAGCGCGGCACCCAGCGCCAGCATCACGCCGACGAAGGCGTAGAAGAGTCCCATGAAGTTCTGGGCGAGCAGGTAGAACTCCCGGCTGTCCAGGGCCACCGCGACGCCGTCGACGGCCGTCAGCCGGTTGATCACGGCGGCGCGATCCGCTCCCGGCGCGAACCGGACGAGGGCGATGTCGACGGCCGGCTGGCTTCCGGTCTGCCCCGAGAGCCCCGCCACCGTGGACAGGGACGCGTAGCCGAACGCGCCCAGCGGCTCGTCCGCGAACCCGGCGACCCTCAGGGAGGCGGTGTGCCCGTCGCCCGCATCCGCCTGGACGGTGTCGCCGACCGCGATGTCCAAGGTGGTGCGCAACGGGGTGGCCAGCAGCACGCCGCCGCTTGCCGGCAGGGTCAGCCGGGCACCGTCCGGGCCGAGGAAGGTGTGCATGCTCGTGTCGGGACGCAGCCCGGTCAGCGTGGTCGCGTAGCGATGCGTCCCGTGGACAAAGGTCACCGGGACGTCGGCCTGGGGTTCGACGGCGGCCACCCCCGGCACCTTCAGCCGGTCGAGTTCGCTGGCCGGCAGCGGCTGGGTCAGCTGGACCGTTGCGTCCTGGTGCTGGACGGTGACGAACTGCCGGTCGAGCAGGATCTGGACGGTGTCGATCATGCCCCAGGAGACCAGCACCAGGGTGGCGGCCAGCGCGACGCCGACGATGGTGGAGACCGAGCGGCGCGGATTGCGTCCCAGACCGCGGAGTGCGGCCCGCCAGCGCACCGGCAGCCGGCGCAGCGGCGGCACCACATGCTCCACCCAGCTCAGGTGGCCCCGGCCGATCGGGACGTCGCCGCGCATGGCCTCCGCCGGGTCGATCCGGGCCGCCCTCCGCGCCGGGAACCAGGCGGCGATTCCGCCGGCGACCGGGCCCATCAGCATCCCGGCCACGACGGTGAGCGGACGCACCTCCACGACCGTCACCGGCACGGAGATGGTCGCGGTGTAGAGCCGGGTGATGCCGGCGGCGGCGAGGGCACCGGAAGCGGCGCCCAGGACCGACCCGATCGCGCCGGTCACCAGCCCGAACGCGACGTAGTGCCGGCGGATCGAGGCGCGGGAGAAGCCGTTGGCGCGGAGCAGGCCGATCCGGCCGCGCTGCTGGGCGACCAGGCGTCCCAGCAGGACGGCGACCCCCAGCCCGGCGGCCACCAGGAACAGCACGGGGAAGGCGATCGACATCTCGCCGAAGCCGTTGAGGTCCTCGCTGAGGATGGCCTCCGACGGCTGTTCGGCCAGCGTCTGGGTCGAGGTGGCGCCCAGGCTGAGCGCGAGCGTCCGCAGCCGGCTGTCGGCATCGGCGGGCGCGTCCTTGGTGTGGACGAACAGGGCCTGCTGCTGGACCTGGCCGGGGTCGAGCTCGGCGACGACGGCCTGGTTGGCGAACAGCACTCCCCACTGGTCGAACGGGACGAGGACCTCCTGGCGGCTGCGGGCGGGCCACAGGTACTCCGGCGAGGCGACGACGCCGGCCACCCGAAGGGTCGTCCAGCCGCGGGTGGTGAGCACGTCCACGCTGTCGCCCGGCCGGAGGCCGACGGCGCCGGCGAGGTGCTGTTCGACGAGCACCTGGTCGGTCCTGGACGGGTCGAGGTTGGTCCCGGACAAGACCAGCACCTTGTTCACGGCGGGGCTCCCGTCGGCGGGGAGGCCGACGATCCGCGCGGCCTGCCGGTGGTCGCCGATCCGCAGGGCGGTCTCGCCCACCTTCCGGGTGGTGGACGCGGCCACGCCGGGCAAAGCGGCGCCCTCGGCCGCGATCTGGTCGACGTTCCCGCCGGTGGCGACCAGGTCGGCCATGGCGAGCCGGTCGTACAGGCCGCGATACGACGCGGTGAGGTTCGCGAACGCGTCGTAGGACGCGCCGAAGGTGGCCACCCCGAGCAGGACGGTGACGATCAGGGCCACGAACTGGCCGGCATGCGCCCGGGCGTCCCGCCACAGGGTGCGGCGCAGGATCCTCACCAGTGCACCGCCTCTGCCGGAACCGGGTCGGTGACCAGGTCGTCGCCGACCAGGCGTCCCGAGCCCAGCCGCAGCACCCGGTCGGCCATGGCGGCGATCGCGGAGTTGTGGGTGACCAGCAGGACGGTGCGTTCGCCGTCGCGGCAGGCGCGGTGCAGGGCCGCGAGCACCTGCCGTCCGGTGTCGAGGTCGAGGGAGCCGGTCGGTTCGTCGGCGAGCAGCAGCGGCGGGTTCTTCACCAGCGCCCGGGCGATGGCGACCCGCTGCTGCTCGCCGCCGGACAGGGCGGACGGGAAGTGGTCGGCCCGCTCGCCCAGCCCGACCGCGTCCAGGGCTGCCCGAGCCTGCTCCTCGGGCGCGCCGACGAGTTCGGCGACCAGCGCGACGTTCTCCAGCGCGGTGAGCGTCGGGATGAGGTTGAAGAACTGGAACACGAAGCCGAGCTGGGCGCGGCGGTACTCGGTCAGGGCCCTGTCGTCGGCCGCGGTCAGGTCGTGGCCGGCGACGACGACCGAACCGGCGGTGGGCGGTTCGATGCCGCCGATCAGGTTCATCAGCGTGGTCTTTCCCGAGCCGGACGGGCCGAGGACGACCACGAACTGGCCGCGGGGAACGCTCAACTCGATGCCGCGCAGCGCGTCCACCTCGATCTCGCCGGAGCCGTAGGACTTGGTCACGCCGTCGAGGCGAACCAGCGGGCTGTCGACCGGGCCGGCAGCGGTGTGGCGAGGCTGGTCGTTCATCGGACCTCCTTCAGAAGCCGTGGCGAGTGGGCGCGAAGGGGTGCTCATCGCCGGGCCGCCTCGAAGGCCGTGCTGATCCGCGGATCGGCGAGCAGAGCGGCGGTGAAGAGGTCGAGGAAGCGCTGCTGGGCCGGATGGGGAAAGGCCAGCCGGCCGAGCCGACGGACGGTGGCCCACACGGCTGCGCCGGCCACTCCGCGGGGCAGGTCGGCGACGAAGCGGGCAACGGCGTCGGCGTGCCGGTCGATCATCGACCGGCTGGTGGCGAGCAGGCGCTCGATGAGGGCGTCCACGTCGGCCTCCGACACTTCGGCGAGCGCGGCGAAGTCGTCGAACAGACGGACGGTGTCGGCGTCGTCGGCGGCGTCCAGATCGGTGAGGAGGTCGTCCAGGCTGGACGGCAGGAGCCCATGGACGGCGAGGAAGACCATCACCGAGCGTTCGGCCTCGACCGCTCGCCGGGCACCTTCGCTGGACATCAGCGCGGCGACCCGGTCGTACAGGTCCGCCGCCCGCTCGGACAGCGGGGTGAGCCGCCGGCCGAGTTGGGCGGAGTCCAGCAGGCGCACCAGCTCGCCGCGCTGCAGCTCCAGTTGCGCGATCCGGGCGTCGACGGACGCCAGCGCCTGGCGAAGCTCGTCGGCTGCGTTCCGGGGCGCCGGGGTCCCGGGCTCGGTCAGCACCTCGGCGATCGCCGCGAGCGGCAGCCCCGACTCGGCCAGCCAGCGGATCCGCAGCAGCCGGGCCAGGTGGAACAGGTCGTACTCGCGGACGCCCGCTCCCGACGGCGGCACCGGCAGCAGGCCCACGTGGTGGTAGTAGCGGACGGTCCGGACCGTCGTCTCGGCCAGGTCGGCCAGCTCCTTGACGCGCATGGGTCCAGAGCAGCATGTGACGTTACGTCACTGTCAAGGGATGTCTCCGATTCAGCGGACGGCGACCGCCAGCACCGCCGCGCCGGGCAGGTGGAGCAGTCCGTCCGAACCGAGGTAGCGCGCGGAGAGCCGGTCGTAGGCGGACCTCATCGCCAGGAGCACCTCAGGTGTCTGGGCTTCGAACAACTGACCCATGGACGACACCCCACGCGCCGGTCCGCTCCACCAGATCTCCGCGTCGACAACGTGGACGAACTCGTGCACCCACGCTCGCTCGACGTCCAGTCCCGAGGCCTCGAACAGGCCGGCCAGGCCGTCCGGCGTGCGGGGGAACTCGTGCTCGGGAGGCAGCTTGGCCACGGGCGGACGCACTGCGCCGGCCGCGTCGATCACCTCCGTCCACAACGACTGCAACGGCCGAGGCTCGGCCGGCCAGATCGCGGCTGCCACCCGTCCGCCCGGACGCAGGAGCCCGGCCAGGCAGCGGACGGAGGCGAGCGGTTCGCCGACGTGGTTCAGCACGAAGTTGGCCGCGATCGCGTCGAACCGCTGCTCCAGCCGGAGGTCGGGGAGTGCCCCCGGCAGCACCGTGGCACCGGGTGCCCGAGCGGCGGCGAGCGCGAGCATGTCCGGCTCCGGATCGACCGCGACGACCTCGCAGCCGCGGGCCAGGGCGGCGACCGCGACCGCGCCGGCTCCCGTCCCGACATCGAGCAGCACCGTGCCGGGGCGGAGGCCCAGCGCGTCCAGCATCGGCTCGACGGTGTGCGCACACTGCCCGGCGAAGGTCTCCGCGTACGCCTGCGCCCGTCCGGCCCACTTGTCGCGGATCAGCTCGTCGAAGCCCGTTTCGTGCCCCACTAGTCTTCCTTTCCGTCCCGGACGTCGAGTCGTTCGACGCCGTCCAGGACGAGGTCGAGCGCGAACTCGAACTCGGCCTGGCTGTCACAGCCGGTCAGCCTCCCCGACTCGGGGTCGACGTGGATCGCCGCCGCCGCGATCGCCGCAAGGTTGGGGAAGCGGGCGGGCAGGGCGTCCTTCTGGGCGTTGAACGACTCGGTCTCGGACGGCGGCGTGGCGGCGAAGAGGTCCTCGCCGAAGCCCCACATCCGGTTCCCGAGGGCGTGCATGACGCTGTGGGTCAGGTCGATCGGGAGTCCTCCGGAGACGAACAGCCCGACGAGCGAGTCGAGGTAGCCGAGCATCGGCGCGGTCATCGCGGCCCTCGACTCCAGGACGGCCTGCGACCAGCGGTGGCGCAGCAGGGCGGCGCGCGCGGCCAGGACGCGTCGGCGGACGTCCGGCTTCCAGTGGCCGCTCGCCGGGGTCGGCCCGATCTCGCCGACGATCACCTCGACCATTCCGTCCAGGAGGTCGTCCTTGTTGGCCACGTGCTTGTAGAGGGCCATCGGCACGACGCCGAGCTCGGCTGCGAGCGTCCGCATGGTCAGGGATTCGATGCCGTTGGCGTCCGCGTAGTCGACGGCCGCGCGCAGGACCCGGGTGCGGCTGAGACCCTCCCGGGGGGCGGAGCTTTCCGTGGCGTCTGGAACCACGTCCCGTCCCTTCGTCGCCCCACCCATTGACAGGTGTACATCGTACACCTAGATTGTCTGACGCCGTGGTGTACGACGTACACCAGGTCCGGAACCGAGGAGTCGCCATGTCTCTCACGCTCGCGTCCCGCCTGTCGCGTCCGGCTCTGGCGAGGCTGACCGGCGGCGCCTATGTCGCCTACATCGGCGCGTCCGTGCTCGCCGACGCCGTGGCGCACATCGGTCTGGGCAGCGCGGAACAGGTCATCGCCGTCCTCTCGGCGTCCCCAGGACTGTTCCGGCTCGGTCTGGCGCTCGCCCTGTTCTCGGGCTTCCTGTTCGTGATGACGGCGTGGGGCCTGTACGTCCTGCTGCGGCCGGTCGACGCCGATCTCGCGCTGCTCCTGCTGGTGCTCAACGCGCTCGGCGTGGCGCTGCAGTGCGCGAGCCTGCTCCAGCTCATCTCGGCGCTGCACCTGTCGGCGGACCCGAGCGGCCCGGCCCAGGCCGCGGCGCTCGCGGCCGCCCAGACGTACCGGACGGGCTTCGTCGCGGCGCAACTGTTCTTCGGCACGTGGCTCTTCCCCCTGGGCTACCTCGTGCTGAGGTCAGGCTTCCTGCCGCGGTTCCTGGGCGTCCTGCTGCTCCTGGACGGCGTGGGCGAGGCGGTCTGGTTCCTGCAGGCATTGCTGCTGCCGGATCACCCCGAGATCTCCATGCCCGGGACGCTCGTCAGCCTGGTCGCCGAGGTCGGCCTCGCGTCCTGGCTCCTGATCCGGGGCGTCCCGTCCGCGACTCACTCGGCGACCGCGTGAACCGAAGTACCTGTCCCCATTGGTTCACTTTGGTTCGCACCGTCGGCCTGAACCATCGGGGACAGGTACTTTGGTTCACTCGACGGCCTTGAGGCCGATGACGCCGCCGATGATCATGGCC
This sequence comes from Propionibacteriaceae bacterium, assembly GCA_017306015.1. GTDB lineage: Bacteria > Actinomycetota > Actinomycetes > Propionibacteriales > Propionibacteriaceae > Propionicimonas. Next base: position 300,540 of record JAFKJK010000009.1, read on the forward strand.
AGGAACAGCAGCCGCCACACCGAGGTGGATTCGGCACCGGTGAGCATGCCGTAGGCGATCGCCAGGGACGCCCCGATGCCCACCCAGACGGCATAGGCCGTCCCGGTCGGCAGGGTGCGCATCGCCCAGGCGAGGCCGGCCATGCTGGCGGCGAGCGCGACGACGAACACCACGGACGGGACCCACTGCGTGAAGCCTTGGGACTTGCCGAGCGCGACCGCCCAGACAGCTTCGGCGACGCCTGCGAGCATGAGAACGAGCCAGGACATGACAACCCTTCCAGGCCGTCTTGTCGCGTGCCGGGTACGGCTCCCTCGTCCGGGGTCCTCCTGGGGACCTGGCCTCCATTCTCTCACGCAGCAAACGCCGGCCCAAACCCGCGGAAGCGGCCTGACAAGCGTTGACGCTGCTCCGCAGTCGACCTACGCTGCGAATTCCGGTGGCCGGACGGCGACCGCCGGCGAAGCGAGGTGCGTGATGACGGCCAGTCCGGAGCAGGTGGCGAGATTCCGCCGGCTGCACGAATCAGGCTGCTTCGTGATGCCGAACCCGTGGGACGCCGGGAGCGCGCGGGCACTGGCGGAGATGGGGTTCCAGGCCCTGGCGACGACGAGTTCGGGCTTCGCCTGGTCGACCGGGCATGCCGACAACACGGTCGGCCTCGACCTGACCCTGAAGCACCTGAGACTGATCGCCGCTGCGGTGGACGTCCCGGTGAACGCCGACTTCCAGAGCGGGTACGCCACCCGTCCCGAGGACGTCGCTGCGAACGTGGCTCTGGCGGTGGAGACCGGCGTGGCGGGCCTGTCGATCGAGGACTTCTCCGGGGACCCGGCCGAGCCGTTGTTCGAGTTCGGGCTCGCGGTCGAGCGCGTCCGGGCGGCGCGGACGGCGATCGACGAGACCGGCAGCGGCGTCGTGCTGACCGCCCGCTCGGAGGGCTTCGTCTGGGACCGTCCGGACCTCGATGAGACGATCCGTCGGCTGCAGGCCTACTCCGAGGCGGGCGCCGACTGCCTGTACGCGCCCGGCATCACGTCGCTGGAGCACGTGGCGTCGATCGTCGCTGCGGTCGCACCCAAGCCGGTGAACCTGCTGATCCACACCCCGTTCACGACGGTCGCCGAAGCCGCGCAACTCGGCGTCCGCCGGATCAGCGTCGGCGGCGCGCTCGCCAAGACCGCCTGGCACGGCTTCCTGGACGCGGCCAGGGAGATCGCCGAGGACGGCACCTTCTCCCGGTTCGCCGGCCTTCCCGACCTGAACGGGCTGCTCGGGTCCTGAGCGCCCACCCCCGGGTGTCAGCTCACTCGGGCGTGTCCAGGGTGACCCCGGCCAGGAAGTGCCAGCCCAGCCACCACCAGAAGACGATCAGCATCACCCGGGCAGCGCGGTCTCGCAGCACGCGATCGAGCACCCTGCCCAGCGGGGCGACCACGTCCGGACGCACCCGGCCCACGATCACGAGGCACAGGGCAGCCAGGGTGCACAGGAGATAGACCGCGATCGGGATGTAGCTCATCGGTCGCCCGCCCGCCCGGACGGGTGGAGGTCGTCGACCGCCTGTCCCCTCCCGGCCGCCGCCGCCGACCGATGGGCGGACGGACGGACGAGCAGCAGGCCGAGCGCCAACCAGCCGACGATGAACACCGCCCGCGGCCAGGGCTGATGGAGGAACGGATCCACCGCCATGGAGATCGAGGGGAAGTCCGCCGACCGCTCCGGCACGATCCGTCCGTAGACGAACGCGGCCAGCTCACACAGGCAGGCCACCACCAGGGTCGCCGCCCAGGCGAACACCGCCCGCCGGGTGGCCGGCTCCCGCCCACGCGAACCCGCCGGCTCGGGATCAGGACCGGTCCAGGCGAACGGCAGGGCCACCAGCCCGACCGCCACGAGCCCGACTCCCATCAGGGTCGAGTACCGCGGGGCTAGCGCGAGCACGACGGCGGCCGTCAGCACGACGACCGCGACCATCAGCCGGGTCGGTCGCCAGTGCGAGCGTCGCCAGTGCGAGCGTCGCCAGTGCGAGTGCCGCCGGGGCGGACGTCGGGTCGCGTCCACGCCGAGCACGACCGCCACGACCAGGAACAGCGCCGCGGCACCCCACTGGCCTCGAACCGCCTGCGTCGCCGAGATGAGGACGGCGATGGCGACCCACGGCGCTGCCCGCCGCAGAGCCCGCCACCGGTTGCGACTCGTGATCGCGTCCACGATTCGACGGTAGTCCGGAAACCCGCCGTGGCGAACCCTCGGTACCGAGGACTCGTACCCGCGGAAGTCGGCGACCCGGCCGGTTGTCCCGCGGTGAGCCCTGCCCGCTCGATGAGCACTGACCCGTCCTACCTCCGCCACGGACCGCGGCCTCCGCCCGACCGCGCGCCGGCGGCGGACGGGCAGCGTCCGGTTCGAGCGCTACCGTGCGGTCATGCTGGAGATCGTCGCGCGGGCGCTGTCGCTGGTGGCGATCGTCGGCATCGGGCTGGGGATCAAGCGGCTCGGCTGGGCGAGGACGTCCGACTTCGGCCTGTTCTCGAAGCTCGTGCTGGGGGTGACGCTGCCGTGCGCCCTGTTCACCAGCTTCAACGACTACCACCTGGAGTACGCGCTGCTGGGGCTGACGGCGCTGGCATTCTGCCTCAACATCGCCCAACAGGCGATCGGCTACGCGCTCGCCGCGAGGCAGGGACGGAAGGCGCAGGCCTTCGCCGTCCTCAACTCGGGCAGCTACAACATCGGGGCCTTCGCGACGCCGTACCTCGCCGGGTTCATGGGCCCGCACGCGATGATCTATTCGACCCTGTTCGACTTCGGCGGAGCGTTCTCCTCGGCCGGAGTGGCGTACGGCTGGGGCATGACGCTGGCGAGCGAGCCGGGCAAGCACGGCTGGCGCGAACTCGTCCGGACGCTGGCCGGCTCGCCGGTGTTCGTCACGTACGTGCTGCTGCTGGCCATGCGGCTGCTGGACCTGCGGCTGCCGGGCCCGGTGATCACGTTCACGTCGATCGTCGGCGCGGCGAACCCGTTCCTGGCGATGCTGATGATCGGGATCGGGCTGGAGTTGCGGCTACGCCGGGAGAAGTACGTCGCGGCGGCCCGAATCCTCGCTGTCCGGTACGCGTTCGCGACCGTCGCGGCCGTGGGCTGCTGGTACCTGCTGCCGCTACCCGCGGACGCCCGGCTGGTCGTGGTGATGGTCCTGTTCGCGCCGATCGCGTCGATGATGCCGGTGTTCACCGGCCGAGCCCGCCTCGACGTGGAGCTGTCGGCGTTCCTGAACTCGGTGAGCATCGTCGTCGGTATCGTCGCGATGCCGACGATCTACCTGGCGTTGCACGCATGAAGCTCTTCCTGCTGGGCGCACCGTGCGCGGGCAAGACCACCCTGGTGCCGCTGCTTCGCCGACAGCTGAGCTGCCCGGTTCTCGACATGGACGAGGAACTGCTGCGTGCGAACGACGGAACCTGGCCCGCGTCATTCGAGTTGAAGCGGGCGCTGACCGACCTGATTCTCGACGAGGCGTCCGACCTCGACGAGGTCGTCCTGGCCAACAGCCTCCTGGACGAGGCGCAACTGGAGAGACTCACGGCCGCCGGGTGGGAGGTCGGGCTCCTGGATCTGCCCGAGTCGGTGATGCGCGCCCGCGCCGGGGAGAGGCAGGCCCGCGAGGGCTGGACCAACATCGAGTGGCTGCCCTTCCACCTGCGGAACATCCAGGAGTTGCGCGCTCTGCAGGCGTTCTCCCACGTGTTCGACGCAACCCGTCCCCCGACAGAACTGGCAGCGACGCTGGCCGCCCTCGTGGCAGCAACGCCGTGACCTCTGACGCGTCAGGACCGCACTCGCCCATGGGGTGAACCGGACTCCAGCAACTCGGGGGACTGCGCGAGCCGGGTCAGGCGCGCTCGCAGACCCAGCCGGCGGGCAGTTCGCCCATGCCGATGAAGAGGTCGAGCTCGTCCGCCTGCTCGGGCGACAGGTCGACGTCGGCGCGGGGATAGATGACCGGCTCCTCCTTGCTGTTGTGCCGGTCCAGCAGTTCGAGCAGCTGGCGGGACGTGGCGGCGGCCTCCTCCGGCTCCCGCCGATCGACGGCAGCGAGCGCTGCGTCCACCAGGCGCCAGAGCTCACCGTGCTCGGTCAGCATGACCTGGACGGGCATCTCCAGCCCGGCCGCGCGGAGTGGGGGAAACAGGAAGGCCTCTTCGAGGTAGATGTGCCGGCGCAGGGCCAGCAGTCCGATGCGCAGCACGTCCCCGGCGCCGGCCGGGTCGTCGAGGAAGGCCTCCACGCAGCCGTCGATGTCGCGGTGCTCTCGCTCCAGCGCGGCGGCGATGGTCATGACAGCCTCGCCTCCACCGTGATCTCGGCCCCGGCGAACAGCCGGGACACCGGGCACAGCTGCGCGGCCTCGTCCACGATCGCCTGGAACCCGGACGCGTCCAGGCCCGGGACGCGTCCCGTCACCGTGAGCGCGGAGCTGGTGATCGTCGGGAGCCCGCCGACCTCGTCCAAGGTCACGGTCGCCGAGACGGTGAGCTCCTCCGGCTCCGCTCCGTGCTCGTTCAGCTTCAGGGCCAGCGCCATCGAGAAGCAGGACGAGTGGGCGGCGGCGGCCAGCTCCTCCGGGCTGGTCTTGCCGTCGGGACGGACGGTGCGCGCAGCCCAGGTCACCGACTGGTCGTCCAGCACGCCGCTGCTGGTACGGCCGATCGTGCCTGCGCCCGACGTCAGGGATCCCGTCCAGGTCGTCTCGGCGGTTCGTTCGGCGATGCTCATGATGCGACTCCTCCGATTTGATTGAGTACAACTCAACTGTACACAATCGATGCCGTAGACTGAAGGGCAAGGAGGTCTTCATGGAACAGGTCGCGCTCGCTCGGCCGGCGACGGTGCCGGCGAAGGTGGACGAGCAACTCTGCTTCGCGCTGTACGCCGCGTCCAAGGCCCTGACCGCCGCGTACCGCCGCGGGCTGGCCGAACTCTCCCTCACCTACCCCCAGTACCTCACGATGCTGGCGGTCTGGGAGCGGGACGGCCGCAGCGTCGCCGACCTCGGCAGCGCCGTCGACCTCGACTCGGGGACTCTCTCGCCCCTGCTGCGCCGGCTGGAGCAGGCCGGCCTGATCCGTCGGGTCCGTAGCACGCACGACGAGCGGGTGGTGCACATCTTCGTGACCGACCGGGGCCGGGAACTGGAGCCGCGGGCTGCGGCCGTCCGTGCCCGGGTCGAAGCGGCGACCGGCCTGAGCGCGGACGAGTTCGTCCAGGTCCGCTCGATGCTGCACCGGCTGCGCAGCACGGTGCTGGACGCCCTGCCGCACCTGTAGCCCGTCTCGCTCCCCGCCGGCACCGTCAGAGCATCAGTGCGGGAATCCGTCCTCACCGATTTGCCCGGTCTCGGCAAGCGCGCGGGCGACTTCGCGGAGCTTGACGTTCAACCGCTGGGACACACGCTTGAGCACCTGGAAAGCGTCGTCAGGGGTGGTCTTGAGCCGCTCCATCAGGATGCCCTTCGCCTGGCCGATCACGTCCCGGGACAGCAACGCGTCCTCCAGCCGCTGTCCGAGTCCCTCCAACCGGACGCGGTCGCCGACCGCACGCGCAGCCAGCGAGGCGTGCGCGACGAGGATGAAGCCGATCTCCCGTGCGGTCTCGTCGAGGGTGTCCGGGTCGGCGGCATAGATGTTCAGCGAAGCCGCAGCGGGTTCGGCCGTCCCGGCGGCGGGCGCGGCGAAGTCGAAGGAGAGGACGGACTCCTGCTCGCCGTCGTCGGCCACGTCGGCGTCAGCCACGTCCTCGGTGGACGCCCCAGTCCAGTCGCCGTCGCCATCGTGGACGACCACCGTCGCCATCGTCGAGCCGGTCACGACGGCGACGGCCGCCTCGGCGATCCGGGTGAGCAGATCGTCCGCGGATTCCGACTCGTACAGGTGTTCGGCGACGCCGGCGAACGTGGCGGCCAGCAGGGTGTCGCGCCGCTGCGCCAGCCGCCTGCGGGTCGTTTCCGCCCGGGCCACACTGGCCTCCTCGCGTTCGCTGGCCCTGGCCAGCCGCTCCTGCTCCGCGGCGGCTCGCGCCTCTGCGGCCTCGGCCCGCTCCACGACGCCGGACACCGGATCCTCGACGAGCCCCAGCCGGCTGGCGCGTTCCTCGAGCCGCAGTTCCCACGCTCCCAGTTCCGCCTCACGGACGTCGGCGATGACGTCCCTGTGACCGGCAACCGCGTCCCTGACGTCGGCGGTGTCGTCCCGCTCGTCCCCCATCGCGTCGCGGGCGTCGGCAAGGAAATCCCGCTTGTCAGCAGTCCATTCACGGCCCTCGGCGCCGGGGTCGTCGGACATCGCTCACCTCCTACCGGACGCCTCGGGAGATCGTCCACCAAATCCAGTCAACCCCAACCTGGGCAAACGGGGGTACCTTGTCGGCAACTTCCCTCCAGCGTCGGCACCGGAGGGACCACCCCGACGCCCACCCACAGGAGGTTCCGATGGCCGCAGCCGAGTGGCTTCGCAATGCCGTGCTGTACCAGATCTACCCGCAGTCCTTCGCCGACAGCAACGGGGACGGGATCGGCGACTTCGCCGGCATCGAGGCCCATCTGGACCACCTCGAGTGGCTCGGAGTGACCGCCGCGTGGATCAACCCCTGCTTCGCCTCGCCGATGCTGGACGCCGGCTACGACATCGCCGACTTCACCCAGACCGCACCCCGCTACGGCAGCAGGGACGATCTGGTCCGGCTGGTGGATGCGGCCGCGTCCCGGGGAATCAGGATCCTGCTCGACCTGGTCGCCGGCCACACGTCCGACCAGCACCCGTGGTTCGTCGCCGAGGCGGACGGGGCCCGAACCGACCGCTACATCTGGTCGGACGCGCCGGCGCCGGGGTTCCAGCCGTCCCCGGGCCGGCGTCCCGGCTTCTACCTGCCGAACTTCTTCCCCGTCCAGCCGGCTCTCAACTTCGGCTACGCGCGAGCAGTGGACGCCGAACCCTGGCGGCAGCCGGTGGACGCGCCCGGGCCCCGGGCGAACCGGCAGGCGTTGCGGGAGATCATGGACAGCTGGCTGCGGATCGGAGTCGCCGGGTTCCGGGTCGACATGGCCAGTTCGCTGGTGAAGGACGACCCCGGCTGGGTGGAGACCGGGAAGCTGTGGCAGGAACTGCGCGGCTGGCTCGACGACGCGCACCCGGGAGCGGTCCTGCTCTCGGAATGGGGACATCCCGAGCACGCGGTCCCGGCCGGCTTCGACGCCGACTTCTTCCTGCACTTCGCCGGACGCGCGATGCGGTCGCTGTGGGACAACGGCTACGGCGCGGTCTTTCCCGAGGATGAGCAGGGCGAATGCTTCTTCGACGCGGACGGACGGGGCTCGCCGCGCGAGTTCCTGGACATCTGGGACGACGTCTGGCCGGTCGTCGAGCGGGCCGGCGGCCTGATCTCGCTGCCCTCGGCGAACCACGACTTCCAGCGGCTGTCGTGCGGGCCGCGCCGGGGCGTCCAGCTGAGAGCGCCGTTCGTGTTCCTGCTCACCTGGCCGACCGTCCCGGCGATCTACTACGGCGACGAGATCGGTATGCGCTACCTGCCCGACCTGCCCGACCGCGAGGGCAGCCGGCTCGGCCCGTACTACAACCGGATCGGCTCCCGCACCCCGATGCAGTGGGGGGACGGGCTCAGCGCCGGGTTCTCGTCCGCGGCTCCGGCGGCCCTGTACGCGCCGCTGGACCCGAGCCCCGACCGTCCCACCGTCGCGGGGCAGCGAGCCAACGAGGGTTCGCTGCTGCACCTCGTCCGTCGCCTGATCGCACTGCGCCGGTCCGAGCCGGAGCTGGCCGGCGGCGGTCCCGTCCAGGTGCTGCACGACGGCTTCCCGCTGGTCTATCGTCGCGGCCGATTCACGATCGCGGTCAACCCGCGCCGGGAGGCCGCCAGCGTGGAGCTCGCCTCTGATCCCGGAACGCTGGTGCTCGGCGAGGGGACGCGGTTCGCTGACACCGTCCTGACCGTGGACGGCTTCGGCTACGCGATCTACTCCAGCTGAGCCCGGCGGGCACCGGCCGCCCGGCTGTCCAGGAGATCCCCACGGTCGAACCGATGCCGCGGGGTCCGTCCGGACACACCACTAGGCTCTCCCGGGTGACTGCCGACGCACAGCTGTGGACGTGGTGCGTCGAGCACCTGGGCTCACCGCCGGAGGAGGAGTTCTTCTCGGCGGACTCGATGTCGTCAGTGCGCGGCGTCGTCCTCGCGGATGGACGGCGGGTCGCCCTGAAGACCCGGGACGCGTCCGATCGGGTCCTGGCGTGCGCCGACGCGCAGCGGCACGCCCGGGCCGCGGGAATCGACTGTCCCGAACTGCTCGCCGGCCCGTCCCGGCTGGAGGGCCGCTGGTTGAGCGCGGAGGAGTGGCGGCCGGACGGCTCGCCCGTGCCTCCTGCCGACGCGGCGGCCCGCTACACGCGGCTGCTGCACACCCTCGTCCAGGCGCTGGCAGGCTTCGAGCCCGGACGGTTCGACCCGCCGCCACCGTGGGCGCACTACGACCACGGCACCGAGGGACGGGTGTGGCCGCCTGCCGCTTCGCTGCGCTGGGACCCGGAGTCGGAGCGGGTGCCGGTCGAGCTTCGACGGCTCGCGGCGGCCGCGCGGGAGCGGTTGGTCGCGGAGGATCTGCCGTCCGTGGTGGGGCACACCGACCTCAACGGCCTCAATGTCCGCTGGGCGCCGGAACCGATCGTGCACGACTGGGACTCCCTCGCCGGGCGGCCCGAGGCCGTGCTGGCCGGAATCCTCGCCGTCAACCACGTCGAGGTTCCGGGAGCCGGAGCGATCACCCCGGTCGCGGAGACGGATCGGGCCCTGGCGCTGTACCAGGAGCTGCGCCCGTTCACGTCCACCGAACGGGAGGTCGCCTGGGCGGCCGGGGTCTGGGTCGCCGCGTACAACGCGGCGTTCGAGCACCTTCACGGCGCGCCGGGAGCGGTCTCCCGGCAACTGCGGGATGACGGCGAGGAGCGGCTCCGGCTGGCGGGGCTGTGACCCGGCGGGAGCGCTGAGACCGGTATCGGCGAGGCCGCATGCTCACACAGTGAACTCACCTACCGAACACGGGAGGCAACTTCACAGCTTGTCTGGTGCGGACTCAGCCAGCGGGTGCAGCCTCATGGCCGAGCACTCACCCGAACACCCTGCGCGCGACCCGCGCAGCGACGATCTCCCGCGCCGGCAGCCGGTCGGTCCGCACCACCTCCCGGGCCATGGCCAGCAGGCTGATCCCGAGGTCCCCGGCACTGCGGCTGAGCATCCGGAAGCCCTCGGCGGGTACGACCCGGTAGCGGGCCATCACGACGCCGAGGGCCGTCGCGACCAGCCCGCCGCCCGCACCGTCCGGCGGTGGGGACAGGACTGCCAGCTCGGCGTCACAGTGCTCGGCGAAGTCGGTACACAGGCTCGCCAGCTGGCCGGCCTTCTCCCGCTGGTCGTCGAACGCCTGGGGTTGCGGCGCGCACACGCTCAGGACGGCGAGTCGACCGGAGGCGACCGGAATGCGCACGCACAGCAGACTGTGGACGCCCACCACGGAGATGCACCGCTCGGCGAAGTCGGGCCAGCGCGCGTCCTCGGCCAGGTCCGCCGCCACGAGCACGTGGGCTGGGGCGGGCCAGCAGGGCACCGGGCCCTGGTCGAGCTCGCGCTGGAGCATGTCGACGCGGACGGGGATGTCGTCGCTCGCCCAGCAGGATTCCACCGTCCCGGTGTCGGTGACGAGGGTGAGCCCGACGTGGCTGGCGCCCAGGCTGCCGGCGACCGTGATCAGGTCGGCCGGGTCGACGACGCCGAGCGCCCCACGAGCGGGCGCGGCGGAGGAGCTGGCGAACGGCGAGGACGGTGTGTCGGGGTTGGCATGTGTCATCGGGGGCCTGCCGGAAGCGCGATCCTGGACTCCACCGCTGCTTGATGGGCCCGGATCACTCGAAGCGCAGGCTACACATCCGCTGGCGGCTTGGCCATAGGCTGCGGCGCCAGATCCCGGGCTCGTCCGGCTGTCAGGACGCTGTCAGCGTGGTATAGCCTCGCCAACGAACGGCACACGACTTCAAGCAGCGGAGCGACGTGGCCCTCAATCGAGGTGCCCGCTGAATGACCCCTGCAATCCCCGGCGGCGAGCTGACCTCGCACCGGCGCGAGCGACCACGACCCCACGCCGAGCCACGATGACGCCACTGGAGCTGATGGCCCGGCAGTTCCGCGGCCTCTCCCAGGCGATGGCCGAGGAAACTCTCCCCGAGCTGGGCGAGGTGCTGCACTATGCCCGGACCGCGATCCCCGGGGTGAGCGAGGCAGCCATCGCCGTCGCCGGACGTCGCGGCACGCGCACCATTGCGGCCACCAGCAAGGCAGCCGCCGAGCTCGACGCGCTGCAGTTCGGCTTGGGCCGGGGTACGGCAGTCGCGGTGCTGGACGGCGACGAGATCGCCCTGGTCAGCGATCTCACCAGCGACGACAGTCTCGCCGTCCTGGCTGCCCACGCTGCCGAACTGGGCGTCCGCTCGATGCTCAGCGTGCGCCTGGGCCACGCGGCGGACGAACCTGCGGCGATCACCTTCTACGCCGGGGACGCGGGCACGTTCGGTCCGGCGCAGTCGGCGCTGGCCAGCATCTTCGCGGCCTGTGTCTCGCTGCTGCTGGCCGGTCAGGCCGGTCATGAGCGCGCCGCCGGCCTCGCGCGGGCGGTGCAGGGCAATCGCGAGATCAGCGTGGCGATCGGCATCCTGATGGCCCGAAACCGGTGGTCGCGTCCGGAGGCACTGGAGCGGCTGGTGGCTTCCAGCCAGGATCTCAACCGTCGGCTGGTCGACGTCGCGACCGAGGTGATCGCCACCCGCCGGCTGCCGACACTGTCTCGGCGACGCGGTGGCCGACGCCGGCGGGACGGCTGACGGCGCTTGTCGGTGACGGGACTCCTCCGGCCCGAGTGGGTATTCCTCCAGGGGTATCGCGGTCAGCCCGCCGATCCGGCCGACGAGGAGAACTGACGGCTCGCCGGGTCGGCGTCCCGCACCTCGGTATCACCGGTTCCGGGGGGTCGTGGACTGTCCGGGAGAGGAATGGGGGAAGAGGTGGCCGGAACCCGACGTGTCGATCCGCTCGCGGAGCTTCTGGAGGAACTGTCCGCCGCAGGCGATCTGCAGGCCGCGTGGCAGCGAGTCGTGAATGCGTGCCTGACCGAGGTCGAGGGTGCCGAGTACGCCGGCATCACCGTCCTGGGAAGGGAGTCGGCGACGACTCCGGTGGCCAGCGATCCGCTTGTCAGGGCCGTCGATGAGCTGCAGTACAGCACCGGGCAGGGTCCGTGCGTCCGGGCTGCTGTCGCCGACACCGAACCCGTGGTCCTGGTCAATGATCTGCTCGGCGACGGGCGGTGGCCGGACTTCAGTGGCGGCGCGGTCAAGCTCGGGGTGAGCGCGATGCTCTCCTTCCACCTGTACACCGAGCCCGACAGCACCGTCGGGGCCTTGAACCTGTACTCGACCCGGGTGGACTCCTTCACGCCGGAGTCCCTGCAGACCGGGGCGCTGTTGGCCGCCCATGCTGCAGTCGCTGCCGCGACGGCCGAGAAGACCGGACAGCTCCGGGTCGCGCTGGCCAGCCGGGATCTGATCGGGCAGGCCAAGGGCATCCTGATGGAGCGGTACCGGATCACGGCCGACCACGCCTTCGGCCTGCTGGTGGCAGCGTCGCAACGGACGAACCGCAGGCTCACCGATCTCGCCGAGGAACTGGCCACGACTGGGCAGTTGGCAGGGCTGCTGAGTCCCCATGAACCGAGTTCGCTCCTGCGTGCCCCCTAGTGGCCAGCGGATGCGTCCGGACGCCGCGCGTACGCTGCAGCACATTGCCCAACTCGGCAGAGAGCAAGCACGCCTGTGAGGTCTGTCCAGCTCCGAGACGACGTCCGCCAATAATCGCCCGGATCAGTCACGTGCAGAGCATGGCAACGTCAGCAGCGGATAGCCGGCTCTGCCTGGAGGTTCGACGACGGCGGCTGTGGCGAATGGGAGCGGATCAGGCCCCTGTCCGGTCCAGGCCTCCGGAGCGCCCGTGCCGGTGTGGCCGGGCCGGCGGTCAACCCCGCGCAGACCGAAGCAGCGAGGGTGCGGCCTTGTGCTCCCTGCACTCGGTCAGCAGGCCGTTCTTCTCCTGGGCGGTGTCGGTGAGCTGGGTGTAGCAGTAGCCCGCCAGGCCACTGTCCGGCCCCACGGACGACAGCAGTTCGCCGAACGACTGCGGCAACTGCGTCGCGGTGATCACCTCCCCGTAACCGGACCAGGCACCGTCATCGGTGTGGACGTTGAGGCCGCCGAACTCCGACAACAACACGGGCACGTCGGCTGCGACGGCCTGCCCCGGCGGCAGCACGAGCGGACGTCCGGCCGGCTGCTCCGACCGCAGGGCGGCACGCACCTGCTCGGGCGAGCCGTACCGCCTGGCCAGCAGCCGAGGGTCGTGGGTGTAGTCGTGGATGCCGACGAGGTCGCCGGCGGTGAAGTGCCACCCGTCGTTCCCGATCACCAGCCGGGTCGGGTCCAGCGCCTTGAGGTAGTGGTAGAGCGCCTCGACCGCGTGCTGCTCACGCCGGCTGACCTGGAGACCGGGCAGTCCCCAGCTCTCGTTGAACGCGACCCAGCCGATCACACTGGGATGTCCGGCGTCCCTCGCCACGAGAGCCGCCAGTTCGGCACTCGTCCGGCTGAGGGCAACCGGGGAGAACCGGTACGCGGCCGCGGCGTCGGCCAGCACCACCAGGCCCACCCGGTCACAGCACTCCAGGAACCGGGGATCGGCGCTGGTCTGATGCATTCGAAGACCGTTGAAGCCGAGTTCCCGGATCAGCTGGACCTCCCGCTCCAGGTCCGCGGTCGAGGGGGACGCGAGGTGCGTCTCGGGCCAGTAGCCCTGCTCGAGGACGAGGCGCAGAAAGAGGGGACGGCCGTTCAGCAGGACCCGGCTGTGGTCCGTCGCCACCGAGCGCAGTCCGAGGTACGACGTGACCACGTCGAGCCGGTCCCCGCCCTGCCGCAGCTCGAACCGCGCGTCCACCAGGGTGGGCGAGTCCGGGCTCCACAGGATCCGGTCGGGCTCGGCGTCCACGCGCGGATCGTCGACCGTGAGCGTCGCGGCGAGCGTCCCGGAGGTCACCGCCAGCTCGGCCCTGGCCAGGGTGTCCGGGCCGAGGGTGAGTTCGACGCCCAGCGTCATGTCCTGGCTGAGCGGACCGGCGATGCTGACCGAGAGTCCGACCGTCCGCAGGTCCTCGCCGGGGGTCAGCAGCAGACGGTCGATCCTGGTCGCGGGAACCCACTCCCACCACACTGACCTCCAGATCCCCGAGGTGCGTCGGTACCAGATCACGTGCGGGTCCGGCTGCCAGTCCTGCTTCCCCCGCGGCTGCTCGAGGTCGCCGGGATCGTCGACCACGCGGACGACCAGGACGTTCACCCCGGGCTGGACGACGTGAGTCCCGTCTACGGTGAACCTGGCCTGACTTCCCTCGTGGTCACCGATCCGGACCCCGTTCAGCCACACCGAGGCCGAGTGGTCCACGCCCTCGAAGTGGAGCAGCAGCCGTCCCGGCGAGACGGTGTCGACCGCGAACTCGCGCCGGTACCACAGGGCGCCGTCGGGATCCTCGCCGACGCCCGATGCCGGCGACTCGGGCGGGAACGGCACCGTGATCGTGCGGGCGAACGCCTCGGGGGCGCTCTCCCAGTGCGCGGCCAGCCCGATGTCGTCAGGGTCGGTGGCATAGCCCCACTCCCCGTCCAGCAGGACGTGACCGGCTCGCACGAGCTGGGGTCGCGGGTACCCCGAGATCATCGCCCGGCCACCGCGGCCGGAGCCACCGTCACGAACGCCGGCACCGGCGCGCAAGCGGCGACGAAGAGCCGTGAGCTCTCCCGTGGCCGGGGCGGGTCGGGGAGCTCGGGCAGCTCACGGGTGACGGGTTCGCCGGCCAGCAGCCGCGTCCCGGAGTCGTCGATCAGGAGGACGGTGGCCGCGGCCGGCGCCCCGCTGGCGTCCTTCACCTCGACTTCCCAGTCCCGGATCGACAGGCCGTCGAGGAGATCCACTCCGTGCACCGCCCAGCCGGTCGGCTCTGCGCCGAACCTGAAGGTCGCGCTGGCTTCGTCCAGATCACTCCAGCCGGTGCCGGGCGTGCTGACCGGGATCCCCCAGCAGCAGCGGCCAGCTCGACGTGGCGGACGCGCGCCACTGCTGACCAGCGCCACCGCACCGGTGGGCAGGGTGATCTCGGCCCGTCCGTCCGGCCGAGGCAGCTCGGCCGCCGGATGGACGCCGTCCGCGTCGATCAGGACGACCTGCAGCGGGCCGGCGCCGTCCGGTGCCCGCAGGTCGAGAGCGACGCTCACGTCCGCGAAGTGCCGGTTCCACACGATCGCCGCCTGCGTCGTCCGGTCCACGGAGGCGATCGCGCCCACCCCGGGCGGCCCGTCGACCTCGCACGCCACCCGGTCGATCGGCATCCGCTGGTAGAACTCGTACACCGCGTGGACGGGCTTGGCGACGCCGTCGATGTCGACCATTCCGGAGAAGTTCCCCTGCCCGCTGTCGAGGAACTGCGCCCAGTGCGTGCGAGTGAGCTCGCGATGGGAGAGCAGGCGTGGAAGTTCCGCGGCGAAGGTGGAGGCGAGCTGGTGGGTGTCCTGGAGCCCGCCGCGGGGGTAGTCGATGCTGAACGCGTTGTACTCGTTGAGGTGGAGTTCGACGTGGCGCAGTCGCGGGTGGCCGGCCAGCACCTCCCGCACGATCCGCAGCGTCCCCTCAAGACCGAAGTGGCCGTAGTGGTGGAAGGAGACGAAGTCGAGCGGAAGGTCCTCCGCCACGACCGCGCGGCAGAACGCGTCCAGCCATTCGGCGTTGATCGCCGCGAGCGCCAACGCCGGTCCGCCGACCCTGGCGTGAGGATCGGCCGCCCTGATCGCGCGGGACGTGGCGCGGTAGAGGTCGAGGTAGTCCTCCAGGCAGCCGGTGTAGAAGGTCGCATCGCCGGTGCGCTCGTCACGCAGGTCGGGCTCGTTGTACACCTCGTGGTAGCCCACGCTGACCCCGCGCTCGGCCATGCCTGCCACGTACGCGGCGACCGTGTCGACCCAGACCGTGTCGTCGCGCGCCATCGAGCGCCAGTCGGCTCCCGGCTCGCGCGCCGCGGAGGGGACGTAGCAGTAGGACCAGTAGGGACGGACGCCCGCCGCCGTGATCAGGTCGGCGAGCGCGTCGGTCTCGGCGAAGTCGTAGCGGGGCCGGCCGTCGACCATCTCGACGACCTCGCGCGTCCAGGGCATCCATTCCGCCCCCCAGCCGAGGTCGATCCGCAGCGACTCCGGTGCCGCGGCGGCGATGAAGCCGGCGTCGCGTCGGTACCGCTCGATCGGGACCAGGCCGGAGTTGTAGACCGCTATCCGCTCCTTGGAGAGCGGATGGGCCGCGAGCCGGGTGGCGTCGATCCGAATGCTTGCCGACGAACTGATTGGTCGCATGGGTTCTTTCGTTCTAGTTGGCCAGGCCGGTCATGGACACACCGCGCACGATCCAGCGTTGGAAGACCAGGTAACCGATGAGAATGGGCAGGGAGACGAGGGTGACTCCGGCCATGATCGCGCCGTACTGCGCGGTATAGCGGCCGATCAACGACTGCAGCGCCTGGGTCAGCACCCAACTGCTCTGCTTGGCCAGGTAGATCGAGTTGATGAAGAAGCTGTTCCACAGGCTCACGAAGGTGAGCAGGCCGAGCGCGAGATAGGCCGGGCCGGCCAGTGGCGCCATGATCCGGAAGAACGCCCGCCACGGGCCGGCACCGTCGATCGCCGCGGCGTCCTCGAGTTCACGCGGCAGCGTCAGGAAGTACTGGCGGAAGAAGAACGAGGCGAACGGCGTCCCGAACAGCAGCGGGACGATGATCGGCAAGGCGCTGTTCAGCCAGCCCAGCTCGCGGAACACCACGTACTGCGGGATCAGGGTCGCGTGGACGGGCACCATCAGGGTCAGCAGCAGGGTCGCCAGCAGCACGCCGCGTCCGGGGAACTGGAAGCGCGCAAGGGCATACCCGGCCAGCGAGCTGGACAGCAGCGTCCCCGCCGTCCCCAGCACCGCGATGACCACGGTGTTCAGGAAGTACTGGCCGAGGCCCGGCAGCGCCTCGAACAGCCGGGCGTAGTGCTGGAGGGTCACCGGATGCGGGATCAACTGGTCGGCGGCGAACATGTTCTCGTCGGTCCGGAAGGACATCGACACCGCCCAGAGCGCGGGGAAGATGTAGGCGAGGACCATGGCGGTCATCAGGCCGTGATAGCTCACGGTGCCCAGCCGCTCCCGTCCGCTCGCCCGCGACCAGGGACGCGGCCCGGCGATGGCGCTCATGCCCTGGCCCGCTTGCGTGAGGCGCGGACGACCGGGTCGTCGTAGTGGACCCAGCGCCTGCTCAGCGCGAACTGTGCCGCGGTGATCAGGAAGATGATGAGCGCGAGCATCCACGCCAGCGCAGCCGCATAGCCGAGGCCAGAGATCCGTTCGCTGTAGTTGAACATCTGGTTGTACATGTAGAGGACAATCGTTCGGGTCGAGTTGGACGGCCCGCCTGCCGTCGCCGGTCCGGCGCTCGCCGAGGTCATCGCGACCACGGGGTCGAAGAGCTGGAAGGCGCCGATCAGCGACGTGACGGTCAGGAAGAACACCGTCGGCGAGATCATCGGGACGGTGACGTGGCGGAACCGCTGCCACCGGTTCGCTCCGTCGATGGTGGCGGCTTCGAGCAGGGACGCCGGGACGCCCTGGAGGGCCGACACGTACAACGTCATGCCGTAGCCGATCGTCTGCCAGGTGGTCACCAGCGCGATCGACGGCATCGCCGTTGCCGGGTCCAGCAGCCAGTCGGGGCTGTCGCCGCCGAAGAACTCCCAGATGCCCGCGATCGGTCCGGAGTTGGTGTTGAACATCCAGCGCCACACCACGCCCACCGCGATCTGGGACAGCACGTACGGCAGGAACAGCGCGGCCCGGTACAGCGCCACGCCCCGGCGTGGGGTGAAGGTGAGCAGGGCGGCGATCAGGGAGAACACCAGGAGGCTGGTGGTCCCGACCAGGATGAACCTGACGGTGTTCCACAGGACCGCCGGGATCCGGTCGTCGGAGAGCAGGTGCGCCCAGTTGTCCAGACCCACGAAGGTGGGCGCGGGCGCCACCAGGTCCCAGTGTGTGAACGAGTAGCCGAGCGATGCCACGAGGGGAACCCCGGTGAAGGCGATCAGGCCGACCACCTGCGGCAGCACGAACAACAGGGCTGTTCGCGAGCGGCGGGTGGAGAGGCTGGCACTCCTCCTGCTGGCGGCACGACCCGAGTGCGTGCGGCCCGGGGTTGATGACATCGCTCGGCTTTCTCCCGTCCGGTTACTTGACCGACTTCAACAGCGGGTCGATCCGCTGCGCGCAGATCCCGGACAAGGCTTCACTGGCCGTCTTGCGGTTCATCACGATGTCCTCGATCGCCGGCAGGACGCCGTCCTGGCTGGACACCGCGCTCCACACCACCGACGGATCGAGGTTCGTCACCGTCAGCGGCCAAGTGGCCGGCGTCAGCTGGGCCTCGACGAGGCCCGCGGGCTCACCCTTGCCCTGCGCGAAGGCCGGACCGGAGGCGACGTCCTTGTAGGCGGGGATGAGGCCCATCTGCTTGCCCGCGCCGTCGGTGGCCATGTAGTGCAGGAAGGTCCACGCTGCGTCCTTCACCTCGGACTTCTGCGCCATCGCCCAGATGTGGATCTGCGCGAGCGTGGCGTTCCCGGCGGGCCCCTTGGGGAGCGCTGCCATGTCGTAGGCCAGAGTGGGGTTCTGCTGCTGAACGTTCAGCACCTGCTCATGGGAACCCTGTTGCATCGCGACCTGCCCACGCACCCAGCGCGCGTAGCCCGGCTCCTCCTGGTGCAGTTGGGGAGTGATCGCGGAGTGGTCCTTCCACATCAGGTCCTGCAGCCACTGGAAGCCGTCGATGGTGCCTGATGCGTCGGCGGTGCACTGATTGCGCGCCTCACCGCCGAGGATCCCGCCACCGAAGGCGGCGAGCACCGGGGCGTAGCCGGGCTCGATCGGGCCGGCGGCGAAGTTGAAGTAGCCGTACTGCTTGATGCTCTTGGCATCGAATCCGGGCTCGGTTGCGTTGCGGCCCGCCTTGTCCAGGGTCAGCTTCGCCGACCACTGCCGCAGATCGTCGTAGGTGTAGGAGCCGTCGGCGGCCGGGTAGGAGAGGCCGGCCTTGTCGAACATGGCCTTGTTGTAGAACAACGACTGGATGTTGTACCCCATCGGCAGGCCGTAGAGCTTGCCGTCCGCCGAGGTCATGCCCTTGATGATCGTGCTGGTGAAGTCGCTGGTCGGCGTGCCGGACCGGGCGAGAAGGTCGGTGATGTCGGCGGTGACCCCGTCCCTGGCGGCTTCGAAGTAGTTCCAGCTGCCCATGACGAACACGTCGGGGAGGTTGCCACCGGCGACCAGCGTCTTGCAGGCGGCGTAGTCGACACCGCAGTCGCCGGTCTCCCACTCGATGGTGATCTCCGGGTGGGCAGTGGTGAACCCCGCGGCGGCGTCCTTGATCGAGGTGACGTCAGCGTCGTTGCCCCAGAGCATGACGCGGACGGTAGCCGGCTGCGCCGCGGACGGCCCGCCGCTCACCGACGGCGCGGGTGCTCCCGTGCAGGCTGACACCAACAGACTGAGCCCGCCCAACAGTCCGGCGATGCGCAGTGACTTGCGACGTAGTCCCATGTGAAATCTCCCTTGGCTCCGAGGACCGATGAAGGAGAGTTTGCCACGTAGCATGCTACGTGGCAAATGGTTTACCGAAACGTGATCATCGGCTACCGGGCCAGCCCGCTCGACTCCCGGACGACGAGGGAGAAGGGGATGACGATGTCCCGCGGCTGCGGCTGCGCGGCACCCTGGGTCCTGGCCTCGATCCTGGCCAGGAGCGTGTCGACGGCCATCGTGGCGATCCCCTGCTTGTCGGGGGCGACAGTGGACAACGCCGGAGCGGAGTACTCACCCTCCTCGAGACCGTCGAAGCCGATAACCGCGATGTCGTCCGGAACGGCCAGCCCGGCCCGCCGCACGCTTCGCAGCGCGCCGAGAGCGAGGAGATCGGTGGCGCAGAAGACCGCGTCCGGCGCCCGGCCGGCTCGCAGGAGGGACTCCATCGCCGCCGCACCGTCGGCACGGTGGTACGACGCGGTCTGTACCACCAGCGCGTCGTCGACGCTCCGGCCGGCGGCCCTCAGCGCGTCCCGATAGCCCCGGTGTCGCATCTCGGCCATCCGAAGCGAGTTCGCCGGGTCCGCCCCGATGAAGGCGATTCGGCGTCGTCCGGCCGCGATCAGGTGGGTGGTCGCCGCCGAGGCCGCCGCGACGTCGTCGATGCCGATGTGATCGGCGACCCCCGCGCCACTGCGCTCGCCGATCAGAACCAGGGGCGGTCGGGTGGCAGACTGACGGGCCAGGCGCTCGACAGGGCCGACCGCGCTGAGGATCGTGCCTTCGGCGTACTCCGCCGCGGAACCTTCCAGGGCGTCCTGTTCGCGCCGCGGGTCGCCGAGCGTCTGCCGGATCATCACCCCGAACCCCTGCTCCTCGGCATGCTTGACCACGCCGCGAGCCAACTCAGCGAAGTAGGGGACGTCCAGCTCGGGGATCACGAGCTGGAGGACCCGCGACCGGCCCGACCGCAGGCTTCGGGCGGCTTGGCTGGGCGAGTACCCGAGCTGCTCGACGGCGTCGTTCACCCGGGCGGCCAGCTCGGCGCTGACGTGCGGGAAGTTGTTGATCACGTTGGAAACGGTCCGCTGGGATACCCCTGCCAGCCGCGCGACGTCCGCTTGAGTCACACCCATCCGATGTCCTCCTTTTCTACGTGGCATGCTAGCAATAGAGGCACCCGAGGAGTGCTCGTTCGGCCGCCAGGGGCGGCTCCGAGGCCGTCGGCTACCCGACCCGGACCGGACACCCTTGTCAGTGCAGGAAAGGAGTCCCAGATGACGCAAGACACCGCCGTATCCCAGGACGCGGCACAGCGTGCGGATGACGCCACGGTGGGTGAGGCTTTTCGCCGTCGCCCTTGCCGCGAAGGATCGAGACCGCCTCGTCGCCCTGCTGGCCGACCAGATCGACTTCGAGGCGCTGACTCCGCGTCGCCACTGGGTCGCCACGACCTCGACCGAAGCGGTCGACGACGTGATCCTCGGTCATTGGCTGCGACCCGATGACGTCGTTCGTGAGGTCCGCTCCATGACCTCGGGGCAGGTGGCCGATGCCGAGCGCGTGGGGTATCGCCTCGTCGTGCGGCGCGATGACCAGGACCTCGTCCTCGAGTTGGTTTGATCAAGAAGTCATCGCGCCGGAGTGTGTCGCGGCTTCCCTGACAAGGTAACTTCCCAGTGATGGCTCGATGAGCGCGAACATCCACGGGGCGCTCGACGCCAGCTCCGCGAAGACTGCATCGCGTGGCTCACCGGCCAGAACTCGTCTGCTGGTCTCGGTGAAGAGTGCGCGGTGCACCGAAGCGAGTTGGGCGGCGACGACGCGTTGCTGGAGGGTGTCCTCGCCGGTCTCGACGGCGATGGCGTCACCAAGGGCTTGCTCGCGGAGGTCAGCGATCTCTCGGGCGCGGCTCGTCAGCGCCGGACTGTTGTGGACGATTCTCGCGAAGGCTGCGCTGGGAGGCCCGAGCGTCACATCCCGTTCGGAGATGCGGGCGATGCAGTCGTCCCTGATGGCGTCCAGAAGGCTCTGACCGAGCGGCCGCGCGGTGATGGCGCGGGCGAGGCTCGCAATGGTGGACTCCGCCCGATCGAAGACCAGATCCTGTTTGCGGGGGAAGTAGTTCGTCACGGTCATCTTCGAGACGCCGGCCGCCTCAGCGATCTGGGAGATCGTGACCTCGTCGAAGCCCTGCTCGGCGAAGAGGCTCATCGCGGAAGCCGACAAGGCGTCCCGGGTGCGTTGCTTCTGGTGTTCACGCAGCCCGACCGTCACGGCTGCAGTCTACCATTTGGTTGGTCGAACATAAACTTAGGTGTAACATAACCACCGCCGTCACCTGCTGTGGAGGTGGGAGAGGAAGATGCCGAGATGAAGGCCGCCGTGGTGGACGAGCTGGGAGCGCCTCCGGTGTTCCGCGACTTCGAGGATCCGCAGCCGACGGACGGCGAGGTCCTGGTCGCCGTGACCGCCTCGGCTCTCACCAACTTCACCAAGCTGCGCGCGGCAGGCAAGCACTACAGTTCCACGACCGCGCCGCCCTTTGTCCCCGGAATCG
This sequence comes from Propionibacteriaceae bacterium, assembly GCA_017306015.1. GTDB lineage: Bacteria > Actinomycetota > Actinomycetes > Propionibacteriales > Propionibacteriaceae > Propionicimonas. The sequence goes on from JAFKJK010000009.1 coordinate 321,922, forward strand.
ATGGGATCGGTCGGCTCGATGATGGTCGGCGGGTGTACTTCCTCTTCCCGAGGGCCCCCTTCGGAGGCATGGCCGAGACGGCCGTCGTCCCCGCCTTTCGGTGCATCCCCGTCCCGGATGGGGTCGACGATGTCACCCTGGCGGCCATCGCCGATCCAGGGATGTCATCGTGGGCGGCCTTGGAGGTGCGGGCGGACCTTGTCCCCGGGGAGACGGTTCTGATCAACGGAGCCACCGGGACCGCCGGTGGACTCGCGGTCCAAGTCGCCAAGCATCTGGGCGCCGCAAAGGTGATCGTCGCGGGCCGGAGCCGCGCTGCGCTCGACGCCCTTCTCGACCATGGTGCCGATGAGATCATCGACCTGAGTGAGGGCGACCGGCTGGATGCGACACTGCGCGAATCCTTCGCTCGCGGCGTCGACGTCGTGCTCGATTACCTCTGGGGCCCCAGCGCGGAAGCGATCCTGACCGCCGCGGCGAACGCGGGCCGCGGCGACCACCCGCTGCGCTTCATCCAGATCGGCACCGCTAGCGCCGCCACGATCGCCCTGCCGGGCGCGCTGCTGCATTCCTCCGCCATCGAGATCAAAGGAAGTGGCACGGGTGCCGTCAGCCCCAAGGCGATCGGGGGGATACTCGCCAAGCTGATGGACGCCGCATCATCGGCCAACTTCCAGGTCGCGACACGGGCCTTCCCTCTTGCCCACGTCGAGGAAGCCTGGGCGATGGAAGCAGGCACGCCTCGGATCGTCCTCACGACCGGCCACTGAACGTAAGCGGGCTGGTACCCCGGTGATCGGGAGAGCGTACGCGCGGATCAACGGCCGGCAGGAGGACGAGGACCTGGCGGAGAAGGTCTTCACCGCAGTGTCGCCGCCTATCCACGCTCGCCCGTGCGTGGTCCTCGGCCACGGGGCCAGATCGTCGTAGCCCCCGGCATCTGAGAGATAGGGTTCCGTCCGGTGAGATGATCGACAATCTCCGAAACCGGCAAGCGCCAGGCCTCGGCGATCTCACGAATCGCCTGCTCCGGCTCACGATCGGCGGATAGCACTTCGCCAAGTCGATCGCGGTCAGGCATCCACAGTCCGCTCAGCTCGCCCGGCCACATCTCGAGCGGCCAGGTCGGGCAGAGCGCGCGGAGCCGCGCCGGACTGCCTTCGCCCAGGAGCCGGCCGTGGTGGTTCCAGCCAGCGCGCGCCAGCAGCCTGCCGTCCTCATGGACGGCAAGAGCCACCCGCCCATCGCGGACTGCGATCGCCAGGGCGCCCGCTTCTCGTTCCGCAGAGTTGCGGTTCGCTGAGTCCTGATCGATCAGGCCGAGTCCGTCAACACAAACGGCCGTCGCTGGCGTACCGACCGAGTACAGGTCAGAAGCCCTGACGCAGGCAACCACCGTCACCACCCGGTCATCCGTGGTGGGCTTCGGCGACGTGGATCGCACGGGGAGGAGTCGCGCCGGTGGATGGATTGCTCGCTGGGTGTCTTGAGCTCAGCTGAGCAGGCCGCGCTCTCTGGCCGTGGCGATGGCCGCGGTCCGGGATGGTACGCCGAGCTTGGCGTAGGTGTGGGCAAGGTGGGACTTCACGGTGGCCAGGGTGAGGTAGAGGCGGGCGGCGATCTGGGCGTTCGACAGTCCGTCGGCGGCCAGTCGGAGGACGTCCAGTTCTCGCAGGGTCAGGGTCGTGGCGGGGTCGAGGACGCGTTGCACGAGGCGTTGCTGGACGGCGGGAGACAGCGCGGGCTGGCCCCCGGTGGCGGCTCGGATCGCTCGTTCGAGTTCGGCGGTGGGGGCGTCCTTGAGCAGGTAGCCGCTCGCGCCCGCGTCCAGGGCGGTGAGGATGTCGGCGTCCGTGGCGTAGGTCGTGAGGATGAGTACGGGGGGCCCACCGGACGCGGTGATGCGCCGAGTGGCGTCGGCGCCGGTGAGGAGTCCGTCGCCGAAGTGGAGGTCGAGCAGCAGGAGGTCGCAGCCGTGGCCGTCCAGCCAGTCCAGGAGTTCCTCGCCGCTGGCGAACTGGGCGGCGACCGTGACGTCGCTGAGCCCCTCCAGCACGCTGACCACGCCGGCACGAACGACGGGGTGGTCGTCGGCGAGCGCGACCCGGATCATCCCGGCTCCGATCCGAGCGGCAGGGTGATGGCGACTGCCGTCCCCTCGCCGGTTTGGGACTCGACGCCGATGGTGCCGCCGAGGTCGCTGACGCGGGAACGCAGCGCCGGCAGACCGAATCCTCCGTCGGTGGCGTCCGGGTGACCGTCCGGATCGAATCCGCGACCGTCGTCGACGATGTCCAGTAGCACCCGGTCGGGCTCCCAGGTCAGGGTGACGGAGGCGCTGTTGGCGTCCGAGTGCTGGACGACGTTGGACAGCGCGGACTGCGTCATCCGCAGGATCCCGGTGGCCAGGTCGGCGGACAGAGCGGGTTCACTTCCCACTGCCCGGACCTCGACCAGGGTCCGCCCGCCACTGTCGGCCTGCGCCCGTTCGGCGGCGTGGCGCACCGCTCCGGTCAGGGTTGCGTCCATCCGGTGGCCCGGTTCGCCGGCGAGGAAGCGGCGGGCCTGGGCCAGCCCTTCAGCAGTCGCCTGTTGGGCGAGGGCGACCGCGGGTGCTGCTGGATCGCCCGGGGCCAGGACGGTCGCGGCCCGGCGCAGATGCAGCTCGACGGCGGCGAAGTCCTGGGCGAGGGTGTCGTGGATGTCGCGGGCCAGGTGGGCCCGTTCCTCGGCCCGGAGCCGGTCTCGTTCGGCGTCCAGCAGACGCTGTTGGGCGTCCTCCAACTCGGTGAGCGCTCGCTGGCGGTCGGCGACGATGCGCGCCAGGGACTCCAGTCCGACCACCGCGGCGACCGCCACCAGGGCCCCTATCACCGGGCCCAGTACGTAGCCCAGACCGACCTCGCCCCGGGCGACGGCGCCGAGGGCCACCGCAGCCACGGTGGTCAGGGTGACCGCGACCACGCCGCGGCGGGGTCCGAGCAGGTGCAACTGCAGCAGCATCACCGGAAAGGCCAGCCACATTCCCGAGGCACTGGTCGCCAGCACGAGGACGTAGCAGGCCAACAGGCCGGACGCAGCCGCAACCGCCAGCCACGATCCGCCGCGGGCGGCCATCGGCTCGCCGAGCACGCGCACCCGCAGCCGGACCACGACCCAGCAGGTCGCGAAGGCGGCGCCGGCGGCCAAGGCCCACCCGGACGGGGGGACGAGTGCCACCACCAGCAGCAGCCCGGCCAGCAGGTCCAGACCGGCCAGGAGGCGGCGCGTGACCCGCTCCGAACCCAGCTCCACGCGGGCACTCTAGTCGGCCGCGCTGCGCTCGACGTCAGCCGAAAGGTGGAGTCGGGAGCGCACCGAACGGCCATCCGAGAGCATCCCGGCGCCCGATGTCCGGACGCCGCCCTCACAGAAGCATGGAGAACAGCCGAACTCAGGACCTGCTGACACACACGTGATCAGTGGTTCCCCCAACCACGGAGGTAACCATGCGACGGCTCTACCTGGCCGGCATCGCGTACGCCACGCTCGGCCTGGCCGGCGGACTGTTCTACCGCGAGGTCACCCACGCCCGAGACTTCACCGGCGACACCCAACTCGCGGTGGTGCACACCCACCTTCTCGCCCTCGGCCTGCTGGTCATGCTGATCGTCCTCGCCCTCGACGCCAGCTTCGGCCTCAGCGGCAGCCGATGGTTCTCCTGGTTCTTCACCAGCTACAACGCCGGGCTTCTGATCACCGCGGCAGCCATCACCTGGCACGGCCTCCTCCAGGTCTTCGGCCAGGATGCGGGACCCGCGATCGCCGGCATCGCCGGCCTGGGCCACATCCTGCTCACCGTCGGCATCGGCTGCCTGCTGGCCTGCCTCAACAAGCCGCTGCGCACCCGCCTCACCGCCACCACGGAGAACTGACCATGCTCGCTCTCGCCATCGTCCTGATCAGCCTCGCGCTGGCCTTCTACACACTCGGAGTCTGGGCCGAGCGCCGCTCCGGCGAGCTTCGCTGGTGGCACGTCGCGGCGTTCGCCGCCGGCCTGGCCGCCGACATCAGCGGCACCGCCGTGATGAGCGTGATCGCCAACAGCGGCGGTCCGAGCGGCGTCGACCAGAACCCCGTCCTGACCCAGACCATGGCGATCACCGGACTGCTCGCCCTGATCCTGATGGCGCTGCACCTCGTCTGGGCCGTCATCACCATGCTCCGCAACCGTCCCGACGAGAAGCGCACCTTCCACCGCTTCAGCATCGTGGTCTGGGCGATCTGGCTCGTCCCCTACTTCACAGGCATGGCTGCCGCGATGGCCTGACCGCAGGTGCGACTCGGCGAGCCATACCCGTCCGGCTGGCCCTCACGCATGCCATAGCTTGCACAGAACTCTCGCCCATCCGTCCGAGTCGGTAGCGGGATGGGTTCCGGCTTCGGCTCGAGCACACCATCGGCGTTGATCCAGGTGAGCAGGATGTCGACCATGAAGTTCTCGTTGTCGATGTCGTCGAACACCTTCAGCCACGACGCTCGCCAAGCCCCGGCAGTGCCGTACTCTTCGGCGGCGTCACGGAGACTGATCGTTCGGCGTACCGCCTCCTGGAGACCCCGGAAGCTGAAGCCCCGGAGGCTCGGCTCGTTGTTGTGCCCGCGGATCCGCCTCAGCCCGTCTGCAAGCCCATACAGCTCGCGGACGTCGGGGTGGAAGCGAATCCCCAGCTTTGTCTCGGCCTTGTCGAGCTTGGTGGGTGAGACGCCCGTTCGGAGGACTTCGTCGAGGGGGAGACCGCGCCGCCGCGCGGTCTCCAGGACGACGTGCCAGGGCTCTGCGATCGTCATGTGTTGTTACTTTCTGCGGTGCCCTGGGTGCGGGGCCGGCTCCCGGGGGCCGTCGGGGTGGGCGTCGATTTCGGCGTGGAGGCGTTCGGCGTAGGAGTTGTAGTCGACGACCATCCCGGTGATGTTCCTGATCTGACGGCCGGCCTCGATGGCCTCGCGGGCGCCGTCTGGGTCGCCGGTCAGCCAGAGCAGCACCGGCAGGCCGAGCCGGGAGGTCTCCAGGCCTTCGTGGCGTCGCAGGGCGGCGATCAGCTGTGTTGGGGTGGAGCGTTCCAGCATCCAGGGTGTGGCGTACTGGTCGATGTCGCGTCCCAGCAGTTCCCAGGTGGCAGTGTTCGATTGGTCCTCGTCTTTGACGAACAGCCACTGAGGCGACTTTCGTTCTCGGGGAATCAGGAACATCAGTGTGGTCTGGACGGTCGGAGCGGTCGACTTCTTCGGGTCCCGACCCAGGAGTCTGGTCATGTGGTACTGCACCTGCTCGTGACGCACCCCAACGGTTGGGGTCAGGCTTATCCAGCCCGGACCGGAGCCGCGGTTGAGTCCCACCCAAGCGTTGATGCCCTCGGCCAGCGGTTTCAGGAAGAGACCGTAGGGGGACCTGCGTTTGAAGCCGCGGGCCGCGAAGATCTCTCGCGCCGGTCGTTCCAGGGGGTTCTCTGCCACAACTGACCTCGTGCCGATTCTTACAGGTAGATCGCGAGTCCGGGTAGGACGTACGTTACTCCGGCGTCAAGTCCGGCCTTGACGGCGTTGACGCCGACGGCGGTGAGCCCGTTGCCGCTGCTCAGGAGGGGGTAGAGGAGCGTCTGGTTGCGGGTCAGGGCTGCGGTGGCGCCGTTCCTGACTTCGATGAAGAAGCGCTCGATCACGCCATCGGCGTTGGTTCGGGTGAGCAGGATGTCGACGCGGGTGCGGAGGCCGTGGGGGAGACCGCGCCGCCGCGCGGTCTCCGGGACACTTGCCAGGGTTCTGCGATCGTCATCTGTGGTTACAGTCTGCCCAAGCCCCGTCTCGTTGCGAGCGACTCACGTCCGGCGCTCCACGGACGCTTGATAGGGGCTCTCCAGACCTCGCCGTCAGGAGGTCTCGAAGTAGTCCCCATCCAGCCGTAGTGAACATCCTCGCGATCGGCCGCGGCTGCAGCCATGTCGAAAAAGGTGGCCAGATCGGGTGCGACCTGATGGATCTCGGACGCCTCCCACCATGCGTACCACACCGAGCCATCGGAGCAGTCAACAGCGAAGAGTTCTTCGTAGTCGTCATCGAACACCTTCACCCAGTGCTGCCGCCACAGCTCAATGCTGTCGACGGTTTCGGCGACATCGCGGAGTCGAAGGGTTTTATCGATCGCTCTGAACGAAGGTCCGGGTGGAAGGAGATGCTCAATTTCTGCTCAGCTTTGTCAAGCCTCACCGGCGATACCGGCGGGCGTAGCGCTTCCTCAAGCGGAAGGCCGCGTCGGGCAGCAGCCTCCACCAGTGCCCACCATGAATCCGAAACTGTCACAGAGCCCTCACTTTCTGCAGTAGCTGCGATGTCAGCCGCGTCAGGTCGGCGTCCATGGATTCTTGAGCGGAGCCCGCCAAGGCTCACCATTCGGGGTCTCGAAGTAGTCCCCGTCCAGCTGGTAGTGAACGTCGTCCCGCTCGGCCGCAATCGCCGCCGCGTCGAGGAACGACGCCAAGTCGTGTCCGACTGGGTAGATCTCGTCGCCTTCCCAGTACACGTACCACACGGTGCCGTCGCGACAGTCCACAGCGAAGATCTCCTCGTAGTTGTTGTCGAACACCTTCAGCCACAAAGGTTGCCAAGCCTCCGCATCCTCGTACTCCTCGGCCGCATCACGAAGATCAATCGTTTGTCGCACTGCCTTCTGAAGGCTCGGAAAACTGAAGCCCGGAAGGCTCGGCTCGTTGTTGTGCCCGTGGATCCGTCTCAGCCCGTTGGCCAGCTGGTACAGCTCGCGCACGTCGGGATGGAACCGAATCCCCAGTTTGGTCTCAGCCTTGTCCAGCTTGGTGGGCGAGACGCCCGTTCTGAGGACTTCGTCGAGGGGGAGACCGCGCCGCCGCGCGGCCTCCAGGACAACTTGCCATGGCTCTGCGATCGTCATCTATTGCTCCAGTCTGCCCGCGAGCGACTCACGTTGGGCTCCACGGACGCTTGATAGGGGCTCTCCAGACCTCGCCGTCAGGCGTCTCGAAGTAATCACCATCGAGTTGGTAGTGCACGTTGTCGCGGTCCGCCGCCTCCGCGGCCATTCTAAAGAAGGTGGCCAGATCGGGTGCAACCTGATGAATTTCGCCGGCTTCCCACCACGCGTACCAGACCGTACCATTAGTACAGTCAACTGCGAAGACCTCCACGTAGAAGTGATCGAACACCTGCACCCATTGCTGTCGCCACAACTCAATGTTGTCGATGTCGTTGGCAACATCGCGCAGATCTTGGGTCCGATCGATTGACTTCTTAAGGCTCTGAAAGCCAAACCCTGGCAGGCAGGGCTCGTTTTCATGCCCGCTGATTCTACGGAGACCATCCGCCTGTTCGTACAACTCCCGAAGATCGGGGTGGAAGGTAATGCCTAGCTTCCGCTCAGCCTTGTCCAGCTTGACCGAGGACACTCCCGGCCTGAGCACTTCTTCGAGCGGAAGTCCTCGCCTGGCAGCGGTCTCTGCCAGAGCACGCCACGATTCCGAAACGCTCATTATCGTCACTTTCTGCAGTAGCCGAATGTAGGAACTTCTTCGACGCTGGCCGGAAGCGAAGACACAATCTGCGCCAAGTCCCACTTGGCAACGAGCGACTCAAGTCGGCCTCCACGGACTCTTGATGGGTGCTTCCCAGACCTCGCCGTCGGGAGTCTCGAAGTAGTCTCCGTCCAACTGGTACCGAACATCGTTACGATCGGCCGCGATCGTCACCACACCGAAGAAGGTGGCCAGATCGGGCGCAACCTGGTAAGTCTCGTCGGCCGCCGCGTATACGTACCAGACGCTGCCGTCGCTGCAGTCGACCAGGAAGTTCTCGTTGTCGATGTCGTCGAACACCTTCAGCCACGACGCTCGCCAAGCCCCGGTGGGACCGTACTCTTCGGCGGCGTCACGGAGGTTGGTGGTTCGGCGCACTGCCTCCTGCAGGCCCGGAAAGCTGAAGCCTAGGAGGCTCGGCTCGTTGTTGTGTCCGTGGATTCGTCTCAGCCCGTCTGCGAGCCCGTAGAGCTCGCGGACGTCGGGATGGAACCGAATCCCCAGCTTTGCCTCGGCCTTGTCCAGCTTGGTGGGCGAGACGCCCGTTCTGAGGACTTCGTCGAGGGGGAGACCGCGCCGCCGCGCAGTCTCCGTCACAAGCTGCCAGGGTTCTGCGATTGTCAGCTGTCGAACCTTTCCGGTGCTCCACATTAGGCCGGCTCAGGGGATCGTCAGCGGCGAGTGAGGTGCCTCCCACGCCATGCCGTCCGGTTCAGCGAAAGACCCGTCCTCATGCTCGTAATGTAGGTCTGCCGCCGATGCCGCCTCTGCGGTCTGGCGCAGGAATGTCGCCAGATCGACTGCGGTTGGGTAGATATCGCCCTCCTGCCAGTCGACGTACCACACCATACCGGTGGCGACGTCGACGGCCCAGTGCAGAGCGTGGACGAAATGGAAGACACGGAACCAGCTGGGTCGCCAGAGTTGTTCCAGTCCTGCCGAGTTCTCCCTACACATCAGTGTTGCTGTCACCGATTCATCCAGGCTTGGGAAGTCCAGTCCTGGAAGACTGTGCCCGCCCACGCCGCGGACGAAGACCATCCCGTCAGCCAGCTCATATAGCTCGCGCAGCTCGGGGGTGAGTGAGAACCCGAGCCGGAGTTCCGCATCGGCGATCTGCGTGGGGCCGATGCCGGGACGGCAGATCTGTCGCGGGTCGAGGCCGGCCTCTTCGAGAATCGCGATGCAGGAGCGCCAAGCGTCGTGAACCATCATGGCCATGGCCTACAGACGGCGAACGAAGGAATAGTTCGGGCTGTGACAGACCTTGCCGCTCGGGCCCGACTTTAGGTTGGCGTCCATGGTTCTTTGATGGGCGCTTCCCAGACCTCGCCGTCCGGGGTCTCGAAGTAGTCGCCATCCGGCTGGTACCGAACATCGTCGCGATCGGCCGCAGCCGCAGCCACGCCGAAGAAGGCGGCCAAGGTAGGCGCCACAGGATGGAGCTCATCGCCCTCCCACCACGCGTACCAAACTATCCCAGTCGAACAATCGAGGATGAAGATCTCGACGTAGTCGTCATCGAAGACCTGCACCCAAGATGGCCGCCAGTATCTCCAGGCAACCTCTCGCAATCGAAGTGTTCGTGCGACGGACTCTTTCAAACTGGGAAAGCCAAACCCGGGGAGGCTGGGTTCGCGATCATGATTCCGAAATCGGCGAAGGCCAGCAGATTGCTCGTAGAGTTCGCGCAAGTCTGGGTGCAGTTTCATGCCCAGCATCAACTCAGCAGAGGCCAAGTCAGCTATGGGCGCAGGTGGCAGCAACACTTCTTCTACTGCCAGCCCGCGACGAGCCGCCACGCTGAGTAAACGGAGCCATGCTTGTGTCGTTGCCATTGTGCAGCCTACTCCCTGCAATAACCAAAGGTTGGCACGCCGATGACCGGAGCGGGAACAACGTAATAGTTCTCGCTCTGTTGTACATTGCACGTCCTGTAGAAGCCGCTGACGGCAATTCCTTGTCTATCGGATTCGGCGGCTTTAATAGGCCACAGTGAGACTGGCGGCACTGCGTCGCGGCCTCCCTGCTCGCTCGACGCGAACGGATACTCATCGCAATTTGTTCCAGGCGGTCTATTCTTGCAGATCGGACGACTCTTATACCACCCGCGTCCCGTCGGCGGAACCCGCCTCGACAACTGCACCCACTTCGGATAGCCCGCAATGGCTGCCGCAGCGTGCACTGCATGGCCCATGAGGTCGCCGCCGACGAAGAAGATCCGTACGTCGCTGGTTTGGGTGCAGGGGTCGGTTCCGAGGTTGAGCCCGGACAGGGTCGTCTCGCAGGCTTGGGCTGCAACGCGCGCTGCGGTCTCGGACAGTGCGGCTGTCGCCCAGGTCATGAGTGAGTTGGAGATGTCCTGGATCGATGGGGGGTTTGCGGCAGCGGGGTTGCCGGCAGCGGGGTTGCCGGTGCCACTGGTCGGTCGAGTCACGGCTGGTGGGTGGAGTACGCAGGAGGTGTTGGCGAGGCAACGCTGAAGTGCGTCCACGCTGATCTCGATGGTCTTGGAGATCGCGTATGCTCCCACGACGGCCACCGCACCGATCTTCAGCACGTCGGTGTACTCCAGCGCCATCTCGCGGCCGGTCGGGTCGACGTAGGTGGTGGGGTTGTTGGTGACGTAGGTGTACTGGTTCCAGCCGGTGACGCCGTTGCCTCCGGGTCGTTCGGGGTCGGTGGACAGGAACTGGCCGATGTCGGTTCGGAGGTCGCGTTCGCCGAGGTGACGAGGCTGCCGGTCTGGATGCCTGCGGTGTAGCCGTAGGGTCCCCAGGTGCCGGTCTGGTTGCGGACGTTTCCGTACACGTCATAGTCGACAGTAGCGGTCACGGCCCCGCTGCTGTCGGTGAGGGCCCTGGTGGAGCCGAGCGCATCAGCCAGGGTGTAGCTGGTGGTGTTACCGATCTGTTGGCTGAGCTGGCCGGCGGGGGTCCAGGTGTAGGAGCCGTTGGTGTCGGCGATGAGTTGTGGGGCTGCCGCGTCGGTCTGCCGGTCATAGAGCAGGTTGCCGGTGGCTGCCGTATCACCGGTGGCTTGGACGCGGAGGTTGTCCCCGTCGTAGCTGTAGTTGGCGGTACCCGCCGGGCTGGTGATCTTGACCATGCGGCCGAGCCAGTCCCAGTCGTAGCTGGTCGAGCCGATGCTGGTGACGTTGCCGGCTTGGTCGTGGCTGACGGTGACGCCGTCGATGCCGACCAGTTGGGAGGCGTCGTCGTAGCTGTAGTGGGTGGTGGTGCCGGCCGCGGTTTGGCTGGTGCGGTTCCCGGCCTGGTCGTAGCTGTAGCTGGCGGTGGTGCCATCGGTGTAGGTGACGCCGGTGAGTTGGTCGAGTTGGTCGTTCCCGCCGGCGGTGTAGATGTAGTGGGTCGTGTTGCCGAGTTCGTCGGTGGAGGCCGTGATGTTGCCCGCCCCGTCGTAGCCGGTCGTGGTCTGGTGACTCCGCTGCGTGGTCGAGGCGTGCCGGCCGTCCGCGTCGTATCCGTAGCTGATGGGCAGGGTCGACGTGTTGTCGATCTTGATCATGTTGCCGGCATGGTCGCAAGACCGGTCTGTTGTGGCGCTGGCGGCCTGGACCGTCTTCAACGGCCGACCGGCGCATGCGCGACGTCGACAGGCTCGAAGTCGGACATCGCGTCCATGTCGGCCAGCAGGCAGACGGGCGTCCCGTTCGAATCAAGGCCGCGCCACACCCCGTGAGTGCCAACACCACCGTAGCACTGAACTAGCGTTAACAGATTCTCTCCACCGGACCCCCGCAGCACGCCGAATCCGTTGGCCTCCACATCATCGGTGATGCGTGTCAGAGTCTTTTCATCCTTCAATGTAAGGCCGGCCAGCAGCGGGCGATTGACTCGGTCATAAACGCAAATGGTACCGTAATTTGTTCCGACCATCTGCTCTTGGGATGACGGGGGCTCCCACGTCACGACGTCGGCCGGGTGCCCCACAAAACAGGCGATAGTAACGCCGAGCGGCAGAGAACCTTCCAGTAGGTTCGCCATGGTGAGAGGCCACTCTTTTGCCCCGAGTTCGAGACGGCAATCCCCGGTGCGTTCGTAATCCAGATCATAAAACTCCTCGAAAGCCACAACACCGCTGTCAATCAAGAGGCCGGGGGCCGAGACAAGCCTGAGTTTAAAACGGTCAGAGTCCACCGGGAACCGGCCTCCGTCGCGGCGCTGGAACCACGCTCCGTCGAGAAGCACGCTGACTAGGTATTCTGCCATCATTGCATTCACACCCTCCATCGCAATCTATAATGGCCGCGGCGAACCAATTGGTCGGCGACTCACTGGCTTCAGTTGTGCAGGCACTGAACCGCCGGCTTGGATGTGCTGCCGGATGACGAGACCCAGCTCACACAAAAGTTGTTCGCGACCCATCCTCCTTGCAACGCCGGCGGGGTCCAGTCCAGCCATACCTCATAGTCGACCTGATTCCCTGCGAGCGCCTCAGCCCTAGCGGGTTCCTCAATTCCGCGCCACATTGCTCCGCGGTTGGGTTTGATAAGCTGCCAACTGAAGTTCGCGAACTCATTCTCGCCGCCGAGGGCATTACCAATGAGGTGGCCGGAGTCAAACCCCTTCGGGGCTGTTGCTCCGAAAGCTGGCGTGATCTTCACGCGCGGGTGAATGACATATGGCCAGACGATACATCCGCGAGCCGCTGTAGCCCGCGAGCCTGGGCCGAGCGGGCCATATTGGTAGGGTTGCCCAGCATGGCTGAATCCATAAGCCTTGCAGAAATCGTCTTTTACTTGTTGTGGCTTGGGGAGGGGCACTGGGTCGGGTTGAGGCTGGGGTGTAGGTTCCTGCTCTTCGGTGGGAGTCGTTGTGCTCGACGAAGCCGGTGCTGGGGCCGACGCGGCCGGCGCCTGGGGTGCGCTGGTGTCGGATGGCACGACGAGGGTCAGAAGAAGTGTGAAGCCCGCAAGAGCGCTCTTTACTGTGATGCCGGTGGTCGCCGCCTCGGGAATAACCTCTGTATCCATCCTGTAAAGGGCGACCCCATCGACAAGCGCACCGGTGGGGTCGGTGAGGGTGGTGGGGTTGTTGGCGACGTAGGTGTAGGGGTTCCAGCCGGCCACGCCCGCCGCGCCCGGGCTGACCGGGTCGGTGGACAAGAACGTACCGGTGGAGGTGTCGAGGTCCCGGACACCGAGGTGGACCAGGTTGCCGTCCTGGGTGGCACCGGTGTAGCCAACCGTGGCCGAGATGTCCCCGCTGCTGTCACGCACGGCACCGAACACGTCATAGCTCGCCCGGCCAGTCACAGCACCATCCTGATCGGTCCAGGCGGTCGCACTGTTCAGCCCGTCGATGGTGACGTACCGCTTGCTGGTGCTGGACAACTCCGCGACCCCCGCCCCGTCGATCGAGATGTAGCTGGTGTTGTTGTCGGCGATCAGCGTCTGCCCGGCCGTGGCGGCTTCCCTGTCGTAGAGCAGCGTGTCGGTTCCGGCCGTGGTGGTGCGACTGGTCCGGTACCCCTCGCCGTCGGTCGCGTAGCTGGTGGTAGCGCCACTGGCGGCGGCGGTCTGGAGACGTCCCAGCCAGTCCCACGTGTAGCTGTCGGCACCGATCGCGGTCGTGTTCCCCGACGCGTCGTGGGTGACCGGCGTAGTACCGATCGAGGTCAGCTGGGACGCATCGTCATAGGTGTAACTGACCGGGTCGCCGGTGCCGGTACGCATCGAGGTACGGTTACCGGCCGCGTCGTAGGTGTAGGTCTGGGTGGTCCCGTCGCTGTAGGTCACCCCCGTGAGCTGGCTCAGATCGTTGAGCGTGTAGTGGTCGGTGCCGTCGGTGTTCGTCATGCTGGTGCGGTTGCCGTCGGCATCCAGGGTGTACTTCGCCTGATCGACCAGAGTGCCGCCGCGCCTGCTAACCAGGCTCACCAGACGTCCGGCCTGGTCGTACCCGTACGCGGTGGTCACCCCGTTCGGTCGGGCAAGACTGACCGGCTGATCGTCAGCGTTGTAGGTGGTCCGGGTGATCCCGCCGGTCCAATCCGTCAACGACGAGAGCCGCCCGGCATCGTCATAGGCGTAGCTGATGCTGCCCTGAGGCTGGGTCATGCCGATCCGCGAGCCTGCATCGTCGTACGTGTACTTCACGGTGCCTTGCGGAGTATCCACCTGTTTGACCTGGCCGGAAGCCGTGTAAGCCCACGTCGTCGTGCCCGTCTCGTCGGTCATGGTGTGTCGACGCCCCAGAGCGTCGTAGGTGTAGCTGATCGCCTAGTCGCGCATGACAAGGGAGTCGACGACCACACAAACCGTTCGCCCGCTCTCGTCTTGCCCGAGCCAAACGGGATACTGATCTGAGCCAGGACCACAGTAGAACGTGAAGACGGCGACGTGGTCGTGATCCAGCACAACACTGAAGTCGTCTTGCGCGGCCTGATCCATCATCGCGAAGTAGGTGTCATCATCAGCGAGAAGATCGCTAGCGAACCTTGGCCGAGTCACCAGATCGAAGGCGCACACGACCCCTCGATCACAGTCAACGAACGGCTGCCGACCATCCGCGGGTTTCCAGCTAGTCACCGCATGCGGGCTACCGAACATGCACAACAACGGGAGCTTCACATTGTTCGCGAACTCTAGGACAGCCATGCGGATTGGCCACATCCCAGGCTCCAGATCGACATGCAAGTCGCCGTAGCTGGCGCCGTCTCGCACCCAGTCGATGTCCTCAAGCACGAACGCTCCGGAGACAAGCGGTAACACCCCGCACTCACGCCAACGAGCCTGCGCGATTCCTTCCTCGTACTGGTAGTGGAACCGCGCGCCATCGCGAACGACGGCAATCCAGTCAGTGATCATCCGAAACTCTCTAGTTCGGGACCGGCGCGAGTTGACCGCCGGCCCCTGACGAAGAAAACCATCCCACCACGAAACCTCGCGCAACGTTCGCATTCGACGAAAGGGTCGCTGACCAGTCGACCCAGACCTGGTAGTACACCTTGTTCCCTGCGTTCAGTTGCGTCCTGACCGCGTTCTCGATTCTAGCCATCGCACTCTGGTTAGCGGACCTTCCAGTCTGCCAAGCAACATTGTTCAGTGTGTGGACACCGCCAAGCGTCTTGGCGATCAGGTGACCTCTGTGGAAGTTGGTCAAGGGGTGGCCGGGGGGCGGATAGTCAGGTGTCGCCGGATCAAAGATCCCCCTCTCAACGATGCAAGCCCTCGCGAAGAGCGCACGTCCGTTGAGGGGAGGCAGGTACTGATAGGGCTGGCCGTCGGGAAGCCCAAGCGCCTGGCAGAACTCGTCGTCGCTGGTGGAGGGCTTGGGCGGGAGCGGCGGTGACCATAATTGTGACCCTGGGACCGGCTCGGGGTCCGGGACAACATTGGGTTGGGCAGTCGGAGTTACCACGCTCGGCGGAGCGGGAGTTGCCGGCGCTGGCGCCTGGAGCGACGTGGGCTGGGTAGTGCCGATCCTGGCTATGGCTAGATCAAGTGCCAGACGAATGAGGTCGAGGAGCGTTCGGATCCCAATGCCAGTGGCGGCCGCCTCGGGTTCGGCCTTCTGGGTGCTGTTGGACGTCAGGGTCGCCTCTTCGAGGCCGACGCTTGCTCCGCTGGGGTCGGTGAGGGTGGTGGGGTTGTTGGCGACGTAGGTGTAGGGGTTCCAGCCGACAACGCCGGGTGCGCCGGGTGTTTGCGGGTCGGTGGACAGGAACGTGCCGGTGGTGGTGTCCAGGTCACGGGCACCGAGGTGGACGAGGCTGCCGTCTTGGGTAGCTCCGGTGTAACCGACGGTGGTCGGGGTGTCGCCGGTGGTCTTGCGGACGTTACCGAACGCGTCGTAGCTGGTGCGGCCGGTCACCGCACCATTCTCATCGGTCCAGCTGGTGGCACTGTTGAGGGCATCGGTGATCGCGTAGCGCTTGGTGGTGGTGCCGAGTTGCGCGATGGTGGCCCCGTCGATCGAGGTGTAGCCGGTATTGCCGTCGGCGATCAGGGTCTGCCCGGCGCTGGCGTCTTCCCGGTCATACAGCAGGGTGTCAGTTCCGGCGGTGGTGGTGCGGCTGGTCCGGTAACCATCCCCGTCGGTGGCGTAGCTGGTGGTCGCCCCGCTGGTCGTGACGGTTTGGAGCCGTCCGAGCCAGTCCCAGGCGTACGTGTCGGCGCCGATGGCGGTGGTGTTCCCGGCAGCGTCATGGGTGACCGGCGTGGCGCCGATCGAGGTGAGTTGGGACGCGTCGTCGTAGCTGTAGGTGACGGCGGGATCGGAGCCGGTGCGAACGGACGTGCGGTTGCCGGCCGGGTCGTAGGTGTAGGTCTGGGTGGTGCCGTCACTGTAGGTGACACCGGTGAGCTGGTTGAGCTGGTTGAGGGTGTAGTGGTCGGTGCCGTCGGTGGTGGTCAGGCTGGTGCGGTTGCCGTCGGCGTCGAGGGTGTACTTGGCCTGGTCGACGACGTCGGTGCCGTGTTTGCTGACCAGGCTGGTCAGCCGACCAGCCTGGTCGTAGCTGTAGGCGGTTGTCACCCCGTTGGGCCGGGTGAGGCTGGTGAGCTGGTCGTCGGCGTTGTAGCTGGTGCGGGTGATCCCCCCGGTCCAATCGGTCAACGACGACAGCTGGCCGGCGTCGTTGTAGGCATAGCTGATGCTGCCTTGGGGTTGGGTCATGTTGGTCCGCAGGCCGCTGGCGTCATAGCTATACGAGACGGTGCCTTGGGGGGTGTCGATCTGTTTGACCTGTCCGGTGGCGGTGTAGGCCCAGGTGGTGGTCCCGGTCGCATCGGTCATGGTGTGGCGGCGGCCGAGGCTGTCGTAGGTGTAGCTGATCGTCTCGGCGCCACCGCGGTGCTTGAGCGCCGCGAGCCTCCCGGCCGTGTCGTAGCTGTAGTCGACCGTGACGCCACGGGCGTCGGTGGTGCTGGTGATCCGGCCGGCGTTGTCGTAGGTCGTGGTGGTGGCCCGTCCGAGCGGGTCGGTCTTGGTGGTGACCTGGCCGAGAGTGTTGTAGGTGCTGGTGGTCGTCTTGCCGCGCGCGTCGGTGACTGTGGTCCGGTGGCCCGCATCGTCGTAGCCGAATCGCATAGTGTTCCCGGCGGCGTCGGTGGTGGCGGTGAGCCGGCCGAGATTGTCGTAGGTGTTGGTGCTGGTGGCCGGCCCGTCTCCTTGCTGGTTGGGGTCGCGTTCGGTCAGGACCCGGCCCAGCTTGTCGAACGTGGTGCTGGACACGTCACCGAGCGGATCGGTGGTACTGGTCTGCTCCCCGGCGTCGTTGTAGCCGTAACGGGTCACCACACCCTCGGCGCTTGTGGCGGTGAGCGTCTGTCCGGCCGGAGAGTAGGTGGTGGACTCCTTCGCCCCGTCGGGACCAGTCGCCGAGATCTGGTTGCCCGCCTTGTCGTAGCTGTAGGTGGTGCGACGTCCTGCAGCGTCGACCTGGGCGATGAGCTGGTTCGCCTTGTCGAACTCCGACGTCGCCGTGTCACCGGCCGCATCCACAGTCGCAATCGTGTTCCCGGCCTGGTCGTACCGGGTCTGGGTGGTGGTGGTGTCCGCGTACTGGGTCTTGGTCAGACGGCCGTTCGCGTCGTAGCTGTAGCTCGTCGTCGCACCAGCGGGGTCGGTGATGGTGGCCAGCCGGCCGGCGGCGTCGTAGCTGCGTTTCGTGACACCTCCCCAGGGTTGGGTGGTCTGGGTCAGGTGCCCGGCCGCGTCGTAGGCGTTGCTGGTCACCCCGCCAGCCGGGTTGGTGGTCGTCAGCGTGCGGCCCGCGGCGTCGTAGGTGTAGCTGGTGGTGGCACCCACCGCGTCGGTGCTGGTCAGCACCCGGCCAGCCGGGTCGTAGCTGAACTGGGCGATCGTCCGGCCGTCCTGCTTGCGCACAACCTCACGTCCGGCACTGTCGTACTCGTAGCTGATCGGAGCATCCACATGGTTGTTGGTGGCGGCCCGCTGCCCAGCCGCGTTATAGGTGGTGTCCTGGCTGGCGCCGCCCGGCGCGGTGGTTGAGATGAGACGGCCCAGGCTGTCGTAGGTCTGAGTGGTCCTCAGCCCGTCAGCGTCGGTCGAGGTCAACTGGTTCCCGACCGCATCGTAGGTCGTCGTCGACCGGTTGCCAGCCGCGTCGATCACCGCGGTCTTGCGGCCCTCAGCGTCGTAGGTGTAGCTGGTCGTGTTCCCCAACGGGTTCGTCTCGGAGGCGACCAGACCAGCAGAGGTGAAGGTCCAATCCCACTCGTTGCCTCGCCGGTCGACCGCCGACGTGCGCTGCCGTTTGCTGTTGTAGCCGTAGGTTTCGGCATCACCCTTCGGGTCAGTGATCGAGGCCAGCGTGCCCTCCTTGCTGTTCCACGCATAACAGGTCGTCGCCCCGGTCGGATCGGTGAAGGTCCGCAGATAGCCGTCGTCGTAAGTCATCTTGTACATGCCGCCGGTCGGGTCCGTGAACGAAGTGACCAGCGAGTTCTCATAACTCGCCTTCCACGTACTACCGGCCGGGTCGGTCCGGCTCGTCACATTCCCGGCCACGTCATAGCTGAAGCTCGTAACGTGGCTGGCCCCGCCGTACGCCTGGTTGACAGTGGCGGCAAAGCCATCCGCGTCGTAGGTCGTGATCGTCGTCAACTTGCCGTCCGGTGAGGTGACCGTCTCGGTCTTCGCGCCTGGGTCGCTGGCGATCTGGGTGCGGTTCCCCGCCCCATCAGTCACCGCGACCAGCCGCCCGGTGTCGTCGTAGTCGTAACGGGCCATCACACTCACATCCGGCCCGGTGACCTTGTCAAGGTAGTGACCGGTGTAGTGGTAGCTGGTGGTGTCGCCAAGCTGGTTGGTGACGGTGCCCAGATTCCCGTCGGCCGTGTAGTCGTAGCTGACGGTGTGCCCGTCCGGATCAGTGATCGTCGTGATCCGGTCCTTGGCGTCCCGGGCGATGGTGATCGCCGGGCCGGCGCTGGAGGTGATCGCCTTGGGCGTGATGGTGATGGTTTCGCCGGTGCGGGCGGTGATCTTGGTCAGCCCGACGCCGACGGTCAGGTCGTACTTGGTTCCGACCTTGTCGGTGAGGACGAACCTGGTCGGGTTATAGACGCCGTCGCCGCCGAACGCCCCACCGTTGAGGTTGCCGTTGACGAAGAACAGGCTGTCGTCAACCGCGGTCAGGGTCGAACTGGTGCCAGACCGTCCGGTGAACTGGGCGCTGGTCACGCCCGGCATGAACGTCGACCCTTGGGCCGGGGTCAGGTTGAACACCTCGTTGTCACCGTCAGGCCAGGTGACCGTGACGAAGTGCGGCCGGCTGGTCGTGAAGCAGATCGGCGAGAAGATCATCCCGCCACCACAGCCGGCCTCCGTCCAGCCGGCCTTGCCGAGCGGGCCGTTGCTGGTGACCGTGAAATCGGCCAGCGCCAGGCTCCAACCCACCCCGAAATCACCCACCGTGCTGTCGAACGAGTCATAGCTGCGCTGCACCTGAATCGAGATCCCCGCCACACCCAGAGTCATGTCGGTCAACGTCGTGGTGTAGCGGCCCAGCTTCATCGCCCCGTCGACGACCAGCGCGGTCTCGGTGCGGGACGTGGCGCCGGTGCTGTCGGTGACGGTCAGCCGCAGCTGGTAGCCGCCGTTGTCCAGGATCGTCGGGTCGAACGTGCCCAGGGTCTGCCCGGACGGGTCACCGGTTCCGGCGGCGATCGTGCGGGCTTGGCCCGGGTCGGTGCCGGTCGGATAGGTCGACAGCTTCCAACTCGTGATGGTCGCGCCGTCGGGGGGTGTCACCGTGCCGACCGTGACCGGGGTGGGCTGGGTGATCGTGGCCCCGTCGGTGGGGGTGAGGCCGGCGATCTGTGCCGGGCCGGAGGTTCCCGTCCCGCCGGTGACGTCGCCGCCGCCGGGTGGGCTGGCGAAGGTGACGACGGTCGGGTCGGCGTCTCCGGAGACGAGCGGGTCGTCGGACCACACGGTGGCCACGTTGGTGGCGGTGACCTGGGCCTGGGTGGTGACGCTGGTCTGGCCGGCGGTGAGGTGCGAGTAGTCCACGGCGTAGTCGACCAGCGCGGTCGCATGGGCGGCGAGGTCGCCGAGCTGGACGCCGATGTCGCTGCCGGTCGTGGTGGCCTGGCCTTGGGAGGTGGTCACGGATCCAGCCACGATCTGGGCGCCGTCGTCGGCACCGTTGTCGACCGGGATGCCGGCGGTGATGCCGGTGACGGGGTCGTCCCCGGTGTTCACAACGGACAGCTCGTAGTGCACGGTACTGCCGTCGACGGTGCCCTGCAGGGTGACGGCGAGGCTGGCGGGCAGGACGACCCGCTGGATGCTGTCCACACTGATCGGGCCGTACGTGTTCCCGGCGTCGCCGTCCGCCCAGGTCAGGGTGGCACTCGGGTGCAGGGTCGTGGTCCGGTCGGCGGGCACGGCCAGGGCGACGTCGACCTTCGCCGACGCGCCGGCGGCCAGCGTGGTGGGCAGACCGGTCACGGTGGCGGTCGCGCCGGCGCCGTCGACGGCGAGGTGGAGGTCGGTCGCGTCCGCAGAGCCGGTGTTGGACAGCGTGAGCTTCCAGTGCCCGTCCTGGCCGGGTCGGGTCGCCGGAACCGGATCCGCGGTGACGGAGAGGATCGGGACGTGGACGCCCGTGATCGCCGGTTGGGCGGTGGCGTACACCGTTCCGACCTGTGCGGTTCCTTGCGCGGACGCCAGCCCGATCAGTTTCGACGCGTCGAGCAGGGCGAGAGCAGCCTGGTAGGTGCCGTCCGAGGCGTAGTCGGTGCGCTTGGGTGCCGCCGGGGCGGTGAGGGTGAACTGCTCGTCGCGGCTGTCTCCCGGGGCGAGGTCGTCGAGGTTGGCGCTCTTGTTGCCCTGGGCGGAGGCCAGCGTCACCGACGGGTCGGTGACGGTGCCCGCGCTGCTACGGATGGCCTTCAGGAGGTTCTCCGGCAGTCGCTGCACCAGGATCGTCGTCGCACGCGAGGCGGCCGCGGTTAGGCTCAGGCGAAGGTCGGTGACCTTGCTCGTGTCGAGGAGGTTGGCCAGATCCGCGGCGGAGAGTTCGAGCAGCGCAGTGCCTGCCCAGACCCCGCTGTCACCGGCGGGGATCCGGGTGCCGGTGATCCCGTCCCCGGAGCCGGCATCGGGGTAGGTGGTGGAACCGACTGGTGTGCCGAGCCCGGTCAGGGTGATCGACTCACCCGTGCCGGTGCCCAGAGGGCTCCAGGTGCCGTCGCTGGCCTGGGTCTGGGCAGTCGCCGCGACGGTGTCGATCGTGGCGGCGGACGAGGCCTTGTTGGCAACAGCGATCAGCACCGGCACCGCGATGTGGGCGCTGTGGTTGGTGACCGTGGTGGTGATCTTCGCGTCCTGCGCGGGGAACACCCTCGTGGGCGCGTCGGTCGTGACCTTCAGGTCGGGCACCAGGATCGGGGACGCCGCGACCGGCTGCTGGTCGCCGGCGCTCTGACTGCTACCCGCGTTGATGCCGCCACTGGGGTCGATCGTCAAGGTGCTGCTCTGGGAGGACACAGTTCCGGCGATGAACCGTGAGCTCGACGTCCAGGCGCTGTCGGTGTCGAACCGCAGCTGCGCGGCCGGTGCGTACACCGTTCCGGTCAGACTGTTGCGGGAACCCCGCCATGCCAGGGTGTTCGAGTTCGACCGGTCGTAGGCGACGGCGACACCGGCCAGCGTGCCGGTCGACGGGGCGCGCAGTTTCAGGGCGCCCTGGTCGCGGATCTCCAGGCTCGACCCTGCGTGAAGTACAAGGTGACACCCTCGTCAGCTGCCGCGTTCGGGTCGAGCTGGAAGGTGCCGCCCAGGCCGAGGAGGTTCTTGGTGAACACGTACGTGCCCGGCTTCAGCGTGGTGACCGAGCCGGAGTTGATGTTGAACGGCCCCTTGTAGACCCCCGGCTGCACCGTGCACATGCTGGTGGTGCACGGCCATTGCTTCGCCGTGCCCAGCGTGGACGCGTCCGGCAGCACCAGGCCGGCGAGCGGGTCGGCCAGCGGGGCGGCGTTGGCGGTGTGCTTGGGCGGGCAGAACGAGTCCTGGAAGTTGGTGCACGATATCGAGCCCTTGACCACGGAGATCGCCCCGGACGGCGTGACCGTCAGCTTGCTCGGCGACTGGATCTTGAGGGTGCCGTTGTCGTAGACGCCGCCGGTGATCGTCCAGTTCGCCTGGCCGTTCATGTCGATGGTGGCCGATCCCTGCCCGTTGCCGGTGCCCAGCGCGCACAGGGCGCAGGGGATCGGGGTCTGGGTGACCGGCACGCCCGCACCGCCGATCTTCACCTGTGTGCTTGTCGTCGCTGTGCCACCGTCGTCATCGGTGACGGTGACGCCGATTGGGTACATGCCGGCTGCCTGGTAGACGTGCGCGGCGTCCTCGACGGCCCAGCCCGCGCCCTGCGGCGATGCGGCGACGTTCTTCGTGGTGGTGCCGTCGCCCCAGTCGACGGTGGCGGTGTGGGTGTCCAGGATTCCCGGATCGGTCACCGACGCGGACACCATCGCGGTGCCGTCGTTCACCGTCGGCGCCGCCTTCACCCCAATCACCGGGACGGCATTGGTGACCGTGACCTGGACGTCATCGTTGACCGACTGGGCATCTTTACCGGACCCGGCTGTGCCGCTCAGCCGGAACACGTAGGTGCCGTCGTCCGGGGCGCGGAAACTCGGGGTCAGGGTGTTCGCGCCGAGGAAGGTCACGCGCGGGCCCGTCCCGGACACCTGCGTCCACCTCACCGTATCCACCGGGCCCGATGTCGTCCCGGTCAGCTGCACCGTGGAACCCTCGGTGACCGTCTGGTCGTCGCCCGCGGCCACGACCGGCTCGACGGTGGGGAAAGTGCCGGTGCCGTTCCACGACAGCACGTCGATTGTCTGGGACGCTGCACCCGACGCTGATGTCAGGCCGAAATAGCCCAGATCCGCACCGACAGTAGCCGGAATGTCGACCGTGGCCGCGGCCAAGGCTGCGTCTGGGCGCTTGCCGTCGTCGCTCGCGCGAACCTCCAGACGATGCGTCGCGCCGTCATAGTCGACCCAACCAGTCCAAATCTGCCCGTTTTCGAGCCGGTGCGACGGGGTGCCGGTGGCGACCGACCTCAGGTTGCCGTTGAGGTCGATGCCGACATGATTGTCGTTGGGGTCTGCATTGTCAGGGTTGAACCAGGTGTCGAACTCGACGCCGACGGAGTGGTTGAGCCCGGCGTAGCCGATGCCGCCACCCGTGCCGCCCACGCTGTCGGGTGACGGGCCGATCATGAACACGATCCCGTCAGCGCCATCGCCGTAGTTGTTGGTGATCCGGAACTGGAACTTCTGCGAGAACGACGACGCGCCGGCAGCATCCGCGATCTGAATCGGGGTGTCCCAGAACACTGACGAATGCTCACCGGTCAGCGAACGCAGCACCCGCAGCGACGCGTGCCCGTCCACCACGACCGGCTGCTGGATAGTCGCAGCCACCCCGTTCAGCTTCAACCCGGTGAGGTCGGAGAAATCATCAAACCCGAACGTGTACCCACCCGCTGTGAACGAGCCGTCACCCGCGGACGCCGGGACCGCGGTCAATGCGCTGGCGACGACTGCGAGAGGCGCGATGAGGGCGAACGCGACCACCGTCCGGAAGGTCGAGACGACGGACGACGACACGGCACGCACACGCTGCGAAGGCTTCACTGCCACGAGAACTCCTGGGGGATGATACGCAGGATTACGGAATCATTCTGGACCCAGAACAGCCCGTCAGGAAAGACCCGGAGCACTCCAACCCTCACACACCCAGCAGGAATCCGACATGGACGGGTTGCGGGCTGGCCTGTTTGCACCGCAGACGGCCCCGAAGTCCCTCTCCGACGAGTCCGTGGTGACACTGGGACGCCCGCATGAGGCACAGCTCCGGACCGTCTTGGCCCCATCTGCTGCCATCCAGTGCCGGCGAGACCTTGGCCAGTTGGCCAGGATCCTGCCGATCATCTACCCGTTCGGCTAGCCGCGCGGCTCTCGGAGTGACCAACTGGACAACCCGAAACCATCATTATTGCCCGCTCGGATATACGCCGACCAGAATCTGCTCGCTTTGGCTAGTAATTCTCGGATTCGCCCAAGTCTCGTTGACACGTGCGCGGGCTGCGATGTAGTACGAGGGTAAGTGTCCCCACCCATAGATGCGAGACGGTTGATTGGAGCAATGATGCGGAAACTCGGAGCCTCGGTAGTACTGGCGATCGTGCTGGTGATGGCAGGTGCAGTCCCTAGCGCTGTGGCCGCGGGCGCGTCCATCAGCCCCAACACGCAGACGACCACCGGCACCGGCTCGGCCCACTGGACACTGACGTGGAGTGGGGGATCCGGGAGGTGGTACCAGGACTGGAACTCGACCTCCTGGAAGCCCGCGACGTCCTCGATGTCGGGAAGTTTCGACTCATGCCCGGGCACGCACACCGTGACCCAGGAACTCGACGTGGTCAGCGGTACTACGACAGTTGCCGCTGCGACATCCAAGACGACCGTGAAGCAGACCAACCCCTGCTGACCCTCGTTCAGACCTTGTCGACTGACTCAACGGGGCCCGCCTGATGCGGCCGGCAGTTGTGGGAGCCGTCGCGGTCGGTGTGATCGGTGCAGTTGTGGCTCTGGTTGGGTCGTCGGCGCAGGTGCGGCTGGCCGAGGACATCGGCGGGAAGGCCCGCGGCGCCTACGACATACTTGTGCGGCCGGCCGCGCAGGGCGGCGTCTCTACGACGCAGGGCTTGGTCGAGCCGAACTTCCTGTCCTTCTCCGGCAGCGGCGGAATTTCCCTAAGCCAGCTCGCTGCGGTGCGTGCCGTCGAAGGAGTCCAGGTCGCCGCACCGATCTCGGTCGTCGGGGAGGTCAAGAGCGGCGTGAAGAATCCGGTGGTGAGTCTGCCACCGAGCAAGGTTTCGCGGATCTATCGGTTCACGGTTACCCAGCACGTGTCGGACGGGGTGAGTAGCCGGCTAGTTTCCACACAGTCGTTCGAGAGCTTGTTGGCCCGTTCGGGGGATCGTGACTCCACCTCGACCGGGCCTGACTCGTATGTGGGTTGGGATGCTTCGACGGGATGGTTTCTCGTGGGGTTTCCGCTTCCGCCGGTGTCGTCTTCGGTAGTGGCGGTTGACCCGGTGGCGGAGGAGGCGCTGGTTGGCCATCCGGTCACGGCGCTCACGGAGTTGGCGGGGCTGCGGGATCGGACGTCCGGCAGTTTCAACGGCCAGACGATCCGTGAGGCAGTCGACGCGGCGATCAAGGACAAGAAGCTGTCACCGAACGCCTCCCTGACGAGTGCTGCTGTCGCGTCGCATGTTCCCGGCTCGGTCGTGCCGGTGATCGTGACCGACGCGGATCCGAGTTCGGGAACTGTCGAGATCACGGCAGACGTGCTGGCCGAAGGGAAGGTCGTTGACGCTGCCTTGGCGCACAGCGACGCGCCAAAGGTCCTGGCTGCCTGGCCGGACTCGAGCCCTCCGGTGAAGGTGATGAAGCAGACCATCCCGGCCGACCTGCGCCCGCTCGGCGCAGGCAACATCGTCTTCACGCTGGACGGGGCCACCAACGAAGGAACCGCGGGAGGTGGCCTGACTCAGGCGGATGGGTTGCTGCTGGATCGCCCGACGTATCGCAGCGTGGAGTCCGCCGGCCGCGAGTTGCACTTGGAGATCGCACCGACGGGGCTGGTACCGATGACCGGGCCACAGGTGGAACTGCGGCCGCCACCGGGCTCAGGTCTCGACCAGGTGAAGGTGACCGGCTCCGAGCAGGCCTACCGCAAGACCGCGACAATTCAGCTCGCCGGCCAGACCTCGTACTTTCCGATCGCTGGTTTCACCGCGTCCGATTTGGTGCCTTCGGCTCCTGACGAGGGGCGGGTGAGCCTGGGCGCCTACGATGTGCCGCCGATCACGATTGCGAGCAGCACGGTGGCCGCTGCCGGCACGACGATGTTGCCCACCTTAAATCCGGCCGGGCTGGTGGTCCGACAACCGGTGGCGATCGCCGACCTGCGGGATGCCGAACTGCTGCGCGGCCCGACCCCGATCGACGCTATCCGAGTGCGGGTGGCCGGCATCGACCGGGTCGATGAGGCTGCCACCCGGCGGGTCGAGAACGTCGCCTCCCGGATCGCCGACCTGGGCCTCGACGTGGACGTCGTGATCGGCTCCAGCCCCCAGGACGTGTCGATCGACGTTCCCGACTACGTCGTCGGCCCGGGCGATGCCACCGCCGACCTGGGCACGGTCACCCAGCGCTGGACCACCATGGGTGCCGCTACCACAGTGACCCGCCGCCTCACCGGCACCACCCGCAGCCTGGCAACCCTCGCCGCCCTCGCGGCACTGATCGCCACCCTCGCCGCGCATCTGCTGGAGGCGTCCTCAGCGCGCCGAGACGCGGCGATCCTGCGGGTGACCGGCTGGTCCCGCGGCGCGATCCGGCGACGCTTCCTGACCGCTCCGCTGATCGCCGCCACCGCAGCACTCGGCCTGATCGGTGCCGCTTGGCTCGCCGGAGCCCGGGACCCAGCCGTCGGCACGATCGGCCTGACACTCGGTCTGCTCAGCCCCTGCGCCACACTGATCGGCGCCTTCACCATCAACGTCGAGGACCCAATCGGCGGCAGCCGCGCCGGCGAGACCTCCGCACGGACGCCACGGCTTCCGGTCAGCTCGATCTCCTCACTGGCCCGGCGGATGGCGTTCTCGACACCCGCACGCAGCGGTGCACTGGCCGGACTGCTCGCGGTCACCAGCGCCGCCGGTGGGCTGGCCGTCGTCACCTACCTCGCCCGGGCGGACGCCGCCGGACCGACCGTCCTCGGCACCACCCTCACCTACACCCTCACCGGCGTCCACCTGACGCTGGCCGCGCTCGTCTTCGTCACCGGGATCGGGTTCGCCCTGTGGCTGTGGCACTACGCGATCGCCCACGGCAAGCCAGGAAGTGCGTCGCTGGTGGCATCCGGCTGGGCGAGCACAGACCTGCGCCGCTTGTGGCAGACGCTGCTCGCCTGGATGGCCCTGCCCGCGACGATCCTCGGCGCCGGGATCGCTGCACTACTCTCCGCCCTCACCGAGACCCCACAGGCCGGAACAGCCGCTGCGGTCACCCTCGCCACCGGACTGATCCTCAGCCTCGGCATGGCCATCTCCGTACGGGCAAAGGGGAAGCGATCATGACCGTCGAGAACCCGGCCCGCCGCGCCGCATCCGAAGAACCCGACAGCGAGTCGCTGCTCATCCTCGAAGCCGTCCAAGCCGGCTACCCGCCAGCCCCGCCCTTGTTCACCGACCTCAACCTGCACGTCGGCGCCGGCGAGATTGTCGCCCTCCGCGGACGGTCAGGCTCCGGCAAGAGCACCGCCCTGCACCTGGCCATGGGGCTCCTGCCCCCCGACGAGGGACGCGTGATCTGGCAGGGAATCGACCTTTACACCCTCGACGAGGACAAACGCGCCCGGATCAGACGCGACCAGTTCGGGACCGTGCTCCAAGACGGCGGCCTGCTGCACAGCCTCACCGCCCTGGAGAACGTACTCACTCCGATCCTGCGGCGACGCGCCCGACGCGAGGACCGCGCCAAGGCCGAAGACGCCCTCGCCGCGGTCGGCCTCGCCGACCGAGCCGCCCACACCCCCTCCCGAATGTCCGGAGGCGAATGCCAACGCGTGGCACTGGCCCGCGCCCTGTTCACCGAACCGACCATCCTCATCGTCGACGAACCCACAGCCAGCCTCGACCGCGCCTCAGCCGACACCGTCATCGACCTCCTCGTCAAAGCAGCCGACAACGGCCGAGCAGTGCTCGTCGCCTCACACGACCCCGCCGTCATCGACGCCGCCAACCGCTACCACGACATCGAACCCCCCTACGTGCCCCGACGGCACCGGGCTCCCTGACCGGCCGGCCGAGAGGTGACTAGCCGGCCAACGAGCTCGCGAGCGCCTGACGCGCCTGGCGGCGTACGACCGGAACGGCTGCCGCAGCCGCGGTGACCACTGCGGCGGCGAGCACGATCGCGGCGGGCAGCGCCGAGACGGCCGGGCTGGCGCCGAACCCGAGGGCCATTACCGCGACCGCGACAGCCAGGCCCACAACGGCGCCGACCAGGCCGATGATCGCTCCTTGGGAAGTGATCAGGACGGCGATGTTGCGGTCCCGCCAGCCAGTTGCTCGCAAGGCTGCGAACGCCTGGGAGTCCTCGATCGCGCCGGTGAACAGCACCACCGCGACCGAGATCAATGCCAGCACCGCCAGCAGGGCGACAGCCACCAGATCGCTGGTCTGGGTCTGAACAGCCACCGCATCCCCCAGCACGCTACCCACCACCGTCCCGGCGAAAGTCCAGTTCACCTCCAGCACCATCGCGACCGCGGCCGCGCCGACCGCCACAGCCATCCCACCCAGCACCAGATGCCTGGGTCGCTGGGCCAGCATCGAGATCCCCACACCCACCGGACCGCCAGCTCTCAGGCGCAGCCGGCGGGCCAGCCCGGACACATCGCTCACCGAGGTGAGCAGACCTGACCGGCCGGCGTCCATCGCGGCAGCCCAGGCTCCGCCCACGTTCAGCAGGCAGGCGATCGGCACCGCGAGCCACAACCTGACCGGATCGACCGGGACTCCGAACGCGTGACCGATCGGAATCGCCATGCCGCCGCCTACCGCACCTGCCAGCAGCCCGAGGATCAGCGCTTCGGTGAGGACGAGTGCCCGCAGGCGGCCCGGCCGCCACCCAAGACACGACAGGATCGCCAACTCCCGATGCCGGGCCCGCACCGACGCGCTGGCTGCGATGCCAACGGTCAGTGCCGCGGAGATGATCACCAGGACGAACAGCGCCAGCGACTTGGTGTCCAGGGCGTCGGATATTGCTAGCGCCACACCTTTCTTGATCCATGCTTCCTGCAACTGCAGCGCGGGTGTGCCCATCGTGGTCGGGGGGAGGCTGACCGTCAGGTCTGTGGTGGAGGTCCCTAAGGTGATGTCGACATCCAGCCCGGTGGCCTGCTGGATCTCCTCCGCGACCACTCTGATCCGCTCCCGGCTCACCTTGTCGATTCCGGTCACGCCGGCCACCCGCACTCGGACAGCACTGACTGGCGCGGCCCCGTTCAATCCCCGGTAGGCGGCGTCGAACTCGTCCAGCGAGGCCAGGCTCACCAGCAGCGACGGCGGGTCCTGGAGGTAACCGGCCGGGTTGAGGTCACTGCGCATCGGCTTGCCCCCGAGCTCCGCCTTGCTCGCGTCGTCGGCTGCGGTCAGCGGCTGCGGTGTGTAGGCGCCCAACAGGCCGGACGATGCCTGGGACGCTCCGACCGTTGACGGGTCGAACTCACCGATCACGTTCACCGAGACGAATTTCGTACGAAGGTCAGGCCGCGGTTTCACCTCGAGCTGTCGGTAGGAGGTGTCGGTGACCGTCACCGGCGTCGACCAGAACTCGCCGAAGCCGTCGGGGTCTCGCCACACGCTGGCCGGGTTGTTCTGGAGGACCGGCTGGATCGCCCCGTCCTTCTGCTGGTACTTCACGTCCTCGGGCTGCATCAGGAAACCGATGCTCAACTGAGCCGAACGAAGGTTTCTGGCGTCCCAGGACCACTGGCCCGACGCCGCCTGACGGTACTCGGTTGCGGCGTCTACCCCGACCGTGGCGAACTCGCCCGCGCTCGAGGCCGACATCACCAACTCGCGCCGCGCCGTGTTCGTCTTCGCGGCCATCAACCGGTCGATCATCCCGTCGGGGAGATACTCCAGACGCATCGACGTCTGATAGTCGGCCGGGAAGCTGTTCGCCATCACGGCCGGCACGATGCTCACATACTCACTGCCTTTCGCGTCGGCAGCAGTAGCCCGATCCAGCGAGCGACCCTGCACCGTCGCCGCATCCAGGCCCACCAACGCGTTCTCCGCCGCCGGATCAACCGCCGCGATCAGCAGCGGGTACAGCAGGTCCACCGTGATCGGTTCCGCTTTCAGGTCGCTGACAGAACGGCAGGCAGGCCGCCATCGAGCCGCCGAGTCGCCGACAGCAGCGCCGGGCTGATCGGCGACCGGGTCCGGTTCGAGGCAAACCTGAATGGTCTTCCCATCAACCTTTTCCGTGTACTTCCCGATCCTGTCGACGTAGCCGTCCATCTTGACCGGGCCCAGCGACAGGTAGATGTAGCCGGTCCACGACTGTGTCTTCGCGGTGCCGTTGCGGGCCTGGTCGGTGGTGACGTACCGCAGCAGCGCCCGCTTCCGCCCAGCCAAGGCCTTCTCGACATCGACCGTGATCCTCTGCGTCCGCCACGTCAGGCCGAGCATCGCGATCGGCGCGGCGACCTCCACCCCGGCAGCTTTCTGGATCTGCTTCACTTGGTCGAGGGTGATCCCGCCATAGATCCCCGACAGATAGTTCTGCCGCACCAACCCCTTGGCGGCCTCCATCGCCGACGTCGAGCCCCTCGGCCGCACCAGGACGTCGTACGCGCCGCGAGCGTTCGCCTCGACCAGTTGCGTCACCTCAAGCCGCTGCCGCTCCACCGTCCCGGTCAACACCACGAACGACGACACCGCAAGTACCGAAGCCAACAGAGTGGGAATCGTCCTGCTGAGACGACCCCACAACTCACCCAGGGCATAGCGCAGAAGGCTCACGCTCCCACAACCCCTGAGTGCGCCCGGGCCGGTCGGCGGCTCTGGGAGCGTTCATCGGTAGGCGGCTTCCGGACGCGCCCGTCGCTAACCGAGAGCCGCCGATCACACCATGCCGCCAGGTGGACATCGTGGGTGGCGATCACCATCGTCAGACTCAAGTCCAGCTGCAGACGGTCCAGAAGCCCCATGATGTCCTCGGCGGTGGCCGAGTCCAGGTTGCCGGTCGGCTCGTCGGCCAGCAGCAGGCTCGGTTCCCCGATCAGTGCCCGGGCGATCGCGACCCGCTGTTGCTGGCCGCCGGACAACTCCGACGGCAGGGCGTGCGCGCGACCCGCCAAGCCGACCGAGTCCAGGAGCGCCATCGCCTTCCCGCGTAGGTCCCGGACGCGCTGTCGCCCCATCAGCGGGGCGCACACGTTGTCGACAAGAGTCAACGATGGCAACAGGAAGTACTGCTGGAACACGAACCCGATCGTCGAGCGGTAGTCGGCCGCCGCCCGTCCCCGAAGATCACTGACCGTCACATCGGCAACTCGGATCGTGCCGCTGTTCGGGGCGTCGACAGCCCCGATCAGATGCAGCAACGTCGACTTCCCCGAGCCCGACGTGCCGGTCAACGCGACCGACTCCCCCGCCGTGACCTCGAAGCTGACGTCCCGGGCGGCGACCAGAGCCGAACCGTCCCCCAGCACGTACCGTTTCGTCACCGACTCCAGTACCACCGGTGCACCGGACCTAGGCTCGCTCACGGCCGATCGATCCTCCAGTTCGTGATCCGCATCACAGCCACACCTTTCACCAGATCGAGTGGGAGGGGTCCGAAGCGCCGAGAGTCAAGGCCTCGAGTGTTCCGACTCAACACCCAGATGCTGTCCTCATCCAGGTGAACAACCTCCTTGACCAGGAGAGTCCTCGCAAGGTTGGCAGACTCCCAGCGAGTCTCGTCCGCGTCAACACCTGCGACCACCAGAGACCCGACTTGAGGCGATCGCCGTGCGCACAGCAGCCATTGGCCGGGAAGGAGTCGGGGCGCCATGGAGTTGCCTTGTACCTCCACCAGGAAGGGCATCACTGGCGTCGACTGTCTGAGGACGCCAGGACCGCCACGGGTTGGTGTTCGTGGACTGTGAGAGGGCGCTCCGGGTGGAGTCGTCCGTTGGCTAGGACGAGCGTTTCGTCGGCCACCCGGCACACGGCGGGTCGGTGGGTCACTGCCAGCCAGATGCTGTCCGGTCTCGGCCCCAGCGGGCCCGCAAGCAGATCATCCTCGCCGCGAGCGTCGATGGCGTTGGTGGGCTCGTCGAGAAGGCAGATGTCTCGACCGGCTCTCAGCGAGTAGCGGGCTACCGCGAGCCTGCGCCACTGGCCACCAGAAATCATTGTGCCTGCTTGATCGTTGTCGACCATGGCCTGGGACAACACGGTCTGCAGCCCTTTTCGTGAACGGTGCGTCAAGGCGCTCAGGCCGACCACGTCCAGTGCGCGCTCGAGGTTGGTCGGGCCCTGGTAGCCCAGCATCAGGTTCTCGGCAATGGAAAGGTCGAGCCGCACCGCGTCCTGAGCAAGGTACGCGATCCGATCGCGCAGTTGTCGTAGATCGAGGGTCCGAATGTCTTGGCCATCGATCAGGATGCGGCCACGAGTCGGATAGTAGAGCCCGCCGATGAGCTTGAGCACGGTGGACTTCCCGGACCCGTTCTCTCCAGTCAGGGCATAGCTTCGACCCTGCTGCAGGGTCAAGCTGAGGCCCTTCAGGGCGGGTTCTTCGGAACCTGGATAGGTGAACCAGACGTCCTCGAAGACGACCGAGTGGATCCGGGGAGGAAGGGGCGTGATCGGTGTCGTCGGTGTGCACCGATCCCGCTCCTTCCGGCATCTCTCAAGGTAGGCCGACAGATATCCGCGTTCGCGGTACGCCTGGGAGAGGGTTGCGGTCAGGGTGCCCAGTTGTGTGATGGATCCGCTCAGTGGAAGGGCTGCTTGGATGACGATCGCCAGCTGAAAGGAGCCGCCGAATCCGCCCCACTCGCCAAGGGCCAGTGGGGTGACCGCTGCCAGCGCGGTCAGCGCACTGGCAGCGAACTGATCTCGGGCGACACGTGAGTCGCTCTCAAGCTCGATCATGTGCGCCTGCGCCATCGACGCGAGGGCCTGTTCGGCGATGAACGCCTCGGCGCGATCGACCTTGAGCTCGCCCAAGGTTTGCATGTCTGTTGCGGTCGCTCGGAACCTCATCTGTCGACGTCTGGGGTAGAGCGAGGCGACGAAGCAACTCATGCGGGCCCTGGCGGCTCGGTTGAAGAAGTAGATCGCCGGCAGTCCCCATAGCAGCGGGAGGACCGCCATGCGCCAGTCCTGGCTGGCCAGCAGCCAAAGGACACCAGCCAGCGACGTCAGCGTCTGCACCACGGAGTTGGCGGCCGACACCGCACCACGTACGTAAGCGTCGGCGGCATCATTCGCGCCGTGAAGCAGCGACTGATACTCCGGATCCTCGAAAGGCCCGAGCTGTGCGACGGACTCGACGGATTCCAGCAGCGCGGCCTGGTTTTTCCAGGCGAACAGCCGCGCTACTTGCGAGTCGATCAGGTTGGCCAACGACGGGAAGATCCCAATGATCGCAAGGCAACCAGCCAGAGCCAGGATCAGGGTGGCGGCACGATCGAGTGATCCCTGGCTGGAGACCAGCACCGCCACCAGGTAGACGACCACCGCGCTCGAGCCGCCCATGGCCAACGACAGCACGCCTCTGACAGCCAGAAGCACAGGGACAGAGTCGAAAACTCCCAAGCGAGACGGTAGTCGGACCGTCTCGCGAAGACCACTCATCCGACGCCTACCAGACTGGCGTGGGAGGCCTCCAAGCCATCCACCGATATCCCGGACGCCCTAGACACCCACCCGTCAATGGCCACCGTCGACGGGAAGATCCGCACACCAAGCCGTTCCTGGAGGACTGCCCCGTGTACATCGTCGACCGGTATCAAGCCGCTCCCACCGACCTTCGACCTGGCCGAGGACCGAAGCGATTCCGGAGCTGTCGAATCGATAACCACATACCGGGGGTAACCGCCCTCCTCAAGATGGCGTACCCGCTCCAGAACAAGGTCGCAGCCCGAACACTCCGGTGTCACAAACAGGACCAGGCAGCGAGCTGGGAGGTCCACGTCCTCGACCGACGCGCCCACGATCGGCGGTTGACGGAAAGCGTCATGCTCCTGGCTCCGCGCGATGAACCGGCTGGACCAAACGAACAGAACGAAACCAGCCAGCATCAACAACCCGATGGCACACTGAAAGATGCTCAGAGCCGGGCCTGCAATCATCGCCCCGGTGGCCGCAACGATCGAGACACCGTAGTTGGTGGCGAGCTTGTTCTGAGTGATGGCTGTCGGCGGACCGAAACAGTTGCAGCGCTTCACCCCGCGGGACACCAGCCACGCCAGATACACATTGAACACCGAGAACAGCGCGGCGCTGCCGACGAAGCCCACGACCGGCGCCACCCACAGCAGCCACACGAGCCCAACCTCGACGACAACCGCGAAGAACTCGGGCACTACCAGTAACCTGCCCTCACGGAATCGTGCCTTCGGCCACAGCGAGGATGGCAGCAGCCGGAGCGCCTTGCCCCCTGCTGCTGCCACCATCGTGAGGCTGAGACCGGCGGCTAGCACAACGACGATCGACTCAGCCACTTCTGAACCTTCGGAGCGTTACCCGGTTCTGACCGCTACGCCCACGCCGTGCAGTGTGTGGTGCAGTCGGGGCGATCGCAGCACCGGCGCTGCTTCCCGTCCGACCGGGTTTCGGTCCAGCAGTCCGTCGGACATCCCGCCCTCGCGGTCTGCACGCCGAACACCTGGCGGGCGATTGACTTCAGGAGGCTCATCTTGGGCTCCTCTCATGTTGGGGTAGTTGAAATGCTTCCACCCTCACCGCACGGCGGTCGTTGCCCAGTAGGACACATCGGTCGGCGACACGTGGTCATTTCGGCCAAGCACAACGAACACGCCTTACCCGTACGGACAAACCCGCGGGACCCGATTGGCCGAGTGGCTAATTTGTGACGAGTGCCGGGGACATCTCCTCCAGCCGCCTCCGATTCCAGACGTGCCGGCAGCCTGTCCCCCAAGATCGAACGTGCACCTCCAGACCAGCCAAGGCTGGCCCATCCGGCGGTGAGGTCTCATACCTGGCCATGAGGGGCGCCAATGCGACCAGCGGCCAAGGCGGGGGACGTGTCGATGCCTGGCGGGCCGGGCACGTAGTGGACGATCCGCCTCAGGTTGCCGCAGTAATCCAAGGACGACGAGATCGGCCCTCGTGTCCCCAACGATTCTCCAAGCACGACCCATTTCAATGGTGCGCGCAGGAGCCCGCCAGTCGCGGCTCCTGCATTCAGGGATCAGGGCTTGGGCTTGACCTCGCAGCCGGGCCAGAGCGGCAGGATGTCGCAGATGCTCTGGGTGGACGCCGGTGCCACGCTGACCGTGGCTGCCGTGATCGGGATGATGGCCGCGACGACCAGGAGTTGGGCTGCGAGGAGGCGGCTGGTGTGCTTGCGGGCTTGCTTCATGCGCAGAGGGTCGCACCGGCCGGGAATGTGTGGAACACCAACAGGACAGAGCCAGCCACTCGGACGACGCCCCGCGGCACGATTCACCCGATCGGGTAAGGCAGGCTCCCCGCAATTCACCCAACTGGATAATCTGGCGTCTTGGCCGATCCGGAGGTGCGATGAGCCATCAGCTGCGAGCGGTGCCCCGGCTGCTGCTGGGTGGCGGGCTGGACGTGGTCTTGGTGGCGCTGCTTGCCGGCTTGAGCCTCGCGCTGGGTGGCCTGCTGGCGAGCAACCCGTGGCCGATCGTGCTGGACGTCGCCATGTGCATCGCCGCCGGCTGCACCGTCCGATGGCCCAAAGCTGCCGGCGTCGCGCTGGGGGTGCTCCTGGTCGGCTACTTCTTTGTGCCCCGGGGCTCGGCTTCCTTGGGCCAGTACGCACCGCTGATCCCCATCCTCGGCACCGGCATGCGCAACCTGCACCCGGCTCGCCGCTGGATGACCGCCGGCTACGGCCTGATCCTGCTCGGCCTGCAGTACCAGGACTATCCCGGCAACCCGCTGTTCCTCCTCGGCGGGCTGGTGTGGGCGGTGGTGATCGCCGGGCTGTGGCTGATCGGCAACGCGTTCGCCGTGTTCCGCCAGGCCCAAGCGGAAGCCCATGCCGCGGCCCTGGTCCAGCAACGTCTCTCCTTGGCAAGGGATCTTCACGACACCGTCGCCAGAGACCTGTCCAGAGCATCGCTTCGCGCCCAGGTTGCCCAGCAGAGCCTCGACCCGGCCGAGATGAGCGCGGTCGTCGCCGAGATCCAGGCTGCTCTGACCCGACTCCGCCTGACCATGACCCTCCTACGCGACCCCCGGCTCGATGCCACTGGGCAGGTCGACGAGGTGGGATCGCCCGGAGAGACATTCCGCGACACCACCAAGGCGCTGGAGGCTGCCGGCTTCGATGTCGCCCTGACCATCGAGGGCGACCCCGACTCCATCCAGCCGGCGCTCTGGTCAACGATGAGGGCTGCGGTCGGAGAGGCAGCCTCGAACATCGAGCGGCACGCGAGCAAGTCCGACCCCTGCGCGCTGATCCTCAGCGTGGACGACCGTTCGGTCGATATGGTCTTCATCAACGAGGTAGAGGCTGCTCCCCCTATCCGGACGGGCTCGGGCGACTCCGCGATGGGCCTGCTGGGGATTCGAGAGCGTCTCACCCCGATCGGCGGCAATCTCGACACGCTGCAGGAGCGTAGGCAATGGATGACCCACATCAGAATCCCCCTGGGGATGCCGGACCGATCAGAGTCGTGATCGTCGACGACGACATGTACGTCCGCACCACGATGGCCAGACTCCTCGACGCCTACCCCGACCTGCACATCAGCAACACCTATGAGAACGGTGCCGAGGCGCTCGAAGCCGTTCGCGCCGACCATCCCGACGTCATGCTCGTCGACGTCGGGATGCCAGGAATGGACGGCGTCGAACTCACCCGACTGGTCCGCGAACAAGCCCCCACAGTGCGCGTCCTGGCCCTCACGTCGTTGACCACCCGGGAGACCGTGTCCGCGATGCTCCGCGCCGGCGCACTCGGCTTCCTGTTCAAGGACTCCTTCCACGAGGCCGTCGCCAACGCCATCCGGGCCGCCTACACCGGCCTGTCGGTCCTCACCCCCAAGGCCGGCGACCCCCTGGCCACTCCTCTACGGCCCGACGACGCACCAGAACTGAGCGAGATCGACTCCCGAATCCTGAAGCTCGTCGCCCAAGGGCTCACCAACGACCAGATCGCCGAGCAGGTCTTCATGTCCGCAGCCACGGTCAAGTACCACATCGGACTACTCCGGGAGCAACTCCACGCGACCAACCGCGTCACCCTCGCGGTACGAGCCGGCGAACTCCACCTGCTGTAGGCCGCCGTCACGTCAGATCCGCAGACTGCCGGCCCGCCCACCCTCAGAGCGCACGCAGAGTGGTTGGTGGGGCTAACCGACCGAGAGGGTCGTACCGCCGGGCAGGGGCTCCTTCGCACCGTCACCGGTCTGCACGGCGATCAAGCACGCACGCCCCGACGCGGCGTCAGCCGTGATGAGCATGGCCCGAACCGTGGAGTCTGACGCGGGACTTCCCGTCGGACCACCCCCTGTCGTCACAGCGTGGGGAAACGTGCCGATCAACTTGACCTGGAGTTCCCGGCCAGACGTGCACGAGTAGCCCGTGTTGGTGTCCTCGGTCGTTCCCGCACGGGCGATGGCAGAAGCACTCGACACCGTCGCCCCCTGGTCGGCGATCACCTGCTTGGCGAGTGCCACTGCTTTGGTGACCTCGCCCTGAGTCAGGGATGGTTCACTGGGATTCGGGCTGGCCTGAGGCATTCCCACCGAAGAACAGGCGGCGAACAACGGCAGAATCACGAGGGTGGCGAGCAACCGCCTCATGACACTCTGGAGGCGAGCCACGCTCCATGATCCCACCGTCACCCCCGGCCCGGCCACCGACTACTCCAGCAGTCGTCGTCGGCGAACCACCTACGCCGGCCGCGGCAGTCAAGGGACCGCCCGTTCGCGCACGGCAGGAGGCTCAACTCCTCTGTCGAGAACACTCTCCCTCACTCCGATGCGTCGTCGAGTGTGATGACGGTGTGGCTGGCTCGGGCGAGGGTCGGATCATGGCTGGCCGCGACGACGATGCCGCCGGCGTCGGCGTGCTCCAGCAGAAGGTCGATAACCGTGTCGGCCCAACGGCGGTCCAGGCTGGCGGTCGGCTCGTCGACGACGATCGCTGGAGTGTTCGCGGTGAGCGCCCTGGCCAAGGCGACGCGCTGGCGCTCGCCTCCGGACAGCCGAGCCGGTGACCACTTCCGTCGCCTTTCCAGGCCCAGGCGGCGTAGGTCTTCTGCCGCCTTGTTCTTGGCTCTGCGAGCCGCATCGCGGCCGTCCGGAATCGCAGGGAGCAGGATGTTGTCCAGGACCGTGAGGCCGGGGATCAGTGTGGCCTCTTGGTCCACATATCCGGTGATCTTGCGCCGTTGGTCGGATCGCTCGACCTCGGTAAGGGTCGACAGGTCGACGCCGCCCCAGGTGACGGTACCGCCGGCGGGAGCGGTCAGCCCGACGAGGACGCGAGCCACGCTGGTCTTGCCTGAGCCGCTACGGCCGGCGATGCAGCACAGCTGGCCTGGGACAACTGAGAAGGACAGCCCTGACACCACATCCAGATGCTCGCCCTCGGTGTCTGTGTAGGCGATCGCGAGGGAGGTGACCTGCAGCGCAGGTGTGTTCATGGCTTTGGCCTCTGCGTTCGACGTCGGTTGCCCAGGAGGCGTGCTGCGATGGCGATCGCCAAGCCGCCGGTGCCGCTCAGCCAGGCGATCGGGCCGCCGTCGAGGGCAATGGCGATGACCGCCACGGCCGGGGCGCCGACGACGAGGCTGCCCGCGGCGAGGAGCAGCTCCTGCCGTCGGGTGATCACCGCCTGGGTCGCGGGGCGGTAGCCGAGATTGGTGAAGACATGGGCGGCGGCCGCGTTGTGGCTGTTGTCGGCCTGTCGGGCCAGGAGCAGGAGCATGCCCGCGGAGGCGATTCCGAGTGCGCCGAGCCCGATCGTCAGCGAACTGGTGGCGTCCAGGGCGACGGCGGAGAGTCGGGTCGTTCCGGCGCGGAGCCATCCTTCGCGGACGGCCACCGCGGTCAGTGCGGTCAGTGCTGCGACCGCCGACGAGCCGAAGATCGTCACTGCCGTCCAGCCGCTGTGGCTGCGAAGAACGCGGGTGGCGATCGAGCCCAGGCTGAGCACGGCGGGCGCGCCGCGGCGCGCTTTGGCCATTGTCTGCTCAGCGCGCATTCCGACTAGGGCTTCGAAGCCGGTCAGGAGCGTGACGACGACGGCCCCCGCTGCGAAGAGCGGGCGCAGCGAGACCGGGCCGATCACGAGACAGGCCACGGCGACAGCCAGGGTGAACGTCCATGGGAGGGCCAGTTCCTCGAGCAGCTGGCGAAGGACTCGGCCTCGGCGCCAACCGATCCGACGTAACCCTTCGACGTTTGGGCGAAGGCGGCGGGCGCTGCTGTGCGCGACGATTGCGAGCCCGGCGGCGTTGGAGGCGAGCGCGAGGATCGCCAACAACAGCGTGGTGCCGGTGAGCGCGGCGCCCACCCGCGCGGCGGCACCGAGGGTGGTCCACTCCTGGCTCACCCAGCCGAGATCCGCTGCGTCCCCTGAACGGTCGGGAAAGTAGTCGGGAACGAAGAGCGACACGGGCTGCGGTGAGGAGCCGGCGACGATCGTCGCGGACAATCCCAGTGCCTGGATCTGGCCGGCGATGGCCGCGATCCGCTGCTGGGCTTGCGCGGTGTAGCCGGTGATGCCGCCCACGCGCACCCGCACCGCGTCGATCGGGGTTTGGCCGCGCAAGGTTCGCCCTCCCTCGAGATCGGTGAACGCTCCGGGGGCGGCGGTGATGAAGTCCACATTGGACAGGTTCGCAGCGACCGGCTCACGCTTGTCCGTGCTCGACGTCCGCCAGGTGCCATCGGCTGAGGACACTCCCAGCGGGACGTAGGACGCCTGTTGGCTGGACGGGTCGTTGAGGTCGGCCGTGGTGTAGACGCCGAGCGGCGCCGGCAGAGCACCCGATGCTGCACCGGCGGCATCGGCTGAGCGATACGCGCGGACGCGGCCGGCCTTGGGATCCATGCCGTTCGCGACTGCTTGCGGGTCGGCCTCACTGGAGCCGTCGGCTCTGACGATGCCGGCCGGCACGACCTGGAACCCGGCACCCCCGCCGGGGGGTGTCTTGGCGGTGTAGTCGGGCCGGCCGATCAGCATCGGTGCGAGTGAGGTGACCGGCTGCGACAATGACATCGCACCGTCGTCGTCGGGACGGGTCGACCCCGGCCACAAGAGGGTCAGGTCGGGGCTGGAGAACGGAACCAGAGCAGAACTCACGTCACCGCGCACGGACCGCGGTGAAGAGAAGTCCGATGCGGTCAACGACTCCAGCAACCCAGGGTCGGCCAGCTCGGCAGCGGTGAAAGTGCGTTTCGCCAGCGCGATGTCGACGCGCACGGTGAGCTTGCGCGCCGGTTCGCTGTTCACCACCATCGGCACCACGGGCGCCTGATCGGCCGACCGACGCGCGGCCACGTCGATGTCGGCTCTCGGCTTGAGGAACGAGTCGCCCTTGACTAGGTCCGCCCACTTGGTGCTGGCGGACCGGTCGGCAGGCAAGCCCACCAATGGGGCCAGGAATGCGCCGCCCTCAGGCCCCAGCAACGCGGCCTCGGCGACCGGATCGACCGCGACCACGGTGGAACCGAAACCGGGCAGTGCTCCGAGCGGAACCACGAAGCCGGTGTCGATCCACACCGGGGCGAAACCCTGCGGTCTCCCGTCGCCGTAGGCGGTGTCCCTGAGCGTTCCCAGATCAGCGGCCGCGCGCTTCTGGAGCCGAACCCGGCCGCTGCCTCGCGCCACAACGACCTCGTCGTCCCCGTCGCTGCCGGGAAGCACCGTTGTAGCGGTGAGCTGAGCGACCAGCCCGCCGTCAGGCACCACCGATGTCCCCGTGGCCGGGTCGTCACTCACCCACAAGGCCGGGGACAACGCGAGCCGCCGAAGCGATCCGACCATACCGATCGGCGCTGCCACCTCGACGCCGTCGATCCCGCGAATCCTGGCAAGATCATCAACGGACACCCCGCCCGTTCCGGCGGTCGCCACGAAGTTCGGATCCACCATCCCGTTGGTCCGGGCCGCGCCGAAGTCCTGATCGCGAGAGGTCACCAGAATGTCGTAGCGGCCGCGCCAGTTCTCATCCAGGGTGGTCTCGAGGCGAACACTGGTCTGGGCACCCAAGGCCGCGACCGCCAGGAGAACCCCGCCGGTCAAGGCTGCCGAGACCCAGCGCAGCCTCGACGTCGCTGAGGTAATGATCAGCAATACGAACCCGCTCGCCAGGTCGTCTTGCTGTCTGCGTACACCTCACCACCGCCCTTCTCGCTGATGTAGATCTCGTGCGTCTTGGTGGTCCTGGAGCACACCGTCATCACCACGCTTCGGCCCAGACCGGTCGTCGTGGTCCCAACTTTGACGAAGTTCGCGCACCCTGGAACGTTGCACTGGAAGTTCACGTCGTAAGGAGGCTTGTTTCCCCAAGCGGCCGCTATCGCACGCGACTGACCGGAGTTGAGGGTGGCGCTGCCCGTGAAGGACACGCCAGCCGCCGAGGCGGGTGTCGCCGCGACGACCGCAAGGGCAACGACCGCAGCCGGCAGAGCTGCGAGCCGCAGTCCCCGCCAGTACCGGCTGGTTGACTTCAGGAAGCTCATCTTTGGGCTCCTCTCGTGTTGGGGTAGTTGCCATGCTTCCACAGCCCCGCACCCAGCCCCTTTCCCCGATCGGGTCGACTTCGGCAGCACGACTTAGCCGACTGGTCATATCAGCGCCGGCCTCCCGCCCAACTGGCTACGCCGAGCTGTACAGCAGCGTCCAAACGGATATGCAACAAGGGAACACCGTGGCCAACCCGCACAGTCCGACTGGAATCGGTGGTGATCACTCTTGGTGGTGGGGGGTCAAAGGTGTCGGCGACGGTTGAAAACGAGGCCACTGCGACGGTCGAAAACGAGGCCACCTGACCACGATTGGGTGGGTGATCTCGGTGGAGGACTGGGCTTTGATCAGGCGGCTGGTCGCGGAGGGCGTGCCTCAGCGTCAGGTTGCGAGGGACT
>JAFKJK010000010.1 GCA_017306015.1 Propionibacteriaceae bacterium
TGACGACTGTGCGCCTGGACCATCGCGATCAGTCCGTCGGCTCTGCGCATGGCGGGGGTGAGGTACTCGGCTTGGGGGTCGAGTCGTTCGATGCCGCGTTTCTGGGCGGCGGCGTACGCCTCGACGATCTGGATCAACGGTTCGGCATCAGCGATGGGTAGGGATCCTCGGATCAGCACCGACCCGTCCCCGTCGTAGTGGAAGTCCAAGCACCTGCGGGTCTGAGCCCGCCGTTCTTGCTGTTCGACACGTTTCGCCTCCAACTGGTCGGCGGTGTCCGGGGACAGGACCTCGATCAAATGGGTGGTGAGACGACGCAACTCGGCACTGTTATGGGTCTCAGCGAAACCAACCATCATTGTCTGCGCTTCACCGATCGTGTGGTCGTCGAACTCTTTCGGCAGCTGGGTGAGTACTGCGGTGATGGCTTCGGCCTGGACCGGCAACACCGTCCCGGCCTGAGCGGCACCGATGAGCGGGAACCGGGCCAGTCCTTGGCCGGCCCGGATGATCCGGGCTGCTTCGCGTGGGGTCAGGTTCATGGACTCGGCCAGCCAGGTCCTGGTCGACGTCCTCCGCTCGTTCCACACCGTCTGGGAGGCTTCGATGCGGGCGGCCAACTGCTGCTCGAAGGCCTGTAGCCGTCCGCCTAGCCGGATCACGTCCTGCAACAAGCTGAGTTGCTCGGCGTCGGTGGGGAGTCGGAGCCGGTCGTCGGTCAGGGCGTCCAGGGCGCTACTGATCGATGCGAGGATCTCGCGATCGGTCAGCTGCTCGAACTCCCTTTCCATGGTTCAAACACTAGAGACTGCCACTGACATTCTCCGGTTTGCAGGCGGGGTATTCGCGGGCCGTCCTGAAGCTGGTTAATCGTGCATAACCGGTGCACGTTCTTTCAGTCACC
Source organism: Propionibacteriaceae bacterium (assembly GCA_017306015.1). Classification (GTDB taxonomy): domain Bacteria; phylum Actinomycetota; class Actinomycetes; order Propionibacteriales; family Propionibacteriaceae; genus Propionicimonas. Next base: position 905 of record JAFKJK010000010.1, read on the forward strand.
CCGACCTTGTCTCAGGTATTGCCAGTGTGGTGAAACGGAGATCCCGGGTCAAGCCCGGGACGACGACCGGGGCGCGTTGCGAGCGAGAGTCCCGCTACGAGCAGGAGCCTGCGAACGGGAGCCGCGTTGCGAGCGGACGGCGCGAGGGGACTTGGGCGGGCATCGGCTTCGGCGAGCTGCTCGTGGCCCCATCCGGACCACGGGTGAACCGCGGGGACAGGTACTTCGGTTCACGAACCGCAGGCAGACGCTCCTGGTTCACGTGATCCGAGCGACGGCACGAGTGATCAGACCGGGATGACGCCCAGCTTCCTCCGGCCAACGACAGGCTGGCCGCGCCGCGGTGCCGGCTCCAACGGCCGAGTTGCGACCCGATGGCAAAGGTCGGCTCCCGCCTGGGATGAGGGCCCGTTGGACAGCCCAGTGTCCCTGGTGGACTCGCCAGGAGATGTGAGCTTGCCGTGGACGTTCATTGCGCTGTCTCCAGGCGGACGAAGGCTTCGCATTGCCTACGTCGTCGGGAGCAAGTACCGCGTCACGTTCGACGGACTCCTGGTGGCGGAGCCGAGTAGCTCGATCAACGCTCACAGCCACAGGCCCATATACCTCGACGCCACTGCCCTGCGCGCCCCGGCGATGCTGGCGGAAGGCGCTGGAACGATCACGGCGAGTTCGCCACTCGGCACCAGGGCGCGGTTTCATCCCGCCGTCAATGAGCGCTGGGCGGCTCCGACTCCGGATCTGGATCGCTGATCCGGCGGTCAGTGGTACCCGAGCACTACGACTGTGCGAGTTCGGCCACCAGACCGCGATGGTCGCTGCCGGTTGCCGAGAAGGTGTCCATCGACACCGTCCTGAACTGGGACGACGCCAGGACATGGTCGATGCGGATCATCGGTACGAGTCGGTCGGCTGGATAGGTCGGCTGCCAACCGGTCAGCGATTCGTGCAGCCCGGTCTCGGCGACCAGGCTCCGCAGGGTCTCGTGCTCCGGGACGGAGTTCAGGTCGCCGGCGACGACCAGGGGTTGGTCCGCGTAGCGCTTCGCCAGGTCGGTCACCGCCCGGCTCTCGCCCAGCCAGCCGTCCACCCCTTCGGAGAGCACGTTCGCCGGATGGGCCGCGACCAGGACGAGGCTGTGGCCGCCCGCGGTGACCTGGACGGCCAGGCTGGTGGCCCGGGTGTCCTCGGTTCGGCCCAGCTCCTTCAGCGGGGTGCGGGAGAGGACCTGCGTCCCGCTGCCGTCGCCGTCCCAGCCGTGCCGGGCCTCGCGGCCGATGGTCCCGGCGTGGTAGGGGAGTAGCGACCGCCATTCGGGGTCGCTGAGGACGGCGTCCGCCTGTGCGGTGAACTCGGTCAGGACGACGATGTCGGGACGGACTCGCTCGACCTCGGCCAGCAACTGGCCGAGGTCGGCGCGGCCGTAGTGCATGTTCAGCGCGACCAGCCGAAGGGTCGGTTGGGTTCCTGCCGGAGCCTGGTGCGCGGGGTCGAAATAGGCGACGACCATCAGGGAGTGGGCCAGCAGGCCGGCGACCAGGGGGACGACCAGCCAACGGCCGCGCCCGCGGGTGGCCAGCAGCATGATCACCGTTGCCAGCGCCCAGGCCAGGACCCCGTAGGGCAGGAAGGACGACGCCATCGCAACCAGGCGGTACGACGACTGCAGACCGGGGAAGACGTAGAGGACGTCGGCGGCCAGACCACCCAGTGCGGCGAGGAGCGACAGCACCAGCCCGACCGGATGGACGCGGCGCGGCTGGTGCATTCCGCCAGTGTGGCAGCCGTCGCCAACCCGGAAGGGTCCTGCTGGACCGCCGACCGTGGTGTCGGCCTGTGGACGAGCCGCAGGTTGTCCACAGGCGGGCGGATCGCCCGGCCCGATCGGGCGCGGCCTGCCGATACTCCACCCCGTGCTGGTCGACTCCGACGATAGCCAGCCGGTGGGGGAGCCGCCGGCCAGCGAGGTCGTGCGCTCACGGCTGCTCCAACTGATCCGCGACCTGCAGCGGGCCGGCCCGCCAGTGGCGTCGTCCCGGCCCCGGTATGCCTTCGACCCCGAGCCTGTCGAGAGCGGCGAAACCGGCACAACCGACGCCACCGACGGCGACGTGGCCCTGGCGGCGACCGGAGCCGGGGAGGACTGGCTCGACCGGTTGCGACATCCGGCCCCGCCCGAACCGGACGAGCCGGCCAGCGATCGCCAGCCGGTGGTTCGGCAGGCAGCCGGACGGGCCCTCGAGTTCGGTCGTGACCATCTCGCCGCTGTCGTCCTCGTGCTCGTCGTCGGGGTGTCCTGGAGCGCGTACAGCCTGCTCCAGGCGCGGTCGTCGCCGGTGGCCAGCGCCGCGCCGGTGATCCAGGCCAGTCCTCCGACGACGCCCCAGGCGAGCTCGAGCGCGAGTGCGACGCCGCAGGTCGTGGTGCACGTGATCGGTGCGGTCCGGGAGCCAGGCGTGGTGAGGCTGCCCGAGGGGTCCCGGGTGGCGGATGCGATCGCCGCCGCCGGCGGGCTCGACACGTCCGCAGCGCTCGGTGAGCTGAACCTCGCCGAGGTGCTGGCCGATGGCGTCCAGCTCAAGATCGGGACGCGCAAGCACCCGGGCGGCTGGATCCGTGGGCCGGGCGCCGCCGGGTCGGCGACCGGCTCGGGAGGGGGGACGGCGGGTGATGCGGCGAAGGTTCCGTTGAACACGGCGACCCTGGAGCAGCTCGACACGCTGCCCGGCATCGGGCCGGTGACAGCGCAGAAGATCCTCGACTGGCGCAAGGAGCACGGCACGTTCACCTCGGTCAGCGAACTGCAGGAGGTCGACGGCATCGGCCCGAAGACCTACGCGGACCTTGAAGACCGCGTCCGGCTCTGACCGGCCAGCCGGCCCGCCCGACTGGCGGCCACCGGTGCTGGCAGCCGCGACGTGGGCCGGCTGCTGGCTGGGCACGTCCGGCGTGACGACACTGCTCGTCGTCGGGCTCGGCGTCGTGGTGGCGCTACTCGTGGCGGGACGGCGTTGGCAGCGGCGCATCCTGATTGCAGCGGGCATGATGCTGCTCGCTGGTGTCGGCCTCGCGTCGGCGAGAGTGTGGTTCGCCGAAGGTGACCCGGTGGCTCTGCTGGCGGTGGACGGGGCCGTCGTCAGCGTCGACGTCCGCCCGTCCGACGGACGCCTGGTCGACACCGGGCCGGGCGGGGCGATCTGGATGACTCCGGCGACCGTCCAGTCGATCCGGGCGCGGGGGACTGAGTGGCGCTCGGGCGTCGCCGTGATGCTGACCGCGTCCGGTGCGCTGCGGCAGCGGTGGGCCCAGGTCCCGGCGGGGGCCGTCGTCCGGGCGACGGCGAAGCTGTCGGCAGCGACCGACGGCTCGTTCACGGCGTGGGCCTCCGTCCGCTCCGGGCCCGAGGCGCTGGCTCCGCCCAACCCGCTGGACGCCGCGGTGAACGCCGTCCGGGCCGGCCTGCGCGAGGCGGTGGCCGGGCTGCCCCCGGCCCCGCGGGCTCTGGTCCCGGCGCTGGTGGTCGGCGACACCTCGGCGGTCACCAGCGACCTGGGCGAGCAGTTCCGCATCACCGGTCTGACCCACCTGCTCGCGGTCTCCGGGGCGAATCTCACGTTGATGCTGGCCAGCCTGCTGTGGGTCGCATCCCGGCTGGGCGTGCTCGGCTGGTGGCGCCGCGGGGTCGCGCTGATCGGCGCGGTTGCCTTCGTGCTGCTGTGCCGGGCGGAGCCGAGCGTGCTCCGGGCCGCGGCGATGGGGTTGGTCGGGCTGGCCGCCCTCGGCTGGGCGGGCCCGCGCCAGGGGTTGCGATTCCTCTCGGCCGGAATCATCGGGTTGTTGCTGATCGACCCGTGGCTGTCCCGGTCGGTCGGCTTCGTCCTGTCGGTGCTGGCGAGCGCGGGCATCATCATCTTCGGTCCGGTGTGGACGCGACAGCTCCGCGGCTGGCTCCCGCGGTGGCTCGCCGAGGCCATCACGGTGCCGGTCGCGGCCCAGCTGGTCACTCAGCCGGTCGTCACCGCCATCTCCGGCCAGGTGAGCGTGGTCGGGCTGTTTGCGAACCTCGTCGCGGCCCCGCTGGTCGGTCCCGGCACCGTCCTCGGCTTCGCCGCGGCCTGGCTGTCCGTTCCGCTGCCGCCGGTCGCGGCCCTGCTGGGCTGGGGCGCCGGCGGTTTCGCCCAGGCGCTCTGCTGGGTCGCGGCGGCCGGCAGCGCACTGCCCGGGGCGGCGCTGGTCTGGCCGGTGAGCCCGGTCAGCATCGCCGTCCTCGTCGCCGCCTGTGCGGTGGCCCTCACTGCGCTGCCGCTGCTGTGGCGTCGGCGCTGGCTAGGCGTCCTCACCGCGCTCGCGCTGGTCGTCGTCTGCCTGCGTCCGCTGGCGCAGCCCGGCTGGCCACCGCCCGGCTGGCTGGTGGTCAGCTGCGACGTCGGGCAGGGCGACTCGACGCTGATCCGGGCCGGCCCGGACGCCGCGATCGTCATCGACACCGGGCCCGACACCCGGCACGTCGACCGCTGCCTCGACCAGCTCGGCGTCACCACTGTCCCGTGGCTGATCCTCACCCACCCGCACGCCGACCACATCTCCGGCGTCGCCGGGGTGGTCTCCGGACGCGAGGTCGGCCGGCTGCTGCTTCCCGCCACCAACACCGGTGCCGTCGGCTGGCGCGAGGTGATCGCCGCAGCGCCGGGCGTCCCGCAGGTTGCGGCCGCGCCCGGGCTGGTCGTCTCCGCCGGCCAGGCCACGGTGACGGTGCTCGCCCTGCGGCCGTTCACCGGTGCCGCCGCGGGTTCAGCCGACTCCGCGGAGGAGAACGACTCCTCCCTGGTGGTCCGGGTCGAGACCGGTGGCCTGCGGATGATCGTCGGCGGCGACGTCGAGGAGGCGGGCCAGAGCGCCGCCGTGGCGACGGTCGCCGACCTGCGCGCGGACGTCCTGCTGGTGCCGCACCACGGCTCGGGCCACCAGCTGCCCGCCTTCCTCCAGGCGGTCGGCGCGCGGGTCGCGCTGTTCAGCGTCGGCCTCGACAACGACTACGGCCATCCGGCCGCCCGGACGGTGTCCGCGGTGACTGCCACCGGAGCCCGGAGCTTCCGGACCGACCGGGAGGGCTCGGCCGCGGTGTGGCTGGACGCGGGCCAGCTCATGGTCACCACCCAGCGCTGATCGCGGGCTGCCCGGTGTCGGTGCGGACTGGCATGCTTGCGGTGTGGAACAGCCCAGTCCCTTCGGTCGCGTCCTGCTGGTCACCGGGCCGGAGGGTCTGCTGGCCGAACGGGCCGTCGCCGACTGGGTCCGGGCCGCGCTGGCCGAGCGTCCCGCCGCTGGGGTGAACCGCCTGCAGGCCGCCGAGCTGGACGCCGGAGCGCTGACCGAGGCAGCCGGCGGTTCGCTGTTCGCCGAAGCCTCCGTCCTGGTGCTGAACGACGTCGCCGAGCTGCCGGCCGACCTGGCCGACCGGCTGGTGGCGATCGCCACCGACCCGGGACCCGACCTCGCGCTCGCCATCGTCCACGCCGGCGGGGCGAAGGGCAAGGCCGTCCTCGACCGGCTGAAGAAGCTGCGTCCACAGATCGTCGACTGTCCACCGGTGAAGGCCTGGGAGCCGCCGCAGTTCGTGGTCGCCGAGGTCCGGCGAGCCGGCGGCAAGGTCGACCTGAACTCCGCCGCCGCCCTGGTGGACGCCATCGGCAGCGACACCCGGGCGCTGGCCGGGGCCGCCCGGCAGCTCCTGGACGACTCCGCCGACCGGCTGATCACCGAGGCGTCGATCCGCCGCTACTTCGGCGGACGCGCCGAGGTGACCAGCTTCGCCGTTGCGGAGGACGCGCTGGGTGGCCGCGCGGACGGAGCGCTCGGCAAGCTTCGCTGGGCCTTGGTCACGGGAGTGGCGCCGGTGCTGGTGACCAGTGCTTTCTCCAGCAACCTGCGCAGCCTCGGCCGGTATCTGGACAGCCGGGGCTCCCGGATGAGCGACGCCGACCTCGCCCGCAGCATCGGCATCCCGCCGTGGAAGCTGAAGGACATCGCCCGGCAGGCCCGCTCGTGGGAGCCGCGCGGGGTCGCCGGTGCGATCCAGGCCGTCGCGCTCGCCGACGCCCAGATCAAGGGCGCGGTCTCCGACCCCGGCTTCGCCCTCGAACAGCTCGTCCTGAAGGTGATCGCCTGCCGCGGCCGCGGCAACTGACCGGCCCGATCGCGGTCACCTCGGGTTTCCCGTGCGGTCCGCCTGCTTGTCGTCGGCTCCGCTTGTCGTCGGCTCCGCTGGTCAGCCGCCCCGTTGGTCATCCGCCCGCCCGCCATCCACTCGCTCGTCACCCGCCCGCTCGTCGCTAACCCCACTCGTCATCCCGGCGAACGCCGGGATCCCCGACGGTGTGTCCGACTGACGATCCCCGGACGCCAGCACGAGGCCCAGGATCACGGCCGTGCTCCAGAACGCACGAACGCCGCCCGAACCATCGGGCGGCGTTCGGCAGAGACGGTGGTTACAGCGTCGCAGCCTTGCTCGCGACCGCGGACTTGCGGTTGGCGGCCTGGTTGGAGTGGATGACGCCCTTGCTGGCGGCCTTGTCGAGCGAGCGGGTGGCGACCTTGGCCAGCTCCTGCGCCTTCTCGGCGTCACCGGCGGCGGCAGCCTCGTTGAACTTGCGGATGTCGGTGCGCAGCGCCGACTTCACGGCCTTGTTGCGCTGCCTGGCCTTCTCGTTGGTCAGGATCCGCTTCTTCTGGGACTTGATGTTCGCCACGCGTGTGAGCCCTCTTGCTGGTGGTTGACTTCGATGCGCCGCACGGACGCGACTTCGAACTCTATCAGCCGAGCTCGGCAGCCCTCAAATCGCCGGCTGGGTGCGGGATCCGTCCCCACCAGGTGTGCTGGTGCCGGCGTGGCGGGGCCGCAGTGAGTGCGTCCGGTATCGTGTGGGGGCTGTCCCCGCAACCAGGAAAGTGCATGCCCGTCCCTGTCCCAGGCGCCACGCCGCCGGAGCTGATCCGGAACTTCTGCATCATCGCGCACATCGACCACGGCAAGTCCACCCTGGCCGACCGGATGCTGCAGCTCACCGGCGTCGTCGACCCCCGGCAGATGCGCGCCCAGTACCTCGACCGGATGGACATCGAGCGGGAGCGCGGCATCACGATCAAGTCGCAGGCCGTCCGGATGCCCTGGAAGGTGGACGGAACCACCCACGTCCTCAACATGATCGACACCCCCGGCCACGTCGACTTCACCTACGAGGTCTCCCGGTCACTGGCGGCCTGCGAGGGAGCGATCCTGCTCGTGGACGCAGCCCAGGGCATCGAGGCCCAGACCCTGGCCAACCTGTACCTGGCGCTCGAGGCCGATCTGCACATCATCCCGGTGCTGAACAAGATCGACCTGCCCAGCGCCCAGCCCGAGAAGTACGCCGCCGAGATCGCCCACCTGGTCGGCTGCGACCCCGACGACATCTTCCGGGTGTCCGCCAAGACCGGCGAGGGCGTGAAGGAACTGCTCGACCACGTCGTCGCCGACGTCCCAGCGCCCGTCGGTGACCCGGACGCCCCGGCCCGCGCCCTGATCTTCGACTCCGTCTACGACACCTACCGCGGCGTCGTCACCTACGTCCGCGTCGTCGACGGCGAACTCAGCCACCGCGAACGCGTGCTGATGATGTCCACCCGCGCCACCCACGAGACCCTCGAGGTCGGCGTGATCTCGCCCGAACCGGTGAAGGCGAGCGCCCTCGGTGTCGGCGAGGTCGGCTACCTGATCACCGGGGTGAAGGAAGTCCGCCAGTCCCGGGTCGGTGACACGGTGACGGCCGCCTCGAACCCCGCACGGAAAGACCTCGGCGGCTACCGTCCGCCCCACCCGATGGTCTACGCAGGGCTCTACCCGATCGACGGCGCCGACTTCCCCGAACTCCGCGAGGCCCTCGACAAGCTGCAGCTCAACGACGCCGCCCTGGTCTACGAGCCGGAGACCTCCGGCGCCCTCGGCTTCGGGTTCCGGGTCGGCTTCCTCGGCCTGCTGCACATGGAGATCGTCCGCGAGCGGCTCGAGCGCGAGTTCAACCTCGACCTGATCTCCACCGCGCCCAACGTGGTCTACCGGGTGGTGATGGAGGACGGTACCGAGCACACCGTCACCAATCCCTCGGAGTACCCGGACGGAAAGATCGCCGAGGTCCACGAGCCGGTCGTCCGCGCGACGATCCTCACCCCGACCGACTTCATCGGGACGGTGATGGAGCTCTGCCAGGCCCGTCGCGGCGAGCAGCAGGGCATGGACTACCTGTCCGAGGATCGGGTCGAGATCCGCTACTTGCTGCCGCTGGCCGAGATCGTCTTCGACTTCTTCGACGCGCTGAAGTCGCGGACGAAGGGCTTCGCCTCACTCGACTACGACGAAGCCGGCGAACAGGTCGCCAAGCTGGTCAAGGTCGACATCCTGCTGCACGGCGAACCGGTGGACGCGTTCAGCTCCATCGTGCACACCGATGCGGCCTACGCCTACGGCGTCGCGATGGCGAAGAAGCTGAAGGAGCTGATTCCGCGCCAGCAGTTCGAGGTGCCGATCCAGGCCGCCATCGGCGCCCGCGTGATCGCCCGCGAGAGCGTCCGCGCCGTCCGCAAGGACGTCCTCGCGAAGTGCTACGGCGGCGACATCACCCGCAAGCGGAAGCTGCTGGAGAAGCAGAAAGAGGGCAAGAAGCGGATGAAGATGGTCGGCCGCGTCGAGGTGCCCCAGGAGGCCTTCGTCGCCGCGCTGGCCACCGGCGAGGGCGCGGAGAAGAAGAAGTAGGCCATGCCGTCCACACCGCCCGAAGGCATCGAGGCGCCCCTGGACGGACGGCTCCCGGACTCGGCGCTGGCCACCCTCGGGACGCGCGGCTTCAGCCTCTACGTGCACGTCCCGTTCTGCGCCACCCGCTGCGGCTACTGCGACTTCAACACCTACACCGCGGCCGAACTCGGCGCCGCGCCCGGCTCCAGCCAGGACGCCTATCTGGCCGCGGCCGTCGCCGAACTCGACCTCGCGGTGCGCGTCCTCGGCGATCCACCTCCGGTACGGACGGTGTTCTTCGGCGGCGGCACGCCGACGATGCTGCCGGCCGCATCGCTGACCGGGCTGCTGGACGCGATCCGCGACCGCTTCGAATTGGCCGAGGACGCCGAGATCACCACTGAGGCCAATCCGGAGTCGGTCGACGCCGGCTACCTCGACGCCCTGGTCGCGGCCGGCTTCAACCGGCTGAGCCTGGGCATGCAGTCCGCCCGCCCGTCCGTCCTCGCGGTACTGGAGCGCCGGCACACACCCGGACGGGTGGCGGAGGTGGTGACCGCAGCCCGGTCCGCAGGCTTCGGCTCGATCAACCTCGACCTGATCTACGGCAGCCCGGGCGAGACCGCGTCCGACTGGCGGGAAAGCCTGACGACAGCCCTCGAACTCGCCCCCGAGCACGTCTCCGCCTACTCGCTGATCGTCGAGGACGGCACCCGGCTGGCGCGGCGCATCCGGCGCGGCGAGTTGCCCGCTCCCGACGACGATCTGCACGCCGAGCTGTACCAGCTGGCAGAACAATTGCTTACCTCCGCTGGGCTCGAGAACTACGAGATCAGCAACTGGGCGCTTCCTGGACAGGAATGTCAGCACAACCTGGCGTACTGGCTCGGCGACGACTGGTGGGGGGTGGGTCCCGGCGCCCACTCGCACGCCGGTGGCATCCGCTGGTGGAACGTGCGCCATCCCCGGGAGTACTCCGGCCGACTGGCCGCCGGCTCCAGCCCCGCGCAGGCGCGCGAAGTGCTGACTAAATCGCAACACCACGCCGAGCGGGTGCTGCTGGAGCTGCGTCTCTCCCGGGGGCTTCCGCTGGCTGAACTGAGCCCGTCCGAACGTGCCCGCGCCGACGCCTTCGTCGCCGACGGGCTGGCCCGCGCCGACAGCGCCGTCCTGCGGCTGACGCCCGCCGGGCGGCTCCTCGCAGACCGGGTCGTGACCGACCTCGTCGAGCTCTGACAACAATTCGGTAACGCCCAACCCCTGTAGCGCGGTCGTAACCACGCCGAGACAAATCGGTGCTGGAATATCGGCCACTCGCTCCGGGTCCTGGCAGACCCGGGCCGACGTCGTTCACCAACAGGAGGAAATGTGAACAAGCCTGCCTTCAAGCTGGCCGGAGTGATGCTGGCCGTCGCTTCGCTGGCCTTCGCCGGATGCGGCACCCGCACGGACGCCGGAGCCGGTGGGGGATCCGGCACCAAGGTCGCCACCATCGGCGTCATCGCCCCGCTGTCGGGCGATCTCTCTGCCCTGGGCCTGGGCATCCGGAACTCGGTTGACCTCGCCATCCAGCAGGCCAACAAGAACGGCACGATCCCGGGCTGGACGCTCAAGCTGGACGCCCAGGACGACCAGGCGACGCCTGACGTCGGGAAGAACGCCGCCACCAAGCTCGCCAGCGAAGACACCGTCGTCGGTGTGGTCGGGACCCTGAACTCCTCGGTCGCGCAGAGCGTGATCCCGGTGCTCAACGCCGCCAACATCGTCCAGGTCTCGCCGGCCAACACCAACCCGACGTTGACCCAGGGCACCGACCCGGCCAATCCGACGCGTCCGTACCCGAACTACTTCCGTACCTGCACCACCGACTCGGTCCAGGGCCCGTTCGCGGCCCAGTACCTGCTCGGCGCAGGCATCAAGAAGGTCGCCACCATCCACGACAAGAAGGCGTACGGCCAGGGCCTGGTCGAAGCCTTCACCAAGGCGTTCAAGGACGGTGGCGGCACCATCACCGATGCCGAGACCATCAACCCGGACGACAAGGACTTCTCCGCCGTGATCACGAAGGTGAAGGCCACCTCTCCGGACGCGGTCTACTACGGCGGCGAGTACCCGCAGGCCGGGCCGCTGTCGAAGCAGGCCGCGGCTGCGGGCCTCAACGTCCCGGTCATGGGCGGCGACGGCATCTATGACCCCAAGTTCATCGAGCTCGGTGGACGGGACGGCGATCTGGCCACCTCCGTCGGCGCCCCGGTGGACACGCTGGAGTCGGCCAAGGCCTTCGTCGAGGCCTACAAGGCTGCTGGCTTCTCCGAGCCGTACGCGGCCTACGGTGCCTACTCCTACGACGCCGCGAACGCGATCATCAACGCGCTCAAGGTGAGCCTGGCTTCCGCGTCCGACGCCAAGTCGGCCCGGCAGGCCACGATCACCGCGATGGCCGACGTCAGCTTCGACGGCGCCACCGGCAAGGTGGCGTTCGACAAGTTCGGCGACTCGGTCTCTCGCGTCCTCACCGTCTACAAGGTGGACGGCGGGGCCTGGAAGGCCGAGAAGACCGGCGAGTTGAAGTGAGCTGAAGGCCCGTTGGCGCCCGTCCGTGGACGGGTGCCAACGGGCTCTTGCCCAAGAGAGGCTCCGCCACGTGGAACTGTTCTTCCAGCAACTCATCAACGGGCTGTCCCTCGGCGCCCTGTACGCACTGATCGCGGTCGGCTACACCGTGGTCTACGGGATCGTCCAGTTGATCAACTTCGCCCACGGCGAGATCTTCATGATCGGCGCCTTCGGCGCCTTCGCCACCTGGACGATCATGGGCCGCCCCACCGGATCACCGGTCGCGACGTCGCTCCTGTTCATCCTGCCCGTGATGCTGATCGGCGGGGTGGTGGCGTCCGTTGCGGTCGCCGTCGCGATGGAGCGTTTCGCCTACCGGCCGCTCCGCAACGCGCCCAGGCTCGCACCGCTGATCTCGGCGATCGGCGTCTCGGTCTTCCTGCAGGAACTGGTGAGGCTCTTCTTCGGCCGCATCCCCGGGATGCCGGACGCCAAGAGCGACCTGGCATTCCCGTCCATCTCGGGCATCAGCGGCGCCTCCGTCCAGATGGGCGGCGTGCTGATCCGGGCGTCGGCGATCTTCACCATCGGGGCGCTGGTGCTGTGCACGGTCTTCCTGTGGATCTTCGTCGACCGCACCAAGACCGGGCGGGCGATGGTCGCGACCTCACAGGACGCTGACACGGCTCGGCTGATGGGCATCAACGTCGACCGGGTGATCGTCTCCGCCTTCGCCGTCGGCGCGGTGCTGGCTGCCGTGGCCGGCGTCGCGCAGGGCCTGACCGTGGGCAATATCGGGTTCCGGATGGGCTTCCTGGCCGGCCTGAAGGCGTTCACGGCCGCGGTCCTCGGCGGCATCGGCAACATCTACGGAGCTGTTGTCGGCGGCCTGGTGCTGGGCGTCGCCGAGGCGCTGGCCAGCAACTACCTCGGCACCACCGCCTGGAAGGACGTATGGGCGTTCATCCTGCTGATCCTGGTGCTGGTGTTCCGGCCGCAGGGACTGCTCGGCGCCAAGGTGGTGGACCGGGCATGAGAGTTGTCATTCCGGACGAGTTCAAGATCCGGTTCCGCTACCCGGCCCGCGCCCTCGGCCTGCTCGGCGCGGTGCTGATGATCGTCTCCATCTTCCTTCCCTGGGCGTACGGTCACGACGCCCTGGACGACATGACCTTCTGGGGCGCACCCTCGCCCCTGCAACTCTTCTTCGTGGTCCTGCCGGTGCTGCTCGGGCTGCTCCTGGCGATTCCGCTCGTGGGCAAGCAGCGTCTCGGCGCGCTCGCACGCATGGTTGCCTGGAACACGACGGCCAAGACCGCCGCGCTGGCGTCCCTCGTCGTCGTCGTGATCGCGACCGCTTCGATCGCGATCGAGCTCGGCGGGCTCGTCAACGTCGATCCGGGTGCCTGGGTGGCGCTCCTCGGTGGTCTGGTCGCGGCCGGCTCGACCCCCTTCCTGCCGGACTCTCCCGAGCCGACGCTCGACCGGCTGAAGAGCCCGGCCTGGGTGCAGATCCTGGGCATCGTCGCGGTGATGGCGGCGGCGCTGTTCCTCGCGGCGCAGGCGCTCAGCTACAACGACGCCGGTTCGTTCATCACCTTCGCGGCCCTGCTGGTCGGGCTGGTGCTGGTGCTGCGGCAGTTCGGGGTGTTCGACTGGCTTCGGGTGGCTGGGCGGTCGAACAACCGGGTGCTGGTGCTGTCGGCGTTCGTCGTCGCCTTCCTGTTCCCGTTCACCCAGGACGGCAAGGACGCGAACATGTCGATCGCGGCCCAGGTGCTGATCTTCGCCTCGGCCGCGCTCGGGTTGAACATCGTCGTCGGCCTGGCCGGACTGCTCGACCTGGGCTACATCGCCTTCCTCGGTGCCGGCGCCTTCACCGCCGCCGTGCTGAGCGAGTCGGCCTACTCGCACGTCAACTGGCACCCGCCGTTCATCGTGACGGTGATCATCGCGGGCACCGTATCGTCCGTCCTGGGCCTGATCATCGGCGCCCCGACGCTGCGAGTGTCCGGGGACTACCTGGCGATCGTCACGCTCGGCTTCGGCGAGATCTTCCGGCTGACGATGATCAACCTGGACGGCAACGACGGGCCGTACGTCACCAACGGGTCGAACGGCATCTCGAACATTCCCGACCTGAACTTCTTCGGCTTCGACTTCGGCAAGGCGCACACGATCCTCGGCGTCGACATCGGCCGGTTCGCCAACTACTACTGGCTGATGCTGCTGGTGATCGGCCTGGTCATCCTCGTGTTCACGAACCTGAACCATTCGCGGATCGGCCGCGGCTGGGTGGCGATCCGCGAGGACGAGCTGGCCGCCGAGGCGATGGGCGTGAACACCTTCGCGCTCAAGCTGCTGGCCTTTGCCGGCGGTGCTTTCCTCGCCGGTGTCGCCGGCGCGGTCAAGGCACACCATGACGTCTCGGTCACCCCCGACCAGTACGTCTTCCTCGAGTCGGCCTTCCTGCTGGCAGCAGTCGTCCTCGGCGGCATGGGGACGGTGATGGGCGTCCTGATCGGCGCCACCATCTTGAAGCTGCTGCCGGAGAAGCTGCGGTTCTTCTCCGACTACCGGCTGCTGTTGTTCGGCCTGCTGCTCGTGGTGATGATGAGGTTCCGTCCCGAGGGCATGATCGCGGAGGAGCGGCGGCAGTTGGAGTTCCACGCCGAGGACGAGGAGCTCGCCGAGGAGGTCCAGGAGGAGTTGGCCCTGTACCACGACCACCTGCACCCGGAACGGGGGTCGTTCGAACTATGAGCACCGAAGCCGTCCCGGCCGTCGCCGACACCGCCGTCCTGCTGGACGCGCGGAACGTCACCATGCAGTTCGGCGGTCTCCGCGCCGTCAACGACGTCAGCCTCCAGGTCCGTACCGGTGAGATCGTCGGCCTGATCGGGCCCAACGGCGCCGGAAAGACCACCTTCTTCAACTGCCTCACCGGGCTGTACCAGCCGACCACGGGTTCGGTGTTCTTCGACGCCGCCCCGCTGCCGGCGAAGCCCCGGCTCGCGGTCCGGGCGGGGATGGCCCGGACGTTCCAGAACATCCGGCTCTTCCACAACATGACCGCCATCGAGAACGTGATGGTCGGCATGTACTGCCGGACGAAGACCAACGCCATCGACGCGGTCTTCCGGCTGCCGAGGCATCGCCGCGAGGAGGTCGAGTCGACCAGGCGGGCGAAGGAGTTGCTGGACTTCGTCGGGCTGTCCGGGTCGGGCGACACGCTGTCCCGCAACCTGCCCTACGGCGACCAGCGACGGCTGGAGATCGCCCGGGCCCTGGCCACCGACCCGAAGCTGCTGCTGTTGGACGAGCCGACGGCCGGCATGAACCCGCAGGAGACCCGGCAGGCGGAGGACCTGATCTTCAGGATCCGCGACCTGGGCCTGGCGGTGCTGGTGATCGAGCACGACATGCGGTTCATCTTCAACCTCTGCGACCGGGTGGCCTGCCTGGTCCGGGGCGAGGTGCTGGTGGAGGGGCCGGGCGCGGTCGTCCAGAACGATCCACGGGTGATCGAGGCCTACATCGGTTCGCCGGCGACGCAGGACGGGAGTGGGGATGCTTGAGGTCAAGGACCTGGTGGTGGCGTACGGCCGGATCCAGGCCGTCAAGGGCATCTCGTTCACGGTCGAGCAGGGCCAGGTGGTCACGATGCTCGGCACGAACGGTGCTGGCAAGTCGACGACCCTGCGCACGATCTCCGGCCTGCTCACCCCGGTGTCGGGGGAGATCTGGTTCGAGGGCAAGCGGCTGGACGGCGTCCCGCCCCACAAGATCGTCGAACGCGGGATCGCCCAGTCGCCGGAGGGCCGGCGGCTGTTCCGGCAGATGACGGTGGAGGAGAACCTCAGGCTCGGTGCGTACACGCGCAAGGACACGGCCGGGGTTAAGGAGGACATCGACCGGGTCTACGACATGTTCGAGGTGCTCGGCGAGCGGCGCAACGAGAAGGCAGGCCTGTTCTCCGGTGGCGAGCAGCAGATGCTGGCGATCGGCCGGGCGCTGATGAGCCGGCCCAAGCTGCTGATGCTGGACGAGCCGTCGATGGGGCTGAGCCCGATCATGACCCAGAAGGTGATGGCGACGATCGCCGACCTGCAGTCCCAGGGCACGACGATCCTGCTGGTGGAGCAGAACGCACAGGCCGCGCTCAGCCTCGCCGATCGTGGCTACGTCCTGGAGGTCGGCCGGATCACGTTCTCGGACACGGGCAAGGCGCTCCTGGGCGACGACCGCGTCCGGAAGGCCTACCTCGGTGCCGACTGACCGCCTGAACCATCGGGGACAGGTACTTTCGTTCAGGTCTGAACCGTCGGGGACAGGTACTTTCGTTCAGGTCTGAACCGTCGTGAACCGTCGGGGACAGGTACTTTCGTTCACGCGCGCCGGTCCGTCCGCGGGCATCCGCTCGCGGTTAGCCTGAACGGATGCTCTACTCCGACGACGTGCTGGCCCCGGGCTGGCGGACGGCAGGAAAGCCCACCAGCGCACCGGTCGAGGTGGCGCGCGGAATGGTTCTCGAAGATCCGACGTCGGGATTCTGCGGGGCCGTCGTCCGCTGGGAGAACGGGCTGGTGGTCCTGGAGGACCGGGCCGGTGCCCGCAAGAGCTTCGAGTTCGGCCCGGGGTTCTGGCTGGACGGCAAGCCGGTCGACCTCCGCCCGCCGCGGGGCCTAGCGCCCAAGCGGCCCACCCACACCGCGTCCGGTTCCCGCGTCGGGGAGGTCGAGGCCGCGAAGGTCGCGCTGCCGTCCCGCATCTACGTCGAGGGACGCCACGACGCCGAGCTGGTGGAGAAGATCTGGGGCGACGACCTGCGCCACGTCGGGGTGGTCGTCGAGCTGCTCGGCGGGGTGGACGAGCTGCCGGCCATCGTCGAGGCGTTCGCTCCCGAGCCCGGCCGCCGGCTCGGCGTCCTGGTCGACCACCTGGTGCCGGGCAGCAAGGAGTCCCGCATCGTGGCGGGGATCCGCAGTGAGCACGTGCTCGTCACCGGTCATCCCTACATCGACATCTGGCAGGCCGTCCGCCCCGAACGCGTCGGGCTGGACGCGTGGCCGGCGGTGCCCAGGGATCTCGAGTGGAAGGTGGGAGCCAGCCGGGCGCTGGGCCGTCCGGCGAACCACCAGGCCGAGATCGCGGCCACCTGGGCGTGGATCCTCGGCCGCGTCCGCGACTGGCGTGACCTGGACGCGGCGCTGCCGCGAGAGGTGGAGCGGCTGATCGACTTCGTCACCGGTGGATGACAGACGATCACCCCTCGGACCGAAACGGACGTCGGCGGGTAGGACGAACCGGGGTGGGTAGCCTGACTGCTCACTACGAACGATCCAAGGGGGCCCAGTCGTGCAGACCGAACAGGTGTCCGGCCTTCTCCAGGAGGTGGCCGACCGCCTGATCCTGCCGCGTTTCGGCGCCTTGGGCAGCGGCGACATTGCGGAGAAGAGGCCGGGGGACCTGGTCACGGTCGCCGACCGGGAGGCGGAGGTCGAGCTGGCCAGGCTGTTGCACGAGGCCGACCCCGATGCCGTCGTCGTCGGCGAGGAGGGTGTCTTCGCCGACCCGTCCAGCCTTGACGAGCTGCCGACGGCCGAGCACGCGTGGGTGATCGACCCGGTCGACGGGACGCGCAACTTCGCGAAGGGACGCCCGGACTTCGCCGTCATCCTGGCCGAGCTGCGCCACGGCCGGACGGTCCGCGGCTGGATCTGGCAGCCGCTGTACCGCCAGCTGTTCATCGCCGAGGCCGGCGGCGGGGTCACCCGCAACGGCCAGCCGCTGACGCCGCCCGTCCGCACCCGCACGGTGCCCCTGGGGGCGACCTACCTGCCCGTCCCGGGTGAGGACGGCGCCACGGTCAAGGTGATCCGGTCCTGGGGGTCGTGCGGCATCGACTACCCGAAGCTCATCACCGGCGAGGTCGACTTCCTGTCCTACCGGTCGATGTTCCCCTGGGACCACCTCGCCGGCTGTCTGATGGTGACCGAGCTCGGCGGACGGATGGCCACCGACACCGGCGCGGACTACCGTCCCGGGGTGATCGGTCGCCGGCTGCTCTCGGCGATGACGCCGGGGCTCTGGGACGAGGCGCACGAGGCACTGTTCGGGGCCTGACGCGTCCGCGCCCTCCTCCTTTCGTACTATTTCGGCTACGCCTTTTGACGGATGGCTGCGGACGGCTGTGATGTTAGTTTGCCGACATGACCTTGAGACTGAAGCGCGGCGTGATTTGCGCCGCTATCACGCTGGCTGCCTTGTGGATTCCTACGCCGGCGATGGCGGCTGAGTCCGGACTGGCCTCAGACGCGAGCCGCGTGCAGCCAGCCGGTGTGTGCGAAATCCTGCCGATCCTGTGGTGGTGCAAGAAGTAGAGTCGTGCCCCAGTTGAGCACAAGGGACGTCGGCTGGATGGATGAGGTTTCAGGCAGGGACGGTGCCGCGCGCCGGAGACTACGGCTCGGCGATCTCGGACACTCCGCTCTGGAGTCCGGACTCGTCGAGATCTTCCTTGCGGGGGCGATCTTCCTGCTGTCGAGGCTCGCGCGAGCCGACAGCCAACCGATTCCGTTGGCGCTCGACGTGGTCATGGCGATCGGCGCGGCGCTGTCGGGTCGATGGATGCTGTCGGGCGGTGTGATCACCGGGGCGGGCCTGACGGCGTGGTTGTTCGTGCCGTGGGAGCAGCCGACCTTCGGCCTGCTGGCGGCGCTGGTGCCGGTGTTCACGGCGGTGTCCCGAGGACAACTCCGGCTGGGGCTGGCGCTGACATTCTGGTATCTGCCGGTGATGTCGCTGGCGATCAGCGACTGGACGTCGGATACGGCGATCGGACTGCTGTTCAACGTCGGGATCCTGCTCCTCGGGTTCGGGGTCAGCTGGTTGACCGGTTATGTCATCGGACTGGAGCGACGCCGCCTGGAAGCAGCCACCCGGAAGCACGAGGAGCGCCTCGCGGAGCAACGCCGCGATCTGGCCAGGGATCTGCACGACACGCTCGCCCAGACGATCACCGGCATGGTGATCACCACCGAGGGCATCAAGCGGCAGCTCGGTGGTTCGTGCTCGCCGGACGTCGCGGAGGATCTCGAGACCGTCCTGAGGCTCGGACGGCGGTCGATCACCGACCTGCGGGGGATCATGCACATCCTGCGGACGAGCACGCCGGGGGATCGCATCGTGTCCGCGTGGCGAGTGGCGCCGGTCTCGTCCGTCCTCGAGGACCAGTCGGCGGAGCTGGAGCGACGTGGGTTCAGCGTGTCCACGCTGGTCGAGGGCGATCCGGAGGCGCTGCCACCTTCGGTAAGGGAGTGCCTGGCCAAGCTGATCGTGGAGGCATCCTCGAACATGTCGAAGCACGCGGCCCCCGGCGGCCACTGCTCGATGATGATCGAGGTCTCGCCGGTCGCTGTCGAGGCCGTCTTCACCAATCCGTGTGGGAAGACCGGACGCTCCGCTGCGGCGGGCGTCGGGCTGGTCGGTGCGAGGGAGAGGGTGGAAGCGCTCTCCGGGCAGTTGGCCGTCCTCGAGTCCTCGAGCCTGTGGACGCTGCAGGCCCGGATCCCGGTGACGCCATAGAGCGAGGTGGATCGATGACGATCAGGGTGGGACTCGTTGACGATGATGCGATCGTCCGTTCTGCGCTGTCCGAGCAGCTCGGCATCGAGGCGGACATCGACGTGGTGTTCGTCTGTGCGACGGGCGCTCAGGCGGTTGCAGAGGCTCAGGCCAACGCCCCGGATGTGGTCCTGATGGACGTTCGCATGCCCGAGCTCGACGGCATCGGAGCTACGGCGGCTATCCGGCGGGCGTCGGAGCAGACGAAGGTCTTGCTGATGACCGCTGTCGACCTGGAGGGGGACGTGGCCGCCTCGATGACCGCGGGAGCCTCGGGCTTCCTGATCAAGTCCAGCGAGCCCGGGGTGATCGTCAACGCCGTGCGGGCGGTGCAGCTGGGATCGACCGTGGTTTCGCCCGGTCCGCTGACTCGCTGGACGACTGCCGGCCCGTCGCACGGCGCGTCCGCCTTGCCGAACGCGCCGCTCACCGAGCGGGAACTCGAAATCCTCCAGTTGCTGTGCCAAGCCCACTCCAACGCAGAGATTGCCGACATCGCGGGCGTGGCCGAATCCACGGTGAAAACCCACGTGTCGGCCATCATGGCCAAGCTCGGTGTGTCCACCCGGCTCAAGGCCGTCGTCCGCGCCTACGAACTGTGCCTGGCCAAGGCGCCGGACGCGTGACCGCCGCCTAGCGCTTTCACGAAACCGTGCTTTCGGTGGAGACTGATCCTCCCTTCGGCCGATTGCCAACCGAGGATACAGGTGGAAAAATCGGCACCATGCAGGATTCCGAGCAGCAGCCTGACCACGGTTCCGACCATTTCGTAGACCCTCCGAAGGGGCGAACCGATGTCGTAGCCGGAGCATGTGCGATTGGGGCAATCCTGCTAATGACCGTGCGGTTCCCGCCTTCGGACCTCATCGGCTGGATCGCATCCGGCATTCAGGTCCCGATCTGGACGGTATTCCTCGGCGTAGCTGTCCTTGCCGGGATTGGGAGAGCTACGAGCAACCGCCAAGCATGGAAGATCATCAACGCTACGGTCCTCCTGATTGCCCTCTACTGCGCGGTCGTCACAGCCATCCACAACTTATAGGAACGGAGAAGTTCTAGTGATACGTCTCATCCGACCAATGGTCGCCATCGCCGCAGCAATGTCTACACTTCTGCTGGCCTCGCCTACTGCCCACGCGGAGGACAATCTAGACTCCGTTTCCCGGGCCATCGCCGCCGACCTCACGGCCGAAGTTCAGAAAGCGCTCGCCGACAACGCCACCGTCAAGGTTTCCGACT
This sequence comes from Propionibacteriaceae bacterium, assembly GCA_017306015.1. GTDB lineage: Bacteria > Actinomycetota > Actinomycetes > Propionibacteriales > Propionibacteriaceae > Propionicimonas. Next base: position 21,096 of record JAFKJK010000010.1, read on the forward strand.
TCACTGTCGATGCTACGCCTGAACTCGCGGCCGATTATCTCGCAGACCCAACCGACACCATTGAGCAGCTGGCCGATCAGCTCCTCACCAGCAAAGTCGGAGACAACCGGCCCCCAGTCAGGCGCGTCGCCGCGACTTCATCCAGCACTCAGTCGTACACATCCGCCGTTTTCGCCGGAGTTCCCGCTATCGGAGTGTGCTGGATTCACCAAGACTTCAAGGCAACAGTGACCAGCGGAAAAATCACGAGCAAGTCTCTCAAGGGGAACTCCTACCAGACGGGCGTCTGCGTATTCGCCTGGAGCCCCAACTACTCCTGGTTCGACCAGCCATCGAATACCAAGCTCGACGTCAACTCTAAGGGGACCTTCTCGGCGATCGTGAAGGGTACCGGTGTCTCCTTCTCGGCAACCTTCCTTGCCTACTACAACGTGTCAGGTGGCGTGTTGGTGCAGGATGTGCAGTAATGAGGGTGAGTCGGTCGTAACGCGTGCGTTCCTGCCGAGTGATCCCGCTAGCCTCAGCTAGGCTCAATACCGTTCAGTTAAGTAGGTAATGATGTCCAGAAGTCGTTCACGCAAGACGCCTAGTCTTCTGGCCGGCGCTGCTGCCGTCGCCCTCATTAGCGCGGTTGCCTGGACCCCCGTGTCGCTCGCCAGCCCGTCCGGCCAGGATTCGGCCGAGCCGCAGCCGGCCCCGGGCGGGGTACTGCTCGACCCGGCGAAGGTCGCCTGGCTGGAGAAGGAGGCCGCTGATCGGGCGACCGAGCGCAAGATCGAGAGCGATCCTGCGCTGTTGGCCCAGGTCATCGCCGACAAGGCTCAGATGGCCAAAGACGCGGCCGAGGCCGCACGGCAGGAGGACCAGGCACGGGCCGCGGCCTCCATCGAGGAACTCTGCGGGACGGGCCCTCTCTTCGACGCGCCGCCCCGGCCAGCGGCCGAGTTCATCTCGACCGGCGGCTGGGAGGGCGTCGTCGGCGACCAGTGCGTCTCTGTGTGGGGTGGGTACGCAGGCTTCGACCGAGCTGATCAGGGCGCAGTGTTCATTCGCCGTTTCACGACATCGACGGAACTGAAGTCGCAGTTGGTGGAGGTTTCGGGCGCGGGCAGCCTTACCGCCGCAGCTCCTGTTTCAGGACGGATGGAGTTGACGAGTGAGGATGGACGGAAGTACGTCTTGGTTATGACGACGGGCGAGGTTACAGAGGTCAAGTGAGGCGCGCGAGCACGCTGAGCAGGGCGTGGCCCGTGGCGGCGGCGTTGGCTGTCGTCGCCGCGGGTTGCGTGTCAGTGCCCGTCAACCTCAACTCGCCTGAGCCCACAGCCATTACCTCGACCCCAGACGATCGCGGCACGTCGTCGCACACCGGTCCGGTTGCTGCACTGACGTACTGGAGGGATCATGTCGCCGAGCGGGGAGACTGCACTCCGCCCGCGGAAACCAAGAACTTCGGGACGGTGCAGTGGGGACGGCTCACCGCCGTGTCCGACTGCTTGGTGTTGATCGGCGATAGCGGCTACGTGGGGGCGGCGTCGGCGGGCTCAGTGACTGAACTTGATGGTCTTCCGCCCGCTGACGCGCCCCTGCTTAGCGCTGCGGACTCCGAGCATCTATGGTTCGGCGGGACCTCTTCCGGCCACGCCTTCCTGACTCGGATCTCCGACTCCGAGCTGAAAGATATCGACCTTCCTTCAGAGATCATCGAGATCACAGCGCTGGCCATCACGGGATCGGGGCGCTGATCGCCTCGCTCAATGATGACGGCTTACGACGTCCACGCGCGGCCATCTACTCGATTGGCGACGACGGAAGACTGTCGTTGCTCACCGCTCAGCGAGATGCGATCTTTAACTCCATCGCCACTGCTGGTGACGTCATCGTGGCGGCCGGTGAGGTTGCTGGCCAGACGGGAGTCATCACCAATGGCGGCAAGAGTTGGACCGCTGATCGGTTCGGAGCGGGAAGCGCCACGGGGCTGGTCGCCCGGGGGCGACAGATCGTCGTTCAGTACAGCGCTCAGGCGAACGGGGCGCCGGTGGCCGCCGGTGTCGCACTGAGTAGGGACGCCGGCTACACGTGGCGATCTCGAGAACTGAAAGACGGCTTCGCGGCAGGCCTGGCTGGTCAAGCGGGTAACTCAGTCGTGGGAGTACTGGCGATGAAGGATAGCTCTGCGCAGTTTTACACGTTGGACCAAGGGGCTCTCAGTTGGTCGCCGGCCGGTCTCCCGCGAAGGACGTCCGACAGTCTGCCCGAGGGCGCACCCGCAAAGTGTGGCATTTGGGTCATTGATGACGACGACCTGACCTACACACCAATAGATCACTTGTGTTGAAGCTCGACGAGAGGGAGGTGATATGATGCAACGAATTCGGCGGGGCATCGGCGTTCTGACTGCGGTCCTGACAGTGGTACTTGGTGGCATGACAGTAACTGCGGAACCGGCTGCGGCTGCGGTCACGTGCAGCACGACGAGCGGTCATTGCTATTCGGCCCTGCGGGGCACGGGTACGACCTTCTACGGCCAGTATGGCACGTGGGGTCGCGCGGCTATGAACGCCCCTGGTGCGAACAGCTCGAACAAGTACTTCATAGACAGTGAGATCTGGGCGAGCCTCACGCCGTCAACGAGCTACGCAGTGGAGACAGGCCTCACCCAAGGCTACTTCGCGGTTCCTGGCGCTGTCGGATACTACGCCTTTGGCGCCTACACGAAGACATCGGGCGCCTACGCTGAGCATAACTTCGGGCTGGTGACTCAAAGCGCCTCGGTCACGGATGAGTACCAGATATCGCGGAACGCCACCTCGAACAAGTGGAACGTTTACTTCGACGGCAAACTTTGGACAACTCCGGATGTGGGGTTCTGGAGCGTCGGCTGCTTGGATACCGGCGGAGAGGTGTTCGCCAGCAAGGGTGCAGCGAGCAAGTTCACGATGTACGTAAAGGGCATCACATCATCAGGGGGTAAGGTGAACCTTGGTACTCAGACCACGATTCGTTGATGCAGGGCTCAACGGAGCATCCCCAGCTAATTCGACGTGGACATGGAGCATCAAATGAGGACTTTGCGAAAATCCGCCACTGCGGTGGCGATGGTGGGCCTGCTTATCGCGACAGAGGGCTGTGCGGGCACCCCGCATGGCCCAGTTGCTCAGCCGCCCGATCCCGTTGCCAGCCCTGTGCAGCCTCTCGGTGCGACCAGCGATCTGACGGTTGTGGCGTCTCCGGTGAGTTCGGCTCCGTGCAACGCGAACGCTGCAGCGACCCCTGCGGCTGACGGCACTAAGGCGATCCGAGACCTGATCGCGAACAACCCCGCGTCCAATCTTCACGAGGGAGCTCCGATCCTCGGCGACGCCGACGCCGCGGTGGCCGCGGCACGTGCGTCGAGTTCCACCATCGCCGAGGCGAGATCGATGGGTTGGGAGCAAGTGGCTCAGCCGCGCGCAGCCGCAGTACTCCTCCCGTACCAGGCGACGGTGAAAGCGGCCGGGGCGGAGATTCCCGAGGGCAGCCAGATCGTCAACCCGCAGAGGTGCGTCTGGCTCGTGACCGTGGACGAGCCGTACGTCCAGCAGCACGTGAAAGCCGGGATCAAGCCGCAGGTGTTCGATCGCTACACCCGCGTCATCGACCAGGCAACAGGGGAAGGTCTCGACTTCTACGCCGGCCCGGACTTGCCCGACGCCATCACGGGAAGCCGGTTCTGAGGCCTGGTCGTCCTGCTCCAAGACGAGGATGCCCGCGCGGCTGGACGCTCACCGCATCCCGTGTCGTGCCGCTACACCGGCGTAGCTGCTTCGCCGCGCCGCTATGACCGAGTCGTGGCTGGACGGGCCGACGCTCGCAAGGTTGGATGGAGGCAGTCGCGAGAAGGGAGCCGGACGTGCCCGAGAACCAGAACGAGGATCTGAAGGCGAAGATGCGGGAGGCTCTTGAGCGCAAGCAGCAAGGCGGCGAGGGCGTCGAGGAGAGCGGCCACCACAAGGAGAAGGGGCCGGCCGAGCGCGGGCGCCAGGGCGGGGGCGGCATGTTCCGCCGCAAGGCTGGCGGCGGCAGCTGAGGGCCGATACGAAGGGGCGTGCTGCTCGGCAGGTACCTACGTCACGAGAAGCTCGTCGGCAACCGAGAAGGCCAACACTCGATCCGGATCAACGATCAGTACCGTATCTGCTTCACCTGGACGGACCCCGGACCCGTCAACGTCGAGATCGTCGACTACCCCTGAAGGAGGTACGAAGAGCATGATCACACCAGCACACGACCCGATCACCCCCGGCGAGATCCTGCTCACGGAGTTTCTCGAGCCGATGGGCATCAGCCAGTACCGGCTCGCCCAGGCGACCGGCTTGTCGCAGACCCACATCGGTCAGATCGTCCACGGCAAGCGACGAATCACCCCAGACGCGGGCCTGCGGATCGCCCACGCCCTCGGACTGTCCGACAGGTACTGGATCGATCTCCAGACCAACTACGACACCATCGTCGCAAAGTTGACGCACGCCGATCAGCTCGCAGCCGTCGAGCGCATCGTCGCGGTCTAGACAGTCTCGGCGGACGCGGCGGGGCCGGTTGGATGGGGTAGGGCGCACAGGGAGGAGCCGGAAGTGCCGGAGAACCAGAACGAGGATCTGAAGGCGAAGATGGGCGAGGCCCTCGCGCGCAAGCATCAGGCGAACGACAGCGCAGTCGGCGACAGCGGCCACCACAAGGAGAAGGGCCCGGCCGAGCGTGGACGCCAGGGCGGCGGGGGCATGTTCCGGCGCAAGGCCGGCGGCGGCAGCTGAGACCCCACCCGACGTCCGACGTCGTCCCGGGCTTGACCCGGGATCCCCGGCAGCCGGGTTGGCTACGCACGTTCAGGGGTCCCGGCGTACGCCGGGATGACAGGAGGGCGAGTGACGGCTGATCACACCAGCGGCAGCTGGGTGCGGGGCACCAGCCCGGCGGCGGCCAGTTCGGCGTAGGCCAGGGGTAGCGCCGCCCGGACGGTGGCCTCGTCGAAGGGCCACTCGCCGCGCTCGTAGGCCTGCTCCTGGCGGACGCCCTGCCTGACCAGGTACTCCGCCTGGCCGTACACCGCGGAGATCTCCGCCCGCTGCTGGAAGCCGGCCATCCGGTCCATGACCGGACCATGGCCGGGCACCAGGACGGTGTCCTCGTCCACCAGGCCGAGAATCCCGTCCACGGCGCTCGGCCAGTCCTTGAGGTGGGAGTCAGGGCCGAAGCTCGGCGGGCCGGCGCTCTCCAGCAGATCCCCGGTGAAGATCACATTCGCGCCCGGGACGTAGGCCATGACGTCGGTGTCGGTGTGACCCGGACCGAAATGGAGAGCCTCGACCCGCCGTCCGCCCGCATCCAGCACCCGCGCCAGTGAGAAGGTGTGGACGGGCGTCCCCAGCTCGGCCACATCCACCCCCAGCTCGGCCGCAGCCTCGGCTGCCTCGGGCCGTCCCAGCCAGGACGCGAGCCCCTCATGGCCCCAGCTGGGCACCCCCGCCAACCCCGCCAGACCGAAGAAGTGGTCGTAGTGCCAGTGGGTGACCAGGACCCCGACGACCGGCACCCCGGCGAAGGCCTCCGCCGAAGCCCGGATCTCGGCCCCCTGTGCCGGCGACGAGCCGGTGTCGATCACCAGCGCACCGGACGGCCCGACGACCAGTCCGATGTTCACCGCGGCCGGCTCGGCCACGGCGACGAATACGCCGTCCGCGACGGGAGAGAAGGTGCCGACGCTGAAGCGGGTCATGCCGTTCAGCGTAACCGTTGAGGTAGGCTGGCACTCGACCATTGAGAGTGCCAGTTGCCGGGAGGATGGTTCATGCTCGACGACCGCAAGCTCGCCATCCTGCGGGCCATCGTCACCGACTACGTCTCCATGCAGGAGCCGGTCGGCTCCCGTGCGCTCGTGGAGCGCTACCGGCTGGACGTCTCGCCGGCCACCGTCCGCAACGACATGGCGGTGCTGGAGGAGGAGGGCTACATCGCCCAGCCCCACACCAGCGCCGGCCGAATCCCCACCGACAAGGGCTATCGGCTGTTCGTCGACCGGCTGGGCCAGGTCAAGCCGTTGTCGGTCGCCGAGCGGCGCGCGATCGAGACGTTCATGGTCGGCGCCCTGGACGTCGACGACCTGATCGCCCGGACGGTGCGGACGCTGGCGCAGATCACCCGCCAGGTCGCCATCGTCCAGTACCCGATGCTGACCGGCGCGAGCGTCCGGCACATCGAGCTGGTGCGGCTGAGTCCCGGTCGCGGACTCCTGATCGTCGTGAACTCGACGGGGCAGGTGGACCAGCACCCGGTCGATCTCGGCGAGGCGGACGAAGCGCAGGTCGCCGACTTGAGGGGACGGCTGAACGCCGCCCTCCTCGACTCGCCGGCGAGCACCATCGCCGCCCGCATCGCGCGGCTCGGCGGCCAGTTGCCCCCGTACCTGAACGACCTGGCCGGCCGGGTGCTGCCGGCGCTGACCGAGCTGTCCACCCAACCGCACACCACCCGCGTGGTGGTGGGCGGCGTCCCCAACCTGACCCGGTTCGCAGACGAGTTCGAGACCGCCGTCCGGCCGGTGCTGGAGGCTCTGGAGGAACAAGTCGTGCTACTGAAACTGTTGGGAGAGGTGGCCAGTGCCGGCGACGTGGTCGTCCGGATCGGGCAGGAGAACAGCTATGAGCCACTGCGGTCCACCTCTGTGGTGGCCAGCGGCTACGGGATCGGCGCCGACCAGCGGGCCAACCTCGGGGTCGTCGGTCCCACCCGGATGGACTACCCCTCGACCATGGCTGCGGTGCGTGCGGTTGCCCGCTACCTCAGCCGCTACCTAGAGCAAGGATGATGCGTGAGCACTGACTACTACGAGGTGCTCGGGGTGCCGCGGGACGCCAGCGCGGAACAGATCAAGAAGGCCTACCGCAAGCTGGCCATGCAGTACCACCCCGACGTCGCGGACGCTCCGGACGCCGCCGAGAAGTTCAAGGAGATCGGCGAGGCCTACGAGGTCCTGCACGACCCGAACAAGCGGGCCATGTACGACCGCGGTGGCAGCCCGCTGGGCGGTGCGGGCGGCTTCGGGCCGAACGGCTTCGGCGGCTTCAGCGGTGCTGGTTTCGACTTCACGAACCTGGTGGACGCCATGTTCGGCGCCCAGACGGGACGCGGTCCGCGTCCCCGGGTGCGCCGTGGCCAGGACGCCGTCGTTCGGCTCAACCTCACCCTGGCCGAGGCCGCGTTCGGCGTCACCAAGCCCCTGAAGGTCGACACCGCCGTGGTCTGCAGCCGGTGCGGCGGCTCCGGTGCAGCCGAGGGATCGCAGCCCGTCCAGTGCGGCACGTGCCACGGGCAGGGCGAGGTGACCGCCGTGCAGCGGTCGTTCCTCGGCGAGATCCGCACCTCGCAGCCGTGCCCGACCTGCCGCGGCTACGGCACCGTCATCCCCGACCCCTGCGGCGAGTGTTCGGGCGAGGGCCGCGTCCGCAGTCACCGGACCATCAACGTGAAGATCCCGGCCGGCGTCGACACCGGCAACCGGGTGCACCTCGCCTCCCAGGGCGAAGTGGGGCCGGGCGGTGGCCCGGCGGGCGACCTGTACGTCGAGCTGAAGGTCGCCCCGCACGAAGTGTTCTCCCGCAACGGGGACGACCTGGAGATGGTCGTGCACATCCCGATGACGGCCGCCGCGCTGGGCACCGTGGTTAACCTGGCCACCTTGGAGGCCGAGCGGGACGACCTGGACACCGAGCAGGGCAGCGTCGAGGTGCAGATCCCCGCCGGCACCCAGTCCCGGGCCCGGATCGCCATCGCCGGACGCGGTGTGCCCCGGCTCCGCGGTGGCGGCCGCGGCGACCTCGGCATCACACTGGTCGTCGACACCCCGACGAAGCTGGACGCGAAGCAGCGTGAGCTGTTGACCCAGCTCGCCGAAGTGCGCGACGAGACGCGCCCCGAGGCGTCGGTCGCGAAGCAGGGCAAGGGCATGTTCGGCTGGCTGAAGGAGGCCTTCTCGTGACCGACCCGCTGTTCCTGGCTCCGCTGGAGACACCCGAGGTCGACGCCGAGGTGACCCTCGCCGGCGAGGAGGGCCACCACGCGGCGCAGGTGCGCCGGATCAAGGCCGGCGAGACGATCTGGATCAGCGACGGCAACGGCACCGGTGTCCGGGGCCCGGTGGTCCGGGTCGAGCGGGGCGAGGTCACCGTCCGCGTCGACGAGATCGTGCACGAGCCCGAGCGTCCGGTTCGCTACGTCGCCGTCCAGGCGCTGCCGAAGGGCGACCGCGCCGAACTGGCTGTCGAGATGCTCACCGAACTGGGTGTCGACGAGATCGTCCCCTGGCAGGCCGAGCGGTCGATCGTCCGCTGGACGCCGGACCGGGTCGAGCGCGGCCTCACCCGCTGGCGGGTGACGGCCCGGGAGGCCGCCAAGCAGTGCCGGCGCTTCCGGGTGCCGACGGTCTCGATGCCGATGACCACGGCCGAACTGGCCCTGCGGATCGGCCAGACCGCGCTGACGGTGGTCTGCCACGAGAGCGCGACCGAACACCTCGCGTCCCTGGTGCCACCGGCGAGCGGTGAGGCGATGTTCATCATCGGTCCCGAGGGTGGGCTGACGGACGCGGAACTGGACACGTTCACGACCGCCGGCGGCCGTCCCGTCCTGATCGCGGACGCGGTGTTGCGCACCTCCACCGCCGGTGTCGTCGCCCTCGCCCAGCTGCAGGCGCTGGCCGCGCGTGGCTGACGGCTTCGCCTTCGAGGTCGGCGCCCGGCTGGACGGAGCGCTGGGTCGCACCGGAGTGATCCACACCCCGCACGGCGACATCCGGACGCCGGCCTTCGTGGCCGTCGGCACCAAGGCGACGGTGAAGTCGGTCCTGCCGGAGTCCGTGGCCGAATTGGGCGCGCAGGCCGTGCTGGCGAACGCCTACCACCTGTACCTGCAGCCCGGCTCGGACATCGTGGACGCGGCCGGCGGCCTGGGCGCCTTCATGAATTGGCCGGGCCCCACGTTCACCGACTCCGGGGGCTTCCAGGTGATGAGCCTCGGTGCGGGGTTCAAGAAGGTGCTGGCGATGGATACCGCCGGGCTCGCCGACGATGACGTGATCGCGCCCGGCAAGGAACGACTCGCGCACGTCGACGACGACGGGGTCACCTTCCGCTCCCACCTGAACGGCGACCTGCTGCGGTTCACGCCCGAGGTCTCGATGCGGATCCAGCACGAACTGGGCGCCGACATCATGTTCGCCTTCGACGAACTGACCACGCTGATGAACACCCGCGGCTACCAGGAGTCGTCCGTCGAGCGGACGCACGCGTGGGCGCAGCGCTGCCTCGCCGAGCATGCGCGGCTCACCGCCGAGCGGGTGGGCAAGCCGTACCAGGCGCTGTTCGGCGTGGTCCAGGGCGCCCAGTACGAGGACCTGCGGCGGCAGGCGTCCCGCGGGTTGGCGTCCCTCGAGGTCGCCGGCCGGGGCTTCGACGGCTACGGCATCGGCGGAGCGCTGGAGAAGGAGAACCTCGGCACCATCGTAGGCTGGGTGAGTTCCGAACTGCCCGAGGACAAGCCCCGGCACCTGCTCGGCATCTCCGAGCCGGACGACTTCTTCGCAGCGATCGAGGCCGGAGCCGACACGTTCGACTGCGTGATGCCGTCCCGGGTCGCCCGCAACGCCGCCATCTACACGGCGTCCGGCCGCTACAACGTCAACACCGCGGCCAGCCGGCGCGACTTCCGTCCGCTCGAGGAGGGTTGCGACTGCTACACCTGTGCGCACTACACCCGGGCCTACCTGCACCACCTGTTCAAGGCCAAGGAGATGCTCGCCGCGACGCTGGCGACCATCCACAACGAGCGGTTCACCGTCCGCCTCGTCGACGACATCCGGGCCAGCATCGAGGCCGGCCGTTTCGCCGAGTTCCGGACGGAGTTCCTGGGACGCTACATCGCCGGACGCCGGCAGGGCGGGGGGCTCGGGCCGGCAGAAGGTTCGTGCTAGCTGATGGTCGTTCTGGCGGGGGAGTGCCGGACGGGGTCGCGTTGGTGCTAGCTGGTGGTGGTTCTCAGAACGCAGACCGATGCCACAACCACCATGGTCTAGCACGACTGCCGCGATGCCCCTCCGAAGCCCCTGACAACGACCACGATCTAGCATCGCCCTCTGGCCGGGGCGGCGTACTGTCGAGCTCCGCTCTATTGTGAGCCGACAGCTGATTCGGCTCGGTGTCCGAGGAGGCGGAGGTGGACGGCGTGAGCTGGTGGACGAAGCTGTTCGGTGGTGGCAGGCGAGCTCCGCTGACGCCCGAGGGGGAAGCGCGGCTGGCCGCGGAGGCGCGGCTCGACGAGCAGCGCCGGAAGGTGATCGAGGACTACCGCAGTCACGGCAAGTACTGAGTTGAGGATTCGCGGCGCTTGACCCAGGCGATCACCCGGTAGGTGACGGGCAGCATCACCGTCTCGACGCCGACCTTGTAGACCCAGCCGACGACGGTGTAGTTGATCAGCGCCGGCCAGGGGATCGACTCCCCGCCGAACACGTTGCCCAGCGGCCCGAAGGCGATCAGGCAGAAGACCACGGTGTCGGCGAACTCACCCACGACGGTCGATCCGAGCAGCCGCACCCACAGGTGGTCGGTGCCCCAGCGCTGCTTGATCTTCACCAGCACGTACGCGTTGAGCAGCTGGCCGGCCAGGTAGCCGAGCAGGCTCGCCACCACGATCCGCGGGACGAAGCCGAGGACGGCGTGCCAGGCGTCCTGGTTCGGCCAGTCGGCCGCCGGCGGCGCCGCGTCCACCACGAGGAAGGTCAACGACATCAGGGCGGCCAGCACGAAACCGGTGATGATCGCCCGGTTCGCCCGGCGCAGCCCGTACACCTCGGCCAGGACGTCGCCGAGGATGTAGGTCAGCGGGAACAGGATCGCCCCGCCGTCGGTGATGATCGGCAGCAACTGCACGCCGGCCACGTCCACCCGGGGGCCGAAGGCGATCAGCTTGGTGGCGCCGATGTTCGAGATCAGCAGCATCCCGACGAAAGCCGCCAGCACCAGGTCGTAGCTACCCCTGTGGGACTCGACGGCGGACGTGGGTGCGGACACGAGAGCGCATCCTAACCGAGTCGATGGCTGTCCAGCAGACCCAGCTGGTAGTGCACTGCGCTGTCGGTCCGCTCGACATCCCCGCTTGCCAGGAGGTCGAGCAGGGCTCCGCGCAGGATCGCCAGCGTGAGGGTGCGTTGGGCGGTGCCGGTGGCCGTGTCGCGTTCGTCCGCGCGCTGGCAGCCGGCCAGTACGTCGAGCCAGTCCGTGACGGTCGCGGTGGCGAAGCCGGCCCACGCCCCGTCCGGCTCGATCAGCGACCGGGCGTAGGCCTCCGTCCACAATCTCAGCAGCGCACGGTGGTCGTCGGCCCGCAGCCACGCCCAGATCTCGCCGGCCGCCGTGGTCAGCCCGGCCGAGTGCTCGCCGTCCGTCCGGATGCGGGCCAGCAGCGCCAGCTCGTCCGCCCTCGCCCGCTCCAGCAGCGCCCGGACCAGCCCGTCCTTGTTCCCGAAGAGGAACATCAGCACCCGCGGGCTGCTCCCCACGGCGGCGGCCAGTGGACGCAGCGACAGGTCGGTCAGGCCCTGGTTCAGGACGTACCGATAGGCCGCCTCGAGTAGCTCGACTCTTCTCGCGGACGGCCGTGCGGGATTCGCTGCCATGCGAGCTAGCCTAAGATACTGAAACAGTCGTGTCAGTAGATGATGGATGGGAGGACGCACGATGGCTGACGCAGGCCCGCAGCGAGAGATCCGCATTCGCCCGGCGGGCCGGCCCGGTGATCTCGGCTGGGTGCTAATGGTCCATGGCGAGGTCTACGACAGCGAGTTCGGCTGGAACCACGAGTTCGAGGCACTCGTCGCCCGGATCGTCGCCGACTTCGCCGGGAGCCATGACCCTGCCCGCGAAGCAGGGTGGATCGCCGAGGTGGACGGGAAGCGCGTCGGCTGCGTCTTCCTGGTGGACGCCGGCAAGCCGGCTGTCGCCAAGCTGCGGATCCTGCTCGTCACTCCTGAGGGGCGCGGGTTCGGCATCGGGAGCCTGCTGGTCGACGAGTGCCTGCGATTCGCGCGCTCCGCCGGCTATGCCGAGGTGGTCCTGTGGACCAACGATGTGCTCGCCTCGGCGCGGCGCATCTACCAGAGTGTCGGCTTCACGCTCGTCGACGAGAAGCGCCACCACAGCTTCGGCAAGGAGCTGGTCGGCCAGGACTGGACGCTCCGACTCCGGTGACGCGCGGTGACCGGCTCACCCGATAACCCTTGTCGTTCGGCCAGTCGCACGTTCGACACAGCGGGGCGTCGGCACCAGGCCATCGCAGGTGTGTGCGTGCGTTGCCTGCCCGCCCGTGCGGCGGACGTGGCAGGCTAGGGACATGAGCGACTACGACGAAGCCGTCCCGGACGAGCAGGAGCAACTCGACCAGCTGCAGCCCGAACAGACCCTGGTCGATCGCGGCGTCGACGACGTCCTCGACGAGGGCTACACCACGCCCGAGAACTGGTCGCCCGCGCAGGGCTACGGCAACACGGCCGAGGAGATGCGGAAGGGCGAGACGCTCGACATGCGGGTGACCCAGGAACAGCCGGAGCCGGTCAAGGACGAGACTCCGTGGAACCCGGATCCGTCCGAGGAACGCGAGGTCGGCCACCAGCGCGCCGGCCGTCTGGTGGACGCCAACGACGGCTACCCCGGCGAGGACACCGAGAAGGAGAGCATCGGCCACGATGTCGGCATCGACGGTGGGGCGGCCAGCGCGGAGGAAGCTGCGATGCACATCATCGACGACTTCGACGATGACGATGACTAGCCCGCGGTGAACGCGCTCGACAGCATCCTCTATCCGCCGATCGAGCCGTACGCCACCGGCACGCTCGACGTCGGCGACGGCCAGCAGCTGTACTGGGAGGAGTGCGGCAACCCGGACGGCAAGCCCGCGGTCTTCCTCCACGGCGGTCCCGGCGGCGGGATCGTCCCCGACTACCGGCGTTACTTCGACCCGTCCGCCTACCGGGTGGTGCTGTTCGACCAGCGCGGCTGCGGACGCAGCACCCCGCACGCCTCCACACCGGACGCCGATCTCGGCACCAACACGACCTGGCACCTGGTCGCCGACATCGAGAAACTCCGCGTCGACCGCGGCATCGAGGCATGGCTGGTCTTCGGCGGCTCCTGGGGGAGCTCGCTGGCGCTGGCGTACGCCGAAGCTCACCCCGACCGGGTCACCGAACTGGTGCTGCGCGGCATCTTCACGCTGCGCCGCAGCGAACTCGACTGGTACTACAACGGGGGAGCGGGCAACATCGTCCCGGAGTGGTGGCGGCGGTTCGAGTCCGTGCTGCCGCAGGGTTTCACCGGCGACCGGATCGCCAGGTTCAACGAGCTGCTGTTCGACCCGGACCCGGCCGTCCACCTCCCCGCCGGCCTGGCATGGACGACCTGGGAGGCGGCGACGTCCCACCTGGAGTTCTCAGCCGAGCACGTGGAGGAGTTCTCCGACCCGGCCTTCGCGCTCGCGTTCGCCCGGATCGAGAACCACTACTTCGTCAACGGCGGCTGGTTCGCCGAGGGCCAGCTGCTGGCCGAAGCCGACCGGATCCGGCACATCCCCGGCGTGATCGTGCAGGGACGCTACGACCTGCCCTGCCCGGTCACGACGGCGGACGCGCTGCACCGGGCCTGGCCGGAAGCCGACTACCACGTCGTCCTTGCCGGGCATGCCGCCAGCGAGCCGGCGATCGCTGCGGAGCTGGTCGCGGCCACCGACCGGTTCGCTGTCGGTGCCGCTGGGTAGGATGCTCTCCTGAGCTTCAGCAGGCGATTCGCCTGATCTACCAGGAGGAACACTGAGTCAACCAGACAGCGTGGTCCCACAGAGCGCGGACGCCGAGCGTCGAGTCGCGATCCCGGCGTCGATCAACATGGTCGCCGTGCTCGGGCCCAGGGACGAATACCTGCACATCCTCGAGAAGGGGCTGGACGCGGACATCCACGTCCGCGGCAACGAGATCACCTTCACCGGCACCCCACAGGACGTGGTGGCGGCCGCCGAAGTGCTCACCGAGCTGATCACGATCGTGCGCACCGGCCAGGGGCTCAGCCCCGACACCGTGGAGCGGGTGCTCGGAATGGCCGAGACCGAGGTGAGCGCCGCTGAGGTGCTGACCCAGAACATCCTGTCGACCCGCGGGAAGACGATCCGTCCCAAGACGCTCAACCAGAAGCGGTACGTGGACGCCATCGACGCCCACACCGTGATCTTCGGCATCGGTCCCGCAGGCACCGGCAAGACCTACCTCGCGGTGGCGAAGGCCGTCCAGGCGCTGCAGGCCAAGCAGGTGAACCGGATCATCCTGACCCGGCCGGCGATCGAGGCCGGGGAGCGGCTCGGCTTCCTGCCCGGCACGCTCAGCGACAAGATCGATCCGTACCTGCGTCCGCTGTACGACGCGCTGCACGACATGATCGACCCGGACTCGGTGCCGAAGCTGCTCACGTCCGGGACGATCGAGGTGGCGCCGCTGGCGTACATGCGTGGGCGCTCGCTCAACGATGCCTTCATCATCCTGGACGAGGCGCAGAACACCTCGGCGGAGCAGATGAAGATGTTCCTCACCCGGCTGGGCTTCGGCTCCAAGATGGTGGTCACCGGGGACGTCACCCAGATCGACCTGCCGTCCGGTTCGGTCAGCGGCCTGCGCATGGTCGAGGACGTCCTGGACGGCGTCACCGACATCGCTTTCTGCCGGCTGACCAGCCACGACGTGGTCCGGCACCGCCTGGTCGGCCGGATCGTCGCCGCGTACGACCGCTACGAGGCCCACGCACCCAAGCCGAGGACGAGCAGATGATCGACGTCAACAACGAGTCCGGTGTGAATGTGGACACCGAGCGACTCGTCCAGCTGGCCACGTTCGCGCTCGACGCGCTGCGGATCCACCCGCAGGCCGAGCTGTCGATCCTGCTGGTCGATGCCGACACGATGAGCGCCTACCACGAGAAATTCATGGGTGAGCCCGGCCCCACCGACGTGCTCAGCTTCCCGATGGACGAACTCCGCGCGCCCGACGAGGACGAGGAGCCGCCGGTCGGCCTGCTCGGCGACATCGTGCTGTGCCCCGAGGTCACGTCCGCCCAGGCGTCCGAGAACAGCCGGACGGCGGAGGCGGAGGCCGACTACCTGCTGGTCCACGGGCTGCTGCACCTGCTCGGCCACGACCACGCCGAGCCGGCCGAGAAGAAGGTCATGTTCGACCTCAACGACAAGCTGATCGCCGCCTGGAACGCGTCGCGTTCCTGACGGCCGGGAGATCTGGTGCGCTTCCGCGCGGCGGGCCGCCGCACGGTGGGCCTGGCCGACCTCGGTCCGCTCGCCCAACTGCGCGCCGGACGGCTGGGGCGGCGGATTCCGCAACTGCTGGTCGGGCTGTGGCTGTACGGCTTCGCGATGGCCATGTTCATCCGCAGCGGCCTCGGCCTCGATCCCTGGGACGTGTTCCACTCCGGCCTGCAGCGGATGCTCGGCTGGTCGTTCGGGACGGTGGTGATCGTCGTCGGGTTCGCCGTCCTGCTGCTGTGGATCCCGCTGCGGCAGTGGCCCGGTCTCGGCACCGTCGCGAACGCCGTGGTGATCGGGATCGCCACCGATGCCACTCTGGCCATCATCCCGCCGGCGACGAACTGGCCGGCAGCGTGGGCGCTGCTGATCGGCGGCCTGGTCGTGAACGGCCTTGCCGGCGGCCTGTACATCGGCTCCCAGCTCGGCCCCGGCCCGCGCGACGGCCTGATGACGGGCCTCACCCGGCGCACCGGGTGGTCGCTGCGGGTCGTCCGCACCGGGCTGGAGCTGTCGGTGCTGGCGATCGGCTGGCTGCTCGGCGGCGCGGTCGGCATCGGGACGGTGGCGTACGCGTTGGCGATCGGCCCGCTGGTGCAGTTCTTCCTGCCGCTGGTCACCGTCAGCCTGGACGTGCCCGACCGGGACGCGCCCGGCGACGACGTCCTGACGGCCGAGGGTCACTAAGATGATCCAACACCTGACCGAGCGAGGCGCGAACCGACGTTGACCCAGACCGACTGGATCCTGCTGGCCATCGCGGTGGTCTGCGTCCTGCTGGCCGCGCTGGTGACCGCGGCTGAGGCCGCGCTGGCAGCCATCTCGAAGTCCCGCGCAGAGGGCCTGGTCGCCGAGGGACGCCGCGGCGCCAACCGGCTGCTGCTGATCGCCCAGGACCCGGCGCCGTACGTGAACACCTCGTTCCTGCTGCGGATCCTGCTGGAGGTGGTCGCGACCGTGATCACCGCGCTGCAGTTCTTCGAGCACTTCGCCCAGACGTGGGAGCGGTTGCTGTACCCGGGGCTGACCATGCTCGCGGTGTCGTTCATTCTTCTCAGCGTGGCGCCGCGGACGCTGGGCCGGCAGCACGCGGCGTCGGTCGCGTTGGCGGCGTCGGCCCCGATCGGGGCGCTGGCCACGGTGTTCGCGCCGATCTCACAGGTGCTGATCCTGATCGGCAACGCGCTCACCCCGGGCAAGGGGTTCACCGAGGGACCGTTCACCTCCGAGGCCGAACTGCGCGAACTCGTCGACATGGCCGAGGCGCGGGAACTGATCGAGGCCGGTGAGCGGGAGATGATCCACTCGGTCTTCGAACTGGGTGACACCATCGTCAAGGAAGTCATGGTGCCGCGCACCGAGATGGTCTACATCGAGGCGTCCAAGACGCTGCGACAAGCGCTTTCGCTCGCGCTGAGGTCGGGCTTCAGCCGGATCCCGGTGATCGCCGACGACGTGGACGACGTCGTCGGCGTCCTCTACCTGAAGGACGTGATGCGGCGCCTGTACGACAACCCGCGGGCCGAGACGTCGGAGAAGGTCGCCTCGCTGATGCGTCCGCCCACCTTCTGCCCGGACTCCAAGCCGGTCGACGAGCTGCTGCACGAGATGCAGCTCAACCGCTCGCACGTGGTGATCGTCATCGATGAGTTCGGCGGGACCGCGGGCCTGGCCACCATCGAGGACGTCCTGGAGGAGATCGTCGGCGAGATCGTGGACGAGTACGACGACGAGGTCGCTCCGGTCACCCAGCTGGCTGAGGGGCGCTTCCGGGTGTCGGCGCGGCTCGGGGTCGAGGACCTCGGCGAGCTGTTCGGGCTGAAGCTCGACGACGACGACGTCGACACCGTGCTCGGGCTGATGGCCAAGGAGCTCGACAAGGTGCCGATCCCGGGCTCGGTCGTCACCTGGAACGGCATCGAACTGACCGCCGAGCGCGGCGAGGGCCGGCGCCACACCATCCAGACCGTGCTCGCCTCGCGCGTCCCCGATACCGCCGACGCGGCGGCCGAGGCGGCGGCGAGGCTGGCCGAGGAGTCGGCAGCGAGGAACACATGAGATCCGGTTTCGCCTGCTTCGTCGGCCGTCCCAATGCCGGGAAGTCGACGCTCACCAACGCGCTGGTCGGCGCCAAGGTCGCGATCGCGTCCTCGAAGCCGCAGACCACCCGGCACGCCGTCCGCGGGATCGTGAACCGACCGGACGCCCAGTTGGTGCTGATCGACACCCCCGGACTGCACCGTCCCCGGACCCTGCTCGGCGAGCGGCTCAACGACGTCGTCCGGGACACCTGGTCGGAGGTGGACGTGATCGGGGTCTGCCTGCCCGCCAACCAGCGGATCGGGCCAGGGGATGAGTACCTGGTGTCGCAGTTGGCGATGCTGGGCACCCAGGCCCACCTCGTGGCCCTGGCCACCAAGTCCGACCTGACGTCGCGGGCCCGGATGGCCCAGCACCTGCTGAAGATCGCCTCCCTGGAGGAGCAGTTCGGCATCCAGTGGGCCAGCATCATCCCGGTATCCGCCCTCACCGACGACCAGGTCGACGTGGTCGCGGACGAACTGGTCAAGCTCCTGCCCGAGGGGCCCGCGCTGTACCCGGACGGCGAGGTAACCGACGAGCCGACCGAGACGATGATCGCCGAACTGATCCGCGAGGCCGCCCTCGAAGGCGTCCGGGACGAGCTGCCGCACTCGCTGATGGTGGTCGTGGACGAGCTGGGGGAACGCCCTGATCGACCTGCTGACAAGCCGTTGCTGGATGTCTATGCCTCGATGATCGTCGAGCGGGACTCGCAGAAGGGCATCATGATCGGGCATGCCGGCGAGCGGCTGAAGGAGATCGGGACGGTCGCCAGGAAGCAGATCGCCGAACTGGTCGGCATGCCCGTCCACCTCGACCTGAAAGTGAAAGTGCTCAAGGACTGGCAGCGAAACCCCAAGCACCTGAACCGGCTGGGGTTCTGACGTGGCCGGCGGGGAGGTGGCCTCGCGGTTGGCCACGGCCCGGGCGCGGGTGGAGGCAGCCTGTGCGGCCGCCGGTCGCCCCGCTGGTTCCGTCCGTGTGCTGCTGGCCACCAAGACCCAGCCGGCCGCGCTGATCCGCGAAGCCTTCGAACTGCCGGACGCGTCCGGCATGCTGCGCGGCGAGAACCGGGTGCAGGAACTCGTCGCCAAGGGTCCCGACCTGGCCGACCTGGACGTCGAGACCCACCTGATCGGGCCGCTGCAGTCGAACAAGGTCAACGCTGCGCTGCGGTGGGTCGGTTGCGTCGAGTCGGTGGACTCGGTGGAACTGGGCCGGCGGCTGGCGTCCCGGCTGGAGCCCGGCCGGGTGCTGGACGTGATGGTGCAGGTGAACGTCTCGGGCGAGGCGACCAAGAGTGGCGTCCGGCCTGACGAGGCGTTGGCGCTCGCCCGGGGGTTGGCTTCGACCGAGGGCCTCAGCCTGACGGGCTTCATGACCATCGGGGCCAACACCCCGGACGAGCAGGTGATCCGGGACGGCTACGCCGCCCTGCGACAGATCCGCGACGCGGCCGTCTCCGAGGGCCTGGCCGACCAGCTGGAGCTGTCCATGGGCATGACCGCCGACCTCGAACTCGCGATCGCCGAGGGCGCCACGATCGTCCGCCTCGGCACCGCAGTGTTCGGCCCCCGTCCGCCCGCCTGAACCGACGGGGACAGGTACTTCGGTTCAGACGGACGCATGAGCAGGGGCGAGCCGACGGGGACGGGGCGAACCGACGGGGACAGGTACTTCGGTTCAGACGCCGCTTGAACCGAAGTACCTGTCCCCGATGGTTCACCGATGGTTCAGTTCAGGATCTTGAACCGAAGTACCTGTCCCCGATGGTTCAGAATCCGGGCATGGGTTGGCGATGAGGTGATCGTGTGTCAGCATGGTTGACATGTCATGGGCGCGACTCCTGCTTGGTCGCCGCAGCGAGGCCTAGAACCAGATCAGGCCTCCTCGCTGCGGAGTTCTTCACGCGCCTGTCAGTCCGCACGCCAACCCAGCGAGGAAACCCATGACGACCCACACTTTCGGAACGCGTCCGCAGCCGGGCGCTCCCATCCAGCAACCCAGCCCGATGCCGTTCGGCCGGTACACCGCCTTCGAGCCGGTGGACGTGCCAGATCGCACTTGGCCGACGAAGAAGATCACCCAGGCGCCACGGTGGCTGACCACCGACCTGAGGGACGGAAACCAGGCGCTGATCGACCCGATGACGCCGTCGCGGAAGCGGAAGATGTTCGACCTGCTGGTCCGGATGGGCTACAAGGAGATCGAGATCGGCTTCCCGTCCGCCTCGCAGACGGACTTCGACTTCGTGCGCAGCCTGATCGAGACCGACGCCGTGCCGGACGACGTCCAGATCAGCGTCCTCACCCAAGCCCGTGAGGACCTGATCGACCGCACCGCCCAGTCCCTGATCGGGGCGAAGCGGGCGAATATCCACCTGTACAACGCGACCGCGGAACTGTTCAGGCGGGTGGTGTTCGGCGTCAGCGAGGCCGAATGCGTCCAGATGGCCACCCGGGGAACCCAGTGGGTCATGGACTACGCGGCCAAGTACCTGCCCGACGTCGAGTTCGGCTACCAGTACAGCCCCGAGATCTTCACCCAGACCCCGACCGATTACGCGATCGAGGTCTGCAACGAGGTGATGAAGGTCTGGCAGCCCGGGCCGGGACGGGAGATCATCCTGAACCTGCCGGCGACCGTCGAGCGGTCCACGCCGAACACGTACGCCGACCAGATCGAGTACTTCGGCCGGCACATCGACAACCGGGAGTACGCGGTCATCTCGCTGCACCCGCACAACGATCGCGGGACGGCCGTAGCCGCGACCGAACTGGCCCTGATGGCCGGCGCCGACCGCGTCGAGGGCTGCCTGTTCGGGCACGGCGAGCGCACCGGCAACGTCGACCTGGTCACCCTGGGCCTGAACCTGTTCAGCCAGGGCGTCGACCCGAAGATCGACTTCTCCGACATCGACGAGATCCGTCGAACGGTGGAGTACTGCACCAACCTGCCGGTCCACCCGCGCCACCCTTACGCGGGGGACCTGGTCTACACCGCCTTCTCGGGCTCCCATCAGGACGCCATCAAGAAGGGGCTGGAGGTGCTGGAGTCCACGGCTGCCTCTCAGGGGACGACTCTGCACGAGATCCCCTGGGAGGCGCCGTACCTCCCGATCGACCCGCACGACGTCGGCCGTACCTACGAGGCGGTCATCCGGGTGAACAGCCAGTCCGGCAAGGGCGGCATGGCCTACATCATGAAGTCCGAGCACAACCTGGACCTGCCCCGACGGCTGCAGATCGAGTTCTCCCGCGTGGTGCAGGCCCACACCGACACCTCCGGCGGCGAGGTCACGGCCGATGAGCTGTGGATCATCTTCTCCGCCGAGTACCTGGGCGCGATCCAGCCGCTCCAGCTGGTCACGGTCACGTCGGTGTCGAACGGGCACGGCTACACCGTCCGCGCGGTGGTGAAGGACCGCGGCGTGGAGAAGGAGATCACCGGCGAGGGCAACGGCCCGGTGTCCGCCTTCGTGGACGCGCTGGCGATCCTCGGCTACCACGTCCGGGTGCTGGACTACACCGAGCACGCGCTGAGTTCCGGCGGGGACGCGATGGCGGCGGCCTATGTCGAGACCGAGGTCGGAGAGGGTGAGGACGCGCAGGTCTACTGGGGCGTCGGCCTGAACCCGTCCATCGTGACCGCTTCGCTCAGCGCCGTGGTGTCCGCGATCAACCGGGACGCCCGCGTGCAGGCGTCCGAGATGGTGGAGGCCGAAGCCCGTCCCTGAGAGTGGACGTGGTGCCGGGGCCCTCGCTGGGACGGGAGGGCCCCGGCACTGCGGACGAGGCCGATGCGGCGGACGAGCGCTCAGGCGCCGAAGGTCCACGCGATCGGCGCGACGATCCGCAGCCCCTGGTGGCGGTTGTCGGCAGCCGCGGACAGGCGCAGGGTCAGGGTCACCGCGATGCTCTGACCGCCGGCCACTGGGCCGACGCCCGCCCTGCTGAGGATGTCGATCGCGTCGGCCCGGCCGAACTCGGTCACCGAACCGCGGAAGATCGTCGTTCCGGCGGCGGTCAGCTCCACCGAGAACAGGTCGCACAGGTCGGTGGCCGACCCGCTGACCCGGCCGGACCTCGCCTGGGAGCAGGTGCCGGCGTCCACGGCGAAGCTCCTGGCAGGGGAGGAACCGGCGTTGGTGAACACCAGCGTCGTGACCCGCGAGCCTCCCGGGGTGACCGGCGACGCGCCGCCGAAGGCGTTGATGCTTGAGCAGCTGGCCGCGCCGGACGCGTCTACGACGCTGCGGCAGACGACCGTCCCGGTGCTGTCGGACTCCTCGATCGCGAGCCGGTCCGCGGCGGACACCCCGCCGACGGTGAGGCTGCTGGCCAGTGCTGGTGCCATCCCCGGGAAGAGTGTGAGGACGAGCATCGCCGAAAGCAGGCAGGCCGTCACCATGCCGCCGAGGGACACGACTGAGCGGCGTTGGGAGCTGGTCGAGACGAGCACCGAAGGCCTTCCGGGGGTGGAACGTGGCCGTCGCCCGGGTGGACTCTCGCCCACCGGGAACGTGCTGTCAGCCTACGATTGCGCTACTCGGCCGATCAATGCTCGACCGGAGTTTCCGCCGCCGCCCACCCGGGTGCCTGCCCGGTGACCGGCCGTCAACTACCCGTTAGCCGGCTCCGGCCAGGTAGTGCTCCTGCACCTGGGCTGCGGTCAGGACGGTGGTGTACACCGCCGCGTACTGGATCTGGCCCGTGAAGTAGGCCGGCTTCTCCGTCGTGGTCGCGCCGCCGGCGTCCGTCCAGGTGGACAGGGTGCCGCAGCCGACCTTCCAGTACCCGGTGTCGGCGTTGATGTTGGGCTGTGGGGCAGTCGCGACGGCGACGCCGTCGACGTAGAGCGTCATGCCCGCGGAGGTGGAGTAGGTGCCGACGACGTGGTGCCAGTTGCCGTCGTTGTAGATCGGCCCAACGGGTGTGGCGACGATCTTCTGCTCGTTGTAGTAGACCCCGAAGACGATACGTCCGGCCTTGTCCAGGTAGATGTGTCGGTCATAGGTGTTGTCCGACGAAGTGTTGCGGGAGTTGCCCAGCCCGATGATCTTGCCGTTCAGGGCCTTGCTGTTCGTCATGAACCACGCCTCGATGGAGAACGTCGTGGGCGCGGTGGCGGTGGGGTTGCCGTACTGGTAGAGACACTGCGACTTGCCGTCGAAGACCACGGACGCGGTCGTGCCCCGGCAGCCGACACTCGAGTTGACCGTGGACGCGACCAGATAGCGGCCGGTGCGATTGTTCCCGGAGAGGTCGGGCTCGTTCGACGTCGCCGACCGGGCGGTACCCAGGGCCCACGCCAGGAATGGGACCGGGTTGGCGGTGCTGCTCACCGCGTCTGCGCAGTTGTAGTACGTGCGTGTCCCGGTGGTGTTGGTGGAGTTGGTGACCTTGGCGGTCAGAGCCGCGCTCGTACTCGCGAAACTGATCACGGAGACACTGATGACGATCGCCAGGACGATGGCGCTGGTCAGGATCAGCCGCCGCCGGCGATCCTTGTCCACTCCGTCTCCCGCGGACGGAGCGGCGGGCTCGTCCGGTGCCGGCTCGGGCTCCAGCAGAGAGCCGATCCATTCGGTCTCGGCTCCGTCCGCTTCGCCCCCGTTGCCCGGGTCGCTTCCGTCGCCGGATTCGTCCGGCTCGGCCCGCTGGACCTCCGGTAGCGCACGAGCCGGGGTGACCTCTTCGGCCCTGATCAGGAACGACAGGCCGAAGGGGATCAGGCAGAGCAGGAACAGCCCGACCTGCTCCCACCAGTAGAAGCCAAGGGTGGGCGTGAGCGTGTACAGGCCGTGGGCGTTCTGCTCGGTGACGTGGACCATGGTGTCCTGGCCGCTGGTCAGGCGAGTGCCCAGGACGTCGAGAGGGAAGAGCCCGGTGTTGACGACGTGCATGATGACGCCGCCGAGGTCGGACGGCTCGTAGGCGAGCTGGGTCAGGCTCACCCACGGACGGAGCCAGACCGCGACCAGGCAGAACACCAGCGTCCAGCCGCTGATCCGGACGATCCACTGCCAGGTGCGATCGAGTGGCCGGACGAGGGAGAGCGCGTAGACGGCCAGCCCGCCCAGCATCAGCCACGGCAGCCCCTGCCACAGCCAGCCCAGGCCGGGGCCGAGCCAGACGGCGTGCCCGACCACCTGCTCCGGGGTCACCGGCAGGGGATCCGCTGCGCCGTTGAGGTCGCCCTTGGTGATGAAGGTGCCGTCGGGATTGGCGGTGATGATGCGGTGGGTGTAGCTGCGATCGTCGCGCTCGTAGGTCACGATGTCGCCGACCCGGTAGGTCGGAGCCGGGCGGGTGACCACCAGCGTCCCGACCGGCGCGGTGGTGCCCATCGACGGGGTCATCACCGTGTAGAAGCGCAACCCGGCGCTGACCGCGAGCGCGGCCAGCACAGCTGCGGCCGCGACGATCGTGGCCACCCAGAACACGGGGCGCTTCATCATGCTTCGTACTGCCTCTACTCCGCTGCTGGTGCTCGACCAGCCCATCTCGAACAGTCTGCCAGCCGGTGGCCCGAGGGCCACGTCGACAGGCACGCGAACCGGGAGCCAGCCACGCTTCGTGCTGACCCCCGGCTCGCGGGATACATCAGATGTCCTCCCCGCGGGGATCAGGCGTTGAACGTCCAGACGATCGGCTGGGTGATGGACAGACCCTGCGTGGTCGCGTCGGCGCTGGCCTGGAGCGTGGTGGTGATGGTGAGGGTCACCTCGCCGTTCACGGCGACCGCGCCCGGGATCGTGAGCGGCGAGCTCGCGGTCGCGGCGAACGCGGTTGCGGTGTCGTCGAACACGGTGTTGGAGCCGGAGGTGATCTTGATCTTGAACGCGCTGCCGAGTGCCGCGACGCTGGCGGTGCCGTTGACGGACCCGTTGTTGGCCTTGGTGATGGTGCCGCCGGCGACCGTGAACGTGCTCGCGGAGACCGATCCGATGTTCTTGAACTTGACCGTCGTGGTCGTCGAGCCGCCCGGCTTGAGGGCCATGTAGCCGCTGGTGGTCGGGTTGTCGCCACCGAACTTGTTGATCGTGCTGCAGGTGGCGGTCCCGGCTGCGCCGCTGGTGCAGGTGACCTGGGTGCCGGCGTTGTTCGGGCCGGTCTCCTGCATCACCAGCGAGCCGGTGCCGACGGTGTTGGAGTCGTTGGTGATCGCCGCGGTCAACGCCGAGAAGGTCGGCGTCAGGCTGAAGGCCAGCAGCATCGAGCTGAGGCCACCGGCGATGATGGCCGGGAGGGCAAGACGTCGCTTCGCGCGACGTGGTTTGTCCACGCTGTTTTCGTTCATGTTGTACCCCCAAAGTACGTCGGATGAGTTCCAACGCATACCTTAGCGGCCACCAAGGGTGGTCCCAGCCCTCGTCAGGGGGACTTTGGGGGTGTGTTGTCGACTAATTGAATATGGCCGAGGAATGCGTCCCCGCTCGGGTGACGGCGTCAGCGGAAATGGGTCCCCATTTCGGGTGACTAATCGGCGGCGGCGATCCCCCGGACGGGCGACAGCCAGCTTCGGCCGGGCCGGTAGGATCGCCCTCATGCCCAAGGTCCTCACCCAGTTGCCCGTCGGCGAACGCGTCGGACTCGCCTTCTCCGGGGGCCTCGACACCTCCGTCGCGGTGGCCTGGATGCGCGAGAAGGGGGCCGTCCCCTGCACGTACACCGCCGACATCGGCCAGCCGGACGAGCCCGACATCGCGTCCGTCCCGGGGCGGGCTGCGCAGTACGGCGCCGAGCTGTCCCGCCTGGTCGACTGCACCACCGCCCTGGTGGAGGAGGGGCTGGCCGCGCTCACCTGCGGCGCCTTCCACATCCGGACGGCCGGACGCACCTACTTCAACACCACCCCGATCGGCCGCGCCGTCACCGGGACGATGCTGGTCCGCGCGATGGCCGAGGACGGCGTGTCGATCTGGGGTGACGGCTCGACCTACAAGGGCAACGACATCGAGCGCTTCTACCGGTACGGCCTGCTGGCCAACCCGCAGCTGCGGATCTACAAGCCGTGGCTGGACGCCGACTTCGTCCGCGAACTCGGCGGCCGCGCGGAGATGAGCCAGTGGCTGACCGAACGCGACCTGCCCTACCGGGACAGCAAGGAGAAGGCATACTCCACCGACGCCAACATCTGGGGCGCCACCCATGAGGCCAAGGAACTGGAGAACCTGGACGTCGGCATCGAGATCGTCGAGCCGATCATGGGCGTCCGGTTCTGGGATCCGTCGGTGGAGATCGCGACCGAGGATGTGTCGGTGACCTTCGAGCAGGGCCGTCCCGTGGCGATCGACGGCCGCACCTTCGCCACCGCTGTAGACCTCGTCCGCGAGGCCAACGCCATCGGCGGACGCCACGGGCTCGGGATGAGCGACCAGATCGAGAACCGGATCATCGAGGCCAAGAGTCGCGGCATCTACGAGGCGCCCGGCATGGCCCTGCTGCACATCTGCTACGAGCGGCTGGTCACCGCGATCCACAACGAGGACACGTTCGCGAACTACCAGCTCGAAGGCCGCAAACTCGGCCGGCTGATGTACGAGGGCCGCTGGTTGGACCCGCAGTCGCTGATGATCCGCGAGTCGCTGCAGCGCTGGGTCGGCTCGGCGATCACGGGGACGGTGACGGTGCGCCTGCGCCGCGGCGACGACTACTCGATCCTGGACACGGCCGGGCCGGCGTTCTCCTACCACCCGGAGAAGCTGTCGATGGAGCGCGTCGGGGACGCCGCGTTCGGCCCGACCGACCGGATCGGGCAGCTCACCATGCGCAATCTCGACATCGCCGACTCCCGCACCCGGCTGGAGCAGTACGCCCAGCTGGGCCTGGTCGGCGGCGAGGTGTCGGCGCTGGTCGGCACCCTCGAGCAGGGTCAGGCGGCGGGGATCACCGCGGGCAACGCGACCGATCCGGCCATCGAAGAGGCGCAGAACGCGTCCGGCATGGAGTCCGGCACCGACTGACGGCGCCCTTCTTCTGGCTGCGCGCGTTCACTCTTCGCGTCTGCGGCGCAGCCAGGTGACTGTCGCGAGCGCTGAGGCGACAGCGAGGATCGGTGCGACGAACTGCCCGGCCCCGGTCACGAATCCGACGGCGTTGGTGTTGTAGCCGAACACGAGCAACAACAGGGCCGCCACAAGGCCCGGCACGGCGACCCATCCCGCAACGCGTCCGTGAGCCAGGCCCAAGGCAAGCCCGCCTGTCATCGCGATTCCGGAGATCAGCGAGACCATCGGAACGAGGTCCAGATAGACCAAGAGGAATGGGTCGTACCAGCCATGGTGGGTGACGCCGTGGCCGCCACCTTCCGCACCGAAGACGGTCACATAGGTCGGCAAGAGCATGACCGCCACAGCTACGACGCTCAGCAGTAGCGAGAATGCCGGTAGGAGCGGTCGTCGTTGTGTCGGCATGAGTGCGAATGAGCCGGCAGCTAGACCACGTCGTTGGGGACGGCGCCGCCGTAGCGGCGATCCCGGGACGCGTACAGCTCGACCGCGCGCCACAGGTCGCGGCGGTCGAAGTCGGGCCACAGCCGGTCGAGGAAGACCAGTTCGGCGTACGCCGACTGCCACAGCAGGAAGTTGGACGTCCGCTGCTCTCCCGACGAGCGGACGAACAGGTCGACGTCGGGGATCTCGGGTTCGTCGAGGTACTTGCGGAATCGCTCCTCGGTCAGCCGGGACGGATCGAGCTCGCCCCGGGCGGCTGCTTCCGCGATGGCGCGGGCCGCGTCCACGATCTCCGCGCGTCCGCCGTAGTTGACGCAGAACTGCAGGGTGAGGACGTCGTTGGGGGCGCTCTGCGCCTCGGCACTCTCCAGTTCGGCGATCACGCTGCGCCACAGTCTTGGCCGGCGTCCGGCCCAGCGGAGCCGGACGCCCATGGCGTCCAGCTGGTCGCGGCGCCGGTGGATCACGTCGCGGTTGAAGCCCATCAGCCAGCGCACCTCGTCGGGGGAGCGCCGCCAGTTCTCGGTGGAGAAGGCGTAGGCCGACAGATATTTCACCCCGATCTCGATGGCGCCCTCGATCACGTCGAACAGAGCGGCTTCACCCTGCGCGTGCCCGGCCGTCCGCGGGAGGTTGCGAGCCTTGGCCCAGCGGCCGTTGCCGTCCATCACGATCGCGACGTGGCGGGGGAGCAGTTTCGCGTCGATCACCGGCGGACGCGCTCCCGACGGGTGCGGGATCGGCGGACGGAACTGCTTGCGCTGGGCCACGTCCTCAGCCTAGTGAGCGCGCCACCTCGCGACCGCTCCGTTTCCCGCTGACGACCCGCTTCCGCCCAGCGCGAACAAGTTGAGTCCGGGGGACTCAAGTCGCTTGCGTCGGCGTTGGGACAGATGCACACTGGTGTTAGCACTCAGACAGTGAGAGTGCTAACGCAAGACGAGAGGAGCAACTGAGATGGCACGAGCTTTCGACCCCTTCCGCGAGGTGGATCGCTGGTTCTCCGACGTCGCCCGGACGCCGGCCAGCACCGCCATGCCGATGGACCTGTACCGCGACGGTGACACCTTCGTCACCCAGATCGACCTGCCGGGGGTGGACCCGGCATCGATCGATGTGGACGTCGACGACCGCACCCTGACCGTCCGCGCCGAGCGCAAGGGCGCCACCGGCGAGGACGCGAAGTGGCTGGTGCGGGAGCGTCCCATCGGCACGTTCGCGCGGCAGCTGACCCTGGGTTACGGGGTGGCGCTGGACAAGATCGCCGCCGACTACAGCGACGGCGTGCTGAGCCTGCGGATCCCGGTCGCCGAGGAGGCCAAACCGCGCAAGATCGAGGTGCAGCATGCGGGCACCACGACCCAGCTCGGTGCCGAGCGCACCCAGATCGAGGGCAGCGTGGACAGCTGAGCCACCTGATCGGCTGAATTCACAGACTGCAGAAGGCGTTGCCGGCAATCCGGCGACGCCTTCCGCAGTTCGAGCCGCAGGCCTCAGCTGAAGGTCGCCGAGACCTTCTTCAGCCGGTTCACCTGGCTGCGGGACAGCTTCACCTCAGCGGCGGCCAGCAGGGCCGGCAGTTGCTCGGGCGAACTCGCGCTGGCGATCGGTGCCACCACGCCGGGACGGGACGCGGTCCACGCGATGGCAACGGTCGCCGGCTCGACACCGAGTTCGTCCGCGATCGCCACGAGTTCGTCCACCACAGCGAATCCCTCGGGCGTCGCGCTGCCCTTGACCCGGGCTGCGCGAGCGCCCCGGATCGGTTCCCCGGGCCGGTACTTCCCGGTCAGGAAGCCGGCGGCGAGCACCTGGTACGGCAGCAGCGCCAGCCCGTTGCCCTCGGCCACCTCACCGAGACCACAGGTCTCCACGTCCGCTCGGTGCACCAGGCTGTACGGGGGCTGGAGGGCGACCGGTGTGGCCAGGCCTTCGGCCTCGGCAACGGCGATCACCTCGGCGACGCGTTCAGCGGTGAAGTTCGACAACCCGTAGTGCCGGATGGCGCCCTCGGCAATCATCGCGTCGAATGCCCCCACCCACTCGGCGACTGGCACGTCCGGGTCGTCCTCGTGGGCGTAGTACAGGTCGATGGTCTCCAGTCCGAGTCTCCGCCGCGATCCGTCCAGGCAGATCTTCAGGTTGGACGGGCGCAGCCCGCGGTGGGTCGGGCGCTTGGCGACCTTCGTGGCCACCACCAGCCCCGGATGGCCAGAGCGGTGGGCCAGCCAGCCGCCGATGACGGTCTCGGACTCACCGCCGCGGTGACCCGGCACCCACGAGGAGTAGGCGTCGGCCGTGTCGATGAAGTTGCCGCCGGCCTCGACGAACGCGTCAAGGATCTGGAAGGACGTGTTCTGGTCAGCCGTCCAGCCGAACACATTTCCACCCAGGCAGAGGGGCGAAACCCGCAACGTTGCCAGTTTCTTCATTGCCCTAGCCTATCGGCGCCCGGCGGATTCGGCGGTTTCGGCGCACGGGCGGCCCATTTGGCGTCGGCCCGCGCCGCAATGCCCACCAGTGCGGTCAGCTCTCTGTGGCCGAGGGGGACGAGTCCCGTTCGCCGATCTCGAATTCGACCGTCAGGTGCACGCCGAGGGTGGTCGAGGACGACACCTCAACGCCGAAGTCCATGCTGTCGGCTGCGGAGGCCCGCGCACCGAACGCCATCGGCGCCGCGAACGCGACCTCGCGCAGCGGCATCCGCCAGGAGTCGCTGACCTGTTTCACGCCGGTCACGACCAGTCCTGCGGCGGCTGCGATCGCGTCCGCCTTCCGCCGCGCCTTCACCATCGCGTCCGCCGTGGCCGGCAGGCTCGCCTCGAAGCCGTCGTACACCCACTCGATCCGCTCGACGGTCACGCCGTTCTGCGAGCTGAGGAGGCCGAGCACATCCGCGATCCGCTCGTTGGGGCTGGTCACGACGACCTGCACCAGAGCGGACTGGCCGAGCTTGAGCGCGCCCGAGCCGGTCTCGATCCGGACGCCTTCCACCTCCACCGCGTCCTCGCCGAGGCCGACCGCGGCCAGTGCGGAGACGAGTTGGCGAACCTCGGCCGCCTGCTTGCCCGCAGCCCCGCCGAGCAGGCGATTCGTGCCGGCGAAGACCGCGTGGATTCGGGCCCGGACGGCATCGATCCTGATGTCGTCGTCAATGGTGACGCTCAACACACCCATCTCGACTCCTCTGGTTCATTGTGGTGGCAATCGGTTCTCACAGATTGTCCACGGCCGCCCGTTCGACCGCCAGACCTGTCGTGAACCTCTCCATGAACGCAGTGAAGCCGGCGACATCGGCTGCGACCGGGCTGACCGTCTCCAGAGTCGTGCCCGCAAACACGTCGTCGGCCAGGTATTCGTGCAGCAGCTGGCCGGGCCTGCGTTCGACGGCGTACGCGGCGAGCAGGGCGATGCCCCAGGCACCGCCCTCCCCGGCGATCTCGCCGACCGACACCGGCGTGTCCAGGGCGGCGGCGAGGATCCGCGCACCGACACCGCGGGTCTTGAAGAAGCCGCCGTGGCCGAACAGGGAGTCCAGTTCGACTCCGTCGCCGGTCAGCACGTCCATGCCGATCCGGAGCGTGCCGAGCATTCCGGAGAGCTGGGCGCGCATGAAGTTGGCGAGGCTGAGCGTGCTGTCCGGGGTGCGGACGAACAGCGGCCGGCCCTCCTCCAGGCCGATGTTGTGCTCGCCGGAGAGGAAGTTGTAGGCCAGCAGTCCGCCGGCGTCCGGGGCTCCGGCGAGGGCCGCGTTGAACAGGGTCTCGAACACCGTGCCGGAGTCGGCCGGCGTCCCCAGCGCGGCGGCGAACTCGCCGAACAGCCCGGCCCACGCGTTCAGTTCGCTGGCTCCGTTGTTGCAGTGCGCCATCGCGACCAGGTCGCCGGCCGGGGTGGTGACCAGGTCGATCTCCTCGAAGGGCTGGCTGAGCTCGCGTTCGAGCACGACCATGGCGAAGATCGAAGTGCCGGCGCTGACATTCCCGGTACGGGGACGGACCGAGTTGGTCGCCACCATGCCGGTGCCGGCGTCGCCCTCCGGCGGGCACAGCGGCACGCCGGCCTGCAGCGTCCCGGACGGGTCGAGCAGGCGGGCACCCGCCTCGCTGAGCCGGCCGCCCGGTTCGCCGGCCGCCAGTGGGACGGGCAGCAGGTCGCGGACCTTCCAGCCCAACCCGTGTTCGGCCACCTTCGCGTCGAACGCGTCGAGCATGCGGGAGTAGTAGCCGCCGGTCGCCGGATCGATCGGGAACATGCCGCTGGCATCGCCCACGCCGAGGACGCGCTCGCCGGTGAGTTGGTGGTGGACGTAGCCGGCGAGAGTGTTGATCGAGGCGATCCGGCCCACGTGCTCCTCGCCGTTGCGGACGGCCTGCCACAGGTGCGCAATGCTCCACCGCTGCGGGATGTGGTAGCCGAACAGCCCGGTGAGTTCCTCGCTGGCCTGGCCGGTGATGGTGTTGCGCCAGGTGCGGAACGGCGCCAGCAGGTCGCCGGCGGCGTCGAAGGCCAGGTAGCCGTGCATCATCGCCGAGATTCCCAGCGAACCGACCGTGACCAACTCGACGCCGTACTGCTCCCGGACGTCGGCCGCCAGGCTCGCGTAGCACTGCCGCAAGCCGTCCCAGATCGCCTCGGTCGAGTAGGTCCAGATCCGGTCGACGAACTGGTTCTCCCAGTCGTGTGCGCCGACCGCCAGCGGCTGGTGGTCGGCTCCGATCAGGACGGCCTTGATCCGGGTGGAGCCGAACTCGATGCCCAGCGCCGTCCTTCCGCTGGTGATGGCTGTGGCTGCTGCTTCGGTTCCGATCATCCTTGATCCTCCTGTTCGACCGTGGACGGGCGGCGTCCACCCCCAATCATGGCAGCCGGAGACGGACAGGTGCGAGCGATAACATCGCCGCCCGCGGAGCGCCCGACGCCGGCTGCGGCCCGGGCCGGGGACAATGGACGTGTGCCGACCTACCGTGACGAGGCGATCGTCCTGCGCACCCACAAGCTGGGTGAGGCGGATCGCATCATCACGGTGCTCTCCCGCGATCACGGCAAGGTGCGGGCGGTAGCCCGGGGAGTGCGCCGCACCTCGTCGAAGTTCGGCGGGCGGCTGGAGCCGTGCACCCACGTCGACCTCCAGTTCGCCAGCGGACGGAGCCTGGACGTGATCACCCAGGCGGTCACCCTGCACCCGTACTCCGAGCCGCTCGCACACGACTACGAGCGCTACACGGTCGCCCAGGTGATGATCGAGACGGCCGATCGGCTGGTTTCGGAGGAGGGCGAGCCGTCCCGGCGCCAGTACCAGTTGCTGGTCGGCGGCCTGCACGCGCTCACCGCCGGCACGGCGGAAGGTCCGCGTCCGGCCACCATGGTGATGGACGCGTACCTGTTGCGGGCGATCGCGCTGGCCGGCTACGCGCCGACCCTGGCCGAATGCGCGCGCTGCGGCCGTCCGGGACCCCATCAGGCGTTCTCGCCCCAGGCCGGCGGCATGGTCTGCGTCGGCTGCCGTCCGCCGGGCTCGGCCCATCCGGAGCCCCGGACCGTCGCGTACCTCGCGGCCCTGCTCGGCGGTGACTGGACGGCGACGCGGGGGGCCGACGAGCAGTGCCGGCGGCAGGCCAGCGGACTGGTGGCCGCCTTCGTCAGCTGGCACCTGGATCGTGGTCTCCGCTCGCTCGAGCATGTGGAGCGGACCGCGCCGCTCGCCTGAGACCCAGCCTGAGGGCTGTGGATGTTACCGATATCAAATCGTTACCGTGGCTGGGTTGCGACCGGCGGTGGTACCGGTAACATCAGCCGCAACAGGTGATGGAACCTGTCCGCGACAGGAAGCACGACGACGTGATACAGGCTGATGCCCTTTGGCGTGGCGCCCTCCGGAAAGACCGGGAGGGCTGGTCCTGATGAACCGCATTCCCGACTCTCTCCGCGGCCAGGTGGAGGCGCTGAAGCGCGAGGTGGCCGCACTCCACGCCGAGCTGCCGCGCAACGGCCTGGTGGTCTGGACGGCCGGCAACGTGTCGGCACGGGTACCCGGGGCCGACCTGCTGGTGATCAAGCCGTCCGGCGTCTCCTACGACGAGCTGGACGCTGACGCGATGGTGGTCTGCGACTTCGACGCGAACCTGGTGGAGGGCACCCACGTCCCGTCCTCGGACACCGCGGCGCACGCCTACGTCTACGCCCACATGCCGGAGGTCGGCGGTGTCGTCCACACCCATTCGGACTATGCGACGGCCTGGGCCGCCCGGCGGGAGCCGATCCCGTGCGTGCTGACGATGATGGGCGACGAGTTCGGTGGTGACATCCCGGTGGGCCCGTTCGCCCTGATCGGCGACGACTCGATCGGGCGCGGGATCGTCGAGACGCTGAGGGGGAGCCGCTCCCGGGCGGTGCTGATGGCCAACCACGGTCCGTTCACGATCGGGACGGACGCCCGGGCGGCGGTGAAGGCCGCCGTGATGGTCGAGGACGTGGCCCGCACCGTCCATCTCGCCCGCCAGCTGGGCGAGCCGGTGCCGATCCCGCAGGCCGACATCGACCGACTCTTCGACCGTTACCAGAACGTCTATGGACAAGGAAGTGCGAAGTGAGCAAGCAGATCTGGTTCCTGACCGGCAGCCAGGGCCTCTACGGCGAGGACGTGCTGGTGCAGGTGCGGGACCAGTCCGCACAGATCTCGGGGGCTCTGGCCGCGTCCGAGGCGATTCCCGCCGAGGTGGTCGCCAGGCCCGTGCTCACCGACTCCTCCGCCATCCGCCGGGTGATGCTGGACGCGAACGCCGACGACGACTGCGTCGGCGTGATCGCCTGGATGCACACCTTCAGCCCGGCGAAGATGTGGATCGCCGGCATGGACGCCCTGGACAAGCCGTTCCTGCACCTGCACACGCAGGTGAACGTGGAACTGCCCTGGGCCACCATCGACATGGACTTCATGAACCTGAACCAGGCCGCGCACGGCGACCGGGAGTTCGCGTTCATCGCGACCCGGCTCGGGGTGCCCCGCAAGACCGTCTCCGGCCACGTGTCCGACCCGCGGGTGGTCGCCCGGATCGGGGTGTGGGCGCGGGCGGCGCTGGCCCGGGCCGAACTGCGGACGCTCAAGCTGGTCCGCTTCGGCGACAACATGCGCAACGTCGCGGTCACCGAGGGTGACAAGGTCGAGGCCGAGCGCCGGTTCGGCGTCTCGGTGAACACCTGGGGCGTGAACGACCTCGTCGAGGTCGTCGACCAGGTCGCCGACAGCGAGATCGACGCCCTGGTCGAGCAGTACCTGGACCTCTACGACGTGGCCGATGAGCTGCGTCCGGGAGCCGACCGGCACGAGTCGCTGCGCTACGGCGCCCGGATCGAGGCGGCTCTGCGCCGCTTCGTCGTGGACGGCGGGTTCGGCGCGTTCACCACGAACTTCGAGGACCTCGGCGGACTGCGGCAACTGCCGGGCCTCGGCGTCCAGCGGCTGATGGCCGAGGGCATCGGCTTCGCCGGCGAGGGTGACTGGAAGACCGCCGTCCTGGGACGGACGCTGAAGACGATGGCGGCCGGACTGCCCGGCGGCACCTCGTTCATGGAGGACTACACCTACGACCTCACCCCCGGCCAGGAGCTCAGCCTCGGTGCCCACATGCTCGAGGTGTGCCCGACGATCGCGGCCGGCAAGCCGCGAATCGAGGTCCACCCGCTCGGCATCGGGGGCCGCGAGGATCCCGTCCGGATGGTCTTCGACGCCGCGCCCGGAGACGGCGTGACGCTGGGCCTGTGCGACCTCGGCGACCGCTTCCGGATGGTCGCGAACGAGATCGAGGTCGTCGCGGCGCCGCACCCGATGCCGAAGCTGCCGGTGGCCCGCGCCGTCTGGAAGGCCCAGCCGGACTTCACCACCGCCACGGAGTGCTGGCTGTCCGCCGGCGGTCCGCACCACACCGTGCTCAGCACCGCGCTGACGGCTGAGCACCTCACCGACCTGGCCGAGATGCTCGGCACCGAACTGGTGCTGATCGGCAAGGGAACCACCACTGACCAGTTCCTCAAGGAGTTGCGCTGGAACAACGCGTATCACCGCTTGGCAATGGGGTTCTGACCGGAGACCGGCCACCGGGCCGAGGGACCCGGGCCGGACTCGGGGGCGATCGCGGCGGGATCGTCCCGGTCCACAACTGAATGGAAAAACCGAATACCGCGCTTCGAGCGCAGCCGGCAACCGTTGCCGGAACGGCCTGACGGCCGAAACTCAACGATGAGAAGGAGAAATCCGGACATGCGACGTATTGGAATGGCGATCGTCGGTATCGCCACCGCACTAGCACTCGCCGCCTGTGGCGGCACCGGCGCCGGAGGCGGCGCCCCGACGGGCGGCTCGACCGCCAACAACCAGGCAGCGGGAGACACCCTGGTCGGCGTCGCGATGCCGACCCAGACCTCCGAGCGCTGGATCGCCGACGGCAACGCCGTCAAGAAGGGCCTGACGGACGCCGGGTACAAGGTCGACCTGCAGTACGCGAACGACGACATCCCGACCCAGACTCAGCAGATCGACGCCATGATCACCGCCGGCGCGAAGCTGCTGATCATCGCCGCCATTGACGGCACCGCGCTGACCTCCCAGCTGCAGAACGCTGCCTCCAAGGGCATCAAGGTGATCGCGTACGACCGCCTGATCCGGGACAGCGAGAACGTCGACTTCTACGTCTCGTTCGACAACTACAAGGTGGGTGTGGCCCAGGCCACGGCACTGCTCTACGGAATGGGGATCACCGACCGTGACGGCAAGGCCACCGGCTCTGCGCCGAAGGGCCAGAACATCGAGATGTTCGCCGGTTCGCTCGACGACAACAACGCGCACTTCTTCTGGAACGGCGCCCAGGACACCCTCAAGCCGTTCATCGACGACGGCACGCTGGTCGTGAAGAGCAAGCAGACCACCATCGAGCAGGCCGCCACGCTGCGGTGGCTGCAGGAGACCGCGCAGAAGCGCATGGAGGACCTGCTGACCTCCACGTACGGCGGCAAGGGCACCGGGCTGAAGGGCGTGCTGTCCCCGTACGACGGCATCTCCCGTGGCATCATCACCGCCCTGCAGGGTGTGGGCATGGGCCCGACAATCAAGGAGGGCCTGCCGATCGTCACCGGTCAGGACGCGGAGATCGCCTCCGTCAAGCTGATCGCCGACGGTGTCCAGAGCTCGACCATCTTCAAGGACACCCGCAAGCTGGCGGCCCAGGCCGTCACCGCTTCGCAGGCGTTCCTGTCCGGCAAGACCCCCGAGCCGAACAACACCAAGGACTACGACAACGGCAAGAAGATCGTCCCGTCCTACCTGCTCGAGGTCGACACTGTGTACGCCGACACGATCCAGGCCATGTTGATCGACTCCGGCTACTGGACGGCGGACGAGGTCAAGTCCGGCGTCGCCAAGTAGGCGAAGCCCCAACCGGGTGGGCCCGGCGATCGCCGGGCCCACCCGTCAGGTCTGCGAGTGAGGGAGTGGAATGAACCAGATCCTCGAGATGCGTTCGATCACGAAGGAATTCCCGGGCGTCCTGGCGCTGTCGGACGTGTCGCTGACGGTCCAGCAGGGTGAGATCCACGCGATCTGCGGCGAGAACGGTGCCGGCAAGTCGACCCTGATGAAGGTCCTCAGCGGTGTGTACCCGCACGGCACCTACAAGGGCGAGATCGTCTTCGAGGGCGAAGAGATGCGCTTCTCCTCGATCAACGACTCCGAGGCGGTGGGGATCGTGATCATCCACCAGGAGTTGGCGCTGGTGCCGTACCTCTCGATCGCCGAGAACATCTTCCTGGGCAACGAGGTCCGGGGCGCCGGTGGCCTGATCGACTGGAACAAGGCCAATCACGAGGCCGCCCAACTGATGGCCCGAGTCGGGCTGCACGAGAACCCGACCACCCCGGTCTCCCAGCTTGGCGTGGGCAAACAGCAGTTGATCGAGATCGCGAAGGCGCTCAGCAAGGAGGTCAAGCTGCTGATCCTCGACGAGCCGACGGCGGCCCTGAACGACACCGACTCCGAACACCTGCTCGACCTGATCCGGCAACTGCAGGCGGACGGCATCACCTCGATCATCATCTCCCACAAGCTCAACGAGATCGCCGCCATCGCCGACAACACCACGGTCATCCGGGACGGCCGGACGATCGAGACGATGGACATGTCCGACCCCACCGCGACGCAGGAACGGATGATCCGCGGCATGGTCGGCCGCGACATCGCACACCGCTTCCCCGAGCGCACCCCCAGGATCGGAGGGCCGGTGCTCGAGGTCGAGAACTGGACGGTGTACCACCCGACCCAGCCCGGACGGCTGATCATCGACAACGCCAGCTTCTCGGTGCGCGCCGGCGAGGTGATCGGCATCGCGGGCCTGATGGGTGCCGGACGCACCGAGCTCGCCATGAGCCTGTTCGGGCACAGCTACGGCCGCGACATCAGTGGCCAGGTCAGGATGCACGGTCAGGTCGTCGACACCAGCACGGTGTCGGCGGCGATCAATGCGAGCATCGCCTACTGCACCGAGGACCGGAAGCGGTTCGGGCTGAACCTGCTCGACGACATCAGGCACAACATCTCCGCGGCCGGGTTGTTCAAGCTGGTCAAGAGCGGATGGATCAACGGCAACGAGGAACTCAAGATCGCCGAGGAGTACCGCGACAGCCTGAACATCAAGACCCCGACGGTGATGGCCCTGGTCGGGAAGCTCTCCGGCGGCAACCAGCAGAAAGTCGTCCTCAGCAAGTGGCTCTACACCGACCCGGACGTCCTGATCCTGGACGAGCCGACCCGCGGCATCGACGTCGGCGCGAAGTACGAGATCTACACGATCATCAACCGGATGGTCGCGGCAGGCAAGGCCGTCGTCGTCATCAGCTCGGAGTTGCCGGAACTCCTCGGCATCTGTGACCGCATCTACACCCTCGCCTACGGAAGGATCACCGGCGACATGCCAGTGGCCGAGGCGACCCAGGAGCGTCTGATGACGCTGATGGCCCTGGAACGCGACCAGGAGATCCCCACGAACCGCTTCAGCAACTACTCCCCGGGGCGCGTGGACGCCACAGCGACCGACTTTGACATGAAGGGACCCCATCAATGACCGCCACCGTCACTACCGCCAAGCCGGCGACCGCAGGCGTGCGTGAGCTACTGACGAGCAACCTGCGGCAGAGCGGCATCCTGATCGCGTTCGTGGCTGTGTTCACCGCAGCCGCGCTGGCCAGCCCGAACTTCCTCTCGCCGGGCAACATCAGCAACATCGTCCAGCAGTATTCCTACATCCTGATCCTGGCGATGGGCATGCTCCTCGTCATCGTGGCGGCCCAGATCGACCTGTCGGTCGGCTCCGTGGTCGCCCTGACCGGCGCTGTCGCGGCAGTCGTCGTGATCAAGTGGGACATGCCCTGGTACATGGGCGTCCTGGCGGCGCTGGCCGTCGGGCTGCTGGTCGGGCTCTGGCAGGGGTTCTGGGTCGCCTTCGTCGGCATCCCCGGCTTCATCGTGACCCTGGGCGGCATGCTCATCTTCCGCGGACTGACCTACCAGGTGCTCAACTCGATCTCGCTGTCGCCGTTCGGCGGCACCTACTACGAGATCAACAACGGGTTCCAGAACGGCTTGTTCGGCGGCTACGGGGTCGACGTGTTCACCCTGGTGGTGTTCGCTGTCGGCGCGGTGGTCTTCGCCTACCTGCAGTGGCGCACGCGCCAGGGCCGGATCGCCTACCAGCAGACGGTGGAGTCGATGCCGCTGTTCATCGGCAAGCTGGTGCTGATCGCAGCCGTGATCATGTGGCTCGGGTTCGAGCTCGCCTCCGACCGCGGCCTGCCCAACATCCTGGTCCTGGTCCTGGCCCTGTTCGTGATCTACACCCTGGTCAGCCAGAAGACGGTGTTCGGCAGGCACATCTACGCGATCGGCGGGAACCTGAACGCCGCCCGGCTGTCCGGTGTCCGCGTGCGCCGGATCAACTTCTGGGTGTTCGTGAACATGGGCCTGCTGGCTGCGGTCGCCGGCATCGTCTACTCGTCCCGGATGAACGCTGCCCAGCCCGGCGCGGGCAACGGGCTCGAGCTGGACGCCATCGCGGCCTGCTTCATCGGCGGTGCGTCGACGACCGGCGGCATCGGCCGCGTGGGCGGCGCCATGATCGGCGGTCTGCTGATGGCGGTGATCAGCAACATCATGTCGCTGCTCGGCTGGCCGATGCAGCTGCAGTCGGTGGCCAAGGGCGTCGTCCTGCTGCTCGCGGTCGCCTTCGACCTGTGGAACCGGAGGCGTTCGGAGGCTGCCGCCTGATTCACCCGCAGTCCGGGCAGCGTCCGAAGAGTTCCAGCTCGTGGTCGAGGTGGGTGAAGCCGAACTCACGGCCGACCTGTTCGGTCCACGCCTCCAGATCGGGCGGGGTGATCTCGACGGTGCGTCCGCACTCGCGGCAGACGAGATGGTGGTGGTGACCGGCCGAGCAGCGCCGATAGGCGGCGACCCCCTCCGGGGTGCGGATGGAGTCGACCTCGCCGTCCGCCGCCATCCGGGCCAGCGTGCGGTACACCGTCGCCAGGCCGATGGCCTCGCCGCGTTGCCGCAGTTCGGCGTGGACGTCCTGGGCGGTGCGGAACTCGTCCAGCGTTGTCATGATCGCGCTCACCGCGGCGCGCTGGCGGGTGTGCCGCGGGGGCGGGTCAGTGCTCGTCATAGTGCGCTCCGTGGGCGGCATGCCGGTGGCCGTCGTGGACGTAGTCGATGTGGTCGCCGTGGACCACGGCCAGGTGGCCGCAGTCCGGGCCGTGGACGTGGTCGGCGTGCACTCCGGTCTGCTCGTGGGGGAGCGGCTCCGGGTCGGTGACCTCGATCACCGGGACGGGTCGGCGGCTTCGCCGCAGGGCCCCCGCCAGCGGCAGGCTCAGCACGAAGCCGACGATCGTGATCACCACGATCATCGAGCCGGGCGGGGCGTTCAGGTAGAAGGAACCGACGACTCCGGCGATCGCGGCGACGACGCCCAGCCCGAGGGCGAGGACGAATGCGCGGCGGAAACCGGTGAGGAGGTTGTTCGCCGTCGCCACCGGCACCACCATCAGCGCGCTCACCATCAGCAGCCCGACCGTCCGCATCGAGACCGTCACCGTGATCGCCGCGAGCACCACGATGAGCAGGTTGTAGGCACGCACCCGCAGGCCGGCGGTGTGCGCGAAGTCCTCGTCGGTGCAGATGGCGAACAGCTGCGGCATCAGCCCGACCGTGGCGGCGAGGATCACCACCGCCAGGATTCCGATCAGCCACAGGTCGGCCTCGCTGATCGTCAGCAGCGAGCCGAAGAGGTAGTTCGACAGCATTCCGGTGCCTTGGCCCACCAGCCCGGCGAGCAGGACGCCGGTGGCCAGGCCGCCGTAGAACAGGATGGCCATCGCCACGTCCGCGCTCGCCTTGCCGGACTGGCGCAGGAGCTCGATCACGATCGCGCCACCGATGGCCACGACCACGGCGACCGGGAGCGGTGCGGTACCCGTGGCCAGCGCGAGTCCGACGCCGGCGATCGCGACGTGACCGAGCCCGTCTCCGAGGAGGCTGAGCCGGCGCTGGACGATGTACGCCCCGATGGCAGGGGACGTGACGCCGGCCAGCAATGCGGCGAGGAGCGCCCGCTGCATGAACGCCAGAGCAAGCCAGTCCATCAGCGTTCGTCCCCGATCGGCCCGGCCAGCAGCGGCTGGCGGTGGGGATGTGGGGGCTCGTGGTAGCGCTCGGTGGTCGCCGGCGGGGGTCCGGTGTGGACGACCCTGCCCTCGCGCAGGACGATGCAGTTGCCCAGGAGCGGCTCCAGGGCGCCGGTCTCGTGCAGGACGACCAGGACGGTGGCGCCGGACGCGTTCAGTTCGCCGATCAGCGTCGCGAGGCTGGCCTGGACCTTGAGGTCGACGCCGGCGAACGGCTCGTCGAGGATCAGCAGCTCCGCCTGGCCGGCCAGGGCACGAGCGATCAGCACTCGCTGCTGCTGGCCGCCGGAGAGCTCGCTGAACGGCTGCCCGGACCGGTCGCTGAGTCCCACGGCCTCCAGTGCATCGGCCACTCGTGCCTTGTCGGCCGCGTTCAGTGGGACGAACGGGCGCCGCAGGCTCAGCCGTCCCGTCGTGACCACCTCGGCAACCGTCGCCTGCTTGATGTTCACCGCTCCGCGCTGCGGCACGTAGCCGATCCGGCGCCAGTCGGTGAACCTGCCGAGTTCGGTGCCGAACAGCTCTACCCGTCCGCCCTGGTGGGGGGTGAGGCCCAGCAAGGCCCGCACGAGAGTCGTCTTGCCTGAGCCGTTGCCGCCCATCAGGGCGGTCAGGTCGCCGACTCCGACCTCGATCGAGACCTCGCGCAGGATCGGCAGGCCACCGAGTTCCACCAGAAGGTGCTCGGTACGGACCACAGGGACGGGATCGGTCAGCTGCATCCGTTCGCCGCTTCCAGGGCAGTGAGGTTGGACCGCATCACCTCAAGGTAGTCGGTGCCGGCCGAGGACGGGGTGATTCCCTCGATCGGGTCGAGCACCGCGGTCTTCAGCCCGAGGTCGCCGGCGATCGACTTGGCGACCGTGTCCGAGACCAGGGTCTCGAAGAAGATCGTCGTGACGCCGTACTGCCGGGCCAGTTGGTGGACCGCAGCGATCCGGGCGGCCGTCGGCTCCTGGGTGGGGTCGAGACCGGCGATCGGGATCTGCTGGAGCCCGTAGTCGCGGGCGAGGTAGCCGAAGGCGGCGTGGCTGGTGATGAACTGCGTCCGCTGGCAGGACGCGAGCCCCGTTCGGTAGCTGTCGCCCAGTGCGGTCAGGTCGGCCACCAGCGCCTTGGTGTTGGCGTCGAACGTGCCGGCCAGTTGGGGCTTCTCGGTGCTCAGGGCCGTGCTGATGGTGTGCGCCATCGTGACCATGTTGGCCGGCGAGAGCCAGATGTGAGGGTCGTAACTGCTGCCGGCGTCCGCCCCTTCCTCGGCACCGTCCTGGGACGCCTTCAGCAGGCTCAGGCCGGACGTGACGTCGATCGCGAGCTTCGGCGGAGTGGACGCGATGGCGTCGTCGACGGCCGCCTGGAAGCCGGGGATGTAGACGACGGCGTCCGTTGCCGCCATGGCTGCGATCTGGCGAGCGGTGAGCTCGAGGTCGTGCGGCTCGGTGCCGGGCGCGGTGAGGTTCGTGACGACGCCGGCGTCCCCGACGATCCGCTCGGCGAGGAACTGAAGCGGGTAGGCGGCGACGGTGACGGTGACGGCGTTGGGCTGCTCGGTCGTCCCGGTCGCGGTGCCGGGGGCGCAGCCGGTGAGCGCGCTGGCGACCACGGCCGCGGTGAGCAGGGCGAATCGAGGCTTGATTGTCATGAGAACCATTATCAAGTAGCGGAGGTGGGTCGGTCAAGCTGGCTAGCATGTTGCGGTGATCGCGATCAGCAGGTTCCGGGTGCCGGCCGATGACCTCGGCTTTCAGGACGGCGCGGAGGCGGTCGTGGCCCGCTTCGTCGACTCGGCCGGCTGTGAAGGTGCCGAACTCGTCCGGAATCTCGACGAGCCTGAACTGTGGGCGATCGTCTCCCGCTGGGCCGATGTCGGCTCCTATCGCCGCGCCTTCAACGGGACGGACGCGAAGCTCGTCCTCATCCCGCTGCTGAGCCGGGCGATCGACGAACCCAGCGCCTATGCCGACCCGGAGGCCGTGGGCGAGAACCTACCGCGCTCCCGCTAGGCTGGACCGGCTGCCAGCCGGGCAGCATGTCGCGATGACAAGGAGCAGCAAGTGGCCAGCCGCCTCGACGATGTGATCAGCCTCACCAAGCGCAGGGGATTCGTCTACCCGTGCGGTGAGATCTACGGCGGCACTCGCGCCGCGTGGGACTACGGCCCCTACGGCGTCGAGCTGAAGGAGAACATCAAGCGGCAGTGGTGGCGTTCGGTCGTCCAGGGACGCGACGACGTCGTCGGCCTGGATTCCTCGATCATCCTGCCCCGCCAGGTGTGGGTCGCGTCCGGGCATGTCGGGGTGTTCTCCGACCCGCTGACCGAGTGCCTGAAGTGCCACAAGCGCTTCCGCGCCGACCAGCTGGAGGAGAACTTCGAACACAAGAAGGGCCGCGCCCCGTCCGGCCTGGAGGAGATCAACTGCCCCGAATGCGGCACCTTGGGCCAGTTCACGACTCCGCGCGACTTCAACATGATGCTGAAGACCTACCTCGGGGTGATCGAGGACGAGTCGGGGCTGCACTACCTGCGTCCGGAGACCGCGCAGGGCATCTTCATCAACTTCAAGAACGTCGAGGGCACCTCGCGGATGAAGATCCCGTTCGGCATCGGCCAGGTCGGCAAGAGCTTCCGCAACGAGATCACCCCGGGCAACTTCATCTTCCGCACCCGGGAGTTCGAGCAGATGGAGATGGAGTTCTTCGTCAAGCCCGGCACCGACGAGGAGTGGCACCAGCACTGGATCGACGCCCGTACCGACTGGTACACCGGCCTCGGCATCTCCCGGGACAACCTGCGGCACTACGAGCACCCGAAGGAGAAGCTGTCGCACTACTCGAAGCGGACCGTCGACATCGAGTACAACTTCGGCTTCACCGGGGGGGACGGCTGGGGCGAGCTGGAGGGCATCGCCAATCGGACGGACTTCGACCTCGGCACGCATTCGGAGCACTCCGGGGCGGATCTGCGGGTGTTCGAGCAGGCGACCGGCGAGCGCTACCTGCCGTACGTGATCGAGCCGGCGGCCGGCCTGACCCGTTCGCTGATGGCGTTCCTGGTCGAGGCGTACGCCACCGACGAGGCGCCGAACACCAAGGGCGGGGTGGACACCCGCACGGTCCTCAAGCTCGACCCGCGGCTGTCGCCGGTGAAGGTGGCGGTGCTGCCGCTGTCCCGGAACGCCGACCTGACGCCCAAGGCGAAGGATCTCGCCGTCAGCCTGCGGAAGTTCTGGAATGTCGAATTCGACGACGCCCAGGCGATCGGACGCCGCTACCGCCGCCAGGACGAGATCGGCACCCCGTACTGCGTTACCGTCGACTTCGACACTCTCGACGACCAGGCGGTCACCGTCCGCGAACGGGACACGATGGCCCAGGAGCGGGTCGCGCTCGATCAGCTGTCGGGCTACCTGGCCGCGAGGCTGCCCGGCTGCTGAGCCCAGACGGACCGATTTGAACCGAGGTACCTGTCCCCGACGGTTCACGGCTGCTGAGCCCAAACGGACCGATCTGAACCGAGGTACCTGTCCCCGACGGTTCACTGGCCGTGGGGCTGCCCGGCTGCTGAGCCCAGACAGACCGATCTGAACCGAGGTACCTGTCCCCGACGGTTCACGGCTGCTGAACCCAGACGGACCGATCTGAACCGAGGTACCTGTCCCCGACGGTTCAGAACGTCTCCGGTTCCAGAGATCACTGGCTGGCTGTCGCGGAATCGGATCGTGCCAGGAAATGGTGGTTATGGAGGCCGTGTTGCCCGGCTGCGCCGGTCGGTGCCAGTTGGTGGTGGTTGTCAGGGCCGACCGCAGCCTGACAACCACCATGATCTAGCACGGCGCGGTGGCGACCTGGTCGAGCCCGTCCATAACGACCACCAGCTCGCACGCGCGGCTCAGCCTCGGGTCGCCCACACCTCAGCGAAGCGTGGCGCCCTCGTCGCTAGGGTCGATTCCGCCGGGACCGACTGGGGCTGGTGCC
This sequence comes from Propionibacteriaceae bacterium, assembly GCA_017306015.1. Classification (GTDB taxonomy): domain Bacteria; phylum Actinomycetota; class Actinomycetes; order Propionibacteriales; family Propionibacteriaceae; genus Propionicimonas. The sequence continues at coordinate 65,719 of JAFKJK010000010.1, forward strand.
GGTGGACTCACACCAGGGGGACGAAGGCGAACCGGTAGCCGGTGACCGGTTCGCGATGCCAACCCTCGTGGTCACGGTCGACGATCCACATCACGCCCGACGCCGGGACGACCATCCGTCCGCCGACGGCGAGTTGCTGCTCCAGTTCGTCGGGGAGCTCGTGGGCATCCGCGGAGACCAGGATGCGGTCGAACGGCGCGGACGCCGGCATCCCGAACTCGCCGCGCGTCGCCTGCTCGACCCGGGCCCAGGGGAAGTCGAAGCCAGCGAGGTTCGCGCGTCCGAACGCGACCAGCTCGGGGACGATCTCGACGCCGAGCACGGATCCCTTCGGACCGACCAGCCGGGCCAGCAGGGCCGTCGTCCAGCCCGAGCCGCTGCCGACGTCCAGCACGGTCCCGCCTTCGGGCACGCGCAGCAGTTCGAGCATGAACTGCACCGTCCACGGCTGTGAGTTCGTGGCGCCGTGCCCGATCGGCAGGGGCTCGTCCAGGGCGGCGCGGCCGCGGACATCGTCGGGCAGGAAGCGTGCTCGCGGTACTTCGGCCAGGGCGGCAATCACTCGACTGTGCTCGGTCATGGTGCCAGCGCACACCACCGGCGGCCTCTCCCGCAAGGGGTGGCCGCCCCGGCAGCTAGGCTTTTCCCCCTGCCGAGTTGTCAGGCTCTCGTTGGGTCAGCGGTCAAACAGAGTCTGACAGGTCGGGGATGAGGAGGTGGACGAGTGGTCGAGCCGCTGCGGCTGGTGGCACCATCGGGAGACGCCGTCGACGTGGATCCCCCGGTCGTGCTCGCCCCGATGGCCGGCATCACCAACGCCGCCTACCGGCAGCTCTGCCGCGAGCAGGGGGCCGGCCTGTACGTGGCCGAGATGATCACGTCCCGCGGGATCGTGGAGCGCATCCCCAAGACGTTCGACATGCTCCGCTTCGGGCCGGACGAGACCGTCCGCTCCGTCCAGCTCTATGGCGTCGAGGCGGACGTGATCGCGCGCGCCACGACGATCCTGTGCGCCGAGTTCGGCGTCCGTCACGTCGACCTGAACTTCGGCTGCCCCGTCCCGAAGGTCACCCGGCGCGGCGGCGGGGGAGCGCTGCCGTGGAAGCGGGACCGGCTGGGCGCGATCCTGCGGGCCACCGTGAGGGCGGCCGAGCCGTACGGAGTGCCGGTGACGATGAAGACCCGGATCGGTATCGACGACGAGCACGAGACCTTTCTCGACGCCGGACGGATCGCGCAGGACGCCGGCTGCGCTGCGATCGGCCTGCATGCCCGTACCGTCAAGCAGGCTTACGGCGGCCAGGCCGACTGGAGCCGGATCGCCGAACTCGTGGACGCCGTCGACATCCCCGTCCTGGGCAACGGTGACATCTGGGAGGCCGGTGATGCCCTGGCGATGATGGCGGCGACCGGCTGTGCCGGCGTCGTGGTCGGGCGCGGCTGCCTGGGCCGGCCGTGGCTGTTCCGCGACCTCGCCGACGCCTTCGCCGGCCGCGACCGGCGGACCCTGCCCACGCTGGGCGAGGTGGCCACGATGGTCCGCCGGCACGGCGAGCTGCTGGCCGAGCTGTCGGGCGAGCGCCACGGCCTGACCGACCTGCGCAAGCACATGGCCTGGTACTTCAAGGGGTTCCCGGTCGGCGGCGACCTGAGGCGTTCGCTGGCGACGATCTCCTCCTTCGCCGACCTGGACGCCGCTCTGGCCCAGCTCGACCCGTCCGTCCCGTTCCCCGAGGGCGAGCTGGGCACTCCGCGCGGCCGCCAGGGGACGCCGCGGGAGAAGGTCGTGCTGCCCTACGGGTGGCTCGACTCGACCGAACTCGGCGACGAGGACATCGGCGCCGCCGAGTCGGACGCCTCGGGCGGATAGCGGTTCGTCAGTCCGCGCCGGTCGCGAGCAGGCGGATGAGAGCTGACGACGTCCCCCGTCCGGCGCTGTGGGTCGCGACGTCACCCAACGCCGGCTCCGGCCAGCCCAGTTCCACCACGATCGCGTCCGAACGCTCCCGGCGGACGAGGGCGACGGCGTCGGTGAGGAAGGGGACGCGGCCCAGGTCGCGCCCCTGGACGACCAGCGGCCGGGCGGTGTTCGCGCCGAGAACCGTCCTCAGCTCGCCGAGGTCGCGGGCGGTGGCACACGTCGCTCCGGGCAGCCAACGGTCGAGTTCAGGACGCAGGTGCTCGCCGATGCCCCACGGCGTCTGCGCGAGGGCCGGGTTGCCGAGCGAGTCAAGCTTCACGATCAGCGGGGCGACCAGGGACGGCAGCGACCCGCCTCGCCAGAACACGGCACTGTCGAGTTCGGGCGGATCGGCGATCGGTGCGGGTGCCGTCCGCAGCTCCGAAACGCCGGACACCAGCCCGGACACCCGTCCGGCCGCCTCGAACACCCGGGACTCGGCCAGTCGTCCCGTCCGCACGGCATCGAGGATGTGCGTCCGGATGGCTGCCAGTTCGTCCCCGGTGTTGCCGGCGCCGATGCACATCAGGTCGACCCCGGCCGCCAGCGCGAGGACGGCGGCTTCGGGGATGCCACGGCTGCGGCTCGCGCCGGCCATGTCGAGCGCGTCGGACACGATGGCTCCGGTGAAGCCGAGGTCGTGGCGCAGGATCCCGAGCACGGTCGCCGACAGGGTGGCGGGCAGTAGCGGGTCGACCGCCGGCACCAGGATGTGCGAGGTCATCACTGCCAGCGTGCCGGCGTCCACGGCTGCGGCGAACGGCACCAGCTCGCGATGATCGAGGGTGCCGCGGTCCACGCCGACCACCGGCAGCTCCGCGTGGGAGTCGGTGGCGGTGTCGCCGTGCCCGGGGAAGTGCTTCGCACACGCCGCCACCCCGGCCCGCTGGACGCCGCGGACGTACGCCGCGACGTGCCGGGCGACCAGGTCAGCGTCCGCTCCGAAGCTGCGGACGCCGATCACCGGGTTGCGCGGGTCGCTGTTGACGTCGGCGTCCGGGGCGAGGTTGAGGTCGATCCCGGCCTCCCGGAGTTCGGCACCGATCGAGTTGCCGGTGGCTTCGGTCGCGGCCACCGAGTCCTGGCGGCCGAGGAATGCCGCGGTGGCATGCGGTGAGCCGATGCGGTGGTGCAGCCGGGTGACGTCTCCGCCCTCCTCGTCGGTGGCGACGATCGCGTCGGGACGTCGCTCGTGGATGGCCGCGGTCAGGGTCCGGAGCTGCCCCAAATCGGCGATGTTGCTGTCGAACAGGCACACCGAACCCAGGCCGGCGTCCAGTTGCGCGGCCACCCAGCCGGGAAGGACGGGTCCGTCGAAGCCCGGCATCAGCGTGGCCCCGATGGCGAGCGAGAGCTCGGACTCGGTCATCGTCATCTCCTGTCAGTACGGATTGAACAGCTCAAGCAGTGCCCACCCGAACCCGAGCAGGGGCCAGGTGGCGTCGGGCGGCAGCCAGTGCGGAAGTCCCCACAGGCCCACGTAGACCGCCGTCCGTCCGCCCTTCCACCAGCCGGACGCGATCGCGGGCCAGCCGCCGGCCATGATCGCCAGGGACGGTGCCATGGCCAGCAGGTGCACCCAGCGTCCCCAGTCCTCGCCGAGGGCGAACAGCGGTGCGACCAGGGCAGCGGTGGCGGCGAACACCGGCCAGTTGCGCCGCAGCCAGGGCGTGGTCAGGACGGGCAGCAGCGCCAGCGGCAGGAGCAGCACGTAGCCCCAGTACAGCGGGAACCGGAGGACCACCTGCTCGATCGCCTCAGCCGGGGTCTCGGCGAGCCGGTCGATCGCGCCACCGCACAGCTTCGGGTTCATGCCCTGAGAGGTGACCGAGCCGCACACGGCCCAGGCGACGCGCTGGCTGCCGCGGGCCAGCACGCTGGCGACGCCGCCGACCAGCGCGAGCCCGAGGATCGACGCCGACGGCCACCCGCGCAGCTCGAACCAGCGGGCGTCCCGGCGCAGCAGGTGGAGCATCACCGGGACGGCGAACACGCTGGCCTCCCAGGAGAACATCGCCAGCCCGAACAGCAGCACGGCGACAACCGTCAGGACGACCTGCAGGCGGGTCGCCGCGGTCCGCGCCCAGGCCAGCAGGACGATGGCCGCGAAGCCGATGATCTCCTTGCGCCAGCCGCCTCCGGTGTCCCAGCCGATGAACGGGAGGGCTGCCGGCCCGCAGGCCAGGGCGACCGCCGGCCAGGCCCACCCGCTGCGGTGCAGGAAGCCCAGCAGGAAAGCCAGGACGGCCGCGTAGCAGGCGACCTGGAACCAGAACAGCGCCCACAGCGCCGCCTCGCCCGTCGGAGCAGCGGTCAGGAGTTGGCCGAACAGACCGCGCCGGACGAAGCCGCCGGCGTAGTTGATCACCCAGTCGCCCACCCGGTAGGTGGTGCCACCGACGGAGATGTCACGAGCGAGGTAGTCGGTCACGGCTCGCCACAGGGCCAGGCCGAGGACGGCGCAGGCGAACGCCGCGCGGCCAACGGCCGCCGGGCCGCGATTGACGACGGGGAGCGTCCCGCTGTCGTCAGTCCCTGTGCGGCCGGCCACCACTCACCCCAGGACCACCACGACCCGCTGCGTCGTCCCCTCGGCGGCGAGCGGGAGCCGGGCCACCATCCGTCCGCGCTGGGGGTCGGGGACGGGGGAGATCGCGCGTCCGTCCACGTCGACGCGGGCGACGCCGGCGCGAACGTGGTCCGGGTTGCGGACCTCGATCTCGTAGGTCGTGCCCCGCCACTGCCGGATGAGGGTGAATCCATCCCAATCAGTCGGGATGCACGGGTCGACGACGAGCGCGTCGAAGTCCGGCCGGACGCCGAGGATGTACTTGGTGGCCGCGGTGTACATCCAGCCGGCGGTGCCGGTCAGCCACGGGTTCTGAGCCTTGCCGAACCACTCGTGGTCGCGGCCGTAGAGGAACTGGGCGTAGACGTACGGCTCGGCCCCGTGGACCTCGATCGCATCGTTGGAGTTCGCCGGAGCGAGCGCATCGTAGTAGGCCATCGCCGCCTCGCCGCGGCCCAGGATCGTCTCGGCGATGATCGGCCACGCGTTCGGGTGGCTGAAGATCGCGCCGTTCTCCTTGACGCCGGGGTAGACCCGGGTGACGTAGCCGATGGTGTCGTCGACCTGGGTGTAGCTCGGCCAGCACAGGTGGGTTCCGTACTCGCTGGCAAGGTGGGTGCGGACGGCGTCCATCGCGCTGGTGCCGCGCTCGATCGGGGCCGCGCCCGAGATCACCGCCCACGGCATGTGCTCGAGGAAGATCCGCCCCTCCGGGCTCTCCGCCGAGCCGATCTTCACCCCGTCGCGGGTGTAGCCGCGCAGATACCACTCGCCGTCCCACAGTTCCCGGTTGACGGCCTCGGTGACCCGCGCCGCGATGGCGTCCAGGCGCTCCTGTTCGCCCGTCCTGCCGAGGTGGCCGGCCACCTCCGCGAGCGCGTTCGCCGCCCAGACGTGCAGGAAGCTGACCAGCGCTGTCTGGCCGCCGCCCAGGTTGAGGCAGTCGTTCCAGTCGGCGCGCAGACCCTTGGCGATCCCGTTGGCGCCGACCTGCTCGGCGCTGAACTCGATCGCCCGGCGCAGGTGTTCGTAGACGGTGGCGGGGGCGGCGTCGAAGCGTCCGGCTGCGTCGGCGCCCATGACCTCGGCGCGTTCGCCGGTCGTCATCGTCGAATCGGCGAACGGCACCACCTGCTCCAGGAAGTCCAGATCGCCGGTCTCCTTGACGTACTCGATCACGGACGGCACCAGCCACAGGTGGTCGTCGGAGCAGGCGTCCGCCAGGCCGTGGACGAGGTCGGAGGCGTTGCCCGGCACCACCGTGGGCAGCTTCACCCCGACCGGGATGTCGTCGCGCCGGTTCTCGGCGAACAGCAGCGGGTCGAACAGGTGCAGCCCGTAGCCCCACGACATCTGGCCGTGCAGCAGTTCGAGCATCCGCTGGCGCACCTTGGAGGGATTGGTGTGGATCACGCTCATGATGTCCTGGGCGGTGTCGCGGTAGCCGAGCCCCACCCGTCCGCCGACCTCCACGAAGGACGCGAACCGCGACCACACCACGCAGGTCTCGGCCTGCAGCAGCGTCCAGGTGTTCAGCAGGGTGTTCATCGCCGTCGACGGGGTCTGCAGCGCCAGCACCGAGCGCTTCCGCTGCCAGTAGGCGGCCAGTTCGGCGATGGCGGCGTCCACGGCGGCCGGGTCGGCGTACTTCGCCCGCAGCCGGACGCCGACCTCGCGGCGTCCGTAGCCCAGCACATAGGCCAGCCGGACGGTCTCGCCCGGAGCGAGCGTGACCCGGTGGTGCAGCGCGCCGCAGTGGTTGCTCGTCGTCGCCTGCGACCCCGAGCACTCGCCGCGCTCGACCGCGAGAGGGTTCGTCTCGGTGCGATAGGGGCCGAGGAAGGAGTCGCGCAGGGTGTCGAAGCCGACCGGGTCGGCCGTCGCGGTGAAGTAGTGGTAGGTCCACGGCTCGTAGTAGAAGTCGTACTCGACCACCCCGTCCGCGTAGTCGGCGCCGGAGGCGTACAGCGACATCTGGAAGTTCTCGTTGTCGATCTGCACCGAGTGGAACGAGAACTCGACGTAGCCGAACAGTGACAGCGTCCGGGTGGTGTCGGTGGTGTTGGTGAGGGTGACGTCCCAGACCTCGGCGTCCTCCCCGAGCGGGACGAAGACGCGCTGGCTTGCGGTGATGCCGTTGCGGTTCGACTCGAAGACCGAGTAGGACAGCCCGTGCCGGGTGCGGTAGCCGCTCGCGTCCGCCGGGGTGCCGACCGGTTGCCAGGACGCCGACCAGTAGGCGCCGTCCGCGTCGTCGCGCAGGTACAGGTAGTGGCCGGGACGGTCGAGCGGGACGCCGTTGGGGCGGAATCGCGTCACCCGTCCGGTCTGCGAGCTGCGGTAGAAGCTGTAGCCGCCGGCGTTCTGGTTGATGACGGTGCACCAGTCCTCGACGCCCAGGTAGTTGATCCAGGACGCGGGCACGTCCACCTTGTCGATCACGTACTCCAGGGCTTCGTCGTCGAAGTGGCCGTAGCGCATCTGTGGAGCTCCTCGTTGGTATCCGGATGTCTGGGGACGGACCCCTCTGGTGTGGGTGAACCGAAGTACCTGTCCCCGTCGGTTCAGCGGCTTGGGTGAACCGATGGGGACAGGTACTTCGGTTCACCGGTGACCTAGGCGGACGCGAACTCCTCCAGCCAGGCGATCAGCGCTTCGGCCATCTGCGGGGTCTCGGCCTCGACGAACATGCGCAGGACCGGTTCGGTGCCGGAGAACCGCAGCAACGCCCACGAGCCGCCCTCGAGGTGCAGCTTGATGCCGTCGTAGGTGTCGATCCGGGTGACCCGGTGGCCCACCACCTCCTCGGGGGCGGCGGACGCCATCCTCCGCGGCAGCTCGACCCGCATCTCCGGGGTCGCCGGGACGCCGCGCTCCAGCTGGTACAGCCGTCCGGTGATCGCGTACACGGTTTCGAGCAGCTCGCCGAGCGTCTTGCGCGTTCGGGCCAGCATCTCCACCACCAGCGCGCAGGCGAACACCCCGTCCTTGCCCTTGATGTGACCGCGGATCGTCAGGCCGCCCGAGCTCTCCCCGCCCAGGACGGCATCGATCGCGTCCATGCCGGCGGTGATGTGCTTGAAGCCGACCGGCACCTCCCGGTGCTCCTCGCCGAACGCCTCCGCGAGCCGGTCGAGCAGGTGGGTGGTGGCCAGGTTCCGGACCACGCCGCCCCGCTCGCCGCGAACCTCGTGCAGGTACCAGTAGATCAGCAGCAGCAGGTCGTCGGTCGAGATGTAGCGACCCTGCTCGTCGATGATCGCGATCCGGTCGGCGTCGCCGTCGGTGGCCATGCCGAGATCCACCCGGCGGCCGCCGTTGCGGACGATGTCGATCAGCGTCGACAGCCGCTCGGGATCCGGGGCGGGTGAGCGTCCGCCGAACAGCGGGTTGTGCCGGTCGTGGATGAACTCGGTGCGGACGCGGGCGTCGGACAGGATGGTGCCGAGCGTCAGCTGGGACGTGCCGTACATGGCGTCCACCACCACCCGCAGGCCCGCCTCGCGGATCGTCGTCACGTCCACGATCTGCTCGATCGCGTCGATGTAGGGGTTGGTGAGGTCGACCTCGGCCACCAGGCCGACCGTGGTCGCCAGCGCCAGGCCGATCGAGACCACGTCCGCCTGGGTGAGCGAGTTGGCCTCGGCGGTCAGGGCGTCGGTCTCGTCCTCCAGGGGCAGCGACCCGTCCGCCCGGAACACCTTCAGGCCGTTCCACTGCGGCGGATTGTGGGACGCGGTGAAGATCAGGCTGTACGCCGCCGAGAGGTACGGCGCGGCGAACGTCACCAGCGGCGTCGGCACGTCCTCGGTCAGCAGGTGCACGCGGATGCCGTTGCCGGCGAAGACCTCGGCGGCCGCGACCACCGACTCCCGCGAGAGGAACCGTCGGTCGCCCCCGATCACCACGCCCATCCGCTCCCGGCCGGTCCGGGTGACCTCGTTGGCGATCGCCTGACACAGCCGGCGGACGTTGTGGATCGTGAACCCCTCGCCGATCAGCGCCCGCCAGCCGCCGGTGCCGAAGGCGATCTCGCCGGTCTCGATGGCGTGCTGGGGGGCGAACAGCCGCTTCAGGACGATGTCCGCCGCGGCCTGCAACTCGGTGTCGGTGTTGATGCCCTGCACCTCGCCGGGGTCGACGATGGCGTAGGAGGCCAGTGTGCCGCCCTGGGTGATCAGGCGCTGGGCGAGCTCGGTGAGCCGGTGCTCGCCGCCGGCGGCCATCACATCCAGTTCGGGGATCAGCAGGGAGTTGTCGACGACATAGGCGCCGACGTTCACCTCGGTGATCTGCTCGCTGGACGCGGACAGGTCGGTCGCGTCCACGATCTCGATGATCCGGCCGTCCCGGTCGCGCCGGATGCGTCCGTAGTCGCCCCCGTCCGGCAGGACGGCGGTGAGCAGCGAGAACTGGGCGTCCTTCAGCCGGTGCCGCCACAGCAGCCCCCGCAGGGACGCCGAGCGCAGCAGGGGAGTGTCGCCGTAGGCGATCAGCACGTCGCCGTCGAAGCCCGCGAGTTGGAACCGGGCGCAGCGGACGGCGTCCCCGGTGCCGGCCTGGACGGTCTGGACGACGTAGTTCCAGCCCTCGCCGAGGTGCTCGCGGACGCTCCGGTCGTGCTCGGCGACCACGATGATCACGTCCCTGGCCGGGACGACGGCGGTCACGTTCGCGAGGGTCTGCTCGATGACCGTCGAGCCCGCCAGCGGACGCAGGAGCAGGTCGCGGGTGGCGTCGTTGTGACCGGCCGCGAGGACGACGGCCCTCAGCCGGCGGGTCCGGGTAGGGACGGGCATCTCAACCTCCCACGACGGTGGGCTCGGACGCTGTGTGCCGGGCCCGGAGTTCCTTCTTGCGGCCGACGACGGCCGCGCCGATGGCCGCGGCCGGCGTGCCGGCGGGCAGTTCGACGAGCCGGTCGGCGACCGCCAGCCCGGCGAGGAAGGGTGAGTCGGCCGCGCGGCGGCGCAGGTCCGCCTCGACGGTCGGACGCAGCCAGCCCGTCCCGCGCAGCACCCCGCCGCCGAGCACGACCACGGCCGAGTCGTAGGCGATGACGACCAGGGTCAGGGCTGTGGCCAGGGCGGCGACCATCCGTCCCTTCTCGACGACCGCCTCGGGCCGCGGGTCGGTGCCGAGCTCGGCGAGATCGAGACCGAGCGCGGCCAGTCTGCGGGAGACGTAGCCGCCGCCGAGGGCGGTCTCCAGACAGCCGCGCTGGCCGCAGCTGCACAGCTCGCCGGCCGGCTCGACGGCGAGGTGGCCGATCTCGCCGGCACCGTTGCGGGCGCCGCGGACGAGCCGTCCGCGGCTCACCGCGGCTGCGGCGAGCCCGGTGCCGAGGTTCACGTAGGTGAGGTCGCGGGTCGTGCCCAGGGCGAGCCCGGCGCCGAGCGCGGTCGCCTTGACGTCGTTCTCCACCCGGACCTTGGCCGCGAAGTCGTCGGCGAGCAGGAGGGGGAGGTCGGTGCGGGCGATCTGCAGGTTGACGGCCGTCTCCACCACCCCCGAGGTGTGGTCGACGAAGCCGGGGATGCCGAGCCCGACCGTGGTGAAGTCCGACGGTCCGACCCCGAGTTCGGTGGCGAGGGTGCCGGCGACGGCCACGACGGTGCGCCGGATGCCGGCCTCGGTCGGCTGGGTGGGCATCGCCACCTCGGCGAGGACCCGGTCCGCGGCGTCCAGGGCGACGCCGTGGGCCTTCGTCCCGCCGATGTCGACACCGAGACTCAGGGCGCCGCTCTCGCCGGCTCGCATGGGCATGCCTCAGCCTTTCACGGCGCCGGCAACGAGGCCGGACGTCAGCCGTCCCTGGACGAACAGGAAGAAGATGATCACCGGCACGGCGACCAGGGTGGACGCCGCCATCACCTGGCCCCAGTCGGTCTCGTGGGACGCGGACGCCTGGACGAAGCCGCGCAACCACAGTGGCAGTGTGCGGTACTCCTCCTTCTGCAGGATCACCAGGGCGACGGTGAACTCGTTCCAGGCCTGCAGGAAGGCGTACACGCCGGAGGCCACCAGGCCCGGCGCCAGCAGCGGGAAGGTGATCCGGAAGAAGGCCTGGCTGCGGCTGCAGCCGTCCACCATCGCCGCCTCCTCAAGGTCGGCGGGAACGCCGGCGACGAAGCCGCGCAGCATCCAGACGGTGAAGGGCACGACACCGGCGATGTAGATGAGCGAGACGCCCATCACCGAGTTGAGCAGGCCGAGCGTGCTCATCATCTTGTACTGGGCGATGAACAGGCCCTCGGCCGGCAGCATCTGGATGAACAGGACGGCCAGCACGAACGTCTTGCGTCCGCGGAACCGGAACCGGCTGATCGCCAGTGCCGCCAGGAAGGCGAACAGCAGGCAGAAGACGACGGTGGTCACGGTGATCGCCACGCTCATGCCGAGGGCCGGCAGGAAGGTGCCACCGGCGACGACGGCGGTGAAGTTGTCCAGCGAGCCACCGAAGGGCAGGAACCGCGGCGAGGTCGAGGTGAGGACGACATTCGGCAGCAGAGACGAGTTCAGCATCCAGTAGACCGGGAAGATCCAGGCCAGGGCGACCAGGACGCCGACCCCGGACAGGACCACGCGGCCGGGGCGGATCCGCCGGCGCTTGCCGACGACGGCTGTGGACGTGCTCACGGCGTGTCCTCCTTCATCAGGTGCATGACGTAGAACCAGCTGAGCGCGACGGTCAGCAGGAGGACGAAGATGGACAGCGCCGAGGCCATGGCGAAGTCGGACGCCCCGACTCCGAGCCGGTAGATGTAGGTGCCGAGCACGTCGGTCTCGGCGAGCGGCGCCCCGGCGTCCTGGAGGGTCCGGATCTGCGCGAACACCCGCAGGTCCCAGATCACCTGCAGCAGCAGCACGATCATCAAGACGGGACGGATCATCGGCAGGATGATCGAGAAGAACCGCTGGGTGGGGCTGGCGCCGTCGAGCGCGGCGGCCTCCATCACCTCGTCCGAGATCTGGGTGAGGCCGGCGAAGACCGAGAAGGCGACGAACGGCACCGACATCCACACGACGATCACCGTCGCGACGAAGTAGAAGCTGAGCGGCTGTTCGAGCCAGTTGTGGTTGGTGAAGTCGAGCCCGGCCGCGGTGAGGAGCCAGTTGACCACGCCGCGGTGCCAGTCGAACAGCCAGATCCACACGGTCATCGCCGCGATCACCGGCATCGCCCAGGCGAGGAGCATCGAGACCTGCAGCAGCAGCCGGATGCCCTTGCCGACGGCGTTCATCAGCAGCGCGATGAGGACCCCGAGGACCACCGTGATCGCCGCGTTGACCAGGCAGAACGCGATCGACCGACCGACCACCGCCCAGGTCTGGGGATCACTGAAGAGCTTGATGTAGTTCTCCAGGCCGACGAACTCCGGCGGCTTGCCGAATTGCTGGGACAGCCCGAACTTCTGCATCGAGGTCAGGAACTGCCAGTACAGCGGGTAGCCGAGCGCGAACAGCAGGATCACGATGCTCGGCACCAGCATCAGATAGGGGGCGACCGGAGTGCGTCGCCGGCGGGGAGTGCGCGCCATGGGTCTCGCCGGCTTCTCAGTGGTGGGGGAGATGGCGGCGGTCCCTGAGCCTGTCGAATGCGTCACTGCCGGGCTCCTCTCGCAGGGGACGGTGCGGACGGACAGCGTCCGCGCAGGTCATGGTGACTGGGCCAATTGTGGGGGTGGTGGCTTCGGTTGGGGCCGAGCACTGCCGGCCCCAACCGGGCTGAGGGCCCGGGCCGGCGGTGGGGCCGGCCCGGGCGGTGAATCACTTCGCGTTCAGCATCGGGGTGAGGATGTCGTCGTACTGCTTGGCCAGCGAGGCGACGTCACCACCCTCTGCGATCTTCTGGAAGAACTCCTCCAGCTTGCCGGACGCCTCGATCGTCGCCCAGCCCGGGGCTGCCGGGGTGAGCTTGGAGTTGGAGGCGGACTCCACCAGGGCCTTGCCGAACTGGTCGGTGGCCATCGCCTGGGCGTAGTCGGAGTTGGCGGGGCCGAGGCCGTTCTTGGCCAGCATCTGCTGGTAGTCGGAGCTGAAGATGATCCGCAGCAGTTCGCGGGCGCCGGCCTGGTTCTTGCTCTTGGCCGAGATCGCGATGTTCGAGCCACCGGCGAAGACCGGAGCCGGCTTGCCGTCGTTGCCCGGCAGGACGAAGACGCCGAAGGTGTCGTCGTTCCAGTTGCGGACCTCCTTGCCGTCCTTCTTCACCAGGTCGCCGATCGACCAGTGCGCCCAGCCCGGAGCCATCACGGTGGCGGCGGAGAGGCTGGTCTTGCCGGTGACCTTGTCGCCGTCCTTGATGACGTCGGAGTTGTTCAGGTACAGGTACACCGACGCGTCCGTCATGGTCTTCGGGGCGTGCGAAGCAGACTTCTGGATCTCCTGCAGCTGGGTCAGGCCCTTGATGCTGTTGGGATCGGAGAAGGTGGACGTCCACTGGCCGTTCTCGAACTTGGCGAGGTCGCCGCCGTTGGCGAAGATCCAGGAGATGCCGTTGCGCCAGTCCTGGCCGCCGATGAAGAAGCCGGAGAAGTCCTTGATGTTCTTCGGGTTCTTCTCGGTGATGGTCTTCACCGCGGTGTTGAACGCATCCAGGGTGGTCGGCACCTCGACGCCGGCGGCCTTCCAGATGTCCTTGCGGTAGAACATGTAGCGGGAGCCGAAGTAGTACGGCAGCGCGTAGTTCTTGCCGTCCACCTTGCCGACGTCGACGAAGGACTGCAGCAGCTTGTCGCCACCGAGTTCGGCGTACATGTCGGAGACGTCGGCGAAGGCGCCCACGTTGGTGAAGGTCGGCGCCTGGGTGTTGCCGATCTCGGTCACGTCAGGGGTGTTGTTCTCATCCGGGAGTGCCGTGGTGAGCTTGGTGACCAGATCGGGCCAGGCCTGCTGCTCGATGGTCAGCGTGCCGCCGGTCTTCTCGTTGTAGGTCTTCTTCAGGTAGTCCCGCAGCGCATCCGGCGTGTCACCGCCGGCGAGCCACAGGGTGATGTTCTGCGCAGCCGGGGACCCCGGGGCAGAGGGAGCGGTGGTCGCGCCGCCGCCGCTTGCGCAGCCGCTGAGCGCCACCACGGACGCGGTCGCCACTGCGAGAGCAGAGAGCAACTTGTTCATCGTTATCCTTTCGGGTTGGCGGTCCGGAAACCACGAGTGCTGGGCATCAACTGATCCCCAACTGGTTGAGCAGTACGAGCGCGGCTGCGCCGAGCAGGACCGCGTCACGACCCAGGGAGCTGCCCCTGAGGTCGAGTTCTGGGCGGAAGTCCGAGCGGGTCCGCTCGGTGATCTCGGTGCGGGTGGCATCGAGGAGTTCGGCGCGGACCAGATCATCCGGTCCGCCGATCACGATCTGCTGCAGGCCGAGCATGCCGACGACCGGAGCGAGCGCCCGGCCCAGCAGGCGTCCGGCTTCGGCGAGGATGTCGCCGGCCGCGTCCGGGTCGGCCTGGATGCGGGCGTTCAGCGCCGGCACCGAGACCTGGGTCTCCAGGCAGCCCGACTTGCCGCACGGGCAGGCCGGGCCGTCCGGGTCGATCACGACGTGGCCAATCTCGCCCGCGTCGCTGGTGGCGCCGTGAACCAGGTGGTCGCCGACGAGCAGGCCGGCGCCGACGCCCCGGGAGAGCTGGATCCGGGCAAGGTCACCGGAGAGCCCGGCGAAGCGGCGCTCGGCGAGGACGGCCACGTTGGCGTCGTTCTGCACCAGAACCGGGATGCCGAGCGCTCGAGCGAGTTCGTCCTGCAGGTGCAGGTTGTGCCAGGCCAGGTTGGGGGCGCTGAGCACCACGCCGTCCGCGCTGACCGTGCCGGGGGTGCCGACGCCGAGGCCGAGGACGGGGTGGGTCGCGGTCGACAGCAGCGTCCGCGCGAGGTCGTGGGCGGCCGCGAGCGTATCGTCGCCGACAGCGCCGTCCAGCGGACGTTCGATCACAAGGACGGGAGCGCCCGCGAGGCTGATCACGGCGCCGCGGAAGCGATCCCGCGCGGAGAGGTCGATCGCGAGCACGTCGCGGGCGTCCGGGATGAACTCCAGGCTGGTGCTCGGCTTGCCCGGACGGGCGGCGGAACTGGTGCCCGACTCCCGGACGAGGCCGGCTTCGATCAGCTCGGCGACCAGGTCGGAGACCGTGACCTTGGTGAGCCCCGTGGCGCGGGCGAGGTCGGCGCGGGAGTGTCCGGGTCGGTCGACGATGGCCTGCAGCACCAGAGCGCGGTTGCTTCTCCGTGCGTCCTCGGGACGGAGCTTGCTGCGAGGCATGTTCGTTAGTAAACCTTACTAACTCTTGCGCAGCAAGCAGGTGACGGAGTTGTTTACCGAACCGTTATGAAGCCGCGAAACCGCGCCGCGACGCCTTCGTCCGACAAGCGGCCCAGCGCGGGCCGCGCCCGCGGACGCTCAGGAGAGCGTCTCGGCCACGGGCATCAGGATCGCCATCATCACCGTGAACCAGATCACCGGGGCCAGCAGCCCGAGGATGATCGCGCCGATACCCCAGCCGCGTCCGCGTCCCGAGACGGCAGCGACGATGCCGACGATCAGACCGCCGATCCCGGCGATCGATGCCGCGCCGAGTGTCAAGGTCGGCCCGACCGCCGGGCTGACCAGTCCTTCGGGGATGTTGGAGGTGTCGACGTCCAGCGACCCGACGGCGAGCAGGATCTTCGCGTACGCCTCGCCCAGCGACTGAGCGGCGAACACGCACACCACCGTCATGGCTGCGACGAGGCCGAAGGACACCATGCCGACGGCCGAACTGCGTTCCGTCCTGGACCACGGCCGGGACGGACGGGCCTGCATCGGGTACGGCTCCACCGGCTCCTGCGGGGCGTAGCCATGGTCCCGGTAGTACTGGGCAGGGGTCACGTGGTAGGGGTTGTCGTCTGGACGCTGCTGCGGGTAGGCGGGCTGTCCGTCTTCTCGTCCCGAGGCGTGCTGGCCCCAGGCGGGCTGGGTCGCTCCCGGCTGGCCATAGGCCTGTCCCCAGACCTGGGCCGGGTAGCCCTGTTGGCCCGGCACCGGCTCGGAAGCCGGCTGGTAGGCGGCGTGCTGGCCCCAGGACGGCTGGGTGGATCCGGCCTGGTCGTAGGCTCGCTGACCCCAGGCCTGACCGGGGTAGCCCGACTGGTCCGGTACCGGCTCGGGGGCGGCCGGCTGGTCGTACGCCGGCTGGCCCCAGGATGGCCGCGAGGGCATGGCCGGATCAGGTGCGGAGGGGACCCCTCCGAAAGCGTCGGAACCAGTCGAAGAGTCGCTGCCGGACGTCATGGCTTCAGCGTACGAGCTGGGCCTCCGCGCTGCAGGTCATCCGCGCGGATAGGCCTCGAATTCCAGGTCAGCGCACGAGCGCTGCCACCGCGGGATAGATGGTCGCGACCAAGGCGATGACCCAGGCGAACGGCGCGAGGACGCCGACCACGACAGCGACGATGCCGGAGGCCCGTCCACGTCTCGTGATTGCGGCGATCAGGCCGGTCACTGCAGCTGCGATGCCGACCGTCATGGCCAGGCCGAACACCGAGCTGGGCCCGGCGGCGGAGGTCTGCAGGGCAGCCTGCAGCACGGCTTGGTCCACCTGCGTGGTGCCGGCGCTGAGCATCACCTGCGTCATCACCTGCGCGATCGGGATCACCGCAAGGACGGCGGCGATGGCGGAGATGGAGACCAGGAGCAGCGCGACGCGGCCCAGGAACGGGCTCCTGGCCGGAGCAGGACTCTCAGCCGGCGGGGCGTAGGGCTGCTGGGCGTACGGCGACTGGGGCGGGTACTGCTGCGGTGGTTGGGACGGGTAGGGCTGGGGATAGGCGGCCTGGGGCGGCAGCTGCTGTTGAGGTTGCGAGCCGTAGGGCTGCTGGGGGTAGGGCGCCTGCGGTGGATAGGGCTGCGGCGGGTACGGCTGACGCGGGTCGGAGTACTGCGGCTGATAGGGCGGCTGCGGGTACGAGGGTCCGTAGGGCTGCTGGGGGTACCCCTGTCCGTAGGGCGGCTGCGCCGACGACTGGTCGTAGGGCTGCCCGGACGGCGGTACCGGGCCTGCCGGCCGCGTCGCGGCGTCGTCCTGCGGATGACCCGCCTGATGGGACGGATCGGTCGGAGGAGAAGCGCTGCCGGACGTCATGGAGCCAGCCTAGTCATGGATCAGCATGGCGAAGGAGAGCCCGATGTAGCCCCAGATCAGGACCGGGGCGATCACGCCGACCACGATGGCCACGATGCCGGCGACTCGGCCGCGGTTGGTCGCCGCTGCAACGATCCCGGCGACCCAGCCGGCGAACCCGAGTGTGCTCGACGCTCCGACGACGCTGATCGGGCCGATCAGCGCCTGCTCGAGGTCGCCCCGGTCCGGCAGGCCGGTGTACTCCGATCCGGCCAGCACGCTCGCCGCGTCCTGGATCGTCAGCCACCCGCCCGCAAGGGAGCCGAGGGTCGCGAGCACGACCACGCCGAGCGCGACGTACCCGAGGACGGGACTCCTCGGCCCCGAGCTCCCGGGACGCGGCGGGTACGGCGCGGGCGCGTACTGCTGCGGTGCGTAGGGCTGAGGTGGGTAGCCGGGCTGCGGGGCGTCGCCGGGCTGGCCGCCGTAGCTGTAGCCGTGCTGGGACGGGGCATCGGGCCGGTAGCCCTGGCCAGGTGTGGGCGGTCCGGGCGTCGTGCGCGGATCCGGCTGCGGGACGCCGCTCCACGACTGCTGGCCGGGGTCGCCCTCGGGACGCTGCGACATGGCTGAACCCTACCGACGGGAGTCTGCAGGGCAGCGTCCCCATCGCTGCCGGAATGCCAAGATGGGCACATGGCCGAGCTGAATCCCCGCACCCGCGAGTGGGCCAGGACGATGGGCGGCTTCGCCGCGGCGGACGGCGTCCACGCCCATGCCGGGCCCGGCACCACGCTGCCGGCCGCGCGGCCGGTGCTGCGCGAGGAGCGGGAGGCCCGGGAAGCGGCGACGCTGATCCCGGGGGCGGCCCTCGCCTCGGGGGCAGGCAACCGGGCGATCGCCGAGGAGCCGGACGCAGAGCGCACCTGTTTCGAGCGGGACCGGGACCGGATCGTCCACTCCACGGCGTTCCGCCGGCTGGCCGGCAAGACCCAGGTGGTGGTATTCCCGACCGACCACCAGCGGACCCGCCTCACCCACGCGCTGGAGGTGGCCCAGGTGGCTACGTCCATCGCCAGGGGCATCGGGGTGAACGTCGCGCTCGCCGAGGCGATCGCGCTGGGGCACGACTGCGGCCACGGCCCGGGTGGCCACGCGTCCGAGGACGCGTTCGACGGCTTCCTCGCCGACGGCTACGACCACGGGCCGTGGGGGGCCGACGTGGTGCTCGTCGGCCTGAACCTGTGCGCGGAAACCCTGGACGGCGTCCGCAATCACTCCTGGTCGCGACCGACACCGGCGACCGTCGAGGGCGAGATCGTGAGCTGGGCTGACCGGATCGCGTACTGCGCGCACGACCTGGAGGACGCCGCCGGCGCCGGCATCGTCAATCTGGCCGACCTGCCGTCCGACATCGCCGAGGTGTGCGGACGTGGCCGTCGCCAGCAGCTGGGCACGTTCATCCGGGAGGTGATCACCACGACCTGCGCAACCGGCCAGGTCGGCATGGGCACCGAGGCGGCCGGGGCGCTGGCCGGCCTGCGCGCGTTCAACTACGAGCGGATCTACACCCGTCCGGATTCGGTGGCCCAGTCGCGGGCCGTGATCGAGGTGCTGCAGGCACTGGTGGAGTTCTTCGTCCAGCACCCGGGCGCCATGCCCGCGGACTTCCTCAAGAGCGAGGCGAACCCGGTTCGGTCCGCGGTCGCCTACGTCGGTGGCATGACCGACCGGTTCGCGTTCGACACGGCCGTGACCCTGCTGGACTGGGATCCGTCCCGGCTGCCCAGAGGCATCGGCCGCGACGCCTGAGCCCCTGAACCGTCGGGGACAGGTACTTCGGTTCAGCTTCCGTCGTTGAACCGTCGGGGACAGGTACTTCGGTTCACCGTCCCTTGTTGAACCGTGGGTGCTGAACCGTGGGGGACAGGTACTTCGGTTCAGCTTCCGTCGTCCGGCTCCGTTCGCGTCGAGGCGCTGCGGTAGACAGCCCCCGGCACTGGCCGGAAGCCGTCCCGCACTGACTGGACGCCGGCGCAGGTGCGACATCGGCTGGCGCTGGGGGTGGGGGAGCCTAGAATCGCCGCGTGGCCGGCCTGATCAACCCCGAGGACATCGAGACCGTCCGCGAGCGCTCCCGGATCGAGGACGTGGTCGGCGCCTATGTCACCCTGCGCCGCGGCGGTGGCGGCTCGCTGACCGGGTTGTGCCCGTTCCACGACGAGAAGACCGCGTCCTTCCACGTCACGCCCGCCCGGGGCTACTACCACTGCTTCGGCTGCGGCGAGGGCGGGGACGTCTTCGACTTCGTGCAGAAGATCAACCACCTCGGCTTCACCGAGGCCGTGGAATTCCTCGCCGACCGCTGTGGCGTCCAGCTGCGCTACTCCGACTCCGGCGGCGCGCGGGTGGAGCCGGGGCTGCGACTGCGAGTGCTGGAGGCCAACAGGGCAGCCGCCGAATTCTTCACCGCGACCCTGCTCGGCGCCGAAGGGCTGCCCGGACGGCAGTTCCTCGACGGCCGGGGCTTCGACAAGACCGCAGCCGAGCAGTTCGGGATCGGCTACGCCCCCCGCGGCGGCCACGACCTCCGCGATCACCTGCGTGCCCGAGGGTTCGGCGACGCCGAGCTGGTCAAGGCCGGGCTGATCCGCGAACAGGGCTGGGACTTCTTCCAGGGCCGCGTCCTGTGGCCGATCCGGGACGCGGGTGGTGCCGTGCTCGGGTTCGGAGCACGCCGGATCTTCGACGACGACCGGATGCCGGCGAAGTACCTGAACACGCCCGAGACCGTCGTGTACAAGAAGTCGCAGGTGCTCTACGGCCTGGATCTGGCCAGGGGGAACATCGCCCGCAAGAACCAGGTGGTGGTGGTGGAGGGCTACACCGACGTGATGGCTTGCCACCTGTCCGGGGTCGACACCGCGGTCGCCTCCTGCGGCACGGCGTTCGGGGAGGAGCACGCCCGGTTGCTGGCCCGGCTGCTCGGCACCGGCGAGGTCACCGGCGGAGAGGTCATCTTCACCTTCGACGGGGACGCGGCCGGCCAGGCGGCGGCGCTGAAGGTGTTCAAGGGAGACCAGGCGTTCGCCGGCCAGACCTACGTGGCGCTGGCCAAGGACGGCATGGACCCGTGCGACCTGCGGATCGCCGAGGGTGAGGCCGCCGTCCGCGAACTGGTGGCCGGACGGGAGCCGCTGTACCGGTTCGTGATGCGCAACATCGTCGCCGGCTATGACCTCGACCGGGCGGACGGACGGCTGGCGGCGGCGCGCGCCGCCGCCCCACTGGTCGGCAGCATCCGGGACGACAGCCTGGTGCTCGGCTACATCCGCGAACTCGCGAAACTGCTCGGGATGGACCCCGACGAGGTTCGCGCCGAGGTACGGGCGGCGCGTAGCAAGGCATCCAGAAGGCGTCCGGACGGGGAGGTGGCGACGGCACCGACCCAACCGAAGGCCTCCGGCTTGCGGCTGCCACCGGCGGGCGATCGACGGCTCGAAGCCGAGCGCGGCACGCTGCGGCTGATCCTGCGGGTGCCGGAGGCATTCACGCCCGACTGGAACGGACTGAGCCTCGACGACTTCACCGATCCCGCCTACCGGGCGCTGTTCACCTCGGTGCTGGCCGCAGCGGACGGCCCGCAGCCGTGGACCCAGCGCGTCCAGCAGGCCAACCCCGATCCGGTTCTCGACCAGCTGGTGGTGACCCTGGCGGTCGAGCCGATCCTTCGCGAGGCGACGACGAGCTACGCGGCCGAGTACGCCGCGCTGCTGCGGGTGCAGACGCTGGCGAGGCAGATCGCGGAGCTGAAGTCCAAGCTGCAGCGCACCAACCCGATCGAGAACCAGGCCCGGTACAACCGCATGTTCGCCGATCTCGTCGAACTGGAGAAGTCCCGCAAGGAACTGCTCGCCGTCGTCACCGGGCCGGCGGCCTGAGCGGGACTCCGAGCGGCCGGTAGGGTCACTGGGGTGGCTGTTGTGGTGTCTGCGGTCATCCAGGCGGCTCTGTTCCTGGTGGTGCCGTTCGTGTGGTGGCTCGCGTCCGCACGTCGGGCGATCGGCTTCTTTGCGTGGCTGGGGTGGAAGCGCTTGGTCGTCGCCCGGTGGACGGTGCTGGCGGCCGTCATGGTCGGTGCGTTCCTGTTGTTGCTCGTGCCAGTGCTGGTGATCCTGCCTCAGGTCGGTTCATCCACCGCGACCTCGCAGTTCCACGGACTCGGGTGGGCTGGGCTACCTGGGGTTGTCGCCTATGCGTTGCTGCAGACGGCTTTCGCCGAGGAGTCACTGTTCCGGGGGTTCCTGCTCAAGCGCATCGCGGCGGGGCTCGGGTTTCGGCCGGCGAACGCCATCCAGGCTTCGTTGTTCGGACTCCTCCACGCGGTTCCGTTCGGTCTGGCAGTGGGTGCGGGCTGGGGTGTGGCGATCGGGTTCCTGACGGGTGCCATAGGCGCCCTGATGGGGTACGTGAACGAGCGTCTTGCGGGTGGCTCGCTGGTCCCGAGCTGGACGCTTCATGCGGCGGCGAACCTGCTGACCGGATGCCTTGCCTTGGCGTCCCTGGCCTGACCTCGGCATCCACGGCTCGGCCGATCTGCTTGGAGGTGGTGGTCCGGGGCGATGGCGCTGACCCCGCGTCCGATGGCTGGGTCGGTGCGGGGATCCCGGCGTTCGGCGTGACGACGTGGGACTCAGGCTGTCGTCCCGGGACCCCCGGGGCCGCGCTGGCTGGTGGGGTCAGGATCCTGGCGTTCGCCGGGACGACGGTCGGGTGGTGTCGCCGTCGTCCTGGATGGGTCCCGGGGTGTGAGCCCGTCCCCAGAAGTGGTGTTGTCCGGGTGTTGTCCGGGGCCCTGCGTCCACAGGCGCGAAATCGCCGGGTGCAGGACGACCCGGCCGGCCTCAGGGTTGGCCCATGAGAATCGCACCGGACGAGTCCACCGACCTGTTGACCGCCGACTCCGAGCGCCGGCTGGCCCGCGCGATCGAGGCCGGCGTGCTCGCCGAACACCTGCTGAGCACCGGCGAGCGACCCGTCCCGGCGACCGAGGCGGAGCTGGCCACGCTCGTCGAGGAGGGACGGCGGTCCTGGCAGCGCTTCCTGCTCGCGAACCTCCGCCTGGTCTGGAAGCTCGCCGGACGGCAGGCGCGCCGCAGCGGACTGGCGCTGGACGACCTGTTCCAGGAAGGCTTCGTCGCCCTCGCCGGCGCCCTGCAGCGGTTCGACGCGGAACGGGGACGATTCTCCACCTACGCCTGCACCCGGGTCGAGCAGCACCTGGGGGACGTCGTCGCCGGCCGTCTCGGGGAGCTGTCGCTGCCGCCGAGCCGGGCGCTGCAGCTGCGGCGAGCCCGCGCACTCGCGGGCGCGCTGGCCCAGGAGAACGGACGCACCGCGTCGCTGGCCGAGCTCGCAGCCGGCCTCGACCAGACACCGGACTGGACCCGACGGCTGATCGGGCACCGCTCCCCGCTCTCCCTGGACGCGGTCGCCGGCCGCCAGCTCGTGGATCGTCGCCAGCCCGACCCGGAGGAGCGGATCTTCGCGGCGCAACTGCGCCGGCTGCTGGGGCGCCTGCCGTCCGACCAGGCGGAGTTGGTGTGGTTCCGGTACGGCCTCGGCGGAGACCCGCTCTCCCTGACCGAGACAGCGCTGCGGCTGCGGGTCAGCCCAAGTTCGGCGAAACGCCTCGAACGGGCCGCGCTGGCGGCGCTGCGGGCGATGATCGACGTCCCGGAGCCGGCGAACCAGACGGGATGAGGCCTCAGAACGCCTGCGGAGCAAGCCTGGCCAGCACGGCGGACGGATCGCGTTCGAGCCGGCGTCCCGCTGCCGCTACGGAGATCGCGGCGAGGACGATCGCCGTCGGCAGCAGGATCACCGCGGTGAGTCCCTGACCCACGGCCTGGGCCAGCGCCACCCAGATCCCGGCGCCCACCGACGCCACGAAGAAGAAGCCCATGAACCAGCCGAGCACCTTCAGGAACATGCCCTGGCGATGGCCGATCGTGGACTGGTCATTGGGGTTGAGGATGCTGGACTGGGCTCCGATGCCGATGCCCACGGCGATCACCGCTGCGCCGGCGCAGAATGCCAGCGGGGCCTGGCCGATCTCGCCGGCGAGCAGTGCCTCGACCACCACATAGGCGGCCAGCAGGGGCAGCAGATACAGCAGCGGGGCAAGCACCTTGCCCCACAACACCCGCGACATCGAGGTCGCCGACAGTGTCAGGTAGCGGAAGCCCGCTCCGTCGTAGCCGAAGACGTTGAAGCTGCCCACCACGACCGCGAGCGCCGCGAACGCCGCCGCCTGGGCGGGGACGCCGAGGTTGCCGAAGGTGGAGTGGGCGACCATCATGCCCATCACCGGGGGGATGAGCAGGGTCTGGATGGCCTTGGGGGAGCGGAAGAAGAAGTAGCGCAGCTGCTGCGCGGACGCAGCGGTGGCCTCGTTCGCCGGCAGCCAGCCCAGGGCTTTCGGCACCAGCGGCAGCGGGTCGCTGACACTGCGGCGGTAGCCGGCGCCCTGGCTGGAGATGTCCCCGCGAACGCGGCGGGCCAGCGACCAGGCCCAGACCAGGATCGCGACGGCGAGCATCGCGAGCATCACTGCCATCCGGGCGCCGTAGTCGCTCCAGTCGCCGTCCCGGGCGGCGATGATCGCCCGGGCGCCGGCGCCGGGCGGCAGCCAGCCGGCGATCTGACCCACCGGGCCGGTCAGCTGTTCGCTGAGCGATTCGATCGTCCCGCGAACGTGCATCGCGAGGGCGTAGATCACCAGCACGAGGACCGCCGCGCCGAGTGCGGCGATGTCCCGTCCACGCCGGGACCGCAGCGACTCGGCGAGCACCGCCTGGGCCGATCGGGAGGTGGCGACGCACATCACGGTGTACACCAGCGAGACGGCGAAGGCGGCCACCCGTGCCTCCGGCGACTCGCCGACGGCCACGACCGGTCCGGAGGCGAACAGCATCGTGAAGGTCGCGGTCGGGGCGATCAGCGCGCCCAGCAGCAGGCCGCCGACCTGCTGCCAGGTGGTGAGCGGGAACTGCTCCAGCCGGCGCGGGTCGACGGTGCCGTCGGCGAGGGTCGGTTCCAGCAGCGGCCCCATGATCCACGGCAGCGACAAGGTGATGAACGTCCCCAGCAGCAGGGCGTCGCCCAGGTCCTTCGCGGAGGCGAAGACGGCCGTGCCGGTGCCGGCCACCAGTCCGCCCACGCCGCCCAGCACCCAGCTGGTGGCGTAGTACAGCTGGGCGCCCGGGGAGTTGCCGCGCAGCCGGGCGGCGATGCTCAGCCTCAGTCGGACCAGGACGAGAGCCACGCCAGCTCGCCTTCCTCGAGGTCCCGCCCGCCGACGAGCTGGACGAAGGCGTCCTGCAGGTTGCCGCCACCGGAGACCTCGCTGACCGGGCCCTCGGCCAGCACCCGTCCGGACGCGATCACGACCACCCGGTCGCACAGCCGCTGCACGACGTCCATCACGTGGCTGGCGAAGACCACCGTCCCGCCACCGGAGCGGAAGCGCTGCAGGAGGTCCTCGATCACCTGGGCGTTCACCGGGTCGAGCGCCCCGAACGGCTCGTCGAGCACCAGGACCCTCGGGTTGTGGAGCAGGGCGACACCGAGACCGATCCGCTTCACCATGCCGAGCGAGAAGTCGGCGATCAGCCGGTTGCGCGAGTCCTCAAGGTCGAGGACGCGCAGCAGTTCGGTCGAGCGGGCGACGATCGCCTCCGGCGGCATCCGGTGCAGCATGCCGGCGTACTGGAGCATCTCGGGGGCGGTGAGCCGGTCGAACAGGACGGGATTGTCGGGGACGAAACCGAGGACGGACTTCGCCAGCCGCGGGTTCGGCCACACCTGGACGCCGCCGACCTCGGCGCTGCCGGCGTCGGGACGCAGCAGTCCGGTGAGCATCCGCAGGGTCGTGGACTTGCCGGCGCCGTTCGGTCCGGCGATGCCGTAGAAGCTCCCGCGGGGGATCCGCAGATCGATGCCGTCGACCGCGCGGACGTCGCCGAAGTCCTTCACCAGGCCCTTCGCCTGGACCGCGTCCGCCACCCTGACTCCTCCCGCGAACTGCCCCGGGGAGTCAGCCTAATGGTTCGGATCGGGCGCGACCGGAGTCCGCGAATTCTCGCGGCCGGGAATCCTCTGCCCGCCGAACAAGTCGGTGTTCAGCGCTTGATCTTGTGCGCGGAGGAATAGGCGGAGGTGGTCTGGTAGCCGGTAGCGGACACGGTCACCTTGACCTTGATCTTCTTGCCCCGATCGGACTTGGTCAGCTTGTACGTGGACTTGGTCGCCTTCTTGATCTTCTTGCTGCCGCGGTACCACTGGTAGGTGGCCTTCGACGGGGTCACCGGAGACCAGCTGCCGATGCTGGCCTTGAGCTTCTTCTTCACCTTGTAGGTGCCCGTGGCGGCCGGCGGCCTCATCAGGCTCAGGTAGCCCTTGGCGGTGACCTTGATCGGGTTCGAGGTGCGGGAGCTGGCACCGATCGCGGCGGCGACCCGCACCTGGATCGTCGTGCCGTAGTCGGCCCCGGAGAGCTGGTACCACTGGCTGGTCGCCCCGCCGATGGGACTTCCGTTGCGCAGCCACTGGTAGCTCAGGCTGGAGTAGCTCACCGTGGCCGACGCGCTCAGTGCGGCGCCCACCTGGGCGGTGCTGCCCGCCTCGCCGGCGCCGGAGAGGACCCGCAGCGACAGCTCGGTGCTGACCGCGTCCGCCACGGCGACCGGGGTGTTGTCGCGGGCGGCGGCCACGGCACGCCCCGCGTTCACGATCCCGGAGCCGCACACGGCTGTTGGGCAGCTGTCGGTCAGCGGGGTGGACGTGCCGCGGATCAGTTGGGCGATCCTCGCAGGGCTCAGGTCCCGGTTCACCGCCTTCAGCAGCGCGGCCACCCCAGCGACGTGCGGAGCGGCCATCGACGTGCCCGACTTCGCCTGGAGGCCGTCGCCGTTGATGGTCGAGATCACGCCCCGGTTGCAGTCGAGTCCGCAGGTGCTCATGCTGTCGCCGGAGCCGCCCGGGGCTGCCACCAGCCAGGCCGAGGTGGTCGCCGCGGTTCCCCAGTTGCTGTACGAAGCCCTCGCGCCGCTCGCCGTGCTGGCGGTCACCACGATCACGTTGGCGCAGTTCGCCGGGCTGGACGTCGCGATGGACGCGTCGGAGTTGCCTGCCGCAGCCACGACGACGACCCCTCGCGCGACAGCGTCGTTGATCGCCTGCTGGAGGGTGCTCGGGCACGTCGCGCCGTCCGACCCCTTGGTGGCCAACGACAGGTTGAGCACGTCAACAGGGTTCCGGTTCAGCGGCAGGTTCCCCACCTGGTAGCCGGCGCCCCAGTTGATCGCCTCGATGACGGCCTCCATGGTTCCGGCAGTGGAGTTCATGGCGCGCAGTGGCTCGAGCTGGACGGCCGGCGCCACCCCGACGGGCTTCCAGTAGCCCCCACCGTCGGCGCCCAGGATGCCGGCGACGTGGGTGCCGTGCGAGGTGGCTTCCGAATCCGTCGGGTTGTCGTCGCCGTCGAGGAAGTCGTAGCCGGGGAGGACGGTGCCGACGACGTTCGTGCCGTTGTTGACCGTGGTGTCGGGCTGGCCGGACTCGGGCGTCCCGCCTTCGGAGGTCGAGGCGCCACCGACGACACCGCCGCCGGAGGAACTGGCGGCCGCGACCACGCGCTGGCTGTCCGGGCTCGTGGCCGAGCCCTCCGTGCTGGCGGACCCCGTCCCGGGATCGGGCGTCGGTTCGCTCGAGGACGCATCTGTCGACGGGTCGCTCGACGGCTCGCCGGTGGGTGGTTCCGTCGAGGGTTCACCGGTGGACGGCTCGCTCGGCGGGTCGGTGGCCGGCGGTTCGGTCGGTGGTTCGGTTGTGGGCGGCTCAGTGACCGGGGGTTCGGTCGCGGGCGGCTCGGTCGGCTCGACCGGGACGGAGGCGGTACCCGGCTCGGAACGGTTGCCGGCGGCATCGGTGGCCCGCGCGGTCACGTCCGAGCCGGGGGCGGCGGCCGGGTCGAGCACGAGCGTCCACGAGCCGTCCTCGGAGTCGGCGAGCACCGGTCCTGCGGTGTGTTCGGCCTCGTCGGCGTCCTGATAGGTCACGGTCACCGACGAGCCCGGCTCGGCTGTCCCGGCGGCCTCGGCCGCGGTGACGGAGTCGATCTTCGGGGCGTCGGGAGCGGTGGTGTCCACAACGAGTCCGACAGCGGCGGACCAGTTGCCGGCGGCGTCGATGACGACGACGCTGAGCGAGTCGTCGTCCTCGGTCAGGGCCGGGGTGGGGGTGAACGTCCAGGCGCCGCCACCGTTGTCGGACCACGAGCCGGGCACGTCGGCACCATCGGCGTCGATCAGGGACGGCGTGGCGCCGGTCTCCACACCAGTGACCTCCACCGTCCGCCCGTTGCTCGGCGCCACGGCCGGCGCACTCGGTGCGGTCGCGTCGACCTCGACGACGGTGGGCTCGGAGGTGTTCCCGGCTGCGTCGGTCGCGGTCGCCCGGAGCTCGGACCCGTCCTTGGCGGACGGTCGCAGGTAGGTCGTCCAGGTGCCGTCGTCCGCGACGGTAGTGGTAGCCGTGCGGGCACTGCCCCTGCGGGACTCGTAGCTGATCGTGATCGTCACTCCCGGCTCGGCCGTCCCGTTGACCCGCTGGCCCCTGGTCGGCTTCACCTCCGGCTTGTCCGGTGCCGTGGTGTCGATCGTGACTGGCGAAGGCTGCGAGGCGTTCCCGGCCGGGTCGGTCACGACCACGCTGACCGCGTCGTCCTCGGTGAGGGGCGTGGCCGGGGTGAAGACCCACGTGCCGCCGCCCTTGTCGGCCCAGTCTCCGTCCACGTCCTTGCCATCGGCGCCCAGCAGCGACGGCTTCGCGTCCGTCTCCACCCCGGAGACCCTGACGGTCCGGCCGTTGCTGGGTGCCACTGTCGGTGCTCGCGGAGGAGTGGTGTCGACCTTCACCGGGGTCGGGTCCGAGGCGTTGCCGACCGAGTCGGTCAGGACGACGCCGACGTGATCGGCCTCGGTGAGCGCGGTGGCGGGCGTGAACGTCCACTTCCCGTCCGTCTTGTCGGCCCAGTCGCCGGGCACCGTCCGGCCGGCTGCGTCGACCAGGGTCGGCGTGGCGCCGGCTTCCACCCCCGAGATCCGGACGGTCTCGCCGTTGCTGGGCGCCACGGTCGGTGCTGCCGGGGGAGTGGTGTCGATCGTCACCGGCGCGGGGTCGGAGGTGTTGCCGGCCGCATCGGTCAGCACGACGCCGACATGGTCGTCCTCGGTGAGCCGGCTGGCCGCGGTGAAGACCCAGTCGCCGCCGTCGTGATCCGCCCAGTCACCGGCCACCGGCCGTCCGTCGGCGTCGAGCAGGGCGGGAGTGGCGCCGGCCTCCGCGCCGGAGATCGCCACGGTCCGGCCGTTGCTCCGCGCGACGGTCGGCGGGACGGGAGCGACCGCGTCGATGACGAGGTCCGCCGACTTCTCCGAGACGTTGCCGGCGGTGTCGGTGGCGACGGCCGTGACGATGTCGCCGTCGGCGAGCTCGACGGACGGTACGACCGACCAGGTGCCGTCGGCGGCTGCCGTGATGGTCTGGGTCTCGGCGACGTTGCCGCCCGCGTGGTGGTAGGTCAGGGCGACCGTTGCGCCCGGCTCGGCCGTGCCTTTGATCAGCGTCCCGTTGCTCGGCGCCATCGTCGGGGCCGGGGTGGACGCGTCGCCGACCACGACCTTCACGATGGAGGTGCGGCCGAGGGCGTCGGTGGCGGTGACAGTCAGTACGTCGTTGTCGGCCGGCCGCGGCTTCAGCGGGGTGCAGGTGAACGCGCCGGTCGAGCTCGCGGTCGTGGTGCACAGCGGATCGGTGTGGCCGGGTGCTGTGACGGTCACGCCCACCCCGGCTGCGGTCGTCCCGACGACGGCCTGGCCGTTGATCCCGGTGTCCTTGACCGGACGGGTGACCTTGGTCATCGTCGTCGCCGGCAGCGCGGAGTTGGCCGCGATCCCGGTGTCGACGACGCCGACGACGACGCCCTTCCCGGTGCTGGTGGGCCACGCGGCCTGCGCGTTCACGCCGTACCCGGCGGAGAGGTTCCACTCGTAGTCCTGGATCGTGCTGCCCGCGGGCTCGAAGACGAGCGAACGGTCGGCGGCTTCCACGCCGGCCTGGCGGGCAGCGGCTTTCGCGACCCTGTTCGCGGTGCTCGCGCCGAGGTCGGCGTCCAGGGTGACGGCTACGGTGTCGGTGCCGATCAGCCGGGCCTTGGCCACCTGGGCTCCGGAGATGCCGACCAGGGCGTTGCGGACGGCCGACGCGCCGGCCGTCAGGGGATCGACGGAACCGGCGGCGAGCCGGACGATGATGGTGTCGGTGTCGGTGACGGCGTTGCCGCCGGCCGCAGCCTCGGCCCCGGCGGCGATCGGCGCCACGGCGGGCACGGGCGAGAGCGGAACGGCTCCGGACGCGATCAAGCACACTGGGAGCACGGCGGCGCCCAGCGTGAGTGATCCGGCCAGGAGAGCGCGCTTCACCGCGACCCTTTCTGGAGGCGTTCGCTGAGTCCACTCATTGTCACACAGCGGCACAACCACCGCTGGGGAACCGGAGAATGACGCCAGAGGTCTCAGGGGTGACCTGAGGGCCGGCTCCGGCGGGGACGCTCAGAGCGCGATGACGATCCGGTTGAACATGGAACTCAGGTTGCCGCCGAGCACCGTGACGGTGGAGATGATCACGGCGGCGATCAGGGCGACCATGACGCCGTACTCGATCGCCGTTGCGCCGCGCTCGCGGGCGGCGACGACGTTGCCGACGAGTCGGGCTGGCAGGTACCGCATGACACTCCTCGAGGTGCTAAGGCTTGACACAGAAATCATTGCGAATGGCCGTGAGTGATGTCAAAGCACTCCGAAGGAAATCCTGAGAATAACGCCTCACCGTCCCCCCGACGGAGGACATCAATGTCTGGGCTCGGTCACCCGAAAGGGGACGAAATGCGTGGCCGGCGGTAAATGCGTCCCTCATTCGGGGGACCGTGTGGCGGCTGGCCCGCGCTCGCGGCTGCTGCGGTCAGCCCCAGGACCAGCCGGTTCGCCCGCACGCCGGTGCTGGGGACGCCGGCGAGTCGCTGTCCCCATTACGGGTGTCCCCAGGACGGGTAACACGCGACGCGACAAACGGGCGACGCGTCTGGCGCAATCTCCGGGATAACGGTTAATCGGCGGGGGATGGGCTTGCGATATCACCCGTCCGGGTGACCGGGACATTCTCCGACAACAGCTCCGCGGCAGGTTCGGTAATCGGCTGCAGCGCACTCGCCGGCGGCCGCAGCATCAGCCAGATGCCGCTGATCAGGCCGGCGTAGTACAGCGGCTCGCCCAGGTACGAGTCGCCGACCACGGCCCATCTGGACGGATCCGCGTCCGTGCCGGTGCCCCGCGAGAGCGAGACCCAGGCGATCCCGGCCGCCGCGAGCACGATATTGGCCAGGTACAGCAGGATCCGGGTCGCTTGCGGATACCGGGCGCTTCCGGTGGAGGTGACCTGTGCCTCGGTGAGGATCCGCCACGAGATGCCGAAGATCAGCAGGGCGGCCGGTGCGATCTGGAGGACCGCGCTGACCGGATCGGCGAGCACTTCGCGCTGCGGGTACAGGATCGCCAGCAGCAGCACGGTCAGCAGGCCGATCGCCCGCGTCCGGTCGAGGCGTCGCCGGGCCAGGAGCACGGCCGCCGCGATCACTGCCGCGCACCCGACCAGGAAGCCGGTCACCTCGGGCGAGCGCTGGTGGATCGGGTCCAGCCCGGGCGCGAGCCCGACGACGTCGATCAGTGCCACGACGGCGAACGAACCGAGGAGGACGGCCTCGACGAGGCGTCGCCGGCCGCTGAACCGCCAGGCGAGGACGAGCGCGATCGCGCCGAGGATGCCGCGCCACCAGATGCCGGGCTGGTTCTCGTTGACGAGGTACCAGACCTGGCCGAGGGCATCGGCCAGGGACCGTGCCTGGACGACGGCCGCGACCGACTGGACGGCGGTGAGCAGGAAGAGCACGACCACCACCACGGTGAGCGCTGCGCCGATCGGGTACAGCCATCCGCTCCAGGCCGGGGGGTACACCTCCGGCCGTGGTGGTGCCGCGACGCCGGCGCGGTGGACCAGCACCGCGACGACGCCGACGGTCGGGAGCAGCAGTGCGACGGCTGCGGCGAGCGCCGTCGTGGTGACCTGCCCTCCCGCAACGGCGGCGCCGGACACCACGGCGAACGCGATCGGCGTGACGACCAGCCCGACGCGGAACAGCCGCGGTCCGACCGGTCGGTCGGCGGTGGCCTGCGCCGCCGTGACCACGATCTGCGCCGGTGCGCTGGCCGCCACGACGACCGCGGGCAGGATGAGCGGCTGCAGGGTGCTCATGGCCCCCTCGATGGCGGTGAGCCGGGTGTCGAGGCCGAACGAGAAGCCCTGCGGGACGAGCCACGGCCCGAACATCGCCACCAGCAGCAGGCCGAGCACGACCGCGAACTCCCACCAGGCGTAGCGGCCGAACCACCGGACGATCGTGAACACCACCAGGCCTCCGACGCCGATCCCGGCGGGCACCAGCGTCCAGGTGTTGGTGAGCTGGGGAGCCAGGAAGAACAGAACGCCCTCGCCGGTCAGGGCGAGCAGGCACAACCGCAGCCACCAGGGCGCGTGCAGGGCCGCGGTCAGGGCGAGCGCGAAAGCGAGGACGACCGCCGCCAGCAGCAGCGGGATGGACGCCGACGGCAGCGAGTTGCCGGAGGAGGGGCTCAGCACCAGGCGGTCGGCCTGGCGCAGCCATCCGGACCCGACGATCGCCAGCCCGAGCAGCGCGAAGACCACCGCACACACCGTCCCGACGGTGCCGAGGCCGAGCGGCCACGAGCGCGGACGTGGGCGGCCGTCGCGGACGGGCTCGACGAAGGTGACGTGCAGCATGTCGCGGACCGCGCTGCGCAGTTCGGTCACCGGCTGGCTCATCCGGTCACCCCCAGCAGCATTCCCTGCGCACCGAAGAGCAGCACGTGGCCGGCCGACGTCGTCAGCCAGGTGTTGTCGTCGATGACGCCCAGCGAGAGTGGCCACTCCCGCACCTGCCGGCCGGTGCCGTCCAGCAGCACGACGCGGGAGCCGGTGACCAGCAGCACCCGGTCGCCCCCGCCGGTCGCGTTGTGGGTGCGTTCGGCGTCCCAGGTCCAGCGGGTTGTGCCGGTGGCTGCGTCCATGGCCACGGTCCGGTTGCCATCGCGGACGACCACCTGGCCGTCGAGTCCGACCAGGCTGCGGGCGACGATCGGGGTGCGGACCTGCCAGGCCTGACGGCCGTCGGCCAGCGAGAAGGCGCTGATCCGCGGCGCGTCCCCGGCCGGCACCACGACCACCGGTTCGGCTCCGGTGGTGACCGCGACGGTCTCCGACGTCCCGGCGTCGGTCTCCCACAACTGCGTGCCCGACTCGTCCAGGCAGGCCAGGGTGCCGCCCTGGTCGATCACCACCAGCCGGTCGCCGAACGCGGCCATGGGCGTCCGGATCTCGATGCCGACGACTCGCCGCCAGCGCTGCGTCCCGGTGCTGAGGTCGTAGCCGGTCACCGAGCCGTCGAGGGCAGCGACCGCGACGACGTCGCCGATCCGGACCGGTGGCACCATCGTCAGGTCGGAGAGCGGCGCCGACCAGCGCCAGTCTCCTGCTGCGCCGTACGCGACCAGCTCGCGGCCGGTGGTGGCGACGACCGTGAGCGAGTTGATCGCGGCGATCGACGTCGGTCGTCCACCGGGACGCGCGCGCCAGCGGGAGTCGGGGACGGCGGCGGACGTGTCGACCGCGACCAGGTCCGCATAGGTGTTCTGGATCGCCACCGCTGTTCCGTCCGGAAGTCCGACCGGGGCCTGCGTGAGGCTGAGCAGCATCGAGTCGCCGACGTTGTTGATCCTCCCGTCTGAGAAGGTGAGCCGGTCCGCTGCCGACCAGTCGAAGACCTCCGCCGGACCAGGGTCGACGGCCTCCGGAGCCGCCGTCGATGCCCACGAGGTGCCGTCGGCGGAGGCGAATCCGACCACGCCGCGTCCCGGGCACCAGGTGTTCTGTGACGTCCTCGGCTCCTGCTCGTCCAGCCGCTGCCGGGCGGTGACGACGATGCATCCGGCCAGACCGGTGCCGGTCGCGGCCGCCGAGGCGTAGTCGACGTGGTAGCTGTGGGTCACCGGCTCGCGTCCGGGGGAGATCACGCCGAGAGCGCCCTCCGAGCTCCAGGTGCGGTCCTTGGACGGGGTCGCGGACAGGTCGAGCCGGCCGGGGACGAAGAGCTCGGTGGTCCCGTCCCCGCTGACCGACACCTCCGCGCGGATGCCGTCGCCGGTCACGCTGTAGAAATCGTCGCGGCGGCCGGTGACGGTGCCCGCGCCGTCCGCTTCGACCGTGCTGAGCCTGGTCACGACGGCCTGCTTCCAGTCGAGTTCGGTGACGGCCAGCCAGCTCTTGAGCTGGCTGGGCCCCTGCCCGAACAGCGCGGGCAGTGCGTCCACCGCCCAGTCGCCGGTTCGCGTCCCGGACGGCGACGCGTAGCGAACCCGCTGACCGTCGGCAGGAAGGAAGCGGCTGGCCGGGGTGCTGGTGACTCCGGGCGGACGGCCGGCGGCGGCGCTGGCGAGGACGAGTGCTCCGACCACGGTGGCCAGCGTGATGACGACGCCCGGGCGACGGGCGTGGGCCGCTGCGGTACCCGCCGTCGCCTCAGCGTTGCTGGACACGTCGGTCACCCTATTGGGCGTAGCGAGCGCGCTCAATGGACGGACGATGCACGGTCGGGGAATGGACGAAGCGCCGCTGGCGAGGGACCATGGAGGTCAGGAGGCCCACTGCATGTACTTTGGCAAGACCGTCGAAGCGCGGATCCGCGACGCCGAACTGGCCGACGCGGCCAAGGTGCTGGCGATGCTCGAAGCGCTGGACGAGG
Organism: Propionibacteriaceae bacterium; assembly: GCA_017306015.1. Classification (GTDB taxonomy): domain Bacteria; phylum Actinomycetota; class Actinomycetes; order Propionibacteriales; family Propionibacteriaceae; genus Propionicimonas. The sequence goes on from JAFKJK010000010.1 coordinate 99,342, forward strand.
AGTCCAGGTTCATGATGCTGGAGCCTGGCGAACGCGGCCTCGACGTCGCCCGTTTCGCCGGCTGGCTCGCCGACCTGAGGCTGATGCAGGACTGCTACCTGGTCGCCTCCAACGGCGACTGCATTCTCGGCTTCGCGCACGCGGAACGCGGCCGGTACCTCCGCAGCCAGCACAGCGCGAGCGTCGTCATGGGACTGCTGCCCCGGGCCCGCGGACGCGGGCTGGGAACGCGGCTGCTGGGCGCCATCGACGACTGGGCGCTTCGGGACGGAGTCAGCCGGCTCGAACTCACGGTGATGGTGCACAACGCCCCGGCGATCGGGCTCTACCGCAAGTGCGGCTATTTCCAGGAGGGCGTCCGACGCCGCTCGCTGATCGTGGACGGCGTCCCGGTCGACGAACTCCTGATGGCCAAACTCCTGCCCTGACCGGCACGGAATCAGGACAGGCCCATCACCCCGACCGGAATGGCAGAGTCCGTTGTGCTGCCGTTTCCGAGCTGGCCGAAGCCGTTGTAGCCCCAGCACCTGGCCCGGCTGCCGGTGGTCACCGCGCAGCTGTGGAACTCTCCTGCCGCCAGGGCCTTCGCCTTGGCGAGGGCGTACACCGGGCGCGGCACCAGCGAGTTCGTCGTGCTGTTGTCGCCGAGTTGCCCGAACACGTTGTAGCCCCAGCAGCGGACGGCGCTCTTGCTGGTCAGCGTGCAGGTGTGGCCTTGGCCGGGCGAGACCGACTTCACCTTGCCGAGGCCACTGACGGCGACCGGCCGGTGTGACTCGGTGGTGGTTCCGTTGCCGAGCTGGCCGAAACCGTTGTCGCCCCAGCAGCGCAGTCTGGAACCGGTCGTGATCGCGCAGGTGTGGGAACTCCCGGCGGTGACCGACTTCGCCTTGCTCAGCCCGTACACCGGAACCGGGACGGAGGAGTTGGTGGTGCTGTTGGTCCCGAGCTGGCCGTTGCCGTTGTTGCCCCAGCAACGCAGCTTCGACTTCGTGGTGGTCGCGCAGGCGTGGCCGCCGCCGACGGTGATCGTCCTGGCCTTGGCGCTGCCGAGCTTGACCTTCACGGGCACGGTCGAGTCGGTGGTCGTCCCGTTGCCGAGTTGGCCGTAGGTGTTCTCGCCCCAGCACCTCTCCGTGCGGGAGCCCGTGATCGCACACGACTGGCTGCCGCCGGCGGCGATCGAGCGCACCTTCCTGGTCAGCCCGCTCACCTGGACGGGGGTTGCTGAGCTGACCATCGTGCCGTTGCCGAGCTGGCCGCCCGTGCCCTCACCCCAGCACTTGACCGCACCCTTCGTCGTCAATGCGCAGCCGTGGTAGTCGCCGAGCGAGATCGCCGTCACCTTCTTGCTCAGCCCCGTCACCTTGACCGGGACGTCGGAGTTGACCGTGGTGCCGTTGCCGAGCTGGCCGAAGGCGTTGTGGCCCCAGCACAGCACGCCGCCCTTGGTGGTGAGCGCACAGCTGAAGTTCGCGCCGGCCTTGATCGCCTTGGTCTTGCCCAACGCCGGCGTCGCCGTCGGCAGATGGACGGCGGCGACGGCGCGCTGAGGCACCGCCGCGGAGGCGGCGGTCGGCGTGGCGACGAGTGGGACGCAGCCGAGACCGGCGGCGAACAGGACAGTGGCGAGGCGACGAGCGACGGTGTTCATGGCAACCCCTGACAGGAGGAAACGCTGTTCACGAACAGCGTCCTCCGGTCATCGTGGCTTGCCCAGCCGTAGAAGTACCCTGTTGGCCCCGGCGTCCTCAGCGGATCGCGACCCTGGTGAGCCGGTCCTCGTCGGGCACGGCCACGAACGCCGTCGCGGCTGGTGTGCTGGCCGAGATCGCTGCCGGGTTGCCGGTGATCGCCATGCTGCTGCTCTGGCCGCTGCTCAGCTCCCAGCGCTTGAGGGTGCCCGGGCCGGCGAGGTAGAGGTAGCGGTTGCCGCTGTCGACGGTGATCGTGCTGCCGCCCGCGGCAGACCTGGCCTTGCCGGCCGCCTTCAGGCTGGAGGAGTGGAAGCTGCTGATCTTCCCTCCGGCGAGGACGTACAGCCGCTTGGTCGTGGTGTTGAGGGCGAGCGAGGTGGGCTTTCCCGAGGTCTTCAAGGTGCCGACCCGGCGTCCGGTGGAGATGTCGTAGGCCCAGACGGTCTTGTCGGCGCTGTTGGCGACATAGAGCCGCTGCCGGACCGGGTCGACCGCAACGGCCGCCGGGGCGTCGCCGGTCTTGAACTCGGCCGCGACCGTCCCGCTGGTCAGGTCGACGGCGGCCACCCTCCGGCTGTGGGAGTCGACGAGGAAGGCGGTGTGGTGCGCGGCGTCCACGGCGATCGCGCTGGGGTGGAGTCCCGGAACGGGGACGCTCTGGATCAGCGACAGGTCGTCGGCCTTCAGTACCAGCAGCTTGCTGCTGCCGGAGGCGGCAACGTAGACCTGCCGTGCGTCCGCACTGATGGCGACGCCCGCCGGCCGGTCGCCGGCGACGACAGCCGATGCCGACGTGCCGTTGCTCGAGTCGGCCGCTGCCCACGGGTGGCCCGGCAGGAACGTGAGGGCGGCGCCGACCAAGAGGCCGACGGCGGCGGTGACGGTGACTGTCGAGAGCACCGTCTTGACCAGCTGTGGGTGCGCCCGGAAGGTGCGCGTCATCCGGTTCGTCCCGCGCGGCGGCGGGACGGGGGTGCGCACGTACTCCCGGCGCCAGTGGCTGGCGTCGATGTTCGCCAGCGCAGGGCTGGCAATCGCCTGGGCCGGGCGGTCATCGTCGCTCGGCATCACGTGGACAGGTCGTTCCTGCAGTTGAGTCATCGTCAGCTCGGGGGGCTAGTTTGATGGACAACACAGAGATTATCCGGCCGCGCTCGACGGTATAAGTCCTCGTCCGGGGACGTTTCTGACGTCCCCGTTCAGGGGACAGGGTGAAATACCCGCGCCCTGATCAGCTGTTCCAGCGCAGGATCGCCGGCGACTCCTTTTCGCGTCCCAACACCGAAATGGTGGCCACATCGAGGGGAAAACTCTGACCGAAGATGATCGGGAAATCCAGCCAGCACAGGGCCAGCACCCGACTGGCGTGACCGTGGCCGAAGCAGATCGCCCGCTCGACGCCGGACGCCCGGACGCGAGCCACCACCCGGGTCAGCCGGGCCCGGACCTCCTCGGCCGACTCGCCTCCGGGGCAGCCGTTGAACCAGATCCGCCAGCCGTGGTGCTCGGCACGGATCTGGTTGCTGGTCAGGCCCTCCAGGTCGCCGTAGTACCACTCGGCCAGGTCCGGCTCGATCTCGTAGTCGCCGAACCCGGCCAGCTCGGCGGTCCGCCGGGCCCGCAGCCGCGGGCTGGACAGGATCAGGCCGAAGTCGGCCGGGTCCATCCGCGAGTGCAGCGCCTTCGCCTGCTCCACCCCGGTCTCGGTCAGGTCGAGGTCGGTGATGGACGTGTGCCGTCCATTGGCCGACCACTCGGTCTGGCCGTGGCGGACCAGCCAGAGCTCCGTCATACGTTGTCCGCCCCGGTGTCGGCGGGGTGGACGTTCGCGCGCGCCTCGTCGCCGGCGTCCGGCCAGACCCAGTCGGCGACCTCGGGGATGTCGGTGCCCCAGGTGTGCGCGTACGCCTGGGCCTCGATCCGCCGGTCGACCATCTGCTGCCGCAGCGTGGCGTACCGGGCGCGCAGCCCTTCGACGCGGTCGATCACGTCGATGACGAGCCGGTAGCGGTCGATGTCGTTGCGCATGCACATGTCGAACGGGGTGGTGGTCGACCCCTTCTCCTTGAACCCGCGGACGTGCAGGTTGGCGTGGTTCGTCCGCCGGTAGGCGAGCCGGTGCACCAGCCAGGGGTAGCCGTGGAAGGCGAAGATGATCGGCCGGTCGGTGGTGAAGATGGTGTCGAAGTCGCGGGCCGACAGCCCGTGCGGGTGCTCGGTGTCGTCCTGCAGCCGCATCAGGTCGACGACGTTCACGACCCGCACCTTGAGGTCGGGAATGTGCTGGCGCAACAGATCGGCCGCGGCCAACGTCTCCAGCGTCGGGACGTCGCCCGCGCAGCCGAGGACGACGTCCGGCTCGGTGCCCGGCTCCTCCGTCCCCGCCCACTCCCAGATGCCGATGCCGCGGGTGCAGTGCGCGATCGCCTGTTCCATGTTCAGGAACACCGGCTCCGGCTGCTTGCCGGCGACGACGACGTTCACGTACTGCTTGGAGCGCAGGCAGTGGTCGAAGGTGGACAGCAGGGTGTTCACGTCCGGCGGCAGGTAGACCCGGATCACCTCGGGCGACTTGTTCATCACGACATCGAGGAATCCGGGGTCCTGGTGGCTGAAGCCGTTGTGGTCCTGCCGCCACACGTGCGAGCTGAGGAGGTAGTTCAGGGACGCGACCGGACGCCGCCAGCCGATGTCATTGGTCGACTCCAGCCATTTCGCGTGCTGGTTGAACATCGAGTCGACGATGTGGATGAACGCCTCGTAGGAGTTCATCACGCCGTGCCGGCCGGTGAGCAGGTAGCCCTCCAGCCAGCCCTCGCACTGGTGCTCGCTGAGCACCTCCATCACCTGGCCCTGACGGCGCATCGGGTCCTCGGAATCGAGCGGCTCGTAGTCCGCGACCCACTGCTTGTTGGTGGCGGTGTACACCTCCTGCAGCCGGTTGGACGCGGTCTCGTCCGGTCCGAAGACCCGGAAGTTGTCCGGATTGCGACGGACGACCTCGGCGAAGAACTCGCCCAGCCGGCGGGTCGCCTCGACCATCGGCCCGCCGTGCCCGTCCTCGTCGGGCTCGACGGCGTAGTCGCGGAAGTCGGGCAGGATCAGATCCTTCAGCACCTGGCCGCCGTTGGCGACCGGGTTCGCCGACATCCGGCGGCTCCCGGACGGCTTCAGCGCGTCGAACCGGGCGTCCAGGCGTCCGGTGTCGTCGAAGAGCTCCTCGACCCGGTAGCTGGCCAGCCAGTCGGCCAGCACTTTCAGGTGCTCCGCGGAGTCGCGGGCGTTCGCCAGCGGCACCTGGTGGGAGCGCCAGTGGCCCTCGGTCTGCTTGCCGTCCACGGTCTTCGGGCCGGTCCAGCCCTTCGGGGTGCGGAAGACGATCATCGGCCACTGGGGGCGTTCGGCCTTGTCGGCTCCCTGTTCGGCAGCGCGGGCCTTGATCTCGACGATCCGGTCCAGGGCGTCGTCCAGGAGGCGTGCGAAGCGCTTGTGGGCTTCGAGGTGGTCGTCGTCGGCGGAGGCGGTGAAGAACAGCGGCTCCCAGCCGTAGCCGCGCATCAGATCGGCCAGTTCGTCCTCGGGGATCCGCGCGAGGATCGTCGGATTGGCGATCTTGTAGCCGTTCAACTGCAGCACCGGCAGCACGACGCCGTCGGTGACCGGGTTGAGGAACTTGTTGCCGTGCCAGCCGGTCGCGAGCGGGCCGGTCTCGGCCTCGCCGTCCCCGACGACGGCGAAGGTGAGCTGGCCGGGGGAGTTGAACACCGATCCGAACGCGTGCGACAGCGAGTAGCCCAGCTCGCCGCCCTCATGGATCGATCCCGGGCACTCCGGCGACACGTGGGACGGGATGCCGCCGGGGAAGGAGAACTGCTTGAACAGCCGGGCCAGGCCGGCCTCGTCCCGGCTGATGGAGGGGTAGATCTCGGTGTAGGTGTCCTCGAGGTAGGCGTTGGCGACCAGGCCGGGCCCGCCGTGGCCCGGGCCGGCGATGTAGATCGAGTCGAGGTCGCGTTCGATGATCGCGCGGTTGAAGTGGGTGTAGAGGAAGTTCAGGCCGGGCGTGGTGCCCCAGTGGCCGAGCAGGCGGCGCTTCACGTCGTCGCGGTCGAGGGGACGGCGGAGCAGCGGGTTGTCCAGCAGGTAGATCTGGCCGACCGACAGGTAGTTGGCCGCACGCCACCAGCCTTCAAGAAGCTCTGCCGTTTCGTCGCTGATGACCTCGGGGGCATCAGCCGGACGCGGGCGCCACGCAGCGGTGGCGGGGGAGATCGTTGCCATGGTTCGACTCTAGGACGTCCCGGCGAACGCCGGGACCCCCTAACCTGCGTACCTGTCCGGCTACCGGGGGTCCCGGGTCGGGGCCCGGGACGACAGTGGCAGGGTCTTGCTGATGTCGTCCCGGCGAACGCCGGGATCCCTGTACCTGTCCGGCTGCTCGGCCCGGCTGGGCGGCTGCCGGGGGTCCCGGGTCGGGGCCCGCGATGACGGTGGGCCCGGACGGTCACGTTGGTCCAGAATCGCGCGTCCGGTCACGCGGGAATCGGTTTCTTGATATCGTTTCAGCAGTACCAAGAGGCAGACCGTGTGTGCAGTTGAGCTACCCGTCCGTCCGATCAGGTAGATCCACCACACGAGCCTCGCGAGTAGTCCTGCATGACCAAGAACCTCACCGTCGGACGTCCGGTCCGCCTGATCGTCCTGTTCACACTTCCGCTCCTTGTCGGCAACCTCTTCCAGCAGCTGTACTCGGTCACCGATGCCATGGTGGTCGGCCGGCTGCTGGGCGTTGACGCGCTGGCCGCGGTCGGCGCGTCCGGCAGCCTGCAATTCCTCCTGCTCGGCTTCGCCATGGGCGCGTCCGCCGGCCTGGGCATCCCGGTGGCCAAGGCCTTCGGAGCCGGCGACCTGGTGGCGATGCGCCGTTCGGTGGCCGCCGGCATCATCGTCAGCGCTGCGATCACTGTCGGCATCGTCCTGGCCGGCACCCTCGGCTCGCACTACCTGCTCACGCTGATGGGCACGCCGCCGGAGCTGATGGACGGTGCGTCCACCTTCCTGCGCGTCCTGTTCAGCGGGGCCGCGGCGACCGTGGCCTTCAACTTCCTCAGCGCGATCATCCGCGCGCTCGGCGACAGCAGGACGCCGCTGCTGTTCCTGGTCGTCGCCTGCCTGCTCAACGCCGCCCTGGTCGTGGTCTTCGTGGCCGTCCTGCATCTGGGCGTCGGCGGGGCGGCCGCCGCGACCGTGACCGCGCAGGCCGTCTCGGTGATCCTGTGCCTGGTGCTGATCCAGCGGCGGATGCCGATGCTGAAGCTGACCCGGGCCGACTGGCGGCTACCGCAGGGGCTGCTGTCGAAGAACGCGTGGCTGGCGGTGACCATGGGCTTCCAGATGTCCGTGATCGCGATCGGCGCGGCCGTGCTGCAGTACGGCATCAACCAGCTCGGAGCGGACGCCGTCGCCGCCTTCACCGCGGCGATGCGGGTCGATCAGGCAGCGGTCGCCCCGCTGGCGTCCATCGGGGTCGCGATGAGTACCTACGTCGCGCAGAACCGGGGGGCCGGGCAGTGGTACCGGATCCGCGTCGGGATCTTCCGGACGGGTCTGCTCGCCATGGGTCTCGCGGTCGTGCTCGGAGGGCTCATCCTCGTCTTCGGCACCAGCCTGGCCCGGCTGTTCTTCAGCGACGGCAACGACGAGGTCGTCGCGATGGCCCACCGGTACCTGGTCATCAACGGCGCGCTGTACGCGGTGCTGGCCGTGCTGTTCCTGCTGCGGAACTCGATGCAGGGCCTCGGCGCCACCACTGTCCCGACCATCGCCGGCATCGCCGAACTGGTCGCCCGGGCAGCGGTCGGCCTGTTTCTGATCGACCGCATCGGCTTCCTGGGCGCCTGCGTCGCCGCCCCGCTCGCGTGGGTCGCGGCGCTCATCCCGCTGGCGGCCGCCTGGTACTTCGAGCGGCGCAAGCTGATCGAGCGGGAGTCCGGCGTCGTGGCTGTCCACGCAGCCGAGGCGTCCGCACTGCAGCCCGCCGGGGCGTAGTTCTCCGCACTCGCCCGGCGTCCGGCCGGTCGGCGCTGCGTGGGCAGTCGCTCCGGCTGGTTAGGGTGTGGGCCGGCAGCGGAGGAGAAGCATGGCGCGCATCCCGATCATCATCGACACGGACACGGCTCAGGATGACTGCGTCACCATCCTGCTCGGACTGCTCGACCCGGCCGCTGACCTGCGGGCCATCACCATGGTCGCCGGCAACGTCGGCTTCGACCAGCAGGTCGCCAACGCCCACCTCACCCTCAACGTCGCTGGACGGCTCGGAGAGGTGCCCGTCCATGTCGGCTGCCGGCAGCCGGTCCTGCGGGAGTGGTCGTCGGCGGAGGACGTGCACGGGGACGGCTCGGGTGGCCTGGCGATGGACGTCACCGGCGTCCACAACGCATCCGAGCACGCGGTAGACGCGCTGCTGCGGCTGACCGCCGAGGCTCCCGGGGAGCTGAACATCATCGCCATCGGGCCGCTGACCAACCTCGCCGTTGCCACCGTGATGGACCGCACCTTCCCGTCCCGGGTGAAGAGCCTGTCGATCATGGGCGGATCGAACAACGGCCGCGGCAACATCACCCCGAGCGCGGAGTTCAACTTCTACGTCGACCCGGAGGCCGCCCAGATCGTGCTCGACGCCGGCTTCCCCGACGTCCGGATCGTTCCGTGGGACCCGGTCACTTTGAACGACGCGACCTTCGCCCGCCCGCAGTACGACCGGCTGTGCGCCCTCGGGACGCCGCTCGCCCGCTTCTTCCAGCGGATGTGCGACGCCACGATCGACTACGACGAGTCGGTCGGGGTGGACGGCTCGACCCACCCGGACTCGCTCACCCTCGCCCAGCTCCTGCACCCCGAACTCGTCCTGGCCAGTGCTGCCTACCGGGTGGACGTGGAGACGACCTCGCCCCTCACCCGCGGCATGTCGACGATGGCCTGGGACAAGTTCGGGCTGGCCCCGAACGCCACCGTCGTCGAGAAGGTCGACGCCGCAGCCTTCTACGGAATCCTCGAAGCCATGCTGAGCCGGCAGACCACCCCCGTCCGTCCGATCTCCGGGATGAATTGACGTCGCTCCTGTCGCCCGCTTGGGCGTCGCCCATAAGGGGTCTTTCGTGCGGCGGTGACGTGGTGTTCGATCGTCAGTGGTGAATTCGGCCGCTCCGCATGGCAGCCGGACCCGTGGAGGGGGACATGTTGAGGATCGACACCTGGGAAGGAACCGCAGCCGCGACGGCCACTCAGCCGACGCCGAGCCCCGGATGCTACTTCCGTCACGTCGGCGAGTCGCCGGCGTCGCTGGCGAGACTGGTCAAGGAGTATTCGGTCGACCACCGCTGCATCGGCCACGTCACCGCGTGGACGCCCGAGCGCCGCGGCCGGGACGGCGGCCGGGTGGCCGGGGCCGCCTACGCGGTGCTGGGCTGGACGAGCGCCGTACTCCTGCGCTCGAGCCTGTCGAGCCGACTCGACTCGCTCAACCCGGTCGCCGCGATGCTGCTGCTCGACCAGCCCGAGATCCGGCAGCTGGAGTGCTCCAGCCGCGACTTCGTGGTGCTGCGCGGGGGCAGCGGGCTCGGCAACGACTGGCCGGCAGAACTCACCGGAGCGATCTCCGCGTTCGACATCGACCTGCTGGTGGGTCCCGGCGCGGCGGGCCTGGAGGGCGCGGTCGCTCTCGACTTCGACGCCTTCCACCGCCGCTTCGCCGGGACGGAGATCGCCGCCTGAGCGTCAGCCTTCGTCGCCGATGTGGCCCGGGGCGTGGGCGAGCACCCGTTCGACGAAGGCGGCGAACTCGGCCATGTAGTGGGTCAGGAACGCCCGGGTGGACTCGTTGGTGACCATGTCGCCGTCCCACTCGTCGGGCTTGAAGGTGATGTACGCCTCCGGTGAGGACAGCTGCGGCACGTTCAGGAAACTCAGGACGTTCCGCATCGCCGCCTGCATGACCGCGGTGCCGATCGAGCCGCTGGAGGTGCCCAGGAGCGCGGTGGGCTTGCGCGCGAACGAGTTCGTGCCCCACGGCCGGGAGCCCCAGTCGATGGCGTTCTTCAGCGCACCGGGCATCGAGCGGTTGTACTCCGGGGAGACGATCAGCAGCCCGTCCGCTGACTCGACGTCGCCCTTGAAGCGTCGCGCGACCTCGGGATAGTCGCCGTCCAGGTCACGGTTGTACAGCGGCAGGTCGGCGATCCCGATCTCGAAGAACTCCAGCGTGTCGGGGGCGAGCGCGACCAGGGCGCCGGCGAGGCGCCGGTTGATCGAAACGCTGGAGAGGCTGCCGACGATGTAGCCGATCCGGTAGGTCATGGCGGGATCCTTTCGCGGGGTACACCTCAGGTTCTACCCCACGAGCCGGGGACGCGGCGTCGCGTCGTGGCCGATGTCCCGGCCACGCCTGGGCAAGACTGCCTCCGGCGATGGTGGGAGGATGCCGCCATGACCGAAGCCGAACTCAGCCAGGCGCTCCGCGCTGCCGTCTCCGAGGCGATGCCCCAAGCCATCGCCCAACTGACCGACCTCGTCGCGATCCCGTCGGTCTCGTGGCCCGCGTTCGACCAGTCCCAGGTGCGGCGCAGCGCGGAGGCGATCGCGGCGCTGGCGTCCGGGCTCGGCGTCTTCGACGAGGTGGGCGTCCACGCCGCCGCGGTCCCGGGGACGGACGAGCACGGCCAGCCCGCCGTCCTCGCGACGAAGGCGTCGGCGCCCGGCCGGAAGGGGGTCGTGCTGTACGCGCACCACGACGTCCAGCCGGCCGGGGACCCGGAGCTCTGGATCTCACCGCCGTTCGAGGCGACCGAGCGGGCGGGACGGCTGTACGGCCGCGGCGCCGGCGACGACAAGGCCGGCGTGATCGCGCACCTGACCGCGGTGCGGGTGCTGAAGGACGTGCTGGGAGACCTGGGCGTCGGCGTGACGTTGTTCGTCGAGGGTGAGGAGGAGTACGGGTCGCGCTCGTTCGGCCAGTTCCTGTCCGACCACCGCGACGCGCTGGACGCCGACCTGATCGTGGTCGCCGACTCCGGCAACTGGGACTCCCACACGCCCGGGGTGACCGTGACCCTGCGGGGCGCGGTCCGGTTCACGCTGACCGTGCGGACGCTCGCGCACGCGCTGCACTCGGGCATGTTCGGCGGCGCCGTCCCGGATGCGATGCTGGCCACCATCAAGCTGCTCGCGACCTTGTGGGACGACGACGGCTCGGTCGCCGTCCCTGGCCTGACGAGCCACGATGCGCCGACGCCCGACTACGACGAGGCCCGGCTGCGCGAGGAGACCGACCTGCCCGGCCGCAGCCGTCCGATCGGGCGGGGCGAGCTGCTGGCCAGGATCTGGAACCAGCCGTCGATCACGATCACCGGGATCGACTACGCCAGCGTCGACGCCGCGTCGAACACCCTGCATCCGCAGGTGTCGGTGGTGGTCAGCGCCCGGGTGGCGCCCGGACAGGACGCTCACGAGGCGTACCAGGCGCTGCGGGCGCACCTGGAGGCGCAGGCGCCGTTCGGGGCCGAACTGGAGTTCAGCGACGTCGACTGTGGCGAGGGGTTCCTGGCCACGGACGGCTGGGGCATCGAACTGGGCCGCCAGGCACTGGCCGAAGGCTACGGGGTGGAGCCGGTGGACCTGGGCGTCGGCGGGTCGATCCCGTTCATCGCGGACCTGGCGCGGGAGTTCCCGGACGCGGCCGTCCTGGTGACCGCCGTCCTCGACCCGCAGGGCAGCCCGCACAGCCCCAACGAGTCACTGCACCTGGAGACGTTCGAGCACGCCATCCTGTCCGAGGCGCTGCTGCTGGCGAAGCTGGCCGGTAGCTGAAGGGCGACGCGATTTGCGCTCTCGATCGTTGGTGGAGGCCGTTTCGGGCTCCCTGATCGAGACTTGGCCGCAAATTCGGTCGGTGCGGGCGAGGCGACGCTGACGATCAGGCCGGGATCGCTCCGGCGGCGTTCTCCAGGTGAGCGCGGATGAACCAGTGGAACTGCTCCAGAGCCTCGGTGTGCTCGATCAGCATGTCCTGGGTGACCAGGTCGAGGTCCTCGAGTTCGTCCATCTCCTTGCGGTTGGACTCGATGACGCCGTCGTAGACCTTGTCGAGGGCCTCCAGATGGTGCTGGACGGTGTCGCGGCCGAGCCCATAGTCGTCCCAGGTGCGGCCGGACACGATCGCGCCCGGGGTGCCCTTGGGAGATGCGCCGAGCGCGGCGATGCGTTCCGCGGCCGCGTCGGCGAACAGCCGGACGGCGTCGACCTGCGGGTCGATCATCTCGTGGACGGCGATGAAGTTCGGTCCGACCACGTTCCAGTGCACGTGCTTGAGGGTCAGGTGCAGGTCGCTGTAGGAGACCAGGCGGTCCTGGAGGATGGCTACGACCTTCGCGGCCGTCTCCTCCGACAGCCCGGGCAGGGTGAACTTGGTCTTGGGCATCGACGCTCCTTTTCGGGATTCAGGCATACCGAGCACGTACCCAATTCGCGAGCGCTCCTGCCAGATCCAGGACCGGTCGGCCGTCCGGGCCCGTCGGACACAGGGTGTCGACGAGCCCGGACGGGGATGTTCTGCCGCTACCGACTACCGGTGGTGGTGCTTCGGGAAGTGCTTGTGCAGCGACTGCTTGGCCATCCACTGCCAGATGTGCTGGCCGTGGTCGTTCTTCGGATCGTTTCGGGCGACGTAGATCCAGGACCAGTGGCCGTTGTAGGTGACGCCGTTCCAGGTGACGTCGTCATAGGCGCTGAGCAGGGCGTTCCCGACCACGTCGTAGATGTGCTTGCCGTTGGCCTCGAACGGCACGACTGGATCGTTCTTGGCCTGGACGACCCAGGTGGGCGTCTTGCGGAGGACGGTGAGCTGGGCGTCGGTGAGCACCGTCGTCCCGCCGAACGACACCACCGGCGCGATCGGGACGTCAGCCGCGAAGTAGCCGGGACTGTCGATGGCGAGCTTCGGCGTCATGTAGCCGCCGTTGGAGGCGCCGACGACGTAGATCCGGCTGCGGTCGACGTGGTTGCGCTTGACCACGCCGTCGATCAGCTTCTTGAGCCGGGCCGAGTACCCCTGCGCCGCGTCGTTGAGCCAGTAGTCGTTCGCCTGCGGAACCAGGACGTAGGCGCCACCGAAGATGCGCTGCGCCGTGCGGGTGCTGAACCCGAGGGCGCCGCGGTTGGCGATCAGGGGCAGGTCGTTGTTGTACGCCTGCGACCAGCCGCCCTCACCGCCGCCGTGCAGCCACACGATCAGCGGCCGGTTGCCGCGTGCGGCCGGCTTGAACAGCCGGTACTTCATGCCCTGGGCCTTGCCGGAGCCGTACGCGTCCACCTCGGGGTCGGACACCCGTCCCTGCTTCAGCGCGGAGAAGGTGAAGCTGCGGCCGTCGCGGAGCGTGATCGGCTGCTTCTGGGTGACGGTGTACGCGAGGTCGAGCATGATGTTGCGGCCCTCGCTGTTCGCCCAGGCGAAGGTGGACGCCCCGTCGACGTTGGTGCCGTCGGGCGCGTTGCCGTACTTGAGGTCGACCACGATGCGTCCGCGCTTGTCGAGGTGGACGCCGGTGACCGTCCGGTCGACGTCGAACGTGCCGAACACCGTCGCCGGATCGAGCGAGGTGTACGGGTTCGTGCCCTTGGCGTGGACGCCGAACGTGCCGGCGCTCAGGCTGGACGGCTTGATCCGGAGTCGGTGGGTGTCGATGGTCAGGGAGATGATCTGCTGACCGCCGTCCAGCACCTTGGCGTTCAGGGTGAAGGTGGCGGCTGCCGGTGGTCTGACCGGCCGATGCCTGGCTTCGGCCTGGGTGGCCGAGAGGGTGCACAGGGTGAGCGCGGCCACCAGCATCGTGACCAGAATGCGCAGCTTCTTCATGGAAGCTCCTTCGGGAGGGGGAGGGGTGTCGCCCGACCGTCCCGGCAACATCACCGGGGACTGTTGCGCGATCCGTCGAACCTAACGCCGCCCTCGGACGATGGTCAATGGTTCCTGAGGAAAAGCTGAGAACCGGTCAGGCTTCGGCCTCGAAGAAGGTGGGCTCCCGGCGCGTCCTGACGGGTCGTCCGTGGAGCATGACCAGGGCGACCAGCAGCGGGATCGGGATCAGGAATGCGAGCCGGAGGTCGATGACGCCGGCGAGCGCAGCCAGCCCGACCGGTGCCAGCACGATCGCTGTGCCGGATGCCAGCGCGCCCAGCGACGCCGCGTGGGAGGGCCGGAGCCCGGGGACGGCCATCAGCTCGGCCAGGGTGACCGGGTAGAGCGTGGCGACACCGAGGCCGGCGATCACCAGGCCGGCGGCGACGGACGGCCAGGACTCCGTGAGCGCGACGAGCAGCGTGCCGATGATCGCCAGGGCCGCTCCGAAGGGGACGGCCGGCACCCGGCGGATCAGCCACGGCCCGGCGAAGCGTCCCAGCGTCATGCCGATCGGGAAGGCGATCCCGAGCATGGCGGCGACCGTCGTGTCCAGCCCGGCGGCCAGCAGCCGGCTCACGCCCCAGACGACGTAACAGAACTCCACCGAGACCGCCATCACGATGGCCAGCCAGCGTCGCGCGGCTGTGGCCGGGCGGAGGCGGGGACGTTCCTCAGTCGCCCCTCCGGTCGCCGCAGCCCCGGCCGATGCCGTGGCCGCGGTGCCGGACGCGTCCCGGGCCTGGTCCCGGCGCGGTGGGCGGGAGCTTGCCAGCAGCCACAGGAGTGCGGCCTGGACCGGGACCAGCACGAGCAGGCCCAGGCGTCCACTGACCCCGGTGCCGGCGATGGCGCCGATCAGCGGCGACGCGGCGATCCCGATCAGGCTGGCGATCGCGTTCACCCTGGTCAGCCGGACATCGGCGTTGGCGATCAGCATCACCGGGGCGACCAGCACCATGACCGCCGCCCCGACTCCTTCCAGGATCGCCCCCGCGAACACCAGGCCGAGATCTGCGGAGAGGGCGACCAGGAGAGTGCCGACGGTGAACGTCACGGCACTACCCGCCAACGCCACCCGTGGACCACGGCCGAGCAGCCAGCGTCCCGTCACCGCCACGACGAGAAGGCCCAGGCCGAAGGTCGAACCGACCCAGCTCAGCGACTCCGGTGCGACAGCGAACTCGGCGGCGAGGATCGCGACCACGGCTCCCATCGATGCGACGAAGAAGCCGACGGCGATCATGGCCATGGCCACCTGGAGGTCGACGGCACGCTCGCCCGTGAGGCGCCCGCCACCGGGGACCGGAGCAGGGTCGGGAGTGGCGGGGGGATGGCTGAGGTCGGTGTGCATGAGTCCCGGTGGTTCTGGCGGCGCGCTGGCGGCGTCCGATCGCGTCTTCGACCCTATCCCCGGCGGGACCCGGCTCGTCCGCGTGTCCCGCCGCCGAGCTCAGCGCGTCGAGTGGTCGCGGATGAACGAGTCGATGATGTCGGCGACCTGCTCGTTGAAGATGGCCGGCCAGATGCCGTGGTCGGCGTCGCGGACCTGGATCAGCTCGACCGGCTGGCCGGCGTCCCGGAGCACCTGAAAGTGGCGGACGCTCTGCGCGAACGGGATCAGCCGGTCCTTCGAGCCGTGGATCATCAGCAGGGGAGCGAGGGGACGGCCGGGCTCGACCCACGCCGACGGGTTCGCCTGCTCGACCAGCTCGGGGACGTCGGCGAGCCGGACACCACCGAAGAGCCGCCCCTCCGGGCTGTCGGGGCCGGTGTGGTCCATGGTGGACGGCTCGTCGTTGAGGCGGGACAGGTCGCTCGGCCCGTAGAAGTCGAGGTAGGCGGCGATCGGCAACGGCTGATCGGGTTCGTCGTCGAAGGCGGCCAGGCCGGTGGTGGCGTGCACCATGAGCACGGTGTGCCCGCCGGAGGAGTCGCCGGCGAGGATCATCCTCTCCGGGTCGATGGAGTAGTCGTCGGCGTGCGCCCGGAGCCAGCGGACGGCGGTCTTGGCGTCGCGCACCTGGGCGGGGAAGACGGCGAGGCTGGACGGCCGGTACTCGACGACGGCGATCGTGTAACCGCGCTCGGCGAAGCGGCACCAGAACGCGATCGAGCTGCCGAGGGCCTGCTCGCCCCAGGCGGAGCCCTGCACGAAGACGATGCAGCCGAAGCGTTCGGCGAAGACCTCGGACGGGTCGGCGAACGTGGCGTCCCGGCTGGGCTGGATGATCTGCAGGTGCAGCGTCCGCCCGTCCTTGGTGGCGTAGGGGACGTTCAGGTGGACGTAGACGTTCCGTTGGCCCCGCGCGGCGGGGATCGTGCGGATGCCGTCCGCCGTCGCCGTCGAGTGGGGGAACTCGTCGTGGCTCATCTCGGCCGGCTGCATGCGCTCAGCCTTGCCCGTGCCGCCACAGCGGAGCAAACCGGCACCGCGGCCCGGACGTGGAGCGCCTCGGGCCGGCGCAATTCTGCGCGGCCGCTGAATTCCTCATAACCGCCGTGGTGGCCGCCGGAGTAGGTTCCCGCTCGGGTCGACAGCCTTCCGGGTGTCGGACGCGGAAATGCCTGAGTCGGCCTCCCCGGGGAGGGCCCCAGCATGAGCGCGTGGCCAGGCAATCCAATCGCTTCCATGGACGTCAGGAGTTTCCACGGGGGCACCGAGTCGAGCACCACGACGTCGGCGACCACCGCGCAGCAGACGGTCACGGACGCCCACATCGATTTCAGCATCGAGATCGCATTCCACGACCACCCCTGGTTCGACAACGGCCGCGGCTACTTCTCCGCCCAGCTGGAGAAGCTCGTCGGCAGCGGCTGGGCGCCGGTCGACTCGCGGTCGGCCAGCCTCGGCGACGACGACCACGACGGCGACTGGTACGACACGCTGACCGTCTCGGTCGACATGGTCGACCTCGTCGAGCAGTACCGGGTCGTGCTGCACTGCGAGACCCGCGACACCTCGCTGGGGACGTCGGCGGACCGGACGGTCTACCTGCAGGCGATCCAGGGCCAGACGGCGATCGGCGACTTCACCCTCGACTTCGTCCCGATGAGCATCGTCTACTGCCCGCCCGGCCAGGACATGACCGCCTCCCTGACCCAGTCGCAGTCGTACGGCACCCGGTTCACGATCGGCGAGAGCTCGGGCATGCAGTCGCAGAGCGGCGTCCAGGCCAAGATCGACATCCTGGGGATCCTCGGCGAGGGTGTCGGCTTCTCCCAGTCGCAGTCGACCACGAACTCCTCGACCAGCGGCGTCCAGGTGTCGCACTTCCGCAGCACCGTCGTCACCGCGGACAACCAGAAGGCTCTGGGACGCGCCTACTGGGGGCCGCTCGGCGACATCTTCGTCATCCTGGTCAACCCCTCGTTCGCCGCCAGCCGCCGGGCCGACGGGACGATCCTGTACGCGCTGCAGCGGATCGAGCAGGTGCTCGCCGTCCCCGCCTACCGCCTGCTGCGTCCCGACGGCGACCCGATCGCCGGGGTGATCCCGGCCGACGTCCGCCGCAGGCTGCTGGAACTGGATCCGTTCCTGCACAACCTCGACCAATTCTTCCCCGACGGCGGGGCGGACCTGTCCGTGGCGAGCAACCCCTTCGCCGATCCGTCCGCGCAGAACCGGGCCGAGCTGATCGGACGGTGGTGGCTGGACACCGGCACCGAGCTCAACTACACCCTCGGCGACAGCCAGCAGCTGTTCTCCAGCTCGGCGACGGAGGTGAAGTTCTCCAGCACCGTGAGCGTGAACGCGTCCGTCGGCGCCGACTACGACGGCATCACAGCCGGGCTCGGGATGAGCCAGAGCAACACGACGACGGTGGGCTTCCAGTCGTCCAAGGAGACCGAGGCATCGGTCGCGACCACCGCGTCCTGCTTCCTGATCCACAACCAGAACGAGCGCGACCTGGACGGCATCGAGATCTACTACGACAAGATCTTCTCCACGTTCATGTTCCGGCGGGTCCGGGCGCGGCGCACCGGGCCCGGCGCGTGCGCGGGCGCTGCCCACGGCTCGGTGTTCGGCGTGGACGGGCGGCCGATGGGCCGCCTCGGCGTCTCGCTGACCGACGCCAAGGGCAAGGTCCGGCAGCAGACGACGACCACGATGACCGGGGAGTACCAGTTCAGCAACCTGTGCGCCGGGACGTACACGCTGTCGGCGGGCGATCACGCGAGCGAGCTGCGGATCGAGGATGCCGAGAGCCCGTTCACGCCGGCTCGGGCCGACCTGCACCGCGTCCGCCGCCGGCTCGACCTGGCGACCGCGGCGGTGTGGGAGGTCCGCGAGGCGCTCGGCCTCTCCTCGGACAAGGTGCGCGCGATCGGGGCCGGGCTGCCGAAGCTCCGCGACCTCGGCGGGCTGGCCAGGCTGGTCGACGCCACGAAGGAACAGCAGACGGCCTGGGCCGAACAGAACGAGGTGACCTGGGGACGCGCCCGGCGTCCGCGGGCCACCGGTCGGGGCCGTTCGGCCGGAGCCGGCGGCTCCGGCGCGGGTCGGTGAGGCGGGAGGCCGCGCGATGGCATCCAGTAGGCCCGACGCGCTCGGCGTCCCCCGCGATGTCGCCTGGGCGCCCACCGACGACCCGGCCCGCCGGGGCTCGCCGTCGGCGTTCTCGAACGGCCCGTGGACGGCGTCCGGCCTGACGGCGCTGGGACACCGGCTGAGCGTCGACATCGCGTCCGGTGCTCTGGTCGTGGCCGCGACCGACCTGACCATGCCGTACCACCAGCTGCCGTTCCAGGCGGTCAGGGTGCTGGACGCCGCCGAGCAGCACGCCCAGCAGGCCTACCTGGACTCCCATCCCAACACCGATCCCCGGATCCACCTGTTCGCCAACTGGCAGTCCACCCAGGAGGCGACCGTGTCCGCGGTCTGGCACTCGGTCCTGCCCGAGGTTCTCGTCAGCGAAGCCGGCGGGGGCGGGCTGTACTACCGAAGCCACCCCGACTTCGCCATGAACACCGTGGACGCGACGCGCTTCGGCGAGCGCCTGCGCGCCTACGGTGTGCCCGGCCGGACGCTGGCGGCCCTGGGCTTCGACTACACCCGGTTCGACCTGCTCCTGCGCAGCCGTCAGGGCCGCTTCTCCGCGCTGGCCGGTAGCTACCGGGGCGAGACCCTGCTGGATCCGGCGGAGGTCGATCTCCTCCGTTTCGACGTGCTGTCGGGATCGGCCCGCCGCTACTCCTCCGAGTTCGGCTATCAGGGCTTCATCGACGGCGACGGCGCCCGCGAGGTGACCGGGCAGGCGCTGGTCGTGGACGCCGTGGACGCGCTCGGCCACCGGGTCAGCTTCGCCCCGGCCGAGGCGCAGCCGCCGTACCGCACCTACCGCCTGCAGGACGGCTCGGGCCGGGCGATCCGCTTCGATCTCGACGACCACGTCGACTACCTGGACGGGAACCGGCCGCTCGGCACCGTCCGCGGCTACGTGGTGACCCGGGTTGCCGACGAGACCGGCGGTGGGGACGACATCACCTACTCCTACAGCGGGGGACGACTGGTCACGGTGAGCTACCCGGGCCACGCCGGCGGCCCGGCCCGGGACTATCGCTACGACTACGACGAAGACGGCCACCTCGTCCGGATCACCGACCCGGTGGGGGACTGGTTCGCCATCGAGTACGCCGTCGACCTCTACGACACCGACGAGCGGCTGATGCCGCGGCTGAAGGTCAGTCGGCTGGCCGACGCCGACGGCAACGAAGCGCGCTACGCCTACGACCACGCTGCGCACACCGTCCGCGTCACGTTCTCCGGCCCCGACGGGGAGAGTGGGACGACCACCTATCGCTACATCGTCGACTCGGCCGACACCCGGCAGCGCTACCTCAGCGAGGCGTCCATCGCCGTGGAGCGGGGCTTCTCCGGCAGCCAACTGGTCGAGACCCGGTGGACCTACAGCACGGACGGGCGCTTCACCATCGACGCGATCACCGACGCGCTCGGCGGTCAGTCCACCTTCGCCTACGACGACTACGGCCAGGTCACGACCAGTGTGGACGCCGCCGGTCACCCACGGTCCTTCCGCTACGACTGTCCGGCTTCCCCGTCCGCCGACACCCCCAACCGGTACGACCTCGTGGAGGTCTCCGAGCCCAATGTCGATGCCGGCGGCGGCAGCTTCGTCGTCAGCACGCAGGCGTCGTTCGAGCGGTACGGAGCCGGGACCAGCAGCGATGCGGCCGACGCCGCGCAGAGCACCCACCGCGTCGTCACCCGGACCGACGAGCTCGGCGCCGTCTGGCGTTACGACTACGACGACGCGGCGAGCCACCTGCCGCTGCAGCCGACCGGGGTCACCGACCCGCTCGGCAGCGTCACGGGTTCCAGCTTCGACGCCACCGGGTTGCTGCTGGCGCGCACCGACGCCGTGGGCAGCACCTGGACGCGGACCTGGAACCAGCGAGGCCAACTGGTCGGGTTGCGCGACCCCAACGGAGCCGAGCGCACCTGGAGCCATGACGACGGGTCGGGGTGGCTCACCGCCGCCACCGATGCGCGCGGGACGGTCCCGGACGACCCGGCGCACAGCGTCCGCTACGACTACGACGCCGCGGGACGACGGACGCGGGACACCGACCCGACGGGCGCCGTCCTGAGCTACTCCTACCTCGCCAACCGGCGGCTGGGCGCCCTCACCCGCGAGCTGCCGATACCCGAGACCACCAGCTTCGGCTACGACAGCCGAGGCTTCCTGACGCAGCTGCGGGTCCCCACCGGGCACAGTGTCTTCTTCGCGGTCGACGAGGCCGGCCGCACCTACCAGACCTATCGCGACGACCCCGCCCGGCCGTCGCTGCAGGCCCGGTTCGACGCCGCCGGACGGGCGGTGGCGATCACCGACCGGAACGGCCGCACCACCGGCTACGGGTACGACGCCGTCGGCCGGGTGGTGTCGGTCAGCGAGCCCGACTGGCCGGCCGACTCACCTTCGCAGGCCGGCAAGCAGGTGGTGATCGTCCACGACGCCCTCGGCCGTCCGCTCCGGGTGTCCGACAGCGAGCTCGCGCGCGACCGCACCTATGGCTACGACGCGGCGGGTCGGCTGATCGGCGTGACCGATCCCTTCGGGCCGTCGCTGAGCTATCGCTACGACGCTCGGGGGGCGCTGGTCGAGATCGCCTCCGCGGACGCCGTCATCGGCACCAGCTTCGCCAGGGACGCGGCCGGCCACGTGACCCGGGTGACCGACTCCGACTGGGGTGATCCCGGCCGGGACGTGGACTTCGGCTGGCAGGACGGCGCGAAGGTGGACAACCTCTACCGGATCGACAGCGACGCCGGGCTGAGCGTCCGCTTCGGCTACGACCCGAACCGGCAACTGACTCGGGTGGCGACCGAGTTCGCGGGGACGCCGGTCGCGTCGTTCGGCTACGCCTACCGCGCCGACGGCCTGGTGGGCGAGGCGACCGGCTCACATGCGTCCAGCTACGACTACGACGGCGCGAAACGGCTCACCGCGGAGGGCGACGCCGGGGTGCGGAGCGGGTACGACGGGGCCGGGAACCGGCTGTGGCGGGCATCCCAGCCGCCGCCGTCCGGTCAGGACGACAGCTTCGACGCCGACGACCGGCTCACCCGCTCCGGAATGGACGGGACCGAGTACGCCTACGACGACAACGGGAGCCTCCTGCGGCGTACGCCGGTCGACGGGCCGGCCACCGAGTACAGCTACGACGGTGCCGGCCGGCTACGCCAGGTCAGGCAGGCGGATCGGCTGCTCAGCTACACCTACGACGCCGACGGCCGGCTGCTGGAACGCGTCGCAGCCTTGTCCGGATCCGAGCAGCGCACCCGCTTCCTCTACGCGAACGGCGCCATCGTCGCCCAGCTCGACGACCAGGACCACGTCCGTGTCCTCCACACCCGCTCCGACGACGGTCGGCTGCTTCGCCGGCGTTCCGCGGACGCGCTCGTCCCCGCGCCGTCGGCCGACCCGCACTCGCTGTGGTACGTCCACGACGGGCTGGGCAGCGTGGTGCGACTGCTCGACGGCGACGGCCATCAGCAGGTCCGCGCGGCCTACGACGCGTGGGGCGGCGCCACCGTCCACGGCTCGGCGGTGGGCGACTGGTTCGGCTACCGCGCGGGTTTCCGGGACCCCGACTCCGGCCTGACCAGCTTCGGCCGGCGCTGGTACGACCCCAGCCTGGGACGCTGGCTGACCCAGGATCCGCTGCTGTTCCAGACACTGCTGTCGCGGCAACCGGTCACGTCCGCGCTGGCCGAGCTCGCCAACCTGTACCTGTACGCGGCAGCGAACCCGGTGAACCTGGGCGACCCCAGCGGCCTGGGGCCACCCTGGGACTGGTTCGACTGGCTCCGGGGCACGACGCCGGGCAAGGTGCTGGAGAAGGCGATGCGCGGCCGGAAGATCCAGTGGCCGTCCGGGGAGCCCGAACCGACCATCCCGGAGCAGGTGGAGAAGAAGGCGCCACCATCCAACGAGGACGAGCAGGTCGAGCAACCGGATCCGCCCGAGGAGTTCGACCTCGGGGCCGGCGAGGGCTCGCACTCGCCGAGCAGCGAGCGCACCTACAACGATCCCGAGGTGTACGCGCGGGCCGTCCAGCGGCAGGCGGCGATGCCGACGCACAGCGTGCTCGGCGCGATCGGCATCGGGGCCATCCTCGTCGGTGCATGGGAAGGGGTGAAGTGGGGGGTCGCCGTGGTCGCCGCGCCCGAGACCGGTGGAGCGAGCCTCGGGTTGGCCGGTGCCATGCCGTGATGTCGGGGGCGAATCGTGATGGACCGGCGCGTCGGCCTCGGGAGCGGGGCCGCCCTGCCGACAAGCACTGATTCTGGTCGCGCGGGCCTGACGATCCCGACGACGGCGACCTAGGGTTTCTGCATGCTGCAGATACCAATGCCGGACGGGGTCGCGGAGGCCATCGTCGAATCAGCGCCGGGTGGGGGCCCGGGCGTCCTGCTGTTCATGGACGCCTTCGGGCTGCGTCCGCGGATCCGGGAGATCGCCGCGCAGATCGCGGGCTGGGGCTACGTCGTGCTGGCGCCGAACGTGTTCTACCGCGACGGGACGGTGGCCGACCTCGCCCCGACCGGCGACCTCAGGACGCCTGAGGGCATGGGTGCGTTCTTCGCGACGGCCGGGCCGCGGATGGGTCACCTCACGGCCGACCTGGCGTCCCGGGACTTCCCGGCCTACGTCGACGCGCTGTCCCGGCAGCCGGGAGTGCGGCCCGGCCCCATCGGCACGGTCGGCTTCTGCATGGGCGGACGGCTGGCGGTGCGGCTCTCCGGCGAGGCGCCGGAGGTGGTCGCGGCGTGCGCGGCGATCCACACCGCCGGACTGGTGACCGACGATGCCGACTCGCCGCTCCTCGCGCTGCGGTCGGCCCGCGCGGAGTACCTGTTCGCCAGCGCCGACAACGACCGGGGGATGACCCCCGACCACGTCGCCGCGCTCGACGCCGCCCTGGAGGCGGCCGGGCTGACCGCGACCAACGTGATCGTGCCGAACGCCACGCACGGCTACACGATGTCCGACACGGCCGCCTGGAACGCCGAGGCGTCCGAGTGGGCACTGGACCAGCTCAAGGAGCTGTTCGTCCGGACCCTGGCCTGATCCGGCCGGGGCCCGGACGCTTCCGCCCGGCCCCCGGCCAGCCGGGCTCAGGCGGACAGCTGGGCGATCTCGTCCTCGGTGAGGGTCAGTTCGGCCGCGCGGACGGAGTCCTCGATGCTGGCCGGACGGGACGCGCCGGGGATCGGGATGACGACCGGTGCCAGCGCCAGCTCCCAGGCCAGCGCGACCTGCTGCGGGCTGACGCCGTGCGCTTCGGCGACCGTCGCGAAGGGCTGGAACTTCTCGCCGAGCGCGCCGGCCCTGCCGATGCCGCCCAGCGGGCTCCACGGAAGGAACGCGATCCCGAGCTCCGCACAGTGCCGGAGTTCACCCAGGCTGGAGCGGAAGGCCGGCGAGAACTGGTTCTGCACCGACACCAGCCGGCCGCCGAGGATCTCGTTGGCCTCGTCGATCTGGCCGACGTTGGCGTTCGAGATGCCGGCGAGCTGGATCACTCCTTCGTCCAGCAGGTCGCGGATCGCGCCGACCGAGTCGGCGTACGGCACCTGGGGATCGGGACGGTGGAACTGGTACAACCCGATCGCTTCGACGCCGAGGCGCTTCAGCGACGCCTTCGCTGCCTCCTTGAGGTACTCGGGCCGTCCGTTCACGGTCCAGCTGCCGTCACCCGGACGCAGGTGGCCGCCCTTGGTCGCCACGAGCACCTGCGAGGTGTCTCCGCCGTAGGACCGCAGCGCACCCGCGATCAGCTCCTCGTTGTGGCCGACCTCGCCGGCGTGCAGGTGGTAGGCGTCGGCGGTGTCGATCAACGTCACGCCGGCGTCCAGCGCGGCATGGATCGTGGCCACCGAGCGCTCCGCGTCCGGCCGTCCCTCGATCGACATCGGCATGCCGCCCAGCCCGACAGCACCCACCGTGCGCGGACCCAGGGTTCTGTGAATCACTACAAACCTCACTCAGGGGAATGCGGCTCGTGCCAGCCGCTGATCGTCACCATAGCGACAGCCCGACCCGGCGAACTTCCCGACACGGTTTACAGTCGTCCTGACCGCCGATCGATGACACGGAGGAAACGCATGCTGGCCTCACCGCTGGGACGAACCGGACGCCAGGTCTCGGCGATCGGGCTGGGCACGTGGCAGTTCGGGGGCGATTGGGGTGACGTGAGCGAACCAGACGCGCTCGACGTCCTGTCTGCAGCCGTGGCCGCCGGCGTGACCCTGTTCGACACCGCTGACGTCTACGGCGACGGCCGCAGCGAGTCGATCATCGGCACGTTCCTCGCCGGACACCCGGGACACGGCATCACTGTCGCCACCAAGATGGGCCGGCGGCTGGACCAGGTGGCGGAGAACTACACCCCGGAGCATTTCCAGGAGTGGACGACCCGGTCCCGGCAGAACCTGGGCGTGGACACCCTCGACCTGGTCCAGCTGCACTGCCCGCCGACGGCGGTGATCGAGTCGGACGCGACCTACGAAGCGCTCGACGAGCTGGTGGCCGAGGGCGTCCTGGCCGCGTACGGGGTCTCGGTGGAGACCTGTGCGCAGGCGCTGGCGGCGATCTCGCGTCCGAACGTGACGAACGTCCAGATCATCCTGAACCCGTTCCGGCTGAAGCCGCTGGACGAGGTGCTGCCGGCTGCGGCCGCGGCCGGGGTGGCGGTGTTCGCCCGCGTCCCGCTGGCATCCGGCCTGCTGTCGGGGCGGTACACGAAGGAGACCACCTTCGCGGAGTCCGACCACCGCAGCTACAACCGCCACGGCGAGGCGTTCGACCGCGGCGAGACCTTCTCCGGTGTCGACTTCGAGGTGGGGCTGGATGCGGCGGCGCGGCTGGCGGCGGCCCTCCCGGACGGAGTGCCGCTGCCGGCGGCGACCCTGGCGTGGGTGGCGTCCCGGCCGGGGGTGACGTCGGTGATCCCGGGTGCCCGCAACGTCGCGCAGGCCAGGGCCAATGCGGACGCCGCGGAGCTGCTGGACGGCGGCTTCGACCTGGTGGCGTTCGACGCCGCCGTCCACGAGGTCTACGACGACCTGCTGCGCTCCTCGGTGCACCCGCTCTGGTGAGACCAGCCCTCACGGGGTGACGCGGTGCAGGTCCCTCGGATACAGGGCGACCCGGCGGACGTTGTCCGTCTCGGTCAGCCGGGCGGTGAACCGCTCCAGCCCAATGGCGAAGCCGCCGTGGGGTGGCATGCCGTCGGCGAAGGCCTGGAGGTAGGTCGCGTAGGCGTCCGGTGACTCGCCGCGTGCCCGCAGCGCGTCCACGTAGTCGGCGTAGCGATGCAGCCGCTGGCCGCCGGTGACCAGTTCCATGCCGCGGAACAGCAGGTCGAAGGAGTTCGACCAGCGGGGATCGTCCGGCTGCGGGTGGGTGTAGAACGGCCGCTTCCTCATCGGGTAGCCCTCGACGGCGACGAAGTCGGAGCCGTGCTCGCGCAGGGCCCAGGCGCCGAGCGTCCGTTCGTGCTCGGGCGCGAGGTCGGGCTCGTCGGCGGGGGCGCCGACCAGGCGGAGGGCGTCCGCGAAATGGATGGTCGGCACCTCCTCGGGGATCGTGGGCACGTCCAGGCCGAGCAACTCTGCTGCGCGGCTGCCGCGGACGGCGTCCAGCATGCCGGCGATGGTCTCCCGCAGGACGGCCAGCACGTCGCGGTGGTCGCGGATGAAGCCGAGCTCGGCGTCCAGCGACACGTACTCGGCGAGGTGCCGGACGGTGTCGGACGGCTCGGCGCGGAATACCGGGCCGGTCTCGTAGACGCGCTCGAAGACCCCGACGAGTTGCTGCTTGTAGAACTGCGGCGACTGGGCGAGGTAGGCCGGCTGGCCGAAGTAGCCCAGCTGGAAGACGTTCGCGCCCGACTCGGTGGCGTTGGCGACGATCTTCGGAGTCTGGATCTCGGTGAAGCCCAACCCGTCGAGTGTGGAGCGGAAGCCACGGAGCGCTGCGGCCGAGAGCTGCCACAGGGCGCGTTGGCGCGGATGCCGCCAAGCCAGGGGAGCCTGGTCGAGCAGCACGGGCAGCGATGCCTTGAGCGTCGGCCGCCAGAGTTCGAGCGTGGGCGACTCGGTGGGCGCCGACAGGACGGTCACCCCCGGGTCGGTCAGCTCGACCCCGCCCGGAGCGACCGGGTTGGGGGTGGCGGTGCCGGTGACGTCCACCACCCACTCCTCGGCGACGTCGAGCTGCCTGGCGGCGTCCGGTTCGAGGACGACCTGGGCGAGCCCGGAGCGGTCGCGGACGATCAGGAACGTCACGGCCGACAGGTCGCGGCGACGGTGCACCCAGCCGGAGAGCCGGACGCGGGACGACGGGACGGCGCTCGCCAGGTCGGCGGCGAGCACGCGCTCGGGAACAGAAACAGGAACTATCAAGGAGATCACCTCCGGTCCACACACGGGGCCCTGGAGGTGTGGGCGGAGGGCTAAGTCGCGGTGCCACCACACCTTTGCCGGCAAACCGCCGGCCTCTCGGCCGTTGGTGGCCAGCCACCGTCCGGCTAGGCAGTTGTCTTCACCGGGGAGCCGTTCTCCGCCTTCTCAGCAACCGGCGGCTCTCTGGGCAACGACGTTCCCCGGCTACTTGGTCTCCCATCGCAGCCGAGCGATACGGCCAGCTTAGGTCCCGAGCGCGGTTCGCGCATCGTCGCCCCTCGGCCAGTCCGCCGCTTCGAGGTAGGTGAGGATGGCACGC
The DNA here is from genome assembly GCA_017306015.1 of Propionibacteriaceae bacterium. GTDB lineage: Bacteria > Actinomycetota > Actinomycetes > Propionibacteriales > Propionibacteriaceae > Propionicimonas. The sequence goes on from JAFKJK010000010.1 coordinate 126,248, forward strand.
ACCCGGCGGTTCTCGTCGACGGACTCGGTGAGCCCGAGCTTGACGAAGATGCTGCCGCAGTGGGTCTCGATCGTTCGCTCGGACAGCGACAGCCGCCTCGCGATCGTGGCGTTCGACCAGCCCTGAGCCATCAGGGACAGCACGTCGAGCTCCCGCGGCGTCAGGTTGTCGAGCACCGTGCTCGTGCGGGCCGCGCCGACAAGACGTGAGACGACGTCACTGTCGAGGGCGGTGCCTCCGGCCGCGACCCGGTCGAGCGCGGCGAGGAACTCATCGACGTCGAGCACACGGTCCTTCAGGAGATAGCCCATCGCCCCCGCCTGGACCAGGTCGAACACGCGACGGACCTCGATGTGCTGGGACAGGAGCATGATCGGCATGGCCGGCGACCACTCGCGGATCTCCAGCGCGGCTGCGATGCCCTCGTGGTCGGTCGGCATGCGGATGTCGAGCACGACGGCGTCGGGTCGGTGAGCCCGAACTTGGCTCACCGCGGCAGCGGCGGTCGAGGCGCGCGCCACCACCTCATGGCCGGAGCTCTGCAGGAGGGCGGCCAGTCCCTCGCGGAAGAGGGCTGAGTCCTCGCCGATCACGATGCGCACGGCAGCACCGCCTCGATCCGGGTGCCGACCCCGACCGGCGACTCGATCGACAGTGCTCCCCCGAGGGCGTCCACCCGGTCGTTCAGGTGCCGGAGGCCGCCGTGGCGGCGAGCCCCACCGCGCCCGTCGTCCACGACGGTGACCCGGAGTTGGTCGGCGGTGGACTCCACTACCACCCGAATGCGCTCGGCGCCGGCGTGCTTGAGCGCGTTGGTGACGGCCTCGCTCACGACGAAGTAGGCGGTGACGGCGACGTCGTCGGGGACGTCGGCCGATCGCACGTCGAGTTCGATGGCTCCCGGCATGCGCGCCGCGATCTCGCTCAGCGCGGCGGAGAGCCCGTCGTCGAGTGCGCTCGGGCGAACGCCATGGGCGAGCCGTCGCAGTTCCGCGACGGCCGTTCCCAGCTCGGCGACCGCTGCGTCGAGATCCTCCGACACACCTGCGGGCAGCCCGCCCGCGCGCTGCACCACCCGTAGTCGCATACCGAGGGCGACGAGCCTTTGCTGGGCGCCGTCGTGCAGGTCCCGTTCGAGTCGCCGCTGCTCCTCGAAGCTCGCGCGTACCAGGCGCTCGCGCGAGGCGGCGACGTCGGCGCGTGCGGCCGTGAGCTCGGCCTGGAGCCGCGCCCGGTCGACGAGCGAGGCGGACGCATGGGCCACGGCCGTCGGTGGACGACGGCTTCGATCCGACGATGTGAGCACGCCGATGACGTCCCCGTGAAGGCGAACCGGCGTGCTCAACTCGGTCGCGGTGGCCGGAGTGCCGTCGAACCGCACGAGGGCGCCGTCGGACAGGCTCGCGTACGCCACCTCGAGACCGGAGTCGCGCAGGCTCTCCCGCAGCGTCTGCTCCACGTCGGCGGGCTCGGCCTGTCCGGCGTCGACCAGCGACTGGAGTCGCGCGAGGGCCGAGAGCGTGCGTCCACGGTCAGGAAAGACGAGGTGGTCGAAGACGCGGTACAGCGGGCGGAACGACAACGCGCCCGCCGCCGCCAGCGCGGCCGTGAGCCCGAGCGCGACCGGCGGGGACCAGGCGACGAGTGCCGATCCGACGGCGAGGCAGCTGATCGAGAGGACGATCAGAGCCGCCGTGCTCAGCGCGCCGGCCGTGACCGTGGCGATGCCGGTACGGTCGACGTCGGCCAGCGTGGGACGCACCAGTGCGACCGCGATGCCGGCCGGGATGGCCAGGTACATGGCGACCAGGCCGATGCCGACGAGATCAGTCGTGCCGACGACGAGGTAACTCGCCCAGCAGAGCATCAGCGTCAGCGGCAGCGACGCCCCGCCGAGGAACACCCAGCGCAGCCGGAGCCGCTCGTCCTCACCGGCTCGGCGATACCGTGCGATCGGAGCGACCGCGCTCGCGATCAAAGCGACGAGGAAGAGCGGGAGCAGCACGAGGCCCGCGGTCCGGGCCCACTCGGACGCTGCGGGAACGAGCACCTCGACGGCGCAGATGACGATGAACAGGCCGACGACGATGGTCAGCCCCCAACCGACGCGAGCCCATCCTTGCGAGTTGGCGCGTCCGGTCGGCACGATCAGCAACGCGACGGCGAACGGCAGATACAGCAGCATCCACGTCCCGGCAAGAGGGCCGAGGTCGTCGGGGATCGCCGTCGCGACGAGCGTGACGCCGGCGGCCGCGAGCGCCGCCGCGCACGCGTTCTCCGGAACCCGGCGCGCGACGAGAGTGGCGAGCGCCAGGGGCACGAGGGCGAGCACGCAGGTCAGCAGGACGTACATCCGACGGTCCGCGGTGCCACCGAGCACGTTGAGCACCGCGAAGACGGGCAACAACACCCATCCCGCGATCACCGCGCGCGTCGGCCACGACATGGCGACAGGCTAGTTCGCCGGCCGGTTTCCGGACATCCGTGCTGGCACGCAGGTCATTCCCGTGGTGGCCCCGAAGTCACGGCGCGCCGCGTACAGCAGCATCGGATCGGGGCCGCGCCATTCGCGGCATCCGGACCTACCCAAGGAGAGACTCGTGGCCGACACACTGACTTCTACTGACCCGACCCTCGGATCCACTACCGATCCGACCGTCGGATTTCGCCGGGTGGCCGGGGCCATCGCCCTCCCGCTTTCCTTCGCGCTGCAACTGGTCTGCAACACGATCTATCTGGTCATTCAGACGGAAAGCGGGCTGAACGACACGGGATCCGCCGCCGAGGCGCTGGAGATGACGAGCCGCTACCCCGCGCAATTCACGATCATGTCCCTCTTGGCGTTCGCCGGAAGCCTCGTGCTCGTTCCGGGCGCCCTCGCCGCCCTGCGGGTACTCCGGCCAAGTGCGCCACGCCTCGCTCTGTGGGCTGCAGTGTCGTTGATCGCGGGCTACTTCGTCTATGGCGCAAGCGCGATGCGCAATGCCGACCACATCGGGCTGTCGGTAGCCGGGCTCGGCCCCGATGTCGCATCAGCGCTCGACGCCAATCCGTTCTTGGGCGCTTTCCAGGCGCTGATGATCCTGTTCCTCTGGGGCAACCTCGTCGGGCCGATTCTCCTGGGGATCGCCGTGATCCGGTCCAGGTCGTTCCGGTGGTACGTGGGGGCGCTCGTCATGGCCTGGAGTGTCTTGCACCCCGTCGGTCTGGTGCTCGGCACGGAGGCGGGAGCGGTGCTCGGCGGGGTGCTGCAGATCGTCGGCTGTGCCTTCCTGGCCGCGCGCGCCCTGAGGACATCCGACACCGAATGGGCGGCTCGGGGCTGACGCGTCCACCCGGGCGGCCGGAGTCGGCCTTCTCCGGCAGTCTCCGGCGCCCGGGGCGGCGATCATCCCTGAGGAATGGTGACCGAGACTCGCCATTCGTTTCCTCGCGGTCCCACGTCGGCAGAGCCGCCGAGTTCCTCGGCCCTCGCGTTCGCCTTCACGTCCACGGCATAGTTGGGACCGCCCGGCGAAGACGGAGTCGCTGACGCAGGACTCGACACACCCAGGCCGACGACTAGCGTCACCACAAACACCACATACTGCTGTCCCGACCAATGAACTTCTCGCCATTGATCATCCATTACTGCCGGCGAAGCACGCATGCAAGACGACTCGCGTTCGGCACCTCCCATCGCGAAACCACACCCGCAGGACCCACTGCACACTGGCCAGATGGCCATATTCGACGCCCTCGAACTGCCCAGTCGGGCAAACGAGGTTCCCCGGCTACGTGGTCTCCCATCGCGGCCGGGCGATGGGTTCAGCGTGGTGCGGCGGTGACCGGTTCCGCGACGGGGTCGAGACCGTCGGCGCGCCGACGAGGGTTCGGCGACAGGTAGTTCAGGACGCTGCGTCGATGAGGGCGACGATCTCGTCGTAGCCCCGACCGGCCGCCAGCTGGCGCGGCGACGTTCCGTGGCCGTCAGGGATGGTCACGTCCGCGCCGGCCTCGATCAACAGCCGGACGATCTCGATGTGCTCGTCAGACCCGGTGCCCAGCACAATCGCCTCGTGGAGCGCGGTCCAGGAGAGCTTGTTGACGTGGTTGACGGGGGTGCCTGCCCGGAGCAGCATCCGGACGGTGCTCACGTGGCCGCGCTCGCTCGCCGGGATGAGCGCCGTGCCGCCGTACCGATTGACGCTGGTGACGTCCGCGCCGTGGGCGAGGCACGCCGCGAGGATCTCGTCCAGCCCCGCCGCGCCGGCGTAGAGGAACGCGGAGTCCTGGATGGCGTCCTTCGTGTTCGGATCGGCGCCGGCCTCCAGCAGCAGCCGGGCGACGCTGACCGCGTTGTGGTGGGCCGCGACCAGGAGCGCCGTGGCGCCGTCGGCGTTGCGCGCCCCGACGTCGGCGCCGGCGAGCAGTGCCGCCCGCGCATCGTCGGTGTCATCGCGTTCGGCGGCGGTGAACAGTCGGGTCGTGGCGGAGCGGGCGTCCATCGGGGGCTCCAGTGGTGTCGATGTCTGGGCGGTCGGGCTGGGGGAGGGGTGTTCGGGAGGAGTGCACGCGGTCAGGCCGAGCGCCGTCGCTGCGCCGAGAACACTGATTGCGAGGGCCGCCGCCCTTCGCCGGCGGACGGCGCCGGGCATCTCAGATCACCAGTTGCCCGGTCCGGGTGACGACGCGTCCACCGGCGATGACCAGTTCGCGGACGGGAGCCCTGACGATCGCGTCGGCGGGGTTCTCGGCGTCCAGCAGGACGATGTCGGCGCGTGCACCCGCGACGAGATCATGCTGGTTGCGATGGACGTAACCGGCGGCGGCGGTCGTGGCGAGCTGGACGACGCGGGTGAACTCCTCGTCGTGGCGTACCCGGTGCAGGCGCGCGAAGTCGAGTGCGACCTGGAGCAGGTCCCCGTCCCCATAGGGCGACCACAGGTCTCTGATGCCGTCCGTGCCGAGCCCGATGCGCACGTCCTGGTCGAGCATCTGTTTCCAGGGCAGTGGGGCCGACCCGACCGGTGCGACCGTCGACCAGCTGATGCCCAACTCGCTGAACTGGGCCAGCAGCTCCTGGGCACGGGATGGCGGTAGCTGCCCGAGCGCGAAGCCGTGGGCGATGTTGACCTTGCCGTGCAGGCCGCTGCGGCGCGTCCGGTCGATGATGAGCTCGTACTCGAACGCGCCCAGCTCGCCCCCGGAGTGGAGGTGGATGTCGATGCCGCAGCCGTGCTTCTCGGCAATCCGGAACAGCCCGTCGAGTTGGCCGACCGGGTCGCGATCGATGGCGCACGGGTCGAGTCCGCCGATGTTGTCGGCCCCCTGCGCCGCGGCGCGATCGAGAAGGTCGAGGACGCCGTCGCGGCGGACGACGCCGTCCTGCGGGAAGGCGACGATCTCGACCTGGACCGCACCTTCGAGCCGGGCCTCGGCCTCACGGACGGCGGCGATGCCGCTCAGCCCGATGCCGGGATCGACGTCGACGTGGGACCTGGTCGCGGTGGTGCCGTGCCGGAGGAACTCGCGCAGCACCCGCTCGGTCGCGTCCGCGCCCGGGATGCCGTACTTCGCGCGTTCGGCGCGCTCGTGGGCGATCCGGCCCTGGGTGGTCGCCTCGCCGCCGTAGGACACCCACGGCTGCCCCCACCAGCTCTTGTCCACGTGCGCGTGCGCGTTGATGAAGCCGGGCAGCGCGAGCCGCTCCCGGCCGTCGATGACGACGGCGTCCTCGTAGGTTCCACCGACGGGGACGATGCCCTCGATCGTGTCGCCGTCGATGACGATGTCGACGAGGCTGCTGCCCCAGGGGCGGACATGGGAGAGGACCGTCTTCTGCATAGGGCAGATGGTATGCCAGATGACCGCGTCGCTCGGCTGCCTACCTGCGGGGTGGGCGGGGCTCGAACCCGCGACCCAGGGATGAGTGACCCGAATGTGCCGCTGACCAGGACGTGCACGGCTATTGCACCCGTGTGCAACAAGAACGCGTCGGGGGGCTAGTGAGAACGCTGTGGCGCGCTGTTGCATGCAACTATTCCGGTAGCAGTATCCCTGGGTCTGGTGATACCCCCATGGGTAGGTGCTCAGGGGTGGGGGTATGCGGCCTCTTGCGCTCTGCTGGTACGATATCTGGTACCGAAGTCAGGAGGTGTCAGATGTCGACGATGAGCGCAAGTGAGGCGCGCAAGAACCTGTTCCCGCTGCTGGGTCGGGTGAACGAAGACCACGACGTCGTTCGGATCACGTCAAAGGGCGGCAACGCTGTCCTGATCTCCGAGGCCGACTACGAGGCCTGGCAGACCACGCGCCACCTGTTCTCGACCCCGGCGAACGCCCGCCGACTGCTGGGCTCGATCCAGGAGTGGCACGACGGCGAGCTGGTCACCGAAGCTCTTCCTGGGGACGCAGAAGGCGACGAGTGAACCTAGCCTTCACCCCGATCGGTCGGGATGACCTGGGCTACTGGGCCGATAATGACCGGGCGACCTACAAGAAGGTCCGCGCGTTGCTGAAGGAGGTCGTGCGGACGCCGTTCGAGGGCACCGGCAAGCCCGAGCCGCTGAAGTACCAACTCGGCAACGTCTGGTCCCGACGAATCACCCAGGAGCACCGCCTGGTGTACGCGGTCGAGGATGACCAGATCGTCGTACTGGCGGCTCTCTTCCACTACGGCGACTGAGCGCTGCAACTGCTGGGGGCCGTGTCGACCGAGCTCGGCTTCAGTCTCCGAATCCAGACGGTGTGAAAGAGGGCTGACCCGATGTCGGGTTCAGCGCCTCGGCCAGCCATTGGTCTGACACGTCAGCGGTCTTCGCCGTTCGAACGCTCATCTCGACTTTCAAGGAGTTGCCCGTGATCGTGCCATGAGCGACTGGGATGCGACCGGCTGCCTCGCAGGCACGGATCAGGTCGATGGTGTTGGCGGAAGCGGTCGAGCCTAACTGGCCCACCAGATGTCCTCCCACCCTGACCTCGACGACTGCTGCGGTGGAACGCGCACGCTGAATCTGAGCGGAGTGCAGCGTCGCTACGACGGAGGCGGACGTCCGGCCCATCAGCAACGGCGCCAGCACGTCCTGGTGCGCTTCCTCCCCAGAGACCTGCATTGACGACAGTGCCGGGAGGACCACGTACGGGACGCCCGGAAGCGGCGACGGCGGCTCGACCTCGTCAGCTCGCGGCATCAGAAGAGTCACTCGTCCGTGCAGGCGTTCGCCTTTGCGCGCCCAAAGCCTTGCCGATACCTCGAGCGCCTCACCGCGCGATCGGAGGCTGCGAATGATCGGCGTGTAGAGCGCGGCTTCGTTCTCTGCGAGGTAGCCGACGACCTGGCCGCTGACGACAACATCCATGAAGCCCGAGCCGTCAGCCGATTCGAGCACGAGGGCCGGTACATCGTTGAGTTCGACACCCGATTCCGTCACTGGCACGCCCGCCGTCGAATAGGCAGCGGCGAGTCCGCCTCGGTTCATGAACTCGCCCTCGACCTCGCATGAGTAGACGGTCCACCCCCAAGCTTGTACAGGCCTGAGGACAGCAGGCGGGGGAGCGGTCGCGAGACCGTCTGGCCTGACGTCGATTGAGCCACGACTGCAGTAGCCGGGAACACGGATCGTTCCGCCGGCAGTGTCGATCACCGGCGCGTACCTGACGGCGATCCGATGCGGAATGTAGCCGAGCTTTCGATTGCCTATCCAGGCGCCGATCGCGTTGGGGTCGTGCGGATTGCTGGGCTCTCGCTTGAGGCGCACCTCGACCGGGCCATCTTCGGTGTAGTCGATCGCGCTGTGATAGGACGTGCCGACGACCGGCAGCCAAGTGCCATCTGATCCCGACTGGCCGACCGTGGAGGCGATCCCCACAGCGTCGACGGGCCGTCCCACCTCCGGTGCCGTAGGTTTGCGGCTCCTCGACCAGATGATGGCGATGATGGCAACAACAGCGACGGTAATCAGGAATGGGATCATCTCATCCTCGACAATAGTGAATCCGATACAAGCCTGTCATATCACTTGTGGACCTGCCGAAGGGTGGTTCTGGGCGATCCGGACCAATCCGGACGAGTCCGAGGAGCTGAAGGCCTGCACGATCTGTTGTCGACATCACTTCAGGCCGAGGGCGTGAACGGCGTTCGTGTCGGGGTCGGCGACGAATGCCGTGCGTGTGGAAGAGTCGACGGCCACGGACTGGGCATCGATGTCGAGATCGATCGCCCGCGACTTGCCAGTCAAGACGTTGTACTCGCGGAGCTGCGCGCCATGTGCAACGTAGAGCCGCTGTCGCTCTGAGTCAGCAGCGATGCCGCCCGCCCCGACGAAGGCGACCGAGACGCGCTGAAGCGTGCGGGTGCGGAAGGTGTAGGGCACGCCCGACGCATTGCCCGCGTGGAGCTTGTGCTGTCCGGCATCAACAGTGATCGAGCCGGCCGAGTATGCGTCCAGGTGGGACAGGCGCCGGCCCGATGAGAGGGAGTACGACCAGATCGTGCCGTCCTCGTCGTGGGCGATGAAGAGTCGGCCCGCCGCTGGATCCGGGCAAGATCGGACGGCCCACGCCCGGTGGTGAAGGTGGCCGTCGTCTTGGGTGTCTTGAGGCTGATCGCGTACACCTTCTCGCCGGCGCGGTCGGCGACGTAGAGCGTGTTGCCCGGGACTACGATTCCGACCGGTTTGCCGGCGACATCGATCGTGTCGACCACCGACAGAGACACGGTATCGATCAGCGTGACGTCGCCAGACACGTAGTCGGCGGTGTACCGGCGCTTGCTCTTAGCGTCAACCGCGACGTCTATCGGCTGCTCGCCCATCCTCGGAGCGCTCGTGGGTGCGGTGGTCGACGCGCTGGCCGCAGGGTGGTGACCGGCGCCGACGGCAGGAGCCTGCTCGTGGGGAACGACACCGGATGAGTGATGGCGCGCATGGCGAACGCGGTGGCGGTGAAGAACAGGATCGGTCCGAGCACCAACGCGACCAGGACGACTATCAGAACTTCGCCGACGCCTGCCCTCTCGCGCCAACTGTCGCGGTGTCCGCGCGGGGGAGGTTCCCGCTGCCACCTCGTGGGTCCCGCGACAGCCGGGGTAGCGGCCGCAACCCCAAAGAGCGAGCCCGCCTGAGGCCCGCGCCGAGCCTTTCAGCACCATCGGTGCCAGGCAAACAGGGCAGCTCGGAACGTTGCCAGATGTCGCCGAGACGAAGCTCTGGTGATCACCCGCCACAACGCTCGCCGCTTGCCGGTCGGAAGTCGTGACTGGGTGAAGATCGGCGACCGCTGGCGGGTGGCGTCCGTCGCGGCGGACGGCAGTCTGCGCGTCCAGAGCCTGCGCTTGAAGCACGCCGTGACGCTGCCCGCCGACTACGTGAGCGAATGGGTCGACCTCGGCTACGCCACCACCATCCACGGCGGGCAGGGGCTCACCGCCGACACCATGCACGGACTCGCGAGGGCGAGGAGTCGCGGCAGGACCTCAACACGATGCTCACCAGCGGGCGGCAGGCGAACCACCTTTATCTGCAGGTCGTCGGGGACGGTGACCTGCACGATCTCGTCCACGCGGACGCGGTGCTCCTGCCCACCGCCGTCGACCGCCTGGAGCGCATCCTGTCCCACGACAACACGGCAGCGTCGGCCAGCACCCAGCTGCGGGATCAGCACGATCCTGCGCGACTGCTCGCGCCGGCCGTGGCGCGCTACACCGACGCGCTCGGCGTCGCTGCCGAACAGGTGGTCGGCGCGGACGTCGGCCAGCGGCTCGACCAGGAGGCTGACAACCTCGTCCTGTGGCTCACGGAGTGCCCGGCGTGGGACACGCTACGGGCCGACCTGCTGGGGCTCGCCGCGGACGGCCACGACCCGGTGAGGCTGCTGCGGGAGACGGTCGGCATAGGGGAGCTGGACACTGCGCGGGACCCGGCCGCGGTGCTCGACCACCGCCTGCACCTGCTGGTACCCGACCAGGCGCCCGGGCCGCTGCCGTGGCTGCGCGGCGTGCCGTTCCGGGGCGCCCGGGACGAGGTGTGGGGGCCGTACCTGCAGCCCCGCGCCGACCGGGTCGAGGGGCTGGCAGGCGCGCTGCGGCGGGAGGTCCGTTCCCACGCGCGCCCTCCGGACTGGATGGTGCCGATGTCACTCACGCCCCGGATGTTCGAGAACGGAGTCCTGCCCGGCGACGTCGCGGTGTGGCGTGCGGTGATGGACGTGCCGGCGTTCGATCTGCGTCTCACCGAGGCGCCGGTCATGGGCGAGGCAGCGGAGCGCTGGCAGCGGGACCTCGACGCCCGGCTCGACCGATCGCTGGGCACGGGGGAGTGGGGACGGTGGCTCCCCGGCCTGAACCCGGCGCTCGCACGCGATCCGGAGCGACTGGTGATTGCGCGCAGGCTCCATGCTCTCGCGGAGAGGGGCGTCGACGTTCCTCAAGTGGTCGACCGCGCGCTTGCAGAGGGACCACTGCCCGCCGAGCATCCTGCCGCGGCGCTGTAGTGGCGCGTCGCCGGCATCGCCAAGGTCTGGCAGGGCTGGCCGTCCAAGGCCACGAACGAGGTCTGGGAGACCGTCACACCCCGGCCCGTCCCTCGGCCCGAACACGAACGCATGCCTGGCTACGGCCACGACCGGGACCGCGGCGGCCCTTCCATCGGCTTCTGAACACCAACCACAACGAAGGAGAGAGAATGTCCGTCATCGAGAGCACCAAGCCCGGCGCCTTCATCTCGCTGTCCGCGGCCGCCGACATCCTCGGCATCAGCGTCCACACGCTGCGGCGGCGCATCGCCGCTGGTGAGTTGCCGGCCTTCCGCACCGGGCGGCGCATCATCCGAGTCCGAGTGGGCGACCTCGAGAAGATGCTCCGGAGAGTGCCCTCAGCCGGATCTTGGTGATCCGAGGATGCCCTGGCAGCGGCCAACTCCCTTGCTAGCCCCCTGGTGCTGCGGTTCAGTGCTATGGGCGCAGGAGTGTCACCAGCGGGTGAGAGACTCTCGCTCAGAGTCCAGCGCGTGTGCGCTGGACGAGAGGGGACTCATGGGACACAAGGCGTACATCGCGTTCAAGACCGAGGACATGGCATACAAGGATGCGATAGGCGAACTGCAAAACATCGACTTCATCGACAAGTCTCTGACCGAGCCGATCAACTCGACTGACCAAGAGTACATCATGCAGAAGATTCGTTCAGATTACCTGTATGACTCGACCGTCACCATCTTCCTGATTGGGGAGTATAGCGCCGAGAACCTAGGTGAGTATGAGCAGTACTACATCAAGAAGGAGTTGCAGGCATCGCTGTACAGCAGTTCGATGCACTCGAAGAGCGGCATTCTGGGCATTGTATTGCCACAAATGAAATCCTCGATCTGGCAGGGCTCGACGACCTGTTGGAAATGCGGCAAGCAACACAGTATCGTGAAGATCAATGATTCTACCGTCGTGAGTGAGTTCAGCTACAACTACTACATCCCGGAAGAGGGTAAGTGCGCTTGGGGCGAAGATGACCGGTACTGCGTCTTGGTGACGTGGGACGACTTCGTTGCGGATCCAAATGGCTGGATTGACCAAGCGTTCGACAAGAGACTCGAGCCAATCGCGAGCAAGACGAAGGTCCGTCCCTAGATGACAGAGTTCGCCTCCAGTGGACCACTACAGTACCCGGCGCTCTTCGAGTCGGCCGAGTCAGAGTCGGCTGAGAGCCAGAAGCTGTTCTTCACCGTGCGGGCCGCTGAGTTGGCATCTCTTACGGCTGCAGCGGCGCTCGCTCTCGTCCCCATCGACTGGGCAGGTCGAGCTGGCCCAATTCTGACGGTTCTGATGTTCGTTGTGGCACTCGGCGTGCAGGTATCGCGAGTTGGCAGCCGGGCCGAGCGCCGCTGGTATGACGCGCGGGCTGCGGCCGAGTCGATCAAGTCAGCTTCATGGCAGTACGCGGTCGGGGGTGAGGCGTTCCGCATCTCGGATACTCAAGCGGATGTGGTCTTTGTAGAACGGCTGAGAGATGCACTGCGGGGCCTCAAGCACTTGAACTTCGGTGCCGCGCGGGCTGATTGTGCGGCGGTGACGGAAAGCATGCGTCGTGTGCGGCAGTCTAGCCAGGCCGAGCGGTTCCGCGTGTATCGGGAGCATCGAGTCTCTGAGCAAGTAGAGTGGTACAAGAGCAAGGCGGATTGGAATCGCCAGCGATCTCGAGTATTCGCCGGTATGACGATCGGTGTGGAGTTCCTTGCGCTTGTCCTTGGACTTTTACGAGTCACCGGAAGGGTTGATGTTGATCTACTCGGCGTGGCCACTACGGCAGCGGCGGGACTCGTGGCGTGGAGTCAAGCCAAGAATTACAGCCTCTTGGCGGAATCTTACGCCGTGACGAGTCATGAGATCCTACTAGTGTCCGACTCCATGAAGGCTGACGTCACTGAAGCGGCGTGGGCGCAGAGCGTGCATGATGCCGAGGCAGCCTTTAGCCGCGAGCACACGCTTTGGTCTGCTCGGCGACAAGGACAACAGGCGTAGCTACGTCCTGCGGACGAGGTTTGAGAGGCTTTCGGCGATCAGCTGATCTCGCCCCTTGGCCGTGTGCTGATACAGAAGGGCGGCGTTGGCGGTGGAGTGCCCAAGCCTTGCCTGAAGATCGGCAAGAGTGGCTCCCTGCTGGGCTGCCATGACGGCGCCCGTATGGCGGAGGTCGTGGAAGCGGAGATCAGAACGTCCCGCGATCTCGGCAGCCTTCTTGAAGTAGCTCGTGATCGTCGAGGGCCACTGCTGGCGTCCATTGGCGGCGGGGAAGAGCAGGCCCTCTTGACCGGGCGCGGCGTAGGTCTCGAGGTGTTGCTTGATGATCGGGATCAGATGGGGAGGGATCGCCACGTCCCGGATGCCGGCTTCCGACTTGGGCGGCTCGACCTGGATCTTGCGGTTCACCCAGACCACGCCGCGGCGCACCTGGATCACGCCGGTCCAGCGGCCACCGACGTGGCGCAGCTTGATGTCTTTGCGGCGCAGCTCGGCGATCTCGCAGCGCTCACCAAGAGGCGAGCAGCACCATCAGCTTCCACTTCTCGGGCATGTTCTCGACAATCACGTCGAGTTACTCGATCGAGGCCGGCTCGAGCCGGCGTCGCTTCGGCTGGTTGCCGGCGCCGCGGATGTGCACCGGGCTGGCTTCGATCAGGTCCTCGTCAACGGCGCTGTTCATGATCGCCCGCAGCAGTCCGTACGCCTTCGAGTTCGCCCGCGGGGTGTCGCCGTTACCCTCCAGCGTGTCCTCGTACCACCGGCGCACCGCGCCTTTGGTGATGTCGCGCAGCCGCATCCGGCCGAAGGTCGGCACAGGTGGTGCGCCAGCGTCGCCTCGTAGTTGGCTCTCGTGGACGCCCGCAGCGGCTCGCCCTTGTCGGTGCGGCGCTTCGCGATCCACTTCTTCGCGTAGGTCTCGAAGTCGGGCGTCGTCGCCACCGCCCGCGACTTTTCGGCCCGATGCCTCGGAGGAGACCACTCGTTGGCCTCGATCAGCTTGCGCTCCTCGTGGAGCCAGCCTTCGGCGTCGATCTTCGCCTGGAAGGTGGTCGGTGCCACGTGTCGAAGGAGGTCCGGACCTGTGTAGACGGCCTGGTGGCGGCCGGACGCGAGCTTGCGGATCGACCCGAACTCACGGCGTTCGCGGCCCATCGGAGCCTCCGATCCTGATTGCACGACGTGCGCCTGTCGTGCATCAGAGGGGTCTCTGATGCAACCTTCTGGCCTGTTGTGGCCCGCGCGCCCGAGGGTAAGATGCCTAGTGAACGAGCAGTAATCTGCTGGTGGGGCGGGTGGGGCTCGAACCCACGACCCAGGGATTATGAGTCCCTTGCTCTAACCTGCTGAGCTACCGCCCCGGCGTCCTCAAGCTAGCCGGTGCCGACCGGCGGTGTCCAAGCGAGACAGGCGACCCATGTGCGCCCGTGGTTTCGCGATTCGGGCTCGGCGGGACGGCCCGGCCTAACTGGCGGCGCAAATGGGTCGCGTCGGCAGACCTAGCCCTTCAGCAGATGACGAAGTGTCTGACCGTTCCGAACAGCGTGACCGCCCCAATCGTTGTTGAAGTAGCCGTACACGTCGAGACCCTGGGCCAGCCATTCTCGGATCCGGTCCGCCCACCACGTCATGGACGCCTCGTCGTAGCTTCCGCCGTACAGGTGCTGTTCGTCCGGGCCGTGGAACCGGACGTACGCGAACCCGGCCGTCGCCCGCAGGATGCAGGGGAGTCCGGCCCCGCTCATCACGACGTAGGCGGCCCCGTGCCTCTCCAGCAGGCAGAACACTTCCTCCACGTGCCACGACCGGTGCCGGAACTCCACGGCCACCTTCCACTCCGACGGCAGCGCGCCCAGGAAGTAGTCCAGCCGGGCGTCGTCCCGCTCCATGTCCGGCGGCAGCTGGAACAACACCACGCCCAGCCGATCCGCAAGGATGTCCAGACGCTCCTTCATCCAGTCGATCCACTGCTCGGGCTCGTGCAAGCGTCTCCCGTGCGTCAGTGACCGCGGCGCCTTCACCGTCAGCTCGAAGCCCTCCGGCAGCCTCCTGCGCCACGACTGGAACGACGTCACGTTCGGCCACCGGTAGAAGCTCGCGTTGAGTTCCACCGTGTCGAACAGCTTCGACGCGTAGTACTCCAGCCGCTGCGCATCCGGCACCCCGGACGGATACACCGTGCCCCGCCAGCTGTCGTACACCCAGCCGGACGTCCCGATCCGCGCCCTGGAAGTCTCGCCGCCCACGCTTCATCACCTCTCGCCCTCCCGTTACCCGCAGCGGCCCCGTGGCGACGGGCTCGCTGCCGGCCGAACCGGCGGTGCCTTCGCGGCTGTTCCGGCAGGATGGACGTGTGCAGGCCAGGCGAGGAGTGGTGGCGCGGCTCGACGACGCCTTCTTCGTGCTGGCCGGACTCGCCTCGGTCTACCTCGCCTACCTCACCCTGCGGGAAGGCATCGCGCCCGGCTGGCCCATGCTCCTGGTGATCCTGTTCTGGGTGATGGTGGCCTACCTCGTCCTTCCCCGCCTGCACCGCATCCTCAGCCGCGTCTACGTCCCCGACTACTTCATCGGACGCACCCGCACCGCCGACGGGATCCTCGGCGACCCGGTGAACCTCGCCGCGATGGGTTCACCCGCTCAGGTGCACCACGCCATGCAGTCCGCCGGCTGGACCCGCGCCGACGAGCTGACCCTGCGCTCCGGCTGGCGGATCGTCACCACCACGCTCACCCGGCGCAGCTACCCGCGGGCTCCGGTCAGCCCGCTGTTCCTGTTCCGCCGCCGGCAGGACTTCGCCTACCAGCAGGAAGTGGACGGCAGCCCGTCCCAGCGTCACCACGTCCGGTTCTGGAAGTGCCCGGACGACTGGCTGCTGCCCGGCGGCGTAGCCGTCGACTGGCTCGCGGCCGGAACCTACGACCGCAGCGTCGGATTGTCGCTGTTCACCCTCCAGATCACCCACAAGATCGGCGCCGACGTGGACGTCGAACGCGATCACATCGTGTCCACGCTCGACCGGGCCAGCCCGGAGGCGACCGTCCGGGTGCTGCCCGATTTCTTCACCGGCTACCACTCCCGAAACGGCGGCGGCGACCTCATCCAGACCGACGGCGACCTGCCGATCATCGACCTGCGGTCCGTCCCGGCCCCCGCCGACGCGGACGGCTCGTCGCCCGACTCGGCCCGGATCAGCCGTCCACCGCAGATCGTCGTGGGCGCGCTGATCACCCTGGTCCGAGGCCTCACCTATCTCGGTCTCGCCTGGATCGCGCTCCTGCCGGGCGCGCTCGGCTCCGGGACCGACGCCGATGCTGCTGCCGTGATCACCGCCGCCGTCCTCGGCGTGGCGGCCCTGGCCGATCTCGGGCTGGCGATCGCGACGTTCTTCGGCCGCAACTGGGCGCGGATCCTGCTCTGCGCCCTGAGCGTCTTCAGCGTCGCGTCCGTGTTCGTCGAACGGATCGCGGCCAATGTGACCGGACCGCTCCACGAGGGCTTGATGCCGCTGGCCACCAGCGTGCTGGTACTGCTCGCGCTGTCCAGCGACGCGGCGCGCGAGTACGTGCCTCGCCACCGGCCAGCCCACGACGTCAGCCGCGTCTGACACCTCCCCGAGCTACCGGACCATCATCGCCAGGCCGCCGAAGCCGGGCAGTTCGACCGTGAAACCGCCCAGGGCGTCCACGTCGTCCACCTTGCGGCGGATCGCCAGGTCAGTCACGCGTCCGCTCGGGATGTGCTCCGACTGCACCCGTCCGGTGATCTTGTCGGGGCCGAAGTTCAGCGCGGTGATCTGCACCTGGTCGGTCTCCAGGCGGTTCACCATCACCAGCATGCTCGGCCACGGGACGTCCGGGACGTCGAGCAGCGTCCCCGTCGCGATGCCCGTCCGCTTGCGCAGCTTCAGGATCTCGCCCAGCCGGGACGCGAACGAGTGCGGGCTCTCCAGCTGCTCCGGGAGCGAGCCGTACAGCGTCCTGGCCACCGGCATCCCCGACGACGACCTCTTCGCCTCCGGGGCTGCGCCCATCAGGTCGTAGGCCCCGCGCTCGATCCAGCGCGTGTCGCCCGTCCCGATCAGGTCGGCGACCTTGCTCCGCTCCAGCGGCAGCGCCCCCACGAGATCCCAGCCGGACAACGCGAACACCCCCGGCTGCCACGCGTTGTACATGCACAGCAGCAGGTGG
The DNA here is from genome assembly GCA_017306015.1 of Propionibacteriaceae bacterium. Taxonomy (GTDB): domain Bacteria; phylum Actinomycetota; class Actinomycetes; order Propionibacteriales; family Propionibacteriaceae; genus Propionicimonas. The sequence continues at coordinate 142,927 of JAFKJK010000010.1, forward strand.
GCGTTCATGATCCGGCGGACGTCCGCGTCGGAGATCTCGTCGAGGTCACTGATCCCCAGCGACGCGCAGATCACCGACGCGGTCGTGCACGCGATGCCGTTCTGCACGAACAGGGCGTTGTACGGAGCCGCGTCCCCGGTCAGTTTCAGCCGCATCGTCTCCCGGACGTACTCGGACAGCTCGCCGCCGGTCGTCTCGCCGCCGCCCAGCTGATAGGTGTCGTCCCGGTGCGGGCCGGAGAAGTGGACGAGCTCGTAGGTCAGCTCGTCGTGGTTCTGCAGCGCGTGCACCAGGGACGCCTGGTCGACCCCGATCCGCAGCGCCTCCCGCAGCGTGAGCCGCAGGAACTCGGTGTCCGCCGTGGCCAGCGCGAACTGGTACGCCGGACGGGTCACGAAGTCGTAGCTCAGGTCCGGACCCACCGCGCTGGTGTGCACGATCGCGTCCATCGACAGGTTCAGTTCCTGGAACGTGAACCCGCCCACCTTGCGCACCATCGAGCCGATCAGCTGGTTCGCCGCCTGGCTCAAGGGGTGCCCCTCCGACCAGCCCGGACCGCTCCCGTCCACGGCCCGCTCGACGCCGAGGAAGCCGTTGGCGTCCAGCCGCAGCCCGCCGGAGCCGAGGTCGAGCAGCGAGTGGACGGCGTCCCCCATCACCAGCCGCATGCCGGCGAAGGTGGGGTCCAGCCAGTTGATCGTCGGCTGGCCCTCCTTGAAGTAGTGCAGGTAGACCCAGCGGCGCAGGTGTCCCTTGTAGTCCCAGACCGGGGCGGTGACTGACCAGTTGGTCTCCTTGATGCCCGGCTCGTAGAAGATCACCCGCTGCAGCGCGCCGATGATGTAGCCGGCATCTGCCAGTCGCTGCTCGCTCTCCGCGTCCAGGTTCACCGAGTCCCGGCCCGGCGGCACCTCCGGCAGCAGGTCCCAGGCCTCCTGCGGGATGTTGATCATGTGGTAGATGCCGGGGTAGTCGAGGTAGTTCAGCTCGGCCAGCCGGAAGTCAGCGCCCTTGCCGGTGTGGCCGGGAACGATGTCGTCGAGGATCGTGCCGCGGCGCCGGGACGCGTTGGCGCACATCGCCCGGAACTCCTCCTCGGTGCCGAACACCGGGTCGATCTGCATGCTGATCCGGTCGAAATGGCCGTCGACGCTGGGGGTTGGCGTCCAGCCGGAGATGCCGCCGGCAAGCTTCAGCGGCCCGGTGTGGACGGCGTCGATGCCGATCTTCGCGAACGCGGCCCACAGGTCCTCCGCGCCGAGAGCGGCCAGGAACGACTGTCCCGGCCCGGTGATGTGCGAGATCGGGTAGGCCGTGAACCAGGCGGACGCCTGCCGCACCGCCGCGCGTGGGTCTGGGTTCGCGTACGGGTTGGCCCACATCGCGGCGTGGCCGGCCAGCTGGCGTCCGAGCATGGTCGCGTCCCGCAGCATCGACTGCTGCTCCAGCCAGGTCACGTAGGCGGGATTGCGTCCGTCCGGTTCGAACGGGGGCAGCGGGACCACGTCCGCCGTAGCCAGCCGGCGTTGGGCCTTCGGCCGCAGCCGTGCGGGACGGGCGGCGTATGCGGTGGGTTCGAGGGCGAAGTCGGCGCTCCGATCCTCCGGGGTGACCTCGGGTTGCTCCTGCTCCGGGCTCATTCGGCCAACTTAGCTCAAGCCCTCGGAAGCGACGAGCATCCGGGCCGGAACCATGCGATCGGCGGATCGGCCCCGACGCCCGGCAGGCCGGACGAGCCGGGTCGGGAGGGTGGGTCAGAAGGCGAGGGCGGCGAAGAACGGAAGGATCGGGACCAGCAGGCCGGTGCTCATCCAGAACATGCCGAAGTTCATCGCGAACCCGGCCAGCGACTCCAGCCGGAACGGGCGGCTGCCGACGGGACGCACCTCGTGGCAGGTCTGGGTGCTCACCACGGGAGCTTCGACGCGGACGGGAGGGGCCGCGAGGCCGGCGGCGACCAGCTCCGGCTCGCGGGTGGCTGCCCTGGCATGGGTCGCGTAGCAGGAGCACTCCGGACCGCAGTCGCAGCCCGGTCCGCAGGGACAGCTCACTGCGGCGACGGCCGGGTCGACGGGACGCGTTGCCTGCCACAGTGACCGCACGCTGGATGCCAGCAGGTACGCCATCAGCGGCAGCCCGACGAGCGCGAACAGCCACATCGTCCCGCCCGGTGCGGACGGATCGGCCATTCCGCCGGAGCCCATTCCGCCGGAGCCCATTCCGCCGGATCCCATGTCCATCCCGGAGCCGGCGCCCCGGCCGTGGGACATCGCGGCCGCCATCGCCCCCATCGCGGACAGGTGCCAGGTCATGGCGGCGAACATCGTCGCGTGTCCGGCGAAGTGCAGCCAGCCTCTGCCCCCGGAGGCTCGTCGGCTCGCGACCGCCAGCCAGCAGAACCACCCGGTGGCCAGCGCGAACACCGCGGCCAGGCCAAACGTCGGGACGACGGCCGTGAGCATCGTCCAGGTTGCCGGGGCAACCATCAGGAGCATGACGACGGCCATCGCCAGGTGAAGGACGTTGGACACCCGCTGCCGGACGTCCTGGGGCCGGGTCAGCTCGTAGCCGCACCACGCCGCGCACCAGGCGAACAGCAGCAGCAGTCCGACGAACTTCACCGGTGTGTCCGCGAAACTGAACATCGAACCCCTCTCCGTGGCCGGCCCGTCCTCCGGTCAGTCTGCAGTGTTTGACCGACCCGGGTGAAGCCAGAATCCACTGAGAGCCTGGTCGGTGCGCAGCTTTGCCCACGCGTTGCCGGGCTGTCGTCCCGGCGAACGCCGGGATTCCCGCACCTGGGTGGCCACTCGGCTGTCGGGGGTCCCGGGTCGGGGCCCGGGACGACGGTAAGGGTGCGCGTCGTCCCGGCGAATGCCGGGATCCCTGTACCTGGGTGGCGACTCGGCTGTCGGGGCCCGGGACGACGGTCGGAGGGTTCGTGTCGTCCCGGCGTATGCCGGGATCCCTGTACCTGGGTGGCGATCTGGCTGTCGGGGGTCCCGGGGCGACGGTGGTGGGGTTCGTGTCGTCCCGGCGAACGCCGGGATCCCTGCACCGATGTAGCCAGCTGGCTGTCGGGGGTCCCGGGTCGGGGCCCGGGACGACGGTGGTGGGGTTCGTGTCGTCCCGGCGTATGCCGGGATCCCTGTACCTGGGTGGCGATCTGGCTGTCGGGGGTCCCGGGGCGACGGTGGCGGGGTTCGCGTCGTCCCGGCGAACGCCGGGATCCCTGTACCTGGGTAGCGACTCGGCTGTCGGAGGGCCCCGGCCAGGCCCGGGACGACGGCTGCGAGGTCGGCTCCGCGCCTCAGGTGCCGGCCTTGAACCTGCGCAGGCGCATCGAGTTCGTGACCACGAAGAAGCTCGACAGGGACATCGCCAGTCCGGCGATCAGCGGGTTGAGGTGGCCGGACGCAGCCAGCGGGATCGCGGCGACGTTGTAGCCGAACGCCCAGACCAGGTTCCAGCGGATCGTCCGCAGGGTCCGCCGGGACAGCTGGATCGCGTCCGGGATCACCTCGAGGTTGCGGCGCACCAGGATGATGTCGGCCGACTTCAAAGCCACGTCCGTCCCCGAGACCACGGCCATGCCCAGGTTGGCCGTCGCCAGCGCGGCGGCGTCGTTGATCCCGTCGCCGACCATCGCCACCCGGCGGCCCTCGTCCTGGAGCCGTTCGATCACGCCCGCCTTCTCGGTCGGCAGCACCTCGGCGACCACCTCGTCCACGCCGACCTGCCGTCCCACCGACTCCGCGGCCAGCTTCCGGTCGCCGGTGAGCAGGACGGTCCGCAGACCGAGCCCGCGCAGCCGGTTCACCGCGGACGCGGCCGAGTCCTTGATCGTGTCCGCGACCACCAGGTGCCCGGCGAGCACGCCGTCGACGGCGACGAGCACGGCGGTCTGCCCGGACGCAGCGGCATCCTCGATCGCCGCCAGGGCGTCTACCGGGACGCTGACGCTCCGCTCAGCGAGGAGGTCCGCCGTCCCCAGCACAACATGCCGGCGGGCGCCGTCGGCGAGCAACGCCCTCCCCTCCAGTCCGAATCCGGGCAGCGCCTGGACGTCCTCTGCCGCGCCGGGCTCGACTCCGGCGTCCCGGGCGCCCGCGACGACCGCCCGGCCGATCGGGTGCTCCGAGTGGCTCTCGACCGTTGCGGCCAGCGCCAGCAGCCCGTCCGCGTCGAGGCCCGGCGACGGTGTGACCGCGACCAGCGTCATCGTCCCGGTGGTGAGGGTGCCGGTCTTGTCCAGGACGACGGTGTCGATGGCGCCGGAGGCTTCCAGCGCGTCCGGGCCCTTGATCAGGATGCCGAGCTGGCCGCCGCGGCCGACGCCGACGAGCAGCGCGGTGGGCGTGGCCAGGCCGAGCGCACACGGGCAGGCGATGATCAGCACCGACATGGCCGCGCTGAACGCGCTGCGCGGCGCGCCGCCGGCGATCAGCCAGACCACCAGCGTGGCCAGCGAGATGCCCAGCACGGCGGGGACGAAGACCGCGACCACCTTGTCCACCAGCGACTGGACGGACGCCTTGCGCGCCTGCGCCTGTTCGGCCAGAACGGCCAGCTGCGCCAGCTGGGTGTGCGCGCCGATCTGTTCGGCCTCCACCACCAGTGCTCCGTTGAGGTTGGTCGTGCCGGCCAGCACCCGGCTGCCGTGGCTGACCTCGACCGGCTCCGCCTCGCCGGTCATGGCGGAGGTGTCGATCGACGAGCTGCCGGCCTGGACCGTCCCGTCGGTCGCGACACGTTCACCAGGACGGACGACGAACCGCTCGCCGACCCGGAGCTCGCCGATCGGGATCGTGTGTTCCACCCCGTCCCGCAGCACCCGGACGCTGCTCGGTGCGAGCCGTCCGATGGCGGTCAGCACACCGCGGGCCGACCGCTTCGAGCGGGCCTCGACATAGCGTCCGGCGAGCAGGAACGTCGTCACCGCGGCGGCGGCCTCCAGGTAGAGCGCGTCCGCGCCCTCGGGGGTGGTGCCGTAGCCGAACCAGAAGGAACTCTCCCCGCTCGAGCCGAGGAGGGTGGCTACCACCGACCAGAAGAAGGCGGCCAGGACGCCGAGAGAGACCAGGGTGTCCATGCTGGTGCCGCCGTGGCGCAGGTTGCGCCACGCCGCCCGGTGGAACGGCCACGCGCACCAGAACACCACCGGGATCGCGGTGACGATCAGCGCCCACTGCCAGCCGGGGAAGCGGAGCTGCGGCGTCAGCGCCAGGACGATGGCGGCGTCGCCGAGCGGAATGGTCAGCAGCGCGGCCACGATCAGCCGGTTGCGCAGCATCTTCACCCGGTCGCTGTAGCCGTCGGCCGCGCCCTCCTCGCTGACCGGCCGGGCGTCGTAGCCGGCGGCGCGGACGGCGTCGACGAGCTCCGCGGAGCGATCGGCCGAGACGCCCATCACGACCGCCCGTTCGGTGGCGTAGTTCACGGTCGCCCGGACGCCGTCCAGCTTGTTGAGCTTGCGCTCGATCCGGTTGGCGCAGGCCGCGCAGGTCATGCCGGACACGTCCAGCTCGACCCGCTGGCCGAGCAGGTCGGTGGTGGCTTCGGGCGTTTCGACTGCCATCACTCACCTCCTCTCGACGGACCGGACGCGTCGGATACCTGGTCGCGGCGGGCCAGCTCGGCGAGCATCTCGTTGTAGGCGGCGAACTCGTCGTCCCCGTCCGCGACGCCGGAGTCGACGCGCGCGTCGTAGGCCTTCGCCTCAGCATTGTCGCTGCGGAACCACTGTGCCGCCAGCACGATCACCGCGATGAACGCGGGCACTTCACCGGTGAACCAGGTGATCTGGCCGGCGATGTTCTGCACGGCCAGCAGATCGCCGACCCAGGGTATGTCGAGGCTGCGGTAGAAGCTCTCGCCGATCAGGCCCTTCGCCATCATGATCCCGACGGCGAAGATCGCGTGGAACGGCATGATCGAGATCAGCAGCGCGAACCTGACCAGGTAGGGGAGCTTCCACGGGTGCCGGTCCGGGCCGATCAGCAGGGCGAAGAACGCGTAGCCGGCGATCATGAAGTGCAGCAGCATCAGCTGGTGGCCCCAGTGGGTCCGCATCAGGACCGGGAACAGCGGGCTGAAGTAGACCACGAACAGCGAGCCGACGTAGTTGATCCACAGCACCGGCGGGCTGAGCAGCACCCGGACGACGCGGTTGGCGCTCAGTTCGTCGATGAGCTGGGTGATGCCGGGCAGTTCCCCGGGCTCACGCGTCCGGGACGCGGCCTCCGCCAGGCTGAACGGCGCGCCGAGGACGCACAGGACCGGCACCATCATGTTCACGGTCATGTGGACGAGCATGTGCCAGCTGAACACGGCGGTGGAGTACATCCACAGGCCGCTGGTGGCCAGGTAGATGGTGAGCAGCCAGCCGGCCAGCCAGGGCAGCGTCCGGGAGATCGGCCAGCGACCGCCGCGCCGCAGAACGCGGACGACGCCCCAGGCGTAGAGCCCGATCGCCGACACCGCCAGCACCACCCAGAACAGGTTCGGACGGCCGAGGCCGGCCAGCCGTTCGATGGTGTCCGGCAGGGGCATCTCGTAGCCGAGGTAGTTGATCTCGATGTTCTGCGGCACCTGGTACACCGGCGGCGGCAGGTAGGTGGCGGCGGTGATGGCCACCGTCCCGACGATCAGCAGGACCAGGTCGCGGGCCAGGGAGGCGGCCGGGCGGCGCCACGTCCCGGCGTCCGGGCCGCGTTCGGCGAACTGGCGGACCAGCCAGCTCACGACGAGGAGACCGAGCACGACGAAGCCGGCGGCTACCGGGAGCCCGTACCCGGTCGCGGTCACCGGGACGCCGGCCAGCTGCTGCCACGCCGCGACCGTGTAGCCGCCGACAGCGACGCCGAGGAGCGGGAGCACCGCCCGGTGATACCGGCGGACGGCATCGTCCCCGACCTCGGGTTCAGTGGTCAGTGCCGCCAACGCGCCCACGGCCCCGCTGGCGAGGATGACGGTCGCCAGCGTCGCCAGGGCGGCGGCGTCCGTTGCCCAGTCGTGGTCGAGCCCCACCGACACGGCACCGGTCACGACCACGAAGATCGCGGCCCCGGCGCCGGCCAGCCAGGCCAGCACGAACGCCGAGCGGGCGCGCGCCCACAGACCGACGCCCACAGTGCCGAGCGCGACCAGCGCAGAGGTGGCCCAGGCGAGCGAGGTGGGCATCGAGCTGACGAACAGCCACCACGAGTCCGGCCGGAACGAGGCCAGGAGCGGCAGCCCGCTGAGGAAGCTGGGGTTGGCGAAGCTCATCAGCAGGGCTGCGGCGAGCCAGACCTGCGCGGAACGCACCAGCCAGCGGGTGAGCCGCTGAGCGGCGGGGGACAGCTGCCCGTCCTCGGCGGAGGGGAGGAAGGCGACCAGTGCCGCCAGCAGCCCGAGGCTCGCTCCCGACGCGAGCCGGCCGATCACGTCGCCGACCAGCGTGACGGTGGTGGTGAGGTCGTCCGAGGTGGGCCAGCCGGGCAGCGGTGGCAGCAGCGGGATCGCCGCGGCGATGGCGATCGTGCCGGCCACCGCGATCCCGAGCGCGATCCAGATGCTGAGGACGACGGCCGTGCTCGTGCGTGCGGCCTGTGAGCGGCTCGCGGTCTGCTCGGACATTCCTGCGTTCACTCCTGGGCGTCCCTGTGAACCCTGCGGCGGCAGCCGGGGACCTTCCCCTGACTCGAACCCTACGGTACGGCCGGAGCCCGCGATTCCCGGGTGTCGCCTGCGCCATTCTGCGCACCCCCTCGCCAGACAGTGACCTTTCCTCCTGTGTTCGGGCGGGATCTTCACTCTCAGGCGGCCTGTCCTAGAGTTGCGGGGTGCCCGAGGAGCTGAGCGTCGTCGAGATGTGGACCGACGGTGCCTGCAAGGGCAATCCCGGGCCGGGTGGCTGGGGTGCCTGGATGCGGTCGGGCGAGCATGAGCGGGAGCTGTTCGGCGGTGAGGCGCTCACCACGAACAACCGGATGGAGCTGACCGCCGTCATCGAGGGCATGCGGGCGCTGACGCGGCCCTGCCAGGTGACGCTGCACGTGGATTCGTCCTACGTGATGAACGGCGTCCAGCGCTGGATCGCCGGCTGGAAGCGGAACGGCTGGCGGACCGCCGACAAGAAGCCGGTCAAGAACGTCGAGCTCTGGCAGGAGCTGGACCAGGAGCTCGCCAGGCACTCCGTCCGCTGGGTCTGGGTCAAGGGCCACGCCGGCGACCCGGGGAACGAGCGAGCCGACGCCCTGGCCAACCGCGGCGTTGACCTGGTGAGAGCGGCCGGCTGACCCTGGCTTCGGCACCGCCGGAGGCACCCGTGCGGCGGAGGCCGACCTACCCGTCTGCTAGAAGGCCCAGTCCTCGTCTTCGGTGTTGACCGCCTTGCCCATCACGTAGGAGGACCCGGAGCCGGAGAAGAAGTCGTGGTTCTCGTCGGCGTTGGGGGACAGCGCTGCCAGGATGGCAGGCGACACCGCTGTCTCCTGCTTGGGGAAGAGCGCCTCGTAACCGAGGTTCATCAGCGCCTTGTTGGCGTTGTAGCGCAGGAACATCTTGACGTCCTCGGTGAGCCCGAGCGGGTCGTAGAGGTCCTCGGTGTAGGACTCCTCGTTGTCGTAGAGCTCGTAGAGCAGGTCGAACGTGTAGTCCTTCAGCTCGTCCCGGCGCTCAGGGGACGCGTCCTTCAGCGCCTGCTGAAACTTGTAGCCGATGTAGTAGCCGTGCACGGCCTCGTCCCTGATGATCAGCCGGATCAGGTCGGCCGTGTTCGTCAGCTTGGCGTGGCTCGACCAGTACATCGGGGCGTAGAAGCCCGAGTAGAACAGGAACGACTCCAGCATCGTCGAGGCCACCTTGCGCTTCTCGGGGTCGTCGCCGTAGTAGAAGTCGAGGACGATCCGCGCCTTACGCTGCAGGTGCTCGTTCTCCTCGCTCCAGCGGAAAGCGTCGTCGATCTCGGCGGTGGAGATCAGGGTGGAGAAGATGGACGAGTAAGACTTCGCGTGCACCGACTCCATGAACGCGATGTTGGTGTAGACCGCCTCCTCGTGCGGCGTCCGCGCGTCCGGGATCAGCGACACCGCCCCGACCGTTCCCTGGATGGTGTCGAGCATGGTCAGGCCGGTGAACACCCGGGTGGTCATCAACTGCTCGTGCGGCTTCAGCGTCCGCCAGCTCGGGATGTCGTTGCTCAGCGGCACCTTCTCGGGCAGCCAGAAGTTGCCGGTGAGGCGATCCCACACCTCGAGGTCCTTCTCGTCTTCGATGCGGTTCCAGTTGATCGCCTGGACGCCGCGCAGCAGGGTCAGTTTCTCGGTCATTCGTTCGTTCCTCGGTTCGGGGGTCCCGGCGTTCGCCGGGATGACGTTGGCAGTAGGGCCCCTGTCGTCCCGGGCCTGACCCGGGATCTCGCTCTTCGGCCCGGGTGGTCAGAGCATGCAGCTGACGCAGCCGTCGACCTCGGTGCCGGCCAGGGCCAGCTGCCGCAGCCGGATGTAGTAGACGGTCTTGATGCCCTTGCGCCAGGCGTAGATCTGGGCCCGGTTCAGGTCGCGGGTGGTCACGGTGTCGGGGAAGAACAGGGTCAGCGACAATCCCTGGTCCACGTGCTTGGTGGCCTCGGCGTAGGTGTCGATGATCTTCTCCGGGCCGATCTCGTAGGCGTCGGCGTAGTACTCCAGGTTGTCGTTGGTCATGTACGGCGCCGGGTAGTAGACCCGGCCGATCTTGCCTTCCTTGCGGATCTCGATCTTGGACACGATCGGGTGGATCGAACTCGTGGAGTGGTTGATGTAGCTGATCGAGCCGGTCGGCGGGACCGCCTGCAGGTTCTGGTTGTACATGCCGTGCTCGGCGACCTCGGCCGCCAGTGCGCGCCAGTCGTCCGGGGTGGGCAGGTGGATGCCCGCGGTCTCGAACAGTCCGGCAACCTTCGCCGTCCGCGGCATCCAGTCGCCCTCGATGTACTTGGCGAAGTAGGCGCCCGTCGCGTACGTCGACTTCTCGAAGCCGGCGAACCGCTGGCCGCGCTCCCGGGCGATCCGGCAGGACGCGGCGATCGCGTGGAACGTCACCGCGTAGAAGTACATGTTGGTGAAATCCAGGCCCTCGTCCGACCCGTAGTGGACGGACTCCCGGGCGAGGTACCCGTGCAGGTTCATCTGGCCCAGCCCGATCGCGTGGGACAACGCGTTGCCGTGCTCGATCGACGGCGCGCAGGCAATATTGGACTGATCCGACACCGCGGTCAGGGCCCGGACGGCGACCTCCACCGTCCGTCCCAAGTCGTCGGAGTCCATCGCCTTGGCGATGTTCAGCGAGCCCAGGTTGCAGGAGATGTCCTTGCCCACCTCGGCGAACGAGAGGTCCTCGTGGTACGTGGACGACGTGGAGACCTGCAGGATCTCGGAGCACAGGTTGCTCATCGTGATCCGGCCATCGATCGGGTTGGCCCGATTCACGGTGTCCTCGAACACGATGTAGGGATAGCCGGACTCGAACTGGATCTCGGCGAGGGTCTGGAAGAACTTGCGGGCGTTGATCTTCTTCTTCGTGATCCGCCTGTCGTCCACCAGTTCGCGGTACCTCTCGGTGATCGACATCTCGGTGAAGGGGACGCCGTAGACCCGTTCGATGTCGTACGGGCTGAACAGGTACATGTCCTCGTTGTCGCGGGCCAGCGCGAAGGTGATGTCGGGGATCACCACCCCGAGCGAGAGCGTCTTGATCCGGATCTTCTCGTCGGCGTTCTCCCGCTTGGTGTCCAGGAAGGCGAGGATGTCGGGGTGGTGGGCGTTCAGGTAGACCGCGCCCGCCCCTTGCCGCGCGCCCAGCTGGTTGGCGTAGGAGAAGGAGTCCTCCAGCAGCTTCATCACCGGGATCACGCCCGACGACTGGTTCTGGATCTTCTTGATCGGGGCGCCGGCCTCGCGAATGTTGGTCAGCGACAGCGCCACCCCTCCACCGCGCTTGGATAGCTGGAGTGATGAATTGATCGCGCGGGCGATCGACTCCATGTTGTCCTCGACACGGAGCAGGAAGCAGGAGACGAGTTCGCCGCGCTGGGCCTTGCCGGCGTTGAGGAAGGTCGGGGTTGCCGGCTGGAAGCGTCCGGCCATGATCTCGTCGGTGATCTGCTCGGCGAGCGGACGATCCCCGTCCGCCAGGGTCAGGGCGACCATGCAGACCCGATCCTCGAATCGCTCCAGGTAGCGCGACCCGTCGAAGGTCTTCAGCGTGTAGGACGTGTAGTACTTGAACGCACCCATGAACGTCGGGAACCGGAACTTCACCGCATAGGCCCGCTTGAACAGTGACTTGATGAATTCGAAGTCGTACTTGCCGAGCACCTCGGGCTCGTAGTAGCCCTGCTCGACCAGGTAGTCCAGCTTCTCGGCCAGCGAGTGGAAGAAGACCGTGTTCTGGTTGACGTGCTGCAGGAAGTACTCCTTCGCGGCCAGCCGGTCGGCCTCGAACTGGATCTTGCCATCGTCGTCGTACAGGTTCAGCAGCGCGTTGAGCGCGTGGTAGTCGAGGAGCGGCTCGGAGCTGCGCTCTACGCCGGTGTCAGTGAGGAGAGTCGTTGCCATAGTTGCTGGAGTCCTTCGCGGACAGCCTCGACGTCGTCGGGCGTGCCCATCAGTTCGAACTGGTAGAGGTGTGGGACGCCGCACTTGGCGGCGATGATGTCCCCGGCGAGGCAGTAGGCCTCGCCGAAGTTGGTGTTGCCTGCGGAGATCACGCCGCGGAGCTGGACCCGGTTGCCCGGATCGTTGAGGAACCGGATCACCTGTTTCGGCACCGCGCCGCCGAGGTTCCCGCCGCCATAGGTGGGGACGACCAGGACGTACGGCTCAGCGACCTCGAGCGGCGGGTCGGACGAGTGCAGCGGGATGCGCCCGGCCGGGAACCCCAGCTTGCCGACGAAGCGATGTGTGTTCTCCGAGGTCGAGGAGAAGTAGACGAGGCGGACCATGCGCTTTTCCTCCTGGAGGGTCGGTGGCCATCCCGGGCGCGACTCGTCCGTCATCCCGGGCTTGACCCGGGATCCCGTGGGTTGCGTCGCCAGGCGGGCTGCGGAGGTCCCGGCGTTCGCCGGGACGACGGCGCGGCGTGGTGAGCTAGGCGACCTCTGCGCCAGTGGTGGCAGCGACGTTGGCCAGTGCCTTGATCCGGTCGGGACGGAACCCCGTCCAGTACTCGCCGTCAGCCCAGACCACCTGGGCCTGAAGGTACCCCAGCGCCAGCAGCTTCTCGAGCGCCTCCTGGTTCTCGGCGAGGTCGACCACCTCGTAGTCGAGGCCGAGTCTGTCGAGGGCTCGATAGGTGGCTGTGCACTGGACGCAGGAGGGCTTGCTGTAGACCGTGATCGCCATGGGTGCTCCTTCGGGTTCGTCGGCTTACATCCGTGTAGTTCAGGCTCACGACGCTAGCTCTAGGTGCTGACAGTCGCAACGACCACTACATGTTGTGTCGCATGGGTTCGGTGGGCGAGGTTGGGTGCGACCCGCCGCCGATCCGGGGCTGGTGGCCGCACTTCTGGGCGCGCTCGCGCGTAACCACTACATCTAGGTAGTTACAACGACGTAGTTCTGCCTATATAGTGTTGTTCGCAGTGGTTCGGCCCGTCAGCCAGGTGGGTCGTCGCAAGAGGGAATCCGGTGTGAATCCGGAGCTGCCCCGCAGCGGTGAGTGGGAACGACCGCCGTCAGAAGCACTGGGAGCGATCCTGGGAAGCGACGGCCAGTAGGACGCTCCGGCGAACGCCGGATCCAGCCCACGAGTCCGAAGACCTGCCCCTGCCGTCCCGCGCCGCGGGACGCCGGTACGTGCAGCCTCGTGGGAGGGCTGCTGGCCAGCGGAGCACTCGTCTCCGCGAACCGTCCCTCCTCGCAGGTTGCGTGCACCACCACGGGCCACCAGCAGGAGCGAGCGGAACGATGTCGCAGATCACCACCCCCGAAACCATCATCAAGCGCGACGGCACGGCCGCCGGGTTCGACGTCGAACGCATCCGTTCGGCCATCGCCCGGGCTGGCTCGGCCACCGGCGAACTGGACGGGGCCGAGGCCCACCTGCTCGCCCGGCAGGTCTGCGTCCGGCTGTCGCGACGAGGCACTCCGCCGCACGTCGAGGAGATCCAGGATGCCGTCGAGCACCTGCTGATCGACTCCGGCTACACCGCCACCGCGCGGGCCTACATCGTCTACCGCGAGCAGCACACCAAGCTCCGCGACACCCGGCACGCGATGGTCGACGTGGCCAACTCGATCAACGAGTACCTCGACCGCTCGGACTGGCGGATCAACGCCAACGCCAACCAGGGCTACTCCCTCGGTGGGCTGATCCTGAACACGTCCGGCAAGGTCACCGCGAACTACTGGCTCTCCCACGTGTACCCGCCGGAGATCGGTCAGGCCCATCGGGACGGCGACGTCCACATCCACGACCTCGACATGCTCAGCGGCTACTGCGCGGGCTGGTCGTTGAAGACGCTGCTGCGCGAGGGACTCAACGGTGTCCCGGGCAAGGTCGATGCGACCGCGCCCAAGCATCTTTCCTCCGCGGTCGGACAGATGGTGAACTTCCTCGGCTGCCTGCAGAACGAGTGGGCCGGCGCCCAGGCCTTCAGCTCGTTCGACACCTACCTCGCGCCGTACCTCCGCAAGGACGGCCTGTCCTACGACGAGGTCAAGCAGGCCATCCAGGAGCTGATCTACAACCTCAACGTCCCCTCACGCTGGGGCACCCAGACCCCGTTCACGAACCTCACCTTCGACTGGGTCTGCCCCGAGGACCTGCGCGACGACGTCCCGATCATCGGTGGCGAGGAGATGGGCTTCACCTACGGCGAGCTGCAGCCCGAGATGGACCTGATCAACCGCGCCTACATCGAGGTGATGACGACGGGCGACGCGTCCGGACGGGTGTTCACCTTCCCGATCCCGACGTACAACATCACCCCGGACTTCGCCTGGGACTCCCCGAACGCCGACCTGCTGTTCGAGATGACCGCCAAGTACGGTCTGCCGTACTTCCAGAACTTCGTGAACTCCGAGCTCAAGCCGAACATGGTGCGCTCGATGTGCTGCCGGCTGCAGCTCGACCTGCGCGAACTGCTCAAGCGCGGCAACGGCCTGTTCGGCTCGGCGGAGCAGACCGGTTCGCTCGGGGTGGTGACGGTGAACCTGGCCCGGCTGGGGTTCCTGCACGCCGGGGACGAGGCCGGCCTGACGCTTGCCCTCGACCGGCTTCTCGTGCTCGCGAAGGAGTCGCTGGAAATCAAGCGCAAGGTGATCCAGCGCTACATCGACGAGGGTCTGTTCCCGTACACGAAGCGCTACCTGGGGACGCTGCGCAACCACTTCTCCACGATTGGCGTGAACGGGATGAACGAGTTGGTGCGCAACTTCACGTCCGACGCCTTCGACATCACCGACCCGCGTGGCCACGCGCTTGCCGTCCGGCTGCTCGACCACGTCCGGGCCCGGATGGTGGAGTTCCAGGAGGCCACCGGCCACATGTACAACCTGGAGGCCACTCCGGCCGAGGGCACCACCTACCGGTTCGCCAAGGAGGACCGCAAGCGGTTCGCAGGCATCCTGCAGGCCGGAACGGAGGCGAACCCGTACTACACGAACTCGTCCCAGTTGCCCGTCGGCTTCACCGACGACCCGTTCGAGGCGCTGGAACGGCAGGAGGAGTTGCAGCGCAAGTACACCGGGGGCACGGTCCTGCACCTGTACATGTCGGAGCGGATCTCGGACGCCGCGGCGTGCCGAGAACTGGTCCGCCGATCGCTGACGAACTTCCGGCTGCCCTACATCACGGTGACGCCGACGTTCTCGATCTGCCCGTCCCACGGCTACCTCGCCGGCGAGCAGCCGACCTGCCCGGCCTGCGCGGCCCAGGGCGTCGACCAGGCCTGCGAGGTGTGGACGCGGGTGATGGGTTACCACCGTCCGACCACGAGCTTCAACATCGGCAAGGTGGGCGAGCACGCGGAACGGAGGCCGTTCGTCGAGGCCCGCGCGATCGAGGCGATGGCCGAGCCCGCAGAGGCTCTGGCGTGACCGTCGTCGCAACGCCGCCGCGGTCGCGACCGGCTCAGCCGCCGGCTCGTGGCGATGCCGAGGGTCTGCTGGCCATCGCGGGGCTGACCCGGATGTCGAGCTGTGACTGGCCGGGCCGGCTGGTGGCGACGGTGTTCCTGCAGGGCTGCCCGTGGCGCTGCACCTACTGCCACAACCCGGAACTGCTGGATCCGTCCGCTCCCGGACAGGTGTCGTGGGGACTGGTACGCGACCTGCTGCTCCGGCGTGGGGGACTGCTGGACGGAGTGGTGTTCTCTGGGGGCGAACCCACCCTCCAGGTTGGCCTCGGCTCCGCGATTCGCGAGGTGCTGGACCTCGGTTTCCGGGTGGGCCTGCACACCGCAGGCGCCTATCCACGCCGGCTGGCCGAGGTGTTGCCGCTGGTCGACTGGGTGGGCCTGGACATCAAGGCGCTGCCCGAGGAGTACCGGGAGGTCACCGGTGCCGGCGGCGCTGACAGGGCATACCGCTCGCTGCGACTCGTTCTCGACTCCGGTGTTGACCACGAGGTCCGGATCACCGTCGACCCACGGGTCCACACCGACCGGGGCGTCCGGGAATTGGTGGAGCGACTGCGCGAGGCGGGTGTCCGTCGGATCGTGCTGCAGGAGGCGCGGCTGTCCGTCCTCAGCCGGCAGCCGCTCCCGGTCCTGGTGGATCCACCCGACGGGCTCGTGGTGCGTCGAAGCGGATAGCGCCCGTCACCGCCGGCTGATCCGCCTGGTGAGGACGGGACGGCGCTGCAACGGCCGGTCCGCGTAGCCGTCTGAGCTCGTGGGCCTGGCGCTCGGCGAGGCGTCTGCGTAGCTCTGCCGGGCCGAATGACCCGCTCGTTCGTGCGACGGCGCGCACATCTCGACTCGTCGCGTTTCCGTGACCAAGTCGAATAGCGACAGGCGCGCCGGCGACCCGTATGCGGCAGCCCTGGCGGCGTCGAACTGACAGAAAGCGACGACGTTCAGTTCGCTTCATGTGTCACCCCGGATGGGTCTGTTTCGTTCCCACTCGAGCCGCTTAGGCTGCCCATGGCTTCGCCCCCCGTTCGGTGAAGATTCGTTCAGGCGGGCAGTCAGATCGAAAACCGGGAACCCCTCGATCCGGATGGAGAACGATTATGGTCCACGATTTAGCACTGCTGCACGCCCGTCGGGACGACGGAGGCGCCCCATTGCATTCACGGCGCCGTCCCCTTTGGCTACGGCTCACGTCGATAATCGGCGTCGCCGGCCTCGGATTGGCTACGCTGGGCACCACGGCAGCACAGGCAGCCCCCGGAGATCACTCCTTCGCCGAGGCTCGATTCCTGGGCGGAACGCTTCTTGCCGGCAGCACCTCGCTGGACGATCTGGCTCAGCTTGCTGGCGCGCAGGCCACCAACAACGGGGAGGCGGCGGCGCACACCGACACCTCGAGGCTCACCCTGACCGCGCTGAACGCAATCACGGTCGATCTGCCGGGCGGTGTCACGATCCCGTTCGGCAACTTCATCGCCCTGGGTGCGGTCAACCAATACGCTCAGGCCTCCGATCGCGGCGTCTCACGGGCCGCGACCGGAGCGGTGAGCAACTCCGGGGCCGTGGACGTCAATGGCAGCGATGACTACCCGGCGAACGCGACCATCCAGCTGACGAGGCTTCTCAACGGCACCATCACCAACGCGATCTCAGACGTCGACATCGAACTCGGCGCCATCAGCTCGCAGGCCGCGCTGAACGCCGCCGGACCCACGGTGACCCGCGACTACAGCGTGGCCGACGCCAAGCTCCACGCGGTCCTTCCTGCCGTGGGGGAGTTGCGTACCCTTCTGGTCGGAACCGGGGCCGGGAGCCTGACCAGCCGCGTCGACCAGGCGATCGACGGCCTCGCGGGCCCCAACGGCGAGCTGGCCCAGGCTTTGGCGACGGTCTCCGGTGTCGCCGGTCTGGTCGGGAGCAGTGGCCTCCAGGTGACGATCACCAGCGATGTGCAGGGTGCTCTCGACCATGTTCTCGACACCCCGGTTCACGACGCCGCCGTGTCCATCAACCTGCGCACCGGAGTCGTCGAGGTGGACCTGGACCGGCTGCTTCAGGATGCGAACGGGTTTGGCCTGAACAATCTCCCCGCGGGCCGGGAGATCCTCTCTTCCGTGGTGCTCAACACCCTCGCCACGCGTGTGGCCACGCTTCTCAACACTGTTCCGAACCTGGTCTCCGACGCGCTGGACGGCGCTGTCGACGCCGCGGTTCTGCGCATCGCCGGTGACGTCACGGTCGCCGGCACCGGCGTGCGAGTGGCGGTCGATGGCACCCTCGGCGAGGTGATCGACCATGTTGCGACGGCAGAGCTTGTCGTGACGCTGGCAGGCAATCCCGTCGCCAGCATCCCCGCAGGCACCGTTCTCGGCGCCCTCAGCACTCCGATCCAGTCCGCGCTGACTGGCTCGACGGGGATCGTGCGTACCGTGCTGCCCAGCGTCACCACCGCGGTGACGAGCATCGCGACCGCCGCCACACCCGCGTTCCAGGCGCTGAACCAGGTGGCGTCGCTGCGTGGCAACGTGCAGACGGAGCAGGCCGGGCAGTACCACGAGATCGCCTTGCGTCTCAGCGTCGGCGACTTGGTTGGCAACGGCGGGCTGGCCACCGTGGACCTCGCCCGAGCTACGGTCGGGCCTGACTCGGTGACCGCGGCCGCCATCTCCGCGCTGAACCCGGACCGAGGGCCGCTGGCCGGAGGCACGCAGGTGACCATCACGGGGACGGGTTTCGACCCCGATTCGACGGTGACCTTCGGAGGCCGGAGCGCCGAGGTCGTCTCCGTGAGCGGTGACCGGACCTCGATCGTCGTCAGGACGCCGGCAGGCACGGTCGCCGGACCGGTCGAGGTGGTGGTGACCGGGCCCGCAGGAAGGTCTGCCCCGGGCACGTTCACCTACCTTCCGCCGGCCCTGACCGGTGACAGCCGCGTTCCCGCCGGGGATGACGCAGCATTCCAGGGCTCGGGATGGCCGCCGGACACCGCTGTGACGGTGCGGCTGGTCGATCCCGACGGAAATCCGGTCGGCGATCCGGTCGGCGTCACCAGCAACGCCGGGGGCGGCTTCAACGGGGTGCTGCCGGTGCCCGTCGAGACGACCCCCGGGCCGTACACCCTCGTCGCGACGGACGCGAACGACAACCAGGCGACCACGCCGACCGCAGTGACCGCCGCGGGTGTGCCGGTGATCTCGGGCGTGGATCCGGATCGCGGTCCGCTGGCCGGCGGGACCCAGGTGAGGATCACGGGCCACGGCTTCGAGAGCGGTTCGACCGTGTCCTTCGGCGGCCGGAGCGCGGACGTCATCTCGGTTGCGGACGACGGGAACTCGATCATGGTCACCAGCCCGCCGGGACAGGTGGCCGGTCCGGTGGACGTGGTGGCCACCAACCCGGCGGGGAGTTCTGATCCCGGTACCTTCACCTACCTTCCGCCGTCCTTGACCGGTGACCACCAGGTTCCGGCCGGAGGGACCGCCGCGTTCCAGGGCTCCGGATGGCCGCGCGATACGCCAGTCACGGTGCGGTTGGTCGACCCCAACGGCAACGCCATCGGCGGTCCGGTGACGGTGACCAGCGACAACGCGGGCGGCTTCACCGGCTCCATCGGGGTTCCCGCTGATGCAACCGCAGGTCCGTACTCACTCGTTGCTGTTGACGCGAACGGAAACCGGGCCAGCACGTCGATCACCGTCACCGTCACCGCCGGCGGTGGTGGCTCTGGCGGTGGCGCCAGTGGCTCTGGCGGTGGTGACGGAGGCTCTGGCGGCGGTGGTTCTGGCGGCGGGGGTTCCCTCGCCTACACAGGCGCTGCCGGCTGGGAGGGCGCGCTCGCTGCAGGCGTTGCGGCGTTGGCGCTCGGAGCCATCGTCACCGTGGCGGCCAGGCGGGGGCGAGACGACAAAGCGGACTCGCGGCAGAGCTAGGAATGCAGCGGGGTCGGCCGCCATGTGGCGGCCGACCCCCGAGGGCGAGCCGGTGCGCCGACCCGGGCGAGTTCAGCCTCGGAGTGTCTGGCTGGGACGCTCATGGTGAGCGCGCACGTACTCCTGGGTGAATCGCCCTGGGTGCAGGAAGCCCCATCGCACGGCTATCTCGGTCACGGTGTCCCCGCGAGCGGGATCAGCGGCCATGAGGTCGCGGTGGGCGTACTCGAGACGAACGCGCCGGAGGTACCGCATCGGGGTGACGCCCAGCCGGGCGAAACCTGCCTGGAGCGCGCGTGGGGTGATGCCGGCGACCGACGCGATCTGTTGAAGGGTGAGGGGTTCCGCCGCATGCTCGTCCATGTACTGCATAGCTCGCCGGATGGCCGCTGACGGGTAGCGGCCCGGGCCGGGCAGGTACCCCATCGTCATCGTGTTGTTGGGGAACGTGGACAATGCGGTGTGTGCCGCGAGCTGAGTCAGCTGCTCGACCACGAGGCGACTGGCCTGGTCCGGAAGGCGGTGGAGTTGCTCGGAGACGAACCTGGCAACCGCCTTCCAGTGCTCCGCGAGCTCAGTGTTGACCGGTCGCATGGACGTGAAGGTCAACTGCTCGTCAGGTGGCAGACCGAGTTC
The DNA here is from genome assembly GCA_017306015.1 of Propionibacteriaceae bacterium. Classification (GTDB taxonomy): domain Bacteria; phylum Actinomycetota; class Actinomycetes; order Propionibacteriales; family Propionibacteriaceae; genus Propionicimonas. Next base: position 162,592 of record JAFKJK010000010.1, read on the forward strand.
CCCGCGGGCCGCGGACACGAGGCTGTCGGCGGTGAGCCGGAGGACGAGATGGCTACTGTCATCGTTCGTGTCCATGGAAGGCACTCCGGGTCGCAGGATGCCTACGTCGCCGGGAACTGCTCGCACCTCCTCGTCGCCTTGCCGAACTTGGTAGCCCCCGCTCGTGAGGTACCACGCCAACAGGTAATCCGTCGGCTCGAGCGGATCGCACCGATAGGTCATCGCAGTGAAGTGCACATGGTAGGCGGCCAACGGACCCACGCCGACCGTTTCGACTCGTACTTCAGCCCGCTCCGGGTCATCAAGCTCGAACTGGCAGCGGTGAGCCACGAATGCGCCTGCCAGATAGTGATGGGCGTGTTCGACGTTATCGCTGGCAAAAGCCTCGCGACGTACGTTGACCGAGTGGGGGTGCACCATCGCTATCAGGGTAACCACGAACGACAGTCGGTCAATCTGATGTGGTAGCTGGCTGGTCCCGCGCCTAGGTCGCTCCGGCCTTGTCAACAGCCGTCGGGACGCTGTATTTCGCAGAGTGCGAGTCAGCAATTCTTTCGCCGCGTTCCGGCGCGTGGCTCCTGAGTCATCACTCGGTATAGCCAGGTGACGGAGTGCGCTGGAAGATCTGCGACGAGAAGGGCGGGGACAGATGCTCGTGGGACCCGTGGTAGTCCTTGTCGGAACGCTGCCCTTCGCTGGTCTTCAGCCCGCAGTCGCTCACGCCGACGGCACAACTCGCCATGGCTCGAAGACCGGCATCTGTGCTTGGCCGAGTCTGGGTATCCGTCCATCGCGCCTTGATGGGTGCTTCCCAGACCTCGCCGTCGGGCGTCTCGAGGTCGTCTCCGTCCAGCTGGTGGCGGACGTCGTCCTGTTCAGCCGCGATCGTCACGGCGCCGAAGAAGGTGGCCAGGTCGGGCGCAGCCTGATAGACCTCATCGGCCTCCTGACACGCGTACCGGACGCTGCCGTCAGTCGAGCATGAAGCTCTCGTCGTCGACATCGTCGAAGGGAGAGCTCCCCCACCTGGACTCGAACCAGGAACCTGCGGATTAACAGTCCGACGCTCTGCCAATTGAGCTATGGGGGATCGCGCCGTGGCGCGAGGCAGTACGTTACCAGAGACTCGGCCCCACCTCACACGCCGTCGTACTCGGCGCGCAGCCGCTCCAGCTCCACGATCACCAGCGGGTCGGACGCCAGCTCGGCCGCTGTCGTGCCGCGTCCGGGAGTCGCCTGCCACACCAGCCCGGACGCACCGGGGGAGAGGTCACGCCGGCCCGTCAGGATCGCCTTGCGGTGCGGGCCGAGCTCGATGTCCCGCGTGGCGACGATGGTCGCGGTCACCCGCTCGTTGAACAGGTCGGGCAGTCCGCGCCGCTCGGTAAGCACGAGACTGCGCTGGACCCCCGAGGTGGTTGTCCACGCCAGCGTGCGGCTCGCGCCGTCCCAGCCGCCGCGTTCGACCTCGTGCCACGGCTGCTCGGACCAGCCGGATCCGTCTGGGAAGAACAGCCGGTCGACCGTGCCGACCACCTCCCCGTCCGGGCTGGACGCGGACGCCAGCACGCGCCGGCCACCGAGCAGCGCAACCAGGGCTGCGTCGAGGCGGGGGGGACGGGTGAACAGGGCCATCCGCCTATTCTCCCCGCTGCCGGGGTTGCTCGATTCGCACGTCCGCCGGCGCCAGGTCCGGACGCCAACCGATCCACACCGGATGCCGCAGGTGGCCGCTGCTGGTGCGCTCGGTGAAGAACACCTCCCCGACCAGCTCGGGACGCAGCCAGTGCGCGCCCTTCGCGTCGATTGACGGCACCTGCACGAACGGACTGGCATCGCTGGCGAGCGGTTCCAGCAGCCGCTCGGCCTCGACCAGGCCCGCGTCGTTGAAGCCTGAGCCGACCCGGCCCACGTAGTCCAGCCCGTCGGCACCGGGAATGCCCAGCAGCAGCGCGCCCAGACCACCCGCGCGCCTGCCCTCGCCGGGACGCCAGCCGCCGACCACCACGGACTGGGTCTGTCGGTGCTTGATCTTCAGCCAGTCGTCGTTGCGCTGGCCGGGACGGTACGGCGATCCACGGCGTTTCGCCACCACACCTTCCAGGCGAAGATCGTCGGACGCGTCCAGTGCCGCGATCAGGTCGCCGTCGAACGCCGGCGGCACCTGCAGCCGTCCGTGCGTCCCGTCGGCGAGGTGCTCCAGCAGTTCGCGACGTTGCTCGTAGCCCAGCTTCAGCAGGGACGCCCCGTTCAGCGCCAGCAGGTCGAACAGCATCAGCACGGCCGGCGCCTTGGCGGCAGCCGCCGTGATGTCGCCGGGGCGGCTGAGGTTGATCCGCGGCTGCAGCAACTCGAAGCGAGGTGCCCCGGCGGCGTCGAGCACCACGATCTCCCCGTCCAGGATCGCCGTGTCGGCCGGCAGCGCGGCCAGGTCGGCGATCAGGTCGGGATAGCGCTCGGTCTCGTCCCGGCCGCGCCGGCCGACGATGCGTACGGTGCCGTGATCGAGGTGGCAGAGCGCCCGCACCCCGTCCCACTTCATCTCGAAGCTCCAGTCGGCTTCGTTGAGGTTGGCCGACGCTGTCGCCAGCGTGGCCAGCATCGGGGTGATCGTCTCCGGCAGCGGGGGCAGCCGCTGGCTGGTCGCGGCGACCGGCTGGGACGCGGGCGGCGCGAGCTCCATCCGGTGGATCAGCCAGTTCTCCTCGCCGGTGTGGATCAGCGCGAACTTCGCCGGGACGCCGCCGAGGCCGCCGTCCGGGCGTCCGTGGAGGGTGACGATCACCTCCTTGCCCTCGCGCCACTTCTCGCACTCGTAGGTGCCGGCGTCCCAGATCGTCACCGTGCCGGCTCCGTACTGGCCCTTCGGGATGGTGCCCTCGAAGCCGCCGTAGTCGAGCGGGTGGTCCTCCACGTGGACGGCGAGGTTGTTGCGTTTGGGGTTGTCAGGTGGGCCTTTCGGGACCGCCCAGCTGACCAGGACGCCGTCCCGCTCGAGCCGGAAGTCCCAGTGCAGTCGCCGGGCATGGTGCTCCTGAACGACGAACGAGTTGCCCTCGGTCGGCGGGGGAGCGTGGGCGGGCACCGGCTCGGGGGTGAGCGTCGCGTCCCGCATGCTCCGGTAGGTGCTCAACCGGTCGCCAGCGGTCGCGGGCGGCAACAGCGCGGCGAACAGATCGCCGTGTTCGCGGACGCGGTCGAGCACCTCGTGGAAGTCGAGCTGCCGCAGGTCGGGATCGGCGAGCTCGTCCCAGGTCCGGGGGGCGGCCACCCACGGATGCGACCGTCCTCGCAGCGAGTACGGCGAGATCGTCGTCTTCGAGCCGTTGTTCTGGCTCCAGTCGAGGAAGACCTTGCCGTCGCGGTCGGCGCGCCGCATCACGGCGGTCACCCGGTCGGGGTGCGCCGACTGCAGCGCCCGGCCGAGTTCGCGGGCGACCTGCGAGGCGGCCTCGGTGTCCAGCGAACCGTCCAGCGGGGCGTACAGGTGGATGCCCTTGCTGCCGCTGGTCACCGGGAAGCACTCCATGCCGGCGTCGGTCAGCGCGTCCCGCACCCAGCGAGCGACCTCCGCGCAGTCGGCCAGCCCGACACCGGGGCCCGGGTCGAGGTCGAGCACGAGCCGGTCGGGTGCCAGCGCATGCCCGCCCTGGCTGAACCGCCACTGGGGCACGTGCAGTTCCAGGGACGCCAGTTGCGCCAGCCACACGAGCGTCGCGGTGTCGTCGGCGACCGGGTAGTTGTTGCTGCCCTTGGAGTGCTTGATCGGGTGGCGGCGCACCCAGTCGGGGGTGCCTTTGGGCAGGTCCTTGGCGAAGAACACGTTGGTCTCGGACTCGCCGTCGCCCACCCCGTCCGGCCAGCGCTTCCGGGTGATCGGACGCTGCCGCAGGTGCGGCAGGATCACCGGCGCGATCTCGGTGTAGTAGGCGATCACGTCGCCCTTGGTGGTGCCGGTGGCGGGGTAGAGGACCTTGTCGGTGTTGGTCACGGCGATCCGCTGCCCGTCGACCACCACCTGCTCGGCGCCCATCCGGCAATCCTGCCATCGGCGGCGGGCGATGCGGGCCTAGGCTGCGTGCATGTACCCGGAGCTGCCCGAGCCCGCCGACTCCGCGCCCACCCGCTCCGGCATCGCCGAGAGGCTCGCCCAGCTGGTCGCCGTGCCGACGATCTCGGCCGAGAGCGACCGGGTCGGGACTGCTTTCGAGGACTTCGTCTCGCTGCTCGCCGACCTCTACCCGCTGGTGCACGAACGGCTGGAGTTCGAGCGGATCGGGGAGCTGGGCCTGGTCTACCGCTGGGCGTCGGGGGCCGCCACCGCGGCGCCGGTCGTGCTGATGGCGCACTGGGACGTGGTTCCGGTCACCGGTCAGGAGTCTGAGTGGACCCACCCACCGTTCGCCGGCGTGATCGCGGACGGCTTCGTCCACGGTCGCGGGACGCTGGACGACAAGGGCGCGCTGTGCGTGCTGCTGGAGGCCGTGGAGAACCTCCTCGCCGAGGGCTTCACCCCAGCCCGCGAGGTCTGGCTGTGCCTGGGAGGCGACGAGGAGACCTCCGGCGAGGGTGCCCGGAGGATCGCCGAGACCCTGCACGGACGCGGCGTCCGGCCCTGGCTGGTGCTGGACGAGGGCGGCGCGGTCTCCGACCTGCCGCTGCCCGGGCTCTCGGGCTGGTTCGCGATGGTCGGGCTGGCGGAGAAGGGCGTGATGGCCGTCGAGCTGTCCGCCAGCGCGGAGGGTGGTCATGCGTCCGCGCCGACCGGGCTGACCGCCGTGGGCCGGATCGCCCGCGCGGTGGCCCGGCTCAACCGCAACCCGTTCCGTCCCCGCCTGCCGCGGACGGTGGCGGCGATGATGCTGCGGCTGGCCGAGCACGCGTCCCCCGGCTACGCCCGGGTCTACCGGGCAGCTGCGGCCGCACCCCGGCTGACCGCACGGCTGCTGCAGTTCGCCGGCCACGAGGCGGCCGCGATGGCCCGCACCACCGTTGCGCCAACCATGGTCGCCGGCGGCAGTGCTGCCAACGTGCTGCCTTCGGAGGCCACCGCGGTCGTGAATGTCCGGGTGAACATCGGCGAGACCACCGCCGGCGTGACCGGACGCCTTCGCCGGGCGATCGGCGACCCCGCGGTCCAGGTGCGGGCGGTGGAGGCGTCCGAGCCGTCGGCCGAGTCGAGCCCGGACACCGCCCAGTTCGCGCTGCTGGCTCGGGCGGTGGGCGCCGGCTATCCAGGCGTCCCCGCGATTCCGTACCTGGTCACCGGCGCAACCGACGCCCGGCACTGGCACCGGCTGGGCACCAATGTCTACCGGTTCGCACCCTTGAGCATGGACGCAGCGCAGCGCGCCAGCATCCACGGGGTGGACGAACGGGTCGCGGTCGACGCGCTCGTCCGGGGTGAACGCTGCTACCGGGCGCTGCTTCAGGGCCTCGACGGCCGCGATGACGCCGGTGTCCTGCCGCGTGACCCCGGGGTGCCCGCTGAGGCCGTCGTCCCGGCGAACGCCGGGATCCCTGTCGCCGGGTCGGGGACGCGACCACCGGTGATTCCGGGCGAGGGGCTGGGTGGCGATGTGCTGGGTGGGCCTGGGGTGCTCGCTGAGGCTGTCGTCCCGGCGAACGCCGGGATCCCCGTCGCCGGGTCGGGGACGCGACCACCGGTGATTCCGGCTGATCCCGGCGAAGCTGGGGACGACAACGAAGGGACGCCCGGAGGAAGGGAGCCGCATGTCTGACAGTCGCACTACCGATCCCGGCAAGATCCGCTTCGGGGCCTTGTCCGCCGTCGTCGGCTTCCTCGTCTTCGTCGAGCTGACCAGCGGCGTCATCCAGGGCTTCTACGTGCCGATGCTCACCGACATCGCCCGCCACCTCGGCGTCCCGGACGCGGACGTGAACTGGCTCGAAGGCGGCCAGGCGATGGTCGCGGCGATCGTGATCCCGGCCTTCGCCAAGCTCGGCGACCTCGTCGGCCACCGGCGGATGCTGCTCGTCTCCACGGCACTCACCGCGCTGGCCAGCGCCGCGATGCCTCTCACCGACAACTTCTGGGTGTTCCTGCTCGCCTGGTCGCTGCAGGGCTTCTACGTCGTCTGGCTGCCGCTGGAGACCGCGCTGATCTACCACCGGGCGCGCGCCACCGGGCACCCGGCGGTGCTGACCCGCCGGGCCGCCGGGCTACTGGTCGCGTCCCTGGAGGTGGGTGTGATCGCGGCTGCGCTGGCCGCCGGTCAGCTGGTCGGGGTCTGGCCGCTCCCGGGGCCGCTGTGGCTGCCGGCGATCGCGGTGACGGCCTGTTTCTTCGTGATCCTGTTCGGGGTCAAGGAGTCGCCCGACCTGCATCCAGGCACCTTCGACGGCTTCGGAATGGCCCTGGTCGCGGCGGCGCTGCTGGCGTTCACCGGCGGGCTGTTCCTGCTGCGGCTGCAGGGAGTGGCCAGCCCGGTCGCCTGGGTGGCGTTGGTGCTCGGCCTGGCGCTGTTCGTCCCGTTCGTGCTGTGGGAACTCCGCCAGGACGACCCGCTGGTGGACGTCCGGATGTTCGCCTCGCCCGCACTGGGCCCGGTGTTCATCACCGCCGGCCTGTTCGGGGTGAGCGTGCTCGGCGCGCAGGCGCCGCTGTCGACCTTCGCCCGGACCGATCCGTCCGTCTACGGCTACGGACTCGGCGTCTCGTCGGGCCTGACGTCGATCCTGATCGGCGCGTACGTGCTCAGCCTGGTCGCCGGTGCGCTGGCGTTCCCGCTGGTGACGAAGTACGTCGCACCCCGGTGGGCGCTGATCGGCGCCAGCGTCCTGGTCGGCGTGGGCTATCTGCTGTTCCTGCCCCGGCACGGCAGCTATTCCGAGGTGCTGGTCAACATGATCGTGGCCGGCGTCGGCTCCGGCGCCCTGGTGGCAGCGCTGCCGGCCGCGGCCGCGTCCGCAGCACCGCTGGGCCAGACCGGTGTGGCGACCGGCCTCACCAACTCGGTGAAGACCGTGGGCGGTGCGATCGCGTCCGCCGTATTCGGGATCGCGCTGGCCACGCACGCCGGCGGTGCCGTCGAGGGGACGGCCGGCTCGTACAGCGGCTACCTCACCGTCTGGGTGGTCTGCGGCGCCACGGCCCTGGTCGCCGCGGTGATCCTGCTGTTCGTGCCGAAGACGGCCTTCAGCGACCAGACGTCCGCCTGAAGAACGACCCCGAACGATCGGGGACAGGTACTTCGGTTCACGCTCGGCTCGGACGTACTCGTTCGGTCGTCCGTCTGAACCAACGGGGACAGGTACTTTCGGTTCACGCTCCGCGCAGGCATGCTCGTGCACCCGGCGATGAACCAATGTACCTGTCCCCGATGGTTCAGCTGGTGAACCGAGGTACCTGTCCCCGATGGTTCATAGCGTGAACCGAGGTACCTGTCCCCGATGGTTCAGTACGGGCGGCCGGCGGCGAGCAGATCGAGGATCGTGGTGCCTACGCCGTCGGAGGAGTTCGGCGGGACGGCCTCGAACCGCCGCAGCAGGGACGGGTGGCCGTTCGCCACCACGAAGCCGCGGCCCGCCCACTCGAGCATCTCGACATCGTTGGGCATGTCGCCGAACGCGACCACCTCGTCCGCGGCGATGCCCAGCTCGGCGCACAGGACCTCGAGCGTGCTCGCCTTGGTCACGCCGGGAGCGGTCAACTCGATCATCCCGTACGGCGCGTTCACCGACGCATGGGTGAGGTACAGCCGGTCGGCGACGGTGGCGCGGCTGCGGGTCGTGAGTTCGTCCGACTCGATGCCGGGGTGGAAGCCGAGCAGCTTGATCACCGGCCCGATCGCGGTCAGCAGTTCCGGCAGCGGGGCGCACAGGGCGTCCGGCAGCTCGGTCTGCCGCGTCGGGCAGTCGGGCTCATAGCCGAAACCGGACGCTGCCTCCAGCGCAAACGTCATCCCCGGTACCTCCAGGCGCAGGTCGTCGGCGACGGCGAGCGCGACCTCCCCGGTCAGCGGGAAGGACTGGACGATGCAGCCTCCGGCCAGGTCGAACACGGCGGCCCCGTTGCTCACGATCACCTTCGAGTGGGTGCCGGCCAGGCCGTCCAGCACGTCCAGCCACCGGAACGGCCGGCCGGTCGCCACCACGAACACGATCCCGCGCTCGGACGCGGCCCGGACCGCGGCGAGGTTGGTCGCCGACACGGTCCCGTCCGGACGCAGGAAGGTGCCGTCCAGGTCGGTGGCGATCAGCCGCAGCGTGCTCACAGCCTGGAGTTCGGTGTGGGCGACCCGCCGGCCGAAGGCGACGCCGACTGTGGGGACGGCGACGCCGACTGCGGCGAGGGGGACGCCGACTGCGGCGAGGGGGACGCGGACTGCGGCGACGGCGATGCCGACTGCGGCGAGGGGGACGCGGACTGCGGCGACGGCGATGCCGACTGCGGCGACGGGGACGCCGTCGTCGGCACCGGCGGCGGGGGCTGTTCGGTGCCGGACTGCTGGAAGATCAGGATCGCGATCAGCACGGCCAGCGCGCACAGCAGCAGCATCAGCAGCCAGGACACCAGGATCGAGAGCCACCCCGAGCGGTCGTGGCGTCCCGGCCACGGCAGGGGCCACACCCGGGCGATGCCGGGACGGCTGGCGTCCAGCCAGTGCAGCCGGTAGTCCGGGCCGGCCGGGCTGCCCTGCTCGGCGAGCGTGGACAGGTCGACCTCGTTGAGGATCCGGTCGGCTTCGGCCGCGGACTCCGGCGAGGCGTCGTAGGCCAGCGCCACCCAAGGGGTGGCCGGCGCGTCCGCACCGATGCTCGGGTCGTCGCTCTCGTCACGAAAGCGGCGGCCCAGCCGGCCGTTGTCCTGGCCGGCGCCGCCCCGCGCGATCACCGTGTCGATGTGCAGCTTGTTCACCGTGCCGGCGAAGCGATCCCTCGCTCCGGCGTCCGCGGCAGCCCCCTCCGACAACAGGATCAGCAAGGTGGCCGTGTTGGCATCGTCGTGGCCGATGTAGGCCACCCCGGACGGCGAGGCCGTCAGTCGGGCGTCCAGCCAGAAGTCGCCGACCTTCGGCGGATCGGACGGCAGCAGCGGCAGCAGGCGAGGCGGCTCGCCTGCGGTCGGTTCGCTCATCTCGTCCCATCTGATCCGTGCCCGGCCCGAGCGCCGGGGTGCGTCCAGACTCCGCCCGTGCCCGCACTGTCGCGTGGACGCGGTCGTCGTCCGACCGTGCCGTCGATCCCGGGCGGGGCGACGCCACGGCCTTGCGGCCCCATTCTGCCGTACCCGCCAAGGACGCTGCCGGGTCAGGCCCGGCCCTCCGGCCGGGACGCTGCCATGCGCCCTCGCAGCATCGCTGCCGGGACCTGGCGAGGCCTACTGCCCGGGGAGTGCCCGGCCCAGACCGAGCAAGACGTGCCCGCGGGGACCGATGAAGCGGCGCGGAGCCGGGAAGTGGCGAAGAGGGGAGAGACGACCACGAAGACGGACTTGCGCGCGGACGCCGGACGACACACAGGGTTCACGCTGGGCTCACCCGGTATCGTTGCGAGAGCAATTCCGCAGCAGAAACAGCATCAGGAGCGTCTTCGTGACCAATCCGAGCACCGAACCCAGCGCGCCGCCGGCCGCCGGCCAGCCCCCCGTGGCGACGACCGATGCCGCCGGCGCGGCGAAGCTTCTCGGCCAGGCGATCGAGCAGGTGCAGCGGGTGATCGTCGGCCAGGAGCACATGGTCGAGCAGCTGATGGTCGCCCTGCTGGCGAAGGGCCACTGCCTGCTGGAAGGCGTCCCGGGCGTCGCGAAGACCCTTGCCGTGCGCAGTTTCGCCACTGTGGTCGGCGGCAAGTTCGCCCGTATCCAGTTCACCCCTGACCTGGTCCCGTCCGACATCGTCGGCACCCGCATCTACTCCGCCCGACAGGAGAAGTTCGACATCGCCCTCGGTCCGGTGTTCGTGAACTTCGTCCTCGCCGACGAGATCAACCGCGCACCGGCCAAGGTGCAGTCGGCGATGCTGGAGTTGATGGCCGAGCAGCAGGTGTCCATCGGCGGCCAGACCTACCCGGTGCCGCAGCCGTTCATCGTGATCGCCACCCAGAACCCGATCGAATCCGAGGGCGTCTACCCGCTGCCGGAGGCGCAGCGGGACCGCTTCCTGCTGAAGGTGGACGTGCCGTACCCGCGTGGCAACGAGGAGTTCGAGATCCTGCGCCGGATGAGCGTCTCGCCACCCAAGGCCGACCCGGTGCTCAACCCCGATCTGGTCCGCGAACTGCAGGACATGGCCAGCAACGTCTTCGTCCACAACCTGGTCGCCGAGTACGTCGTCCGGCTCGTGCTGGCCACCCGGACGCCGGAGGAGTTCGGCATGCCCGACCTGGTCCCGGTGATCCAGATCGGCGCCAGCCCGCGTGCCACCCTCGGTCTGGTCGCCGCCGCCCGTGCGCTGGCCCTGATCCACGGCCGCGACTACGTGCTGCCGACCGACGTCCAGGCCGTCGCCCGGGACGTGATGAGCCACCGGATCGTCCTCGGCTTCGACGCCGTCGCCGACAACGTCACCCCAGCCCAGGTGGTGGAGCGGATCCTGGCCATGGTGCCGCCGCCCACCCCGGTCTGGAACACCCAGCAGCGCCAGGCGGCCCACACCCAGCATCGCTACCAGCCGCAGGGCTGATCGCCGGTGAGCCAGGCGCCAGCCTTCGCTCCACCGCCCGACGACATCGGCGCGGTGGCTTCGGTCATCGCCGCGCCAACGACGGCGACCCTGCCGCTGAGCAAGCTCGCCCCTGAGGCGGCGCTGCGCCGGCTGGAACTGACCATCGTCCGGCGGCTGGACGGCTTCCTGCACGGTGACCACCAGGGGTTGCTGCCGGGCCCCGGGTCGGAGGCCAACGACGCCCGCGAGTACGTCCCGGGCCAGGACGACGTCCGCAAGATCGACTGGGCGGTGACGGCGCGGACGACGGTCCCGCACGTCCGCGACACGATCGCCGACCGGGAACTGGAGACCTGGGCGCTGCTCGACGTCACCCCGTCCATGAACTGGGGGACGGCCGGGGTCACCAAGCGCGACCTCGGTATCGCCGCGATCGCCACCATCGGCTTCCTCGGCCAGAAGATGGGAGACCGGTTCGGCGGCCTGATCATGCGTCCGGAGGAGATCAAGCGATTGCCCGCCCGCTCCGGACGCACGGCGCTGTACGGCCTGCTCCGGCGGATGCTCACCGAGCCGATCGTCCCCGACCACGCGACCGGCCCGTACTCGCTGGCCGAGGGCATCCAGCGGCTCGCCCGCAGCGAGCCGCGCCGCGGCATGCGGATGGTCGTGTCCGACTTCCTCACCCCCGGCGACTTCGAGCTCGACCCGGACGTGCCGCCCGACTGGGAGCGTCCGATCCGGCAACTCTCGGTGCGCAACCAGGTGCTGGCAGTCGAGGTGGTCGACCGCAACGAGATCGAGTTCCCCGATGTCGGCGACCTGCTGATCCGCGACCCGGAGACCGACTTCGCGCGCTATGTGAACACCTCGGACGCCGCCGCGCGTGAACGGATGGACGCGGCCACCGCCGCCCAGCGGGAACGGATCCGAATCGCGCTGCGCCGGGCCGGGGCGGCCCACATCCAGTTGCGTACCGACTCAGACTGGGTTCATGACATCGCCCGATTCGTGCTGGCCTACCGGCGCACCGCCAGTGCGCTGCACCAGCCGCCGACGGGAGTGACGCGCTGATGCTGAACGTGCTCAATTTCGCCGACCCGGAGCGCCTGTGGGTGCTGCTGCTGATTCCGCTGCTGATCGCCGCCTACGTCTTCGCGCTGTTGCGGAAGAACAAGATCGGCATGCGGTTCACCAACACGACCATCCTGTCCCGGGTGGCGCCGAGGCAGTCGCAGTGGCGCCGGCATCTCGCGGTGGCGCTCAGCCTGCTCAGCCTGGGTGCGCTGAGCATCGCGTGGGCACGACCCACCGGCATCGAGATGGTGCCGAGGGAGCGGGCCACCGTGGTGCTGGTGATGGACGTGTCGCTGTCCATGCAGGCCACCGATGTGAAGCCGAACCGGCTGGATGCGGCGAAGGCCGCTGCCCTGAAGTTCGTGAGCGCGCTGCCGGCCCAGTACAACGTCGCGGTCGTCAGCCTTGCCGGCAACACCGCCGTCCGGTTGCCGCCGACCACCGACCGCGCCCAGGCACGGCAGGCCATCAACACCTTGAAGCTGCAGGATTCGACGGCGATCGGCGAGTCGATCTACTCCGCGCTCGAGGCGCTGCAGATGGCGCCCACGGGGGCGGACGGCAACGCCGACCCGGCACCGGGGGCGATCGTCCTGCTCTCCGACGGCCAGAACACCGCCGGGCGCTCGCCCGTCCAGGCCGCGGCCGCGGCCAAGAAGGCCGGGGTGCCGATCTACACGATCGCCTACGGCACCGACAACGGCTACGTCGACCTTGACGGGAAGCGGGAGTCCGTCCCGCCGGACCGCGAACTGCTGCAGAAGCTCGCCACCGATTCGGGTGGCGCCAAGTTCGACGCCGCCGACCAGGCCCAGCTGGACCGGGTCTACACCAATATCCGTAGCGAGGTCGGCCAGGTGCCCACCCGCACGGAGACCACGGCGCTGTGGGCCGGCTACGGACTGGCGTTCGCGGTCGTGGCGGCTCTCGCTGCGGTGTCGCTCGGGGCGAGGTGGCCATGATCCCCGAAGGCTTCCTGCGTCCGGAGCGGCTGTGGTGGCTGGTGATCATCCCTGTGCTCGTGCTGCTCTACCTCGTGCTGCTGCAGTGGCGGCGGAACCGGGCGTCGGGTCACACGATCTCCGGATTGGCGAAGGTGCTGCCCCGGCAGCAGGCCTGGAAGCGGCACATCGCCGTGGCCGGCGCCATCCTGTCCCTCGGCGCCCTGAACGTCGCCTTCGCCCAGCCGAAGGCGGTGGTGGACGTGCCCCGCGACCGGGCCACCGTCGTGATCGCGCTGGACGTGTCCCGCTCGATGCTCGCCGAGGACGTGTCGCCGAACCGGATCGATGCGGCCAAGGCCGCTGCGATCGACTTCGTGGACATGCTGCCGTCGGGGTTCAACGTTGCCCTGGTGAGGTTCGCCGGCTCTGCGGCGGTGGTCGTGCCGCCGACAGTCGACCGGGCAGTGGTCAACGCCGCGATCCAGAACCTCGAGGTCGCCCCCTCGACCGCGATCGGGGACGGGATCCTCTCCTCGCTGGACGCCATCGCCCAGGCGCCCTCGGACCCGAACCATCCCGACGACCCGGCTCCGGCCGCGATCGTCCTGCTCTCGGACGGTTCGACGAACGCCGGCACGCCGTCCAAGGTCGCAGCCGAGCAGGCGAAGAAGCAGGGCGTCCCCGTGTACACGATCGCGTACGGCACCGACGACGGCTACATCGATATCGGCGGCCAGCGCCAGCCCGTCCCGGTCGACCACTACGAGCTGGAGCAGATCGCGAAGATCACCGGAGGCAAGAAGTTCTCCGCCGGCTCGTCCGGGGAACTCAAGCAGGTCTACCAGTCGATCGCCCACGCGGTCGGCACCGTCAAGGCTGACCGGGAGATCACCGAGTTCTGGGCCGGGATCGCGCTGCTGTTCGCGTTCGTCGCCGCCGGTGCGATGGTCTCGCTGGCGTCCCGCTGGCCATAGCCTCGCGTCTCCCACGGGCCCTGCTCGCCCTCCTGCCCTCGCGTCCCCCGCGCCTCGCGCCCCCGGCCCCGGCTCTTCGAAGTTCGCTCCCGAAAGGGACGTTTGCTCCCGAAGTTTCGGGAGCAAACGTCCCTTTCGGGAGCGAACTTGTGGCGGGTGCTGCGAAGGGAGCGTCGGTTGGGGCACAATGGCAGCAGTCCCGAATCGGACGAGGTCGCTGGGGAAGGCAAATCTCGACCGAGGCGGGGAACATGGATATCACGCGCGGGATCGTCCAGATCCATTCGGCGCCGGCTGCGTTGCGTCCGCACATCGAATGGGCACTGGGACGCGTCCTCGGCCGTCCGGTGGAGTTGGCGTGGACGGATCAGCCCGCGGAGCCCCGCTCACTGCGCACCGAGTACGCCTGGCACGCCGCGGTCGGCACCGGGGCCGAGCTCGCAAGCGCGCTGCGTCGTTGCGAACGCGCCCGCTTCGAGGTCACCGAGGACGCCGTCCCCGGCGGTGAAGGGACGCGCTGGGCCTACACCCCGCGTCTGGGCTCCTGGACGGCGACGATCGGCCCGCACGGCGACACCATGGTCCACGAGGACCGGCTGCGGCAGGCGATCCTGGCCGACGCGCTGGGCCGGCGTCCGCTGATCGAGACCGTCGCCGAACTCCTCGGCGCCGCCTGGGACGAGGAGCTGGAGATCTTCCGGCACGCCGCCGAGGGTGCGCCCGTGCGCTGGCTGCACAAGGTCAGCTGAGCCCGGCCCGCGCTGGGGACGCCTCAACTGCCCACCATCCCGGCTTGCTCTTGTGCCATCCCGGCGTGTGCCCGGATCTCGGCGGTTCTGTGGGTGTGTTCGGTCGGAGGTCCCGGGTCAAGCCCGGGATGACAGGCGGTGGGGCGGCTTGGGACGGATGGTTTCGCGTGTCACGTTCGCGTTGGTGTCGTTCCTGGCTGCTTGGTGTCGTGCCGGCGTGTGCCGGGATCTCGGCGGTTCTGCGGGGTGTGTTCGGTCGGAGGTCCCGGGTCAGGCCCGGGATGACAGGCGTGGGCGGCTTGGGGCGGTGGGGGCGGTTCCGCGTACCATCCGTCTCTGGGTATCCCGGCTTACTGTGGCGCCATCCCGGCTGCTCCTGTGTCGGGATGACACGCTTAGTGTCCGGGTGCCTTCAGAGCGGGATGTTGCCGTGCAGCCCGCGGACGCCGGTGTCGGCGTTGCGGAGCTCGGCGGCGAGCCGGGCGCGGGTCGCGTTCGGCTGCAGGATCTCGTCCACGACGCCGATCTCGACGGCCTTGTCCACCCCGCCGGTGAGCAGCTCGTGCTCGGCGGCGAGCTCCGCCTCGACCTGGGCGAGCATGTCGTCGGGCACCTCGGCCAGCTTGCGCCGGTGCAGGATCCGGACGGCGGCCACCGGCCCCATCACGGCGATCTCCGCCGTGGGCCACGCGAATACCCGGGTCGCGCCCAGCGAACGCGCGTTCATGGCGATGTAGCCGCCGCCGTACGCCTTGCGGGTCACCAGCGTCACCCGCGGCACCCTGGCCTCGCTGAACGCGTGCAGCAGCTTCGCGCCGCGGCGCACCACACCGTCCCATTCCTGGCCGACTCCGGGCAGGTAGCCGGGAAGGTCGACCAGCACCAGCAGCGGCACCCCGAACGCGTCACAGAAGCGGACGAACCGGGCGGCCTTCTCGGCGCTGAGTGAATCCAGGCAACCGCCCAGCCGCAGCGGGTTGTTGGCGATCACGCCGACGGTGCGTCCGCCGAGCCGGCCGAGGGCGATGGTCACGTTCGGTGCCCAGCGGGCGTGCAACTCGAAGACGCTGCCCTCGTCGAGCAGGCCTTCCACAAGGGGATGGACGTCGTAGGCCCGCTTCGGGGACTCCGGCAGGAAGCTGCCCAGGTCGACGTCGGCGACGTCCCCGACCCGGCCTTGCGCGGCCAGCAGCGTGGTCACGTCCCGGCCGCGGCGCAGCGCGTCCGCCTCGTTGTCGGCGACCACGTGTGCGACACCGGATTTGCGGCCATGGGTGTCGGGGCCGCCGAGGCGCAGCATGTCGACGTCCTCGCCCGTGACCGAGCGGACGACGTCCGGCCCGGTGACGAAGATACGTCCGGTCTGCGCGATGATCACGACATCGGTGAGCGCCGGCCCGTACGCGGCACCCCCGGCCGCCGCGCCGAGCACGATCGAGATCTGCGGGACCTTGCCGGACGCCTGGGTCATGGCATGGAACACCCGCCCGACGGCGTGCAGGCTGAGGACGCCGTCGCCGAGCCGGGCACCGCCGGAGTGCCACAGGCCGATGATCGGCACCCGGTCGACCATCGCCTGCCGGTAGGCCTGGACGACGACCTCGCAGCCGGCCACGCCCATCGCACCGCCCATCACGGTCGCGTCCGAGCAGAACGCGACCACGGGGTTGCCGTTGACCTTGCCGGTGGCCGCCAGCATGCCCGAGTCGTCGTCGGCGCTGAGCAGAGCCATCGAGCCCTCGTCCAGCAGCGCGGCGAGCCGGAGGTTGGGGTTGCGCGGATCCTCCGAACGCGGCAGTCGCGGCGGCCTCGCAGGCGCCTCGGTCGTCATCGGGCTTCAGCTGGTCTGGTTGGCGTTGGTGACGACGACGGCGACGTTGGCGCCACCGAAGCCGAAGGAGTTGTTCACGGCGGCCAGGTCACCTGCCGGCAGGGGACGGGCGACGTTGGCGGCGATGTCGATGCCCAGATCGGGCTCGGGATCGTCGAGGTTGATGGTCGGCGGCACGACCCGGTCGTGCAGCGCCATCACCGCCGCGATGGTCTCCAGGGCGCCCGCCCCGCCGAGCAGGTGGCCGGTCATCGACTTCGTGGACGTGACCACGCAGCCGTCGACCGCATCACCGAGACCCTGACGGATCGACGCCGCCTCGGTGAGGTCGCCCTGCGGGGTGGACGTGCCGTGGGCGTTCACGTGCCGGATGTCGGACGCGGACAGTCCGGCATCCGCGATCGCCTTCCGCATGGCGCCGAACTGGCCCTCGCCGGTGGGGTCGGGCTGGACGATGTCGTGGCTGTCGGCGGTGATCCCCGAGCCGACGAGGGTCCCGTAGATCCTGGCTCCGCGCGCCCTCGCGTTCTCGAGGGTCTCGATGACCATGACCGCGGAGCCCTCGCCCATGACGAAGCCGTCGCGGCCACGGTCCCAGGGACGGGAGGCGCCCTCGGGGTCGTCGTTGCGGCGGCTGAGCGCCTGCATCTGGCCGAACGCGGCGATCGGCAGCGGGTGAATGGTTGCCTCGGTGCCACCGACGACGGCCAGGTCGGCCCTGCCCAGGCGCAACTGGTCCATGGCAAGGGCGATCGCCTCGTTGGACGACGCGCAGGCCGAAACCGGAGTGTGCACCCCGCCCTTCGCGTGCACCTGGATGCCCACGTTCGCGGCAGGGGCATTGGCCATCAGCATCGGGATCGTGAACGGACTCACCCGGCGATAGCCCTTGTCGCGCTGCACATCCCAGTTGTTCAGCAGGGAGTGCAGGCCACCGATGCCGCTGGCCAGCGAGACGATCAGGCGATAGGGGTCGACCTGGTCGCCCTCCTCGCCGTCCCAGTCGAAGCCGGCGTCCGTCCAGGCTTCCTGCGCCGCGATCAGCGCAAGCTGGGTGGACCGGTCGAGCCGCCGGGCCTTCACCCGGTCGGTGACCTCCGCGGGATCGACGGCGGCGAAGGCCGCGATCTTCACCGGCAGGTCCTCGGCCCACTCCTCGGTGATGGCGCGGACGCCGGAGCGGCCGGCGAGCATGCCGGCCCAGGTGGAGGCCAGGTCGCCGCCCAGCGGGGTGGTGGCGCCGAGGCCGGTGATGACGATGTCAGTCATGATGCTCCGAGCAGATGGGTGGTGGTGCTTCGGGCGGGCGGCCGGGTGCACGAAGGCACCCCGGCACGCCCGGTCAGCCGTCCGGAGGGACGGAATCCGTGCCGGCACCCGGCCGGCGGTGAGTCAGCTGTGCGACTCGATGTAGGCGACGGCGTCGCCGACGGTCTTCAGGTTCTTGGATTCCTCGTCCGGGATCGTGACGCCGAACTTCTCCTCGCAGCCGACGAGGATCTCGACCATGGCGAGGCTGTCGACGTCCAGGTCGTCCACGAACGACTTGTCCAGCTGGACGTCCTCGACCGGGACGCCGGCGACCTCGTTCACGAGTTCGGCGAGCTGTGCGCGGATCTCCTCAGTGGTGGCCATGTGTTTCTCCTTCTTTCTCTTCTGGTGGTCTCCGAACCGGTCGGGTGACCGGCGAACTCAGGGCAGGGTGATCACCTGGCCGGCGTACACCAGGCCGGCGCCGAAGCCGATGATCAGGGCGGTCTGGCCGCTCTTGGCCTCTCCGCTGGAGAGCAGCGCGTCCATCGCCATGGGGACGGTGGCTGCGGAGTTGTTGCCGTACTGCCGGATGGTGCGGGCCACGACCACGCTCTCGGGCAGCTTCAGGTAGCGCAGGAGGGTGTCGGTGATCCGGTCGTTGGCCTGGTGCGGGATGAACACGTCCAGCTGGTCGGGAGCCAGGCCGGCGCCGTCGAGGCACTTCTTGGTGGCCTGGGCGATGAAGCTGGTCGCCCACTTGAAGACCGCCCGGCCGTCCATGCCGAGCTTCGGGAACTCGCCGCTCTCGACCGCGGCGTGCCAGTCGGCGGTCTGCCAGATCACGCCCTCCTGGGCGCCGTCCGAGCCCCAGACGACTGGCCCGATGCCGTTGGTCTCGCTCGGGCCGACGATCACCGCACCGGCGCCGTCGCCGAACAGGAAGGCGGTGCCGCGGTCGGTCAGGTTGGTGATCTCGCTGATGGTCTCGCCGGCGATCAGCAGGACGTACGTCGCCTGGCCGGCTCGGACGATCGACTCGGCCTGTGCGAGGCCGTAGCAGAAGCCGGCGCAGGCCGCCGAGATGTCGTAGGCGGCGGCGTCCGGGATGCCGAGCCGGGTGGCGAGCTTCGGTGCCAGGGCCGGGGTCTGGTGGTAGTGCGAGATCGTGGACAGGATCACCGCGCCGATCTCGGCGCGGTCGATCCCGGCGCGCTCGATGGCCTGGTTCGCGGCCGTGAGCGAGAGGGTCTCGATGTTCTCGCCCTCGCCGATCCAGCGCCGCTCCTTGATCCCGGTGCGCTGGGTGATCCATTCATCGCTGGAGTCGATGAACTGCAGCAGGTACTCGTTGTCGATCACCCGGGACGGGGCGGCGGCGCCGACGCTGTAGATCCGGGCGTACTGCGGTCCGCGGCTGGCGAGGATCTCGGTCACTGGGCAACTCCTGCAGAGTCGTGGGACGGGTAGAGGCGGACGAGCGGCTGGCCGGGGGAGACGGGGTCGCCGTCCTCGACGAGCCACTCGGTGATGGTGCCGGCGTGGGCCATGCTGACGGCGACGCTGTCGCGGAGGTTGGCCACCATGCCGAGCGGGGTGCCGGCCGGGACGCTGGTTCCGGCGGCGACACCGTCCGCGACGTGGAACTCGCCCTTGCCCGGGGAGACGACGAGCATCCACGACGGGGTGGAGCTCAACGGGCTTGCATTGGCGGAGTCGCCGTGCCGGGCGACGAACTCCTGCGCGTCGGGCAGTTGGTCGGGCGTGTTCAGGCTGAACAGCTCAACGCCCTTCAGGTTGCGCTTGGCGATGCCGGTCAGCGTGCCGGCCGGCGGCAGCTCCAGCAGTCCGGTGACGCCGAGGTCGGCCATCGTCTGCAGGCACCGGTCCCAGCGGACGGGGTTCGCGACCTGGCGCACCAGCCGGCCGAGGTACTCCCGGCCGGACTGGACCACCTGGCCGTCCGCGTTCGAGAGCAGCCGGGTGCGGGGATCGTGGGTCGTGATCGCGCGGGAAAGTCGTTCCAGGTGGGCCACCGCGGGCTCCATGTGGACGGTGTGGAAGGCGCCGGCAACGCTCAGCTGGATCAGCCGCGCGCGGGCCGGCGGGTCGGCCTGGAGGGCGGCGAGTTGCTCGACGGTCCCGGCGGCGACGATCTGGCCCGAGCCGTTGTTGTTGGCCGCGGTCAGGCCGTGGGCATCCAGCTTCGCGAGGACGTCGGCGGGGTCGCCGCCGACGACGGCCATCATCGAGGTGGGCCGGACGGCGCTGGCGGCGGCCATCTGCCGTCCCCGCTCCCGGACGAAGACCATCGCCTGCTCGGCGGACAGGACGCCGACCGCTGCGGCAGCGGTGATCTCGCCGACGCTGTGCCCGGCGGCGACGCCGGTGCGGCGGAAGCCGTCCGCCGGCTGCGGGAAGAGTTCGAGGGCCACCAGCAGGCCGGACGCCACCAGCAGGGGCTGGGCGATCGCGGTGTCCCGGATGGTCTCCGCGTCGGCCTCCGTGCCGTAGTGGGCCAGATCGAGCCCGGACACGACGGACAGCCAGTTGAGCCGGTCGGCGAAGCGGGGTTCGGTGAGCCACGGGGAGAGGAAGCCGGGGGCCTGGGCGCCCTGGCCGGGTGCGACGATTGCAAGCACGTCACTACTGTGGCGAATCCACCATCGCCATGGGGCTGACGGACGCGACCAAAAGCGACCGTCGCCGTTGTGGGATCCCTACAATCCCGGCTGCCTGTGGCACCGGGTTCAGCGGGTCCGCATTGTCGGATTGGCCAGAGGCCCTCAGTCGAGCAGTCGCCCGAACGTGAGCGCGAGGCGCAGCGCGTAGCCGTCCCGGGCGTCGAAAGGGGAGTAGCCGGTGAGTTCCTGGACGCGCCGGAGCCGGTAGCGGACCGTGTTGGGGTGCACGAACAGGGCGCGGGCCGCGGCCTCCACCGAGCCGCCGACGTCGAAGTAGCTGCTCAGGGTGTCGACGAGGTCGCCGCCCGCGGCCAGCAGCGGCTGGTACAGCTCGCCGGCGAGGATCCGCCGGGCGCTGCCCTCGCCGGCGACCGCCCGCTCGGGCAGCAGGTCCTGCGCGGTGACCGGACGCGGGGCGTCCGGCCAGGCCCGGGCCACCCGCATCGCCGACAGCGCCGCCCGGGCGCTCTGGGTGGCCGCGGCCAGATCGGCGACGGGTGGTCCGATCACGACCGGACCCGGACCGAAGCGGTCGACGAAACCGGCGACCTGCCTGGCCAGGTCCTCGCCGGAGCCGAGTTCCCCGCCAACCACCAGCACCAGCCGGTCACCCTGGGGTGCGGCCAGCAGGTCGAGCGACAGCCTCGCCGTCGCACCGCGGATCGCCTCCACCGCCATCCCGGGATCGGCCGGCGCCGTCCCGATCACGACCGCGACCAGCGGCGGGTTGCCCACCCAGCCCAGGGTCGAGGCCCGGGACGCGACGGTCTCGTCGGTGTCGCCGCGGAGGATCGCGTCCACGACCATGGCCTCCAGGCGGGCGTCCCAGGCGCCGCGCTGTTCGGCGGCCCGGGCGTAGATGTTGGCCGAGGCGAAGGCGATCTCGCGGGAGTAGCGCAGGATGCCGATCCGCAGCGGGAGTTGTTCGTCCTCGGGCAGGCCGGCGATCTGGTCCTCGACGACCTCGATCGTGGTCCGGACCAGGTCGACGGTCTGGTTCAGGGTGATCCGCCTGGCGAGCGCCCGCGGTGCGGCAGCGAAGATGTTCGCCGGGCTGCCCTGACCGCCGCTGGCGAACCAGTCGACGAAGCCGTCGATCCCGGAGCGGGCGACCAGCGTGATCGAGGAGCGCTGCGCGGGCTCCAGGTCGGCGAACCAGCTGTACGTCGCGGCGATCCGGGCCAGAGCCACCGTGGTGAGTTCGGCCGCCGACGCGGCGAACTCGCGCGCGATCGCCGCCCGGGCGTCCGGGCTGGGCCACCAGGACTGGTCGGCTGGCGAGCGTTCGGCTGAGGCGGCCATGGCCGAATCCTAATGGGGTAGGAAATGCTGATCAGGCCGGGCGCTACGGCCGCTGGAGTGATCGCCCCGGGCAAGGCCCCGATCCGGGACGGTAAGGTCGCAGTGAGCGTGATGATCTCGCGCAAACCCCTGGAAAGGCACAACCGTGGCTGTTCGCGAACCTGTCGGACCGATCCTGAACGGATTGCCGATCAACCTTCCCGACATCGACTCCGACGAGACGGCGGAGTGGCTCGATTCGCTCGACCTGATGATCGACTCCGACGGTCGCAACCGGGCGCGGTACATCCTGCTGAAGCTGCTGGAGCGGGCTCGTGACCAGCGGGTGGGGCTGCCGGCGCTGACCGCGACCGACTACGTCAACACCATCCCGCTGGAGCAGGAGCCGTGGTATCCCGGCGACGTCGAACTCGAGCGGAAGTTCCGCCGCCTGGTCCGCTGGAACGCCGCGATCATGGTGCATCGCGCGCAGCGTCCCGGGGTCGGCGTGGGCGGCCACATCTCCACCTACGCGTCCGCCTCCACGCTGTACGAGGTCGGCTTCAACCACTTCTTCCGCGGCAAGGACCACATCGGCGGCGGCGACCAGGTGTTCTTCCAGGGCCACGCCAGCCCGGGCATGTACGCCCGCGCCTTCCTGGAGGGACGGCTGAGCGAGACCGACCTGAACGGCTTCCGGCAGGAGAAGAGCCACGTCGTCGACGGCCGGATCCGCGCGCTGCCGTCCTACCCGCACCCGCGGCAGATGCCGGACTTCTGGGAGTTCCCGACGGTGTCGATGGGGCTCGGCCCGCTGAACGCCATCTACCAGGCGCAGTTCAACAAGTACCTCACCAACCGCGGTATCAAGGACGCCTCCGACCAGCGCGTCTGGGCGTTCCTCGGCGACGGCGAGATGGACGAGGTCGAGAGCCGCGGCGCGCTCCAGCTGGCGTCCTACGAGGGACTGGACAACCTGACCTTCGTGATCAACTGCAACCTGCAGCGGCTGGACGGGCCGGTTCGCGGCAACGGCCAGATCATGCAGGAGCTGGAGAGCTTCTTCCGCGGCGCCGGCTGGAACGTGATCAAGGTCGTCTGGGGACGTGGCTGGGATCCGCTGCTGGCCGCCGACTCGACCGGCGCGCTGCTGAACGTGATGAACACCACCACCGACGGCGACTATCAGACGTTCAAGGCCAACGACGGCGCCTACGTCCGCGAGCACTTCTTCGGCCGCGACCCGCGGACGGCGAAGATGGTCGCCGACTGGTCCGACGAGCGGATCTGGCAGCTCACCCGCGGCGGCCACGACTACACGAAGGTCTATTCGGCGTACAAGGCGGCGACCGAGTTCAAGGGTGCGCCGACGGTCGTCCTCGCCTTCACCATCAAGGGCTACTTCCTGGGTTCGCACTTCGCCGGCCGGAACGCGACCCACCAGATGAAGAAGCTGGCGCTGGACGACCTCAAGCAGTTCCGCGACCGGCTCGACATGCCGATCACCGACGCGGTGCTGGAGGAGGACCCCTACCGCCCGCCCTACGTGAATCCAGGCCCGGACGACGAGCGCGTCCGCTACGCGCTGGAGCGCCGCCAGGCGCTCGGCGGCTGGGTGCCGGAGCGGCGCGACCACCCGCAGCCGCTGAAGCTGCCGGACGCCACGTCGTACGACGCCGTCCGCAAGGGCTCGGGCAACCAGCCGGTGGCCACCACGATGGCGTTCGTCCGCCTGCTCAAGGAACTGATGCGGGACAAGGAGTTCGCTCCGCACGTCGTCCCGATCATCCCGGACGAGGCGCGCACCTTCGGAATGGACTCGTTCTTCCCGACGATCAAGATCTACTCCCCGCACGGCCAGAACTACACGCCGGTCGACCACGAGTTGATGCTTGCCTACCGCGAGGCCCGCAACGGCCAGATCCTGCACCTGGGCATCAACGAGGCCGGCTCGGTCGCGGCGTTCACCGCGGTCGGTTCGTCCTACGCGACCCACGGCGTCCCGATGGTGCCGGTGTACGTGTTCTACTCGATGTTCGGCTTCCAGCGGACCGGTGACGGCCTGTGGGCCGCCGCCGACCAGCTGACCAGGGGCTTCCTGATCGGCGCCACCGCCGGACGGACGACGCTCACCGGCGAGGGCACCCAGCACATGGACGGCCACAGCCACCTGCTGGCGTCCACGAACCCGGCGGTACGGGCGTACGACCCGGCCTACGGCTACGAGATCGCGCACATCATGCGGCACGGCCTGGACCGGATGTACGGCGAGAACCCGGAGGACGTGATCTTCTACCTGACGGTCTACAACGAGCCCGCGCCGCAGCCGGCCGAGCCGGAGGACGTGGACGCCGAGGGCATCGTCCGTGGCATGCACCTGCTCCGCGAGGGCGACGCCAGTGGCGTCGGTGAGGACGCCAGGCGCGCCCAGCTGCTCGCCTCGGGGGTCGGCGTGGCGTGGGCGCTGGAGGCCCAGGAGCTGCTCAAGCGGGACTTCGGGGTGGTCGCGGACGTCTGGAGCGTGACCAGCTGGAACGAGTTGCGCCGCGACGGGCTCGCCTGCGACGAGCACTCCTTCCTGCATCCCGACGAGCCGGTGCAGGTGCCGTGGGTGACGCAGAAGCTCACCGGGCGTCCCGGCCCGGTGATCGCGGTGTCCGACTACATGCGGGCGGTGCAGGACCAGATCCTGCAGTGGGTGCCCGGCGCGTTCGCCTCGCTGGGCGCCGACGGTTTCGGATTCTCCGACACCCGCGCTGCCGCCCGCCGGTTCTTCCACATCGACGGACCCTCGATCGTGGTGCGCACGCTGCAGCAGCTGGCTGCGGCCGGCGAGCTGGACCCGTCCGTGCCCCGGCAGGCGGCGGAGCGCTACCAGTTGCTCGACGTGGCGGCCGGGACCTCGGGAGTGGTCGGCGGCGATTCCTGAGCGCGCCTTTTCTCGCGCGGCCGGATCTGGCAGGCTGAATCCACCCAGAGCACGGAAGGTGGAGTCAACAGCGTGAGTACCGCGTCGGGAGCGGCGGCCCCGTCCCCGGTTGCCGGCCTCGGCCTCGCATCGGGGCTCGCGGTCCAGGAACTCGGCTGGGACAGCGATGTCGACGAGGATCTGCGCTCGGCCGTGCTCGACGTGCTGGGCGAGGATTTCGTCTACGAGGCCGTCGAAGCAGTCGATGTCGTCGTGCTGTGGTGGCGCGCAGAGGACGGCGACCTCGGCGACGGGCTGGTGGACGCGCTGACCGACCTCAGCACCAGCGGCTGCGTCTGGTTGTTCACTCCGCGGGTCGGCAGGGAAGGCTTCGTGGAGGCCTCCGAACTCGACGAGGCTGCGCTGACCGCCGGCCTGGCCCGGGCCAACACGGCGAGCGTCTCGCGGACCTGGCAGGCGCAGAAGCTCGTCCGTCCCAAGCACGGCCGACGATAGTGGCCGCCGTGAGCCGGCTCAGCCGGCCCGCGGCGCTCCTGGTCACGGCCTGTCTGGCCGGCTGTTCCTCGATCGTCGCGCCCTCCCCGGCGGGCAGTGTCTCCGCCGTTCCGGCCACGGCGGCCGCACCGAGCGCGTCCGCGGTCCTGACCGCCGCGACCAGCGCGCCGAGCCGGCCGTCCGTGGCACTGCGGATCGACTCGGTGAGCAACTTCCGCGACGTCGCGGGGGACGGTCTGGCGTTGCCGGACGGACGCACGATGGCCACCGGCGTGGTCTACCGGTCGGCGAAGCTGGCCGGGATGAGCGCCCCGGACCGGGAGGCGCTGGCCGGTGCCGGGCTCGCTGGCATCCTCGACCTGAGGACGCCGGGGGTGGCGAAGGCCTCGCCCGACCCGGTGATCGCCGGGGCGAAGTACCGGCTGATCAACCTCTACGCGACGGCGAAGGTGCGAAAGCCGAAGCTGCGTTCGGTCGCCGCGGCGAGGGCGTACCTGCGCTCGGTCAACGTCGGCTTCGTCGCCAGCTCCGCCCAGCGGGCCCGGGTGGCGTGGACGCTGAGGCTGATCGCCGCCGCGTCCGGGCCGGTGGTGATCCACTGCACGGAGGGCAAGGACCGGACCGGCTGGGTCTCGGCGATCCTGCAGCTGACCGCCGGAGCCCGCGTCGTCGACGTCCGCGCCGAGTACCTGAAGTCGAACAGCTACCGTGCCGGCATCATCGCCGAGCGCTACCGGGCCACGAAGGCACACTCGGGGGTCAGGGCGGCGCAGATCGAGCGGGCGCTGCTGAAGGTCGACGTGAGCTATCTCGACGCGGGGCTGACGGAACTTCGGCACCGCTACGGCTCGATCGACGGCTACCTGACCCGCGGGCTGAAGCTGGACGCGGCCACCGTCGAGAAGCTGCGGGCGCGGTTGGTGTCGGGCTAGGCGGCCGTGATCCCGTCGTCGGTGACGACCAGGACGCCGCTGGGACGGCCGATCGCCGTCACCGTGGCGCGGGCCGCGGCATCGACGTGGACGCGGGGGTCGGCGGGCAGCGAGTCGCTGTAGTAGGTGCCGGGTCCGTAGAGCTGGCCGTAGCGCAGGACCACACCGCCGTACCCGAGAACTGCGCGCTCCAGCTCGGCGACGGCGTCGGCTCCCTCGCCGGGCGGCAGGGGCCAGGCGATGCTCTCGGCGAGGACGCCACGGCACTCGGCGGCCGCAGCGGCGGCCAGCAGGTTCCGGGTGCCCTCGACCCGGATGCGGGCATTGGCGAAGCTGTGAGCCGGCAGGTCCTCGGCGTTGTCGGGCAGGTCGGTGAGCTCGTGGACGATCAGCTCGGGACGAAACGCCCGGACGGCGGCGACGAGGGCGTCCGCGTCGAACACGTCGCAGACCACCGGCTCGGCCCCAAGCGACCGGAGCAGGTCGACCTTCGCCGCCGTCCGGGTCATGCCGGCGACGGTGTGCCCGTCGCCGGCCAGCAGGGGAGCCACCCGGGAGCCGATGACCCCGGTGGCCCCGGCGATGAAGATGCGCATGACAAGGATGTTAGGCGGGCCGGGTCGGGCAGGCCGAGGCCACCCCTAAGATGTTCCCCCGGGGCGCATAGCTCAGTTGGTCAGAGCACCTCCCTTACAAGGAGGGGGTCGGCGGTTCGAGCCCGTCTGCGCCCACCCGATCGTCGGTTCACGCCGAGATCTGCCCGGTCCCTCGCCGTTCTCGCCCTCGCTGTGACCCGTGCCGGCAAGGTCAGGCAGGTCTGGGCGGTGCGCAACCCGCAGAAGCTCAAGGTCTGGCGCGGCCGCAGGCGCAGCCCTGTGGCGTGACCAGCCGGTTCGGTCCGGCGTGATGGGTCAGCGGCTGGATGGCCCCGGCTCCCGCGTGATCGCGGTGACGAACTCGAGCACGGCGGTGGTCACGGCGGCGTGACGGAGCGACGCGAAGAGGTCGAAGTTGTGGACGGCGCCGGGCAGTTCGGCGTAGGCGACCGGCCCTTGCCGGCGGTCGCGCAGCCGCGCAGTGAACTCACGGGCACCGGCGGCGGAGGCCATCGGATCCTTCTCGCCGTGCACGATGAGCACCGGAGGGACGCTCGAGCCGGTGAGGTCGGAGACCTGAGTGCCCGGTTGACCGAAGACTTCTCCGTAGTACCCGTAGAGCCCGACGACGGCCGAGACCGAGGTGTCGGCTTCCTCGAAGCCCGGCTGCAGGTCGGCCCGGCCGGCCGACAGCGCACAGGCTGCGGCGAGGTTGGCGCCCGCCGACCCGCCGGCGGTGACGAGAACGTCCGGGTCGGCGCCGTGCCGCCGGCCTTCGGTGCGGGTCCAGGCGATGACGCGCTTGGCGTCGGCGAGGATCGTCCAGTAGTCGGTTCGCAGCCGGTAGTTGGCGCTGATGCAGGTCCAGCCGTGGAGCGCCAGCGTCTCCAGCATCAGTTTCGACTGCCGGTTCTTGGAGCCTCCGGAGAATCCGCCGGGGTGGAAGTAGATGAGCACCGGCCCGGCGCCCGCGCCGCGTCGCCGGTAGACGTCCAGCAGGTTCGCGCGTCCCGGTGCGGGTCCGTACGCAGTGTTGCGTTCCCGCCGGATACGCGGGTCCGGCAGCCGGAACGGCGCGGTCAGTGCCCAGCCCGCCCGGAGTCGATGCCGCCCGCGGTTGGCGCGAGGACGGTCCTCACCGAGGACGGACGTGAGGGCGCTGTCGAGCACCTGCCCGGCCTGCGCGGACTGCCGGACGATCCGGATCAGGCCCAGCAGGACGAGTGCGGCGACCGCCGCAGTGATCCACGACGCCGGGGTCGTGAGATCGCCGCTGTCGACGGTCAGCCAGGTGACCAGCAGCAGGTACCAGGCGAGCATGAACGGCACCTCGCTGCCGAGCGTGCCCAGCACGAACGTGGGAGTCTGCCTCGGGCCGTGCGTCGGTCGAGGCCAGAGCGCGCTCGCGACGGCTGCCGCGACGAACAGGACGGTGATCGCATAGCCAGGAGGCATCCGTCCACCATGCCACCGCACGGCAGAGGATGCGATCCGTTGGCTGACCGCTCCACCTGGGCTCGCGGTTGCTCAGCTCCGGACGTGGCTGCCGACGTTGACGACCCGACCGGACGAGTCGCGGTAGAAGAAGCGCCGCACGCCCCACTCCTCGACCGACAGCGGGTGCACGATCTCCACCCCGGCCGCCGTCGCCGCCGCGTGGGCGGCATCCACATCGTCGACGAAGACGGACACGTCCGGGTTGACCGGCGCGGTCGCATCGACAGTCATCAGACCGAGCTGCCGCCCGGCGTCGTCAGCAAGGAACACGATCCACTCCATGTCCATGATCACGCGCAGCCCGAGCACCGAGGTGTGCTCAGCGATGGCCGCGGGCAGATCCTGCACGGTCAGGATGGGGGCGATGCGTTCGATCCTCATGCAGCGATCCGACCATCCTCGCTCGGCGTTGTCCACCGAGCAGCCGCCGAGCGGCCAGCAGCCACCGCCCAGCGCGCGGCACCCTGGTGCGCCAGCCGATGCAGAATGGACGGATGTCGTTCGCCGCCCACATCGTCGCTCCGGCCCGACTGCAGACCGACGAGTTCGTCCTGCGGCCGATCACCGCAGCCGACGCCGCCCTCGACTTCGTCGCGGTGATGGAGAGCCGCGACTACCTGCGCCTGTGGGAGCAGTCGACCTGGCCCGCTGACGACTTCACCGTCGAGGCAGATCGCACGGATCTGGAGAAGCTCGAGGGCTGGAACGCGGACCGGAAGGCCTTCACCTACACGGTGCTGGACCTTGCCGAGACCGAGTGCCTCGGCTGCGTCTACGTCTTCCCGCTCGATGCCGCTTTCCTCGCCAGATCGCACGTCACCGCGGTCGCCGACACCCATTGGGAGGACTACGACGCCGCCGTCTACTTCTGGGTGCGTGCCTCCCGGCTGGCGTCCCACCTCGATCGCGCACTGCTGGCCGCCCTGCGGACGTGGCTCTCGCGGGAGGGGAACCTCCGTGCCCACCTGTTCGTGACCAACGAGCAGTTCACCCAGCAAGCCGACCTGCTCGGCGGGACCGAT
This sequence comes from Propionibacteriaceae bacterium, assembly GCA_017306015.1. Taxonomy (GTDB): domain Bacteria; phylum Actinomycetota; class Actinomycetes; order Propionibacteriales; family Propionibacteriaceae; genus Propionicimonas. The sequence goes on from JAFKJK010000010.1 coordinate 191,482, forward strand.
CTCACCGTCCAGTTCGAGATCGCCGAGCCCGGCAAGCCGGGCCGCTATCTCGCCTACGCACCGCCCCGGCCTGGATCGCTCCGAACGGCGCATTGAGTCTGGGGACGCGTTGGGAGGGATGGCCGCGAGAGTGGGTCGCCGGTTCCCGGAGCGGTCAGCTGCCGACGCACCGACGGCTCACGGGCGCCGGCATCCTGGATTGGTGCGGCCACCGCGCGCCGTCTCGAGCGAGGTCATTTCACGGTGTTGGTCGAGCAGGTGGCGATCGCCATCTTGCCCTTCGCCTTGTTCTTCGCCTTCGACACGCCGTTGACGAGGATCTCGCAGCTCACGCTCTGGGAATGCATGAGGTCCGAACTGGTGACGGTCAGGGTCGCGACGTCGAAATCGTCCAGCTTCACCTTCTTGCTCCAGTCGCCCTTCTTGACCTCGTCCTGGGACATGCCTGAGCCGGTACCCCATGACACCGAGGCCTTGCCGGTCGTGCTCACCTTGAACGTCGCGGTGATGGTGTCGTCGGCGGGTGCCTGATTGTTGTCGCCGGTGTCCTTGCCGCCCGGTGCCGTCGTGGTCTGGGCTGTGCCTTCGCCGCCCGTGTTGTCGCCCCTGACCTCGTAGGTGGGGCTACCGCACCCGGCGTCCCGCCCACCAGCTCGGGCGGATCCGTCGCCCGCGGTCTCGCGTCCCCGGCGGCCGACCCTCAGCGCCGCGCGTCGGCCACGAACGGCAGGTTCGCGGCAAGGATGGCGCGATCGGCAGTGACGAAAGTGAGTCCCTCGCTACGAGCCTGAGCTACCAGCAGTCGGTCGAACGGGTCGTGACGAGCCAACTCGACGTCCGCGTATCCGGCGGTGTGCTGCCAGTTCATCGCCAGCTCGCCAACGCCGGAGTCACGCAGCGTCGAGGCGAGATCGGTCGTCGCACTGAGCTTGCCGAGTTGCTGCTTGATGGCTAGCTCCCACAGGCTCACCGCTGACACCCAGACCGGCTGGGCGGCCAGCAGCACAGTTGCCCGTTCGCCGAGGCGATCCGGATCGGCGACGAGCCACAGGGCGACATGGGTGTCGAGGAGCACTCCGGTCATCGGATGCCGAACAGGTCGAGAACCTCAGCGGCCTCGTCGTCGAACGTGTCCGGATCCCACGAGATCTGGCCTCGCAGTGCGCCGAATACCAGGTCGGCCCTCACGTGGGGTACCAGGTCGGCGACCGGTCGCCCGGCCCGGGCGATCGTCACCGACCCGCCTCGTTCGACCATCTCGAGCAGCTTCGACAGCTGGGTCTTGGCCTCGTACACGTTGACCGTCGGCATCTGCCCAGGATACTTGACCAGGTCTGGTCAACCAAGTGGCTGGCTCGCCTGCTCGCCCAAGCGTGCTGGGTGTGGATCCGTCCGTCGTACACGGCGGACGGATCCACACCGTGAGGCGTTGATAAGGGCTCAGCCGCGCGCCTGGTTGATCCGGACGTGGTTGCCGGCCGGGTCGCGGAAGGCGCAGTCCCGGGTGCCCCAGGGCTGGGCCATCGGCTCCTGCAGCACCTCCGCCCCGGCGGCCTGGGCGCGCTCGAAGGTCGCGTCGAGGTCGTTGGCGAAGAACACGTAGGGCCCGGGGCCCGAGCCCTTTGCCACCAGCCGGTGCAGCGCGTCGCCGTCCTCGGGGGAACGGCCGGCGGCCGGATCGGAGAGAACCAGGGCAGGGGCGGACGGGTCCGCGGAGCCGAGGGTGACCCAGCGGTGGCCGTCCGAGGCGACGTCATTGGTCACCTCCAGGCCGAGGGCGTCGCGGTAGAAGCCAATGGCGGCGTCCACGTCGTCGACGGTGATCGGGCAGTAGTACAACGAGATACCTGTCATGACGGCAACGCTACGAGCCGCGGCCGCGTCCCGCTTCTCCGATCCTGCTCGATCCGGGAACGGGCTCAGCCGAACGGGGTGGGACGGGTGAGGATCTTCGCCATGCACGCCGGCATCGCCTCGACCGCCTGGTGCGGGCGCGACCGATAGGAACTGGGTGTTTCCCCGGTCAGCCGGGTGAAAGTGGAGCTGAACGAGCCGAGCGACGTTGCTCCGACGGCAATGCAGGCATCGGTCACCGTCCAGCCGTCCCGCAACAACGCCATCGCCCGTTCCACCCGACGGGCCATCAAATACGCATACGGCGTCTCACCGTAAGCGGCCTTGAACTCGCGGGAGAAATGCGCCGGCGACATCAGCGCCTGTTTCGCCATCGTCGGGACATCGAGCGGTTCGGCGTAGGCACGGTCCATCAAATCGCGTGCGCGGCGCAGGTGGACGAGCGTCGCGGGGGACTGTTCAGCCGGTGCCACGACACCAAAGGTTACGGCGACCGTCAAGGCGGGCGGCCGGCTCCGGCGGTTGTCGGCGGCGCACCGTACGCTGCACCGGGTGAACGACGAGGAGTTCGAGACCGCGGCCGCTGCAGTCCTGCGCCGGTTGGTGGGACGCGAGGACGCGACCTTCCACGGCGGCCAGCTGGAGGCGATCGCCGCGCTGGTCCAGCAGCGGCAGCGGGCACTGGTGGTGCAGCGGACGGGCTGGGGCAAGTCGGCGGTCTACTTCGTCGCGACCTCGTTGCTGCGGGACGCCGGAGCCGGACCGACCGTGATCGTCTCCCCGCTGCTCGCGCTGATGAGGGACCAGATCGCGGCGGCCACCCGGGCCGGTGTCCGGGCGGTCACGATCAACACCGCCAACGCCACCGAGTGGGGCGACGTCCACGCCCAGCTGCAGGCCGACGACGTGGACCTGCTGCTGGTCAGCCCCGAACGGCTCAACAACCCGGCTTTCCGCGAGCAGCAGCTGCCCGACCTGGCCGCGCGGTGCGGCCTTCTCGTGGTGGACGAGGCCCACTGCATCAGCGACTGGGGCCACGACTTCCGTCCCGACTACCGGCGCATCCGGGACCTGTTGACGACCTTGCGTCCGGGCGTCCCCGTGCTGGCCACCACGGCCACCGCCAACTCCCGGGTGGTCGCGGACGTGGTCGAGCAGCTGGGCACCGGCGGACACGAGGTGCTCACGATTCGCGGCACCCTGGCGCGGGAGTCGCTGCGCCTCGGGGTCCTGGGGCTGCCCTACGAGGAGACCCGGGTTGCCTGGCTGGCGGCCCATCTCGGTGACTTCACCGGCAGCGGCATCGTCTACACCCTCACCGTCGCCCAGGCCGAGGACCTCGCCGCGCTGCTCGCCCGGCACGGCCACGCTGTCGCCGCCTACACCGGACGCACCGAGCCGGCCGAGCGCGAGGAGCTCGAGGCGAGGCTGCGCGACAACCGGGTGAAGGCGCTGGTGGCCACGTCCGCGCTCGGCATGGGCTTCGACAAGCCGGACCTCGGCTTCGTCGTCCACCTGGGTGCGCCGAGCTCACCGGTGGCCTACTACCAGCAGGTGGGCCGGGCCGGACGCGCGGTCGCCAGCGCCGACGTCCTGCTGCTGCCCACGCCGGCTGACCGGGACATCTGGCACTACTTCGCGACCGCCTCGATGCCGGACGAGGGCGTCGCCCGGGCCGTGCTCGACGCGCTCGCCGGGGCCGACGGTCCACTGTCGGTCGGCGCACTGGAGGCGATCGTCGACGTCCGCCGGACCCGCCTGGAACTGCTGTTGAAGGTGCTCGACGTGGACGGCGCGGTCACCCGGGTCCGCGGCGGCTGGGCAGCCACCGGCCTGCCGTGGACGTACGACGCCGAGCGCTACGGACGGGTCGCCGACGCGCGCCGGCGCGAGCAGGAGCTGATGCGGTCCTATCAGGAGACCACGGAGTGCCGGATGGCGTTCCTGCAGCGGACGCTCGACGATCCGTCGCCGGCGCCCTGTGGCCGCTGTGACCGCTGCGCCGGGCCGTGGTACGCCGCCGGCGTGTCCGATGCCGCCGTGACCACGGCCCGTTCCGAGCTGGACCGAGTGGGGGTCGAACTCGCGCCGCGGACCCTGTGGCCGACGGGCATGGCCCGCCTCGGCGTCCCCGTCTCCGGACGGATCGGTCCCGGTGACCACGCCGAACCTGGACGGGTGCTCGCCCGCTACACCGACCTCGGCCTCGGCCAGCGGCTGCGCGACCTGATCCAGGCTCCTGACGCACCGGTGCCCGACTGGGTCCTGCCGCACTGCTACCGCGTCCTGAAGGAGTGGGACTGGACGCAGCGCCCGGTCGCGGTTGCCTCCGTCCCGTCGCTGCGCCACCCCGAACTCGTCGGCTCGCTGGCCGCTGCGCTCGCCCGGGCAGGCCGCCTGGTCGAGCTGGGCGCGCTGACGCTCGATCCAGCCGCGCGGCCACTGGAACCCGCCCGGAACAGCGCCTTCCGGCTCCAGCAGGTCTTCGGACGGTTCCGCCCCTCCGAGGTCCAGCAGCAGTGGCTCGACACGCCCGCCGGCCCGATCCTTCTCGTCGATGACCTCGTGGATTCGCGGTGGACAATGACGGTCGCGGCGATGCTGTTCCGCAGCGCCGGGGCGGAGGCGGTATTGCCCTTCGCGCTCGCCGCGGTCGGCTGACCAATTCGGGGACGGACCGGGGCAGGCTATTGTGCAAACGGCTAAACCGTGCCCGAAAAGGGAAGTTGCCCGCCACGAACCGGGAGAGTTCTGCGGGCACTGCCGGGGGGCAGCTAGTCCGGCTCGGGGGGAACCGGAGTGACTTTGAGGATCGGCTCGGGGGGAACCGCTTGCCTCGATGAGTACTTTGCCGTGGCCGCGGCCGGATGCGCAAGACGGATTCGGTCGAGGTTGAGGGTTTCCGGGGGATTTTCACATTTTCGCTGGCGGCGGTCCCCCCGCGGGGGGACTTAGCGGCGACTTACGCGCGCGTGATTTCGAACGGCCGGCTCCACTAATGTCCCCCTTTTGGGGACGCCCACCTCGGGACGGTCCGCCGGCGCGGCGGACGGTAGACTGCGCGGTTGTGACTGCCGCAGATCTTCTCGCCGACCTGGCCTCGCTCGACCGGACGCTGGGCTCGATCGAGAGCGTCCTCGACCCGGCCGGCAAACGGGTCCAGATCGCCGAACTCGAGGTCGAGGCGGCCGCCCCGGGCCTGTGGGACGACCAGGACAATGCGCAGGCCGTCACCTCGAAGCTGTCCCGGCTGCAGGCCGAAGTCGACCGCCTGACCGGGCTCAGGGGGCGCGTCGACGATCTCGCGGTGCTGATCGAACTCGGCCAGGAGGAGGACGACCCGGGCACCCTGGCCGAGGCCGAGCGCGAGTTGAAGGCGCTGCAGGGCGAGATCGAGGCGCTGGAGGTCCGCACCCTGCTGTCGGGGGAGTACGACCAGCGCGACGCGCTGATCACCGTGCGGTCGGAGGCCGGCGGGGTCGATGCCGCCGACTTCGCGTCGATGCTGCTGCGGATGTACCTGCGCTGGGCCGAGCGGCACGGCTACGCGACGGAGGTCTACGACATCTCCTACGCCGAGGAGGCCGGCATCAAGTCCGCGACCTTCACCGTCAAGGAGCCGTTCGCCTACGGCATGCTCTCGGTCGAGCAGGGCACCCATCGGCTGGTCCGGATCAGCCCCTTCGACAACCAGGGACGCCGCCAGACGTCCTTCGCGGGCGTGGACGTGCTCCCGGTGACCGAGGAGACCGACCACATCGACATCCCCGAGCAGGACATCCGGGTGGACGTGTTCCGCTCGTCGGGGCCGGGCGGGCAGAGCGTCAACACCACCGACTCCGCCGTCCGGATCACCCACCTGCCCACGGGCCTGGTCGTCTCCTGCCAGAACGAGAAGTCCCAGCTGCAGAACAAGGCCGCCGCGCTCCGCGTCCTGCAGTCACGGCTGCTCGAGCGGGCCCGGGCGGAGAAGGAGGCCGAGATGCGCGACCTCAAGGGCGATGCCGGGAACTCGTGGGGCTCCCAGATGCGCTCCTACGTCCTGCACCCCTACCAGATGGTCAAGGACCTGCGCACGAACCACGAGGTCGGCAACCCCGACGCGGTCTTCGACGGCGACATCGACGCCTTCATCGACGCCGGCGTGCGCTGGCGGCGGGAACAAGGCGAACGCTGACACGCCGGACGTCCTGGGTTGCGCGGTTGGCAAGGGCGCTTAAACTGCCTGCAGGCCGTCCTTAGCTTGCGTTAAGGAAACTTCCCCAGTCCCTACCCGGCCGTCCCTCCATCGTGATCAGATTCGAAGACGTCACCAAGACCTACGACGGGCAGACGCACCCTGCGCTCAGCCGGGTCAGCGTGGAGATCGAGAAGGGCGAGTTCGCCTTCCTGGTCGGCACGTCGGGTTCGGGCAAGTCGACCTTCATGCGTCTGATCCTGCGGGAGTACCTGCCCACGTCCGGCCACATCCACGTCGCCGGCAAGGACCTCAGCCGGCTGCACAGCTGGCAGGTGCCGGCGCTGCGCCGGCAGATCGGCACGGTGTTCCAGGATTTCCGCCTGCTGCCCGGCAAGACCGTCAACGAGAACGTCGCCTTCGCCCTCCAGGTGATCGGCAAGCCGTCGTCGATGATCCGCAAGGTGGTGCCGGAGACCCTCGAACTGGTCGGGCTGGAAGGCAAGGGAGAACGGCTGCCCGAGGAACTGTCCGGCGGCGAGCAGCAGCGGGTCGCGATCGCCAGGGCGTTCGTGAACCGTCCCGCGATCCTGATCGCCGACGAGCCGACCGGCAACCTCGACCCTGCCACGAGTGTCGGCATCATGCGTCTGCTCGACCGGATCAACCGCTCCGACACGACCGTCCTGATGGCCACCCACGACGCCACGATCGTGGACCAGATGCGCAAGCGGGTGATCGAACTGCACGACGGCGAGGTGGTCCGCGACCAGAGCAAGGGCGTCTATGGCTACCAGTGAGACCCCAGCCGTCCGGACCGAACCCGCCGAGGATGTGACCCAGTGAGACACACGCTGACCGAGACGCTGTCCGGCCTGCGCCGGAACGCGTCGATGACGTTCGCCGTCGTGGTGACGATGTGGGTCTCGCTGGCCCTGTTCGGCATCGGCCTGCTCGCCGCCCAGCAGGTGGACCTGGTCAAGGGACGCTGGTACGACAAGATCGAGATCAGCGTCTTCCTGTGCGCGCCCCAATCGAAGGCGTCCACCTGTGAGCCCGGCCAGAGCACCACGCCGGCGCAACGGGACGCGATCGAGGCCACCCTGAGGGCGAACCCCGAGGTCGCCGACGTGTTCTACGAGAGCAAGGAGGAGGCCTTCGCCGAGTTCAAGGAGCTCTTCGCCGACTCCCCGGTGCTGGCCACCATGAGCGTCGACCAGATGCAGGACTCGTTCCGCGTCCGGCTGAAGGACCCCACCCAGTACGCCGGCGTGGTCTCGGCGGTCTCCGGAATGTCGGGGGTGGAGTCCGTCCAGGACCTGCACAAGTACCTCGACCCGCTGTTCGCGTGGCTGAACCTGGCCCGCTGGGCGACCATCGGGGCGTCCGTGCTGCTGCTGTTGGCGGCGGCGCTGCAGATCGGCAACACGATCCGGATGGCGGCCCACTCCAGACGCCGCGAGATCGGAATCATGCGGCTGGTGGGCGCGTCCAACTGGTACATCATGTTGCCGTTCCTGCTGGAGTCCCTGCTCGCTGCGATCGGCGGTGCGATCCTGGCCTGCGCCACGCTGGCCGCTCTCGAGCAGTTCGTGGTCATCGACAAGGCCAAACCGCAGATCACCACCGTCCGCTGGCTGGAGTGGAGCCATGTCGGCTCGACCTGCCTGGTCATCACCGCAGTCGCGGTGGTGCTCTCGATCATCCCGACCCTGATCGCCACCCGGAGGTTCCTCCGGGTCTAGCTACTGATTGGACCACCATCGTGCGAGTGTCTTCCCCCATCTCGAACGACTTCCCGGTCGCCGGCCCCAGACCGACGAGGCGACGACTGTCGCTGCCGGCGCGAGCGGCGCTGTTCGCGCTCCTGGTCGCACTCCTGGCCGGCGGCGGCGTCCCGGCCAGGGCCGACAACGACCTCAAGGACGCCCGCGACAAGGTCCGCAAGCAGATGGCGACCGTGAAGAAGGAGGTCGCGGCGGACGCGTCCGCGCTGGCCCGGGCGAAGGCCGCGCTGAAGGCGTCCCAGGCGGCGCTCGCCAAGGCGCGCTCCGAACTCGCCGACCTCGAGGACCAGGTGGCCGACGCAAAGGCCGCGGACGTCCAGATCGCTGCCGAGCTGGCCGCGGCCGAGGCCGCCACCGTGGCTGCTGCCGAGGCCGAGGCCAAGGCACAGCAGGACGTCCAGGACCAGCGGGACCTGATCGGGACGCTGGCGCGCGCGGCCTACCAGCAGCAGTCCAACCTGATCGGGCTGTCGGTGCTGCTGGGATCGGAGAGCCCGCGTGACCTCGCCACCCGGCTGCAGTGGAACACGACGGTCTTCGATGTCACCGCCGACGACTATCAGCGGCTCGATCAGCTCGAACTGCAACTCGAGCAGGCGCACCAGGACAAGGCGGAGGCGGAGGCCTCGGTGGAGGCGGAGCGCAAGGAGAGCGCCGACAACCTGGCCAAGGTGAAGGCCCTGGCCGCGAGTGCGGAGGCCAAGCGGTCGGAGGTGTCCGCGCTGGTCGAGAAGAACCGCAAGCTGGAGGAGCACGCCCAGGACGAACTGGAGGGCAGCAAGAAGCAGTACGCCACGCTGCAGAAGGCCGAGGCGAAGCTCAGCGCGAAGATCCGGAAGGCGACCGGCAACTACTCCAACCCGAACGGCTTCATCAAGCCGGTGAACGCGTCGGCCGGTTCCGGCTTCGGGCTGCGATTCCACCCGATCCTGCACTACTGGCGGATGCACTGGGGGACCGACTTCGGGGCGTCCTGCGGCGCGCCGATCCGGGCGATGGCCAACGGCAAGGTGATCCAGGCCGGCTGGACGACGTACGGCTTCGGCAACTTCACCCTGATCAGCTACGGGCACATGCTCGGGGCGAACCTGGTCAGCGGCTACGCGCACCAGTCGAAGATCATCGTCCATTCCGGGCAGCACGTGAAGCAGGGCCAGATCGTCGGCTACGTCGGCACCACCGGCCTGTCGACGGGTTGTCACCTGCACCTTCAGATCTACCGCAACGGCACCCGGGTGAACCCGATGAAGTACCTCTGAGCGCTCCGTCCGGCTTGGTAGGGTTGGCGAACGGTCGGACGCGCGGAGAGGAGCAGCCATGCCACGTCCCAAGGGCCGGATCATGGTCGCCCAGAATCGCAAGGCCCGGCACGACTACCACATCGGTGAGCGCTTCGAGGCCGGCATGGTGCTGACCGGGACCGAGGTCAAGTCGCTGCGTGCCGGGCGGGCCTCGCTCGCCGACGCGTTCGCCACCGTGGACGACGGTGAGGTGTGGCTGCGCAACGCCCATATTCCCGAGTACGCCTTCGGCACCTGGACGAACCACGCCACCCGACGGAACCGGAAGCTGCTGCTGCACCGCAAGGAGATCGCCAAGCTCGACCGCGAGACGGCGGCGTCGGGACGGACGATCGTGCCGCTGGCCATCTACTTCGAGGACGGGTACGCGAAGGTCGAGCTGGCTCTGGCCACCGGCAAGCGCGACTGGGACAAGCGCCAGACGATCGCCGCGAGGGACGCCGACCGCGACGCCCAGCGCGAGCTCGCGGCGCGCAACCGCGGGGAACGGTGAGGCCACGGGCAGCCGGCTGGGCGGCCGGGCTGGCCGCGGTCCTGCTCTGTTGCGCCTCATTGCTGTTCGCGGCCCCTGCGCAGGCCGCGAGCGGGGACACCTTCGAGCGGTTCCAGGTGGTCGCCGAGGTCGACACTGAGGGCTACGTCCACGTCACCGAGACCATCGAGCTCCGGTTCGGCTCCGGCTCGGGCCGGCACGGTCTGGAGCGGACGCTGTGGACGCGCGAGGCCGACGGCGACGAGTACGACGTCGTGTACCCGATCGACCAGGTCACGGTGTCGAGTCCGTCCGGCGCTCCCGACGACCTGTCGACCAGCGAGATCGGGGACGGCCGCCAACGCTACCTGCGGATCCGGGTGGGCGATCCGGACGTGACCGTGAAGACGCCCACAGCCACCTACGTTCTCGGCTACCGGATCGGTGGCCTGCTGCGTACCTCCGGCAGCTACGACGAGTTGTACTGGGACCTCACCGGGTCGTCGATGCCCCGGATCACCTCCGCGACGGCGGCGATCACCGTCCCCGGTGGTGCCCAGGAGGTGTTCTGCTCGGTGGCGGCGGCCGGGTCGAAGGGCGACTGCGCACGGTCGGAGCGCGATTCCTCGCAGGTCGCGCAGTTCGCCGCGACCGACATCCCGGTGGGCCAGGTGCTCACCGTCGGGGTGAAGCTGAAGCCCGGCCTGGTCAGCAACAACGCCCCGATCCGGGTCGAGAACGCCGACCGCGCCAACCAGGCGGCGCTGGAGACCGCGGGCAGGGTCGCTGCCGGCACGTTCTTCGGGTCACTGGTGGCCGCCGTGTTCGTGCCGTTCCTCGGACGCCGCCACCTGCGCCGCCATGGCGACGACCGCCGGTTCGCGGGGCTGCCGCCGGGGACGGTGCCTGCCGCAGGGCAGCCGGGTGTGGAGGTGCCCAATGATCGGCGCCTGCAGATCCCGGTCGCGTTCACGCCGCCTGACATCCCCGTCGGTCTGGCCGGCTACCTGATGGACGGCAACCTGGACCCCCGCGACACCACCGCGACCCTGGTGAGCCTGGCGACGGCAGGAGCCGTCCGGCTGCGCAGCGACGGCAAGAGCCAGGTGACGCTCGCCGACCCGTCCCGGGTGCCGGATCCCGTGGCCCAGGTGCTGTTCACGAAGCTCTTCCCGAAGCCCGACTCCCGGCGCCGGACGGTGAACCTCGGCGACGCCGGCCGGCTGACCGACGCCCACCTGGCTCTGGGGACGGCGGTGCGCGACATCGCGGACCGGGCCGGCTGGTACCTCCGCCCTCCGTCCGCCGGCCTGGGATGCGCCGGCGTCGCGAGCGGCTTCTTCGGTGTGGTGATGCTGTTCATCCTCGGGGTCTTCGCTGCGACCCTGTTCGGCAGCATGGCCTCGATGGTGCTGCTGGTGCTGCTCGCCATGACACCCCTGCTACTGACGATCGTGGTCACGGTCGCGGTCGTGGGCGCAAAGCTGGCCAAGGGGCAGCGCAGCGGCTACGGCCGGGCGGTCACCGACCAGATCGAGGGCTTCCGGACCTACCTGGGGACGGCCGAGGCCGAGCAGCTCAGGTTCGAGGAGGGCGAGGACATCTTCAGCAAGTACCTGCCCTGGGCGATCGCCTTCGACATGGCCGACCGGTGGGCGCGGGTGTGCGCACGGCTGATCGAGCTCGGCCGACTGTCGGCGGACCCGCCGGCTTGGTACTACGGCTCGAGCTGGGACATCAACAACTTCGCCCGGCAGGTCGGGTCGTTCGACTCGGCAGTGGCCGCGTCCGTCGCCAACCCACCGTCGGCCAGTGACACCGGCTTCGGCAGCAGTGGCTCGTCGTTCAGCGGCGGCGGTGGCTTCTCCGGGGGCGGTGGCGGCGGAGGCGGCGGCGGAAGCTGGTAGGGCTACTTCACCCCGACGAGGTCGCAGACGAAGATCAGGGTCTCGTTCGGGGCGATCGCGCCGCCGGCGCCGCGGCTGCCGTACGCCAGGTGCGGCGGGATCTCGAGACGGCGGCGGCCGCCGACCTTCATGCCCACCAGGCCGTTGTCCCAGCCGGAGATCACCCGTCCGGCGCCGAGCGGGAACACCAGCGGCTCGCCCCGTCCGTAGCTGGAGTCGAACTCCTCACCGGTGGAGTGGGCGACACCGACATAGTGGACGGCGACGCTGCGCCCGGGCACGGCCTCGGGACCGGTGCCTTCCTCCAGGTCGATGATGCGCAGGTCGGTCGGTGCAGGACCCTCGATCGGGTCGACGAACGGCTTCTCCATGCCTCGAACCCTACCGGTTCGGCCTCGGCTGGACCGGCTCGGGGCCGGGGAGTAAACTTGCACGGCTGGGCGTTGAGACGTCCGGAGACAACTCAACAGGGGGTGACTGGTTTCGACTCGGGACGGTAGTCCCAGGAGAAGCGGGCCGAGGATCCGGGGACATCTCGTTAACGACTCCCGGAAACCAATAAGTGCCGATTCCAATCGCACTGACTTCGCTCTCGCTGCCTGAGCAGTGATCGAAGGGTCAGCCCGGACGTAGCCTTCCGTCCGGTTCCTGGCCTCATCTAGAAGGCTTGCTGCACCGACTGGGTTCCAGGGTCGGTGCGGGACTTCACTGGAACTGGGCTTGTTCATCACGTGCTGACGCGAGGGTGAGAGCCGAGCAGAACGCCTGGTCAGCTGCGCCCGGAGAAGTCCTGGTTCACCGCTTGAGGACGCGGGTTCAATTCCCGCCACCTCCACTCTGAGAGGCAGAGTTGTGCCCGCCGGTCGCGGGCCGAGCCTCTGCGTCGCATCTTCTGGGGGCCGAGCCCCCAGGCTCCACGACCCGCCCGGGTTCGACGGCTGAGCCGCGCGTAGGGTGGCAATGGGTGCAGGAGGGCCGATCAGTGGAAACGATTCTCGTCGCCGGAGCGACTGGATACCTGGGCCGCCACCTCGTCGTCGAGCTGGCTCGCCGCGGCTTCGCGGTGCGAGCCGTGGTGAGATCCCGCGAGCGCGCCGAGCGGCTGGGCCCGTTCGGGTCTCCCAGCCTGGCCGCGGCGGTCGCCGAGTGGGCAGAAGGCGAGGTCACCGACCCGACGTTCGTCGCCGGCCTGTGCCGCGGGGTCACGCGGGTCGCGTCCGCGCTGGGCGTGACCAGGCAGAAGGCCAGCCCCTGGGATGTCGACTTCCTCGCCAACCTCCACCTCCTGCAGGACGCCGAACGTGAGGCCGTCCGGTCGTTCCTGTACGTGAACGTGATGCACGCCGCCTCCGGGAAGTCGCTCATCCTGCGGGCCAAGGCGGCTTTCGCCGCCGTCCTGGAACGGTCTCCGGTCGCCCACCAGATCGTCAACCCGTCCGGCTACTTCTCCGATGTGGGCGAGTTCCTCGACATGGCCAGGCGAGGCCTGGCCGTGCTGCCACCCGATCCCGACGTCCGGGTCGCGCCCATCCACGGCGAAGACCTGGCCCGGTTCTGCGCCGACAGGATCGGTGACACCAGCGGATCCTGGGACGTCGGCGGCCCGGACGTCCTGACGTACCGGCAGATCGTCGACCTCGCGTTCGCTGCAGCTGGCAGGACGGGACGCACCCTCACCATGCCGGCGGCGCTGCTGAACGGCGCGGTCTGGACGGCCTCGCGCCTCGGCGAGCGGCCCGGCGACCTGGCCACGTTCTTCGCCGAGGGCCTGACCAGGGAGGCTGTCGGCGAGAGCTACGGCGGCCACCGCCTGGCCGACTATTTCGCGAGCCTCGCGGAAGGGTCGGCCGTCCGGTCGGAGGGCTGATCGTCCGGCAGGACCGGGGCCGTGATCAGCTGGTGGGCCGAGCGGCTTCCGTTCCCGTGCCGACAACGTCCGACAGCAGCGTGATGGCGTGCTGGGGACGGACCTGCTCGGCGTCGCCCCGATCGAGGTTCCAGCGGTCGACGGTGGACAGGATGGCCACGGCGAGGTCCGTGATGAGGCCGGCGGGCAGGTCCGTGCGGACGACATGGAGCAGCTGGCCGCGCCGGACGGCCTGAGCGATCCAGTCGGTCACATCGTTGCGAAGCCTCGTGAGTTGCCCGCCGGGACCCCGGGCAGCTGGCCGATGATGGAACATCCGATCCAGGAGCTGGGCCTCCGGATGTGCGACCGCGACGCCGGCCAGTGAACCGACGAGCGTCGCCATCGCCGGCCAGAAGGTGTCCGCCCGCAACGCCAGGAGGTCGGGTACGACCAGGCCCGCCTCGACCCGTTCGCGCAGCGTGAGCACCACATGGTCGTGGAGTCGCTGCTTGTCGGGGAAGTAGTGGTAGAAGGAACTCTTGGCCCACCCCGCCGCCGCGATGATCTGGTTCAACGACGCCTGTTCGTAGCCGACCTCGGTGAAGGCGGACGCGGCGGCCTCCAGGAGCTGGCCCTCTCGCTGTGGGTCCGGTGGCTGAGCGATCCGTCCCATGTGCGGTAGCCTACCGTTCGTGGACCGCTCGGTACAGGAAAAGTGACGCGTTGACGATACGGCCGAGACAGGTGCTGTGGCCGCCTGTCGCCTCGGGAGACGGACCCGGTCGGTTGTGGGGCTTCTCGCTGGCCGCGCTGGTGGTCGGTGCGCTGACCGGGGTGGTCACCGGCAGTTTCCGGCTCGCTCTGGACGCGGTGTCGGCCGTACGCACCGTGATGATCCAGGCGGCGACCGGGAACCCGGTTCCCGGAGTGCTGGCCACGATGGCGGTGTGCGGGCTCGCCACCGCGGCCGCCGCCGCGCTGGTCCATCGCCTGGAGCCGCACGCGGAGGGCAGCGGGATCCCTCGGGTCGAAGCCGTCGTGGAGGGACGGGTGCCGCCCGGCAGTCCGCTGATCCTGCCGGTGAAGTACCTGGGCGGCCTGCTGGCGATGGGAGCGGGCCTGGCCCTGGGGCGGGAGGGTCCCTCGGTGCAGATGGGTGGGAACATCGGGATCATCGTCAGCCGCATCGCCCGGCGGAATCGTCACGACCTGCAGATCCTGGTCGCGGCGGGTGCTGCCGCGGGCCTGGCCACCGCCTTCAACGCTCCGATCGCCGGCGGTGTCTTCGTCCTGGAGGAGCTGATCAAGCGCTTCGACCCGCGCACGACGATCGCCACGTTGCTCGCCTCCGGATCGGGCTTCTTCAGTGCGCATCTGCTGATCGGCGGCTCGGCGGACGTGTTCAGCACCGCTCCGATGGCCGATCCTTCTCTGACGGACGCTCCGATGATCCTGCTGGTGGGAGTTGCCGCCGGCCTCCTCGGAGTCGCCTACAACTGGCTGGTGATGTCCAGTCTGGCGATGACGGATCGCAGCCGGATGCCTCGCGAGGTCCGTGCGGGGGCGATCGGTGCGCTGGTCGGTGTCGTCGCGTTCTTCGCTCCCGATCTGGTCGGCGGTGGCGACCTGCTGACGCAGCGAGCGCTGCTGTTCAGCGAGACCTGGGGTGCGGTCGCAGTCATCCTGCTGGCGCGGATCGCGCTCGGCGTGGTGTCGTACGCGGCCGCCACCCCGGGTGGCCTGTTCGCGCCGATGCTGGTCGTCGGCAGCCACCTCGGCCTGTTGCTCGGCCTGATCGGGCAGCAGCTGGCCCCGCGATGGACACCGCAGCCGGCCGCCCTCGCCCTGATCGGCATGGCGGCCTTCTTCACCGCGACCGTCCGGGCGCCGATCACCGGCATCGTGCTGGCGACTGAACTCACCGGTGTGACCAGCCAGCTCGCGCCGATGCTCGGGGCATGCGCGCTGGCGATGCTGGTCGCGACGATCCTGCGCAGTGAGCCGATCTACGACGCGCTCACCTCGCGTGCGGCGTGGGCGGCTCGCCAGAATGCCGCTGAGGCGGTCACGCTCGCTCATCGAGGCGACCAGGGAGGCTGAGGTTCGCCGGCGGCCGTTGGACGCCGCCGGTCGGAATGCCAGACTGGGGCCGAGGAGGTGACGATGACCGGTTTCCGGGTCGGCGACCTGCTGGTCGCCGGGGTCGCGATCAGCGATGGCGTGTTCGACGGCACGGTCGTGCTGCTGCTGGACGCCGACGAGGCCGGCACGGTCGGGGTGGTCCTCAATCGGCTCAGCCCGGTGGAGTTGGGCACGGCCCTTCCGGTGTGGGCGGACCTCGTCAGCCCACCCCAGGCGCTGTTCGACGGTGGCCCCGTCTCTCAGCAGGGCGCCGTCTGCCTCGCCGAGACCTGGGCGGACGACGACGAGCCGCCGGGCTGGCGGCGGGTCTTCGGACGGGTGGGGCTGCTGAACCTGGACACTCCCGTCGAGATCGCGGACGGCGCGTACCGCAACCTGAGGATCTTCGCCGGCTACGCGGGCTGGGACGCCGGCCAGCTGGAGAACGAGCTCACCTTCGACATGTGGCACGTGGTCCCCGCGCTGCCCGCCGACCCGTTCGACCCCGATCCGGAGACGCTGTGGCGCCGGGTCCTGCGCCGCCAGGGTGGCGAGGTCGGCCTGTATTCGACCTGGACGACCGCGGTGGAGTTCAACTGACGCGGTTCCCGTCGTCGCCGGTCCCACTCGTCGTCCCGGGCTCGCTCCGGGATCCCCGGCAGCCAGGCTGCACGTCGTGCGTCCTGTCGGCTGTCCTCGTGGATCGAACGATCCATGCCGTCGGTGGCGGATTGTTCGCGGCACCCAAGCCGTCGATACCCGACGGGGGATCGCGTCATCCACGCTTGCCGAGATCCCGGCCGCCGGGATGACGAGAGCGGGCCGGATTGCGGGCCGGTGGCTGAACCGCGGCGCACTTTTCGGCGCTGGCGTAGGATTCGAGGGACGCGAGCGAGGAGGATAGACGTGTCGGAGGGGCTCCGCAGCGTGCCTGCGAAGGTCCTGGTCGTCGACGATGACGAGGCATTGTCCGAGATGCTGCACATCGTCCTCGGCCAGGAAGGCTTTGCCACCACCGTCTGCCATTCCGGCCGCAACGCGCTGAAGTACTTCCGCGAGACCCGGCCCGACCTCGTCCTGCTCGACCTGATGCTGCCCGGACGCGACGGCGTCGACGTGTGCCGGGACATCCGCGCCGAATCCGGCGTCCCGATCATCATGCTGACCGCCAAGAGCGACACCACCGACGTCGTGGACGGACTCGAGGCCGGCGCCGACGACTACGTGGCCAAGCCGTTCAAGACCCAGGAGCTGATCGCCCGGATCAAGACCAGGCTGCGCCGGCACGTCCTCGCCGACGAGGGGGTCGAGACCCTCAGCATCGGGGACCTGGCCATCAACGTGACCGAGCACACCGTCCGCCGCGGCGACGAGACCATCACCCTCACGCCCCTCGAATTCGACCTCCTGCTCGCCCTCGCGCGGCGTCCGAAACAGGCTTTCACCCGCGAAGTCCTCCTCGAAGAGGTCTGGGGCTACCGCCACGCCAGCGACACCCGGCTGGTCAACGTTCACGTACAGCGACTCCGCTCCAAGGTCGAGAAGGACCCCGAGCGTCCCGAGATCGTCGTCACCGTCCGCGGGATCGGGTACCGGGCCGGCGGCCAGAAGCCGGCCTGATGAGGCCGGCCGAATGACACCGCTCCGATGAGGCCGGCCCGATGAGACAGTGGCTCGGCCGGCTGAGCCTGATCCAGTTGTGGGCCAGGTCGCTGCCGTTCCGGGTCGTCGGCACCACCATGTCGGCTTCGGTGGTCATCCTCGTCATCACCGGCTGGTTCCTGCTCGACCAGTCCACCCGCGGGATCATGGACGGCAAGACCCAGGCCAGCGTCGCCGAGGCGTCCGCCGTCGTCACGACCATGCAGCGCGACCTCGCCACCACCGACCTGCGCACCACGTCGCTCGGCGAACGGATCACCCGCCTCGGCCGGGACGCGACCAACCGTGGCCAGACCGGCAACCAGTACTTCGTCGTCCTGGAGACCTCGATCGCCAAGATCGGCACCGAGGGCCTGGCTTCGGCGAGCATTCCCGACAACATCCGGCAGGCGGTGCAGGCCGACGACGACGCCCTGTGGAGCACACCGACCGTGATCCGCTTCACCGACAACCGCAGTCCCGAGCCCGGCATCGTCGTCGCCGCCAGTCTGGTCGCCCCCGGCCAGGGCAGCTATCCGATCTTCTTCCTGTTCCCGACCACCCAGGAACGCAACACCCTCGCCGTCGTCCAGCAGGCCACGCTCGCCACCGGCGCGCTGCTGCTGGCCGGCATCGGCGTCATCATGTACCTGATGTCGCTGCAGGTGCTGCGACCGGTCCGGGCCGCCCGGCTGGCCGCCGAACGCCTCGCAGCCGGCCACCTCGACGACCGGATGGCCGTCGTCGGCGCGGAGGACCTCGCCGGGCTGGCCCGATCGATGAACCACATGGCCACCGAGCTGGAGCACAAGATCAGCGAACTGGAGGACCTGTCCGCCGTCCAGCAGCGCTTCGTCTCCGACGTCTCCCACGAACTCCGCACCCCACTCACGACGATCCGGATGGCCGGCGAGGTGCTCTACGACAACCGCAAGCGGTTCGACGCCACCTCGGCCCGATCGGCCGAACTGCTGTCCGCGGAACTCGACCGCTTCGAGTCGCTGCTGGCCGACCTGCTCGAGATCTCCCGTTTCGACGCCGGTGCCGCCCAGCTCACCCTCGAAGTCGTCGACCTCAACTCCCTGATCGCCGAGGAGCTGGACGCGCTGCGTCCGCTCGCCGAACGGTCCGGCAGCAGGCTGGAGATCGACGCGGACGGCAACGGCATGGCCGAGGTCGACCGGCGCCGCATCCAGCGGATCCTGCGGAACCTGGTCACCAACGCCATCGAGCACGGCGAGGGCAGGCCGATCACCGTCTACCTGCGGGGCAGCGCGGACGCCGTGGCCATCGCCGTCCGCGACCGGGGGGTCGGGTTCAGCCAGCTCGAGGCGGAGCACGTCTTCAACCGGTTCTGGCGAGCCGACCCGTCCCGTGGACGCCAGGTCGGCGGCACCGGGCTGGGCCTGTCGATCTCCCAGGAGGACGCCAAGCTCCACGGCGGCTGGCTGACCGCGTGGGGACGCCGCGGCGAGGGTGCCCAGTTCTGCCTCACCGTGCCGCGCTCGGCCGGCGCCAACCTGCACAGCTCGCCGTGGCCGAGCGTCCCTCCGGATGTCCGGGAGCCGGTCGATGCGTAGGGCAGTGGTGGCGATCGTGGCCGGCCTGCTGCTCGCCGGCTGTGCCTCGGTGCCGACGTCCGGCCCCGTCCAGCGGCACAATCCCCAGGCGCCCGCCGCCAGCACCGGCGTCCAGGTGGCGCCGCTGCCGCCGGCGGCCGACGCCACCCAGCTGCTGGTGGTGGAGGGCTTCCTGCACGCGATGAGCGTTTACCAGGACGGCTATCCGGTCGCCCGGCAGTACCTCACGGACGAGGCGGCGAAGTCCTGGCATCCTGAGGCCGGCGTCCAGGTGTACGCCGACGGCTATCCGCCGATGGAGACCGACCAGACGGTCGTGCTCAGCGCCACGCTGGTCGGGCAGATCGATTCGACCGGGGTGTACCAGCCTGCAGCCGGCACCCTGCGGATCGACTTCAACCTCCAGAAGAACGCGGACGGCCAGTGGCGGATCAACCGTCCGCCGGACGGGATCCTGGTGTCGCGCTACCTGTTCAGCACCGGCTTCGACGCCGTCGACGTCCATTACCTGGCCACCTCCGGCGACGTCCTCGTCCCCGAACCGCGGTACTTCCCGGTCGGCGACGCGTCCCTGCGGCAGGCGGCCGCGGCCGTCCTGGCCGGGCCGTCCGCCTGGCTCGCCCCGGTGGTGCGCAAGCCGGTGGGGGACGCCATCCGCCTCGAGTCCGTCACGCTCGACGAGGACGGCGTCGCCCGGGTCGCCCTCGACGGCTCGCCCTCGCAGGTGTCGGCCGACCAGCAGCAGGCCCTGCTCGCCGAACTCACCTACACCCTGTCCGGCTTCTCCCAGGTGGTCGGTGTCGAGGTCTTCTCCGGAGCCCAGAGGTGGCTCGACCGCGACGGACGGACCGCGTTCACCAGGTCGACCTTCTCCCAGCTCAACCCGGCCGGCTCGGGCTCGCCGCGCCTGCTGTACCAGGCCAGGGAGGGAAAGCTGTCGCGCCAGCGCGACTCGTCCGACTGGTCGGACTTCACCGAGGTCGCCTCCGCCCTGCCGAAGGTCGAGGGCCTGGCCGTGAACGCCCGGCAGGACGCCTGGGCCGCCGTCACCGGTGACGGCACCCAGCTGGTGAGCGGCGGCATGGACTCCGAGCGCAGCAAGCAGGTGCGCGGTGGTGCCGGGCTGCTGGCGCCGATCTACTCGCGCAGCGGCGAGCTGTGGTCGCTGGACTCGTCCGGAGTATCCGGTCTGCGGGTCTACCGGGACGGCGCCGAGGTCAAGGTGACCCTGGCAGCGGTTCCCAAGGGACGAGTGGTGGCCGCATCGCTGTCGCCGGACGGCGTCCGGCTCGCGCTCGTGGTCGCCTCCGGGGGTTCCAGCCGCCTGGGACTCGTCCGGGTGCTGCGCACCGAGGCGAAGGTCACCGTGGGCGGGTGGCACGAGATCGACCTGACCTCCGTCGGCGCCACCGGATCGCAGCTGCTCGGCCTGGGCTGGAACACCGCCACCGAACTGGCCGTCCTGCGCAACGACGGTACGTCCCAGACCAGCGTGGCGCTCGTCAGCCAGGACGGCGCAACCCTGACCGACATCGGGCCGAGCGACTCCACCTCGTTGAGGTCCGTGCTCGCGGCTGCGGGACGGCCGGCCCTGGCCCTGAGCACCGGGGGAGCGCTCTACCGGTTCAGCGGAGAGTTCGACTGGGAAGTGGTCTCTGCGGGTGTGGAAGCGGCGGCGTATCCCGGCTGAACCTGTGGACGGCGGCCCGTCGGCGGCCCGCGTCCCGAGAATCTGGTCATGCTCCCTCGTCAGGTCGCGGCGGCTGCGGCCAGCCTCTTCCTCGGCGCTGCGTGCGCCGGCTGCGGCGCGCCCGGCCCCTCGCCGTGCCGTGACTGCACGGGACTCCTGGCGACCAGCCCGCCACTGACGCCGTGGGTCGGCCTCCCGGTACCCGTCGTGGCGGCCGGCGAGTACAGCGGTGTTGCCCGGGCGCTGATCCTGTCGGCGAAGGAGCGCGGCGGGCTCGGCACGCTCCGTCCGCTCGCACAGCGGCTCACGGTGTCGGTCGGCCTGCTCTGCCTGGCCGCGGACGTCGTCGGGCAGGTCGTACTGGTGCCCGTCCCCTCGCCACGGACGAGGGTGTCGACCGGGATGATCCACACCTTGCCGTCGCCCACCTGCCCGGTGCGAGCCGCCTGGATCCGGACCCCGGCGAGCGCTTCGGCGTCCTCGTCGTCGGCCAGCACCTCGAGGCGCACCTTGGTGATGATGGGGCAGGCGGAGCGCCGGCGGAACCTCGACGGCGCCTTCGCTGCGACCGGACGACTGCCACCGGGCAGTGTCGTGGTGGTCGACGACATCGTCACCACCGGCGCGACACTCGCCGAGGCGGTGCGGGCGCTGACGGCCGCCGGCCGGCCACCGATCGGCGCAGCGACGGTGGCTGCGACCACACGGATCGGGGGCGCCCGATCGGTTCGGACGCCCCCGTTCCCGTGATCGGCTCAGATGGCCGCCGTGCCGCTCTCACCGGTGCGGACGCGGACGAGGGTGTCGACCGGGATGATCCACACCTTGCCGTCGCCCACCTGCCCGGTGCGAGCCGCCTGGATCAGGACCCCGGCGAGCGCTTCGGCGTCCTCGTCGTCGGCCAGCACCTCGAGGCGCACCTTGGTGATGAAGTCGATCGTGTACTCCTCACCGCGGTAGACCTCGACGTGGCCGCGCTGGCGTCCGTACCCCGACACCTCGCTGACTGTCATTCCGCCGACGCCGTGGCGGACCAGCGCCTTCTGCACGGTCTCCAGCATCTCCGGCTGGATGATCGCCGTTACCAGCTTCACTTCGAGGCTCCCGTCGTCACGGTCTCCGGCAGGTCGTCCCTGGTCAGGACGAGCGTGCGCTGGACCTTGTTGGTGTAGTAGACCGGGCTGAGGTCGTAGCCCGCCTCCGAGTGCTCGGCCAGGTCGATGCCGCTGAGCTCGTCGGACGCGCTGATCCGCCAGCCGATCGTCCGCTTGATGAGCAGGGCGATCAGGTAGCTGATCACGAAGGCGTAGATCGTCACCGCGAGCGCCCCGACGAACTGGCGCCAGAGCTGGTCGAGACCGCCGCCGTAGAACAGGCCGGTCTTGCCCGCTGGGCTGGCAGGATCGGCCAGGAAGCCGATCAGCAGCGTGCCGACCCAGCCGCCGACGAAGTGGACGCCGACGACGTCGAGCGAGTCGTCATAGCCCAGCTTGTACTTCAGGCCGACGGCGTAGGCGCAGATCGCACCGGCGACGGCACCCACGACCAGGGCGCCGACCGGGCTCACCGAGCCGGCGGCCGGGGTGATCGCCACCAGGCCGGCGACGACGCCGGACGCGGCGCCGAGCGAGGTCGGGTGACCGTCGCGGAACCGTTCCACGACCAGCCAGCCGAGCATTGCCGCCGCGGTCGCGGCCAGGGTGTTCACCCAGGCGACGGCGGCGCTGGTGCCGGCGGTGAGGGCCGAGCCGGCGTTGAAGCCGAACCACCCGAACCACAGCAGGCCGGCACCGAGCATCACCAGCGTCATGTTGTGCGGACGCATCGGCTTGGTGCCGAACCCGATCCGCGGGCCGAGCACGAGGGCCAGCGCGAGTGCGGAGACGCCGGCGTTGATGTGGATCGCGGTGCCACCGGCGAAGTCCAGGACGCCCAGCCAGTTGGCGATCCAGCCGCCATGGCTGACGATGTTGCCCGCGTCGTCCTTCACGTCGAACGCGAACACCCAGCCAGCAACCGGGAAGTACACCAGGACGCCCCACAACACGGTGAACAGCGTCCAGCCGCCGAACGAGGCCCGGTCCGCGATCGCGCCGGAGACCAGGGCCACCGCGATGATCGCGAAGCACGCCTGGAAGGCCACGAAGGCCAGCGCCGGGAGCGTGCCGGAGGTCGCGTCGGGCGACATCAACCCGTTCAGGCCGAACGCCTCCAGCGGGTTGCCCAGCAGGCCGATGTAGGCGGCGCCACCCTCCATGGTCGGAGGAGCGGCGAAGCCCAGGGAGTTGCCGAACGCCACGCTGTAGCCGAACAGGACCCAGAGCACACCGATGGTGCCCATCGAGATGAAGCTCATCATCATCATGTTGAGCACGCCCTTGGCGCGCACCATGCCACCGTAGAAGAAGGCCAGACCGGGGGTCATCAGCAGCACCAGGGCGGCACTGGTGAGGACCCAAGCGGTGTCACCTGCACTGATATCCAACAACATGGCTAGCAGCGTTCCCCACGGCTGTTACGCCCGGACGCCGTCCGTGTTACGGGGCAGTTAGGCGGTGTTACAGCATGGTTGCGGCCGCCCGCCGCGGGACACCGGTCAGACACAGCGGGGACATGGCGGTTTCGCTGGCCTAGGCAGTGCGCCCCGGCTAGGTTGGGAGCATGGCACCACGAGCCGGCGTCCAGTCCTCACAGGCTGGAGGCCGGACCGGTGCCTTTGCTGTCCGCGCTTGTCACAAGGCCAAGCGCCCGCTTCACGAGGAGGGCTTTCATGGACGTCCTGGTTACCGGTCGGCACTGCCAGATCCCCGATGAGTTCAGGGTCCGGGTCGAAGAGAAGATCGCCTCGATCGAGAAGCTCAAAGACCGGGTGCTGAGGGTCGAGGTCCAGGTCATCACGTACACGAGTAGACGCCAGCCGGACCAGTCGACCAAGGTCGAGATCACCCTGCGCGGACGCGGGCCGGTGGTGCGTGCCGAGGCTTTCGCCGACGACAAGACCGTGGCCTTCGACCATGCCCTGGACCGGCTGAAGGCCCAGTTGCGCCGTGCGTCCGACCGGCGCAAGAACCATCGCGGGCTGCGCGAGTCCGTCGAGCCGGGGACGCCGGTGCTCCCGGTGGACGTTGAGGAGTCGCGTCCCGAGATCCGCAAGATCGCCGGGCTGGAGGTCACCGGCGACGGCCCGCTGGTCGTGCGTGAGAAGTTCTTCGACGCCGTCCCGCTGACCCTCGCCCAGGCACTCGACGAGATGGAGCTCGTCGGCCACGACTTCTTCATCTACGTGGACGCCGAGACCGGTGCGCCGAGCGCCGTCTACCGGCGCAAGGCCTACGACTACGGCGTCCTGCACCTGAACCTGGCGGGTGCTGCTGAAGCCACCGCCTGATCACCTGTCGCCGAGCGCCTCTGTTCCGGTCGGACGCCACCACCTGCGCTGTGGCGAATGACCGGAACGGAGGCGTTCGGTGTCTGGACGGGACGGAGGGCGGTCAGCGGCGACCGGGGCACACCGCTAGGGTGACGGCAACCACCACCCGGCACTGGAGGCGGCAGTGAAGCGACCCGTCGCGACGTACATCCTGGTCAGCCTGATCGTGGGCTTCCTCGCAGTCCCGGTAGCGGTCTCCGTGGTGTGGCTGCTGGCCAGCATCGCCGGCTCGATGGGGGACCTCACTCAGGAGTGGGTGGCGGTCGTGCTGGTGGCCTTCGTGGTCAGCGGTCTGCTGGCGGTGCCGTTGGGGCGGTGGTCGCGCCGCCCGTCCACGTGGCGGGGTGCGTTGCTGCCGGTGGTCGTCCCGCCGGTCTACTACCTCGCCGCCTGGGTGGTGGCCTTCGGCGTCACCGGGCTGGCCTACGGCGACACCCTGCCGGTGGCGGCCTTCACCCACGCGCCCTACGCCCTCGTCCTGCTCTGGGTCCAACTGACCGCCGCCCCGGTACTCCTCCCGGCGACGCTCGTCGCCGTCCTGCTGGGGACGCTCGTGGGCTTCGTCCTGGGCTGCCTTCGCCGTCCCGCGAACGGACGGGGGTGGCTGGTGGCCGTGCTCGTCGCCGCCCTGCTGATCGCTGGAGTCGGCGTCGGCCAGGTCGTCCAGGCGGCGGTGAACAGCAGAGTGCTGGACAACGGAGCCACCGTGTCGACGGAGGTTGATCTGAACAGGTACCGGCCGTTCGAACCCGGCAATGCGCTGGTCGTGCCGGTGCGCAAGCCCACGTTGAGCATTGCGACGGACCATCCCGTGCTGGACGGCGCCACCGCCGCCTTCCCGATCTACGCCGCGATGGGCCAGGCCATCTACCAGCTCCCGGACGGCAGCACGGCCGAGGACCGCGGGGAGTTCGTCGACCGGTACCTGGCCTGCAGCAACACCCGGGAGGGCTACGCCAAGCTGGTCGACGGGACGGTCGACGTGTTCTTCGGGGCGCAACCGTCCCAGGCCCAGCAGCAGGCGGCGAAGGGCGCCGGCCGGAAGCTCACGCTCACCCCGATCGGACGGGAGGCGTTCGTCGTCTTCGTGAACCAGGACAACCCGGTGTCTGGCCTGACCACGGCGCAGATCCGGGACATCTACACCAGGAAGCTGACGAACTGGAGCCAGCTCGGCGGACGGGACGAGGCGATCCTGGCCTTCCAGCGTCCCGAGGGTTCCGGGAGCCAGACGGTGATGGAGTCGAAGGTGATGCAGGGCCAGCAGCTGGCGTCCCCGCTGAAGGAGGAGACCGTCGAGGGGATGGGCGGCATCCTCAGCAAGGTCGCCGACTACCGCAACTCCTCAGCCGCGATCGGCTACTCGTTCCGGTGGTACGCGACCGTGATGAACGGCAATCCGGGGATCAAGCTGCTCGCCGTCGACGGTGTGGAGCCCACGCCGGAGAACATCCGTAACGGCACCTACCCGTTCACCGTCGACGTCTATGCGGTGACGGCAGGCACGACGAACCCCAACGCGAAGAAGCTGGTCGACTGGGTGGTCTCGGACGAGGGCCAGTCCCTGATCGAGCAGGTCGGCTACGTCGGCCTCAGGTGATCCGACCCGAGTTGTCGGTCCATCCATGGCACCGTTGAGCCATGGCGATCAGTGCGGGCGGTGCGGCCACCGCCAGAGACCCCGGGCCCAAGGGGCTCGACGCGGGGAAGGTCGTCGAGGCCGCCACCCGACTGACCCGTGAGCACGGTCTGACGGGCTGGTCGATGAGAGACCTCGCCGCGGACCTGAACGTGGCGACCTCAGCGATCTACCACCACGTCGGCGACCGGGCGGCAGTGCTCCGAGAGGTGGTCGCCGGACTTGTCGCCGCCGTGAAACGCGCCGACCCCGAGCTTGACTGGCAGGAATGGTTCGAACAGACGCTGTCTTCGCTGTGGGGCATGCTGCGTGATCACCGGGGCGTCGCTCACTGGCTGATGATGCACGGCCCGACAACGGCAGGGGCCGTCGACCTGGTCGACGCCGGGATCGCCAGCCTCCAGCGCGGCGGGTTCGGCGAGCACGCCGGCTTCGCCCATGTGTTGCTGCTGAACCAGGTCATCGGAGCGGCCTCCCTCGCAGACGATCGCAGAGTCGGCGGCGAGGCCGACGGCGATCGAGGACGGGGGACCATGCTCGCCGACTTCGAGCGGCTCGCGCCGGTCAGCCCCGGGATGTCGGCGCTGACGGAGTCGATGCTGCGGCCGGTGGTGGACCGTCCAGCCGTCCTGGAGCGGTACCTGCAGGACGCGTTGCGCACGACGATGAAGGGGCTGGCGGCGGAGCTCGCCGACGGGTGGAAGACCAGCCGGTCATGAGGCCGATGCGGTAGGCCAACAGCCCGGTTATGTCGCCCAGACCGATGCCGGCAGAGCCCGGAGCAAGGGTTCGTCTCAGTATTAGGTAAGCCTTACCTTAGCCACCTGCCCTGTGTGACACTTAGCCTGATGTAACACTGTCACACCGTAGTGACAGCCGTGTATGGAGGGAGAATGGTGGTGTACGCAGTCGCAGACGTCAGGGAAGATGGGGACGTGGGTGAACCGCACCGGCTCGGTCTCTCCCGCCTGCTGAACCCTGCCAAGCCGGCCCTGGTCGTGGCCGTCGGGCTGACTGCGGCGGCCACCCTCGCCGGTGTGGTCCCGTTCATCGGCGTCGTGGAGCTGGCCAGGATCCTGCTGCCGTCGGCCGAGGGCAGGCCGGTCGATGGGGACAGGGC
Source organism: Propionibacteriaceae bacterium (assembly GCA_017306015.1). GTDB lineage: Bacteria > Actinomycetota > Actinomycetes > Propionibacteriales > Propionibacteriaceae > Propionicimonas. The sequence goes on from JAFKJK010000010.1 coordinate 218,050, forward strand.
CTGGACAGTGGTGTGGATCATCGTCGCCGCGCTGGTGGTGCGCGTCCTCAGCCAGTTCGCGGCCCTGACGATCACCCATCTCGCCGACGCTGCCCTCGGGGCGAGCCTCAGGAGGCGGCTGGTGGCCCACCTGCGGCTGGTGCCACTGGGATGGTTCGGGGCCAATGCCTCCGGCAGGGTGAAGAAGGCAGCTCAGGACGACGTCTCCACGATGCACAATCTGGTCGCCCACTCGATCACGGACACCGCCGCTGCGATCGTCCTGCCGCTCGCGACGATGACCTACCTGCTCGCGGTCGAGTGGCGGATGGCCGTCGTCGCCGTGGTGCCGCTGGTGGTCGCCGTGGCGCTGTACGTCGTGGCGGTCGGCGGCGGCATGGAGTTCTACCGGCGCTACGACGCGTCGCTGGCCGAGATCAACGCGGCGACGGTCGAGTACGCCAGCGGGGTTGCCGTGGTGAAGGCCTTCGGAGAAGTGGGACGTGCCCATTCCGGCTTCGCCGAGGCCTGCGAGCGCTTCCTGGTCTTCTTCCGTGCCTGGATGCGGCAGGCGGGTGTCGCCGGCGTCCTGATGGAGATCGCGTCCTCCCCGCCCGTGGCCTTGGCGTTGCTCGCACTGGCGGGCGTGGCCCTCGTGAGCGGTGGCACCCCCTTCCTCGACATCCTGCCCGGTCTGGTGCTCGGCCTTGGCGTGTCCGCTCCCGTGATGGCGCTCGGCTACAGCTTCCAGGACATCCGGGAGGCTCGGGAGGCGGCTGGGCACGTCGGTGAGATCCTGGCCATCAAGGCGATCCCCGAGCCGCTCGAGCCGAGTACCCCGGCAGGGTCGGTCGTCGACATCGAGGGGGTGACCTTCCGCTACGAGCCGGACGCCCTGGCTCTCGACGCCGTCGCCCTTCGGCTGGAGCCCGGCACCGTGACGGCGCTGGTCGGGGCGTCCGGATCGGGAAAGTCGACGCTCGCGAGGCTGATTCCCCGGTTCTACGATCCGCAGCAGGGTCGGGTGGCGATCGGTGGTGTGCCGGTCGACCAGGTCGGGTCGGCATCGCTCTACCGTCACGTCGGCTTCGTCTTCCAGGACGACTACCTGCTGCGGGCGAGCCTGCACGACAACATCGCCCTGGGTCGGCCCGATGCCACGCGAGAGGCCGTCAGAGCGGCGGCAGCGGCTGCCCAGATCGATCAGCGGATCAACGAGCTGCCACGCGGCTACGACTCGGTGCTCGGCCAGGACGCCGTCCTCTCCGGGGGCGAGCGGCAACGGGTCGCGATCGCGAGAGCCCTGCTGGCGGACTCGCCGGTCCTGATCCTGGACGAGGCGACGGCGTTCGCCGACCCGGACTCAGAAGTGGCGATCCAGCGGGCCCTTGCCGAACTCGTCAAGGGCCGGACTCTTCTGGTGATCGCTCATCGCCTGCACACCATCCGGCACGCAGACCAGATCGTCGTCCTCGCCGCGGGGCGGGTGGTGGAGACCGGACGCCACGAGGAGTTGCTGGCGGCGGACGGCGAGTACTCCCGCTTGTGGAGAGCCACCGGGGCCCACCCGTACGCGGACACGCAGACCGGCGGGGGTGCCCGATGATCCACGACCTTCGCGCCTTGCTGCCGAGCCCGAGGCGGCTCGACCTGATGATCGCGCTCTCCGTCCTCGCCTCGATCCTGCAGGGCTTGACCTTCGTTGCGCTCGTCCCACTGCTGCGCGCGCTGATCGCAGGCGATGCCGCAGCCGGCTGGCGCTGGGTGGTGGCGCTGGTTGCGGCCGCGACCGGCTTCGGCGTCACGGTCTGGTCGAGCGCCGTCGTCGGACAGCGGCTCGCGGTGGATATCTGCGGGAACCTCTATCGGCGCATCGGCGACAAGATCGTCCGGCTGCCGCTCGGGGTGATCGACCTTGAGTTCGTCGGCAGGCTCGCCCGCCTCACCGGGAAGGGCGTGATGCAGGTCGCGACCGTTCCGGCCCACCTCATCCGTCCGATGGTCACGGCGCTCGGCACCCCGGTCACCGTCGTGGTGGGAATGTCGCTGATCGACGGACGGATCGGTCTGGTCGCCCTGGTCTGCCTGCCGCTCCTTGCACTGACCTACCGGTACACCGCGCGGCGGGTGGCGCAGCGGGACCGGGACCACGCCGCGGCCACAGCCTCGGCGGCAGGCAGGATCGTCGAGTTCGCCCGTGTGCAACCGGCACTGCGCGCGTTCCGGGGTCCGGCCGGCCATCGGGAACTGGAGCGAGCCCTGGAGGAGCAGGGCCGCAGCTACCGCTCGCTGCTGTTCAGTGGAGCGGCGGGTATGGGGACCTTCACCCTGGCGGTACAGGTGGTGGTGACCGCGTTGATCGTCGCAACGGCGTCCTTTGCCCTCACCGGCGAGCTGGATGTCGCAACGCTGGTCGCGCTCCAGGTTCTCGCACTCCGGTTCGCGGAGCCATTGGTGATGGTGGCCAACCTCGGCTCGTCGATGAGGATCTCGGCCAACACCCTGCAGGAGCTCCACGGAATCCTGGACGCACCCGAGCTGCCAGAGCCGGACGCGCGGACAGCACCGTGGCCGGCGGACCCCGGGATCGCCCTCCGCGGGGTGTGCTTCGGCTACGAACCGGACGCCCCGGTCCTCACCGGCATCACGTTCACGGTGGCTCCCGGCACGACGACCGCGCTCGTCGGGCCTTCCGGAGCCGGCAAGACGACGCTCACCAAGCTCATCGCCCGCTTCCACGACGTGACGGCCGGTCAGGTGCTGATCGGCGGGGTCGATGTGAGAGAACTGGGGACGGCCCGCACCATGGCCGTGGTCTCCCCGGTCTTCCAGGACGTCTACCTGTTCTCCGGAAGCCTCCTGGACAACATCCGGATGGGCCGGCCCGGGGCCAGTGATGAGGAGGTCCTCGCAGCCGGCCGGGCCGCAGAGGTCGAGGAGATCGCAGCCAGGCTCGGGAACGGTTGGGAGTCCGAGGTCGGCGAGGGTGGGGGCCTCCTGTCCGGTGGCGAGCGGCAGCGGGTGTCGATCGCCCGGGCCATCCTCAAAGACGCGCCGATCCTGCTGCTGGACGAGGCCACCAGCGCCCTGGACCCGGTCAACGAACGGGCCGTGTCCGGGGCGCTGCACCACCTCGCGGGCCGCTCGCGGATCGTGGTCGCCCACCGTCTGGACACGGTGATCAACGCCGACCAGATCGTGGTGCTGACTGCTGACGGGCGGATCGCAGAGGTCGGCACCCATTCCGGACTGCTGCGCGCGGGCGGTCCCTATGCCCACTTCTGGCGGACGAGAACGGAGGCTGAGGGATGGACGCTCGCGGCGCGGCGATGAGAGCAGCGGACGGAGCCGGCGTCGGCCCGGCCCCCCAGATCGGGGTGCTGCTGGCAGCGGTGTTGGTGGTGTACGTGGGACAGACGACCCTGAACCCGGTCATCGCGCCGCTGTCGCGTGAGGTGGGGCTGGCCGCATGGCAGGTCGGGCTCACGATCAGCACCGCGGCGGCAACCATGGTCGTGGCAAGCCAGTTCTGGGGCCGGAGGGCGGCAAGGTGGGGCACCAAACGGGTGCTCGTGCTCGCCGGTGCGTCGGCTGCGACGGTCATGGCCGGATTCACCCTGGTGGTCTGGCTCGGGCTGATGGGCGCGATCTCGCAGCCGGTGCTCCTGGCCGGGTTCCTCGCGTTGCGCGGGCTGGGCTACGGGTTCGCGATCGCGGCCGTCGCCCCGGCGGCGCAGGCCTATCTCGCGGCTGTCACCCCCGACGAGCCGGCCAGGGTCCGGGCGATGGCGGCCATCGGTGCGAGTCAGGGCATCGCTTCGCTCGTGGGCGCCATCGTCGGAGGATCGCTCGCGGCGCTCGGCCTGATGGCCGCCCTTGCGGCGGTGCCGGTGCTGTTGGCGGCCGGGACGATCCTTGTCGCCGTCAAGCTGCGTCCGGCGTCCGGCTCGGAGCTGATTCCGGACCCGCCCAGAGTGCGACCCACGGATCCCCGGGTCTTCCCATACCTGCTGGCTGGTCTTGGTCTCTTCACCGGCTTCGGCTTCATCCAGGTGACTGCCGGTTTCCTGATCCAGGACCGGCTCGGCCTTGCGCCGGAGGCCGCCGGGTCTGCGACCGGGATCGGGCTGCTGCTGGCCGGCCTCGGAATGGTGGTGGCGCAGGCCGTCGTGGTGCCGCGCAGCGGGTGGCCCCCGGGACGGTTGCTGCGGACGGGGTCGCTGGTGTCACTGGCAGGGTTCGCGAGCCTGCTGCCTTCGGGTGGTGCGGCACCGCTGGCTGTAGGCATGCTGCTGATCGGTGTAGGTCTCGGCCTGGCGATGCCCGGCTACACGGCCGGACCATCGCTGCGGGTATCCCCGGAGGAGCAGGGCGGACTCGCAGGTCTCATCGGTGCGACCAACGCGCTCACCTTCGTGATCGCTCCGACGCTGGCGACGCTGCTGTACGGCGTCGATCCGGTCGCTCCGGTTGTGGTCGCCGTCGGTGTGCTGATCGGTGTCAGCGGGTTCGTCTGGCAGCACCCTGCCTTCCGCCAGGCCAGCGCTGACTGATCTCAGGCCGCGGCCCGCCGGGGACTGCTCGGGGACCTGATTGCTGGAGAGCCGATCGGGTGGCGCGCATCGAGCGAGCTGGAGCCAGCGGCTGAGCGCGTTCTCCAGATGGACTCTCGAGCGGTCGGGGACGTCAGGGGCGCCCGGTAGGGTGCCGGGCGTGAGTGGGGTACTGACGGCGGGCCAGGCGCGGCGGATCATGCTGGCCGCCCAGGGGTTCGGACGGCCGGCTCCAGCGAGCGTGAACGCCGGCCACCTGCAGCGGGTGATCGACCGGGTCGGCCAATTGCAGATCGATTCGGTTAACGTGGCCGTCCGCGCCCACTACATGCCGGCGTTCGCCCGGCTGGGCGGCTACGACCGGGAGTTGCTGCACCGAGCCGCCGGCCGGGCGCCGCGCCGGGTGTTCGAGTTCTGGGGACACGCCGCGGCCCTGATCGACGTCGAACTGCAGCCGGCCTTCCGGTTCCGGATGGAGGCCCACCGCCGAAGCCGGGACGGCTGGAGCCAGCGGCTGCTCGCCGAGCATCCGGGCCTCGTGGAGAAGGTGTACGCCCAGGTCGCCGAACGTGGTCCGCTCACCGCCCGCCAGGTCGAGCACGACGAGGAACGCCTGCCCGGCGGCTGGTGGAACTGGTCGGCGGTGAAGCACGCCTGCGAGTGGCTGTTCTACATCGGGGAGCTGACCAGTGCCGGGCGGAACTCCGCGTTCGAGAGGATGTACGACCTGCCGGAGCGGGTGATTCCGGCACGGGTGTTCGGCCGGCCGACGCCGAGCGAGGAGGAGGCTCGCCTGATCCTGGCCAGGAGGGCCGCGGCGGCGCTGGGCGTGTTCACCCCCAACTGGCTGGCGGAGTACTACTACACCGACCGGAAGTCGGCTCCGGGGATGGTCGCGCAACTGGTCGGCAGCGGCGAGGTGGAGCCGGTCGAGGTCCGGGGCTGGACCCGTCCGGCATATCTGTGGACGGCGGCGGCCCGTCCGCGCCGATTGCACGTCGATGCGCTGGTGGCGCCGTTCGACTCGCTGGTGTTCGATCGGGACCGGCTGGTCGAGACCTTCGACGTGCACTACCGGATCGGCTTGTACACCCCCGCTGACCAGCGGGTTCACGGCTACTACGTCTACCTGTTCGTGATGGACGACCAGATCGCGGCCCGTGTCGACCTGAAGGCGGATCGGAAGGCGGGACGGCTGCTGGTCCAGTCCGCGTGGCTCGAGGACGGGGCTGTGGAGGCGGCCACAGCCGTCCGGCTGGCGGCAGAGCTGTGGCGAATGGCGGCCTGGCTGGACCTGTCGGACGTCGTGGTCGTGCCGCGGGGTGACCTGGCTGCGGCGCTGGCGGGCGCCGTCGCCGCCATTCCCGAGGTGTGAACTGTTAGCAGTCCGTAATCCGCTGGTTACGCACCGTTGGGTAAGCTTCGCCCGTTCCCGAGCCCGGGAGTGTCTCCTGGAAGGTCCTATTCGACGATGAGACTGAACAAGTTCTCCGCAGTGGCCGCCGGCGTCGCGGCCCTTGCGCTTTCGCTCGCCGGCTGCGCCGGCGGCAGCCCGGCTTCTTCTCCGTCGGTGGGTGGCAACGCACCGGCGACCAGCGGCGCCGCCGACCTGAGCCTGGTCACACCCGGCACCCTCACGGTGTGCTCGGACGTGCCGTACGCCCCGTTCGAGGTCGAGGACGCGAACTCGCCGAGCGGTTACAGCGGCTTCGACATCGAGGTGATGGACGGTGTCGCCAAGAAGCTCGGCCTGACCCTGAAGGTCATCGATTCCGATTTCGACGCGTTGCAGTCGGGGACCGTGCTGGTCGCCAACCAGTGCGACCTCGCCGCGTCCGCGATGACGATCACCGAGGATCGCAAGAAGAACCTCGATTTCTCCGACCCTTACTACGACTCGCTGCAGTCGCTGCTGACGAAGACGGACTCCGGCATCACCAGCCTTGCGGGCACGGCCGGCAAGACGATCGGCGTCCAGAAGGGGACGACCGGCAAGAGCTATGCGACCAAGAACGCCCCGTCGAGCGCCAAGATCGTGGACTTCCCGTCCGACGGCGAGTTGTGGCCCGCGATCCAGGCCGGCCAGATCGACGCCATCCTGCAGGACCAGCCGGTGAACCACACCCACGAGGTGGCCGATCCGAGCTACAAGATCGTCGAGACCTACAACACCGACGAGCAGTACGGATTCGCTTTCGCCAAGGGCAAGAAGCCGGCCCTGCTTGCCGCCGTCAACGCCCAGCTCAAGACGATGCGTTCTGACGGCTCGTACGACGCCCTGTACAAGAAGTACTTCGGCTGATTCTCCCCTGACGGGCCGGCGGCGGTGCCGGCTCGTCAGGTCCCATCTCGTTCAGAGGGGGTCTCTTGAGTGTGCTCTACCTGAGGCCGACCGTCAGGGATCGTGCCGGCAAGTGGGCGTCGTACGCGGTAGGCGTCGCTGTCCTGGCGGTCGTCGCCTTCACGGCCGACTGGCCGACCATCATGCACCAGTTCTTCAATCTGGAAGTCGCCGCGCAGATGTGGCCTGCGATCGTCACAGTGGCGCTGAAGAACACGCTCTGGATGACGTTCGCGAGTTTCGTCCTCGGCATGTCGCTCGCCATCGTGCTCGCCGTGCTGAAGGTGGCCGGCGGCCCGCTGGGGTGGTTCGCCGTCGTCTTCATCGAGTTCTTCCGCGGAATCCCCGCGCTGCTGACGATCTTCGGAGCGGCCTTCGTCATCCCGATCGCCTTCGGCGGTTTCAAGATCCCCGGCGACCGGGTCGGTGCAGCGATTCTCGGCCTCACGCTGGTGACGGGCGCCTACGGCGCGGAGATCATCCGTGCCGGCATTCAGGCGGTTCCCCGGGGTCAGTTGGAGGCCGCGCGATCGTTGGGCATGGGTTCGGGCCAGACCACCTTCTGGATCGTGCTGCCGCAGGCCCTCCGAATCGTGATCCCGCCCATGACCAACGAACTGGTGATGCTGCTCAAGGACAGCTCACTGGTCTTCATCGTGGGCCTCGGCGTCTTCGAGAAGGAACTGACCACGTTCGGCCGCGACGCGTTGAGCACGACCGGTAGCCCGACGCCGCTGTTCATGGTGGCGATCGCCTACCTGGTGATCACCCTGCCGTTGACCTATCTGGTCGGCCTGCTGGAGAAGAGATTGGATACGAAGCGATGAGCAACGTCTTCCCGGATCTCGAATCCAGCGCCCCGCCGGTCGTGATCACCGACCTGCACAAGAGCTTCGGCGACAACGAGGTACTGAAGGGAATCGACCTCACGGTCGCCCAGGGCGAGGTGGTCTGCGTGATCGGCCCGTCCGGCTCCGGCAAGTCGACCCTGCTGCGCTGCATCAACCTGCTCGAGATGCCGACGAGCGGCTCGATCAGGCTCCTCGGTGCGGAGATGACCGACCCTGATGTGGAGCTCAACCAGGTCCGCACGCATGTCGGAATGGTGTTCCAGTCGTTCAACCTGTTCCCGAACATGACCGCGATCGGCAACTGCATCATCGCCCAGCGCCAGGTGCTCAAGCGGTCGAAGGCCGAGGCCATCGAGATCGCGAAGCGGAACCTGGAACTGGTCGGCCTGGCGGACCGGATGAGCTACCACCCAGCGCAGCTCTCAGGTGGCCAGCAGCAGCGGGTCGCGATCGCCCGGGCGCTCTCGATGGACCCGAAGGTGATGCTCTTCGACGAGCCCACCGCGGCCCTCGATCCCGAGCTCGTCGGTGACGTGCTGGCGGTCATGAGGGATCTCGCCGAGGCCGGCATGACGATGGTCGTGGTGACGCACGAGATGCTGTTCGCCCGGGACGTGTCGGACCGGACGATCTTCATGGACGGTGGCGTCATCGTCGAGGAGGGCCCGTCCGCCGAACTGGTCGTCGCGCCGCGGGAGAAGCGGACGCAGGTGTTCCTCAAGCGGGTCCTCGACCCGACCCACGTCGAGGACTCCGAGCTCGGCGAGCTCGAACCCGACTGATCCCGGGCGGCCGCGTGGCACGGTGTCATCGCGGCGGACGCCGGTCGTCCCGGCGACCACCGGGAGCTCGTCGGTGTTGCTGGTTGTTGCGGGGTCAGATCCCGGGTCGAGCCCGGGATGACGGCTGTCTGGGCGTGACTGGTCCGGACAGCTGTGTGGCTGATCCGCTGCGGGGCTGGCCAACTGCCGTCCCGGCGGAAGCCGGGATCTTCGTCTGGCTTGTGGCGACGATCCCGGGTCGGGCCCGGGATGACCGCTACCTGTCTGCCCGGCTACGCCTGGGTGACGTCCTCGACCGGGGCGCCGGTGAGGGCGACCAGTTCGCCCGGGCTGAGTGGGAAGACGGCGTGCGGGTGGCCGGCCGCCGCCCAGATCTCGGCGAAGCGGAACAACTCGCGGTCGACCAGGACCACCGGAGGAGCCGTGTGGGCGACGGGGGAGACCCCTCCGATCGAGAAGCCGGTGGACGCCTTGACGAAGTCCGCGTCCGCGCCTCCGATGTCGCCGACAAGGGCGGCTACCTTCTTCTCGTCGACGCGCTGGTCGCCGGAGGTGACGACCAGCACGGCCCCGTCGTCGCTCAACCGCCGGAACACAATGCTCTTGGCAATCTGGCCGAGTTCGACGCCGAGGGCGGCGGCTGCGTCCGCCGCGGTCCGACCGGTCACCGGCAGCATCACGACATCGTGGGGATGGCCGAACTCGGCCAGCTTCGCGGCGACGCGGCGGACACCGTCCGACATTGGGGCTTCGGTCATGCGGGCCATCCTGCCAGCGGTCGTCCTCGACGATCGGAATTGCGCGCTCGATTGAGATCTGGGCCCGGAAACCCCTTGATGCGGCCATCGACAGTGCAAATCCGCTCGGGACTGGTGGGCATCGACGGTGACGGTCGTGCCGCGCGGAGGCGGTGGGAGAAGTGCGCGGGCTCAACCCGAATCCCAGGCAGCCGCCGGCAGTGCCGATAAGGGAAGGCTAGCCTAAGTAACCTGACCGAAGAGAGGAACCCCATGACCTCGACCCAGACGGCCGGCTTCGAGACCGTCGCGCTCGACACCGCCCTGCGTCCTGCCGAGCTGGTCGGCCGCGAGTGGCTGACGGACGGCTACGTACGCATCCGGGTTGCGGGCGAGGCACTGGTCGGATTCAGCGCCCCCGGCGCGGACGACCACGTCCGGCTGTTCTTCGCTCCCGCCGGCGCCGGCGTGCCTGGGACAGCGGAGGAGTGGCGGGAATTCCCCAGTCGCGAGTACACACCGCTGAACGCAGACGCCAGAGCCGGCTGGGTCGAGTTCGACTTCGTGATCCACGGGGACGGTCCGGGTTCGGCCTGGGCGGCGCAGGCTCCGATCGGTGCTGGTGTCGCCGTCGCCGGGCCACGGCGAAGCAACGCCGTCGCGGGTGAGCCGGACGCCTGGTTCCTCGCCGGTGACGAGACCGCCGTCCCTGCGATCACCCGGTTCCTGCGCGCCCGGCGTCCGGGTACGCCGGCTCGAGTGATCGTGGAGGTGGCTCCGGAGAACGAGCTTATTCCGATCCCGGCCGATCCGGCGTCCGAGGTGACGGTGGTCGTCCGCGGCGACCGTTCTCTCGCGGACGCCCTGGCCGCACTCGGCGCGGACGATCGTCCGGCCGGGGCAGTGCTCGGCTACGTCGCCGCCGAAGCCGGCGTCGTCCCGGTCGCCCGTGACCTGCTGCTGGATCGCTGGGGACTCCCGGCCGAGGCCGTGATCACCAAGGGCTACTGGCGTCGCGACTGAACTCCCGCTCACGAACAGCCTCCCGTCCGCTGAACGCCTCCGTTTCCGTCGAATGCCTCTGCCCAGGAGGAGGCGAATGACCGGAAGGGAGGCGCTCGGCGTCGATGCGGCACTGAGACGTTCGACGCGAGACGCGGGTCAGGGTCAGGGTCAGGGACAGTCCCGCTGCTCGTGGTTCCCCTAGGATCAGCGGGTGATCACCCGCATGTCGCAGCTGTTCTTCCGCACGCTCCGAGAGGACCCGGCGGACGCCGAGGTGCCCAGCCACCGCTGGCTGGTCCGGGCCGGCTACATCCGGCGAGCCGCGCCCGGCATCTACTCCTGGCTGCCGCTGGGCCTGCGGGTGCTGGCGAACGTCGAGCAGGTCGTCCGCGAGGAGATGGACGCGATCGGTGCGCAGGAGGTGCGCTTCCCCGCGCTGCTGCCGCGTGAGCCCTACGAGGCCACGAACCGCTGGACGGAGTACGGTCCCAATCTGTTCCGACTGAAGGACCGCAAGGGCGGCGACTACCTGCTGGGGCCCACCCACGAGGAGATGTTCACCCTGGTGGTGAAGGACCTGTACTCCTCCTACAAGGATCTGCCGCTGGCGCTGTACCAGATCCAGACCAAGTACCGGGACGAGGCCCGTCCCCGCGCGGGCCTGCTGCGCGGCCGCGAGTTCGTGATGAAGGACTCCTACTCCTTCGACGTGGACGACGCCGGGCTCGACGCCTCCTACGAGGCCCATCGGCAGGCCTACATCAGGATCTTCGACCGGCTCGGCTTCGAGTACGTCATCGTCAAGGCCACGTCGGGGGCGATGGGTGGCTCGGCATCCGAGGAGTTCCTCGCGATCGCCCCCAACGGCGAGGACACCTTCGTCCGTTCGCCCGGCGGCTACGCGGCCAACGTCGAAGCCGTCCAGGTGGCGCCGCCGCCCGAGCAGGACGCGAGCGGCATCGGGCCTGTCCGCAACGTCGACACGCCGCGGACGGGGACCATCGCCGAGCTGGTCGATGCCGCGAACGCGAAGTTCCCCCGTCCGGACCGGGCGTGGACGGCCGCCGACACGCTGAAGAACGTGGTCTTCAAGCTCACCAACCCCGACGGCACCACCGACCTGCTCGTCGTCGGACTGCCCGGCGACCGGGACGTCGATCTCAAGCGCCTGGACGCAGCGGTCGCCCCGGCCGAGGCCACCCCGGTGACCGACGACGACTTCGCCGCCAATCCGGGCCTGGTGAAGGGCTACATCGGCCCGGTCCGGGTCACCGACGCCGGCCCGGTCCAGTACCTCGGGGTCGACGGCGAGGCGAAGATCCGCTACCTGCTCGACCCGCGGGTCGTGTCCGGGACCTCCTGGATCACCGGCGCCAACGTCGTCGACACCCACCAGGTCGACGTGGTGGCCGGACGGGACTTCGCCGGCGACGGCGTCCTCGACGTCGCCGAGATCCGGGAGGGCGACCCGGCACCCGACGGCTCCGGCCCGCTCACGCTCGCCCGCGGGATCGAGATGGGCCACATCTTCCAGCTCGGACGCAAGTACGCCGAAGCGCTCGGGCTGAAGGTGCTCGACGAGAACGGGAAGCTGGTCACGGTGACCATGGGCTCCTACGGCATCGGGGTCTCCCGGGCCGTCGCCGCGGTCGCCGAGGGCACCTGCGACGAGCGCGGCCTCGCGTGGCCGCGCGAACTGGCCCCCTTCGACATCCAGGTGCTGGCCACCGGCAAGGGCGTCGAGATCGAGGAGGCCGCCGTGCAACTGGCCGAGGACCTGGACGCCGCCGGTCTGAAGGTCCTGCTGGACGACCGCAAGGCGAGTCCCGGGGTGAAGTTCACCGACGCCGAGGTGATGGGCATGCCCACGTCCGTCGTGGTCGGACGGGGGCTGGCCGACGGTCTCGTCGAGGTACGCGACCGCGCCAGCGGCGAGCGGGAGGAAGTACCCCTCGCCGACGCGGTGGCCCACCTTCTGGCTGTCGTGCACAACCGTTAGGCTGGGGGCCGCAACCGGACGCGAGTCCGGACAACCGCACGTCACAACTGGATCGGGGCAGTCATGGACGCCACACAGCTCGGCAGGCTGGTCGCGCCGGTGGCGACCGCCCACGGCCTGGAACTCGACCGCTGCGAGGTGCAGGCGGCTGGCAAGCGGTCGATCGTCCGGGTGTTCCTGGACGGCGACGGACCGGACGGGCGCGGACCATCGCTCGACCAGATCGCCGAAGCCACCCGCAGTATCTCCGCAGCCCTGGACGACGCCGACGTGACCAACGGGCGTCCCTACACCCTCGAGGTCTCCTCGCGCGGCGTCGGGCGACCCCTGGTCGAGGCGAAGCACTTCCGCCGCAACATCGGCCGGCTGGTGCGCCTGGACCTGGCCGACGGAGCGGTCACCGGACGGATCGTCGCCCAGGCCGGTGACACCGTCGAACTGGACGTGGACGGCACCCGGCGCGTGATCCTGTTGGACGGGATCGGCAAGGCCCTGGTGCAGGTGGAGTTGAACCGGCCTGTGGCTGGCGAGGATGAGGACGAGGAGGCCTGAGATGGACGTCGACCTGAGCGCACTCAAGGCGCTGGAGCGCGACAAGGAGATCAGCATGGAGGTGCTGCTCGGTGCGCTCAGCGATGCCCTGCTGAACGCATACGAGAAGACCCCCGGTGCTGTCGAAGGCGCCCGCGTCGAGATCGACCGGCGCAGCGGAAAGGTCAGCGTCCTCGCCCCGGAGCTCGACGCCGAGGGGAATCGGATCGGCGAGTACGACGACACCCCCGAGGGCTTCGGACGGGTCGCCGCCGCGACCGCCCGCCAGGTCATCTTCCAACGGCTCCGTGAGGCCGAGGACGAACAGAAGTACGGGCACTTCGCCGGCTCGGAGGGCGACATCCTGCTCGGCGTCGTCCAGCAGGACCGGGACCCGCGCGTGGTCCGGGTCGACCTCGGCAGCATCGAGGCGATCATGCCCGCGGCCGAGCAGGTGCCCGGCGAGGACTACAGCCACGGCAAGCGGCTGCGGGTGTTCGTGGTCAGCGTCCGGCGCGAGCTGCGCGGCCCCCAGGTGGTCGTGTCGCGGACGCACCCGAACCTGGTGGCGAAGCTGTTCGCCCTGGAGGTGCCCGAGATCGAGCAGGGCGTGGTCGAGATCAAGGCGATCGCCCGCGAGGCCGGGCACCGGACCAAGATCGCGGTGGTGAGCCACAACCCCGACGTGTCCGCCAAGGGTGCCTGCATCGGCCCGATGGGTCAGCGGGTGCGCGCGGTCATGCACGAACTGAACGAGGAGAAGATCGACATCGTCGACTACTCCGACTCGCCCGAGGAGTTCGTCGCCCAGGCACTGAGCCCGGCCAAGGTCACGTCGGTCACCGTCGTCGACCCGGCAGCCCGAGCCGCCCGGGTCGTCGTCCCCGACTACCAGCTCTCCCTGGCGATCGGCCGCGAAGGCCAGAACGCCCGGCTGGCCGCCCGACTGACCGGCTGGCGGATCGACATCCGTTCAGACACCGCGCCGGACTGAGGACGGGTGGGTGCCGGCGGCTACGAGGTCGGCTGCGAACGCGGCTGGGCACCACCCCGGCCACCACCCATGCTGGACATGACCTCCTGCAGAGCAGTGAGCACCTTCGACTCGTCGAGGTTCAGTTCGGTCGCGATCGACTTCGCCATGGCCTCCAGCCGCTGGCTCCCACCGAAGCCGCCGGACGGACGGCTGCCACTGGGCATGGCGCCGCTGGGCATCGCGCCGCTGGGCATCGCGCCGCTGGGTCGTGAGCCGGGAGTGAAGCCGCCCGAGGGCGCGCCCGATGGACGGTTGGCCTTCACGGCGTTGTCGAGGGCGGTCTTCATCTTCGCCTCGTCCACGCCCAGCTTGCTCGCGAGCTGCGTCGACACGGCGGTGGTGTCGAACCCCTGGCCACCCCGTCCGAATCCGCCGCCAGCCTGACCGTAGCCGGGCATTCCCGCGGGGTTCGACTGGTCCGCGCTGCCGTTGGCGAGGTTCGCCGCGTAGGCGCCGACCCCCACCGCCGCGGCGACCGCGATGACGCCACCGCCGACGGCCAGGCCGATCCTCTGCTTGCTGTTCATCCGACTCCTCAACTCTGCTCGGCCACGATCCAAGCCCTGACGACTGTGCCGATCCCCGGTCATGCCTGTCAGGCGGCTGTGGGTGCGGCCGGCAGCACCCGGCGCTCGGTAGGCTGACCCCCCGTGGAACCCCAGCGCACCTGTATCGGCTGTCGCGTGACCGAGGGCAAGTCCGGGCTCGTCCGGCTCGCCTGGGTGGACGGCGTCGGGGTTGCGGTCGACCCGGAACAACGGCTGCCTGGACGCGGTTGTTATCTGCATCCGGCGTGCGTCGAGACCGCGTTGCGGCGCGGCGCCGTCGGACGGGCGTTGCGGCGGGTGGTCGACCGTGGCCAGCTCGCGGACGCCGTCATGGACCTCACAACCTCGATTGAGTGATCGGCCGCCCGGCGGGATATGCTTCTCGCTGCGCGTTCGTCGTTCCGAGGCGAGCACAACCAGAAAGTGGGCTAGCGCTCATGACCACTCGATGAGTACCTCGAAATGAGCATCACAAACTAACTGGTCCGGCGCACCCCGCGCGGACCGCACGAAGGAGAGTAGTGGCTGTCCGCGTCTACGAGCTCGCGAAAGAGCTCGGACTCGAGAGCAAGGAAGTCTTGCAGACCCTCAAGGACATGGGGGAGTTCGTACGATCCGCCTCGTCAACCATCGAGGCCCCGGTCGCACGCAAGCTGAAGCAGCGGGTGGTGGCCGACGAACCGGCTCCGTCCGCCCCGGCCAAGGCCGAGCCGGCCAAGCCGGCCGCGGCCAAACCAGCAGCGGCCAAGCCGGCCGCGCCCGTCGAGGCCGCGCCCGTCGAGAGCAAGCCCGCCGCAGCTGCGGTGACGGAGGCTCCGGCGCAGCCGAAGCCCGTCGAGGAGCAGCCGGTGGCCAAGCCCGCGGCGGCTCAGCCTCCGGCCCCGGTGGAAGCGGACGCCGCGTCCGCGCCACGCCCCAGCGCCGTCCCGAAGCCGCCGGTTCCCCGGCCGGGCGGCACGGCTGGTCTTCCCGGTGCCGGCGCCCGGCGTCCGGGCACCCCCCGGCCGGGCAACAACCCGTTCGCCTCCCGCCAGGGCATGGGCGTGCAGCGCCCCCGTCCCGAAGGGGCACCGGTCCGGCCGGGTCCCTACGGCGACCGGACACCCGGCCAGCGGACGGATCGTCCGCCGCGTCCCGGTGGTGGCGTGGCCGGCATGCCGAGGCCCAATCCCGCGATGATGCCGAAGACCTCGGCGCCTGGTCTCGGGGCCCGGCCCGGCCAGGCCGGACGACCCGGCGCAGGCGCGGGCCGCGGACGTCCCGGCGGCGTCGGTGCGCCCGGACGCGGTGGCGTCGGTGGCCCGCCAGGAGGCGGTGGCCCCGGCGGCGGTCGTGGCGGCCGTGGTGGTCGTGGCGGCTCCGGCACCCAGGGTGCCTTCGGCCGTCCCGGCGGCCCCAGCAGGCGCGGACGCAAGTCGAAGAAGCAGCGCAGGCAGGAATTCGACCAGATGGAGGCGCCGTCGATCGGTGGCGTGCGGATCCGTCAGGGCGACGGCCAGACCGTCCGGCTGCGCCGTGGATCCTCGCTGACCGACCTCGCCGAGAAGATCGGCGTCGAGCCGGCGACCCTCGTGCAGGTGCTGTTCAACCTGGGTGAGATGGTCAACGCCACCCAGTCGGTGGCCGACGACACCCTGCAGGTGCTGGGTGCCGAGCTCAACTACAACATCGAGGTCGTCTCGCCCGAGGACGAGGACCGCGAGCTGCTGGAGAGCTTCGACATCGAGTTCGGCGAGAACGAGGGCGACGAGGACGACCTCGAGGCGCGTCCGCCGGTCGTGACCGTGATGGGCCACGTCGACCACGGCAAGACCAAACTGCTGGACGCCCTGCGGCACACCGACGTGGTGGCCGGCGAGGCCGGTGGCATCACCCAGGCCATCGGTGCCTACCAGGTGGCCACCGAGGTCGACGACATCCCGCGGAAGATCACCTTCATCGACACCCCGGGCCACGAGGCGTTCACCGCCATGCGTGCCCGCGGTGCCAAGTCGACCGACATCGCCGTGCTGGTGGTGGCCGCCGACGACGGTGTGATGCCGCAGACGATCGAGGCGCTGAACCACGCCAGGGCGGCCGACGTGCCGATCGTGGTCGCCGTCAACAAGATCGACAAGGAGGGCGCCGACCCGGTCAAGGTCCGTGGCCAGCTCACCGAGTACGGCCTGGTGCCCGAGGAATACGGCGGCGACACCATGTTCGTCGACGTGTCGGCGAAGGCGTCGCTCGGCCTGGACGCGCTGCTGGAGGCGATCGTCCTCACCGCGGACGCCGCGCTCGACCTGCGCGCCAACCCGGACATGCCCGCGCAG
The DNA here is from genome assembly GCA_017306015.1 of Propionibacteriaceae bacterium. Classification (GTDB taxonomy): domain Bacteria; phylum Actinomycetota; class Actinomycetes; order Propionibacteriales; family Propionibacteriaceae; genus Propionicimonas. The sequence continues at coordinate 234,724 of JAFKJK010000010.1, forward strand.
GGTGTGGCCATCGAGGCGCACCTCGACCGCGGTCGTGGCCCGGTGGCGACCGTCCTGGTGCACCGCGGGACGCTGCACACCGGCGACTCGATCGTGGCCGGCTCGGCCTACGGGCGGGTGCGCGCGCTGATCAACGACCAGGGCGAGACGGTGGACGAGGCTCCGCCGTCGATGCCGGTGCAGGTGCTCGGCCTCACCTCGGTTCCCGGTGCCGGCGACAACTTCCTGGTCGTCGAGGACGACCGGATGGCTCGCCAGATCGCCGAGAAGCGCGAGTCCCGGCAGCGGGCGGCGATGCTGGCCAAGACCACCCGGCGCAAGACCCTCGACCAGCTGTTCGAGCAGCTCGCGAAGGGCGAGACGCAGGAGCTGCGGCTCATCCTCAAGGGCGATTCGGCCGGTGCCGTCGAAGCCCTGGAGGATTCGCTGCTGCAGATCGACGTCGGCGACGAGGTCTCGCTGCGGGTCATCGACCGTGGTGTCGGCGCGATCACCGAGACGAACGTCTCGCTGGCCGCGGCGTCCGACGCGGTGATCATCGGGTTCAACGTCCGCGCGCAGGGCAAGGCCACCCAGATGGCCGACGCCGAGGGCGTGGACATCCGGTACTACTCGGTGATCTACGCGGCGATCGACGAGGTCGAGGCAGCGCTGAAGGGCATGCTGAAGCCGATCTACGAGGAGAAGGTGATGGGCCAGGCGGAGATCCGCGAGATCTTCCGCTCGTCCAAGTTCGGCATCATCGCCGGCTGCATGGTGCTGGACGGACTCATCCGCCGCAACGCCAAGGCCCGGCTGCTCCGGGACGGAGTGGTGGTCACCGAGACCTCCATCGCGTCCCTGCGGCGGGAGAAGGACGACGTCACCGAGGTCCGCGAGGGCTACGAGTGCGGCACCACGCTGGCGGGATACTCCGACATCCACACCGGCGACATCATCGAGACCTACGAGATGGTGGAGAAGCCGCGCGACTGATTCCCGGCGTCCGCCCGGTACCCGATCCGGGGCCGGGCGGACGCATCGTCGGACGCGTTTGAAAGGAAGCACCCGATGGCCAGCGTTCACTTCGGCAAGGTCGCCGAGCAGATCAAGTTCATCATCGCCGAGATGCTGCAGCGGCGGATCAAGGACCCCCGGCTCGGTTTCGTCACGGTGACCGACGTCCGGCTCAGCGGGGACGGCCACGAGGCGACCGTGTTCTACACCGTCCTCGGTGACGCGGAAGCGCGGGCGGAGACCGCGATCGCGCTGCAGTCCGCCAGCGGGCTGCTGCGATCCACGGTCGGCAAGCAACTGGGGATGAAGTTCACGCCGACCCTCGCGTTCGTGCTGGACGCCGTGGAGGAGGACGCCGCCCACCTGGAGGACGTCCTCGCCCGAGCCAAGGCCCAGGACGCGGCGGTCGCCGAGCGGGCTCAGGGCGCCAGCTACGCCGGCGACCCCGACCCCTACCGCAAGCCCGGCGAGGAAACCGACGACGACCTTGGCTGAGCTCCCCGACGAGATCCGGGATGACCTCCTGGATGACAACCGGGGTGACGCACGGGATCGGGCCCGGGGTGAGGTCTCCGGCCTGGTCGTGGTCGACAAGCCGGGGGGCTGGACGTCGCACCAGGTCGTCGGGCGGTGCCGACGGCTCTACGGCACCCGGAAGGTCGGCCACGCCGGCACCCTGGATCCGATGGCCACCGGCGTCCTGCTGGTCGGGGTCGGGCGGGCGACCCGTCTGCTCGGCCATCTCGCCGGGCACGACAAGACCTATCTGGCCACCATCCAGCTGGGGGCCACGACGACAACCGACGACGCCGACGGCGAGCTGCTGGAGTGGCGGGGTGCGGCAGGCCTGACCGAGGCCGACATCCGTGCGGCCGTTCCGCAGTTCACCGGGGTGATCAGCCAGGTTCCGTCGTCGGTCTCCGCGATCAAGGTGGACGGCAGGCGCGCGTACGCCCGGGTCCGTGCCGGTGAGACGGTCACCCTGGCTCCCCGTGAGGTGACGGTCAGCCGCTTCGAGGTGACCGCGGTCCGTCCGTCCGCCTCGTTCGGGTGGGTCGACGGCAGCCCGGCCACCGGCCCGCTCCTCGATGTCGACGTCGAGGTGGACTGCTCGTCCGGCACCTACATCAGGGCGCTGGCCCGCGATCTCGGCGCACGCCTCGGCACCGGCGGCCACCTGACCGCGCTCCGGCGCACCCGGGTGGGCGCCTTCGACCTGTCGCTGGTCGGGCTCGATCAGGACGCGCTGGACGCGGGCCGGCCCGCCCCCCTGCTCGGCCTCGCCGACGTCGCCCGCCGCGCTTTCGCCGTGGTCGAGGTGGACGCCGGCCAGGCAGCGGACGTCAGCCATGGCCGGGCCCTCGCCCTGACGGTGCCCGCCGAGCCGACGGCGCTGTTGTCCGGAGACCGGCTGCTGGCGCTGTACCGGCCCGGGCCGGCCGGCGGCTCCGTCCCGATGGCCGTGCTGGCCTGAGGCCGGTTGCTAGGGTTCTTAGTCGGATATCGCAAGTCGGGAGAGGATGTCGTGGGGTCTTCGGTCGTCGTCATCGGCAACTTCGACGGGGTGCACCCCGGGCATCGTGAAGTGCTCGCCGAGGCCCGGCGCCGGCGTCCCCACCTGCCGCTGGTGGTGGTGACGTTCTGGCCGCACCCGGTGTCGGTGCTGCGTCCGGACGCGCCGCCGATGCTGCTGACGAGCCTGGAGGGACGCATCGAGCTGCTCACCGCCGCCGGTGCCGACCGGGTGGAGGTGATCCCGTTCACCCGCGAGTTCGCTGCCTGGAGCCCTGCCGAGTTCGTCGAGCGGGTCATCGTCCCGCTGGATCCGGCGCTGGTCGTGGTGGGGGAGAACTTCCGGTTCGGGCACCTGGCGTCCGGCAACGTCGACACCCTGCGGGAGCTCTCCCGGGGACGGTTCGACGTCGACGGCCTGCCGCTGGTGAGGTTCGGCGACGAGGAGACCTGCTCCACCCGGATCCGGGACGCCCTCGCCGCCGGCGACGTCGCCCACGCCGCCGAGCACCTCGGCCGCCGGTTCCGGTTCCGGGGCGTGGTGGCCCACGGCGACCGGCGCGGACGCCAGCTGGGCTTCCCGACGGCCAATCTGCCCGTCCCCGAGTACCGGGCCTGCCCCGCCGACGGCGTCTACGCCGGCTGGGTGATCCGCCGGGACGGCCACGACGCCCACGGCCGGCCCCTGCCGGAGGGCCAGGAGCCGGAGCGGTGGCCGGCCGCGATCTCGGTCGGCACGAACCCCACGTTCGACGGGCCCGATCGCCGGGTGGAGTCCTATGTCCTCGACCGGGACGACCTGGAGCTGTACGGTGCCGAGATCGTCGTCGAGTTCGTCGCCCGGATTCGCGGCCAGGTGAAGTTCGGCGACATCGACGCGCTGGTCGCGCAGATGTACGCAGACGTCGCCGAATGCCGGCGACTGCTTGCCGACCAGGCGTAGTCAGCCCGCGATCCCGCGGCCGCCCCGTATCGCCGATGCGGTGGCAGGGAGCACAATGGTGGTGTGCTGGTGCCGAGTTGGTTGCGGCTCCGTTTGCGGCCGCGCAGGGACGTCCCCTCGTCCGGGGACGACCTCGGCCTTGACCCGGCAGACATCCTCGAACTCGCCGAGATCGAGCGTCGGTGCTGGCTCGAGGAGCGGGCGGCCAGTACTGCTCTGGTGGCCGCCGCCGTCCATCGTCTGGTGGTCCGCAGGGTGCCCGCACGGACGCTGCAGCCGGGACCGCTGAAGTCGCTCGCCGTGCTGGGTTTCGCTGACGGCACCCGGCTGCTGGTGCGGTCGGTCCGCACGGGAGATCTGAGCAAGGTGGCGCTGGCGGTGCCCAACGGCCACGTGACCGTCCATGACTGCCTCCGCTCGACCGATGCCATCGTGCTCGAACTCGACGGTTGCCGCCCGGCGAGGCTGGCCGCGGCAGGCATTGCGCCGTAGGGGTACGTGATCAGCCGTCCCGGCGCTGTCGCAGCCAGTCGAGCGTGGCCGCGCCCTGGTCGCGCTGGAAGGCGCGCAGGGTCGGCAGGCCGGGTGGCGGCGGTTCCAGGCTCGTCGGGATGAAGAAGCCCGCCATGCCGGCCAGCACCGCGTCCACGGCGTCGGGAGGCAGGTCGGTGAACACCGGATGGGTCGCAAGCACGGCCTCAACGTCGTAGCCGGGGTCGTAGAGCCGGACGTTGATCAGCAGTGTGACCGCGTCGAACCAGCCCGCACCGACGGCGGCCCACGGCCAGTCCACGACGACGACCCGGCCGTCCGGCCCGAGCAACAGGTTGTCGGCGCGGGCGTCCAGGTGCACCAGCCGGTCGCCGGGGACCAGTTCCAGGGCTTCGGCCGCCAGGCGGCGCAGGTCGTCCAGGTGGTCGGCGCACCATCCGGCCAGGCTCGGCTCGAGCGGGAGGACGGTCGCGTCGTCCACCCGGTTCCAGCCGTCGAACAGGCCGGCGAGTTCATCGCGCAACGGTGGCAGCGACCCGGCCAACTCGGCGGCGACCGGCCGGTCGGAGAGCCGCGCGAGCGCGTCGAGCACCGCGTCCAGTTGGCCGGGACGCCAGGGCAGGTGCGGGTGATGGCCGTCCACGTCGTCCAGGACGAGCGCGATCCAGTCGCCGTGCTCGACCACCCCGACCAGGCGTGCCACCGGCAGCCCGTCCGGCAGCGAGTCCAGGACCGCTGCCTCCCGGGCATGGATCCGCCGACTGTCCGCGTTGAGCTGTGCCGATGCGCTCTTCACGAACGCCCGGCGTCCGCCGGCGGTGATCACCCGATCGGCGCTGCCGGGGGAGAACCCGCCCGGTTGTGACATGGCGGTCACCACCGGTCCGCCAAGGATCTCCTCGACCTGCGCCCGTACCGGGTGGGGCAGGTCCGCCCAGGCCAGCCGCGCGCCGCCGCCCAGCCGCGGCTGCCCGTCCCCGCTGTCGGCAGTCACACGATGCGCAGGGACTTGCGGAAGACGGCGTCGAGCCGCCCGGCGTCGGGCTCGGCGCTGCCGTCGGGCAGGGCGGGCAGGTGGTCCCCGGTCGGGCTGTAGTCCAGGCCGATGAAGACCGGGATCGCGGTCTCGTTCTCCGGGTCGACGCGCAGGAACACCTCGGCGAAGCCCGCCTCGGCTGCGCGGGACTCCAGGAAGCGGCTGATCTCCGTCGCGACTCCGTGGCCTCGCGCCTCCGGGTAGACCAGGAGACCGCGAAGCTCGGGGCACAGCCGGCCCGGGCGGGCGTCGAGGGCGCCGACGCCGAGCGGGACGCCGGAGCCGTCCACCGCAACGGCGAAGAAGTAGCCGCCTTCGGTCTGGCGGTCGAGGTGGGCCTGGGCGAGGTGGGCCTCGGGTTGGGGCTCGCGGTCGTGCAGTGCCGGGACGTCCGCCTGCTCAACGAGCCTCACCGTGATCGAGTCCACTGCCATGCCTGCCTCCAATCCCTGCGAGGTCACCCTAGCCCCCGTGTGTTACATCCGATGAGGTCGGAGTCTGCCACACGGTGACCGGCAGGGGTCGCGAGGAATCAGGCGAGGTTGCCCAGATCCTTGATGATGTCCTCGACCCGATCCTTCGCGTCGCCGAACAGCATCTGGGTGTTCTCCTTGAAGAACAGCGGGTTCTGGACGCCGGCGTAGCCGGTCGCCATCGACCGCTTGAACACGATCACGTTGTCGGCCTTCCACACTTCCAGCACCGGCATGCCGGCGATCGGGGAGGTGGGGTCGTCGAGCGCGGCCGGGTTGACGGTGTCGTTCGCGCCGATCACCAGGACGACGTCGGTCCCGGCGAAGTCGTCGTTGATCTCGTCCATCTCCAGCACGATGTCGTAGGGGACGTGGGCCTCCGCGAGCAGGACGTTCATGTGTCCCGGCAGGCGTCCGGCGACCGGGTGGACGCCGAAGCGGACGTCGACACCGTGGGCGCGAAGCTTCGCGGTGAGGTCGGCGACCGGGTACTGCGCCTTGGCGACGGCCATGCCGTAGCCGGGGGTGATGATCACGGACTTGGCGTTCCACAGCAGTTCGGCAGCGCCGGCGGCATCGATCTCGCGGTGCTCGCCCTGCTCGGCGTCCGATGCGGCCACCGTGCCGGTGTCCACGCCGAAGCCGCCGAGGATGACGGAGATGAACGAGCGGTTCATCGCCCGGCACATGATGTAGCTCAGGATCGCACCGGACGAGCCGACCAGCGAGCCGGTGATGATCAGCAGGTTGTTGTCCAGCATGAAGCCGGCAGCGGCGGCCGCCCAGCCGGAGTAGGAGTTCAGCATCGACACCACAACCGGCATGTCACCGCCGCCGATGGCCGCCACCATGTGCAGGCCGAGCAGGAAGCCGATCACGGCGATCGCGATGATCAGGATCCAGCCCAGCGTCGGGTTCTGCTCGCCGGCCAGGACGAACCAGATCATCAGCGCGAAGAAGAGCACGAACCCGAACAGGTTGATCCAGTTGCGTCCCGGCAGCGTCAGCGGTTTGGAGCCCATCTTGGCCGACAGCTTCAGGTAGGCGATCACCGAGCCGGTGAACGTGTAGGCGCCGATCAGGACGCCGAGCGCCACCTCGACCAGGTGGACGGCGCCGCCGGCCGACTCTCCGGGAACGGCGAAGGAGTTGAAGCCGACCAGGACGGCGGCCATGCCGACGAAGGAGTGGAAGGCGGCGATCAGCTCCGGCATCTGGGTCATCTCGACCTTGCGGGCGATCGGGATGCCGATGGCCGCGCCGATGGCGAGCACGGCCACGATCAGGCCGAGGGTCAGCCACACCGACAGCCGCGCGCCGCTGGCCTCGCCTTCTGCGGACAGGTAGACCGAGTGGACGATGGTCGCGACGAGGGCGAGGCCCATGCCGACCATGCCGGCGATGTTGCCCAGCCGCGCGGTCGTCTGCTTCGACAGGCCGGCCAGCGACAGGATGAACAGGACGCCGGCGATGATGTAGGTGCCCTGGATGAACTGCAGCAGCATGCTCATGCCTCCTTCTTGAACATGCCGAGCATCCGGTAGGAGACCAGGAACCCGCCGAAGATGTTGATCGATGCGATCGCGGCGGCGATGAAGCTCATCACCAGCACCGCGACGTTGGTCGAGCCGAGCTGGAGGAGCGCGCCGACCAGGATGATGCCGGAGATGGCGTTGGTCTGGGCCATCAGCGGTGTGTGCAGCGAGTGCGACACCCCGCTGATCACGTAGAAGCCGACCACCACCGCCAGGGCGAACACGGTGAACGCGCCGACGAAGCTCGCCGGGGAGAACGCCACCGCCAGCACGACCAGGACCGCGGCCACGCCGGACAGCACCAGGTTCCGCTGGTTCTTCGCCTTCGCCTCGGCGGCGAGCCGCACAGCCTTGGCCTCCGGGTCCTCCTGGGGCACCAGGGCCGCAGTTGCGGCGGCCGGTGCCGCCGAGACCTGCACCGGTGGTGGTGGCCACAACACTTCGCCGGCATTGGTGACGGTCATGCCGCGGATCACCACGTCGTCCAGGTCGAGGGTGACGGCGCCGTCCGCTTTCGGGGTGAGCAGCTTGAACAGGTTCACCACATTGGTGCCGTACAGCTGCGATGCCTGCGTCGGCAGCCGGCCGGCCAGGTCGGTGTAGCCGATGATCTTCACGCCGTTGGCGGTGACGACCAGTTCGTCGGGCTTGGAGCCCTCGACGTTGCCGCCGCTGGCCGCGGCCATGTCGACGATCACCGAGCCCGGCTTCATCGTGGCGACCATGTCGGCGGTGATCAGCCGCGGCGCTGGCCGTCCCGGGATGAGCGCCGTCGTGATGATGATGTCGACGTCCTTGCACTGCTCGGCGTACAGCCGGGCGGCTGCCGCTGCGTAGTCGGCCGACGCCTCCTTGGCGTAGCCGTCTGTGGACACCTGCTGCTCGGCCTGGACGGCCAGGAACTCCCCGCCCATCGAGGCCACCTGCTCGGCGACCTCGGCGCGCAGGTCGGTTGCCCGGACGATCGCGCCTAGCGACTTCGCGGTCCCGATCGCGGCCAGGCCGGCCACTCCGGCTCCGGAGACGAAGACCTTGGCCGGCGGTACCTTGCCCGCGGCGGTGACCTGGCCGGTGAAGAACGAGCCGAACTCGTTCGCCGCCTCGATCACCGCCCGGTAGCCGGCGATGTTGGCCATCGAGCTCAGCACGTCCAGCGCCTGTGCCCGGGAGATCCGGGGGACGGCGTCCATCGCGAGGGCGGTGAGCCCGCGCTTGTTGAGCTTCTCCACCAGTTCGGGGTTGCGGGCTGGGGCGATCAGCGAGATCAGCGTCCCGCCGATCGGCAGCCGGGTGATCTCCGTCCCGGTCGGCGCGTTGATCTTCGCCACCACCGGCGACTTCCAGACCGCCGCCCGGTCGGCGATCGTCGCGCCCGCCGCCGCGTACTCACTGTCGGGGTAGGACGACTTCGTCCCCGCACCGGTCTCCACGACCACGCTGTGGCCGAGCTTGATCAGCTGAGCGACGGTCTTCGGCGTAGCCGCGACGCGCGTCTCGCCCTTCTGGGTCTCGAGGGGAATCCCGATCTGCATGCCGGTGAACGTCCTTCCGCTGTGCTGGGCTGCGGGCCAACCTGTCGTAGCGTAATGGGTACTGATACCCAATTGGCATTCGGCTCCCGAGAGCGGCCGGGCCGCCCTCGAACCCGATTCGCCGCCCCCGTCCCGACCCGGTAGACTCGTGACGCCGTCAAGACGGCCGCGGACGCCGAAGAGCTCCCAGCGACTCTCGATTCTGATCAATCGTTGCCACCTGGCAGGGGAGCGCCGCGCAACGGGAGACCGAGAGGAGAGCAGCGACACCGATGGATGCTGACACCAAGAAGAAGATCATCGAAGAGTACGCCCTGACCCCGGGGGACACCGGTTCCCCCGATGTGCAGATCGCGCTGCTCACCAAGCGGATCGCCCACCTGACCGAGCATCTCAAGGAGCACAAGGGCGACCACCACAGCCGTCGCGGCCTGATGCTCATGGTCGGCCAGCGCCGCCGCCTGCTCAACTACGTGATGAAGAACGACGTTGAGCATTACCGCTCGCTGATCGCACGCCTCGGCCTGCGTCGGTGACACCAGCTCCATGACCAGCCGGTGACGGGGATCCCGTCACCGGCTGGTCGTGCTACAACCACACAAGTGCCCCACACCGCCTGGTTTGGTCCTCGGTAGTGACTTTCGGGCCCGGTCCGCCGGTCTCCCGCGAGCCTCGATCGAAGACCGGGGCAGGCAGGGGCGGGGCGGATGAGAAAGGAATCCCGAATGGAAGGTCCTGACCTTCGCTACACCGAGGCCGTGATCGACAACGGTCCTCTGGGCAAGCACGTCGTCCGGTTCGAGTCCGGACTGCTGGCCCGCCAGGCCAACGGCTCCGCCGCCGTCTACCTGGACGGCGACACCATGCTGCTGTCGGCCACCACCGCGGCCAAGAACCCGCGTGACGCCGTCGACTTCTTCCCGCTCACCGTGGACGTGGAGGAGCGGATGTACGCCGCCGGCCGCATTCCCGGCTCGTTCTTCCGCCGCGAGGGCCGCCCGTCCGAGGGCGCCATCCTCGCGTGCCGGCTCACCGACCGTCCGCTGCGTCCCTGCTTCGTGAAGGGGCTGCGCAACGAGGTCCAGGTCGTCATCACCGTGATGGCGCTGAACCCGAACGTCCGCTACGACGTGCTGGCGATCAACGCCGGTTCGGCGTCCACCACGCTCGCCGGGCTGCCGTTCTCCGGTCCGGTCGGTGGCCTGCGGGTCGCCCTGATCGGCGACCAGTGGGTCGGCTTCCCGACCGTCGAGCAGTCCGAGCAGGCCTCCTTCGAGATGGCCATCGCCGGTCGCGTCCTGGCCGACGGTGACGTCGCGATCATGATGGTCGAGGCCGAGTCCACTCCCGCCACCTGGGACCTCGTCCGGTCCGGACGCACCGCGCCGACCGAGGAGGTCGTCGCCCAGGGCATCGAGGCGGCCAAGCCGTTCATCAAGGCTCTGTGTGACGCTCAGGCCGAGCTGGCCGCGATGCTGCCCAAGGCCGTCACCCAGTTCCCGGTCTTCCTCGACTACCAGCCCGATGTGTACGAGGCTGTCTCCGCGGCAGCGTCCGAGCGGCTGACGTCGGTGATGAGCATCGCCGGGAAGGCCGAGCGCGAGACCTCGACCGAGGAGCTCCTCGCCGCCATCCACGAGGAGCTCGACTCCCGCTTCCCCGATCGGGAGAAGGAAGTCACCGGGGCGTTCCGGGCGCTGACCAAGAAGGTCGTCCGGCACAAGACGCTGACCGAGCAGGTCCGCATCGACGGCCGCGGCGTCCGCGACATCCGGACGCTGTCCGCCGAGGTCGGCGTTCTGCCCCGCGTGCACGGCTCGGCGCTGTTCCAGCGCGGCGAGACCCAGATCCTGGGCGTCTCCACGCTGAACATGCTCGACATGGAGCAGAAGCTCGACACCCTCTCGCCGGAGACGACGAAGCGGTACATGCACAACTACAACTTCCCGCCGTACTCGACCGGTGAGACTGGCCGGGTCGGTTCGCCGAAGCGCCGGGAGATCGGCCACGGTGCGCTCGCCGAGCGGGCCCTGCTGCCGGTGCTGCCGAAGCGGGACGAGTTCCCCTACGCCATCCGGCAGGTGTCGGAGGCGCTGGGCTCGAACGGGTCCACGTCGATGGGCTCGGTGTGTGCGTCCACGCTGTCGCTGCTGAACGCGGGCGTCCCGCTGAAGGCGCCGGTCGCTGGCATCGCGATGGGCCTGATGAGCGAGCAGATCGACGGCGAGACCCGCTACGTCGCGCTGACCGACATCCTGGGCGCCGAGGACGCGCTCGGCGACATGGACTTCAAGGTCGCCGGGACCCGTGACTTCGTCACCGCCCTCCAGCTGGACACCAAGCTGGACGGGATCCCGTCCGAGGTGCTGGCCAGTGCGCTGCAGCAGGCCAAGGAGGCCCGCAACACGCTGCTGGACGTGATGGCCGAGGCCATCGACACCCCCGACGAGATGAGCCCGTACGCTCCGCGGATCATCACCATCCGGATCCCGGTCGACAAGATCGGCGAGGTCATCGGCCCCAAGGGCAAGATGATCAACCAGATCCAGGACGACACCGGCGCGAACATCTCCATCGAGGACGACGGCACCATCTACATCGGTGCCGACAACGGGGAGTCCGCCGAGGCCGCGCGCAGCCTGATCAACGCCATCGCCAATCCGACGATGCCGGAGAAGGGCGAGCGCTACCTGGGCACCGTGGTGAAGATCATGCCGTTCGGCGCGTTCATCTCGCTGCTGCCCGGCAAGGACGGCCTGCTGCACATCTCCAAGCTCCGCGCCCTCGCCGGTGGCGGCCGCGTGGAGAACGTGGAGGACGTCGTCAGCGTCGGCCAGAAGCTCCAGGTGGAGATCTCCGACATCGACGACAAGGGCAAGCTCTCGCTGATCCCGGTGGTCGAGGAGAAGGAAACCGAGGCCGCCGAGGCTGCTCCGGCCGAGGCCTGAGCCGCACAGAACGCCAGCAGCGCCGTCCCGATCGGGGCGGCGCTGCTGCTTTCTGTGGGTTCTCCGGGTCTGGTGCCAGCTGGTGGAGGTTATGACGGCCTCCTGAGGAACACCCAGCGGGTCGTGCTAGACCATCGTGGTTGTGGACTCGGTTTCGGGCCTGACAACCACCAGGATCTAGCACGGACCCCGTGTCGAGCGCCGGTCGCCGCCGACAACCACCAGGATCTAGCACGAGCGCCGCTGGGTAGGTGGGCACGACCGGCCGGACAGGGCTCGTCCTAGGATGGGCCGGCGAGAGGAGACGGCATGAAGGTTGCAGTGTTCGGGGCCAGGGGACGGATGGGCGCCGAGGTGTGCCGGGCGGTCGAGGCGGCCGACGACCTCGAACTGGTCGCCGCGATCGACGCCGATGACGACCGCGCGCCGGCCGAGGCCGCGGACGTCGTGGTGGACTTCACCGTCCCGGACGTCGTTATGGGCAACCTGGCCTGGTGCATCGAGCACGGCGTCCACGCCGTCGTCGGCACCACCGGGTTCACCGACGAACGGCTGCAGTCACTCCGCGACCAGCTGGCCGCACGTCCTGGCGCGAACATCCTGGTCGCGCCCAACTTCTCCATCGGGGCCGTGCTGATGATGCACTTCGCGGAGCAGGCCGCCCGGTTCTTCGAGTCGGCCGAGATCATCGAACTCCACCACCCGAACAAGGTGGACGCGCCCTCAGGCACCGCTCAGGCGACGGCTCGCCGGATCGCCGCCGCCCGCCAGGCCGCTGGGCTCGGCGCCGTCCCGGACGCCACCACGACCGCTCTGGACGGGGCTCGCGGCGCCGAGGTCGACGGGATCCATGTCCACGGCATCAGGCTGCGCGGCCTGGTGGCCCACCAGGAGGTCCTGTTCGGCTCGGTGGGGGAGACGCTCACCATCCGCCACGACTCGCTCGACCGCTCAGGCTTCATGCCCGGCGTCCTCGCCGCCGTCCGCGCCGTTCCGGGGCTGCCGGGTCTCAGCGTGGGCATCGACGCGCTGCTCGGCCTGTAGGCAGCGATGCGCCGGCTGCTGGTCTGGCTGGCCGTCCTGGCCGTACTCGGCGTCGGCGGCTGGTTCGGGGACGCCGCCCTGCGCGACCAGGCGCAGCAGCGGGTGGCGGCGAGCCTGGCCGAGCAACTGGGCGCCACCGGCGTGGACGTCCGGCTCGGCGGCTGGCCGTTCGCGGCAGCCCTGGTGACCCGCACGGTACCCAGCACCGTGATCGCCGCCAGGACCGCGTCGCTGGACGCCGGGAAGAAAGAGGTCGCGCTGACCGACCTCACCGTGACCACCGGCGAGGTTGTGCTGACCGGCGACGAACTGCAGGCCAGCCACGTGGCCGGCACGGCCACAATCGACTACCGGAGCCTGGAGCGGCTCGCCGGAGTGCCGGTCGAGTATGCCGGCAACGGACGCCTGGGGCTGTCCTACCGGGTCGCGCTCCTGGGGCGGACGATTACCGTGGCGGTCTCCGCCAAGCCGGTGCTGGACACCGGTACGGCGACGATCCAGCTCACCGAGCCGAAGGCCGACCTCAACGGGACGCAGGTCGGCCTGCCTATCGACCAGAGCGTGATCGACTCGCTGGTCAAGCCCATCGAGGTGCACCTTGACTACGGTCTTCGGGTCACCGGTGTCACTCCGGCTGCCGAGGGCCTCGGTATCGCCTTCGCCGCCGATCGGGCCAGCCTGCCACTGACGTAGCCCGGCCGGCGCAACAGTCGATTCAGCCCGCCGGCTGGCGGACACCGCGGCGCCAGACCGCGCGAGTGCTCAGCGTGTCGGAGATGGTGGACGTCGGGTCGCCGTCCACCAGGAGCAGATCCGCGCGAGCGCCGGGGACGATCCGTCCGCGGTCCGGCAGCGAGAAGCGGCGTGCCGGCACCGAGGTGGCCGACCGCAGCGCCTCGACCGGGCTGAGGCCCGCCTCGACCAGCAGCTGGAGTTCGTGGTGCAGGCTCGCGCCGTGGGCGAGGCCGCCGAGCATGGGGAGGGGCTCGGAGACGTCGCTGCCGGCGAGGATGTCCACTCCCGCGTCCCGGAGCTCCCGGACGCAGGCGGACGAGACGGCCAGGTCGCCCTGGGGGTACACGTTCATGCTCCGGCCCAGTGAGTCCAGCCATGCCGGGCTGAGCCGGCCACGCACCCGCGGATCCGCGGCGAGGCCTGCGGGAGCGTTGCCGAAGGCGCTGGACAGCGTGACCAGGGTGGGGACCACGAAGGCTCCCGCCGATGCGATGGCCTCGATGATCCCCGGGGTGGGCGCGTCGAGGAACAGGTGCGCCAGCCCGTCCACTCCGCTGGCGATCGCGCGGCTAGCGCCGTTCGCCGTCGAGACGTGGGCGATGGCCAGCAGTCCGTGCTCGTGCGCGGCCTCGATCGCGGCCAGCAGCACCGGCTGCTCGACGACCGGCAGGCCCGGGTAGCCGATGGTGGAGCCGTCCTCGATGAAGACCTTGATGTAGTCGGCACCGTTGGCCACCTGCCGGGCGACGAATCGCTTGGCCTGCGCCGGGGTTCGGACGGAGGGGAGCAGCGGATAGACGAGCCGGATGAGCAGGCTGCCGCTCGCGGTGACGTACTCGCTCGGATGCCCGCCCCGGCGGGTCACACCCATCCCGGAGGTTCGCAGGTCCGCGACGTCGTCGCGGGCAGCGATCTCGCGGCGCTTCTTCGCAGACCAGTGGCCCTGCATCTCCAGTTCCGTGGTGACGCCGAAGGCCAGAGCGGTGCGCAGCCCGTCGAGGTCGGTGTGGACGTGGGAGTCGATCAGGCCGGGCAGCAGGGTGGCGCCGGCGCCATCCATGACCGTCGCTCCCTCGGGGACGGCACCGCCTACCGAGGTGATCAGCTGGCCGTCCACAATCACGGACGTCGCGTCGGCGACGTCCTCGCCGTCGAAGACTCGGACGTTGATGATGGCGGTCACCATGGCTGATCCTTCCTGGCAACGTGAGACAGTCGTCTGCGTACAGTGTACGCAGGCAGTCGGCCTGCCCGCCTGACAGTACGCTCGCGGTCATGGACGTCGGTGAGACCGGGGGAGCCGGAGAGCGTCAGCAGCGGGGTGGCCTCTCGGCTGCGGGCATTGCCCGGGCTGGGATCCAGCTCGCCGACGCCGAGGGCCTGGACGCGGTATCGATGCGCAGGGTCGCGGCGCTGCTCGGCTCGGGGACCATGTCCCTGTACCGCCACGTGAGCAGCCGCGACGACCTGCTCGCGCTGATGACCGACGAGGTCTTCTCCGGCGTTCCGGAGCTGCCCCGGTCCGGACGGTGGCGCGACGATCTCGAGGCGGTGGCCGCCCTCATCCGCGACGTCACGCTGCGGCATCCGTGGCTCGCCGGGCGTTCGGTGCCCCGGCTCGGCCTCGGACCCAACCTGCTCCGGATGCTGGAGTCCACGCTTGCCGTCGTGGACGGCTACGGGTTGAGCGTCGACCAGTCCCTCGATGTGCTCGGCACGCTGCAGGCGTTCGTCCAGGGCTGCGTCCAGGAGGAGATCGCCGAACAGGACGCCAGGCAGCGCACCACGCTCACCAAGGTGGAGGCGCAGCGGTCCCAGGAGGCGGAGATCCGCCGCATCGTCGACTCCGGCGCGTACCCCCACGTCTCCCGGGTGGTCATCGAGTCCGCCGAGGACGCCGACGTGCGCGCCGTTTTCGCCAGAAGGCTGGCCTACGTGCTGGACGGGCTCGCGCCGGTCTTCCGCTGACCGCGCTGCGCCACGTGACCGGGCTGCGCCACGCGCGGCCTCACTCAGCCGATTCCGGTGTGCAGCCGGACGAGCTTCACCCGCGGGCCGGCCTCGTCGACCGCCACTTCGGAGTGGGCTCCGTCCGCTGCCCAGCCGGCGTCGGTCAGGAACCGGCGCAGCGTGTCGTCGTCGCTGCGCACCCACCAGGTGGCGCGGCTGAAGCCGTCGGCGCGCAGCGTGTCGATGGTGGCGTTCAGCAACCGCGAGCCGTGTCCCATCCGCTGTGATTCAGGATCGATGCAGAACTCGGCGACGAGTGCGTCCTCGCCGGGCTCGGCGTCCGGGTCGTCGCTCGGGCCCAGCGCCGCGAAGCCGGTCACCCCGTCCTCGCCGACCGCGACCAGCACCCGCAACTGTGCCAGCGGCGGACGGGTGATGGCCTCCTCCCAGCTGGCCGCCATCTCCTCGACGCCGACCGACGCCAGAGCCTGCGCAGCCGTGGCGGGAGCCAGTCCCTGGGCCCAGCAGCGGCGCTGGATGGCGGCGATGGCTTCGGCCTCAGCGGGCAGAGCGAGCCGGACGGAGTCAGCGATCACGACCGCCACCCTACCCAGCCAGCCCCACCCATCCACGGGCCGCCGGCTCGACGCGAAAGCTCACCGGTGCGGGCTGCTCGACCGGTGCGGCTCCGCGCATCCGCGCCGTCATCGTTAAGGTTGGGGTCGTGCGAGAACCCCTGCGAACACCTCCTCGGCTCACCACGGACACCTTGCGGGTGACCCCTCTGGGCGGGCACGGCGACATCGGCCGGAACATGAGCTCCTTCGAGATCAACGGCGAACTGCTGTTCGTCGACTGCGGGGTGCTCTTCCCGTCCGAGGAGCACCCCGGCGTCGACCTGATCCTGCCCGGCCTGCATCTGGTCGAGGACCGGCTCGACCAGGCGAAGGCGCTGGTGCTGACCCATGGCCACGAGGACCACATCGGCGCCGTCCCGTACCTGCTGCGGCGTCGCAGCGACCTTCCCGTCCTCGGCTCCCGGCTCACCCTGGCGCTGGTGCGCGAGAAGCTGCGTGAGCACCGCCTGCGCGATGTCGACCTGCGGGTCGTCGGCGAGGGCGATCGGGTCACGATCGGCGAGTTCGACCTGGAGTTCCTGGCGGTCAACCACTCCATCCCCGACGCGCTGGCGGTGGTGATCCGGACGAAGGCGGGCACCGTCCTGCACACCGGCGACTTCAAGATGGACCAGCTCCCGCTCGACCACCGGCTCACCGACCTGCGCGGCTTCGCCCGGCTCGGTGAGGAGGGCGTCGACCTGTTCATGCCCGACTCCACCAATGCCGAGACCCCGGGCTTCACGCCGCACGAGCGCGACATCGAACCGGCCCTGGAGCGGGTCTTCGCGGCGGCGAACCAGAAGCTGATCGTGGCGTGCTTCGCCTCCCACGTGCACCGCGTCCAGCAGGTGATGGACGCCGCCGTCCGGCACGGGCGCAAGGTCGTCTACGTCGGCCGTTCGATGCTCCGGAACATGACCGTGGCCAGGGAGCTCGGCTACCTGAAGGTGCCCGAGAACACCCTGATCGACCTCAAGCAGATCGAGGACTACCCGGAGAACAAGGTCGTCATCATCTCCACCGGGTCCCAGGGTGAGCCGTTGAGCGCGCTGTCGCGGATCTCGAACCACGAGCACCCGGTCATCAACGCGGGGCCAGGGGACGTGGTGCTGCTGGCGTCCTCGCTGATCCCCGGCAACGAGAACTCGGTCTTCCGGGTGATCAACGGGCTGTCCCGCAACGGCGTCACGGTCGTGCACAAGGGGACGGCGATGGTGCACGTCTCGGGCCACGCCAGCGCCGGCGAGCTGCTGTACTGCTACAACCTGCTCACGCCCCGCAACGTGCTGCCGGTGCACGGCGAGGTGCGGCACCTGATCGCAAACGCCGACCTCGCGGTCTCGACCGGGGTACCCCGCAGCCGCGTCTTCCCGGTCGAGGACGGGACGGTCATCGACCTGACCCCGGACGGCCTGGCGAAGGTCGTCGGCAAGCTCGAGTGCGGCTACATCTTCGTGGACGGGCTGACCGAGGGCGAAGTGTCGGACGCCGAACTCACCGACCGGAAGATCCTCGGCGAGGAGGGGATCATCTCGGTCGTCACCGTGGTCAGCTTCCATGCCCGCACCCTCGTCTCCGGCCCGGACATCCATGCCCGCGGCTTCACCGAGGACGACTCGGTGTTCGACCAGATCCGGCCGGAACTGGTCGGGGTGATCGAGACTGCACTGGCCGACGGGGTGGAGGACACCTTCCAGTTGCAGCAGCTGGTCCGGCGGACCATCGGCCGGTGGGTGAACAACAACTTCCGCCGGCGTCCGATGATCCTGCCGATCGTGGTCGCGTCCTGACCGAGAGAGCGTCCTGATTCGCGTCGATCGGGCCCGGTCAGGTATCGTTGGCAGGTCCCTGTCGTGGGGGCCGAACTTCACGCGTCCGACGACGCGACGTCAATACGAGGAGTACTCCAGTGGCTGCTGTCTGTGACATCTGCGCCAAGGGCCCGGGCTTCGGCCACAACGTGCCCTGGTCGAAGAAGAAGACCAACCGTCGCTGGAACCCGAACATCCAGCGCGTCCGCGCGGTCGTCAACGGCACGCCGAAGCGCCTCAACGTGTGCACCTCCTGCCTCAAGGCAGGACGCGTCACCCGCTGAGCCCACCCCGGAGACCCGCCCCCGCGCGGGTCTCTTTGCATATGCCGACCAGGAGAACCGGATGAGCCAGCCCTATGCGCGAGAGCCGGAGTCGTCGTTCGTCGAGCCCGACGGCGTGGCCGACGAGTTCGGGAACTTCCGGTGGAACTCGCCGGACGAGCAGCCAGGCCATCCCGGGCCGCGGATGGCGGCCTTTGGTGCGATCGTCGCTGCGGTGGCTGTCGCCATCGGCCTGATGTCGTGGCTCGCCGGCTTCGAGTTGCTCCTGTGGATCGCGGTGGCCGCCGTCGTGGTCGCCGCGGTGATGGTCGGCATGGGCTATCGGCAGTGGCGATCGGACGTCACCGGGTAGCCACCGACGCCTTCGAGGCCGCCGCCCCACCTCGTCGACCGCCCTCCCGCAAGCCTTCCCTGCCGTCGTGGCTTGGGCCTCGTCAGAAAAGAAACCTTGCCTCGTCTTGACTGTGACAAGACGTAATGTAGGTACGTCTCTGACTTGACGAAGGGCACAACGGCCGTGGCACCCAACGGACGACGTGAGCGGGTTGCTCTGTGAACACGGTCGTCGCGTGGTGCCTGGAACTCAGATCGTCCGCCAGCATCAGCAGCGAATGCGCCCAGGACTCACCGTGGCCGACGGCACCCGGGCTCTGAACCGATCAGGGATCGCCCAGCCGCTGGCGAGGGTGGCTGGCTCGACCGACTGGCGCGCAGCCCTGGGGGATGTACCGGTCGAAGCCTGGATGAGCCGCCTGGCCCTCGCCCAGGTCGTCACACCGGAGATCCTGGAGGTGGCCGCGCTGAGTTGCGGCGTGCGAGGACCCACCCAGTACTGGACGGACCTGTTCGAGGCGCTCGCTCGTGAACTGCTCGACCCCATACCCATCCCCTCACCCCCTACCGCCCCCA
>JAFKJK010000003.1 GCA_017306015.1 Propionibacteriaceae bacterium
ACCACCCAGATCTACACCCACGTCAGCAGCGAGCGGATGCGCCGGGCCTATCAGCAGGCCCACCCGCGTGCCTGAGTGGCGAGCCCGCAGTCTCACAGGAACCCCGCCGGGTCGACCGCCTTGCCGTCCAGTGTGACGCCGAGGTGGAGGTGGCATCCGGTCGCCCACCCGGTGTCGCCCACGCGTCCGATCACCTGGCCACGGCGCACCCGCTCGCCCACCCGGACCGAGTACTCGGAGGCGTGCATATAGATCGTGACCACCCGGTGGCCACCGACGACACCGTGGTCGACGCTCAGCCGGTTGCCGCTGGCGGAATCGAAGGAGCGGCCGATCACCACTCCGGCGGCAGCGGCGCGGATGGCATCGCCGCAGTCGGCGTGCAGGTCGACCCCGGCGTGCATCCGCCAGCGGTGCAGGATCGGATGGAACCGCATCCCGAACTCCGAGCCGATCGCGCCGGGCACCGGTCGCAGCAACAGCCCCGGGGCTAACCCTGAGCCCAGCTGCGTTCCGCGTTGCTCCGCCAGGCGTTCGGCGACCTCCGCCGACCCGCCCGGCAACAGCCTCAGACCGCCGGTGGTGAACAGCGTGGACGGGTCGAGGTAGGTCTGCCCGCGCAGCCAGCCCAGGTGCAGGCAGGGGCCGGACGCGCAGTGGTGGCCCGCCTCGAGGACGCCGAGTCGCTGGCCGCCGACCACCTGGTCGCCGACGCGGACGGCGGACGTCACCGGTTCGTAGGTGGTGCGGGTGTCACCGTGCAAGACCACGACGACGCCGGCGCCGGCGATCCGGCCGGCGAACGTGACGCGTCCCGGCAGGACGGCGACCACCGGTGATCCGGCTGCCGCCAGCAGGTCGATCCCGCGGTGCCCGGCCAGCCACGGCTGGTCGGGCGGGTCGAATTCCCGGACGATCGGCCCGGTCACCGGCGGCACTCCGGAAGCGGCGTGGGCCGGCGTGGCCACACCGCCGAGCAGCACGCAGCACAGGCCCACCACCAGCCAGCGCGCCGCCTTCGCGGCTCGAACTCTGTTCACGCCCGGAAGTATCGGGACGCCGGTGCCGACCGGGTCAGCCGATCCGCCGCCTGTGGACAGCCGGGCCGTTGTGCACAGGCCGGTCGTCCGGTTGGCGCCGCTCGTGGCCGACGCCGTACAATCGACGATGCGGTCCGGAAGATCCGGACTGACTTCGCACGCCGTCCCACCGTCCGCTGGGCGGATCGGAGCCCGAGGTCCCCGGCAGGGGTGGGCAGCCGATGACGGCGTCAGGCGGGCCGAAGGGTTCGGTCCGGACAACCCAGGCCGGGTTGCGGCTCCGTCCGCGCCGGGCAGGAAAGGAACGGCAATGGCCGTCGTCACCACGCGCCAGCTGCTCGACAGCGGCGTCCACTTCGGGCACCAGACCCGTCGCTGGAACCCCAAGATGAAGCGGTTCATCTTCACCGAGCGCAACGGCATCTACATCATCGACCTGCAGCAGTCGCTGACCTACATCGACCAGGCGTACGCCTTCGTCAAGGACACCGTCGCCCGCGGCGGCCAGATCCTGTTCATCGGCACCAAGAAGCAGGCCCAGGAGGCCATCGCCGAGCAGGCGACCCGCGTCGGCATGCCGTACGTCAACCAGCGTTGGCTGGGCGGCATGCTCACCAACTTCGGCACGATCAGCAAGCGGATCGCGAAGATGAAGGAGCTCGAAGGCCTCAACTTCGACGACGTCGCCGCGTCCGGGCTGACCAAGAAGGAACTGCTGCAGCAGAAGCGCAAGAAGGACAAGCTCGCCAAGACCCTCGGCGGCATCCGCGACATGCACCGGCTGCCGCAGGCCGTCTGGGTGGTAGACACCAACAAGGAGCACCTCGCCATCGACGAGGCCCGCAAGCTGAAGATCCCCGTGGTCGGCGTCCTCGACACCAACTGCGATCCCGACCAGGTCGACTACCCGATCCCGGGCAACGACGACGCCATCCGCTCGGTCGCCCTGCTCACCCGGGTGCTCGCGGACGCGGTCGCCGAGGGCCTGCTGGCCCGGTCCAGCGCGGCCGCCACCGGCGAGGAGGCCGAGCCCATGCCCGACTGGGAGCGGGATCTGCTGGTCACCACCGACAACGCCCCGGTCTCCGAGGCCGAGGCCCTCGAGGGCAGCGACCTGCAGGCCGACCAGCAGGCGGACGCCGTGGACGCCGCGGTGGCGGAGGCCGCAGCCGAGGCCGAGGCAGTGGCCGCGGCCGTCGCCGAGCCGGCAGCCCAGGAGGCCGAAGCCACGGCCGAGGCCGCAGCTGAGGAAGCCCCGGCCGAGGAGACCCCGGCCGCCGTCGAGGAGCCGGAAGCCACCACCGACCAGCCCGCCGAGAAGACCAAGTAAGGAACCAAGCACACATGGCAACGATCACTGCCGCGGACGTCAAGAGCCTCCGCGACGCAACCGGCGCCGGCATGATGGACGCCAAGAAGGCGCTCACCGAGGCCGACGGCGACTTCGATGCGGCCGTCGAGATCCTGCGGGTCAGCGGCCAGGCCAAGATGGCGAACCGCTCCGACCGCTCCGCCAGCAACGGCCTGGTGGCCGCTGCCGGCAGCACCGTCATCCAGCTGGCAGCCGAGACCGACTTCGTCGCGAAGAACGCCGAGTTCATGACGCTCGCCGACGACATCGCCCGGGCCGTGGACGCCGCCGGGGCCGACGGTGTCGAGGCTGCACTCCAGGTCTCCCTCCCGTCCGGGAAGACGGTCGCCGAGGCGATCAGCGAGCTCAGCGCGAAGATCGGCGAGAAGCTGGAGCTGGCCGCCGCGGCCACCTACTCCGGGCCGGTCACCATCTACCTGCACAAGCGGTCCCAGGACCTGCCGCCGCAGGTGGGCGTGATGGTCGAGTACTCCGGCGGCGACGACGAGTTCGCCAAGGGGCTCGCGATGCAGATCGCCGCGATGTCGCCGGCGTACGTCACCCGCGACGAGGTGCCCGACCACGTGCTCGAGAACGAGCGCAAGATCGCGACCCTCAGCGCGCAGGAGGAGGGCAAGCCCGAGCACATCATCCCGCGCATCGTCGAGGGCCGCCTGGGCAGCTTCTACAAGGAGGTCTGCCTGGTCGAGCAGGGCAGCATCGCCGAGGACAAGAAGACCGTCGGCCAGCTGCTGGCCGACAACGGCGTCGAGGTCAAGCGGTTCGTCCGCTTCGCCACCGGCGCCTGAGGCACGACCTGAGCCCGGCCCAGCGGCCGTCCACTCCCCGGAGCGGACGGCCGCTGGCATGTGCGGGCCCGGGATTCGGTTAGGGTGGTCGGCAGTCGTACCGAGGCGTCCGAAGGAGTACCGATGGCAAGTCCCTACCGCCGCGTCCTGCTCAAGCTCTCGGGTGAGGCGTTCGGCGGCGGCAGCCTCGGAGTCGACCCGGACGTGATCTCGTCCATCGCCGCCCAGATCGCCGGCGTCGTCGGTACCGGCGTCCAGGTGGCGATCGTCACCGGCGGCGGCAACTTCTTCCGCGGAGCCGAGCTCCAGACCCGCGGCATGGACCGGGCCCGCGCCGACTACATGGGCATGCTGGGCACGGTGATGAACAGCCTCGCCCTGCAGGACTTCCTGGAGAAGGCCGGCGTCCCGACCAGGGTGCAGACCGCCATCGCGATGGGCCAGGTGGCCGAGCCGTACATTCCGCTGCGGGCGATCCGGCATCTGGAGAAGGGACGGGTGGTGGTCTTCGGCGCCGGCTCGGGGATGCCGTTCTTCTCCACCGACACGGTCGCCGCCCAGCGCGCGCTGGAGATCGGCGCTGAGGTGCTGTTGATGGCCAAACAGGGGGCGGACGGGGTCTACGACTGCGACCCGAAGACGAACCCGGACGCCACCCGCTTCGACGACCTGACCTACGACGACTTCCTCGCCCGCGACCTGAAGGTCGCCGACGCCACCGCCGTCAGCCTCGCCCGCGAACACGACCTGCCGATGGTGTTCTTCGATCTGGGGGTCGACGGCAATATCGCCCGGGTCGTCGCGGGTGAGAAGATCGGAACGACCCTGCACTCCTGAGGGTGCAGGCCGACAAGAAGGGGAGCTCGCTGTGCTCGCTGAGATCATCGCCGACGCCAACCACAAGATGGCCGGCACCGTCGACCACACCGGTGAGGAGTTCGCAGCCATTCGCACCGGCCGCGCCCACCCGGCCATGTTCAACAAGCTGCTGGTGGACTACTACGGCGCCCCGACGCCGCTGCAGCAACTGGCCACCTTCCAGGTGCCGGAGGCCCGCACCGTCCTGATCACGCCGTTCGACCGCGGCGCGATGTCCGGCATCGAGCGGGCGATCCGCGACTCCGACCTCGGGGTGAACCCGGCGAACGACGGCAACCTGATCCGGATCGTGCTGCCGCAGCTCACCGAGGAGCGCCGCAAGGAGTACATCAAGCTCGCCCGGCACAAGGCGGAGGAGGGGCGGGTGGCCGTCCGCAACGTCCGCCGGCACGCGATCGAGGGCGTCAACAAGCTGGTCAAGGACAAGGAGATCGGCGAGGACGACGCCCGCGGGGCGGAGAAGCAGCTGGACGCGGCCACGAAGAAGCACATCGACGAGATCGACGAGCTGCTGAGGGCCAAGGAAGCCGAATTGCTGGAGGTCTAGCGCTTGAGCCACCAGGCCGAAGCGCCGCGGACGTCGCGGGCTGGCCGCGATCTGCCTGCTGCGATCGCGGTCGGCCTTGGCCTGTTCGCGCTCGTGGTCGTGACCCTGCTGTGGTTCCACCCGGGCTTCATCGCCCTGCTGGTCGTCCTGACCAGCCTCGGCTGCGTCGAGCTTCATCACGCGCTGGACAAGGTGGGGATGCGCTCGGCGCTGATCCCGGTCGTGATCGGCAACGTCGCGATCATCGGCGGCTCGTACGCCGCGGCGGAACTGCAACCGGTGACGAAGCTGCCCTGGCACGTCGTGCTGCTCGGCTTCCTCGGCGTGACCGTGATGGTGGCCCTGGTCTGGCGCATGTTCGGCGGAGCGGACGGGTACGCGCGCGACAGCGCGGCCAGCCTGTTCACGATCAGCTACGTGCCGCTGCTGGCGTCCTTCGTCGGACTGATCCTCGCCTCGCCGCACGGCGCTGCCAAGGTCGTCGCGGTCTTCCTGGCGATCTCGGGCACCGACACCGGCGGCTACGCGGTCGGCGCCACCCTCGGCAAGCACCCGATGGCCCCGCTGATCAGCCCGAAGAAGACCTGGGAGGGTTTCGCCGGGTCGCTGGCGCTGGCCTCGCTGGTGACGATCCTGATGGTGGTGTTCGGGATGGGCCAGCCGTGGTGGTACGGCCTGATCCTCGCCGTCGTCGTGGTGGTCGCCAGCACGGCGGGCGATCTGATCGAGTCGATGATCAAGCGGGACGTGGGCATCAAGGACATGAGCTCCTTCCTGCCCGGCCACGGCGGCGTCCTCGACCGGCTCGACTCCACCCTGGTGGCCGCCCCGGCCGCCTGGATCGTGTTCGCGCTGCTCGGGCCGAACTGATGACGGGCCTCACTCCGGAGGAGGAGGCGGACTACGCCGGCCTGGTGGCACGCGTCGAGGCCGGACGGACGGTGCCGCTGGACCTCGCCGCACGCCGCGGCAAGGCCGCGCCGCACTGGGCCGACCTGGACGCGGACGCCCGCACGGCCGCCATCGCCGAGCTCGGACTGCCGAAGTACCGGGCGGGCCAGTTGACCCGGCACCTGTTCGAGCGGCTGAGCTCCGACCCCGACACCTGGACCGACATCCCCAAGGCCGAACGCGAGGTGCTCGCGTCCCGGTTCGTGCCGCCGCTGCTGAGCCTGGTCCGAGACCAGGTCGCCGACGCCGGCACGACGGTGAAGTCGCTGTGGCGGCTCGGGGACGGCTCGCTGGTCGAGAGCGTGCTGATGCGCTACGGCGTCCCCGGCGTCCGGTCCTCGGGGAGGGGGCGGGAGCGTGCGACCGTCTGCATCTCGTCGCAGGCCGGCTGCGGCATGGCGTGCCCGTTCTGCGCGACCGGTCAGGGCGGCCTGAAGCGGAACCTGTCCACCGGCGAGATCATCGCCCAGGTCGTGGACGCCGCCCGCCGGCTCCGCGACGGCGAGGTGCCCGGCGGGCCCGGACGGGTCAACAACATCGTGTTCATGGGCATGGGCGAGCCGATGGCCAACTACAACGCGGTGCTGCGGGCCGTCCGACTGATCACCGCACCTGCCCCGGACGGGCTGGGGATCTCGGCGCGCGGGGTGACGGTGTCCACCGTCGGGCTGGTGCCGCAGATCGGCCGGCTGGCCACCGAGGGCATCCCGGTGACCCTGGCGGTCAGCCTGCACGCCCCTGACGACGAGTTGCGGGACGAGCTGTGCCCGATCAACACCCGGTGGGGAGTCCGCGAGGTGCTGGACGCGGCGAAGGGCTACTTCACGGCCACGTCGCGGCGGGTGTCGATCGAGTACGCGTTGATCCGCGACATCAACGACCAGGCGTGGCGGGCCGACCGGCTGGCCGACGTGCTGCTCGGGCCGAACGGCTACGGCTGGGTGCACGTGAACCTGATCCCGCTGAACCCGACCCCCGGCTCGAAGTGGACGGCGTCCCGCGAGCGGGACGAGGCCGAATTCGTCCATCGCCTGGAGGCCAGGGGAGTGGCGGTCACCGTCCGGGACACCCGGGGACGCGAGATCGACGGGGCCTGCGGCCAGTTGGCCGCCTCGGAGGCGTGATGCCGGAGGCGGCGTTCGTGGACATCGTTCCCGGGAAGCGGGACCTCCAGTGGCTCAACGTGGTGGCAGTGGTGCTCTTCGGAGCCGGACTGGTGGCCGGGGTGGTGTTGCTGGTGGTGCGCGGCCCGGTGGATATCGCCTTCGGACTGATCGAAATGCTCGTCGTGACGGTGCTGTGTGTCGTCGTCATCGTCGTGCACGAACTGACCCACGGCCTGGTGATGCTCCTGCTGGGCGAGCGACCGCGGTTCGGATTCGTGCGGATGGCCGGCAGCGTCCCGGCGTTCTTCGCGACGCCGGCCCGTCCGGTGCGGTTCACCCGTGGCCAGTACCTGACGATCGCGCTCGCGCCGTTGGTGGTCGTGAACGTCGTCACGGCCGGCCTGATCCTGGTCGCGCCGGTCGGCTGGTGGTTCGTCCTGCCGCTCGCCCTGCACCTGTCCGGCTGCGTCGGCGACCTGTGGGCGACGCGACAGGCGCTCGCGCAGCCGGCCGGCGCCTCGTTCGAGGACCTGCGGGACGGCCTACGGGTGTTCCCGCCGCCGGCCGGCGCGCCTGGCCCGGCGCGTGACCGCCCCTGCTGAGGGGCCGCCCGGGCATAGCGAGCAGTATCGGAGAAGCCTCTCAGGGGTGGTCGGTGGCAGGCTGGACGGGAACGAACAGGACAAGGACAGGAGTGAGATGAGCCCGACGAAGAAGGAATCGGTCACCGGCAACTTCAGCGCCGAGGAGCGCGCGGCGATGAAGGAGTACGCCGCCGAACTGCAGGCGGAGAAGAAGCGCAAGGGGAGTGCCGACAAGGCCGCGCTGGATGCGCAGGACCTGTTGGACAAGATCGCGGCCCTGGACGGCGACGACCGCGTGCTGGCCGAGAAGGTGCACGCGATCATCACCGCCGCCGCTCCGGAACTTGCTCCCAAGACCTGGTACGGCATGCCTGCCTACTACCGCGACGGCAAGGCTGTCGTGTTCTTCCAGCCGGCCGCCAAGTTCAAGGCCCGGTACTCCACCCTCGGCTTCAACGACGGCGCCACCCTCGACGACGGCGACATGTGGCCCACCTCCTACGCGCTGACCACGATCGGCCCGGCCGAGGAGAAGAAGATCGCCGAGTTGGTGAACCGCGCAGTCAGCTAGTCATCGGGGCTCCGACCCCTGTCGTCCCGGGCCCGACGTTGTGGTCCTGACTTCGTCGTGTCGTCCCGCGCGGCCTCGTCGTCCCGGGCGCGGCCTTGTGGCCCCGAGCCCGACCTCGTCGTCCCGGGCCCCGACCCGGGACCGCGTGTCGAAGGCATCGTTGGTTCGGGCGGAGACCCCCGCTTTCGCGGGGATGACGAGAGCGGAGGGTGATCACTCGAGGGGAGGGTGAATGACGAGAGCCGAGGGGTGACGAGAGCCGAGGGTGACGAAAGCGGAGGCGGTGGCGAGAGCGGGTTCGCGGCGAAGCGGCGGACAGTGAGCCTCTCAGCAGAGCAGGGCCGGGACCTCGGCGATGTCGTCGACGAGGTGGAGCGCGGAGGCCATCGGGCGGCCGTCGGCCAGCGCGGTGAGCAGGGGCCACGCGGGGACGGTTCGGGTCCAGTACTCGGCCCCGACCAGCACCAGCGGCGGGATCGTCTCCTCCGGGAGTGCGTAGAACCGCGGCGTGACGCCCTGGAAGATCTCCTGGACCGTGCCGGCCGCGCCGGGCAGGCAGACCAGGCCGCCGGTCGCCAGCCGCAACAGCACGTCCTCGCGGACGGCGTTGGAGAACAGCTTCGCGATCCCGGTGCTGAACACGTTCGGCGGCTCGTGGCCGTACAACCAGGTGGGGACGCCGTACGACCGTCCGCCGAGCGCGTGCCGGGCGGCGACCTCGAGACCGGCGCTCACCCAGCTCGCCACGTCGTCGGAGAACCGCGGACGCTCCGCGAGCAGCCCCAGCGCAGCGTCCAGCTCGGCCTCGTCGCCCTGCAGCGACGCGCCCAGGTTCACCGCCTCCATCGCGCCCGGTCCGCCACCGGTCACCACCGCCCGTCCGGACGCGGCCAGCGCCCGTCCCAGCCGCGCGGCGGCCGCGTAGCCCTCCGATCCACGAACCAGCGCGTGGCCGCCCATCACCCCGACGGCGCCGTGCAGGTCGACCGCGCGCAGGGCCTCGGTCATGGCGTGGTCGTGCAGGGTCATCGCCAGCTCGCTGCTCAGGCTGCGGTGCGCGCCGACGTGTTTCCACCAGCGGTAGTTGCGGGCGTCCAAGGTGTAGCGGTAGCCGTCCTCCAGCCCCTCGTACAGCTCGTCAGCGGTGTACAGGTCCGTCCGGTAGGGGTTGAAGGGCAGGTCGGGCAGGGTGGGGAAGACCAGAGCACCGCGGCCCTCGATCTCGGCCTCGACGCCCGGCGCGAAGGTACAGCCGAGGAAGACCGTCCGGTCGATCGTGGCGTGCCTGAGAGCTCGACTGCGGTCGCTGAGGTCGAGCGACTGGATCCAGCAACCGGTCAGGCTGCCGGCATGGGCGAGCCGGGCGTCGAAGTCCTCGAGCGTGTCCAGCTCGGTGCCGGGGCCCCCTCGCGCGGCGATTTCGCTCACTTGGGCAGCCTACCCACGCCAAAGCCTCCTAGGCTGAGGCTGGCAGAAGCGGAGGAGCGGACGTGCGGAGAGTGGCGATCCTGGGCAGTACCGGGTCGATCGGTACCCAGGCGATCGATGTGATCGCGCGCAATCCGGGCCGCTTCGAGGTGGCCGGCCTGGCCGCGGGGGGCGGCAATGTCGAGCTGCTCGTCGAGCAGGCGCGGACGCTCCGTCCCGACGTGGTCGCGGTCAGCGACCCGGAGGCCGCGACGCGCGTGGCTGCCGAGCTCGACGGCGTCGAGGTCTGGTCGGGGGCGGACGCAGCCACCAGGCTCGCCGGCCTCGACTGCGACGTCGTGCTGAACGGCATCACCGGCGCTGCCGGCCTGGAGCCGACGCTGGCGACTCTGGCCGCCGGCACCACGCTGGCACTGGCCAACAAGGAGTCCCTGGTCATCGGTGGCCGGCTGGTCACCGACGCGGCAGCTCCCGACCAGATCGTCGCCGTCGACTCCGAGCACTCGGCTTTCGCCCAGGCACTGCGCGCCGGCCGGGCCGAGGAGGTCCGCCGGCTGATCCTGACCGCCTCCGGCGGACCATTCCGCGGCTGGACGCGGGAGCAGCTCCGCGGTGTCACCCCCAGCCAGGCGCTCGCGCACCCGACCTGGGCGATGGGACGCGTGATCACGATCAACTCCGCGACCCTGGTCAACAAGGGCCTCGAACTGCTGGAGGCCGGCCTGCTGTACGGGGTGGACCTGGACGACATCACCGTCGTGGTGCACCCGCAGTCGATGGTCCACTCGATGGTCGAGTTCTGGGACGGCTCGACGATCGCGCAGGCGTCCCCGCCGGACATGCGGCTGCCGATCGCCCTGGGCCTGTCCTGGCCGGAGCGTCTCGCCGACGTGGCCCGTCCCTGCGACTGGACGCAGGCGTCCAGCTGGACGTTCGAGCCGCTGGACGCCTCCGTGTTCCCTGCCGTGGAGCTCGCCCGGCAGGTCGGAAAGGCCGGTGGCACGGCCCCGGCGGTCTTCAACGCGGCCAACGAGGTCTGCGTTGACGCGTTCTGCGCCGGTGATTTGGAGTTCAGCGGCATTGTTGAGGTGGTCGCGGACGTGGTGGCAGCCCACCTCGCCCAGCCGCCAACCGGGCCGCTCAGCGTGGCGTCCGTGCTGGCTGCGGACGCGTCCGCCCGGAGCGCGGCCGCCGACCGGATCGCGCGAATCAAGGAGAGTTGAGTGGACACCCTGGTTGTGATCGGCTTTGCGATCGCCTTCTTCGCGCTGATCATGGTGTCGGTCGCGCTGCACGAACTCGGCCACATGGTGCCGGCCAAGCTGTTCGGCGTCCGCGTCCCGCAGTACTTCGTCGGCTTCGGCCCGACGATCGCCTCCTGGGTTCGCGGCGAGACCGAGTACGGCATCAAGGGCTTCCCGCTGGGTGGCTACGTCCGGCTGCTCGGCATGTATCCGCCGCGCCAGGACGGCAAGTACCGACGCACCCGGCTCGCCGAGTTCGCCGACACCGCCCGGCAGAGCGAGTGGATCGAGATCACCGAGGACGATGTCGCGAACCGGCGGCTGTTCTACCAGAAGAAGACCTGGCAGAAGCTCGTCGTGATGGCCGGTGGTCCGGCCATGAACGTGCTGATCGCGTTCTGCCTGCTGCTGGGAGTCACCGCCGGCTACGGCGTCTACCGCGCCCAGACCACCGTCGCCTACGTCCAGCAGTGCGTCATCACCGACGCCAGCCGCACCGACTGCACGGCGTCCGACCCGCCGACGCCCGCGGCGCAGGCAGGCCTGAAGGCCGGCGACCGCGTGGTCAGCTTCAACGGCACCCCGGTCGACACCTACGCCGAGCTCAGCGGCCTGATCCGGGCGAATCTCGCCGGTGAGGCGACCCTGGTGGTCGAGCGGGACGGTCGCGAGCTGACGCTGCCGACGGTGCACACCGTGGTCAACCAGGTGGCCAGCACCCTGGACCCGAGCGCGACCGTGTCGGCCGGCTGGCTCGGGATCAGCCCGCAGCAGGTGCTGACCAAGGGCGGTCCGGCCGACGTGCTGTCGGACATGTGGACGATGAGCGTGCAGAGCCTGGTCGCGCTGTCGCAGTTCCCGGTGAAGGTCTGGAACGTGGTGGTCGGGATGGTCACCGGCCAGGCGCGGGACCTGAACAGCCCGATCAGCATCGTCGGGGCGAGCCAGGTGGCCGGCGAGATCGTCGCCAACGGTGAGCTGCCGGTCGCGCAGAAGGTGGCGACGTTCGCCTCCCTGCTGGCCTCGGTGAACCTGTTCCTGGCGCTGTTCAACTTCATCCCGCTGCCGCCGCTGGACGGCGGGCACATCGCCGGCGCGCTGTGGGAATGGTTGCGCCGCAGGGCCGCGAAGCTGTTCCGCAGGCCCGACCCGGGGTTCTTCGACACCGCGAGACTGCTGCCGGTCGCCTACGGAGTCGGTGCGTTCCTGCTGCTCAGCGGCGTGATGCTGATCCTGGCCGACATCGTCAGCCCGGTGAAGCTGTTCTGATCCCGACGCCGCGCGTGCCGGGTCACTCCCGGGTGAAGGACACCGTGCCCTTCGGCCCGGAGAGGGTCAGTCCGCTGCCGGCCAGCTCGGCGTGGTCGGCCTGTTCGAGCAGGCCGAGGTAGCGGTTCATCCGGTCGCTGGCTTCCCGCGGGCACGGAAGCGCCGTCCCGGGAACGTCCTTCACATTCGTCACCGACCACTTCGTGCCGTTCCGGGCGAGGTCGGCGGTGAAACCGACGCAGAACGCGCTGCCACGCACCCGCGCGCCGTCGATGACGAGCGTCATCCCGGAGTCCTGCAGGGGCTTGCCGTCCAGAGCGGTCACCGTCCAGGTAGGGCCGTCCAGATCGGACGCCTCGAACACCAACGCCCCGCCGGATCCGTCGAGGACGAGGCGGTCGGGGTCGGTCGCGCGGGTGAACGTGGTGACGGCGTTGAGTACCTCCAGATAGCGGTTGTCGCGGGCATTGGTCTGGTAGGGACAGCTGTGGGAGGTGGCGACGCGGGCCTCGACCCACCAGTCCGCCCCGCGCTGGGGGATCTGCCCGACATAGGTGCCGCAGCCCAGGTTGCCCTGGATGCGGTCGCCGCTCGCGGCAAGGGTGATCACCGGCGCGGTGCCGGCCCACGCCCCGGTGTCGGCGCTGAGCCGCCAGGTGAGCGACCCCAGGATCTCTGCCGGCATCGAGACGGTGGCACTCGAGTTCGGGCTCGGTGTCGGGCTGGGCAGGGGAGCGATCACGTACGGCTGCCGAGCCAGCAGCGCCGCCATCGGTATCCCGACCGCCAGGATCGCGACTCCGAGCACTGTCCAGCCCACCCGGCGAGCCCGGACGGAAGCCCGTCCCCGCGTCAGCACGGCGTGCTCGTCGACGGGAACCAGCACCTGCTCAGCGGCCAGTTCGGTCCGCAGCCTGTCCTCGAAACCTGTGTTCATGCCTGCCTCCAGCTCGCGTCCTCGTGTTCCATCACTGCCCGGAGTGCGGCCAGCCCCCGGGCTGCTGTCGACTTGACCGTGCCCAGCGGAAGGTCCAGCTGGGCCGCCACCTGCTTCTCCGAGAGGTCGTGGAGGTAGCGCAACACCAGCACCCGCCGCTGTCTCACCGGCAGGGTCGCCAGCATCCTGCCGAGCGTGTCCCGTTCGACGAGGCCCGCCGCCGCGTCGGACACCGGACGCTCCGGCGGGTCGGCAACGGCGATGGCTCCCCTGCGGGCCCGGTAGCGGTCGATGTTGTCGTTGACCATCACCCGGCGCGCGTACGCCAGCGCGTCCCCGTCCCGCACCCGGGGCCAGGCGACATAGGTCTTCACCAGGGTCGCCTGAAGGAGCTCGGCTGCCGCCTCCCGGTCGCCGGTCAGCAGCCACGCGGTCTGGCCGAGTTGGCGCTGCGCGTCCGCCATGAAGGCGACGAACGCCTCGTCCCGCTGATGCCGCATGGTCCCTCCTGCATCAATTACGTCATGAGGGGCGAGAAGGTTCCCGCAGCGTGGCCTCTGGTTGCGGGACGCTCCAGGGCGTGGGGGGTTGCGGGGCCGTTGGTAGGCTGGCTACGGCCAATTCCGCCGAGCCGAGAGATCGAGAAGCGCATGACGATCAACCTGGGTATGCCCGCCAGCCCCCCGCCGGTGCTGGCACCGCGCCGCATCTCCCGGCAGATCAAGGTGGGCAAGGTGCTGGTCGGAGGTGGCGCACCGATCTCGGTGCAGTCGATGACCACCACCAAGACCACCGACATCAACGGGACGCTGCAGCAGATCGCCGAGCTCACCGCCTCGGGCTGCGACATCGTCCGGGTCGCCGTCCCGAGCCAGGACGACGCGGACGTGCTGCACATCATCGCGAAGAAGTCGCAGATCCCGGTGATCGCGGACATCCACTTCCAGCCGCGCTACGTGTTCGCCGCGATCGACGCCGGCTGCGCCGCCGTCCGCGTGAACCCCGGCAACATCCGGGCCTTCGACGACCAGGTCAAGGCGATCGCGCAGGCTGCGACCGACGCCGGGGTAAGCATCCGGATCGGCGTCAACGCGGGCTCGCTGGACAAGCGGCTGCTGGCCAAGTACGGCTCGCCGACGCCGGAGGCGCTGGTCGAGTCGGCGCTGTGGGAGGCGTCCCTGTTCGAGGAGCACGGCTTCCGCGACTTCAAGATCTCGGTCAAGCACCACGACCCGGTGGTGATGGTGCGGGCCTACGAGCAGCTCGCCGAGGCCTGTGACTACCCGCTGCACCTCGGCGTCACCGAGGCCGGGCCGGCGTTCCAGGGCACGATCAAGAGTTCGGTCGCCTTCGGCGCGCTGCTGGCGAAGGGCATCGGCGACACCATCCGGGTCTCGCTGTCCGCGCCGCCGGTCGAGGAGGTGAAGGTCGGCAACAAGATCCTCGAATCGCTGAACCTGCGTCCGCGCAAGCTCGAGATCGTCTCCTGCCCCTCCTGCGGACGGGCCCAGGTGGACGTCTACACCCTCGCCGAGGAGGTGACCGAGGGTCTGGCCGGGCTGACGGTTCCGCTGCGGGTGGCGGTGATGGGCTGCGTCGTGAACGGTCCGGGCGAGGCCCGGGAGGCCGATCTCGGTGTGGCGTCCGGCAACGGGAAGGGCCAGATCTTCGTTCGCGGCGAGGTGATCAAGACCGTGCCGGAGTCGGAGATCGTCGCGACGCTGATCGAGGAGGCGAATCGCCTCGCCGCGGACATGCCGGAGTTGTCCTCCGGCCCCGTCGAGGTGTCGGTCGGGTAGGGACCGAGCACCCCTGTGCCCGCCCGCCTGCTCACCCCGGCCGATGCGCCGGCCGTCCGCCGGCTCCTCGCGACCGATCCGGTCGCGAACGTGTTCGTCGCCTCCCGCGTCGACGCGGGCGTGCTCAACCCTGCCTCGGCCGGAGTTCTCTGGGGCTGGCCGGACGACGCGCCGTCCGCCATCCTGCACATCGGGGCGAACCTGGCCCCGGTGGCAACCAGCCTGGACTCGGTGGCCGCCTTCGTCGAAGCGGCCGGACGCCGCCGCACCTGCCAGTCGATCGTCGGGCCGAGCTGGCTGGCCCTGCCCTTGTGGGAGGCGCTCGGACGCCGGTGGGGGCGCAGCTACTCGCTGGTGCGCGAGTTGCGTCCGCGGCAACCGCTGATGGCGATCCGCAGCGCTCCCGCCGTGACCGCGGATCCCCGGGTGCGGCCGATCCGGGCGGCCGAGTTCGACTCGTACTACGCGGCGTCCGTCGCGATGTACACCGAGGAGGTCGGCGCCGACCCGGGCACCGGCACGAACTCCAGCTACCGGAACTACTGCCGCTGGCTGGTCGACCTGGGCCGGGCCTTCGGCATCGTCGAGAACGGCCGGGTGATCTTCAAGGCCGACATCGGGGCGGCCAGCGGAGGAGTCGCGCAGATCCAGGGGGTCTGGCTGGACCCGCGTCTGCGGGGCAGGGGAGTGTCGATCCCGGCGATGGCTGCGGTCGTCGAGCATGCGCAGGCGAGCTGGCCCACGTCCTGCCTCTACGTCAACGACTACAACGTCGCGGCCGTGCGCTGCTACCTTCGCGTCGGCTTCGAGCAGGTCGGCGAGCTGGCCACGGTGCTGTACTGAGGCTTCCGGTCTCCCGTTCTCGATGGTTGGGCTCAGCCAATAGGATGGTGCGGGTGCCCTGAATGGGCGCCGCTAACAGCCTTGGACGAAAGCACGGTCACGACGTGGGTTTGATGGACAGGATGCTGCACATGGGCGAGGGCCGGCAGCTGAAGAAGCTGAAGGTCGTCGCGGACCAGGTCAACCTGATCGAGCCCGACTTCGAGGCCATGTCCGACGCCGAGCTGCGTGCCCAGACCGACGAGCTGAAGCAGCGGGTGGCGGACGGCGAGAGTCTCGACGCGGTGATGCCGGAAGCTTTCGCCACCGTCCGGGAGGCCACCAAGCGGGTGCTCGGCAAGCGCCACTTCGACGTCCAGATCCAGGGCGCGGCGGCACTCCACTGGGGCAACATCGCCGAGATGAAGACCGGTGAAGGCAAGACCCTGGTCGCCGTGCTGGCGTCCTACCTGAACGCGCTGGACGGCGGTGGCGTCCACATCGTCACCGTGAACGACTACCTGGCCAAGTTCCAGTCCGAGCAGATGGGCCGGATCCACCACTTCCTCGGGCTGAAGGTCGGCGCGATCCTGTCCGACATGACGCCCGCGGAGCGCCGCGAGGCCTATGCCTGCGACATCACCTACGGCACGAACAACGAGTTCGGCTTCGACTACCTGCGCGACAACATGGCGCTCAGCCTGGACGACTGCGTCCAGCGTGGCCACCACTACGCCATCGTCGACGAGGTCGACTCGATCCTGGTCGACGAGGCCAGGACGCCGCTGATCATCTCCGGCCCGGCCGAGGACAACTCGGCGTGGTATCCCGAGTTCTCCCGGATCGTCCAGGGGCTGCGCAAGGACGTCCACTACGAGGTCGACGAGAAGAAGCGCACCGTCGCCGTCCTCGAGGCCGGCATCACCGCCGTCGAGGACCGGCTCGGCATCGAGAACCTGTACGAGAGCGTGAACACGCCGCTGATCTCGTACCTGAACAACGCGATCCGGGCCAAGGAGCTGTTCAAGCGGGACAAGGACTACGTGGTCACCGACGGTGAGGTGCTGATCGTCGACGAGCACACCGGCCGCACCCTGATCGGCCGGCGCTACAACGAGGGTCTGCACCAGGCGCTGGAGGCGAAGGAAGGCGTCGAGATCAAGGACGAGTACCAGACGCTCGCCACGATCACGCTGCAGAACTACTTCCGGATGTACGACAAGCTCGCCGGCATGACCGGCACGGCGAAGACCGAGGAGTCGGAGTTCCAGAAGATCTACGGCCTCGGTGTACTGCCGATCGACACCAACAAGCCGATGATCCGGATCGACCAGGCCGACCTGATCTACCAGACCGAGGCGGCCAAGTTCGACGCCGTCGTCGCCGACGTGGTCGAGCGCTACCAGCACGGCCAGCCGATGCTGCTGGGTACCGCGTCCGTCGCCAAGTCGGAGGTGCTGTCCAAGCTGCTGAAGAAGGCCGGCGTCAAGCACGAGGTGCTGAACGCGAAGAACCACGCGCGTGAGGCCGCGATCGTGGCCCTGGCCGGACGCAAGGGCGCGGTCACGGTCGCCACCAACATGGCCGGTCGTGGTACCGACATCATCCTCGGCGGCAACCCCGAGTTCCTCGCCGACGCCGTCCTGCAGGGGAAGGGTCTGGACCCGGTGGACACCCCGGAGGAGTACGAGGCTGCCTGGCCGGAGACGCTGGAGCAGATCGAGCAGCAGGTGGCCGACGAGCACGACGAGGTGGTCGAGCTGGGCGGGCTCTACGTGCTCGGCTCTGAGCGGCACGAGTCCCGACGCATCGACAACCAGCTGCGTGGTCGTTCCGGACGCCAGGGCGACCCGGGCGAGAGCCGGTTCTACCTTTCGCTCGAGGACGACCTGATGCGGCTGTTCAAGTCGGACATGATCGCCTGGGTGATGCAGACGCTACGGATCCCCGAGGATGTGCCGATCGAGAACTCGCGGGTCACCAAGAGCGTGCAGCAGGCCCAGGAGCAGGTCGAGAGCCAGAACTTCGAGATGCGCAAGAACGTCCTGAAGTACGACGACGTGATGAACCGGCAGCGGCACGCGATCTACGGCGACCGCCGCCGGGTGCTGGAAGGGGCGGACGTCGAGGCGCAGCTGCGCGGGACGGTGAACACCGTCGTCGAACAGTACGTCCGCAGCCTCACCGCCGAGGGCTTCGTCGAGGACTGGGACCTCGAGGCGATGTGGACGCAGCTGAAGACGCTCTACCCGATCGGCCTGAAGGTCGAGGACTACGCCGAGCGTCCGGACCTGACCGTCGAGGAGCTCGTCGCCGAGGTCCAGGCCGACGCCCAGGCAGCGTACGACCGGCGCACCGAGCAGCTCGGCGCCGAGCTGATGCGGGAGTTCGAGCGGCAGGTGCTGCTCACCGTCCTGGACCGCAAGTGGCGCGAGCACCTCTACGAGATGGACTACCTGCGCGAGGGCATCGGCCTGCGCGCGATGGCGCAGCGCGACCCGCTGGTCGAGTACCAGCGCGAGGGCGGCGACATGTTCAACGCCATGATGGAAGCCTTCATGGAGGAGGTCGTCGGCTACCTGTTCAACCTCGAGGTGCGGGTCGAGCCGACGCCCGAGGTTGGGATCGTGGCCGGCGCGGACGGTGCCGCGGTGACGGCAGACTCCCTGCTGGCTGCGCCGGCGGAGATCGAGGCGCCTGCCGAGGCGGCGCCGGTCGCGCAGTCGTCGGTCACGAAGCGGCCGTCCCTGAAGGCGAGCGGGCTGGAGCGCAAGCAGGCAGCCCGTCCGATGGCCTACTCCGCGCCCGACGAGACCGGCCAGCAGACGCGCTCGGCCGCCGGCAAGAGCGAGGACGATCCGTACGCCGGTGTCGGCCGGAACTCGCCGTGCCCGTGCGGCTCCGGCAAGAAGTTCAAGCTGTGCCACGGGCGGGCCGCCTGAGGAAGCGCAGGACCGACCCCTGGCTGCTTGAGCGGCAGTCAGGGGTAGACGACGGTCTGATTGCCACAGGCTTTCTCGATCGTGCGCAGCTGCT
This sequence comes from Propionibacteriaceae bacterium, assembly GCA_017306015.1. Taxonomy (GTDB): domain Bacteria; phylum Actinomycetota; class Actinomycetes; order Propionibacteriales; family Propionibacteriaceae; genus Propionicimonas. The sequence goes on from JAFKJK010000003.1 coordinate 18,374, forward strand.
TGCCCGACCCATCGGCGACGTCCCAGCGAAGATCACACTGACCCCGACTCATGATGTCGTGGGCTTCGGCCACGGCGTGCGGCTGCGCCGTTGCCACGGGCACATAGGTGACGGGGTTGGCGGGGCTCGAACCGCCGCGCACGTCACGCAGGATCACCGCCTGATCGGAGTTGTTCTCCAGCCATACCGAGTCCCACTGGTTCCAGCCGGGGTTCTCGCAGCCGACGAGGATTGCTGCCGCGAAGGCACCGATCGCGGCGAGGACGAGCTTCTTCATGGGAGCTCCGTGGGGGATCACGGATAGACCACTGTCTGGCCGGCGCAGACCTTGTCGATCGTGCGCAGCTGCTTTCCCGAGGTGTCGACGATGTCCCACTCTGCGAAGCACGAGCCCGTCGGCAGGATGTCCGCCCTTCGCCCGCGCTCGAGCGGCGGTGCAGTGACGATCGGCCGAGGGGTGCCCTCATAGTGGCCCGGGCCGCCCAGGTAGCGCCGCAGGATGATGGTGTGGTCGGAGTTGTTCTGCAACGAGACAGAGTCCCACTGGTTCCAGCCGGGTTTCTCACAGCCGGCGAGGATTGCTGCCGCGAAGGCGCCGATCGCGGCGAGGACGAGCTTCTTCATGGATCCTCCGGGCTGAGGACACGAACAGTTCAAGGCTAGCCCGGCACGGGGAGTTCGGGGAAAGATTGCCGGAGCTCTCGGCATTGTTCGACGTCTTGGCGCTGCGACGTGTTCAGGTCCGGCGTCTGAGAGTCGGACCAGCCGTGAAGACTGCCGGCTAACCGCGTCCGGCGCGGGAGATGACGCCCGCGCCCACGGCGATCGTCAGGCTGGTGGCCCACCAGCCCCCGCTGTAGTGGCTGACTCGCAGGGCTGCGGCGCGTCCACACCCGTCGAGGCTGAGCCGCGCGCAGACCTCGACGACGCCGCCGACGGGGAACTGGAGCCGCAGGGAGCACAGCCTCAGGTCGCGCCCGGAGTGCCGGAAGCGGAGTCGTTCGACCAGTCGCAGCACGTCCGCCTCGACCCAGGCGTCCAGCTGGGCCAGTGCCCGGCGTCCGGCGATGACCTCGAAGATCGCGGTCGTGATCGAGGTGGCCATCTGTCGGGCCAGCGGGGTGCCCTCGGGTTCCGGCGTGGTCTCGGCGGAGTGGTCGAAGGCCAGCGGCAGCGCGGACTGGGCGGACGGCGTCGGCAAGGGTGGCAGCACCAGGGTCGCTGCCGGCCGCAGTGAGCCGAGGGGGCAGAACCGGGCCGTGGCCAGGCTGGGACGATCGTCCATCCGCCAACTGTGCGCTCTCGAGGCGTCCTGCTTCATCTCGGACGCTGGATCTGTGGATAACTCGGGAGTTGGGCTGTTCCCACGAGTTTCGCGGTCCGGTCACATCGGGCCGTCTGGCGGCCTACGCTGTCCTTGAAGTCCGACCAGGGGGGTCTTGCGGACTTCGAGGGGGATACTCGTGGGACTTTTCGCGCTCAAGAGGAAGTCGGAAGCTCCAGCGACCAGGGCGATGTCGGCCGAGGCTGACCTGTCCGCGGTCCGGGGCTTACAGGCGCCGCCGTTCGGGATGGGATTCCGGCGCGAGGTGAGCGGGCTCGCTCGCGGTATCACGCCTGGTGGGCGGGCCTATCGGAGCTTCCGCTACCGCTACTCCGGCGGCCTGGACCGGTTCGACGCGGCGATGCTGGTGGTGGAGCTGCCGGTCAGCCTTCCGGCCGTGTTCTGGTCGACCTCGCGACGGCCGCGCGCCGGCGTGGCCACGTCCGCCATGGGCATGCTGCAGGACGAGCACGTCCGGCTGTGGGCGGCGGACGAGGCGCTGGCACAGAGGGTCTTCGCCGCCGTGGCCGGACCGACCGACGACTTGGCCATGCAGAGCTTCGGGGCCGCCGACCTGAGCGTCGACCGCAATCAGCTGGTGATCGTCGAGCCTCCGGAGGAGGGGTTCGACGGGTTCCTGGAGGTCGTCGACGAGCTCATCACCGCGCTCGCTGCCGTCGCGCCGTCCGGCCTGGAGTTGCCCGGTCCGGCCACCGACTTCACGTTCTACGGACACCCTGACTGGCGCTACGCCGCCGAGGGCGACCGCTCGCTGCTGCGTGACTACGGTCTGCGCGGCCGGCACCTGTCCCGGGTGGAGGACGTGATCAGTTCTCGGACGGGCGGGATCAAGATGATGGCCTTCCGGCACACCTGGATCAGCGAGGCGCTCAACGGCACCCTGGTGCCGCGGTCGGTCGTCCTCGACGATGACCGCGAGCAGGAGGCGGTGTGCGCTTTCGACCTGGTCGGTGCCCGGATCCCGGATCTGTCGCTGAACGGCGAGCCGGTCGGTGGCCCGGTCACCCTGGGGAACCAGCGCTTCACCGAGACGTTCTCGCTCCGTTCGACCGACCCGCAGCAGGCCTACCAGCTGTTCAACGACCGGGTTCGCGACTGGCTGATGACGACCCGCCCGTACGGCTGGACGGTGCGCAACGGCCGGGTCAGGTTCCATGTCGCGTCCCATGATCCGATCACCGTGGGCGAATGCGAGCGCACTCTGCACGAGTGGCTGCGTCGCGTTCCGCCACAGCTCCGGGACGTGATGGGGCTGCCCGTCGTCCCTGAGCCGGCCCGCTGACCGATACCGGCAGCGTGAGTAGGGTGGCGGTGTGAGTGAGCCGGTCACTGTAGCCGAAACCTCCCTGCTGGCCCGCGACCAGGAGCGCCGGCCCTGGCAGCAGGCGCTGGTCCTGACGCTGGCCGGCGGCCTGACCAGGACGGAGTTGACCGCCCGGCTGGCCGAACGGATCAGCTATGCGCCGAGATTCCGCAGAGTGGTGGCGGGCTGGCCGATCGCCGGCTGGGTGGACGATGCGAACTTCAACCTCGCCGGCCACATCGGCGAGGTCACCCTCGGTCGCGACGAACGGCTCGAGGACTGGCTGGAGTTGCACCTGGCCACCGCACTGCCGCGGAGCCATCCGCTGTGGGCGGCAACCCTGATCCAGGACCCGGCCCGCGGCTCGCAGTCGGTCGTGGTCCGCGTCCACCCCGCCCTGGTGGACGGGTACGCCAACATCCACCTGTTCTCCGAGGCCCTCGACGAGGAGCCGGAGGATTCCGTCGGCACCACCCCTGAATGGACGGCCACCCAGACCAACCCGCCGGAGGTCACCGACCTGCTGGACGGCCTGGCCGACCCGGTCGGCGCGGCCCGGACGGCCGTGGCCGGCGTGCTGGGGATCTTCGAGAACGGGCTGCGGAGCCTCGCCACCGAGCCTCGTCCGCAGCACCTGGCGGCGGCGGAGGTGGACCTCGCCCATGTCGCGAGGGTGAAGAAGGCGTTCGGCTGCAGCACCCACGATGTGCTGCTCGCGCTCGCGACGGCGGGCGTCCGCGGCTGGCTGGCCGAACACAACCGTCCGCTCGTCGACCCCACGGCGCTGGTGCCGCTGGCGATCGCCGAGCCGAACGTGCTGGATTCGGCGATCGGCTGCCGGATCTCGCCGTCTTTCGACCTGTTGCCGGTCTCCTGCTCCGATCCGGCCGAACGGCTGGAGACGATCGCCACCCTGACCCGCGCCCGCCGGGACTCCGGGGTGACTGTGCCCGCGCGCGACCTGATCGACCTGGCCGGGTTCGCGCCGGCCACGCTGCACGCCGTCGCCGCCGGGACGGTCGTGGCTGGGCGGCCGCACACCGTGGTGGTGAACAACGTGCCCGGGCCGGACGGGACGCGCTACCTCGGCCGGGCGCGGGTGCGGCAGGTGTATGCGGTCACCGCGACCACCGACGCCGAGGAACTGAGCATCTCGATCACCAGCTACCGCGGACGGGTGACGCTGTCGGTCGCAGCGATCGAGCCGGCTGACAGCTGGGTGGCCAGCATCGGCGCAGAGCTCGCTGCCCTCGCCGGAGCGGCGAGATGAGCCTCGCCTTCGTCCCGCTGACGGCTGCGCAGCTGCGGGAGTGGGCGACGACCGGACGCCTCGCCGGGCCCGTCGACGCCTGCGCCGTCACTCCGGGGCTCCAGGAGGCGTTCGCGCCGGTGGATTCGGACGAGGCCGAGCGGACGGCGCTGCTGGTGGCGTCCGTGCTCGCCCTGGGACGCACGGGACGCCGGCTGGTGGCGGTCGCCGAAGCCGCGGTGCGTCCGCGTCCGGGCGGCGACGACGATTTCGGCGAGGTACTGGTGGACCCGCCCGGCTATGCCGGGGTGACGAGCCTGTTCGCCGACGAGCCGGGACTGGACGTCGGGGCGGCCGCGACGGCCTCCGCCCGTCCGCTCGCCGAGGCGTGGGAGCGGCCCCAGGTGCAGGCTCTGCTCGCGGACGCCGACCTGCTCTGGTACGGGCCGGCCGAGTGGCCGCGGCTGGTGTGAACCGCGTCCGATGGCGGTCTGGGTATAACTGTGCAGAAGGTCGCCACCCGGAAATGGGGAAGGATGGCGGCTGGTTGGGGCTGACGACGAGGAGGTGGCATGCCCAGGTCGATCTGGAAGGGCGCGGTCTCATTCGGGTTGGTGAACATCCCGGTGAAGGTCTATGGCGCGACCGAGGAGAAGGACATCTCGTTCCGGCAGGTCCATCGTGAGGACGGCGGGCGGATCAAGTACAAGCGGGTCTGTGAGCTGGACGGCGAGGAGGTGCCGTACGCCGAGATCGCGAAGGGCTACGAGGCCGCGGACGGGCGGGTGGCGATCCTGGATGCCGACGACTTCGCGGGCCTGCCGTCCGCCGACGGCAAGACGGTGGACGTCGTCCAGTTCGTCGACGTCGCCCAGATCGACCCGACGTACTTCGACCGCAGCTACTTCCTCGAGGCGGATGCGTCCGGTGCCAAGCCGTACGTGCTGTTACGGGACGCTCTGGCCAAGGCGGGAAAGGCCGCAGTGGTCAAGGTCGCCCTGCGGTCGAAGGAGAACCTGGCGCTGATCCGTCCGGTGGGGAAAGTGCTGCAGCTGCACACGATGCTGTGGCCCGACGAACTGCGGGACGGCAGCTTCGCCGAGCCGCCGGACACGGTGAAGGTCACCGACGCCGAGCTGTCGATGGCCGACATGCTGATCGAGCAGCTCTCCGGCGATTTCGATCCCGAGGCCTACACCGACAACTACCGCGAGGAGTTGGAGAAGGTGATCGAGGCCAAGCTGGAGGGTGTCGAGGTGCCGGTGTCCGAGGCCGAGGAGCCGAAGGCGGAGGTGGTCGACCTGGTGGCCGCGCTGCGGGCGTCCGTGGAAGCCGCCAAGGCCCGCCGGGAGAAGGCCGCCAAGGCCAGCTGAGCCCGCTCGTCGTTCGCCTCAGGCCGGCGCGATGGGGACGCAGACCTCGGTGAGCCAGCGGGAGGAGTCCGGGGTGGTCTGGGGGCCGACGAGGTAGATGTTGAACATCGGGCCGGCGATCGTCTGCCCGTGCTCGGTGATCCAGGCGCCGAGGTCCTCCATGACGGCGCCGACGCCGTCGTAGGGTCCGTGCAGCATGCCGGACGCGATCTCGGTGGTGGGCACCTCGACGCACTGCACGTCCGCGGCGTCGGCGAAGGGTGCGGCCACGTCGAGCTGCACCTCCACGTCCGCGTCGTGCTCGGCGTAGTCCTCGTCGTGGAAGGCGGCGACGGCGAGCGGCTGCTGAGCCACACGACCGCCGGCGGCGGGCAGGCCGACCATGAGCCGCTGCCAGAGCAGTCCTTCGTCGGCGTAGGTGGGGATGATGCCGCGGACGGAGGCGACCGTGCGGGCGGGCAGGGTTCGCCGGGAGATGGGTGTGGACATGGTGCGCTCCTCGAGTTGGCTGATGAGGTGGTCGGCGTCGTTGAGTCGAGCACCGGCGGCGGCCGCCTCGGTGGCGAGCCGCTCCCGTTGGACGAGGAGGACGGCGCGCAACAGCGCGGTGTCCTCGAACGGTGCGAGTTCCGCGAGCTGGGCGACGCCGAGTCCCAGGTCGCGCAAAGCTCGCAGGCGGCGGGCGACCTGGAGCAGTTCGGGGGCGTAGTAGCGGTAGCCGCTCGCCTCGTCGACCCGGGTCGGCCGCAGCACGCCATGCTCGTCGTAGTGCCGGAGCATGCGGATCGAGAGCTGCGAGAGACGGGAGAACTCGCCGATCGTCAGGAGTCGGTCCGGGGCCATGTCCACGAGTCCACACCCTGCCACGATGTGAGCCGCAAGCGGTCCTACCGGCGGCTGGCGACGAACACGAACTCGTGTCCGGGCCGATCGGGGGCGTCGCGCACCTCATCGACGCTGAAGCCCGCCGCGGTCAGGGTCGCCTCGAGTTCCTCCCGCCCGCGGAATCGGAGCGTCGACGAGGTGGGCACGACGGCGCCGTCCGGAAGGGTGGTGGCGCCGGCGAAGGTGACGAGCGGACCGTCCACCCGGGTGACCTTCGCCCACGACTCGACGACTCCGCCGCCGGCGAGTTCGAGGCGCTTCGGCGTCCAGTCACGGATCCACTCCTCCCACACCCGGCGGGCGGGATCGCGCGATTCGAACACCAGGCGTCCGCCGGGACGCAGCGCTCGGTGGATGCCCGCCAGGGTGTGCGTCCATTCGGTGTCGGTGAGGAAGACCTGTGCCACGTTGCCGGTCATCGTGGCCAGATCGACCTGCAGCGGTGGCAGCGTCGTCGCGTCACCGAGGACGAAGCGCACCTTGTCAGCGCCGGGTTTGGACCGGGCGATGTCGACGGAAGCGGCCGCCGGATCGACACCGGTCACCTCGCGTCCGCGCTCGGCGAGCATCAGTGCGAAGACCCCGGTGCCGCAGCCGACATCGAGAATCTGTTGTGCGTCGAACTCCTCCACGATCGAGAGGTACGCGTCGAGGTCGCCTCGATCCGGGTCGAACAGGTCGTACAGGGCTGCCAGCCGGGGGTCGTCGAAGATGGCGTCAGGCATGCCGACAGCCTAGGCGTGGTGCGTCTCTCGGAGGCGGAGCGAGGGGGCCGGTCGCCGTTTCGGGTTGGTTCGTCGTCCCAGCCTTCGCTCTGGCCCCGGACTTTGGACCTTGGTCATCCGTGCCTGATCTTTTCCGCTCAGGCGAGCAATGGGTGGAGAAGTGTCAGTTTGCGGCGAGATTGGTGTTTTGTGCATGGCCGGTGCACGATTGTTCCCGTTTCGGGTAGCGTCCGGATAAGGGTGTTCTGGTGCGGAAAGTGTCAGTGCCGGCTTGTAACGTTCTCGATATGGAACAGGAGTTCGGGCAGTGTGATGATGGCCAGTTGCTGGCCACCATCGACGCCTGCCTGGACGCCCTGACCGATGACCGGCTCCGGCTGTCCACCGACGCCGAGCAACTCGGCTTGTTGCAGGACGTTGTCCGGTTGGCCGGACGGCTACACGGGTTCGAGCAGCAGTTGGCCGCCCGGATCGAGAAGTCCCAAGCAGTGTGGAACGAGCGCAAGACGTCGACCAGGACCTGGCTGGCCGAGTCGATGAACCTGACCCCACGGGAAGCGGCCCGGATCATCCGGGCCGGCCAAGGACTCGCCCGGTTCCCGCTCATCGGTAGTGCCGCTCTGGCTGGGACGGTGTTGCCGGTCCAGGCCGAAGCCATCACCGCAGTACTCGCCCAGCTACCGAAAGAGTTCGACGACCACACGATCGTTCAGGCACAGACAATGATGGTCGGTTTCGCTGCGACCCATAACAGTGCGGAGTTGCGTCGTCTCACCACCCATTTGATCGACATGCTGTCCCCGGACACCGCCGACCAGTTGGAGGCGAAACGTCTCGAGCAGCAGGAACGGCGGGCTCAGACCCGCCGGTGCTTGGACTTCACCGGTGACGGGGACGGGTCGGTGCTGATCCGAGGATCCCTACCCATCGCCGACGCTGAGGCGTTGATCCAGATCGTCGACGCGTACGCCGCGGCCCAGAAACGCGGCCTCGAACGACTCGACCCCCAAGCGGAGTACCTCACCCCAGCCATGCGCAGAGCCGACGGGCTGATCGCGATGGTAGCTGCGCACAGTCGTCAGCAGACGGCTCCCCGCAATGGTGGGGATCGTCCCCGGATCGTGATCACCCTGTCCCACGACAAACTCACCAAACACTGCACCGACGCCCGCCTGGGTGCGTCCCTGGTGCGTGACGGCCACCCGGTGGCAGCCAGTGTGGTGCGCCGGTTGTTGTGTGACGCCGACCTGCTGCCGGTCGTGCTCGGCTCCCACTCCGAACCACTGGATGTGGGCCGGACCGTACGACTGGTCACCCCAGCCATCCGGGCAGCACTCGAACTCAGAGATGGCGGTTGCATCTTCCCCGGCTGTGACGCCCCACCAGGTGGCTGTGAAGCCCACCACGTGATCCCGTGGTGGGCCGGCGGCGTCACAGCGTTGCACAATCTGGTGTTGGTATGTCCGCACCACCACGGGATTTTGGAACCCAGCCGAGACCCGAACGCGGACCGGTGGAAGATCCTGTTCCGTAGCGATGGCATCCCAATGGTCGCCCCGCCCCGGCGGGTCGACCCCCGTCAACGGCCCCGCGTCCACGCCCGGTTCACCACCCGCCACTGACCGGACGCCCAGGCGAGATCCCGGCTTCCGCCGGGATGACGAGGGTAGGGTCCGGGCACGCCGGGGTGACGAGCCGGGTAGCCCGGCGTCAGCGTGACGAGGCGGGTAGGGCGAAGTGGGGACGGTCCCATTCCGTCCCAGACCGAGCATCGTCGTCCCGGGCCCGTCCCGGGCCCGACCCGAGACCCCCGGACAGCCGACCAGCCGAACTGACCAGTCGTCCCTACGGCCACGCGTCCACGGCCGTTCTACCGCCCGAATCAGGCACGCATCCCAGGTGAGATCCCGGCTTTCGCCGGGATGACGAGGCGTGAACGGAGCGGGGACGGCACCGTTCCGTCCCAGACTGAGCTTCGTCGTCCCGGGCCCCGACCCGGGACCCCCGGCGGCCGACCGGCCGAAGCGGCCAGCCGTCCCCACGGCCACGCGTCCACGGCCGTTCTACCGCCCGACTCAGGCACGCATCCCAGGCGAGATCCCGGCCTACGCCGGGATGACGAGCGGGGGTAGGGTCCGGCGCGCTGGCATCACGAGCCGGGTAAGGCGGGACGGCGACGGTCCGTTCCGTCCCCGACTGAGCTTCGTCGTCCCGGGCCCCGACCCGGGACCCCCGGACGGCCGACCAGCCGAAGCGACCAGCCGTCCCCACGGCCACGGGTTCAGGCCCGCTTCACCACCCGATGCTGACTCGCCTCCCGAGGCGTAGCCGGGCTCAGCGACGCTGGGAACGACAACTTGCCGGTGGCGACGCTGCCCGATGCCACCGTCGGTGGGCGACGTTAGTCTCGGACTCGTGCGTTGGTCGGATGTCCTCGAACCCTGGGAACGGACACTGGCTGTGTTCGTCGACAGCGTCGGAGAGAGGCTGAACTGGATGCTCGTCGGCAGCGCGGCGAGCGTCCTCCACGGCGCTGCCATCGTGCCCGGCGATGTCGACATCCTCGTTCATCCGGATACCTCGGACGAGATGATGCTGGCCGAGCTTGTGCCGCTCACCCCCTACGCAGCGAGCGACACCACCGACGACCTGACGGCCTTCGCCAGCACGCAGGAGCGTCCGCTGCTCGCCACGGCGGACGGCTCCTGGTTGTTCGGTCGGTGGACGGTCGCCGGCAGCACGCTGGAGGTGGCCCGGATCCGTGAACCGGTGGCCCGGCACGCCGTGCTGGAGACGCTCGGCACCGCCGTGTGGGACCACCGCCAGCATGTCCGCTGGCGAGGGCGATCCGTGCCGGTCGTTCCGCTGGAGGTGCAGTTGGCAACGATCGTCGCCCGTGGGTTGACCGACCGCGAGCGAGCAGTCCGGGCCCGGCTGGCCGAGACCGGTGCCCGCGGGGAGCTGCTGCGGCGTGCGTTCTTCGATCGCGGGATTGCGGGCGAAGCGGTTCACTAGGCCGAACGCGCTTCGGCGGGCGGGTTCACCAGGTCTCGTCGTCGTGCAGGCCGTCGGTCCAGGCGGCGTGGCGGTCCGCGGAGACCCTGACCACCGCCTTCGCGTCGGTGGGCACGACCGCGCCGAAATTGTTGTACAGCCGTTCGAAGTGCAGTCCCTCCAGCTGGCCGGCGATCCGCTGCACCACCGCACCGGAGAGCGGCAGTCGGTTGGGATAGCTGCGCAGGAAGCTGACGGTGCGCCGGTCGGGGTTGGGGAACACCGCGTCCCCGGCCAGCAGGACGCCGCGTCCGCCGTTGCCGGAGCGCCATTCGGCGACCGTCTGGCCACGGAAGTGTCCACCCACCCGGTGCAGGGTGATGTCGGGGCCGAGGTCGAACGTCTCGTCGAACCACGTCACCCGCTCGGTCCGCCGGCACCACTCGCGGTCGTGGGCGTTGAGGACGACCGGCGCGTCGAGCGCGGCCGCCCACTCGGTCTGGCAGCCGTACATGTGCGGGTGGCTCGCGGCCACCGCCAGCACGGGCCCGAGCGCGCGGACGTGCCCGACGACCGCCGCGTCCACGAATCCCAGCGGATCGAAGACCACCACTCCCGCGGGCGTCCGCACGACCATGGTCTGCTGCCCGATCCCGACCTTCGGGGACGCCGTGACGCCCCACAGGTCCGGCTCGACCTCGACCCATTCCGTCCGCATCCCGGACGCGGCCAGCCCGGCCAGCGTCGTCCACGCCTGTCCCGACTCGGGCACCCACTGCCGCTCGTCGGAGCAGATCTCACAGGTCTCGGGAGGAGTAGGGGAGTCGTCGGTCTCCACAGCACAGGTCACACAGCTCCAGATCATCAGGCGACGATAACCGGCGGGCACGCTTCTCCGGCATGGGCACTTCCTCCGGGTAGCGACCCTGCCCGCCGCATTGACTCAATAGAACAGGCGTTCGATAATCGGTAGGTGAGAGTCCAGCCGGTCGCGCCGAGTGCGGAGATGCTCGCCAAGCTGCGGGCACAACTCGCGACCGCCGATGCCCGGATCCGTCCGGCAGGCTACCCGGTGGCGTCGGCACTGGCGGAACTGCTGCCCGATCATGGGCTCCACCCGGGCGCCGCCTACTCCCTGGGCAGCGCCGGCGCCCTGCTGCTGGCGCTGCTGGCCGAACCGTCCGCGGAGGGGCACTGGTGCGGGGTGGTCGGCATGCCCGAGTTCGGGACGGAAGCCGCCCAGCTCGCCGGGGTGAACCTTGACCGCCTGGTGCTCGTGCCCGAGCCGTCGGACCAGTGGCTGGGTGTGGTCGCAGCCCTGAGTGAGGTGCTGCCGGTGCTCGCCGTCCGTCCACCCGGACGGGTCCGCGAGGCCGATGCCGCCCGGTTGGCCTCCCGGTTGCGCGACCGCGGCAGCGTCCTGCTGGTGCACGGTGACTGGCCCCGTGCCGAAGCCAGGCTGGAACTGGCCGACCCCCACTGGGCCGGCCTGGGCGCCGGCTTCGGCCACCTGGGCGCCCGGGAAGTGCTGGTCCGCGGCTTCTCCCGCCGGCTGGCCGGCGAGCGGGTCGCCCGGCTGCTGCTGCCGGACGGTGCCGGCAGGCTGGCCGTGGCCCGTCCGGTCGTCGAGGAGCCGATCGGGTTGGAGGCGGTCGGCTGATGACCAGCCTGCTCGACGCCCCCGGCGTCCCGGACACCCGCACCTCCCGCAGCCTGGCACTGTGGTTCCCGTCCTGGCCGGTCACCGCCTGGGCGCAGGCCACTGGGGAGGACGCCTCCGCGCCGGTTGCGGTCGTGGCTGCCAACCAGGTGACGGCCTGTTCCCCGGCAGCCGCCTCCGAGGGGGTCGCCATCGGCCAGCGACGCCGCGAGGCCCAGTCCCGCTGCCCGGACCTGGTCGTGGTGCCGGCGGACGAGGCCACTTCGGCCCGGGAATTCGAGCTGGTGGTCGGCTGCGTCGAGCGACTCTCGCCCGGCGTCCAGGTGCTGACCCCTGGCTGCTGCGTGCTGGCTGCCCGCGGACTGGCGAGCTACCTGGGCAGCGAGGCAGAGGCTGCCGAGACCCTCCTCGAAGCCGTGGTGACCGGCACCGGGGTGGTTAGCGGACGCGCCGGTGTCGCCGACGGGGTCTTCGCCGCCGTCCAGGCAGCGCACCTGGCCAGGGGAGTACGGATCGTCCCACCCGGGGAGTCCGCCGCCTTCCTCGCCCCACTGCCGGTCTCCCGGCTGGGCGACGAGCAGTTGACCACCCTGCTGCCGCGGCTGGGCGTCCGCACCCTGGGCCAGTTCGCCGCGTTGCCGTCCACTGCGGTCGCCGAGCGATTCGGGAGCCAGAGGTTGCGGCTGCAGGTGCTCGCGTCCGGAGGCGATCCCAACCGGGTCAACGGACGGACACCCCCGCCGGAGCTGACCACCAAGCTCGACTTCGAACCGCCCCTGGAACTGGCCGAACAGATCTCCTTCGCCGCCAGGGAGGGCGTGGAGGGCTTCATCGCCGGCCTGGCCACGGCCGGGCTGGCCTGCACCGAGGTCGTCATTGAGCTGACCGGCGAGCTGGACGAGGTGGTGATCCGCTCCTGGCAGACCCCGTTCACCTTCGACGCGGCCGCTGTCCTGGACCGGTTGCGCTGGCAGTTGCAGGCGTCCGCCGGGTCCGGACTGCGCAGCCGGGTCACCGGCCTGCGGCTGACCCCGGCGACCGTCGACGAGCAGGCCAATCACGTCACCGGGCTGTTCGGCACCGGCCCGGACGAGCGGGTGCACCACGTGCTCACCAGGGTGCAGTCGATGCTCGGCCCCGACGGCGTGCTGACCTCCCGGATCGGCGGCGGCCGCTGGCTCGCCGAGCGCCAGCAGCTGGTGGCCTGGGGAGAGCGGCCGGCGCGGTCGACGCCGTCGCGTCCACCCTGGCCGGGGATGGTGCCCGAACCGCTGCCGGCTACGGTCTTCGCCGAGCCCTACCCGGTCGCGCTGCTGACCCACTCGGGGATGCCGGTGGCCCTGAACCCGCGCGGAGCCCTCGTCGGCGATCCGGTCACCTTCGCCGCTTCCGGAACCACCCAGCCGGTGATCGGCTGGGCCGGCCCCTGGCCGGTGGACGAGCGGTTCTGGGACGACGCCAGGCATCGCCGGGCTGCGCGCTTCCAGGTGGTCGCCGGGGACGGCAGCGCCTGGCTGCTGCTGCTCGACGAGCACGGCTGGTGGGCCGAAGGCAGGTACGACTGATGGGCTACTACAACCCTCCGATTCCCTGGCGGGAGCTCAACCGCACGCTCAGCGCACCCGAACCGTCGGCAAAGGTGGAGGTTCCCGAGCAGGACGTCCCGACCAGCCGCAAACGCACCCCGTACGCACCCCCGCCGATCCGGCGTCCGGACGACGCGGTGCCCTACGCGGAACTGCATGCCCACTCGTCCTTCTCCTTCCTGGACGGAGCGTCCAGTCCGACCGAACTGGCCGAGGAGGCCGAACGGCTCGGTCTGCACGCCCTGGCGATCACCGACCACGACGGGCTGTACGGCATCGTCCGGTTCGCCGAGGCGGCCGAGAAGCTGGCCGTCGAGACGGTTTTCGGCGCCGAACTGTCGCTGGGCCTGCCTGCGCCGCAGACCGGCCAGCCCGACCCGACAGGGGAGCACCTGCTGGTGCTGGCGATCGGGGAGGAGGGCTACCACCGGCTGGCCGGGGCGATCACCGCCGGCCAGCTCGCCGGGGGTGAGAAGGGACGGCCGGTCTACGACGTGGCCGACCTCGCTGCCCGCGCGGACGGGCACTGGGTGGTGCTTACTGGCTGTCGCAAGGGTTCCGTCCGTCAGGGTCTGGCGACCGGCGGACGTGCCGGTGCCAGCCGGGAGCTGGCCGACCTGGTGCACCATTTCGGCGCCGATCGGGTCTACGTCGAGCTCACCGACCACGGCCACCCGCTGGACTCCGACGCCAACGATGCGCTGGCCGACCTCGCCGCGGAACTCCGGCTGCCGACGCTGGCCACCGGGAATGTCCACTACGCGACCCCTCGCGATCACGACCTGGCCCAGACCGTCGCCGCCGTCCGGGCAACCTGCAGCCTGGACGCCCTGGACGGCTGGCTGCCGGCGTCCGGTTCGGCCTTCCTGCGCTCCGGAGCGGAGATGGCAGCCAGGTTCGCCCGCTATCCCGGAGCGGTCGCCCGCACCGTCCCGCTCGCCGACGAGCTGGCCTTTCCGTTGCGTCGCGCCAAGCCGGCCCTGCCCAAGCAGGAGGTGCCCGAGGGCCACACGCCGATGAGCTACCTGCGGTACCTGGTCTGGAAGGCGGTTCCCGAGCGCTATCCCGACCTGAGCCCGGCCGACGCCGAGCGGATCGAGCACGAGCTGGCCGTGATCGAGGCCAAGGACTTCCCCGGCTACTTCCTGATCGTCCACGACATCGTGGAAGAGGCAAGAAACCGCGGCATCCTCTGCCAGGGACGCGGCTCGGCGGCCAATTCGGCGGTCTGCTACCTGCTCGGCATCACCGCCGTCGACTCGATCTTCTACAAGCTGCCGTTCGAGCGGTTCCTGTCCGCGTTGCGCGACGAGGAGCCCGACATCGACGTCGACTTCGACTCCGACCGGCGCGAGGAGATCATCCAGTGGGTCTTCGACCGCTACGGACGCGAGCGCGCAGCCCAGGTCTGCAACGTGATCCAGTACCGGCCCCGCGGCGCGATCCGGGACGTCTCCCGGGCGCTGGGCTACAGCCCCGGCCAGGCCGACGCCTTCGCCAAGCAGGTGGAGGGCTGGTCGCAGATCGAGACTGTCGGCGACCTGCCGCCGAAGCTGCTCGACCTGGCCGGCCGGCTGCAGAAGGCGCCCCGGCACCTGGGGATCCACTCCGGCGGGATGGTGCTGACCGAACGTCCGGTCGGTGAGGTGGTGCCGATCGAGCACGCCCGGATGGAGTCCCGGACGGTGATCCAGTGGGACAAGGACGACGCCGCCTGGATGGGGTTGGTGAAGTTCGACCTGCTCGGGCTGGGCATGCTGGCCGCACTCCAGCACACCTTCAACGCCATCGAACGGGCCACCGGCGAGCACTGGGAGCTGGCGACCATCCCCAAGGAGGAAAGGGGTGTCTACGACATGCTCTGCCGGGCCGACTCGATCGGGGTGTTCCAGGTGGAGTCGCGCGCGCAGATGGGCCTGCTGCCGAGGCTCCAGCCGCGGAAGTTCTACGACCTGGTGATCGAGATCGCGCTGATCCGTCCCGGGCCGATCCAGGGCGGGGCGGTGCACCCGTTCGTCCGCCGCAAGCTGGGCCAGGATCCAGTGACCTACGCCCACCCCAAGCTGAAGCCGGTGCTGGAGCGGACGCTGGGGATCCCGGTGTTCCAGGAGCAGCTGATGCAGATGGCGGTGGCCGTGGGGGAGTGCAGCGGCGAGGACGCCGATCTGTTGCGCCGGGCGATGGGCTCCAAGCGTGGCGAGGAGCGGATCGACTCGCTGGAGCGGAAGCTCTTCGAGGGCATGGCGCGCAACGGCCTGGTCGGCAAAGCGGCCGAGCACATGTACGCCCAGATCAAGGCCTTCGCCAACTTCGGCTTCGCCGAATCGCACTCGCTGAGCTTCGCGCTCCTGGTCTACGCCTCCAGCTGGCTGAAGCTGCACTACCCGGCCGCCTTCCTCGCCGGCCTGCTCCGGGCCCAGCCGATGGGCTTCTACTCCCCGTCCACGCTGACCTCGGACGCCCGCCGGCACGGCGTGGAGGTACGCCGTCCCGATCTCGAGCGGTCCGGAGTGGACGCGGAGTTGGAGTTGGTCGTCCCGATTGCAGGGACGGAGCCGTTCGCCGCTCCCACGGGCACTGAGTCCTGCACAGACCGCAAGCAGCCGGAGTTCGGCGCCTTCGACCCCACCGCCCCGGACGAGTCGGCCGCGCACCGACGGGACGGCAATTTCGCCGTCCGGCTGGGGCTGGCCGGTGTCCGGGGGATCGGACGCGACGTGGCCGGACGCATCGTCGCCGAACGGGACGCGAACGGTCCCTATGCGTCCCAGGCCGATCTTGTCCGCCGCACCGGCCTGGACGCGTCCCAACTGGAAGCGCTGGCGAGTGCGGGGGCCTTCGACTGCCTGGGCATGAGCCGGCGGGGAGCCCTGTGGCAGGCCGGTGCGGCGGCGCTGGACCGTCCCGGCACCCTGCCGGGGACGCTGGTGGCCAGCCAGCCGCCGCTGTTCGCCGACCCGTCCGAGCTGGAGATACTGGTCGACGATCTGTGGGCGACCGGGGTGAGCACCGACGACCACCCGATCCGCCATCTCCGCGCCGACCTGGACGCCCGGGGCGCCCTGCCGACCTCGGCGCTGGCCACGGCCGAGCCCGGCCGGCGGATCGAGGTGGCTGGACTGGTCACCCACCGGCAGCGGCCCACCACCGCGTCCGGGATCACCTTCCTCAGCCTGGAGGACGAGTACGGCCTGCTGAACGTGGTCTGCTCGCCCGGGGTCTGGCAGCGCTACCGGGTCGTCGCCCGCACCTCACCGGCCGTGGTGGCCCGCGGCAAGCTCGAACGCTCCCCGGAGGGGGTCGTCAACCTGCTCGCCGATCGCTTCGAGCCGCTGCCGATCCAGGTGTGGCACCGTTCCCGGGACTTCCAGTGAGTCCTCGCCGAGGGCTGCCTCAGGAGTGTTGCCGCAGCACCTCGCCGGTGGCCAGGTAGTGGTTCATCGACCGCTCCCACCGGGCCATCACCGGATCGACGACCTCCGCGGCCCAACTTGCTTCGAGGGCCGTGGCGTCGGCTCCGGGCAGCGGAACCACGGTGTGCCGGATGCGCATACGACTGCCCGGACCCTCCGCATCCACAGTGATGCTGAGCGTCACCACCTCCTCATCCGGCCACACCCAGACGTACTCGACGATCCCGGCGTCCGGTTCGTGCCGGGTGGCCACCCAGGTCACGTCCATCCGGCTCGGATCGGTGGTGAGGAAGACACAGCCCTTCTCGGCCACGCCGGACGCGGTCTGGACGAGGACGCAGCGCTCGGCCCAGCCGTCGATCCAGTCGACCTCCCGGGCGGGGCACAACAACGGGAAGACCTCGGCCGGGGTCGCGTGGACCTGGTGGACGTGTTCGCGGACGAGCGTCCGTCCGACAGCGGTCACGGCTGCGCGTCCTCGACGAGGTGGTGGCTCGCCTCGGCGGTGAGGTCGAGCCCGAACACCGTCTTCAGTTCCGCGATCTTCGCCAGCGTCGTTTCGTCGAACGGCGACCTGCCCTCGAAGGCGTGCAGCACGATGCCCTCCAGGAGGTCGCCCAACGTGAGGTCGTGCAGGTCCGCCACGGCCTTGAGCACCTTGAGCAGCCGCTTCTCGATCCGGACGCCGGTCTGGACCCGTTCGATCTTGATATCCGCAACCATGGCCAGAAGGTACCACAGTACCTAGGTACGCGCCCTCCCCGGTTGTCGGAGGGCTCGCCTATGGTTGCGCCATGGCTATCGCAAGATTCCCGAGTGTGGTGATCGACTGCCCGGACGCCGCCGCGTTGGCGACGTTCTACGGCGCGCTGCTCGACTGGAAGGTCGAGCTCGACGAGGGCTGGGCCGACGTCCGGGCCGACTACGGCCAGTGCATCAGCTTCCAGCAGGTGGAGGACTACCGGGCTCCGGTCTGGCCCGGTCAGGAGGTGCCGCAGCAGTTCCACCTCGACGTGATCGTCGACGACCTGGACGCCGGCGAGGTGGCGGTGCGGGAACTCGGTGCGACCCTGGCGGAGACTCAGCCGGGCACGACGTTCCGGGTGTTCCTCGACCCCGCCGGCCACCCGTTCTGCCTCTGCACGAGCTGAGCCGAGGTCAGCGGGTCAGGAACTGGTCTCCGACCCGCTGCTGCAGCTCCAGCGCTTCGATGAGGAGAGGCGCTGCCTGTTTCGCCAGGCTCGGGCCCAGCAGGGGAACGTCGACGGTCAGTTCGCCGTCGTAGTCCAGCACGGCGCCGCGCCCGCCCGGCTGCAGCCGGACGGTGCCGACCAGCTTCGCCGGCAGGCCCTCGACGGTGATCAGCGCGTCCCCTGCGCGCGTGCCGGTGCCGCCGTCCGGGTGCCAGGTGATCTGGTCGACCACGGCCATCGTCGGTCCGGCCAGCCGCGATACCACCGACGGCGTCGGCATCACCCTGCGGGTGCGGGTGACCGGGCCCTCGACGGCGACCGAGTGCTCCAGCGGATCGGTCACCAGGCAGGTCGCCCTCAGGAAGACCGGATCGGTCAGCATTGCGAACGCGGTGGGCACGTCGGCCGCGAAGTCGTTGGTGGCGTGGATCCGCATGTGCCCAATCGTGTCTGGATATGGTGGCAATGTCCTAATCGGCAAAGGAGTCCAGGTGTCTGTCGACGCTGCTCGACGCGAGGGCCGTCGTACCGCACTGCTGACCCAGGCGTCCACCGGGGCGTCCGAGCTCCAGGCGGAACTAGCCAAGCTGTATCTGGCCACGGTGGCCGACTCCGAACTCGACACCGTCGATCCGGTGGCGCTGGCCGCCACGGCGGCCGCCCACCTGGAACTCGGTACCGTCCGCGCATCGGGTGAGTCACAGCTGCGGGTGTTCACCCCGCAGCTGTGGGACGCCCAGGGCTCGACCGTGGTGCTGATGGTCAGCGACGACCGTCCCTTCCTCGTCGACACCTCGATCATGCAGCTCACCCGGCAGGGGTGGAGCCTCCGCGGCATCTACCACCCCCAGCCGGTGGCCCATCGCGATGCCGACGGACGGCTGGTCGGCTTCGGCGGTGCCGGGACGCCGGAGTCCTGGATCGTGTTGGAGGTCTACCCGCCGCTCGGCCACCCGGCGGCAGAGTTGTCCAGTGCCCTGGCGGACGGGCTGCGCACGGCCCTGGAGACCGTCGAGACCGTCGTCACCGACTGGCAGCCGATGCTGCGGCGCTGCCGCGAGGCCGCGGCTGAACTCGCCGCCGGACCGCGGACGGCGGCCCTCGCGGACGCGATCGAACTGCTCACCTGGATGGAGGACGGTCACTTCGTCTTCCTGGGCTATGCCCACTACACCGGCGACACGTCCGGGGTCACGCCGTCGGCCGGCAGCCAGTTGGGCATCCTCCGCGGCGTGACCGAGACCGACCGCGTGTACGTGCCGGTGGCGGGGGAGAGCGAGCCCCTGGTACTGGTCCGCGACCGCCGCCGCTCGCCGGTGCACCGTCCGGGCTACCTGACCCACGTCGCCGTCCGGACGTATCGCGACGACGGCACGCTCGAGGCCGAGCACCGCTTCCTCGGTCTGCTGGCCGCCGACGCGTACACCGAGTCCCTGCACGCCATCCCGGTGCTCGCCGGCAAGGCCAGCCGGATCCTGGCCGCCTCCGGCTTCGAGCCGAACTCGTACGGCTGGAACACCATTCGCCAGGTGATCGCCACCTATCCCCGCGACGAGCTCTTCGAGGCCGACGTCTCCGAACTCGCACCGGTGGTCAGCGCGATCGCCCAGATCAGGGAGCGGCGGCAGGCACGGGTCTTCCTGCGTCGCAGCCGGTTCGGTGGGTTCGTCACCGCCTTGGTGTTCATCCCGCGCGACCGGTACAACACCGAGACCAGGCTCAAGATCCAGCAGATCCTGCTCGAGAACCTCGGCGGGGCCGAGCTCGAATACAACACGCTGATCAGCGAGTCCGTCCTGACCAGGCTGTTCTTCGTCATCCGGATCGCCGACGACGCGCCCACCGATCCCGACCTGGAGGCGATCACCTCCGAGGTGGCGCAGGCAGCCCTCAGCTGGGCCGACAAGTTCGCCGAGCGAGCCGCCACCCTGCCCGCCGAACAGCGCGGAGTCGAGTTCTCCGACGCCTATCGCGCCGACTACCCGCCGGCCGTCGCGGTCGCCGACCTGATCCAGGCCAACCGGCTGGCCGGTCCCGACGACCTGCGACTGGTGATGACCCAGGTGAACGACCCCGACGACCCCGCAGACCTGCGGCTGAAGGTCTTCACCGGCCAGGAGATGTCCCTGACCAAGGTGATGCCGCACCTGTCCGTGCTCGGCGCCGAGGTGGTCGACGAGCGTCCCTACACCTGGGATCTGCGCGGCGAGCGCCTGGCCGTCTACGACTTCGGCCTGCGCCTGCCAGACGGCGCGAACTGGGACGCCACCGACCGGCAGAACTTCGCCGACGCCTTCGCCGCCTCCTGGACCGGACGCTGCGAGGCCGGCCGGATGAACCAGCTGGTCGTGCCCGCGAAGCTGACCTGGCGGCAGATCGACTACCTGCGCTGCATCTCCCGCTACCTGCAACAGGCCGGGATGTCGTTCAGCCAGACCTATGTCGCGGCCGCGCTCGTGGCCAACCCCGCGATCGCCGCCGAGCTGGTGGCGACCTTCGAGGCCCGCTTCGATCCGGACGCGTTCGCCGACGACGCGGCCCGCGAGGCGGCCGTGGCCGCGCACTACGACAGCCTGCACTCCCAGCTCGAGGCCGTCGCGAGCCTGGACCATGACCGGATCCTGCGGGCGTTCCTCGCCGTCATCCGGGCCTGCGTCCGCACCAACGCCTTCACCGGGGCCGACGTGCTGGCGATCAAGCTGCTGCCCGCGGAACTCGACCTGCTGCCGCAGCCGCGTCCGGCCTTCGAGGTGTTCACCTACTCAGCACGGCTGGCCGGCGTCCACCTGCGCTTCGGGGCGGTCGCCCGCGGCGGCCTGCGCTGGTCGGACCGTCGCGAGGACTTCCGTACCGAGGTGCTCGGCCTGGTGAAGGCGCAGATGGTGAAGAACACGGTGATCGTCCCGGTGGGCGCCAAGGGCGGTTTCGTGCCGCTCAACCCGCCGCCGGCGTCCGACCGGGCGGCGTGGCTGGCCGAGGGCAAGGCCTGCTACCGGCTGTTCGTGGACGCCCTGCTCAGCGTCACCGACAACATCGTGGACGGACGGGTCGTCCCGCCGGCACGGGTGCTGCGCTACGACGGGGACGACCCGTACCTCGTCGTCGCGGCCGACAAGGGGACGGCCACCTTCAGCGATCTGGCCAACGAGATCTCCGTCCGCCGCGGCTACTGGCTCGGGGACGCGTTCGCGTCCGGGGGCTCGTCCGGCTACGACCACAAGGTGATGGGCATCACCGCGAAGGGTGCCTGGGAGTCGGTCAAGCGGCACTTCGCCGAGATGGGGATGGACCCGGCCACCGACCCGTTCACCTGCGTGGGCATCGGGGACATGGCCGGAGACGTGTTCGGCAACGGAATGCTGTGCTCGGAGGCGATCAAGCTGGTGGCCGCGTTCAACCACCAGCACATCTTCCTCGACCCGGATCCCGATCCGACGGCGTCCTTCGCCGAGCGCCGGCGGCTGTTCGACCAACCGGGCTCGACCTGGGCCGACTACCAGGGCATCTCGACCGGGGGTGGGGTCTACCCGCGGACCGCGAAGGCGGTGCCGGTGTCGGCGGAGGTCCGGGCGGCGCTGGGCCTGGCCGAGCAGGTCACGTCCCTGACGCCGAACGACCTGATCAGCGCGATCCTCGCCGCTCCGGTGGACCTGCTGTTCAACGGGGGCATCGGCACCTACGTCAAGGCGTCGACGGAGACCAACGCCGCAGTGGGTGACAAGGCCAACGACGGCCTCCGCGTGGACGGACGCCAGGTGCGGGCGCGGTGCGTCGTCGAGGGCGGCAACCTCGGCTGCACGCAGCTCGGACGGATCGAGTACGCGCAGGGCGGCGGACGCATCAACACCGACTTCATCGACAACTCGGCCGGCGTCGACACCTCCGACCACGAGGTGAACATCAAGATCCTGCTCGCGCCCGAGCTGGCGGCCGGACGGCTGGCCCGCGACGACCGGGACGCGCTGCTGGCGTCCATGACCGATGAGGTCTCCCGCCTGGTGCTGGCCCACAACTTCGACCAGAACGTCGCCCTGGCCAACTCCGAGTTCCGCTCGCAGCGGCTGACCGGGCAGCTGGAGTCGTGGATGCGCACGCTGGAGACGGCCGGCCTGCTGGACCGCAGGCTCGAGTTCCTGCCCGGCACCGACGAGGTCACCGCCCGGATCGCCGCGGGGACGAGCTTCACCCGTCCCGAACTGGCGACCCTGCTCGCCTGGACGAAGATCGCGCTGAAGAACTGGGTGCTGGCCTCCGACCTGCCCGACGATCCGTACCTGGCCGACCGGCTGCTCCAGTACTTCCCGGAGCCGCTGCGGGAGCGCTACGCCGACGCCATCCCCGGCCACCCCCTTGGCCGGGAGGTGATCACGACGGTGGCCGTCAACCGGTTCGTCAACAGCCAGGGCATCACCGCCTACCACCGGCTCTCCACCGAGACCGGCGCCGACGTCGCGGACATCATCCGGGCCCAGCTGGCCTCCCGCGCGATCTTCAACGCCGGTCTGGACGAGGTTCGGCTGCGTCGGGGCACGATGTCCGCCGACCTGGCGACCGAGTTGCGGGTGATCCTGCTGCGGATGGTCGAACGGGGGACGCGCTGGCTGCTGCACCACGTCCGCAGCCCGCTGGACGTGGCCGGGGTCGTCGCGGAGTATGCGCCTGCCATCGCCGAGTTGCGCCCGATGCTGGCCAGCCTGCTGGCCGGCTCCGAGGCTCACGCCGCCGTCGCCGAGGCGCGGAACTGGATCGAGGCCGGGGTCGGGCTCGAACTCGCCGAGAACCTCAGCACCGCCGGCCAGGCGCACACCCTGCTCAGCGTCGTCGAGGTCGCCCACCGGCTCGGCATGGAGCCACTGCGGGTCGCCCAGGTGCACTATCAGTTGGCGGACGAGCTGGCGCTGGACCTGCTGTTCGACGGCGTCGACCGGCTGCCCCGCCAGGTGCGCTGGGATGCGATGGCGCGGGCAGCGCTCCGCGATGAGCTGCTCAGCGCGCACGCGGAACTGACCGCGAAGGTGCTGTCCGCCGCGTCGCCGGACGCCTGGTCGGGCTCCGTGATCGAGACCTGGATCTCAGCGAACCCGGGAGTGTCCGCTCGGGTCGCCATGATCCGCCAGGTCTGCGACGGGACCCCCGACGTCGCCCGGATGAACGTGGCCCTCAGCCAGCTGCGGGCGATGCTCGCCTGAGCGTCAGCGGTCTTCGGCCGAGAGAATCGCCGCGGTGGAGGTCACCTTCGCGAAAGACCCCCGCTGAAGATTGAGGGCTGTGGCAACCATCAGGTCGGAACCGCTGAACTTCCGGTCGCCGAACCCGGGGACCGTATCGGCGAGGCCGAACGTGCTGGTCGCGTCCAGCGGCACCTGAACCCGGTAGCCGAGGTTGCCGGCCATTCGGGCGGTTGTCTCCACGCACATGTTCGTCTGGACGCCGCAGATCACCAGGTCGTTGATCTCCGCCGCCCGCAGCCGGCCGTCCAGGTCGGGCTCGCCGTAGAACGCCGAGTTCACCTTCTTGGTGATCAGGAGGTCGGGCTGGATTGCCGCCAGGAACGGTCGCAGCCGGTTGCCGGGATCGCCAGGGTGCAGAGGCGACGCCGGGTTGGCCGAGTCGTGGCGGACGATCACCAGCGGCCCCGGGCGACGGGTCCGCCAGTGCTCCACCAGGGCTGCGATGGACGACTCGACGTCGAGGTTCGCCGGCTGTCCCCAGAAGTCCTCCCGGCCGAATCCCTCCTGGACGTCGATGACGATGAGTGCGGTCGCTGTGGTTGGCACGACGCCATTCCACCGCTATCCGGGACGACCGACCAGTGGCGTGAACGGCAGGGATCGATATGATCACGCCATGCGTGTCGCCATCCTCGCCATCGACGGGATGCGGGGCTTCGATCTCTCGATCGCGATCGAGGTGTTCGGCTCGGGCGCGGTCGACGGGGCGCCCGCCAACGAGGTGAGCGTGGTCGGTCCGGCCGATCCGGTGACCCTCACCGGTGGGATGGCGGCGCCGACGCGGCCGCTCGCGACTGCTTCCGACGCCGATCTGGTGGTGGTACCGGGGTTCGCCGACCTGGACGCGTCGCTGGCCGGCTTCGACGACGCGGACGGGGTGGCCGCCGTCGCCGCCCTGGTGGACGCCCACAGCCGGGGTGCCCAGCTGGTCTCGTTGTGCACCGGCGCCTTCCTGCTCGCCCGGACCGGTCTCCTGGACGGAGCCCGCGCGACCACGCACTGGCGCCACGCAGCACGCCTGCAGTCGCTGCATCCCGAGATTCGCGTCGACGCCACCGCCATCTACCTGCACGACCCCGCGCGCCGACTGTGGACGTCGGCCGGCGTGACCGCGGGCGTCGACACGTGCCTGGCGATCGTCCGGCACGTGCACGGGGCGGCCGCTGCCGCTGCCGTGGCCAGGTCGATGGTGATTCCGGTCGCCCGCTCCGGCGGGCAGGCCCAGTTCGTCCCGCCACGCGCCCGTCCCACCGACCTGCCGGACGCGGGCTTCGATCGACTGCGCGAACTGGTCGGCAGCGACCTTTCCGCTCCGTGGCCGCTGTCCCGGTTAGCCACAGCTGCTCACGTGTCGCCGCGAACCCTGCAGCGGCACTTCGCCGCGCTCGGGCTGCGTCCTTCCGGGTGGTTGGTGGGGCAGCGGGTCGTCGCCGCGCAGGAACTCCTCGAGTCCAGCCGGTTGAGCGTCGAGCAGGTCGCGGGCCGGGTGGGCTTCGGTAGCGCCGACCTGCTGCGCAAGCACTTCGTCCGGCTGGTCTCGGTGTCGCCCACCGCGTATCGGGCGGCGTTCCAGCGGAGCGACCCGGTCGATGTCCCGGAGCCGAGCGGACGGCATG
This sequence comes from Propionibacteriaceae bacterium, assembly GCA_017306015.1. Lineage (GTDB taxonomy): Bacteria > Actinomycetota > Actinomycetes > Propionibacteriales > Propionibacteriaceae > Propionicimonas. The sequence continues at coordinate 42,947 of JAFKJK010000003.1, forward strand.
GGGCAGGATGAACGGCATGCGGATCGACTTGCACACCCACAGCTCCGTCTCCGACGGCACCGACACCCCGGCCGGCCTGGTCGCGCAGGCGGTCACGGCCGGACTGGACGTGGTGGCGCTCACCGACCATGACACCTTCGACGGGCTGCCGGAGGCGCTCGCGGCCGGTGGCCGGCTCGGCGTGGAGGTACTGCGCGGCATCGAGATCTCGGCCCAGCGCCGCGGCGCCAGCGTCCACCTGCTCGGCTACGGGTGCCGCGTCGACGACCGTGCGCTGAGCGCCGAGCTGGCCCGGGTGCGGGAGGGACGCTCGGGCCGGGTGGGGGCGATGCTTGCCCGGCTGTCCGCCCTCGGCATGCCCATCCCTGCCGACGTTCTCTACCGGCAGGTCGGCGACAGCCCGTCCGTCGGGCGTCCGCACTTCGCCGACGCGATGATCGAACTGGGCTACGTGGCTGACCGCACCGAGGCGTTCGACACCTGGCTCGCCGACGACAAGCCGGTGTTCGTGCCGCGCTACGCCGTCCCGGTCGCGCAGGGCGTCGCGCTGGTGCGGGCGTCCGGCGGGGTGGCTGTCCTGGCCCATCCGTGGGGACGGGGGAGACGCGAGCACCTGTCGCCGGACGTGCTCGCGGACCTTGCCCGAGGCGGCCTGGACGGCATCGAGGTCGACCACCAGGACCACGACCAGGCCACCCGCGACGAACTGCGGGGCCTTGCCGGCGAGCTGAACCTGCTGGCCACCGGCTCGTCCGACTACCACGGCACCGGCAAGGTCGACCACGACCTCGGCTGCAACACCACCGCACCCGACGTGCTGGACGCCATCCGCGCCCGGGTCGCCGAGCGCGGCGGCCTGCTGTAGCGGTGGTAGATTGACGGCCGTGAATCCGGGGAGCTGGTGGCGGCCGTAGCGACGGCCCGCACATCAGTGACCCCACCAACGGCCGTCCGGATCCGGCGGCCGTTTCGCGCGTCCGGAGCCGACGACAGACGCAAGGAGAGACATGTCCGACCTGACCACCCCGAGCGTGGCCGACTCCGCGGGCGACGACCTCGCCGCCTCGACCTCGGACGCGTCGCTGCGCCGGACCGAGGCGCGCAGCATCGAGATCGAGGCGCAGATCGCCAGGGACCCGTCCGGCTTCCGGGTGATGACCGGGGATCGTCCGACCGGGAACCTGCACATCGGCCACTACTTCGGCTCGCTCGCCAACCGGGTCCGCATCCAGGACGCCGGCGTGGAGACCTTCATCCTGATCGCCGACTACCAGGTGATCACCGACCGGGACGGCACCGGGCCCATCCACGAACGCGTCCTGTCCATGATGGCCGACTACCTCGCCATCGGCCTCGACCCGTCCCGGACCACGATCTACGCGCACTCGGCCGTCCCGGCGCTGAACCAGCTGCTGCTGCCGTTCCTCTCGCTGGTCACCGACGCCGAGCTGCGCCGCAACCCCACGGTGAAGGCCGAGCTGGAGGCGACCGGTGACCGGCCGATGTCGGGCCTCCTGCTCACCTACCCGGTGCACCAGGCAGCCGACATCCTGTTCTGCAAGGCGAACCTCGTCCCGGTCGGCAAGGACCAGTTGCCGCACCTGGAGCAGACCAGGGTGGTGGCCCGCCGCTTCGACGAGCGGTACGGCCGGGCCAACCCCGACCGTCCGGTGTTCCCGCAGGCGGAGGCGCTGCTCTCGAAGGCGCCGGTCGTCCTCGGCCTGGACGGGACGAAGATGAGCAAGTCGAAGGGCAACGTGATCGAGATCGGCATGGACGCCGACACGACCGCGAAGCTGATCAAGAAGGCGGTCACCGACTCCGACCGGCACATCAGCTATGACCCGGAGAACCGCCCGGAGGTGTCGAACCTGGTGATGCTGACCGCCCTGTGCACGGGACGCGAGCCGGTCGAGATCGCCGAGTCGATCGGGGACGGCGGTGGCGGCGGCCTGAAGAAGCTCGTCACCGAGGCCGTCAACGAGTTCTTCGCCCCGATCCGCGCCCGGCGCGCCGAGCTGGCCGGAGATCCCGGGTACCTGATGGACGTCCTGCGCACCGGCAACGCCCACGCCAACGAGGTCGGCGACGCCACCCTGGCCGAGGTCCGGGCGGCCATGAACATGGTCTACTAGGGCCGACGCAGGGGAGCGCGAACCTCAACTGCGCAAGGCGGTGCCGATCGCGTCCAGTTTGCGCTCGACCACCATCACCCGCTCGACGATGTCGGACGGGACGCCTTCGGCCGGAGCCGAGATCGGAACCTGGGTGTTCGGAGTGCGGCGCCCGCGGACGAAGCGCAGGTAGCCGATCGCGATCGTCACTGCCAAAGCGGCCGTGACCACCGCGAACCGCAGCAGGCCGGCGTCGCTGATGAAGGCGGCGACCACCCCGTACACCATGGTGAACACGCCGCCGAGCAGGATGCCGTTGCTCAGCACCACCTGTGCGTCCGGGAGGAAGAGGGACGCCGCCAGCAATGCGGTCGCACAGACGAGCAGCACGATGCCGTTCGTGAGCTGCCAGCTGTCGCGGGCCGCCTCGTTGGTGGCGCTCCAGTCGGGCTCGGGCAGGAACGTCCCGATCGCGACGGAGACGAATGCGAGCACCAGCAGGCCGAGGAAGAAGGCGAAGATGGTCTGGAGAGCGCCGTTCGGTTTCATGGCAGGACCATAGCGCGCCGCAGCGCTTGTGTGAACAACGTTCTCGAAAAGTCTTGGCGGCTTCTCAGCTCTCGCGGCTTCTCAGCTCTCGCTGGGACGCGATCCACCCGAGCGCCGACGGCGACGGCGCTTGCGAGGCTCGCCGGAGGACTCGACCTCGGCGGGCTCGCCGCCGGCCTCGGCCGCGGTCTCCGGTGCGGTCACCTCGGCGCCTTCGACGGGTTCGCCGTTGCGCAGCCGCCGACGGGCACGGTCCCGCTTCGGCCGCTCACCCCGCGGCTTGCGGTCGCCCACCGAGCCGGTGCGGTCGGGCCGGGGCTCCCGCGGAGCCGCCTCGGCGATCCGTCCCCTGGTGCCTTCGGGGATCTCCAGGTCGGCCAGCAGGTGCGGCGAGGTGGAGTAGGTCTCGGGCGGCTCGGGATAGTCGAGGTTCAGCGTCTTGTTGATCACCTTCCACCGGGTGATGTCGGCCCAGTCGACCAGGGTCACCGCGGTGCCCTTGGCGCCGGCGCGGCCGGTGCGTCCGATCCGGTGCACGTAGGTCATCTCCGAGTCGGGACACTCGTAGTTGACGACGTGGCTGACGTCGGTGATGTCGATGCCGCGCGCGGCGACGTCGGTCGCGACCAGGATGGAGACCTTGCCCTCACGGAACTTCTTCAGAGCCTTCTCCCGGGCCACCTGGTTGAGGTCGCCGTGGATGGAGGTCGCCTGGAAGCCGCGGTCGACCAGTTCGTCGGACAGGCGCTGGGCGGCCCGCTTGGTGCGGGTGAAGATCATCGTCCGGGTGCAGGTGGGGGACTGCAGCAGCTTCCCGACGATCTCCGGCTTGTCCAGGTCGTGCGCCTGGTAGACGAACTGGGTGGTGTCGGGGACGGTGAGTTGGGCGTCCCTCGTCTCGGCGCGGACGTTGACCGGCTGCTCGAGGTGCATCCGGGCCAGCGCGACGACGGCCGCCGGCATCGTCGCCGAGAACAGCAGCGTCTGCCGCGACTTCGGGGTCTTGGAGATCAGCCGCTCGACGTCGGGGAGGAAGCCGAGGTCAAGCATCTCGTCGGCCTCGTCCAGGACGAGAACGCGGACGTGCGACAGGTCGAGCGACCGCCGGTTCACCAGGTCGAGGAGTCGGCCGGGGGTACCCACGACGACCTCGACGCCGGTCGCGAGCGCGTCCAGTTGGGGCTCGTAGCCGACTCCGCCGTACACGGTCAGCACGCGGGCCTTGCGCACGGCCGAGGCGACCTTGAGGTCACCGGCGACCTGCAGGGCGAGTTCCCGGGTCGGGCACATCACCAGTGCCTGCGGCTTGCCGGGCGCGGCGAGATCCTCGAACGTCGGGTCGCTCGGGACGGTGATCCGCTGCAGCAGGCTGACGCCGAAGGCGAGAGTCTTGCCGGTGCCGGTCCTGGCCTGGCCGATCATGTCGGTGCCGGCCAGCGCGATCGGAATGGCGAGGGCCTGAATGGGGAAGGGATTCTCGATCCCTGTTTCGGAAAGGGCTTCGACGATTTCGGGGATGACCCCGAGGTCGGCGAAGGTCTGGGTGTCGGTCGCGAGCGCGTTCTCGGTCAGCGTCTTGCCTCATCTTCACCTGCGCAGCCTGCGCAGAACGGACCGCCGGCGGCAGACGGGGCCGCTCCGGGCGGGCTCACACTAGTGGTTGAGCAGCCCAAGCCTATCGCACGACCACCGTGCCCACCGGGCTGGCGCTGCCATCGGGCGCGCGGACGCCGCCGGTACCGTCGGCGGCGACGCTGGTCAGGCGATAGGTGTAGGTGCCCGCAGCGACCAGGCGGCCGCCGCTGTCCTTTCCGTCCCACCTGATGTTCCGGATGGACCCGTCACGGCTCGCCGGGACCTTCAGTGACCGGATCAGCTGCCCACCGGCGTCCCGGAATTCCAGCCGTCCCGCACGGACCGCCTTGGTCAGGTCGATGTCCACGTGCCACGACTTCTTCCAGGTGCCCGGCGCCACCACACCCAGGGTCCTCGGAGCGGTGCGGGCCAGCGAGGCGAAACTGGCGACGGTGAGCCGTGCCTTGGTGAACCGGTTGAAGGGATCGCCGCTCAGGTAGGCCACCCGTGAACCGTCGGTGGCGGTGACACTGGACACGGACGACAGGGTCGTCATGGCCCCGGTGGCCAGGTTCCAGACCTGGAGCTGCCGGTCGTTGTCGGCCCGGAAGGTGTTGATGACGGCAAACCCGTCCCCGAGCGCCGTCAGCGTCGCGGAGGATGGTGAGACCCGCAACTGACCGGTGCGGTAGTTGTACACGACCGCGTGGCGGTCGGTGGCCTCGTCCCTGGTGCCGGCGACCCAGTCGCCCCACAGTTGCAGGTCGGCGTAGCGGCCGTAGACGCCGGGGTCGGGCAGGTTGAACGACGCTATCGTCTCGGCCGGCGCCGGGTACCGAACGACCCGGGCGGCGCCGAGCGGTCCATCACTGACGACCGCGAGGTCGCCGAAGATGTCCTGAGCAGCGATGGTGGCGAGTCTGCGGCCGCTGATGTCGTAGATCTCCGGAGTCGGGCAGGTCGGATCCGGGTCACTGAGCGCGGGATGGCAGGAGGGCGCAACCAACAGGTGCGTGCCGCTGACCTTGAGCGCGGTGCCGTCGATTCCTAGCCGGCGGTCCTTCCGGCCGCGGTCGTAAAGCACGAGGGCGGAGCCACTCACCGCCCAGCGCGCACCGCTCGCCTGAACCTCCCCGCTGGTGGCGACGGCCCTGCTGGCGCCGAGGCTCGAGACGGCGTTGCGATACCACGACTTCGCGGGGGAGCCCTTGCTGCTCAGGACGGTCGTGGGGGTCAACTGGAGGGCAGAGGGCAGCATGGAGCTACGCGCCCATCCGAGATGGTGGACGCTGAGCCGGCCGCCGGACCGGAGCGTGAGCATCCGGATGCCGGTTGAGGTCTTCTGAGCGATCACCGGGTAGGCATTCTCCACGCTGACGGCGTGCTGGTAGTTCGCGCCGGCCAGCGTGGCCTTCACCGGGCTCGGCGTGCCGAGCCGGCCGTGCGTGATCGGGAGCCAGCGTGCCTTCTTGTCGTGCTGGATGAGCACGCCTCGCGCACTCACCTGTGCGACCGAGAAGGAGCCCAAGCCGCTGCGGCATTCCGCCAGGGCTGTGGCGGGGCTGGTCAGGCACAGGCGCCCGGCCCCGGACCGGTACGCCACCATCGAGCCGCTGACGACTGGCTTGCCCGAGGCCGAAGAGATGAACGGGGCGACCGAACCACTGGTGTCGATCCGGTCCCAGACCGCGGGGCTGTCGTTGTTGTGCACGATGACCGAACCGTCCGACAGCAGTTGGCCTCGCCCGTAGGCGGCCGTCCCCGGTAGCTGCCGGACGGACTGGTCGACCAGGGAGCGGATGCTCATCACCCCTGAAGGCCAGGAGTGGAGCAACACGAATGCTCCATTGAGATCCGCCACCGACTCTTCTCGGGTGAGCTTGTAGGGCCGGCCAACCACGGCATTCGACTCGAGAGAGTACGCGCTGACGGTACCGGGGAGATCATAATGGTAGAAGGCCACAATGCCCCCCGATACGCGTCCGACAATGTTGGAGGGCAGGGTGGGATCGCAGTAGCTGCGGTCGGGACAGTACACATGGGCGGTGCGCCAGGTCTTGCCCGAGTTGTTCGAGATGCGGAAGGTGCCGTCCGCCTGCACCAGGACCCTGGTTCCGGATACTGCGATCGGCGTGACCAACTGGGGCGCGCGCGCGAGAGCGACGCTGCGGCTGGCCGGTGCCGCGTGTGCAACCTGTGCCGGAATCGAGACGAGGGAACACGCCAGCGCGGCGGCGATTCCGATGGTGAGTTTTCGGGAGGTGTTCACCGGTTCTCCTGGGTGAGGATTCAGCCCGTGCCGGGGCCACCACCATTTCACCACAACAGGGACGTGGCGGGAACCCGAAAGCCCCCAGTAATCCGTTGAGGAGTCTGAACGCCCGCACGTTCGGGACGAACGTGCGACGCGGCGGGCTACACCGAACCGAAGCCGACGGGGCGGGCCTTCTCCTGGCCGAGGTCGACATAGGCGATCGAGGTGGCCGGGACGAGCACCTTGCGTCCCTTCGGGTCCGCGATGGCCAGCACACCGCCGTCCGCGATGGCCTGAGCGAGACGCTTCTCGATGTCGGCCGCGCTCGTCTCGGTGTCGACGGTGACCTCGCGGGCTACGTTCTGGATGCCGATCTTGATCTCCACGAATCCTCCTTGGGCTGCCTCGCCAATCTAGCCCGGCGGCGCGTCCGGACGACGCCCCGTACGCTCACAGCGCAACGGGTGGGGAGTCGTGGGGTAGCGTTCGCCCGTGCCCGAAACAACCCCTGACTCCGGCTTCGCCGGCCTCGGCCTGGACGAGCGCCTGCTGCGCACCGTCCGCGAACTCGGCTACGAGGACCCGACCGGCATCCAGTCCGCCACCATCCCGCTGCTGCTCGCCGGACGCGACGTGGTCGGCCTCGCCCAGACCGGCACCGGCAAGACCGCCGCCTTCGCCCTGCCCATCCTGCAGCGACTGAACCCGAAGGCGAAGACCCCGCAGGCGCTGGTGCTCGCACCCACCCGCGAGCTGGCGCTGCAGGTGTGCGAGGCGTTCGAGAGCTATGCCGCGCACCTGGGCGGGGTGCACGTGCTGCCGGTCTACGGCGGCCAGGGCTACGGCGTCCAGTTGAGCGCGCTGGCCCGCGGCGTGCAGGTGGTGGTCGGCACCCCAGGCCGGATCATCGACCACCTGGACCGCGGGACGCTCGACCTCGACAAGTTGCGGTTCGTCGTTCTCGACGAGGCCGACGAGATGCTCAACATGGGCTTCGCCGAGGACGTGGAGAGCATCCTGTCCCGGACTCCGGCAGGACGGCAGGTGGCGTTGTTCTCGGCCACGATGCCGCCGCAGATCCGCAAGCTGGCGAAGGGCTACCTGGACGACCCGGCCGAGGTCGTGGTGGCCGGGAAGACCCGGACGGCTCCGAACGTCACCCACCGCTACCTGCTGCTGGGCCACCAGCAGAAGGTGGAGGCGCTCACCCGGCTGCTGGAGATCGAGAACTTCGAGGCGATGATCGTCTTCGTCCGCACGAAGAACGAGACCGAGACGCTGGCCGAGAAGCTGCGGGCGCGCGGGTTCTCGGCCGCCGCGATCAGCGGCGACATCGTCCAGGCCCAGCGGGAGCGGACGATCGGACAACTGCGGGACGGCAAGCTGGACATCCTGGTGGCCACCGACGTGGCGGCGCGCGGGCTGGACGTCGATCGGGTCAGCCACGTCGTGAACTTCGACATTCCGACCGACGTCGAGTCCTACGTCCACCGGGTCGGACGGACGGGCCGAGCCGGCCGCAGCGGGGACGCCATCTCGCTGGTCACACCGCGGGAGCGCCGGCTGCTGGTGGCGATCGAGCGGTCCACCGGCCAGCGGCTGAGCCAGGTCCAGATGCCCTCGGCCGAGGATGTGAACGCCACCCGGTTGACGCGCTTCGACGACGAGATCACCGCCGCGCTGGCCTCGGATCGACTGGACTTCTTCCGCGACGTGATCAGTCATTACGTCACCGAGTTCGACGTTCCCGAGGTGGACGTCGCCGCCGCCCTGGCGCTGCAGCTCCAGGGGGCCGAGCCGCTGCTGCTCGAACCCGACGCCGCCGTCGAGCCCGAACGCTCGGGCTCGAGCCGTGGGCGCAACGACCTGGTGCCCTACCGGCTGGCCGTCGGCAAACAGGACCGGGTGCTGCCACGCCAGATCGTCGGCGCCCTGGCGAACGAGGGCGGCCTGCGCCGGGAGGACTTCGGCCGGATCACCATCCGTCCCACGTTCAGCCTGGTGGAACTGCCCGCCCAGATCCCGGCCCAGACGTGGGCGGCGCTGCGGAGCGTCCGGATCGCCGGCCGCCCGATCGATATCGAGCTCGACAAAGGCCCGAAGGGCTCGGGTAAGCCGTTCGGGAAGCGAAAGGGTGGCCCAGGCGCCAGGGCCGATGGGGTAAAGCACGACAAGCGCCGCAAGTCCTGACGCGCACCGATCACCCTCGATCCCGTGTGGCCGGCAGCTCCGCCGGGGAGCACGCCAGGAACAAGGCGGGTGACTGCGCCGATCTGCTGGGTTACCCCGATCTCTCGCGGCCGTTAGCCGGCAAAGTCGGCGATGGCGACCTGGCTGTCTGTGGTGTAGGCGACGCGGGCGCCGTCCATCGCGACGATGGTCGAGGAAGCCGCCAGGGTTTGGGTGGTGCCGGTGGTGAGTTCCCATACCTGCAGGGTGGTGGTGTGGGCGAGGGCGCTGACGACGATGTCGTCGCCGAGGGCGAGGAAGCGGGCGTTGGCTGTGTTTACGTGGATGGTGTTGGTTCGGTAGTTGGCCACGACCGGGTGCATGGTGCCGTCGGCGAGGTGTTGGGTGGTGGCGATCCAGTTGCCGGTGAG
>JAFKJK010000011.1 GCA_017306015.1 Propionibacteriaceae bacterium
CACCGTGAAAGGAAGCAGCTACCGGCTCCGGAACCGAGGCATCGACACCCTGCCGAGCATCAAAACGCAAGCTGAGGCAAACTAGACACCAACGAACGTGGCCTCGATTTCGCCCGTCGTTTCGGCCTCAGATTCGGCCGTCGCCCACAAAAGGTGGCGATCAGCGCTCTGGCGCTGGCTTCAGTGCTGGCGGGGTGCAGCGCTCCACTCACCTATGACACACATCCCCCGCAGGTGCCCAGCGCAGCAAGTCAGGCGCCCAGCACCGACGGTGAGCGTCCCAGCACGGCAGCGAGCGATGACAGTGGGCAACCCAGCACGGAGCCGACAACGGGCTGCGAGAGTCTGGACCTCGCGAAGCTGAGACTGCGGCCGGATCAGAAGGGCCCGGCCACACTCGCTTACGGCAGCCGCATTATCGGCTCGGCGGCGGTGAACGCCGGCGACGGATACGAGATTGTTGCTGTGCGGCTGGCGGAACCGACCGGGCCGGGCGGACAGGACAAAGTAGCTTGGATTCGCCGCACCGGCGATGTCAAGGGCTGGCTGGTGCCGATCTCTGAGAAGTGGAAGGGCGGCGGGCTGCCAAACGGTGGCGTCCTACCCGAAGGCCCGCAGGCTCGCGCCGCCGCCCTCGCTTGCCTCTACCCGGTGTAGCGGGCCGCAACCCAACCCAAAGGGGGTGACCCCATAGCGTCTAGGCCAAAGAGGTCGGCGATCGGGACGCAGTCGAGGTGAGACGTGTGGCGGCGGTGGCGTCAAACAGCACAGGGCGACCGCACTTTCATCCCCATTACAGGACCGGGTGGACGGGCAGCCGCCCAAGGTCGGCGGTGATCCTTAGGGCACGACTAGGGCACGACTAGGGCACGACACCAGTCTCCAAGACCGCAGGGAGAGGTGACTTGCCTAGTCAGGCGCGCTAGCGGTGGTGGGCCTTACTGGACCTGAACCAGTGCTGGCTGGCCGTACGACGCCAATTCTGACAAGGCCTTTCATCGAGGGACACCTCACTGGTTTCGCCGTCGTGCAGCTATCGTGTGTTTGGTCGCAGTGTGAGACGTTCGCCTACGCCTCGCGCCATAACTGGGCGGCCGCGGCAGAGGCAAACCTCGGGACGCCGCACTTTGCCAGGTGTTCGAGCAGGACCTTCGTCGTGATGGCCGGACGCCGAGTGGCCGCCGCCTGTCCCCGCAGCGTGGCGATCGTGAGGTCCGGCTCGAGGTCGAGCTGGTTGAGCAGGAACGTGTCGGGGTCCTGGACCTCGAGGCCAATCGGGTCCAGCACGTCAGCCGGAAAGTCGCGCAGGTTCGCTGTGACGATCATGTCGGCCCGGCCTTGCAGAGCCGCCGCGACAACGTGCCTGTCGTCCGGGTCGGGGAGCGTGAGACCGGCTTCGAGGTCCTGCCAGTCCGCCACTGTGGCATCCGGAAAGGACGACTGCATCACGCTGGCGCGCCGGCGGGCTGCCCCGGACGGCAGCGCCGGGTGGACGGCTACGATCGCGGCCACCATCTCGTCCAGAATGCGCTCGCTCCACAGTGGCCGGTACAACCCAGCTTCGGCGATGCGCAGAAGAGTGTCGGCCAGCGAGATCGGGACCAGGACGCACGCGTCGAGGAGCGCGCTGTAGCGGGCCACGGTTCAGTTGGCCCGGCGCTTGCGGACCTCCCGCAGGGCTGCGCTGTAGTCGGGGACATCGTCGTAGAGCCCGGCATCCGCGGCCTGTGCGGTCAGTTCGTCCAGGGCGAGGCGACGCTCGGCACGCTTTCGGAGCTGGTAGCCCAGGACATCGTCCAGACGCACTCGTCGATGGCGTCCTGCGCCGGGGCGCTCGTAGGAGATCTCACCTTGTTCGAGCAGTTTCACCAGCGTGGGCCGGCTGATGCCCAGGAAGTCGGCGGCCTCCTGCGTGGTCAGCCGCTGGTCGAGAGGCGCAACGGTAATGGCCTTGCCCGCCCGCATCGACTCAACGACCTTCACCAGCACCTGGTACGCCTCCATCGGCAATGGCACGGTCTGGCCGTCCGGCCCCAGCAGGGCAGCCGGCTCGGTGACGTGCGAGAGGAAGCGGGACAGGTCGAGCATCGCTTCCATGTCCGCCGGTGGCAGGACGGTCGTCGCTTCCGTCGTCTGGGTGCTCATGTGTCCAGTGTAGACAGATTCGAAAAATCCGAAAGCCTTCGGCACGCCGCTCCCAGACTCAGCCCACCGTGCCCGACTTCGTAGTTCACCTCCACCGAGATCCGCGGTTGACCGACCACAGGAAGTCGATGAGCCCCTCCCCGACGAGACACACCTACTTCTGACCACTCGGTCAACCTGCTCAGGACAAGCGAATGCCCTAGTCAGGGAGGCGAAAAGAGAGTGGTTGGGATCCCGATGGGGTCTGGTGGGCCTTACTGGACTTGAACCAGTGACCTCTGCCTTATCAGGGCAGCGCTCTAACCGTCTGAGCTAAAGGCCCGCGAGTGCGTCGCGGCGCAGGAGGCTACGTTACCGACTCCGTCCGGACGGCTCAAATCCGCCCCGGCGATCAGTCCTCGGCGAGCGTCAACTCCAGGCCGCCGAGGATGTTCGCGCTCAGGTTGTACAGGAACGCGCCCAGCGTGCCCAGCGCGGTGGTGATCACCGTGTTCAGCACCGCGAGCAGAGCGGCCACCCCGAGCACCTTGTTGGCGCTGACCCAGTCCTCGATCCGGAAGCCCTCGGTGTTGCTCGGGCTCGACATGATCTCGGCCACGGCGTTGTTCAGCGCGTCGAACAGGCCGGACGCCAGCAGCACCTGCCACAGCAGGTACGTCGCCACCCAGCCCATGATCCCGAACGCCACCGAGAACAGGAACACCGTCTTCATCACCGACCACGGGTCCACCCGCGCCACCCGGAGCCGAGCCTTCCGCGTCCGCCGGACGGCCGGTTTCCCGGCCTTCGTGGCCGTTGCCGGGATGGGCTGCGTCGTCGCGCTCGCTCCCTTGACGGCCGCGACCGACGCCGGCGGGACGACCGCCGTCGCCGTTCTCGCCGTACCAGACGGTACCTTCACCTGCTCACCCCTCGTCGACGTGTTCTCTCGCGCACCCGGCCAGCTGGATCGGTCGTAGGGCGCCATCAGGTCGTCGGAGTTGCCGCTCGACGGACGGTTCACCGGCCGCGCGGACCCCGGCTGCACCGGATACCCGTTCGCGCCGATCCTCGGCATCTTGACGACCGTGTCGCCCAGACCACCATCGCCGTACGCGCCGCTTCCCTCCACCGACCACTCGGCACCCGGCAGAGCATCAGCGGACGCCTCAGGGCGTTGTCGCTCAGCCACCGTCATCCTCCTCGGTGCAGGAATCAGTCCTCTTCGGACCCTCCGTCACTGGCATCAACCGTACCTTGCCCGTTGACCTCGGGGTCAATCGCCTCGCTCTCGGCTTCCTCAGCGCTCGACTCCGGGTTCAGGGCGATCACCGACACGGCGTCATCGTCCCGGACGCCGACGAACTTCACGCCCATCGTGTCCCTACCCTTCACCGGCACCTCGGCAACAGCCGACCGGGTGATCTGGCCGCTGGTCTTGATCGCGATCACCTCGTCCGATTCCTGGACGACCAGGCCGCCGACCAGCGAACCGCGGTCCTCGTTCAGCTTCATGGCCTTGATCCCCAGGCCGCCCCGGCCCTGCTGCCGGTACTCGCTGACCGCCGTCCGCTTCGCGAAGCCGCCGTCGGTCACGGTGAACACGAACCGGTCGTCCTCGGGCATGTCCGCACCGATGATCGACATGCTCAACAGCGCGTCGCCGTCGCGGAACTTCATCCCGGTGACGCCGGACGTCGCCCGGCCCATCGGACGCAACTGCTCGTCATTGGCCGCGAACCGGATCGCCTGCCCCTTGCGGGAGATCAGCAGCACGTCGTCGTCCGGGCCGCACAATCCGGCGCCGATCAGCTCGTCGTCCTCCTCGCGGAAGTTCACCGCGATCACCCCGGCCTGCCGCGGCGAGTCGTACGCCCGCAGCGCCGTCTTCTTGACCAGACCGTTGCGCGTAGCCAGCAGCAGGTACGGCGCATCGTCGTAGGTTCGCAGCGTCAGCACCTCGGCGATCTGCTCGTCCGGCAGGAAGCTCAGCAGCCCGGCCACGTGGCCGCCCTTCGCGTCCCGGCCGGCCTCCGGCAGCTGCCACACCTTCGCCCGGTACACCCGTCCCAGATTGGTGAAGAACAGGATCCACTGGTGGTTCGTCGTCGCGAACAGGTGGTCCACCTCGTCGTCCGCCCGCAGCGTCGCCCCGCGGACGCCCTTGCCGCCGCGCTTCTGGACGCGGTACAGGTCGCTGCGGGTGCGCTTGGCGTAGCCGCCACGGGTGATCGTGACCACCATGTCGTCGTCGGGGATGAAGTCCTCTTCGCTCAGGTCGCCGTCCGCCGCCACGATCCGGGTGCGCCGCTCGTCGCCGTACTTGGCCACGATCTCGCCCAGCTCGGTGGAGATGATCAGCCGCTGCCGCTCCGGCTTGGCCAGGATGTCCTTCAGATCGGCGATCAGCAGCTCGGCCTCGGCCAGCCGGGCGATGATCTGCTCGATCTCCATCGCCGCCAGCCGCCGCAGCTGCTGATTCAGGATGTACATCGCCTGGTCGTCATCGATGTCGAGGAGGTCCTTCAACCCCTCGCGCGCCGCGTCCGCAGTCCGGGACGCCCGGATCAGCGCCAGCACCTCGTCCAGTCGGTTCAGCGCCTTCACCAGGCCGCGATCCAGGTGCGCCTTCTTCTCGGCCTCGTCCAGCCGGAACGCCGTCCGCCGCTGGATCACGTTCAGCTGATGCCTCACCCAGTGCGAGATGAACTGGTCGAGCCGCAGCGTCCGCGGGACGGAGTCGACCAGGGCCAGCATGTTGCAGCCGAACGTGTCCTGCAGCTGGGTGTGCTTGTACAGGTTGTTCATCACGACCCGCGGCTGTGCGTCCCGCTTCAGGATGATCACCAGCCGCTGCCCGGTACGGGCGGACGAGTCGTCGCGGATGTCGGCGATCCCGGTCAGCCGGCCGGCGTTCACCAGCTCGGCGATCTTCACCGCGAGGTTGTCCGGGTTGCACATGTACGGCAGCTCGGTGACCACCAGCAGCGTGCGTCCGGCCTTGTCCTCCTCGATGTCGATGACCGCACGCATGATCACCGAGCCGCGTCCGGTGCGGTACGCGTCCTCGATGCCCTGCCGTCCCACGATCAGCGCGCCGGACGGGAAGTCGGGGCCCTTGATCCGCTCCATGGCGGCCTCGAGCAACTCCTCCTTGGATGCCTCGGGGTTCTCCAGCGCCCACTGGACGGCGTCGGCGACCTCGCGCAGGTTGTGCGTCGGGATGTTGGTCGCCATGCCGACCGCGATGCCGGTCGAGCCGTTCACCAGCAGGTTCGGGAACCGCGCCGGCAGGACCGTGGGCTCCAGCTCCCGGTTGTCGTAGTTCGGGGTGAAGTCGACCGTGTTCTCGGTGATGTCGCGGACCATCTCCATGGCCAGCGGCGCCATCTTGCACTCGGTGTATCGCATGGCCGCGGCCGGGTCGTTGCCGGGCGAGCCGAAGTTGCCCTGGCCGGCAACCAGCGGGGCGCGCATCACCCACGGCTGCGCGAGCCGGACGAGGGTGTCGTAGATCGCCGAGTCGCCGTGCGGGTGGTACAGGCCCATCACCTCGCCGACGACGCGGGAGCACTTGTTCCAGCCGCGGTCAGGGCGGTAGCCGCCGTCGTACATCGCGTACAGGACGCGGCGGTGGACGGGCTTCAGGCCGTCCCGGACGTCGGGCAGCGCGCGTCCGACGATCACGCTCATCGCGTAGTCGAGGTAGGAGCGCTCGACCTCCACCTGCAGGTCGATCTCCTCGGTCTTCGCCGCGGTGGGTGCCAGCCCCTGCTCGGGAGCCGCGACCTCGTCCGCGCCGTCGACCGGTTCGTCTGGTCCGTCAGTCATTCAACTTCTCCTTCTCCGGAGGTGGAGGGGTGGTGCGAGTCTGTGGTGATCTGAACCGCCGGGGACAGGTACCGATGGTTCAGCTGCTGGACGCGGCGGCTGGCCGGTGTCGGGACGCAGCCCTGAACCGTCGGTACCTGTCCCCGATGGTTCAGGCCCCGATGGTTCAGGCCGGCGGGACGGCGCGGCGCCGACGGATGGTCAGATGTCAAGGAACCGGACGTCCTTGGCGTTGCGCTGGATGAAGCTGCGCCGCTGCTCGACGTCCTCACCCATCAGGATCGTGAAGGTCTGGTCGGCGGCGGCCGCGTCCTCCAGAGTCACCTGCAGCAGAGCGCGCTTGTCGGGGTCCATGGTGGTGTCCCACAGGTCCTCGGCGTTCATCTCGCCCAGACCCTTGTAGCGCTGGATCGGGTTCACGCTCGGCAGCTTCTTGCCGGCCGCGATCCCGGCGTCCCGCAGCGAGTCCCGCTCGGCGTCGGAATAGGCGAGCTCGTGCGGGGCATTGTTCCACCGCAGCCGGAACAGCGGCGGCTGCGCGAGGTACACGTGCCCGGCGTTGATCAGCGGCTTCATGAACCGGAACAGCAGCGTCAGCAGCAGCGTCCGGATGTGCGCACCGTCCACGTCGGCGTCGGCCATCAGCACGATCTTGTGGTAGCGCAGCTTGTCGACGTCGAAGTCGTCCTGGACGCCGGTGCCGAGGGTGTTGAAGATCGCCTCGACCTCCTTGTTCTGCAGGATCTTGTCCAGCCGGGCCTTCTCGACGTTCAGGATCTTGCCGCGGATGGGCAGGATCGCCTGGGTGCGCGGATCGCGTCCACCTTTCGCCGAGCCGCCGGCGGAGTCGCCCTCGACGATGAACACCTCGCACTCGGACGGCTCGGTGGACGAGCAGTCGGAGAGCTTGCCGTACTGGCCCTTGTTCAGCAGTCCCTTGCGGCTGCGGGCCATGTCGCGGGCCTTGCGGGCGGCCAGCCGCGCGGTCGCGGCAGCCTGGGACTTGCGGACGATGTCCTTGCCGTCGGACGGGTTCTTCTCGAACCAGTCGCCGAGCAGGTCGTTGACCACTTTCTGGACGAACGAGCGCGCCTCGGTGTTGCCGAGCTTGGTCTTGGTCTGGCCCTCGAACTGGGGCTCGGCCAGCTTCACCGAGATGATCGCGGTCAGGCCCTCGCGGATGTCGTCGCCGGAGACCCTGTCCTCGCGCTTCTTGATCATCCCCCAGGTCTCGCCCCACTTGTTGACCGTGTTGGTCAGTGCGGCCCGGAAGCCCTCCTCGTGGGTGCCGCCCTCGCCGGTGTTGATCGTGTTGGCGAAGGTGTGGACGCTCTCGTTGAACGAGGTGTTCCACTGCATCGCCACCTCGAGGCTCATCTTCTGTTCCTCGGACGCGGCGTCGATCGCGATCACCCCGGGGTGGATCCGCTCCTTGCTCCCGGTGAGGTACTTGACGTAGTCGATCAGCCCGTCGTCGTAGCGGAACGTCTGCTCGCGCTGGGCGGAGATCTCGGCGTCCTCGTCGTCGTCGGAGGTGAGCTCCTCGCTGCTGCGACGGTCGGCGATGGTGATGCTCAGCCCCTTGTTCAGGAACGCCATCTCCCGGAACCGGGTCGCGAGGGTCTCGTAGGAATAGTCGGTGGTCTCGAAGATCGTCGGGCTGGCGTAGAAGGTGACGATCGTCCCGGTGTCGTCGGCCTTCTCCAACCGCTCCAGGGGAGCGACCGGGTCGCCGAGGACGAAGCTCTGCCGCCAGTGGTAGCCGTCCCGGCGGACGTCTGCGGTGAGCGAGTCGGACAGCGCGTTCACCACCGAGACGCCGACGCCGTGCAGCCCGCCGGACACCTTGTAGCCGCCGTCGCCGAACTTGCCGCCCGCGTGCAGCATCGTCAGCGCGACGGTGAGCGCCGACACCTTCTCCTTGGGGTGCTCTCCGACCGGGATGCCACGTCCGTTGTCGGTGACCCGGATGCCGCCGCCGTCCAGGAGCTCGACCAGGATCGTGTCGCAGTAGCCGGCCAGCGCCTCGTCGACCGCGTTGTCCACCACCTCGTAGACCAGGTGGTGCAGGCCACGCTCCCCGGTCGAGCCGATGTACATCCCCGGTCGCTTGCGAACGGCCTCCAGGCCCTCCAGTACGGTGATCGCAGAGGCGTCATAGTTCCCGGCTTCGACGTGCGCCGCCTCGGCTGCGGACATGGGGGCGCTGAGGTCTTCGGTCACGGGCATCCTCTCGGACGTAAGAACGGCCACCGGGTTGTGCGTCCGGCGGCTCGGGTGTCAACGACTATGAGTATATGCGATACGCCGGCAATTCCTGGCGATCCCACGGGGGTGGATGGCCCTTTCCGGGCCTCTGGAGACGGATTGCAGGCCCTTCCGGGGGCTGAGCCAAGGGCCGGTACGCGTCCGAGGGCGGCAGGCGGCCAGATCGGCTCGCCACGGGCGTCCGTCCGCAACGACGCGATGGACGCATCCCCGGCGGTGCCGAGGCCGGTGGGTCCTCGACTGCCGAGTCAGGCCGGGTCGGCCTGCGTCGACTCGGCGGCGAGGGGGAGCTTCCTGGCCTCGTTCTCGTCACGGATGGACCGGAACAGCTTGTCGGTGAGTGGATACTTCCAGAAGATCAGCATCGCGATCCCCGCGCAGAGGGCAGGCAACAGGCCGATGGTGACCTTGATCGCGAGGACGGCCGACTCCGGCTGCACCGGATTCGGGTTCGTCGCGGACGCCGACAGGTAGCCGCCGATGGCCAAGGCCCAGGCACCCACGGCACCGCCGATCGACTGGGTGACCTTGCGGGTGAACGAGAAGATCGCATAGGTCGCGCCCTCCGAGCGTCTGCCCGACTTCCACTCGCCGTACTCGACGGTGTCCGCCTCGAGCCCGAACATCACGGTGTTGATCAGCGAGGCGCCGATGCCCTTCACGGCCAGGAGGATCAGGGCCAGGGCCAGCGCGCCGGCCGGGGTGAAGAACAGCGCCACACCGCCGACGACGGTGAACATGCCGCACCACTGGAAGACGTTCTTCTTGCCCAGCCTGGCGATGATCCACGGGATGAGAGGGGTGATCAGCAGCGCGATGCCGGAGTTCACCAAGGTCATGTTGGCGGTCTGGGAGATGTCACCCAGCACGTACTTGGCGTAGTAGGCCGTGGATCCACCGACCGCGAACAGGCCGATCAGGTAGAACAGACTCGCCGCGCACAGGTAGGCCAGCGGCTTGTTGTGCCTGAGCGTCGCGACCGTCTCCTTGACCGACACCTTCGGGGTCGTCCGGACGACCGACTCGCGACACCACCAGAAGGTGAGGAAGTAGGCGATCGAGCCGACCACGATGAAGATCAGCGTGGTCTGGGTGAACACGTCCTGGACGCTCTGGCGGTACGCGAGCGCCGCAGCCTCGTAGGCGGCCTTCGCCGCGGCGTCCGCATTCTCGGCGAGCTTGGGGGCGGTCTTCTGCAGGGCGGAGATCTGCGGCGCCACGATGTAGGTGAGCAGGACGCCACCGATGGCCGCCCCGAACGCGCGGGCGGCGACCAGCTTGGCCCGCTCGTTGACCGACTGGGTCATCGCCGAGGCCAGCGAGCCGTAGGGGATGTTGATCAGCGAGTAGGTCAGGCCGAGGACCGCGTAGGCGAGGTAGGCGTACAGCAGGCGTCCGGTCGTGCCCATGTTCCAGTCGAACAGTCCCAGCCACTTGATCCCCGGCGTGGGGACGTTGAAGTTGAGGAAGCTCAGGAACAGCACCGGAACCGCGAACCACAGGATGAACGGCCGGAACTTGCCGAACCGGGTCATCGTCCTGTCGACCATCCGGCCGGCGAACAGGTCGGTGAACGCGTCCCAGAGCCGGACGATCAGGAACATCGTGCCGATGGCGGCCGCGGTGAGGCCGGCGACGTCGGTGAAGTAGTAGAGGAGGAACGAGGTGCCCATCGAGAACGCCAGGTTCATCGCGAAGTCACCCAGGCCGTAGCCGATCACGGCTGTCGCCGGTTGCTTCTCCAGAGCACCCAGGTGCTGGCTGCCGACAGCGGTCGTCGTCATCGAGGATCCTTCTGATCAGGCGCGGGTGTGCGCTTGACCGGAACTGTATGGACGCTGGCAACCCACGTGGAACGCGTTGCCATCTGTTTCCGTCGGGGTGGCCGGTGGACGGCGGACTGGCCGTACGATCGACGGGTGACCAGCGCAGACAGCCGTCCCGACGCCAGCGTGACAGCCTGGGTGGACGCCCGCAACGGGGTGGCCGGAGACATGCTGCTCGCCGCACTCCTGGACGCCGGCGCCTCGCTCGACGCCGTGGTCGGCGCGGTCGAGGCCGTGCTGCCCGCTACCGTCCGGCTCGAGGTGCGCCAGGTGCGCCGGGCCGGGCTCCGGGCGCTGAAACTGGACGTTGCGAAGCTCGCCGAGGATTCACCCCACCGCGACTGGACGACGATCCGGGCGATGCTGTCCGCTGCCGCCGTCCCCGAGCCGGTGCGGGAGTCGGCGACGGCGGTGTTCCGAGCTCTGGCGGATGCGGAGGCCCGCGCGCACGGCGTCGACCCCGAGCGGGTGCACTTCCACGAGGTCGGCGCGTGGGACTCGATCGCCGACGTCGTCGGGGTGTGCGCCGCGTTGCACGACCTGGGCATCGTCCGACTCGGATGTGGGGTCGTCGGGCTGGGGTCGGGGACCGTCCAGGTGGCGCACGGCGAGATGCCCGTCCCGGTGCCGGCAGTGGTCGAGCTGGCGAAGGGTTGGCCGGTGGTGTCCGGGGGACGCGGCGAGCTCGCCACCCCGACCGGCATGGCGCTGGTGACGACCCTCGGGGTGTCGCAGCCCGAGCTCCCGCCCGGGTTGATCGAGGCTGTGGGCGTCGGCGCCGGCACCCGGGACGACCCCGAGCGACCCAACGTCGTCCGGGTGCTGGTTGGGCGGTTCGAGGGGCCCGCGACCGCTCAGCGTCCACAACCCGACGTCCGCCGTGAGGACGCGATCGTGCTCGCCGCGAATGTCGACGACCTCGACCCGAGGCTGTGGCCGGAGGTGCTGGCCCGGCTGCTCGACGCCGGCGCCGCCGATGCCTGGCTGACGCCGATCCTGATGAAGAAGGGACGCCCCGCGCACACGCTCTCGGTGCTGTGCTCGACCGAGGTGGCCCCCGAGCTGCGTCGGCTGGTGTTCGAGCTGGTGCCCACGCTCGGCGTCCGTGAGGCGCCGACGACGAAGTGGGCGCTGGACCGCCGCTGGGAGACGGCGACGGTCCTCGGCCACGACGTCCGGATCAAGCTTGGCCTGCTGGACGGACGGGTGCTCACGGCGACGCCCGAGTTCGAGGACGTCGCGTCCGTTGCCGCAACCACCGGCCGTCCCCAGCGCGAGGTGATGGCTGAGGCCGCGTCCGCTGCGTCCGCCCTGATCGGCCGCGCCTGAACCAACGGGGACAGGTACTTCGGTTCACGAGTGAACCGTTGGGGACAGGTACTTCGGTTCAAACGGCCAACGACGACTGGGCTGAACGAAAGTACCTGTCCCCAACGGTTCAGGCGCAGCTGGGCTGAACGAAAGTACCTGTCCCCGACGGTTCAGGGTCAGTGGCCGAGGGAGCGGAGGCGGGATCGGGACTCGGCCAGGCAGTCCCAGGCGTCGCGGCCGTAGAGGTCGTCCTGCTCGACCAGGAGGTGCTCGGCGCCCGCCGCGATTGCGGCAGGAACGATGGACGCGAAGTCGAGCGTTCCTGCGCCGACCTCGGCGAACTGGACGAGGCCGGCGAACGCCTGCATGAAGCCCGGGAAGTCCCCGGACGCGAGCAGCCCCAGCGCCGACTCCGGCAGTAGGCCGATCCGGTAGTCCTTCAGGTGCACGAGCTCGGTCCGTCCGGCGTACTCACGCAGGACGCTGACCGGGTCACGTCCGCCGCGCTGCACCCAGTGCACGTCGATCTCGAAGTGCAGGGACGGCGAGACCCGCCGCACGATGTCGAACAGCGTCTCGCCGTCGTGCTTCGCGAAGTCGACGTGGTGGTTGTGGTAGCTGAGCGTGATGCCCTCGGGCGCGAGCCGCTGCGCGGCCTCCTCGGCCCTCCGGGCGAAGTCGACCACCGCGGCCTTGCTCACCATTGCCGCGAACGGCATCATCCCGATCCGCAGGTGCCGGCAGCCGAGCCGGTGGCAGTTCCCAACCACGCGGTCGAAGTCGACGTCGAGTGCGTCCCCGGTGTTGGTGGGTCCGGACTGCAGCCCGACCGACATCGCGGCCACCTGGACGCCCAGCTCGGTGCGCCCACGCTCCAGCGCCGCGATGTTCGCCTCGTCGGTGGCCACCTGTGAGACCTCGACCGAGCCGTAACCCAGCTCGGCGATCCGGCCCAGGACGGGGAACATCCCGTCGCTCGCGACCGCTTCCTTCACCATCATCAGCTGGACGCCGATCGTCGCCATGTCAGTGCTCCTCAACCGCGGTGGCGCCGGGATCCCGGGTCGAGCCCGGGACGACCGAAGGGGGAGCCTCCTCGCGGGTCGGGAACGTGCCCTCGGCGGCGATCCGGCGGTTCAGTTCGGCCAGGTAGGCGTTCTCGTCGAAGTGCTCGATCGACACCTCGCGTCCGGTCCACCCGGACAGGTGGATCGCGTTGGCCAGCCGGACGCCGTGAATGCCGTCCGCGACCGGGGCGATCAGCGGCGTCCCTTCCAGGACGTGAGCGGCGAAGTTCTCGATCACCGCCGGGTGCTGGTCGGACCAGTTCGACTCGAACTCCTGCACCTCGGTGCTCATCAGGTCGGACGTGTCCGCCTCGCCGGCAAAGATCCGCATCACGTCCGCCATGTCCATGCCCTTGCTGAGCTCCTGTTCGGGAGCTCTCAGCCGGGTCACCGTGACGCGCCTGGAGTCCTCGACGACGATCTTCCCGCCGTCCAACAGGATCTCCAGCCGGTCGGTCCCGGGCAGGTCGTGGGTGCAGGTGATGAACGTCCCGGTCGCCCCGTCGCCGAAGTCGACCACGGCGGTGACCTCGTCCTCGACGGCGATGTCGCGGCGGAACCCGAACGCGAGCTTCGCGAACACCGACCTGGGCACCCCGCACAGCCACTGCCACAGGTCGAGCTGGTGCGGGGCCTGGTTCACCAGGACGCCGCCGCCCTCGCCGCCCCAGGTCGCGCGCCACGCGCTCTGGTCGTAGTAGCCCTGCGGACGCCACCATTTGGTGATGATCCAGCTCGTGTGCCGGAGCGCGCCCAGCTCGCCGCTGCCGATCAGCTCACGCAGGGAGCGGTACAGCGGGTTCGTCCGCTGGTTGAACATGATCGCCGTAGTCAGGTCGGGGTGGGTGGCGGCCTCGTCCAGCATGCGCCGGACCTGCTTGGTGTAGACGCCGGCCGGCTTCTCCACCAGGACGTGCAGCCCGGCGTCCAGCGCCGCGATCGCCACCTCAGGGTGCAGATAGTGCGGGATCGTGGTGACCACCGCGTCCACGGCGCCACTGGTCAGCAGGTCGCGGTAGTCGGTGAAGAACGGGACGCCGTACTCGTCCGCCTTCCCGAGCTTGGTCTCGTCGACGTCGCAGATCGCGGCCAGCGCGGTGTTGGGGACGCGTCCCGCGGCGAGGAAGCCGGCGTAGAAGCCGCCCTGGGCACCGAGCCCGATGATGCCGAGTCGCAGCTTGTCAGTCATGGATCCTCCCGTGGTTCGTCCCCCACCCTGACCCGGCGGGCCCCTGGCCGGCCATGTGTTGCCAGCGGTTGCCACGCGATGTTGCCGTCCAGTGGCCACAGAAGGCTGAATGGAGGGCGACGCGAGGAAGGGTGGACGAGGATGTGGCAGCTGTCTGGATTCATCGACGAGATCTCGCCCGACCTGGCCGAGCAGCTCGCCCTGGTCACCGAGCTGGGACTGGGATTCGTCGAGTTGCGCTCGGTCTGGGACGTGAACGTCCTCGATCTGGACGCCGCGCAGCTGGAGCGGGTGCGCCGCGGGCTGGCGGACGCCGGCGTCCGCGTGTCGAGCATCGGTTCGCCGATCGGCAAGATCCCGATCACCGACGACAACGGCCCGCACCTCGATCGGCTGCGCCACGCGCTGGCCGTCGCCCGGTTCTTCGATGCCCCGTTCGTCCGGGTGTTCTCGTACTTCATGCCTGCGGACGCTGACCCGGACGCGTACCGCGACGAGGTGGTCACCCGGATGCGCGCGCTCGCATCCGTCGCCGAGGGCTCGGGCGTGACCTTGATCCACGAGAACGAGAAGGAGATCTTCGGCGACGTCCCGAGGCGCTGCCTGGAGATCGTGGAGTCGGTGTCCTCGCCGGCGCTGAAACTGACCTGGGACAACGCCAACTTCGTCCAGTGCGGGGTGCGTCCGTTCACCGACGGGTACCCGCTGCTCGCGCCGCACGTGGCCTATCTGCAGGTCAAGGACGCGGTGTTCGCCGACGGCTCGGTCGTACCCGCCGGCGAGGGGGACGGGGAGCTCCGCGAGACCGTCCGGGCATTCGCTGCGGACGGCTTCGACGGCTTCGTCTCCCTCGAACCGCACCTGGGCTACGGGCACTCGCTGGGAGGCTTCTCCGGCCCGGAGAATTGGCGGCGTGCCCATGCGGCGTTCACCCGGATCCTGGCCGAGGAAGGCGTCGAGTATGAGTGAGCCGGGACGCACGGTGCCCGGCTCGTTGGCAGGGCTCGTCGAAGCCCGGACAGGATCGGTGCGATGACGACCGCAGCCGTCGTCGGCCTCGGCGACATCTCCTCGCTGCACCTGGACGCGATCGCTGCGGATCCGGCGATCGAACTCGTCGCGGTCGGCGACAGCGATGCCTCCCGCGCCGCGGCGGCGTCCCGGCGCTGGGGAGTGCCGTGGTTCAGCTCGGCCGATGCGCTGCTGGCGCGCGTCCGTCCCGATGTGGTTCACATCACCACGCCGCACCACCAGCACGTCCCGGTGGCGCTGGCTGCGCTGGCCGATGGCGTTCACGTGCTCACCGAGAAGCCGGTCGCGCACACGATCGCCGAGGCCGAACGCCTGGCCGCCGCCGCGGAGGACTCGGCCGCGCGTGTCGGTGTGGTGCTGCAGAACCGCTACAACCCGACGTCCGTCGCCATCCGGCAGGCGCTCGACGCCGGCGCGATCGGCCGTCCGGTGGGCGCCCGGGCAGCGGTCTGGTGGCATCGGGACGCGGCGTACTACGCGGCGTCCCCGTGGCGCGGACACTGGACGGAGTCCGGCGGCGGCGTCCTGATCAACCAGGCGATCCATACCCTCGACCTGTTGCTGTGGTTCCTCGGGGACGCGGTCGGGGTCCGCGGCGCGGCGGCGAACCTCACGCTCCGCGAGGACATCGAGGTCGAGGACACGGCGACGATCGTGATCGACCACGCGTCCGGCGTCCGCTCGACGATGTTCGCGACCACCACCCACCACACGAACGACGACGTCGAGCTGCGCATCGACGGCGAGGCGGGCAGCCTGCGGCTGGTGGCGGGACGGGCCGAGCTCGTGGTGGCGGACGGCGTCCGGGTGCTCGCCACCGACGCGCAGGCCGACGGCGTCCGCTCCTACTGGGGTCTGGGCCACGCCCGCCTCGTCTCGGACTTCCACGCGTCCCTCGCCCGTCCGGGCCCGTTCTGGCTGGGCCTGGACGCCGGGATCGCGCCCCTGCGCGTCCTGCGGGAGGTCTACCGCCAGTCCGGACTGCTGCCGGCCGGCCAGCCACTCTGAGCCACTCTCCGTCCTCGGCGGGATCGGAGCAGGGCTGCCTGCGCGGCGGACTGTCGGACCCAGCCATCAGGATTGCGTCGGTAGGCTGGCACGGCAGGAGGGGTGGACGTGACGAGTGAACTGGCCGGCGATTCCGCGGAGGTGCGGAAAGCGCGAGGCGCGTTCTTCACACCGAAGCCGCTGACCGACTTCATGACGGACTGGGCGATTCGGACGGCTTCGGATCGGGTTCTGGAGCCGAGTTGTGGTGACGGCGCCTTCATCGCGGCTGCCGTTCGTCGCCTGCAGGATCTTGGTGGCCGGACGACGATCCGGGCGCATGAACTCCACGAGGCGTCAGCCAACGATGCCCGCTCACTCCTCGCTGCCCTGGACCATCCTGGTGAGGTGCGCATCGGGGACTTCCTCGCGTGCAAGGCGGAGCCATCCTTCGACGCTGTCGTCGGCAATCCTCCCTACGTCCGCTACCAGGGCTTCACTGGTCCGGCCCGCGCAGCCGGCCTGTCAGCCGCATTGGCACAGGGCGTCCGGCTGAGCCGACTGGCCAGTTCGTGGGCCCCGTTCGTGATTCACTCGGCCGCCCACCTGACATCGACCGGCAGACTCGCCTTCGTCCTCCCCGCAGAACTCCTCTCGTCCAACTACGCCCAGGAGGTTCGGGACTACCTGCTGACCCGCTTCGCGAGCCTCGCGGTCGTGCTCATCGAGCGACAGGTCTTCGCCGGCGTCCAGACCGAGGCGCTCATCCTGCTGGCCGAAGGAACCGGCGGCACCGACCGTGTGCGCTTCGCTGTCGTCCGCGAGGCAGACCACCTGCCTCCAAGGGATTTCAGCACGACGCTGGATGCCAAGCCTGGCGAACGTTGGACGACGGCGCTCCTTTCAGCCGACGCGAGCCGCCAGCTGTCGGATCTCGCCGCCGGCACGATCATGGCTCCCCTGTCGGGATGGGGCCGGCTGAGCCTGGGTGCTGTCACGGGGAACAACCGCTACTTCACCCTCAGCCCGGATCGGGCCGGGGAGCTCGGGCTGCGTCCGGAGGATACCGTCGCGATCTCGCCTCCAGGCTCCAGCCACCTTCGGTACCTCCGCTTCGACAAGGACGACCACACGAGGCTGGGAGCCCGCGGGGCGCCAACCCTCCTGTTTCGACCGAGGGTGCCGTCACCCGCGGCTCGCGCCTACATCGCGCGCGGTGAGGCTGCGGGAGTCGACGCCGCGTACAAGTGCCGGGTGAGGAGCCCCTGGTGGCGGACACCACTGCCCGCGGCGCCTCACCTGTTGTTCACCTACATGAGCCAGACCATCCCTCAACTGGCCTCGAATCCCGCAGAGCTGCACTGCCTCAACTCGGTTCACGGCCTCTACCTCGAGCCCGAGGTGAGTGACCTGTCCGAGATGTTGGCCCTCGCCGCGTTGAACAGCGTGACCGCGTTGAGCGCCGAGGTGACCGGCCGCGCGTACGGCGGAGGCATCCTCAAGATGGAGCCTCGCGAGGCAGCGCGACTGCTCGTCCCGTCCCCGACGCTGGTCCGGTCGCGACAACGGGCCCTCTCCGAAGCGCTGCCGACGGCGAAGGCCATGCTGACATCGGGACGCGCACAGGACGCCCGCAATCTGGTCGACACCATTCTCTTCGGTACCGGTGGGGCGCTGGACCCAGCAGATCTTCGCGTGGTGCGGGAGGCCTACGGACTGCTCAGCGAGCGTCGCCGCGATCGGTCGCGAAGCCGAACATCCACCCGAGGAGCACGGTGAACATCAGGACCCGCGCCTGGGCGTACTTCGACCGCATTGTCGACTCGGCTCCCCAGCGCTCGTCCAACCCCTGGCAGCGAGAGGACGACGGGGACGTCCGCTTCGAACCCGACTACGCGACGCTGTGCAGCCTGCTCGCCGTCCCGTCCCTCCTTCAGGCGAACACCCAGTCCGGCGTGCCTGCGCTGGCCCTCGACGTCTGGGTCGCCTATGAGTTACGGCGGGCCGGCTTCGAGCGTGACCGGGTCTGGCCGCGGCCTGTGGCGCCGCGAGTGCTGCCCCGTGAAGTCACCGACTTCGTCGCAGCACTGCCAGCGACCCATCAGCGCGAGTTGGTGAGGCGGATCAGCGTCCGGGGCGTCGGCGGAGCTGCATCCGCCAACATTCTGGGGAAGAATTACGTGAAGCAAGTGGATGTGGTGATGAGTTCGTGGGCCACCGGGCCCGAACTGATGATCTCCACGAAGCGCATGGACTCCTCCTTCGGAAAGAACGCGGCCAACCGGGTCGAAGAGAGCTACGGGGACGCGAAGAACCTGCGTTCCAGGCACCCGCTCGCTGCCCTTGGCTTCCTGTACGGCCTCGGCTCCAGCGCCCTGGACACCGAGCCGGAGACAGCTCGGTGGCTGATCGATCTCCTCGGGAAGCTTGGCCGGGAGGCCGACGCCTACGATGCCGTGGGATTGGTCATTCCACACATCCCGGACGCACCTGATGCCACCTCTGTCGAGGACCCCGCTGGACCGCTGGAAGCGGGGGCGGAGGAGTCGCTGGTGGTCGAGCCGCTCGACGCGGGTACGGCGGACGACATCGACCTGGCCGCGCTGCCACGCGTGACGCTCAATCGTGCGGCGGTGCCAGCGGAACTGGAGCCGGGCCGGTTCTTCGCTGCGATGTGCTCGCTCGTCCTGGACCGGACGCCCATCAACTTTCACGAGGAGGCCCGGGCCCTGCGACGCTCAGCCGGGATCTGACTGTCAGTCGCGACTGAGGACTGCCGGGCGGCAGCCAGCACCATCCCGTCGCTCAGGCGGCGGACTCCTGGCTGGCGGCGTGGGCCTGCCGGGCACTGCGACGCTCGGCCTGGCGGTCCGGGTCGGGTACCGGCGAGGCCAGCAGCAGCCGCTGGGTGTAGGGATGATCGGGGGTCTGGGTGACCTTCAGCGCCTCACCCTGCTCCACGATCCGGCCGCGGTGCATCACGGCCACCCGGTGGCTGATGTGGCGCACCACGTCCAGGTCGTGGGAGACGAACAGATAGGACACACCGGTTCCCTGCTGGATCTCCAGCAGCAGGTCGAGCACCCGGGCCTGCGTGGTCAGGTCCAGCGCGCTGACCGGCTCGTCGCAGACGATCAGCTGGGGACGCAGCGCCAGCGCCCGGGCGATCGCGATCCGCTGCCGCTGGCCACCGGAGAACTCCCGCGGCAGCCGCGACATGGCATCGACCGGCAGGTGAACCCGGTCCAGCAGCTCCTGGACGCGGCGACGTGCGTCGGCACCCGTGATGCCCTGGATCCCGAGCGGCTCGGACAGGATGTCGCCCACCGTCATCGCCGGGTTCAGCGACGTGTACGGGTCCTGGAACACCACCTGCAGGTGCTGGCTCAGCTGCTGCCGCTGCCGGCGTCCCGCGTGGCTGATGTCCTTGCCGAGGAACGTGATCCTGCCCGCGGTCACCGGCGCCAGCCCGAGCACCGCCCGTCCCAGCGTGGTCTTGCCCGAGCCGGACTCGCCGACCAGACCGAGCGTCTCGCCGGGCGCGATCCGGACGCAGACGTCGTGCAGCACCCGGAACGGCCTGCCGAACATGCCCTTGCCGGGGTACTCGACCACCAGGTCGTCGACGGTCAGCAGGTCGGGGCTCTCGATGGTCGTGCTCATGTCGTCAACTCCAGGGACTCTTCGGCCTGGACGAGTTCGTCCTCGGTCAGCAACGGGCTCAGCTTCTCCTCGGTGAGCAGCGGAGTCATCGGCGGCTTGTTCTCCAGCATCGACGCGAGCAGCACCTTGGTGTACGGGTCCTGCGGCGAGCGCAGGATCGCACGGACGGGACCCTCCTCGACCAGCCGGCCGTTCTGCATCACCACCACCCGATCGCAGATGTCGGCGACCACGCCGAAGTTGTGGGTGACCACCACGATGCCCAGCCCCAGCCGGGACTGCAGCTCGCGCAGCACGTCCAGCACCTCGGCCTGCACGGTCACGTCCAGCGCCGTCGTGGGCTCGTCGGCGATGATCAGGTCGGGTTCGCACGAGATCGCACCGGCGATCAGCACCCGTTGAGCCATCCCGCCCGAGATCTCGTGCGGGTAGGCGTCGTAGGTCCGCTGTGGCTCGGGGATCCCGACGCTGGCCAGCAGGTTCAGGGCCCGGTCCCGCGCCGCAGCCTTGGTGATGCCGAGGATCCTGACCATCGGCCGGGTCAACTGGGAGCCGACCGTGAAGGCCGGGTCGAGGTTGCTCATCGGCTCCTGCGGGATGTAGGAGATGCGCTTGCCGCGCAGCGGCGCGAGGCGGTCCTGGTGGACGTGGTCATCGTCCGGGGCGACGGTGTACACCCCGTCGAACTGGATCGCCCCGCCGGTGACGATCGCGTTGTCGGGCAGCAGCCCGAGGATCGCGAACGCCGTCTGGGTCTTGCCCGATCCCGACTCGCCGACGATGCCGAGCACCTCGTTGCGGTCGACGTGGAAGCTCACCCCGTCCACCACGGTCTTGCGGCCGCCGCCCGGCTGCGGGTACCCGATGCCGAGGCCGGTGACCTTGAGCAGGTGGTGCTCGGTGCCGCTCTCCACCGCCACCGGGGGGACGGCCCTGCGGGCGGCCGGCCCGACCGGACGGGCCCGCTTCTCCTTGACCTTCTCCAGATCCTCCAGTGAATCGCGCAGCGCGTTGCCCAGGAGCACGAAGGCCGCGATCGTGACCGCGATGGCGGCCGACGGCCACACCAGGGTGAGCGGCGCGCGGTAGATGTTGCGGAAGCCGTCGGCCACCATGACGCCCCAGGTCGGGACCATCGGGTCGCCCAGGCCGAGGAACTCGAGTGCGGACTGGATGGAGATCGCCACGCCGCAGACCATGGCGGTCTGGATGATGATCGGCGCCCGGACGACGGAGAAGATGTGCCGCGCGATGATCCGGCCGTCCGACAGCCCGGACACCCGGGCGGCGTCCACGTACAGCTCGTTGCGCACCGACTGCACCGCGGTTCGGGTCAGCCGGTAGTAGCCCGGACTGAGCAGGACACCGAAGACGACCATGGCGATCCAGGTGGACGGACCGATCGCGGCGCGCACCGCCAGCAGCACGACCATTGACGGCAGGGCGAGCAGGATGTTCGTCGTCCAGTTCGCGAGCCCGTCGAAGGTGCCGCCGTAGTAGCCGGCCAGCAAGCCCGCCGGGAGGCCGATCGCGATGGCGACAGCCGCGGCCAGGGCGGCTGACAGCAGCGTCACCTGGGCGCCGTAGACCAGCCGGGACGCGATGTCACGGCCGGCGCTGTCCGTCCCGAGCCAGGAGCCGCCGCCCGGGCCCGCCAGGACGTTGCCGATGTCGGCGAAGTTGGGGTCCCCCGGTGCGACGAGCGGCGCCAGCACCGCGATCAGGACGATCACGCCGAGGATGACGAGCGCGGTCAGGCCCATCGGGTTTCGGACCAGGCGGTGCCACGTGGAGGCGCGAACCACCACGCCGGCCTGCCCGGCGGACTGGGCGACGTTCGGGGTGACTTCGGTCATGACACACGCACCTTCGGGTTGAGCCAGCCGTTGAGGATGTCGACCAACAGGTTCACCACGATCACGATCACCACGGTGTAGACGACGACGCCCATCACCAGCGGCAGATCGCTCTTCGTGGTGGCCTCGACCGCGAGCCGGCCCATGCCGGCGATGGCGAAGATCGACTCGATGATCACCACCCCGCCCAGCAGGGAGATGAACTGCAGGCTGAGTACGGTCAGCCCGGCCGGGGCGGCCGAGCGCAGCACGTGCCGGAACAGGATCTCGCGTTCGGTGATCCCGCGGCTGCGCAGGGTGCGGACGTAGTCCAGTTCGAGTTGCCGGATGAACGCCGACCGGATCTGCTGGGCCGCACTCGCCACGCCGTTGATCACCAGGGCGATCACAGGCAGGGTCAGTGAGAGCACCCACAGGTTGAGCCCCGCGTTCGGGGTGATCTTCGAGATCGGCGGGAACAGCCGCAACTGGATGGCGAAGACCCAGACCAGGAAGACTCCGATGATGAACCCGGGCAGTGCCGAGCCGAGGACGGCACCGATCTGGACGAGTCGGTCGACCCAGCCGCGCCGGACCGCCGCCAGCATTCCCAGGACGGCGGCGACCAGGGCGATCAGGATGATCGAGGCGAACACCATCACCAGGGTGACCGGCAACCGGCTCGCGATCGCGCTGAAGACCTGCTCGTTGGTGAACCAGGAGCGGCCGAAGTCACCGCGCAGGGCGTGCGCCCACCAATCGGCCAACCGGGTGAGCAGCGGCTGGTCCAGCCCGAGCTCGGCCTCCTTCGCGGCGAGGGCCTCGGGCGTGGCCTGGTCACCGAGGATGTTCCGGGCGATGTTGCTCGACGATGCGTACAGCAGGACGAAGGTCAGGCAGGCGACGGTGACGAGCACGACGACACCCGAGCCGATTCTCCTGAGGATCATGAACAGCATTGGTCACCTCCGTTGGACTGGCGGACGGGGCGGGGGCGGGACCCTGACGGGCTGCCCGCCCCCGCTGCGGTCAGGCGACCGGCGCGTAGTTGTAGATGGACGGCACCGCCTGCTGCGTCTGCGGCACTACCGTCAGCTTCTTGGCGTCGTAGAAGTACAGCTGGCTGGGCCGGAACCACGGTGCGAACCAGGCGTTCTCGGTGACGTAGGTGTTGATCGCCTGGGCGGCGGCCTTGTCCTCCCCGTTGGCCTGCAGGGCGTCCAGCTGCTTGGTCAGCTCCGGGGTGGCGGAGTCGAACGGGTTGTACAGACCGTCGGTGGAGAGCAGGAGCTTGCTGGCAACCCAGGACGGGCCCTGGAAGATGTTGAACGCCGCGGCGGCGAACTTGCCCTGGCCGAGCAGGCCCTGATAGTCGGCGCCGGGTACCGAGGTCTGCTTGACGGTGATGCCCACGTCCGCCAGTTGCTGCGTGACCATGGTCATCAGGGTCTCGAAGCCGGGGGTGAGGACGGGCATCTCGATCTCCAGACCGTCGGCGTACCCCGCGTCGGCCAGCAACTGCTTCGCCTTGGCCTTGTCGAAGGTGTAGTGGGTGTCGAGTTCGGGCACGTACGCGGTGCTGGCCGGGCCGAAGACCTGGCTGGTCACCTCGCCGAAGCCACCGCCGAGGCTCTTCAGCATCGTCTCGCGGTCGAGCGCGTAGTTGATCGCCTGGCGGACGCGGACGTCACCGAGCGCCTTGTTGAGCTTGCCGGCGCGATCCATCAGCAGCAGACCCTGCCAGTCGGTGGGGTACGCCAGCTTGGTCAGTCCGGACGCTTCGGCCTGCTGGACGGTGGTGGGATCGAGCAGGGTGGCCTGCACCTCGCCCGACGTGATCGCGTTCACCCGGCTGGTCACGTCCGCCAGCAGCTTCAGGGTGATCTTGCCGAACTTCTGCAACTGGGGGTTCCAGTAGCCCTCCCGCGCCGTGAACACGTACTGGGAGCCCACGACGGACTGGTCGGCGACCATCACGTACGGCCCGGTGCCGACCGGGGTGCGGTCGATCGCGTCGCTGCCCAGCGCCTTGGGGCTGCCCATCAGGCCGAGGGCCTGCGAGAGGTAGTACTCCAGCGCGGGGTCGGGCTTGGCCAGCTGGATCTCGACCGTGTCGTCGTCGATGGCCTTCACGGACCCGATGGCGGCAGCCTGCGCGGCCTGCGGGCCGTTGTCGGTCTTGAAGTGCTCGAGGTTGGCCACCACCGCGGCGGCGTTGAACTTCTCGCCGTCGGAGAAGGTGACGTCGGTGCGCAGGTCCAGGCTGAAGGTCATGCCCTTGTCGTCGGTATAGCCCCACTTCGTGGCCAGCATCGGCGAGTACGCGCCGTCCGGCTCGCGCAGGATCAGGGTGTCGTAGGCGGCCTGGAAGGGCTGCAGCCGGTGGCCGACGTGGGCCTGGGCCGGATCCCAACTGGCCGGCTCCTGCACGATGCCGAGCACCAGTTCGGCGCCTCCGGCTGTGCCGCCCCCGCCGGGGGAACCGGTGCCGGAGCTGCAGCCGACAACGCTCAGGGCGAACGCGGCAGCCAGCGCCGGGATCGCGAGTAGTGTGCGTGACTTCATCGTTGAGTCCTTCTGCTCATGCGTCCGGAACCGGACGGTCCTGCGGGAGTTCGCTGACTGAAGCGTGCTGGGTGGCGGGCCGGGCGGACCACCCGTTGCCATGTGTTGCCCCGTTTGCCGCAGAGTTGCCAAGGAGTGGGACGGCTGTAGCGCTGAGATTACCTTCTGATCATCGAGAGGCGCGCTGGTTCCCGGCTTTCGTTTGCCATACGTTGCCACCCGGGCCGGGACGGTGTCGGGACCGTCCATGGCTGTGCCAGCGGCGGCCGGCAGGAGCGGGGAGGGAACCGGAGCGTCCCCAGGTCCCCAGGCTCAGCGGGCGGCGATCTGGGCGGCCAGGTGGCCGGCGCCGTAGCCGTTGTCGATGTTGACCACCGCGACACCGGGCGCGCACGCGTTCAGCATCGTCAGCAGTGGGGCGAGGCCTTCGAAGGCGGCCCCGTAGCCGACCGACGTGGGGACGGCGACCACCGGTGCGCTGACCAGGCCGGCGACGACACCCGGCAGGGCACCGTCCATCCCGGCGACGACGACCACCACGGCGGCGGTCCGAAGCAACTCCAGCCGGCCGAGGATGCGATGCAGGCCGGCCACGCCGACATCCACCACGAGTTCGGTGCGCCGGCCGAGGAACTCCGCCGTCCGCTGAGCCTCCCGCGCGACCGGCAGGTCCGACGTCCCCGCGGCGGCCACCACCACCAGGCCTCCGGACGGCTCCGGCATCTCTGCGGGCCACCACAGCAACCGGGCCTCGGCGTCGTGCGCAGCCTCGGGCAACGCCTCGTGGACGGCGGCCGCGCGCTCGGCGTCCGCCCTGGTGAACAGCGCCCGCGCCCCGCGCTCACGCAGGGCCGCGGCGATCGCCCGCACCTGTTTCGGCGTCTTCGACTCGCAGTACACGGCCTCGGGGTAGCCACGCCGGGCTTCCCGATCGAAGTCGAGGTCGGCCAGGTCCCGCAGTTCGGCGGGCGGCTCCCAGCTCGGCTCAGCCATGGACGCGGGTCACCAGCGGCAGCGTGAACGCGCCGGACTGCACCCCGGCCAGGTCGACGCTGACGAACCGGAATCCGGCGGCCTGGACGCCACGCGCGATGGTCGTCCGAGCCGGTTCGTTCACCGCACGGACCAGGTCGTCAGCCGGCAACTCGATGCGGGCGACGTCGCCGTGGTGGCGCACCCGCGCCTCGGTGAAGCCCAGCTCGTGCAGCACCTCCTCGGCGTCCTCGATCTGCCGGAGCTTCTCGGCGGTCACCGGCTCATGGTGGGGGATCCGGGACGCCAGGCAGGGCGCGGCCGGCTTGTCCGCGGAGGACAGTCCGAGCGCCCGGGCGACCAGCCGGACGTCCGCCTTGCCGAGGCCTGCGTCCGCCAAGGGCCGCAGCACGCGGTGGTTCGTCGCAGCTTTGGCGCCGGGACGGTCGGGACGGACGGCGTCGTCGGCGTTCTCGCCGTAGGCGATCGCGGTCAGCCCGTAGCGGGCGGCCACCTCGTCGTCGATTCGGGTGAACAGCTCGGTCTTGCAGTGGAAGCAGCGGTCGGGGCCGTTCGCCTGGTACTCCGGGCGCTCCAGCTCGTGCGTCGGCAACTCGACCAGGGCGGCCCCGATGTCGGCCGCCAGCTCGTGCGCCGCCCGGCGCTCGGAAGCGGCCAGGCTCGGCGACACCCCGAGGATCGCCAGCGTCCGGTCAGCGCCGAGGGCGCGGGTCGCCAGAGCCAGCAGCACCGAGGAGTCCACCCCGCCGGAGAACGCGACGCCCAGCCGGGACGGCGAGCCCAGCCGCGCCTCCACCCGTCCGGCCAGCTCGGCGACGTCGGCCGGCAGCGCCTCTGCGATCAGGGTCATGTTCTCAGCCTCCCCTCACTCCTCTGCTCGGACAAGTGTCCGTCATCGTCATCCCTGGCGAACGCGGGGATCCTTGGTCTCGGCAACAGCCGGTTGTCCGATGTCCACGTCGCGCCCTCGTCATCCCGGGCGAACGCCGAGACCCTTGGCCTCGCCAATAGTTGGTTGTTTGATGTCCACGTCGCGTCCTCGTCATCCCGGGCTTGACCCGGAATCTCGTCTCAGACGTACCAGCAACCCCCGCGGAGATCCCCGCTTTCGCGGGGATGACGAGGGTGGTGCGGGACGACGGCGTGGCTCAGGCCTCGACTTCGGTGCGGTCTCCGGACCACAGGGTGTGGAAGGTGCCCGGCTTGTCGACGCGGGCGTAGGTGTGGGCACCGAACAGGTCGCGCTGGCCCTGGATCAGGGCGGCCGAGCTCCGCTGCGCGCGCAGACCGTCGTAGTACGCCAGCGAGGACGCGAACGCCGGCGCCGGGACGCCACTGCGGGCGGCCTGGGCGACCACCCGGCGCCATGCGGCCAGCCCATTCGCCACCGCCTCGGTGAAGTACGGGTCGGCCAGCAGCAGCGGCAGGTCGGAGTCGCGCTCGTAGGCCTCGGTGATCCGGTTCAGGAAGCGGGCCCGGATGATGCAGCCGCCCCGCCAGATCCGGGCCATCGCGCCGCGGTCGATGTTCCAGCCGTACTCGGCGGACGCGGCCGCGATCTGGTCGAAGCCTTGGGAGTAGGCGACCACCTTGGACGCGTACAGCGCCGAGCGGACGTCCTCGATGAACTGCTTGTGGTCCTCGATCGCGAACGGCTCGGCATCGTCCGGCAGCAGCTTCCGCGCCGCCTCCCGCTGCGGCAGCGAGCTGGACAGCGCCCGGGCGAAAGTGGCCTCCGCGATCCCGGTCACCGGGACGCCGAGGTCGAGCGCGTTCTGCACCGTCCAGCGGCCCGTCCCCTTCTGACCGGCCTGGTCGACCACCACGTCGATGAACGGCTTGCCGGTCGCGGCATCGGTGTGGTGCAGCACCTCGGCGGTGATCTCGATCAGGAACGACTCCAGGTCACCGGTGTCCCAGTCGGCGAAGATGTCGCCGAGTTCGGCCGGGGATGCGTCCAGACCCTGCCGGAGCAGGTCGTAGGCCTCGCCGATCAGCTGCATGTCGGCGTACTCGATGCCGTTGTGCACCATCTTCACGAAGTGGCCGGCGCCGTCCGGGCCGACGTGGACGCAGCACGGGACGCCGTCCACGTGCGCGGCGATGCTCTCCAGCAGCGGACCGAGGGACGCGTACGACTCGGCCGGCCCTCCGGGCATGATCGCCGGCCCGTTCAGGGCCCCTTCCTCGCCGCCGGAGATCCCGGCGCCGACGAACAGCAGGCCCTTCTCCTTCAGGGCGGCCTCGCGGCGGATCGTGTCACGGAAGAACGAGTTACCGCCGTCCACGACGATGTCGCCGGGCTCCAGGTGCGGGATGAG
Source organism: Propionibacteriaceae bacterium (assembly GCA_017306015.1). Classification (GTDB taxonomy): domain Bacteria; phylum Actinomycetota; class Actinomycetes; order Propionibacteriales; family Propionibacteriaceae; genus Propionicimonas. The sequence continues at coordinate 27,013 of JAFKJK010000011.1, forward strand.
TGACTCGATGGTGGCGTCCGTCGCGTCCCCGGCCTTGACCATTAGCAGGATCCGGCGCGGCCGCTTGAGGCTGGCCACGAATGCGGCCAGGTCCTCCGACGGCACGAAGTCACCGTCGCCGCCGTGCTCGGCGACCAGCTCGCGGGTGCGGGTCGCGGTGCGGTTGAACAGCGCGACGGTGTGCCCGTGCCGGGCGAAGTTGCGGGCGAGGTTGCTACCCATCACGGCCAGGCCGACGACGCCGATGTCGGCGGTGGCTGGCGCGGCGGGCGTTTCGGGACTGCTCATCGTGACTCCTGATGCGGCTGGTTCGAGTGCTCGGTACCCAATCAACTCCACCCGGGCCGTCCCGACAAGCTGTTGCCGACAGTTGCGGGTCGGCGACCCTGACAGGATTCGCGCGCTCGATCGTCCCGGACGGCCCCGTGAACGCTCTCACCGGCATCGAGCGCGCAATTCTCGTCGCCAACCACACACGCCACCAGGTGAACCGCCGGGGACAGGTACTTCGGTTCACCGCGACAGCCACCAGCTGAACCGCCGGGGACAGGTACTTCGGTTCACCGCGCCAGCCACCGAGCCCGCCGGACGGAGGGTGAGCCGACCCCTTTCGTCCCGTTCGAGTCCGGGGTGGTTAGGCTGATTCCGTGACGGAGCAGTCGCGCACCCCGGTCACGATCTACGACGTGGCCAAAGCCGCAGGGGTGGCGCCATCGACGGTGAGCCGCACGTTCGCGCGCCCGGGACGGGTGAACGCCGAGACCGCGGCGCGGATCCGTGAGGTCGCCGAGGAGCTCGGCTACCGGGCCAATCCGATCGGGCAGGCGCTCGCCACCTCCCAGACCAGGTTGCTGGGACTGATGGTCTCCGACGTGGCCAACCCGTTCTACTCCCAGCTGATCCGGGGTGCGCAGCTGGCGGCCACCGAGGCCGGCTACGAGATCCTGCTGGCCGACTGCCGCGAGTCCGGCGCCCGGGAGCGGACGGCGCTGGAGCGGCTCATCCCGGTCGTGGAGGGCTTCATCATCGGCAGCTCGCGGATGTCCGACTCGGCGCTGCGCAACATCGCCAAGCAGCGTCCGATGGTGGTGCTGAACCGCGCCCTGCTGGACGTGCCGAGCGTGGTCACCGACAACGCGTCCGGGGTCCAGGCGGCGGTGGACCTGCTGCGCAGTCTCGGTCACGACTCGGTCGTCTACGTGGCCGGGCCCGAGGCGTCCTGGCCGGACGGGATGCGGTTCCGCGCCCTCCGTGACCTCGGCGCGAAGGCCGGGCTGAACACCCACAAGGTCGGCCCGTTCCTGCCGACGTTCGACGGCGGCCTCGCCGCGGCCCGGACGATGCTGGAGAGACCGCCGACCGCCGTCCTCGCCTACAACGACCTGATGGCCATCGGCGTCATGCACGGCTTCCTCCGCGAAGGCATCGCCGTCCCCGAGCAGGTCAGCGTCGTCGGGTTCGACGACATCCTGATCTCGCGGCTGACGATCCCCACGCTGACCACCGTCGCGGCACCGATGAAGCAGATGGGCGTGACCGCAGTGAAGAACGTCGTCGCGATCATCAACGGCGCCCGGCACCGCAGCACCGAGCCGCTGGTGATGCCCGTCCAGCTGAAGGTGCGCGGCTCGACCGCTCAGCGCAGGCGGAAGAGGGTCTCGCCGGCGTTGGGGACGACCATGGTGTCCGGGTCGGCCTCGTAGGCGGCCAGGTCGAAGCCGGACGGGCTGAGGTAGCCGAGGTTGGCCCGACGGACCTTCTCCTCGGGGATGCCCGTGCACAAGGTGACGTCCACCCGGCAGTGCTCGCCGTCGGTGGCCGTCCAGGTGCCGGCGCCGCGCAGGTGGGTGCTGTGGGCCAGCACGCCCCAGTGGACGCCCGCGAACCGCTCCCACTGGCCGACGAAGTAGTCGCGGCAGTGGTAGCCGATGTCGTAGATCTCGGTGTGGACGACGGAGATCTCGGTCACGTGCGGGGCGTACAGAATCACCTCGCCGCCGTCCGCCACGACCGGTTCGAGCTTGTAGAAGCCCTTCGCGGCCGTCCAGATGTCCTCGTACTTGGACGGAATCAGGGACACCACCCGCTTGACCGGCCGGTCGAGGTAGCGGACGTGGGTCTGCGCGGACACCTGTGCCGCCGCCGCCCACGCCGCCTGCGGGTCTCCGAAGGACGCCGCGTGCAGGTCGTGGCTGCCCGACTTCGCGACCACGCACAGGGCGAGCCTGACCGACGGGATCATCGCCGCGGCCTCGTCGATGAGCGCGCGGACGGGGGTGACGGCCAGCGTCCCGATGATCTCGGCGCTGGTGATCAGGGCACCGACCCAGTGGGTGAGGTCGATGATCTCCTCGCCGGCGATGCCCGGGAAGAAGTACTTGTTGCCGCCGGAGAAGCCGACCACCTCGTGCGGGAAGACCGGCCCGATCACGAGCGCCACGTCGTGCTCGACGACCTGGCGGTTCAACGCCACCTTCGCCGGGACGTCGAGCAGGCCGCCGCTGAGTTCCCTGACCCGCTCGGCGCTGATCGTGCCGAGTTCGACGAAGGTGTCCGGCGTCCACCACTCGTGGTTGAGGACGGTCAACCCCGGATAGGTCGCCTCCAGGCCGCGCTCGGCGTAGCCGAGGTGGTGGGCCAGCGCGGGCTCACTCATCGGCTGATGCGTGCCGAGGGCGACGACGGCGGTAAGCCTCGTGACGCGTCCGGCGAGCGCGGAGCACACCGCGTCCAGCAGCAGCGGCAGGGGGCTGGAACGCGTTCCGTCCGGGATCACGAGGCAGACGCTCTTTCCGTCCAGCTCCGCGGCGTCCAGCTGCGCGCGGACGAAGCGGCGCAGCTCGCCCCCGGTCAGCGTCTGGTCGGCGCCGCCGATCAGCGCGGCGCCGGCAGCGAGTTCAGCGACACGATCGGTCATGCCCCCACCCTGCCCTCGCCCGGTGGACGCGGCAACAGCCCGTGGCAAGACCCGGCAACCCGGACGGTGTCAGGGCTCGACCTCCCCGGGTCGCGCCACCGGACGGCAACTGGCGGCAACGGGTATGCGGCGGACGCACGGCCACCCACGATGGGGGCATGACCACCCTGCTCACGTCCGGAGACCGGCTCGACCTGAACCCGGATCGGATGCTGCCGGCCGACGCCGGCCTGCGCCCGCTGGCCCGGGAGATCTACGAGTCGGTGCGGCAACTCCCGATCGTCTCCCCGCACGGGCACGTCCCGGCGCAGTGGCTGGCGGACGACGAGCCTTTCTCCGACCCGACCTCGCTGCTGATCACGCCCGACCACTACGTGAATCGGCTGCTGCACGCCAGCGGAATCGGCCTGGACAAGCTCGGCGTCGCCCAGACCGGTTTCACCCCGGAGCAGTCCCGGGAGGCGTTCCGGCTGCTGTGCTCGCACTGGCATGTGTTCCGGGGGACGCCGATCCGGTTCTGGCTGGAGTCCGAGCTCACCGACATCTTCGGCCTGGACGTTGCCCCCTCCACCGACGCCGCGGACGAGTTGTACGACGCGATCGCCGCGAAGCTCGCCACCCCTCCGTTCCGCCCCCGCGCGCTGTACGACCGGTTCGGCATCGACTTCCTCGCCACCACCGACGACCCGTGCGACGACCTCGTCCATCACCAACAGCTGGCGGCCGACCCGACCTTCACCGGCCAGGTAGCACCGACGTTCCGTCCCGACCGCTACCTGGAGCCCGCCCGCACCGACTGGAACGCCCTCGTCGACCGGCTCGGCGCGGTCAGTGGCCTCGACACCGGGACGTACGCCGGCTGGGTCGCCGCGATGGAGAACCGGCGCGCCTTCTTCAAGGCCAACGGCGCGGTCTCGTCCGACCACTCGCACGCCGACGCCCGCGTCGAACCGCTGGACGCGGCCGAGGCCGAGCGCCTCTACGCGCTGGCGCGCCGGCGGACGATCACGACCACCGAGGCCGACACGCTGCGCCGGGCGATGATGTTCGAACAGGCCCGGATGGCAGCCGACGACGGCCTGGTGCTGACCATGCATCCGGCTGTCTACCGAAACCACCACACGCCGTCGTTCGAGCGCTTCGGCTCGGACATCGGCGCGGACATCCCGATGCAGGTGGAGTTCACGAGAGCCGTCCAGCCGATGCTGGCCGCGTTCGGCACGTCGGCCTACTTCCAGGTGGTGTTCTTCACCATCGACGAGACCGCCTACTCCCGCGAACTCGCCCCACTGGCCGGCTTCTACCCCAGCGTCTACATCGGGGTGCCGTGGTGGTTCATCGACGCCCCGGACGCGATGGCGCGCTTCCGCGCGTCCGTCACCGAGACCGCCGGCTTCACCCGGACGTCCGGCTTCATCGACGACACCCGCGCCTACCTGTCGATCCCGGCCCGGCACGACCTGAGCCGCCGGATCGACTCCGGCCACCTCGCCCGCCTGGTCGGCGAGCACCGGCTCACCCTCGACGAAGCCATCGAGACCGCAGCCGAACTCGTGGTCGGCAACCCGCGGAGGGCGTTCAAGCTGTGAGGAGCACCACTCCCGTCCAGACCCTGTCCCGCGCGGCGCACGGCCGGCCCGCCGCACCCGTGCGCATCGTCCACCTCGGGGTCGGCAACTTCTTCCGCGCCCACCAGGCCTGGTACACCGAACACGCCCCGGACGCCGACGCGTGGGGCATCGCCGCCTTCACCGGACGCTCCGCGGCGATCGCCGATGCCCTGCGTCCCCAGGACGGGCTGTACACCCTGATCACCCGCGGGCCCGGCGGGGACTCCTTCGAGGTGATCTCGAGCCTCTCGGCCGTCCACGCCGCCGATGAGCACGCGGCGCTGCTGGGCTACTTCCGCTCGCCGGAACTGGCGGTGGTGACCCTGACCGTGACCGAGGCGGGCTACCGTCGGGACGCGGACGGCGGCCTCGACCTGGCCGACCCGTCCGTGCGCGCCGACCTGGCCGCGCTGCGCGACGATGCCGGCGCGCCGGTGACCACAGCGCCCGGACGGATCGTCGCCGGCCTGCTGGCCCGCCGCCTGGCCGGTTCGGGTCCGCTGGCGATCGTGTCATGCGACAACCTGTCCGGCAACGGAGCGGTCCTCGCCCGGGTGGTCGGCGACCTCGCGGCCGGGGTGGACGCGTCCCTGGCCGACTGGATCACCGGCAATGCCTGTTTCGTCACCACGATGGTCGACCGGATCACGCCGGCCACGACCGACGAGCACCGGGCGGCCGTGGCCTCCACGCTGGGCGTCGCCGACGCTGCGCCCGTCCCCACCGAGCCGTTCGCCGAATGGGTGATCCAGGGCGAGTTCCCGGCGGGACGGCCGGCCTGGGACGCGGCCGGCGCCCGGATCGTCGGCGACGTGGAGCCGTTCGAACGCCGCAAGCTCACCCTGCTGAACGGATCGCACTCGCTGCTGGCCTACGCCGGCAGCATCCTGGGCCACGAGACAGTGGCGGACGCGGTCGCCGACGCGCGCTGCCTGGCCTGGGTGAACCAGTGGTGGGACGAGGCCTGTCCGCAGCTTCCCTTGCCACAGGTCGAATTGGCGGCCTACCGGCGGGCGCTGGTGGAACGCTTCCGCAACCCGAACATCCGGCACGCGCTGGCCCAGATCGCCGCGGACGGCTCGCTCAAGCTGCCCGTCCGGGTCGTGCCGACGATCCGCGCGGAGCTGGCTGCGGGCCGCGTCCCTGAGGGGGCCTGCCGGGCGATCGCCGCCTGGGTGCTGCATCTGCGGGGTGTCGGCGCCCGCGTGCTGGACGCCAACGCGTCCGTCGTGGAGGCGCTCGCGGCCGGAACGCTGGACGACACCGTCGCCGGCGTCCTCGGCTACCTCGGGCTCGCCGGTGAGCCGCTCGTCACCGCCACCGTCCGCCGACTGGCCGGAGAACTGTCCTCGATGGTCGTCTGAGTCGTCCGCGGGCCTGCCACAATGGCAACCAGTGCAACGGCATTGCCAGCGAGCAGGGGGACGCATGAGTCAGCCGGTGACGATGCGCGACATCGCCGAACGTGCCGGTGTCGCGGTCTCGACCGTCTCCCGCGCGCTCGCGAACCCTGACCGCATCAGTCCGACCACCCGGCAGGCCGTGCTCACCGCGGCCCGGGAGCTGGGGTACCGGCCGTCCTCCCGGCCGGCGGCCGCGCGGGGGTCGGTCGCCCTGGTGATTCCCGACATCACCAACCCGTTCTACTTCGAGATCATCCGCGGATCCCAGGAACGGCTTCGCGACACCGGCTACACCCAGCTGCTGATCGATGCCGAGGAGTCGCCGCACGCCGAGCTGGCAGCGCTGGAGTCGATCATCGGCTCGTCGGCCGGAGCGGTGCTCGCAGCCACCCGGCTCACCGACGAGCAGGTCCTGGACGTCGCCGGGCGACTGCCTCTGGTCACCGTGAACCGGCGGGTGGACGGCGTCCCGTCCGTCCTCGCAGACACGCCGTCCGCCTTCGGCCAGGCGATCGACCACCTCGTCTCGTACGGGCACCGCCGGGTCTGCTACGTGTCCGGGCCGGAGGGGTCGGCGACGAACCGGCGTCGCTGGGCCGCGGTCCAGGCCGCGGCGGAGCGGACGGGCGTCGAGGCCGTCCGGATCGGCCCGTTCACCCCGAAGCCCGACTCGGGCGCCGCGGCCGCGGACGCGCTGCTGGCGTCCGGTGCGACGGCGGGGCTGGCGTTCAACGACATCCTCGCGATCGGCATGCTCCGCCGGCTCGCCGCGCGAGGCGTCTCCGTCCCCCGTGACCTCAGCCTCGTGGGCTGCGACGACATCTTCGGCGCCGACTTCTGTTCGCCCCCGCTGACGACCATCACGGCGCCGACCCGCCAGGTCGGTGGCGAGGCAACGGCGATGCTGCTCGCGCTGGCGGCCGGAGTCGAGCCGCGGCTGGGCTGGACGCTCGAGCTGCCCGTCCACCTCACCATCCGGGAGTCGACCGGGCCTGCGCCGTCCTAGCGAGCGGTCGATGGGCGTCCCGGTCGGCTCAGAGCCGGGCCTGCCACTTCTCCGTCCACACGGTGTCGTTGTAGGTGCCCTTGAAGTCGGACTCACCGGTGATCTTGGCGACGGCCTGCCGGATCGCCTCCGGGTTGTCGTGGTAGGCGTTGACGTAGGCCTTCACCATGGTGGCGTCGTGAAGGTGGGTGGTGTAGTTCAGGGAGACCATCACCGTCGGAACCTCGTGGACGTACCACGGGCAGTCACTGCTCATCGGCGTCTTCCAGCGGATCCGGTAGTTGTTCTCGCCCGCGTAGCCGACGATGTTCGCGACGATGACCGCGGCGTCCACCTGGTCGCGGTAGGCGAGGGTGGCTCCCTTCACCCGGGACGCCCCGTCATTCACGGTCACCTCGAAGCCGCGGCTCTCGAGCTCGGCCTTGACGTCGTCCAGCGCCCGCGCGCTCGACTCGTAGAAGCCGCCGCCCTCGGTGTCCAGGTAGTACAGCCGGACCCGGCGGTGGGTCTCGGGACGCAACGGCAGCTGGTCGAGCGTGTTCTTCACCAGGGTGATGGACGCGTCCGCTGCCTCCGCGCGCCAGCGCAGGTGCTCCTCGCAGCCGATCACGGCGAGCTCGTCGGCCGTGCGCAGCAGGGTGCCGTCGGCCTGCTTGCGGGGCAGGCCGAGCTTGGCCTTCAGCCCGAGGATGCGACGGACGGCATCGTCCAGCCGCTCGCCGGTGATGACGCCGGTGCGGACGCCGTCCAGCATGAACCCGTAGTCCTCGTCGATATCGTGGAAGAACAGGAACATGTCACAGCCGGACGCGATCGCGCGCGGGACGTAGTCCTGGCGGCGCATCGCCGAGGTCATGCCGAGCATGTGGCTGGCGTCGGTGATCACCAGACCGTTGAAGCCGAGCTGGGTCTTCAGCAGGCCCTGAATGAGCTCGGCGGCAAGCGTGGCCGGCATGACGTCCCGGTCCTCCAGGGAAGGGTCGAGCTTCTTGGAGTACTCCGGTAGCGCGATGTGGCCGGCCATGATCATCTCCACGCCGGCATCAATGTGGTGACGGTAGACCCGCCCGAACGAATCGTCCCAGTCGGCGGGACTGAGTTCGTTCACTCCGAGAACGAGGTGCTGGTCGCGCTCCTCCGTGCCGTCCCCGGGGAAGTGCTTGACACAGACCGCGAGGTCCTCGCCGGCCGCGCGCAGGCCGCGGGCCTTCGCGTCAGTGGAACGGATCACGTCGTCGGCGGTGGTGCCGTGGCAGCGGCTGTTGACGATGGTGTTGCGCCAGTTGGCGTAGATGTCGACAACGGGGGCGAAGTTGACGTTGACGCCGAGCGCGCCGGCCTCGCGAGCCGAGACCAGGCCGGTGCGGAAGGGCACATCCTCGCTGCGGGCGGCGTCGCACTGGGCTCCGGTGGCGATGTAGGTGCCGTCGGTACAGGCGCCGTTGCCGCCGGAGTCACAGTTCGCGGCCACCAGCAGCGGGATCCTGGACGAGGCCTGCAGTGAGTTGATCAAGCCCTGTACCTGCGCTGCGGTGCCGCCGTGGTAGCGGGCGCCCCCGATGTGGTACTTCGTCAGGATCTCCGTGTTCGAAAGCTCGGTGCCGCTGAAGACGTCGGCGCCGAAGTGGAAAAGGTGGACGAACAGCTGGCCGACCTTCTCCTCGACGGTCATCCCGGCGAGGATCTCTTCGACCCAGCCGAGCTGGCCCTCATCGAGCTGGTACGGCACTGCGTTCAGGTCGACGGTCGTGGGCATTTCGATACTCCTCTTCGAGCTGATTCTTCTCTGTTCCGGGGTGGTTGGCTCAGCGTTGCCACGGTGGCGTGGACGGCAGCAGCGCGTCGAACTCGTCGACCAGCGCTCGCTGATAGGCACCGGCGTAGGTTCCGGCGAGGAAACGGTCGAGTGCCTCGTCGTGGAAGCGGCGCCACGAGGCGGCCTCACCGCCGGGGTTGACCGGGTAGAACAGGACGCCGGCCGCCGTCGCGGTGTCGCGGTCTGCCGGCGCGTCCCCGACGAGCAGGACGTGGTCGGACGGGTAGCGTCCGACCGCCGCCTGCTGGAGGTGCTGGAGCTTGGTGCCGTCCTCCTGGCCCGCGATCACGTCCATGTGGTCGGCGAGCCGGTGCTCCGACCACTCGCGGCTGAGCGCAGCCAGGGGGGTCGCGGAGACCACCATCAGGTCGGCTGCGGTGGACGCGCGGGCAAGGCTCTCGCGCACCCACGGGAACGGGGGGACGCCATGCACCATGGCGGCGATGTCGGCGTCCACGCCGTCGGTCCAGGCCACGGCACCGTCGAGTTCGGGGTCGGGATGGGCGAGGGCGTAGGCGTGCATGCCGGTCCCGCTGAGCGGGTAGCCGGAGGCGATGAACTCGCGGATCCGGTCGCCGGACGGGATGCTCAGCCCGCGCTCGGCGACCTCTGGACGCTCGCGCAGCAGGTCGAACACCTGAACGAGCGCCAGCCACCGGTTGAGCCCGCGTCCGGTGGAGTAGAGGTTCACGAATTCGGCGGTCTGGCGCACCAGCGACGAGATCGGCTGCAGTTGCCAGTGCTTGATGGTGTTGGGGATGAAGCACTCCTTGTGCTTGATCTCCATCGCGTCGAAGGCGCAGCCGTCGGAGTCGACGCCGACGAAGAAGTCGTAGCTGCGCTCGAACCCGCCGAGGACGCGTCCAGGGTTGGCAGGACGGTTCGCGGACGGTGCGGCCTCGGCGACGCTCATCTCGGCTACTCCTTCGTGGTGGTACCCGTAGTAGAGCCGGAGCCTGGCAAGCTCGGCAAGCTGTTGCCAGCCGTTGCCGCGTTGGGTGCTCGCCTTCTGGCGACGCGTTCTCACGCACCGATTCGGTCGCGGCGAAGGTCGTCCTGCGCACCCTCTGCCCGGCGGCCTCTCAACCGAACGGGGACGATCCGCCAGCCGGGCGGCCGCCGGCGTGCCGGGTAGGGACGCGAGCGGTGGCCACCCCGGCTTTCCGGTCCCTATTCCGGGCGACAAGGCAGCCCGCATTTTCAGGTAGCAGGTGTCCGGGCCGACACAATTACGCGAGCTCCCCGGGTGCCGCCCGTATATTGTCCGCGTGAGCAGTTCTCCTGCGGCCCGCGGCACCCGGGCCGAGCGTGGCGTTGCGCGCGCGGACGGGACCGCGCGCCGCGCCATCCCCGAGGCCGACGCCGCCGCCACGGCGTCCGACGCTACCGTCGGTGGATCTGGTAGTCAGACAGTCGTTCAGGACCGGCCGCGAGCGACGCTGCACGAGCCGGAGCGGCAGCTCCTGACCAGCCTGGCGCTCACGGTCGCGGTGGTCGTCTTCATCACCGTCATCCTGCCGGTGTTGATCTCGCTGGTGCGCAACTTCTGATTTCCTAATTCCGAGCGGCTGTGAATTGGTCACCAACCGCGGATTTCTGAAAAAGGCTGGTCGTTACTCAGCCGTAGGTGTCGCGCGGCCCACGCCCGGGGACGGATCGGCGTCCCTTCTTCCAGCTCGGCGCCTCGGGCCCGACGACCAGGACGCGGGTCACCGTCCCCTGGCCCAACTGCTCGTTCAGGACGGCGACCAGTTGCGGAGCGATCGAGCGCAGGGACGCAGCCCACGTCGACGACTCCGCCCGGATCGTCAACACCCGGTCGGTGTACGACTCCGGCTCGCAGTGCTCGGCGTTGACCGGCCCGACCAGCGCGGGCCAGCGGCCGAGCAGTTGGTGCACGTTCAACTCCCGCGTCCAGCCCTGGTCGTCGGCGACGCTGGCCAGCAGCTCGCCGACCGGGGTCGGTCCGTCGGTCGACCGCCGGTCAGCGGCCGGTCGCTGCCGCCGGGGCGTGGCACCGCGGGCCGCGCGGGCCACCTGCCGGGCGACGTCCATCCCCTGGGGATCGTGCTCTGCCATCACGCCACCGCGGCGATCGAGGCCGACTGGACGGCGAACCGGCGTCCGCTCAGGCCGGACGGGATGTCGGCCGGCACCGCGGCGGTGATCAACACCTGCTCGGCGGTGATCGCGGTGGCGGCGAGGCGTTCGCGGCGGCTCTCGTCCAGCTCGGCGAAGACGTCGTCGAGGATCAGGACGGGTTCGACCCCGTCCGCCCGGTGCAACTCGAAGGCCGCCAGTCGCAGCGCGAGCGCGAACGACCACGACTCCCCATGCGACGCGTAGCCCTTGGCGGGCAGCGCGCCGAGGGTGAGGACGAGCTCGTCCCGGTGCGGGCCCACCAGGCACTGGCCGCGGGCGATCTCCTCGCCCCTCCGCTCCGCCATCCGTCCGACCAGGGCGGACGCGATCTCGGCGGGGGTCTGCTGCGACTCGGCCGGAGCGGTGGCCCGGTACTCGACGCCGGCGACGTCGTTCGTGGGCGCGATGTCGGCGTACGCGCGGGTCAGGAACGGACGCAGCTCCTCGAGGGTCACCAGCCGGGCGGAGACGATCTCGCCGCCGAGGGCCGCGAGCTGGCCGTCCCAGACGTCGAGGGTGGCGGCCACATCCGGGCTGACTGCGCGCGGGCCGCGGCCGGCCAGTGACTTCAGCAGGGTGGAGCGCTGGCGCAGCACCCGGTCGTAGTCGGCCCGGACGCCGGCGAGCCGCGGCCAGCGAGCGGTGACGAGTTCGTCGATGAAGCGGCGCCGGTCGGACGGGTCGCCCTTGACCAGGCTGAGGTCCTCGGGGGAGAACAGGACGACCCGGAGCGCACCGAGCAGGTCGCGGGGACGGCGCAGCGGAGAGCGGTTGAGGCTGGCCTTGTTCGCCCGTCCCGGCGTGATCTCGATCTCGAGCAGCAGGCTGCGCTCGTCGTCCAGGCCGGCTTGGACCCGGGCCCGCAGGATCGCCCGGTCGGCGCCGGCCCGGACCAGCGGAGCGTCGCCGGCCACCCGGTGCGATCCGAGCGTGGCCAGGTACTCGACTGCCTCGACGAGGTTGGTCTTGCCCTGCCCGTTGGCCCCGGTGAACACGGTCACGCCGGCCTCCAGCGGTACCTCGGCGAGCGGGTAGGAGCGGAAGTCGGCCAAGCTCAGGTGGGTCACGAACACTGGTCGCCTCCTCCCTCGGGCCGTGCCGACAACCTATCCTCGCGCACACGGTTCGCCCCGCCTCCGGCCTGGTCTGCCGAGGGCGAGATCCGGTCGTCCGAAGGGGCAGGGTACCCCGGTTCAGCACGCGGGGCGTCGATCGTGGACGGGAGTCGCTTCTGCGTCCCGGCTGAACGAAAGTACCTGTCCCCGACGGTTCAACCGCCGTCCGGGCTGAACCGAAGTACCTGTCCCCGACGGTTCAGGCGGGCAGGCGCATCAGCATGATCACGTGGCGGTAGTCCGCCACCGGGTCGCCGTCCAGCTCGGCGAGGCCCATCAGCAGACAGGGCTTGCCGGGGGCGGTGAAGGAGAACTGGACGTACGGGGTGTCCAGCGCGGCGAGCGCGTCGGACAGGTAGTGGGGGTTGAAGCCCGCGGCCGTCATCGCCTCCGTGCCCGCGATGTCATCGACGGTCGCCTCCAGCGCCTCGACCGCCTGCGCCTGGTCGCCGGTGGCCGCTTCCAGGGTGATCGACCCGTCCGCGATCAGCATGCGCAACGGGCTGTTGCGTTCGGCGACCAGCGCGACCCGCTTCACCGCGGCGATCACGTCGGTGGTGTTGGCGCGGACGGTGATGCTGGCCTGCACGTTCATCAGGTGCCGCACCTTGGGGAACTCGCCGTCCAGCAGCCGGGTGGTGATCTGCCGGACGCCGGCCGCACCGGTGCCTTCGAAGCCGATCAGCCCGTCGCCGGTGGCGGCGTTGGACAGGCTGATGGTCACCTGCTCACCCGACGTCATCGACTTCGCGGTCTCGGCCAGCACCCGGGCCGGCACCAGGGCTGCGCCTTCGGTCCGTCCGCGCGGGTTCCAGTCGAGTTCCTTCAGTGCCATCCGGTAGCGGTCGGTCGCCAACAGCGAGAGGGTCTCGGCCTCGATCTCCATCCGGACGCCGGTGAAGACGGGCAGCAGTTCGTCGCGTCCGGCGGCCAGGACGACCTGGGACACCGCTCGGGCGAACTCCTCGCTGGGAATCGAGCCGGTGGCCTCGGGCATCTCCGGCAGGGACGGGTAGTCGGCGACCGGAAGGGTCTGCAGCGTGAACCGGGCGGTGCCGCACACCAGTTCCATCCGGGTCTCGTCCGAGCTGATCTCCACGGTCTTGTTCGGCAGCGAGCGCGCGATGTCCGCGAGCAGGCGTCCCGAGACGAGGGCGACGCCGTCATCGGTGACCTGTGCCGGGACGGTGATCTGTGCCGAGGTCTCGTAGTCGAAGCTGCTCATCACGACCTGGCCGCCGCCGGCCTTCACCAACAGCCCGGCAAGGATCGGCACGCTGGGACGCATCGGCAGGCTCCGCGCGGCCCACTGGACGGCTTCGGCCAGCACGTCGCGCTCGAGACGGATCTTCATTCGGGCTCCTCCGCAGACGGGTGTCGCTTGATCATATCGACGCGGGCACGCGTGACCACGGTTTGCGCACCGGTTGTCGGAGCCTCGTGGGAACGTGAGGAGTGCCGGGTGTGCACAGGCCTGACTTTGAGTTGTTCTGGTACATGCAAATTCAGTGGTGGTAGTAGCGGCTGTGGACTCGGTGGACAACCGACGTTCGCCCTGCCCGGACGGCGTGTCGCGATGTGGACGGCGCTGTGCAGAAGCCGGAACTACACGGGGAGGATTTGCGGACGACGACGACCGCGTTCGCGGCCACCCACAGGCGCCGCGGTTATCCCCCGAGTTATCCACAGAGGTGTACAAGCGTCCCCCGTTCGGGTGACCGACGGCCACCGTTTACCTGCGTGTCGGCTCGGTGTCACCTGGGCCTGCCCCAGGAGCGCCAGCGGACCGGAAGCGTCGCGGCCGCCTTCACCTTTGTTGGCCAGGGTTCGAGTTCGTCGTCCCGGGCTCCGACCCGGGATCTCGGGTGGCCGAGGTGCTGCGTCGGGATCTCTGTCGTCCCCGGACTTGGCTGTCGTCCCGGGCTCCGACCCGGGATCTGCGGCGGCCGACCTGCTACATCGGTGCGGGTATCCCCGCTTTCGCGGGGACGATCGCGCGGGGCGCGATCGCCTCAGCGCAGCGGCGACTGCTTGATGCGGCTGGTGATCTCGGCGACCTGGTTGAACACCGAGCGGCGCTCGCGCAGCAGCTGGCGGATCTTCCGGTCGGCGTGCATGACGGTGGTGTGGTCGCGGCCGCCGAAGAGCTGGCCGATCTTCGGCAGTGACAGGTCCGTCAGCTCGCGGCATAGGTACATGGCGATCTGCCGGGCGGTGACCAGGACGTGGGTGCGGCTCTGCCCGCACAGGTCGTCGACGGTGACGGCGAAGTAGTCCGCGACGTGGGTCATGATCGCCGCCGAGGTGATCTGGGTCTCGCCGCCCTCGGGGATCAGGTCGCGGAGCACGACCTCCGCCAGGGCTAGGTCGACCTCCTGCCGGTTCAGGCTGGCGAACGCGGTGACCCGGATCAGCGCGCCCTCGAGCTCCCGGATGTTGGTCTGGATGCGGGACGCGATGAACTCCAGCACCTCCGGGCCGGCGGTGAGCCGCTCGGTCGCCGCCTTCTTGCGCAGGATCGCGATCCGGGTCTCCAGGTCGGGCGGCTGGACGTCGGTCATCAGTCCCCACTCGAACCGGCTCCGCAGCCGCGGCTCCAACGCCTCCAGGGCTTTCGGTGGACGGTCGGAGGTGAGCACGATCTGCTTCTGCGCGGTGTGCAGGGTGTTGAAGGTGTGGAAGAACTCCTCCTGGGTCTGGATCTTGCCCTCGAGGAACTGGATGTCGTCGATCAGCAGGACGTCGACCTCGCGGTAGGCGCGGCGGAAGTCGGCCGTCCGGTTCTCCGAGACCGCGTTGATGAAGTCGTTGGTGAGCTCCTCGGTGGAGACGTACTTCACCCGCACCCGGTCGTAGTAGTTGCGGATGTAGTGGCCGACCGCATGCAGCAGGTGCGTCTTGCCGAGCCCGGAGTCGCCGTAGATCAGCAGCGGGTTGTACGCCTTGCCCGGGGCCTCGGCCACGGCGATCGCCGCGGCGTGGGCGAAGCGGTTGGAGTTGCCGATGACGAACGACTCGAAGGAGTACTTCGGGTTCAGCCGGTCACCGGGATGGGCGCGGCTCGCCCCGGACGGTGCCGTCGGCGTCGGCTCGACGACGACGGGGGACGGCTCGGGAGCGTCGGCGTCCTCTCCCTGGTCCCGCTTGAGGCTGGGATCGACGGTGATGGCGAGCTGGATCGGGACGCCGAGGTACTCGCTCAGCTGGGCCTGGATCGGGGCCCGCATCCGGGACTCGAACCGGTCGCGGGTGAAGTCGTCGGGCACGGCCAGGATGATCAGGGCGTCGTGCCGGGTGATCGGCTTGATCCCGGCGAGCCAGCCGCGGACGGCCACCTCGGAGTTCTCCCGGACGTAGTCCCACAGCGCGTCGAGGTCGGAGGCGGCATCCGCCTGGGTCTGCGTGGGACTCTCGGACATGGATCCTGGAAACCTCCTCGCCACCCGGCGCCTGTTTCCACAGCGTCATCCACAGACTGTGCACGGAAACGCGGAACTGTGGGGGCCGTCCCCGTCGCCGTGGAGAAACCTACCGAGCAAGACTGGCGTTCGCAAACGATCTTGAAAACCATGGGTATGTCTTGCGGCGTGTCGGCTCGACAGCCAAGTGCTGGCCGCTCTGGTTTGCCCGAGCCGGTCTGGGCCACGTATCGTTGGGCAGTCGCACTGGCGGCGTCGTGCGTCCGGGTGGGCGCATCTGTACGACCTCAATCTTGGGAGCACCCGCGTGAGCAAGCGCACTTTCCAGCCGAGCAACCGGCGTCGCAGCCGCACCCACGGCTTCCGTCTGCGGATGCGGACCAGGGCCGGCCGCGCGATCATCTCCGCCCGCCGCAAGCGCGGACGCGTCCGTCTGGCCGGCTGAGTCCGGCGGTCGTGCTGCCGGCCTCGTCGCGGCTGCGTCGTCCTGACGAGTTCCGCGACACCATGCGCCAGGGCGTTCGTTCTGGACGCGAGTGCCTGGTGATGCATGCGCGCCGACGCGGCGAGGAGCCGTCCCGGGCCGGCTTCGTCGTTTCCCGTGCTGTCGGCAAGGCGGTGCAGCGGAACCGGGTGAAGCGCCGGCTGCGGCACCTCACGGCGACCGCCTTCCAGTCAGCCCCGTTCCCGGTGGACCTGGTGGTGCGTGCTCTCCCGGCCGCCACCGACGGTGACCTGCAGGGCGACTTCGCGTCCGCGTGGAGCCGGTGCCTGGATCGGCTGGCGGCATGAAGTACCTGCTGATCGGCCTGCTGAAGGCCTACCGCGCGGTGATCTCGCCGCTGTACGGCAACGTGTGCAAGTACTACCCCACCTGCTCGGCGTACGCGCTGGAGGCGGTCACCGTCCACGGCGCGGCGAAGGGCAGCTGGCTGGCGGCCCGCCGGCTGGCGAGTTGCCATCCGTGGTCGCTCGGCGGCTACGACCCCGTCCCGGGAACGCCGGCGGCGCTGGAGTGGGAGCGCGAGCAGGCCGAGAAGGCCAGGTGTTGCGGGGACGCGACCGCAGTAGTGACGACGGCAGAAGGCCTGAGGTGAACATGTTCTCGATGCTGATTCCGATGGACTTCTGGGGGGACATCGGCAACGCCTTCAACTCGGCGATGACGCCGCTGTACTGGGCGGTGTCCGGGATCCTGGTGGGCTTCCACTCGCTGCTCACGTTCTTCGGCATGAACCCCGCCTGGGGCGGCACCTGGGCGCTGTCGATCGTCCTGTTGACGGTGGTGATCCGGACGCTGCTGATCCCGCTGTTCGTCCGCCAGATCAACTCGTCGCGGAACATGCAGCTGCTGGCACCCAAGCAGAAGGCGCTGCAGGAGAAGTGGGGCCACGACCGGGAGCGTCTCGGCCAGGAGACGATGAAGCTGTACAAGGAGGAGGGCGTCAACCCGATGGCGTCCTGTCTGCCGCTGCTGCTGCAGATGCCGATCTTCCTGTCGCTGTTCTACGTGCTCAACAGCGTTTCCCGGACGCCCGACCAGCCGCTCGGCTACTTCTTCCAGTCCAATCCCGAGCTCGCGCAGTCGCTGCACAACGCCACGATCTTCGGAGCGCAGCTCTCGGCGACGTTCCTGCCGATGCAGTCGGGGTTCGGCCCCACGCAGTGGGTGACCGCGACCCTGGTCGTCCTGATGACGATCGTGCTGTTCATCACCCAGCTGCAGCTGATGCGCAAGAACATGCCGCCCGAGGCGCTCACCGGCCCGATGGCACAGCAGCAGAAGATGATGCTGTACCTGTTCCCGTTCATGTACCTGTTCATGGGCGTGAACATCCCGATCGGCGTGCTGGTCTACTGGCTGACGACGAACCTGTGGACGATGGGGCAGCAGTACATCCTGATCCACAACAACCCGGCTCCGGGCACCCCGGCCTACGTCGACTGGGAAGAGCGGATGCGCGCGAAGGGGAAGGACCCCGACGAGATCGCCGCCAGGCGGCGCGGCGCGAAGAAGAAGCCGGCAGCAGGACCGTCCGATCCGACCCGGGTGGCGCGCCAAGGCGCGAGTTCGGGTGCGGACGCGGCGAGCGGTGCGTCCCCTGAGGAGGCACCGAAGGTGCAGCGCCAGGTGATCAGCAGGCAGCAACCGCGCAAGGACACCAGAGCCCAGCGCAAGAAGTGACAAGCGAAGTGACAAGGGAGACGAACGTGGCTGATGAAGAACTGGTCGACGGCGGCACCGTCGAGGAGGCCGGCCCCGCGGAATCGGCCGGGACGGTCGAGGCGAGCCAGGCCGTAGCCGACCCCGGCGTGGCCGACGCCGCCGACGACCCGGCGGACGATACGCCGGCCGAGGTGTCCGACGACGCGTCGGCCGAGGCTGCGGAGGGGGAGCCGGAGACCGCCGAGACCCCTTCGAAGCGGAATGCGTCGCTGGAGAACGAGGGCGAGATCGCCGCCGACTACCTCGAGGAGCTCCTGGACATCGCTGACCTGGACGGCGACATCGACACCTTCGTCGAGGGTGGACGCGCGCACGTGTCGATCCTGACCGAGGGCGACCTGCTCGTCGGCCGCGACGGCGAGGTGCTGGACGCCCTGCAGGAGCTGGCCCGCCTCGCGGTGATGACCGAGACCGGGCACCGCAGTCGGCTGATGCTGGACGTCGCCGGCCACCGGGACAAGCGCCGGAAGGTGCTGCAGGACCTGGCCGCGGACGCCGTGGCCGCGGTGGTGGAGAACGGCGAGCCGGTGCGGCTGGCGCCGATGAACCCGTTCGAGCGCAAGATCGTGCACGACGTCGTGGCTGCGGCCGGCCTGGTGAGCGAGTCGGAGGGCGAGGAGCCCCAGCGTCGCGTCGTGGTCCTGCCGAAGGCCTGAGCGGAGGGTGTCGTTGGCGCCTCCTGACCGTGTCGAACGAGAGGGTGTCGAAGCCACCTCCAGAGCTCCCTTTGACGAGGTGAGGGATGGACGACCGCCGGACGGGGCTCCTGAGCTCTTCGGAGAAGGCTACGAAGCGATCAAGCGCTATGTCGATATATTGCTTGATCGAGGAATGGCCTGGGGCCTGCTCGGCCCCCGCGAGGCCGAGCGGATCTGGACGCGGCACATTCTGAACTCGATCGCGCTGGCGCCCCGGGTGCCGGACGGGTCACGGGTCGTCGATGTCGGCTCGGGGGCTGGGCTGCCTGGCGTTCCGCTCGCCATCCTGCGGCCCGATCTGCGGGTCACGCTCCTGGACTCTCTCGCCCGCCGTTCGGAGTTTCTCCAGCTGGCGGTGGCGGAGCTGGGTCTGGCCGAGCGGGTTCAGGTCGTGCGTGCGCGGGCGGAGGAACACCGCTCCCAGTATGAGGTCGTGGTGAGCCGAGCGGTCGCGCCCCTGACCCGGCTGGTGCCGTGGTGCTCCCCGTTGCTGGCCTCGACAGGACGCATGGTGGCGCTGAAGGGTGAGAGTGCTGGCGACGAGCTGGCACAGGCCCAGCCGATCCTCCGCAGGCTCGCGCTGGACGGTTCCGTCCGGGAACTGGAGGTTCCGCTGCTGGGGGAGACGACCTGGGCGGTGGAGGTGTGGCGGCGCTGAACCCCTGGGAGACCGGGCGAGGTGGGTGGTGTCACGGCGGGGCCCTATTGTGATGTTTCACGTGGAACGTTAGGAGTGGCACGAGGATGTCGATCACCCCGCCGGCGACGGCGCGACGAGCAGCCTTTGACGTGGCCGAGGACGCAGTGGAGACCGAGACGCCGGACGACCTGGACGACGCCGTTTCACGTGAAACGACACTGCCGCGTCCCAGCCGTACCCGGACCTTCGTCGTCGCGAACCAGAAGGGCGGCGTCGGGAAGACGACGAGTGCGGTGAACCTCGCCACCGCCCTGGCTCTGGGCGGACTCAAGGTCCTGGTCGTCGATCTCGACCCGCAGGGCAACGCGTCCACGGGCCTGGGGATCGAGCATCGAGAGGGTGTCCGCGGCACCTACGAGGCCATCTCCGGGGACGCGTCGATCGCCGACCTCGTCCAGGAGTCGCCGGAGGCGCGCGGACTGTGGGTGCTTCCGGCCACCGTCGACCTCGCCGGCGCGGAGATCGGGCTGGTGAATGTTCCCGCCCGGGAGAGCAGACTCCTGCACGCGTTGCGCGACTACGTGGCTGAGGCCGCGCCGGACTACGTCTTCATCGACTGCCCACCATCCCTGGGCCTGCTCACCCTGAACGCGCTGGTGGCGGCCGACGAGATCCTGATCCCGATCCAGTGCGAGTACTACGCGCTGGAGGGAGTGACCCAGCTGCTCCGGACGATCAACCTCGTCAAGGGTTCGATGAACGACCGGCTCTACCTGTCGACCGTTCTCCTGACGATGTTCGACGGCAGGACGCGGCTGGCGACCCAGGTCGCCAACGAGGTCCGCCGACACTTCCCCGAGCAGACCCTCACGACCGCTATCCCGCGCTCGGTGCGGGTGTCCGAGGCGCCCAGCTACGGACAGTCCGTGATCACCTACCACGCGGCGTCCGCCGGCGCACAGGCGTACCTGGACGCAGCCACCGAGCTCGCCCGGCGCGGCGCCGACGAGCCGTCCGCAACCGAAGGAGCCTGAGATGGCCGCACCGAAGCACACGGGCCTGGGACGCGGCCTCGGCGACCTCCTGCAGCGCACGGATCCAGAGCTTGCTCCTCAGCGCAGCGCCTCGTCCGGCGAGGTCACCGGAGCCCGGTTCGCCGAGATCCCGGTGGAAGCCATCACTCCCAACCCAAAGCAGCCGCGGACGGTCTTCGACACCGACGCGCTCGACGAACTGGTGGAGTCCATCAGGGAGGTCGGCCTGCTGCAGCCCGTCGTCGTCCGTCCCCTCGATGACGGGCACTACGAGCTGGTGATGGGGGAGCGGCGCCTGCGGGCCACCCAGCGAGCGGGCCTGGCGACGATCCCGGCCATCGTCCGGCGCACCGAGGACGCCGACCTGCTCCGCGACGCGCTCCTGGAGAACCTGCACCGCGCCCAGCTCAATCCGCTGGAGGAAGCGGCCGCCTACCAGCAGATGCTGCGGGACTTCGACTGCACGCAGGAGGAGCTCTCGGCACGGATCAAGCGATCGCGTCCCCAGATCTCGAACACCATCCGATTGCTGCAACTGCCGGCCCCCGTCCAGCGGCGGGTCGCGGCGGGCGTCCTCAGCGCCGGCCATGCCCGGGCGATCCTGGCCCTTCCCGACGCCGGGACGATGGAGCACCTGGCCAACCGGGTCGTCTCCGAGGGTCTCTCGGTTCGTGCGGTCGAGGAGATCGTCGCGCTCGGCGAGAACCCGACCAGGCGGACGCGGGCCGCGAAGGCCGTCCGCGAGGTCAGCAGCACAGCGACCACCCTGCAGCGCGACCTTTCCGAGCGCCTGGACACCCGGGTGATCGTCACCGAGGGGCGCAGCAAGGGCCGGATCGTGATCGAGTTCGCCGGCGAGGACGACCTCGAGCGCATAGCCGACTTGCTGACATAGCTACTTGTCGGTTTATCGACATATAGCTCGTCGCGGCCGACCGCTGGTCGGTGGGGCGCAGGGGGGCCGTCCGTCAGACGGCGCCGGGCGGGTCAGCGGGACGGCGTGCGATCCAGCGCGAGCTCGAGGTGGTCGACGCTGAACGGCAGGCTCCCGTAGTGCTGCCCCGCATCCACGGTGACGAAGCCGAGCCGGTGATACCAGTCGGACAACCGGACGTTCTCGCCGATGATCCCGATCCGCAGCAGCCTCGCCCCGGCTGCTGAGGCCCGCGCGGCGGCCTCGGTCACCAGCCGCTCGCCACAGCCGCGGTGCCGGGACGCCGGTGCGACCGCGAGATGGCGAAGCGTCCAGGCGCCGGCGTCGCGGCGCGAGGGCCCGACGAAGCAGCACCCGACGATGCGTCCCTCCTGCTCCACGGCGAGCAGGACGGTCGGCCGCGCGACCAGCACGGCGATCCGGTCGGACGGCCAGAAGCACGGGTAGTCGGGATCGTTCTCGGGGGTGATCCCGAACTCGTCCACCTGGGTGCCGAAACCGTCCCGGAGAACCTGTAGGCACTCGTCGTAACGGTCGGGTCCGGGTTCGATCAGCTCACACATCCGGCGCATCCGCCGTGGCGGGCGACTCTTCGACCGCGCGGATCCGGGCCTGGACGTCCTTGCGCGCCGAGTGCTCCGCGACGAAGGACAGGAACGGCACCGTGCCGGCCAGGCCGATCAGGATCAGCCGCTTCCACGGCCAATGGACGCGCCGGCCGAGGTCGTAGGCGGTGATCAGCAGCACCATGTACAGCCAGCCGTGCGGGACGCCGGTGATGGTCACCACCGTCCCGTTGTCGCCCAGGTACTTCAGCGGCACGCCGACCAGCACCAGGACCACCAGCAGCGTCCCCACCAGGTACGCCATCACCCGGTACCGGATCAGCGCCGCCCGGATACCCGGCACCTGGTCCCGGTCGAACGCGGCTGGCCCCAACTGGTCGCTCATGTCTCCTCCTGTTCGGCAAGGCTACCGATCCGTCCGCGCCGCCCGAGCACGTGGACGAACCGCCAGGTCATGAACACGGCGAACGCCGCGAACACCCACCACTGCAGCGCGTAGCCCAGGTTCTGCAGCGAGCCCTCGCCGGTCGGCAGCACAGCCTCTGCGGGCGCGAGCGCCTGGGCGGACGCCTGGTCGGCGTTCAGCGTGATGAACCCGGGAATCATGGGCCGCGGCCACGCCTGAGCCAGCAGGGGCAGCCGGACGGACGCGTACATGCCGTCCGGCACGGTGTGGTCGGCGGCAGCTTCGGTGGGCAGGAAGATCCCGCTCTGCTCCACGACGCCCCCGGGCGCGGGAGGCAGCTCACCGGTCGCCGGACCGCGGCCCCGGACGATCGCGACCACCCGCCCGTCGCCGAGCCGGAGGGCCGACACCACCCGCACCGAGCCGTCGGCGTCCATCACCCGGACCTCCGCAGCCGGCAGGTAGCGCCCGGTGACCGTCACCTGTTTGCCGTAGATGTCGCCGACGGTGCCGTCCGAGGCCAGGTTGTCGACGAGCTGGACGGGAGGCTGGGCGGCCCGGGCCTCGGCGTTGTACGCCTCGCGGTCTTCGAAGACCCGCATCTGCCACAGCCCCAGGGCGAGCAGCACCACGGCGACCACCGCGCCGCCGGCCCCGATCAGGAGTTGGCGGACGCGGAGAGTCATACCCGCGAGCCTACGCGGACACGGGCCGGCCCGACCGAGCCGGCCGGTTCGGGGCAGCCGACCTCGACGGGGCGACGCAGAGCCGTCCCCGGGCGCGCCTAGGATGGCAATCAGAGCACCATCGCGAAGGAGTCCGGGGACCATGGCCAAGACCTCGACGCTGACCGCGTCCGAGTTGTCCGCGCTGGCCTGCCCCTACTGCGGACGGCAGGTGTCGGCGGCCACCGACTGGGTGCAGGCGGCCGTCTCCGCCTGGGGCTGCTGCGCGATCCGGGTCACCAGGGGCGATGAGACTGCCGGGGCCCTCGCGCTGGCGCCGGGAGATCGGCCCGACGAGGCGAGGGTCAAGATGCTGTGGGTTCGGCCGGAGTCGTCCGGCTACGGGCTGGGACGCCAGCTCGTCCAGGCCGCGGCAGCGGAACTGCTCCGTCACCGGATGAAGGTGCTGGTCGCCAGCGGGTCCCGGTCGAGCCTGACCTGCACCGCACCGCCGGTGGACTTCCTGCTCGAGGTGGGCTTCACCCGGCGGCCCGACCAGCGGCTGTACCGGCTCGACCTGCGCCAGGCCGTGCTCGGACGCACCCACCTGGGCGTGTTCGGACGGCTGGTGCGCAGCCTGGCCGCCGGGCCGCAGCCGGGCGTCGTCCCCGGCCGGATCGCGTCCTGAGCCCGCGACGCGGACCGCCGACGCGAGTCAGAGGTACTCGTCGAGCGCCTTGACGAAGGTGGCCTTCGGTTTCGCGCCGACGAACTGCTTGACGACCTCGCCGCCGACGAAGACCTGGATCGTCGGCAGCGACATGATCCCCTGCTGGATCGGGGTGTTGGTGTTGGTGTTGGTGTCCATCTTCACGAAGGTCACCTTGTCGCCGAGCTCTCCGGCCAGTTCCTCGATGATCGGGGACAGCTGCTTGCATGGCTGGCACCAGTCGGCCCAGTAGTCGACGACCACGAGCTTGGCCGACTTCAGCACCACCTCGGCGAAATCGGCATCGGTGACGGCGGTGACAGCTCCCATGGGTCTCTTCTCTCGATCAGTTGACGGCAACGGCGGTCAGGGCGGCGGCCAGGTCGTCCTGTGCGGCCAGGAAGCGCTCGGCGTCCAGGGCGGCCGCGCAGCCGGAGCCGGCGGCGGTGATCGCCTGGCGGTAGGTGTGGTCGACGAGGTCGCCGCAGGCGAAGACCCCGTCCAGGTTCGTCCGGGTGGACGGCGAGGCGACCTGGACGTAGCCGGCCGCGTCCACCTCGACCTGGCCGCGGACGAGCTCCGAGCGCGGGTCGTGGCCGATCGCCACGAACAGGCCCTGGATCGGCAGCTCCCGGGTCTCGCCGGTGACGGTGTCCTTCAATTCCGCACCGGCGACCGCGTTCTCCCCGGTCAGCCCGGTGATCACCGAGTTCCAGGCGAAGCCGATCTTCGGGTCGTTCTTCGCCCGGTCGACCATGATCTTGGAGCCGCGGAGTTCGTCGCGGCGGTGGATGATCGTCACGGACTTCGCGAACCGGGTCAGGAACGTGGCCTCCTCCAGCGCCGAGTCACCACCGCCGACCACCGCGATGTCCTTGTCACGGAAGAAGAAGCCGTCACAGGTCGCGCACCACGACACCCCGCGTCCGCTCAGCCGGTCCTCGTCGGCGAGACCGAGCCGACGGTAGCCCGAGCCCATGGCCAGGATCACCGCCCGGGCCGAGTAGGTGTTGCCCGCGGAGTCGGTGACCGTCTTGACCGGAGCGGCCAGGTCGACCGAGACGGCGTCATCGGTGACGATCTCGGCGCCGAAGCGCTCGGCCTGCGCGCGCATGTTCTGCATCAGGTCGGGCCCCATGATCCCCTCGGTGAAGCCCGGGTAGTTCTCGACCTCTGTGGTGTTCATCAGCGCCCCGCCGGCGGTCAGCGCGCCTTCGAGGACCAGTGGCGCCAGGCCCGCACGCGCCGTGTAGATGGCTGCGGCGAAGCCGGCCGGGCCGGATCCGATGATGATCACTTCACGAACCTGCGTCATGTCTCCTCCGGTGCTGCGGACGGGCGACCAGACTATCTGCTGCCCCCGACAAACGCCCTGAACCGAATTCGGTGCCTGCACATTCCCCCACGGCGTGTCGCCGCTCCCGCTCCGTCCTTCCTCCGCGCCCGCCGGTGACGATACGCTCGGAGCCGTGCTCGCCGTGCTCTCCCCTTCGAAGTCGCTGGACTTCGAGTCGAAGTTGCCAAAGACGCGCCAGACCCTGCCGCGCCTGTTGGACGGGTCGATGCGGCTCGCCACCGCGATGAAGACCAAGTCGGTCGCGGACCTGGCCAGGATGTCCCACACCTCGGACGAACTGGCCGCGCTGAATGCGAGGCGTTGGGCGGAGTTCGCCCCGCCGTTCACCGAGAAGGTCGCCCGCCCCGCCGTCCTCGCGTTCACCGGTGACGTGTACCAGGGGCTCGCGCCCCGGGACCGGTTCGCCACCGGCGACTACACCGAGGCCCAGAAGACCGTCCGGATCCTGTCGGGTCTGTACGGGGTGCTGCGACCGCTGGACCTGATCCGTCCGTACCGGCTGGAGATGGGCACCAAGATCGACACCGAGCGTGGCAAGACCCTCTACGACTTCTGGGGCGCCGCGATCACCCGGGTGCTGAAGGACGACCTGGCGGCGTCCCCGGGATCGAAGGTGCTGATCAACCTCGCCTCCGGCGAGTACTTCGCCTCGGTCCGTCCGGCCCTGCTCGGCGCGCGGATCATCACCCCCAGGTTCGAGGACACCGACGTCCGTGGCGGCCGCGCGGTGATCTCGTTCTTCGCCAAGCGCGCCCGCGGAGAATTCGCCGCCTGGCTGGTGCTGAACCGCGTCCGCAGCCCCCGTGGCTTGGACGGGTTCGACTCCGCCGGCTACCGGTACGACCCGCAGCGGTCGACTCCGGACGAGCCGGTGTTCGTTCGGGCTTTCGACGACCGTCCCTGAGCCGGTCCGACGCCCTGCCGCCGCGGCGGGAGGGCGAGTGAGCTGCCTCCTTGGGCGCCGCGCGCCCGGCTCGGTCGAACCGTGCGCAGGACCGCGTACGCAGTTCGGTTGAGGCCCGGCGTAGCGCCGGTTCGCCGCGGGTAACGTCGAGTCCGGAGAACAAGGAGGGATTCATGTCCAGCGACAACATCACCGCACCGGATGCCGGCCACAGCGAGCACGATCGGCGGCTCCACCGCGCCGTCGGCAACCCGGGTGAGACCGTCCATCCCGAGGACGAGATGAACCAGCCGCGCTCGGTCGGCAATCCCGGGTCGACCAGCGATCCGGAGAACGAGTACGACCCGCCGCGCTCGGTCGGCAACCCCGGGTCGACCACCAACACCGACGATGAGTACGACCTGCCGAAGGCTTCCGGCAACCCGGGGCCGTCGGTCTAGGGGCTCGTCCCTGTCGGAGGCAGACGTCGCCGGAGGAGGCGCCTCGGTTCAGCCCAGACCGTAGGCGGCGTGGATCATCCAGATCGGGTGGACGGTCTTGACCCCGCTCGACTGCTCGATCTGCCAGCGGCACGTCTCGGTGTCGCACAGCGCCAGGTCGGGATTGGTGGCCTTCACCATCTCGAACAGCGGCCTGCCGACGGCCTGCGCGATCTCGTACTTCTCCTTCTTCAACCCGTAGGTGCCGGCGATGCCGCAGCACACCTTCTCGGAGTCGACGACGGTCAGTTCGGGGATCAGCCGCAGCACCTCCAGCGCCGGCTTGCCGATGCCCTGGCTCTTGAGCTGGCACGGCGCGTGGTAGGGCACCGTCATCGGCATCGGGGCGAAGTCGGTCGGCAACTCGCCGGCGTCGTGGAGGTCCAGCAGGAACTCCATCGTGTCGCGGATCCGCGTCCCGACATCGGCGAGCCGGTCGTCGCTGACGCCCATGATCTCGTGCGCCTCGTGCTTGAGCATGCCGGTGCAGGAGCCGGACGAGGAGATGATCGTCAGGTCCTTGCCCGAGGAACGCAGGTCGTCGCACAGCTTCAGCACGGACGCGGTCGCCTCGTCGAACAGGCCGTTCGACTGCTGGGCCAGGCCGCAGCAGCCCTGCCGGGGCACCAGCACCTCGTAGCCGAGGTGTTCCAGCACCTCGACGGTCTTCTTGGACGTCTCGACCTCGAAGTAGCCGCCGGCGCAGCCGTGGAAGAACACGAGCGTGCCGCGCGTCGGCACGGTGGCCGGCCTGGGACGGCTGGCGAACCAGCTCTGGAAGGTCTGCGACTGCGCCGGCGGCATCGGGGCGTCCCGGTGCACCTTGACCGCCGCCTCCATCAGAGTGCGGATCGGCTTGTTGCCCAGGGCCCAGCGGGCCAGCGGCGCCACCGGCGTCATCAGCTTGCCCATCAGGGTCGTCTGCGAGACCAGCCGGTCGCGGATCGGCATGTGGTCGGCCTTCATCACGGCCCGGGCCTGCGAGTTCAGTTCGGCGACCTGGACGCCCTGCGGGCAGACCAGCGTGCACGTCCCGCAGCTGGAGCAGTAGTCCAGCGAGTGGTCGACCGACTCGCCGTTGCGGAAGCGTTCGGCCTGCGGGCCGATGAACTTGGGGCCGGTGAACAGCGGGGTCACCGCAGACACCGGACACTGCGTCTCGCAGATCGTGCACTTCACGCAGGAGTCCAGGGACGCCCGGGACAGCTCGTGACCGGCGAATTCGAGCCCCGCCTTCGCCGTGGTGGCCGGACGGTCGTTCACCTCGGTCATGACAGCTCCTTCAGGATCGAATCGGCCGCGGCCATCGCGCTGGCCAGCGCGATCCCGTCCCCGCACTTCTCGGCCCAGCCGGCCGAGCCGGCGATGATCCCGCCGGCCGCCCACAGGTTGTCGTAGACCGGCTTCCCGGACGCGTCCAGCGGCTTCAGGTCGCTCCCGACGCGGACGCCGACGGTGAACAGCGGCTGCTCGCCGCCCCAGTAGTCGCCGTGGATCAGCGGGACGGCGTCGGCGCCCTCCAGTGGCAGGCCGAACAGGGTCTCCCGGACCCGGCCGTGGGAGTCGAGTTCCAGGGCTCCGGACTCGAAACCGCCTCCGGCAAGCACGAATGCGTCCGCGGCGAACTCGCGTCCGGCAGGCTCGACGGCGATGGTCACCGAACCCACCCGGCGATCGGACGCGCGGAAGTCGAAGACCCGCGTCCCGGGAACGAAGCGGACCCCGGCCGCCTTCGCGCTCGCCGTCAGCGCCTCGTTCAGCCGGATGCCAGGCACGGACGGCGGCGGCAGCGGGATCTCGAAGACCGGGTGGCCGAGCTTCTCCGCCACGTGCCGCCAGGCGTTCGGGTCACTGACGCCGAGGACGGCCGGCAGCCCGACGATCTCGTCGCTCTCCAGCTCCCCGATGAAGGCCCTGGCGAAGCGTTCCCGGACGCCGGGATCGTCGAACGCACGGGCGTAGGTCAGCGCGCTGGAGTCGATCTCGCCCTCGCGGGCCGGGAAGTCCACCAGCAGGTGGCGCACCTTCGCCCGTCCGCCGCTGGGCAGGTCGGTCCTGGCCAGGTTCTCGGCGACGAGCTGGGGATGGAAGTCCTTGAGCTGCCTCAGCCCGACGATGACGACCCGGTCGCCGGCGCCCAGGTTGCCCGCCACCATGGACGGCTGGGCGAGGCAGGTCGGCCGGATCGCACCGACCGCCGTCGGCAGCTGGTAGTTCGCCTCCGGGTCTCCCACGAGCAGGTCCGGCACCAGTTCCTTGAGATAGGCCAGGCCGGCCAGGAGGTTGGTCGCGCCGACCCGCGTGTAGGGGTGCGTCCCCGGCAGGGCCTGCACCGTCCGGATCGGGTTGGACACGCGCTCCGGCGCGTAGCCGAACACGTCGATGGTGCCCTGGCCCAGCTGCAGCCCGCCGAGGCCCTTGCTCAGCAGCACTACCTTCGCACCGCCGGCGGCAAGCCGGTTCGCGGCCACCAGTCCGGCCAGGCCGGCTCCGATCACGACCACCCGGCTCATGACCTCACCCCGGCTTCCATCACGGCCGCCACCGGCGTCTTCTTCTCGATCTCAGGCTCTGGCCGGACCGACGGGTCTGGCGGCGGCAGGTGCTCAACGTCCAGGGTTCCGGCGAAGATCCAGTTGTCCAGAGCGGTCTGGCGGACCTGGTCGCCGTACAGGATCGGCCACAGCCCCAGCCAGCGGTTCTTCAGGAACAGCCGCAGCAGCGCGGTCGCCCGCTCGATGTCGATGTGGCCGGTCTCGAGCGCGATCCCGGTGGCCCGCATCGAGCAGAAACCGCCCTGACAAGGGCCCATGCCGAGCCGCAGCTGCCGGCGCAGGTCGTCGAAGCTGCCGTTGGGCTGGGCCGCCAGCGCGTCGGTGAGCATCTTGCGGCTCATCAGTTCGCACTCGCAGATGATCTGCTCGGTGAACCGGTCGTGCTCGCGCTCCTCCAGCCGGTGGGTGACGACGTAGTTCTTGCCGGCGCCGGACGGCGGCATGTCCTCCTCGGCGGTGCGGCAGGCACGCTTCTCGCCGAGCTTGTCGCACATGGCGTCCACGATGTGCTCGGCCATCAGCCGGTAGGTGGTGAGCTTCCCGCCGCCGATGGTGAGCATGCCGTCCAGGCCGTCGCGTTCGGTGTGGTCGATGACCGCCATGCCGCGGCTCATGTGCCGGGTGTCCGCTGCGGCGACGCGGTTGTCCTTGATCAGCGGACGGGCGCCCGCCCAGGCGTGCAGTGCCCGCGAGTTCCGGAAGCCGGGGATCAGCACCTCGCCGGCGTCCAGCATCTGCTGGACCTCGTCCGGCTCGATCGCCAAGTGGTCGGGGTCGTCGACCTTCACGTCCGTCGTGCCGATGATGCTGACGGTGTGCACCGGGACGAGGATGTCGCCGTCGGCGGGGTAGATGCAGCGGTTCACGACCCGGTTCACCAGCCGGTGGTTCATCGCGATCATGATGCCGCGGCCGGGGACGACGTCGACCGGGTGGGCGCCGGCCATGGCGGCGATCTGGCCGGCCCACGGGCCGCCGCAGTTCAGCACGAAGCCGGTCTCGATGACGACGTCCTCGCCGCGCTTGAGGTCGGTGCAGTGGACGGCGGTGACCGCGCCGTCGGCGGTGTCGATCTTCGTCACCGCGTGGTAGGTGAGGATCTCGGCGCCGTAGTGGCGGGCCGAATTGGCGGCACCCCAGACCAACTGCCAGCCGTCCACGGTGCCGTCCTGCACCTCGATGGCCCGAGTGATGCCGGGGTTCAGTCGCGGCTCGTTGCGCAGCGCCTCGCCGACGCTGACCTCGCGGGCCGGGACGCCGGTGGCGGCCGCGCCGGCCAGGAACTTGTCGGCGAAGGCCGGGTCGTCCCCGGGGCAGCACACGAAGTAGCCGCCGGTGGTCTCGATCGCGCCGGCCTGGATCCGGGACAGGATCGCGTTCTCCTGCGCGCACTCGGTGGCCGAGAGCGGGTCGGAGACGACGTAGCGGCCGCCGGAATGCAGCAGCCCGTGGAAGCGTCCGGTGGTGCCCTGGCCGAGGTCGGCCCGCTCGACCAGCACGGTGGAGTAACCACGCATCGCCACGTCCCGGACGACGCCCGCGCCAGTTGAGCCCCCACCGATGACGACGACGTCAACAGCAAGTTTTCTCAAGAGAACCCTCCCGTTGGTTCCGGTGCGCCGGACGCCGGGTCGTCATCGAAGCCCGTAGTCGCAGCAATGCCCTTTGAGCCGACATTAGCCACGGGAGCGGGGTGTATCACCGGCGCGGCCGAACATGGCGCAGATGTGCACTGCGTTCTCCAGCGGCTGGGAAATGGTGTCGAGAGGTGCCGTCAGGCGTGGAGGCGATCCAGCACGGCCCTCGCCGTCCCCTCGTCGAGGATCAGGTCGGTCGCGGTGCCGGCGCGGAGGGCGCCGATCACGGCCGCTGCCCGGGACGGGTCGGCGACGACACACAGCCGGCGCGGGATCCGCTTCAGTTCCTGGGGGGTCAGACCGGTGGCGCGGGCGTTGAGGGCGATGTCGGCGTAGCTGCCGTCCTCACGGAGCAGGACGGTGCAGACGTCGCCGACCACTCCGTCCCCGAGCAGGTCCGCCATGTCCGACTCGGTGATGTAGCCGGCCGAGTACACGTGGGACGGCACCCGTCCCTGCAGGCAGCCGACGCCGAAGACGGCGAGGTCCAGGCGGGCGCGCGCGTCCAGGACGTTGCGGACGGAGCGCTCGCGCCACATCGCCTCCTTGGTCGCCGCGTAGTCGAAGAAGGCCGGGACGGGGAACAGCACGACGCTGGCGTCGAAGGCGTCCGCGAAGGACTGCAGGATCTCGCCGATGTACGGGATGCCGGAGTTGCTCTGGTTCGCGCCGCCGTTCATCTGGACGACCGTCGCGTCCACCAGCGGGCGCCGGCCGAGGTGTCCGGTGATGTGCGAGAGCGTGACCCCCCAGGCCAGCCCGATCAGCTGATGGTCGTCGACCATCTCGGTGAGCATCCGGCCGGCGAGCCGGGCCACCTGCTCGAAGCGGGCAGCCTCGTTGGCGTTCTCCCGGACCGACACCATGTGCACCCGGACGCCGAAGATCTGGCTCAGCGCGGTGGCCATCGGGGACGCCGAGCCGTGGTGGTCGGCGAGGCTGATCCGCACCATCCCCGACTCGCGGGCCTCCTTGAGCAGCCGGGACACCGAGGAACGGGACAGTTTCAGCGCGCGCGCGATGCTCTCCATGGTCTCGTCCTGGACGTAGTACCGCGAGGCGGCCTGATACATGTCCTCGTAGCGGTCGTTCATCCCTGACTTCCCGTCCTGCACGTTCGTGCACAGGTCTAGCGCATGCGTTCAACCGTTAGCAAGATGAGCCTACGGGGTGGGTGAGGGCGCGTGTCGCCACCGTGCCCCGAACCGTGGTTCAGCAGGTACGAAGGAGTCAGATGAACCGGTCGGCGGTGGACGCGTCAGCGGCCGCTCTCGGTGACTCCTGCACAGGCATCAAGGAAGAGGCCGGGCCAGCTGGGCACTCCCACCCCACGCATCCACGCGGGAGCCTCCGTGGATGTGGCAGATCGCCGAGGCTCCGGCGATGCTTCGTCGCCATGTCAGCCCCGGCGGCTACCGCGCTGGGCTGTCCCCCGGTATGCCGGGCCGGATCGCGACGCCCTCACCGACGTCCCGCGACCACAACCCCGCCGGCCCGCGTCCCTCCTGACCAACACCCGTCTGACTAGACCAAACACATAGTCTGACTAGACCAAACACATAGCCCGCGTCCGGAACGGACGCCCAGACTGACACCGGTGAGTGTCGGAAAGTGAGACATCGTGACTCTCGGCACGATCTTCCTGTCGGAAACTGTCGGTACCGCGTTTCTGATCCTCCTGGGTTGTGGCGTGGTGGCCAACAACCTGCTCGCCAAGACCAAGGGCCACGGCACCGGTGCCCTCCACATCAACTGGGGGTGGGGCCTCGCCGTGTTCGCCGGCGTCATGGTCTCCTACGCTTCGGGTGCCCACCTGAACTTCGCTGTCACCATGGGCGTCGTCGCCTCCGGTGCCAAGGAGTTCGTCCCCGGAATCCCGGTCGACGCCGCGTCGATCTTCACCTACCTGGCTGGTCAGATGGTCGGTGCGATCATCGGCGCCGTGCTCTGCTGGCTGGCGTACAAGAAGCACTTCGACGAGGACGCTCCCGACGGCTACAAGCTCGGCGTGTTCTCGACCGGCCCGGAGATCCGCAACTACGCGTGGAACCTGGTCACTGAGATCATCGGCACCTTCGTGCTGGTGCTCTTCATCCTGGCGATCGGTCACTGGAACGGTGCCCAGACCGCTGGCAGCATCGGCTGGCTCGGCGCTCTGCCGGTCGGCCTCCTGGTCGTCGGCATCGGCGCGTCCCTCGGTGGCCCGACCGGATACGCGATCAACCCGAACCGTGACCTCGGCCCCCGTATTGCCCACGCCTTCCTGCCGATCCCGAACAAGGGTGGCTCGGACTGGGCGTACTCCTGGGTCCCGGTCGTCGGCCCGATCGTCGGCGGTGTCCTCGCCGGCCTGCTGGGCGCTGTCCTGCTGCCGACCGTCGGCTGACAACACCATGGACGGGTGGATGGGCCGATCGCCCATCCACCCGTTCTCACCACCCCGCTACACAAGAAACGAGCGGGCCGGTTGCCTCCGACCCGCTCCGAATCATCCGTTCGACATAGATGTGGAAGGAATTATCCATGGCTGACAAGTACATCCTCGCGATTGACCAAGGGACGACCAGCTCCCGGGCGATTGTCTTCAACCACGAGGGTCGGATCGTCTCCGTAGGCCAGAAGGAACACGAGCAGATCTTCCCGCGGGCCGGCTGGGTTGAGCACAACGCCATCGAGGTCTGGGACGCCGTGCGCGAGGTCGTCGGCGAGGCCCTGGCCAAGGCGAGCCTCAACAAGGACAACATCCAGGCTGTCGGTGTCACCAACCAGCGCGAGACCACCCTGGTCTGGAACAAGGAGACCGGCCAGCCGGTCTACAACGCGATCGTCTGGCAGGACACCCGGACCGCGAAGATCATCGAGGAGCTCGGTGGCGGCGACCAGGACAAGTACAAGGCTCGTGTCGGTCTGCCGCTGGCGACCTACTTCTCCGGCCCGAAGGTCAAGTGGATCCTGGACAACGTCGAAGGCGCTCGCGCCGACGCCGAGGCCGGCAAGCTGGTCATGGGCAACATGGACACCTGGGTGATCTGGAACCTGACCGGTGGTGTCGACGGCGGCGTGCACGTCACTGACGTGACGAATGCCTCCCGCACCATGCTGATGGATCTGAAGACCCTGTCCTGGGATCCGGAGATCGCGGCCGACATGGGCATCCCGATGTCGATGCTGCCGGAGATCAAGTCCTCCTCGCAGGTCTACGGCTACGGACGCGAGCAGGGCCTGCTCGGTGGCGTCCCGATCGCCGGCGACCTGGGCGACCAGCAGGCTGCCACCTTCGGCCAGGCTGCGTTCGAGGTCGGCATGGCCAAGAACACCTACGGCACCGGCTGCTTCATGATCATGAACACCGGCGAGGAGATCGTCCCGTCCAAGAACGGCCTGCTCACCACCGTGTGCTACAAGATCGGCGACGCCAAGCCGATCTACGCCCTCGAGGGTTCGATCGCGATCACCGGCGCCCTGGTGCAGTGGCTGCGCGACAACCTGAAGATGTTCTCCTCCGCCCCGGAGATCGAGGAGCTCGCCGCGTCCGTCGAGGACAACGGTGGCGCCTACTTCGTGCCGGCCTTCTCGGGCCTGTTCGCCCCGTACTGGAAGTCCGATGCCCGCGGTGCGATCGTCGGCCTGACCCGGTTCGTCAACCGTGGCCACATCGCTCGCGCCGTCCTGGAGGCCACCGCCTACCAGACCCGCGAGGTGCTGGATGCCATGGAGGCCGACTCCGGCGTCAAGCTGGCCGAGCTCAAGGTCGACGGCGGCATGACCGCCAATGACACCTTGATGCAGTTCCAGGCCGACCAGCTGGGCGTCCCGGTGGTGCGTCCGGTCGTCGCCGAGACGACCGCTCTGGGTGCCGCCTACGCAGCCGGTATCGCCACCGGCTACTGGGAGGGCGAAGCGGACGTCATCGCCAACTGGGCAGAGGACAAGCGGTGGGAGCCCAAGGCCGATCCGGCCGAGCGCGACCGCCTCTACCGCAACTGGAAGAAGGCCGTCACCAAGACCTTCGACTGGGTCGACGACGACGTCGAGAACTGACGCCAACGCTGACCAGCGGCGCCGCCGGGGCTTCCCCGGCGGCGCTGCCGCGTCGTGGGCCACGCTGGAGGCCGCCTGGGTGGGGCTTGGCCCGTCGAGTACGCCGGAGTAATCCACAGGCAGGCGTCCTCCCGCCCGGAGTTGTCCACAGACGCGCGATCGACCGGCCCGGACGGGGGTCGCGTGCCGATAACACCGGGCATGAATCCCAGAACCGTGCTCCCGCCCACTCTCCTTCGGCTGGCCGAGGCCCAGGCCGGCGTCCTCGCCCGCAGCCAGGTTCTCGCGGCCGGCGTCAGTGATGACGTCGTCTCGCGGCTCCTGCGCGAGCAGTGGCGTCCGGTCTCGTCCGGCATCTACGCGATCCATCGCCGCGAACTCCCGTGGCGAGGGTGGTGCTGGGCCGGCGTCCTCATCGGTGGGACGGATGCCGTCGTCGGCCGGGCCGCTGCGGCTCACCTGAACCGACTAGGCCCGCAGCCGGATCAGATCGCGATCTGGGTGGGGCCCGCGCGCCAGCTCAAGGACCGCTGGCCGCTGCGCTTCCTTCGCGGTGAGCGGGACGGAACCGGTTATCCCGCCCGGACCACCAGCGTCCGGACGATTCTCGATCTCGCCGCCGTCCAGCCCACGGAGTCGCTCTTGGCGCTCCTGGGCGAGGCTGTCGGCCGTCGGGGCGTGTCGCCGGAGGAGATCCTGGCGGGTCTGGCCCAACTGCCAAGGCACCCACGCCGGAGGCTCCTCCTCGACGTGCTCGGCGACGTGGCTGAGGGGGTGCGCTCACCGCTGGAGTGGCACTACTTCCGCGAGGTCGAGCGTGCGCACGGGCTGCCGGTCGCCGAGCGCCAGGCGAGCCCGTCCGGTGCGCAACTGGTGGACGCGTGGTACCGCAGGTTCGGTGTCGTCGTCGAGCTGGACGGACGCCTGTACCACGACGGGCGGGCGCGCTTCCGCGACTTCGCCCGGGACAACCGGAACGCCCTCGTCGCCCAGACCACACTGCGTTACGGGTGGGCGGACACCCTCGATCGCCCCTGCCAGGTCGCCCGGCAGGTCGCCGCAGCGCTGAGCCAGCGAGGATGGCGCGGGAACCCGCGCGACTGCCGAAGATGCCGGAACCGGCCCTGGGTGTGACTGCGTCCGGCGTACTCGACGTACCGGCTCACACTCAGAGCTCAGCGAGCGGGGACGGGTCGGCGGGGTCAGCGGCCGGTGACCGTCACCTCGGCGATGCCGCCGGCGTACTGACCGTTCCCGATCGCCGGGAGTGCGGTGAGGTAGACCAGTACGAAGCGGGTGCGGACGGGCTCGGCCCACGTCAACTCGGCCGAGTCGGAGACGTTCTTGGCCGCATCGAAGATCCTCCAGGAGCTGATCCCCTTCATCGGCGGGGTGTCGGTCGCGTCCTTGGGCACCCGGAGTTCCACGTCGGTGCCCCGGCCGCTGAGGTGCAGCGCCAGCCCGGTGACGTCGCGGACGGAGCCGAGGTCGAGCACCAGGCCCACGCCCGGCTTGGTCCCAAAGGTCGCCTTGCGGTACTTCTCGGTGGGCCAGACCGTGGCCAGGTTGCCGTCGACGGCCAGCCCAGCCTTGGCCGAATTCTCGGCGCCGCTGCCGCCGTCCGCCTTCGGGTCGAAGTCGTCGACGGCGGTGATCGCCAGCCGCCCCGCCGCGGCCGGGGAGGTGACCGGACGGAAGGTCATCACGGCCGCTGCGGCCAGGCCGATGGCGGCCACCAGCACCACAGCGGCCAGCAGCAGCGGCAGCTTGGTCCGGGACGACGGCTGCGCCGGTCCGGGTGGGGGGACGGGGGTGAACCGCTCCGAGTGCGCCATCGCCGCCTCGACGAAGGCGTCGCCGGTGTCCTCCTCGGGCAGCGGGGAACTGACGTACATCCGGCTGGACGCCGGCGTCGGCACCGGCGGCAGGGTGGTGGCGCCCGCCGCACCGCCGGCATCGCCTCCGGCGCGGACGGCGGGTCCCGCGCCCGGCAGGGGCCGGTCCCCGCGCGCTGCCGTCGCGTCCGCCGGGCTCGGGGGGCCGGCCAGCCTCGCCCGCAGGTCGGACGCCGCGCTGGCCTGGCCGAGGATCCCGTCCAGTTCGCCGGCGATCGCCTGCGCGGTGAGAAGCCGGACGCCGAACGCCGAGTTCGCACCGGCGATCCGCTGCTGGATCTGGTTCAGCGCCGGCGCCACCCCCGTGCGCACGTCCGCCGGAGGCAACGGACGCCCGTCCGCCGCGACCGGGGCCGCGGGCAGGCCGAACCGCTCGCCGCCGGGCCAGTGGGCCACCAGACCGGCGTAGAGGAGATTGCCGAGAGCCGCGACGTCGTCCTCGACGCTGCCGCGCGGGAGCCGGCCGGTGGCGTCCACGCCGAAGCCGAGGATCTTGACGTTGCCGTTGCTGGTGACCAGCACCGTGGACGGGCTCAGGTGCCGGTGGAAGAGTCCCTGCGAGTGCAGCGGAGCCAGTGCGTCCGCCACCTCACTGACCAGCCAGGCCGCCTCGAGCCCGGTCAACGGGCCGCCGGCAAGCACTTTCGCCAGCGTCTGGCCGGCCGCGTACTCGTAGACGAGGTAGGCGGTCGGGTCCGGGCTGTCGCGGTCCTCGATCACGTCCAGCACGCGCAGGAAGCGGGAGTCGGTGGCGACCGCCGCTCGCCGCGCCGCCTGCAGGACGGCGGGGGTCTGCGGGTCGGCCAGCGGCAGCAGATGGACGAGCACCGGCCGGGAGAGCACCTGGTCGTGCGCCCGCCACGTCTGGGTGCGGCCGAGGACGGCGAGACGTTCGTCGAGCCGGAACCGGCCGGCCAGCAGCCGTCCGACCTCGACCGGGGTCTCGCTGGGCTGCGGATAGTCCTGGACCTCGGTGGTCTCGGGTCCCGGAGGCGGTGGGGCGACCGGGACGAACACGCCGGTGCCGTCCGGGTCGGTGTTGACGACCTCGACCGGTGGCGCTTCGGCCGGTGCGGCGCTCGGGACGGCTTCGTCCGGTGCGCGGCGCAGCGGAGTTCCCGGCTCGCCCTCCGCGGTGCCGCTCTGGATCTCGTCGGTGATGGCCTCGACCGCGTCCGCGTCCGGGTTCTCGGGACGGCGGCGGCGCAGGATGTCCAGCATCGAGGCGGTCTCGGGGACGCCGAGCCGCTTGGCGGTGAAGAAGAACGCGAGCACGGCCAGCAGCGCGGCCAGCGCCAGCCCGAGGAGCTGCAGCAGCCGGCTGTCGTAGCGGTCGAACCACCACGTGATCACCCAGGCCAGGGCGGCGGCCGGCAGCGTCGCCAGCGCCAGCAGGCCGGCGTGGGCGGCGATCTTGCGTCCGTCGAGCAGGGGCAGGCGGCGCTTCAGCGCCCTGTGGGTGATGAACAGGCCGACGACGTAGGCGAGCGTGTACGACAGCGCCAGCCGGGCCGGGACGGTCTGTGGGTCGTCCCAGGCCAGCACCAGCAGGACGGCCAGCAGCGCGTTCGCCCCGCTGATCGGGATCTGCAGCAGGAACGGCGTCCGGGTGTTGTCGAGGGCGTAGAAGGCCCGCAGGTACAGGTACTGGATGGTGTAGGGGATCAGCCCGATCGCGAACATGGCCAGCGCCCAGGCGACCACGTGGTAGTCGGCGGCGCCGGCGCCGTGGCCGTAGATGATCGCCGAGATCGGGTCGAACAGGACGGCGAAGCCGATCGCGGACGGCACCAGGAACGTCAGCGCCAGCCGCAGCGCCCGGGTGGTCTCGCTCGCGACGCCGCCGAAATCGTGCGCGGCGGCGAACTTGGACGCCGTCGGCAGCATCGCCGTCGAGAGCGAGACGGTGATCAGCGAGTGCGGCAGGATCCAGATCACGTACGCGTTCTGGTAGGCCCCGACGCCGGAGTTGGACGCCAGGTTGACGACCACGACCTGCGCCAGGCTGGTCAGGGCGACGTAGCCGATCATCCACTTGGCGATGTGGAAGGTCGCTCCGAGCCCCGTCCCCTTCAGGTCGAAGCGGGGACGGTAGGTGAACCCGGCCCGCTTCAGGTACGGCAGCAGCACCAGGGTCTGGACGGCGATGCCGATCGTCGAGCCGACGCCGAGCACCCACACCTGCTGGTCGGTGAACGCCTGGCCGGTCGCCGACTGCGTCCCCCAGATCCACAGGTAGGCGCCGAAGACGGCGATCGAGACGACGTTGTTCAGGATCGGCGCCCACATCATCGGGCCGAACTTCTCCCGCGCGTTGAGCACCTGGCCGATCAGGAAGAAGATGCCGTAGAAGAACAGCTGGGGCATCGTCAGATAGCTCATCAGCAGCAGCGCGCGCCAGTGCTCGGCCATCTCCGGGGTGCGGAAGCTGCTGTTGGCGTAGATGCTCATCACCAGCGGCGTGGCCAGCGTGATGATCGCGGTCAGGACGCCGAGGACGAGCACCAGCCCGGTGATGATCCGGTCGATGAAGGCCTTGCCGCCGTCGGAGTCGTGGCTGACCGCGCGGACGATCTGCGGCACCAGGACGTTGTTCAGCGTCCCGCCGGCCAGCAGGATGTACAGCGAGTTCGGCACCGTCATGGCGAGGGTGAACGTGTTGGCCTGGACGGTGGCGTTGCCGAGGACGATCGCGATCAGCATCGCCCTGACCAGGCCGAGGACGCGGGAGACCGCCGTCCCCGAGGCCATCACCGCGGTGGCGTTCAGCAGCCGGCGTCCGCCCTGCTCGGCCGCGTCCGTCGGTGCCCCGATGGGCTGACCCTCGGACGTCGGGGACGGTTGCGGCGTGGACGAAAGTACCTGTCCCCCCGGTTCAGTTCCGGGGGACGGGGATGAATCCGGCCGCCCGGTGAACGAAGGTACCTGTCCCCTCGGTTCAGTCTGGTCTGGGGAGGAGCTCATTGGGCTGCTTTCGGGTTGGCTTGCTGGCTCGCCGCGGCGGCGTCCCGGCGGCGCACCTGCCGGATCCGCAGCGCGGTGGTGGCCACGAGCACGACGGCGGAGACGCCGACGATGATCCAGGCGACGAAGCCCAGTTCGGTGACCTCGAAGGTGACCTGGATGTCGCGGCCGACCTTCTTGCCGCCGATGGTGACGGCGTGGGCCGTCCCGCTGATCAGCCCGTTGCCGGACGCCTCGGGACGGATGTTGACGGTCTCGGACTGGCCGGGCGCGATCGTGATCGGGTCGGTGGTAGGGACGCTCAGCCGCTGCGGATTGGTGGTGGTCACCTCGACCCGGACCGTGACGGCCTCGCTCAGTTCGTTGGTCACCGTGATCGGGAACTGGTTGGAGCGTGCGGACATGACGAACCGTCCGCTGGCGTCCAGCCGGACACCGTCGTTGATCGTGTCGCGGCCGATCAGCTTCCGCAACGCGTCCACGTAGGCCCGGCCGCCCCTCGGGTCGGTGATCCAGGCCGAGGACGCGGCCCGCACCAGCGCCTCGTCCGGCTCGCCGACGAAGGCCGAGCCGGGGACGAGCTGGGAGTAGAAGGCGAAGTCGTCCTTGAGCCGATCGATGGCGGTGAACTGGGACGGCGCGAGCAGCGCCGGCTTGGAGGTCGACAGGTTCGCCTTCGTGGATGGCTCGGCGTCGAGCACGTCGTCCAGGTCCCGCGAGGTCGTCCAGGACGGCCGGGTGGCGGTGTCCTGGGTGAGGTCGGCTGCGGTGGTGAGGAGCCGGGCCTGGCCGCGGGTGCCGGCGACCGCGAGCTCGGCGAGGGCGAGCTGCTGCTGTTCCACGGCCGCGGTCGGGTCTGCGGGCACCAGCGAGGGGACGGTCGGCGAGGTGGCCAGGATGCGGGTGGACGAGCCACCGTTCTGCACGGGGGCTCCGGAGACCGTGTTCGCGGCGAGGATGGCCTGCGCGCCGGCACCGCCGAGGAAGTCCAGCTGGGAGGTGGTGGCGACGCCCCCGGTGGGGATGGCGATCAGCGGCAGGTCGGAGATGCCGTCCACGTTCGCCGATGCGTCCGTCGACCACTGGACGATCTCGGCGCCGGCGTCCTCGGCGCCGGCGGTGTCCGGGCTGCCGAAGAGGACGCGTCCGCCCCGGCTGCGGTCGAGGAGCTGGAAGCGGGCCAGCCAGTCGGCGGCGACCTGCTGGCCGGCGCCGGGCTTCGTGCCGGTCCCGGCGACGACCTGGTAGCCGTCCGCCTGATCGCGGACCTCGTCGAGCAGCGCGGGGTCGATCAGCCAGCTGTGCCCTGAGCCGGCCGCCTGCAGCAGGGTGTTCAGCCGTCCGGTGAGCTCGGCGGTGAGGTCCTCGTCGGCGAACAGGTTGTCGAACAGCTTGGTGGGTGGCGCGCTCAGCAGCACGATCGAGGTCACCGGAACCTTCGCCTTGCCCGGCATCGGGACGAACGTCCGCACCTGGGCGGCCAGGTCGGCCTTGCTGCTCTGGTCGGCGTTCGCGACGACGTCCGCACCGACGGCGTAGGCGGCCGTCCGCGCGGTGAAGCCGAGGTCGGCCAGGCTCGCCGAAAGGGTGATCGCGCGCATCGCGCCGGGCTCGAAAGCCGTGGTCGAACCGGCCACCAGCAGCCAGCTGCCGGGACGCCTCAGCCGCTCGCCCCAGGGGGAGGCGCCGCCGGCGACGGACGCGAGCGTCGCCCGGTCGCGGATCGGGTCGTGGGAGCGCCACAGGTAGGCGAGCACCCCGTACGCGGTGACGGTGCCGGTGTTGCGGAGGGTCAGTTTGAGGACGACCTTGTCCTTCGGCTTGGTCCCGCTGATCGTGACCGAGTCCAGCGAGAGGCTGAGCTGGACGGTGTCCTCCGCGTACGCCGGGGCCGGGGCCGTCGCGACCAGTCCTGCGCCGCCGGTCAGGAGCGCTGCGAGCAGGGAGGCCAGCAGCCTGCGGATGCTGCGGCGGCCTCGGTGTGTCACCGTCCCATGGTAGAGGCGCCCGATGTGGACGCCCGCGTCGGCACCCGCGTCCGCCCGACTGAACCGCCGGGGACAGGTACTTCGGTTCACCGGGGCGGACTGAACCGCCGGGGACAGGTACTTCGGTTCACGCGGACGTCGAGCCTGAACCGTTGGGGACAGGTACTTTGGTTCACCGGACGTGAGGCCCGGTGAATCAACGGGGAGGTGGACCAACGGGGACAGGTACCTCGGTTCACGCGGCATCACGGTCCTCACCCCCGGCGGCCACCACTCCGCCGCGACCGGACGCTGGTGCTGGCGGTGGTCCGTCCCCGAGTTGCCCGAAGGTTCAGGCCCCAGCACCGCACAGCGCTGCTGCCCGTGCGGACGCAGCTGTGCTCGGGCTCAGCCTGCGACCGGCTCCCGGTAGACTGCTGCGTCGTGCCGAGCCTCACCTCAGACCAGCGCGCTGCCCTGGACGCCGCGCTGGCGGCGGGACCGAAGGTGCAGCGGCTGACCGCCTCGTTCGCGGACGCCGGGCACGAGCTCTACCTCGTCGGCGGGTCGGTCCGCGACGCCCTGCTCGGACGGATGGGCAGTGATCTGGACTACACCACGTCCGCCCGCCCCGAGCAGATCGAGACGCTGGTGCGCGCGGTCACCGGCGCCGTCTGGGACGTCGGGCGCGAGTTCGGCACCATCGCCTGCCGGGTCACCGAGGCCGACGGCTCGGACTGGCAGGTCGAGATCACCACGTTCCGCGCCGACGCCTACGATCCGTCCAGCCGCAAGCCGATCGTCCAGTTCGGCGACCACCTCGGCGGCGACCTCGTCCGCCGCGACTTCACCGTGAACGCGATGGCGCTGGACGTGACCAGCGGCGAGCTGCTCGACCCGTTCGGCGGCCTGTCCGACCTGGACGCGATGCTGCTGCGCACCCCGTCCGCCCCGGAGATCTCGTTCTCCGACGACCCACTGCGGATGATGCGGGCGGCCCGGTTCAGCTCCCAGCTCGGCTTCCGGCCGACCCCGGACGTGGTCGCCGCGATGACGACGGACGCGGAGCGCATCCGGATCATCTCGGCCGAGCGGGTCCGGGACGAGCTGAGCAAGCTGCTGCTCACCGACAACCCGCGTCCTGGACTCGACCTGCTGGTCAGCACCGGGCTGGCCGACATCGTCCTGCCCGAACTGCCCGCGCTGCGGATGGAGCGCGACGAGCACAACCGGCACAAGGACGTCTACGAGCACACCCTGACCGTGATCGAGCAGGCGATCGAGCTCGAACGCGCGCGCGGACACGCCCCCGACCTGGTGCTGCGGCTGGCCGCCCTCTTCCACGACGTCGGCAAGCCCGCGACCCGGCGCTTCGAGCCCGGCGGCAAGGTGTCCTTCCACCACCACGACGTGGTCGGCGCGAAGCTCGTGCGGCAGCGGATGCACGCGCTGCACTACTCCACCGAGGAGACGAAGGCCGTCGCCAAGCTGGTCGAACTGCACCTGCGGTTCCACGGCTACGGCGAGGGCAACTGGACCGACTCCGCCGTCCGCCGCTACGTCCGGGACGCCGGTGGGCAGCTCGAGCGGCTGCACATCCTCACCCGCGCCGACTGCACCACGCGGAACGTCCGGAAGGCGCAGCGGCTGGCGCGCAGCTACGAGGAGCTGGAGTTCCGCATCGACGAACTGCGTAGTCAGGAGGAGTTGGACGCGATCCGTCCCGATCTGGACGGGACGCAGATCATGGCCACCCTGGGGATCGCTCCCGGACGCGAGGTCGGTGCGGCCTACAACTTCCTGCTGGAGCGGCGGATGGAGTCGGGGCCGCTCGGCGAGGAGCGGGCCCGCCAGGAGTTGCTCGCGTGGTGGGCGGAACGGAGCCGGAGTGAGTGAACTGCCGCGTCCCCTCGGGGTGGCGCTCGACTGCGACGGCCTGCTGGTGGACACCGAGAAGCTGTGGTCGATCGCCGAGGGCGAGGTGTTCGCGCGCCGCGGCTGGGACTACAGCGACGACATCAAGGCGCACTTCATCGGTACCACCTTGGAGTGGACGGTGTCGACGATGGCCGAGTTGTTCGGTGAGCCCGGCGCCGAGCCCCAGTTGCGGCAGGAGATCACCACCCGCGTCGCCGAGGTGATCGCCGCGCAGGCGGAGCCGATGCCGGGCGCGCTGGCACTGGTGAGTTCGCTCGCCGGCAAGGTGCCGATGGTGGTGGTCAGCAATTCGGAGCGGCACCTGGTCGAGCTCGCGCTGGGACGCACCGGGCTGCGCGGCGCCATCGACGCGATCCTCGCCGGGGACGAGGTCGAGCACGGCAAGCCCGCCCCCGACCTGTACCTCAAGGCCGGCGAGCTGCTCGGCCACCAGCCGTCCGAACTGCTCGCCTTCGAGGACTCACTCGTCGGCGTCCAGGCCGCCCAGGCGGCGGGGATACCGGTGGTCGGCGTCCCCACGATCGAGCAGGACGGGTTCGCCCCCGACTTCCGGTTCGGCTCGCTCGCCGATCCGGTGCTCCAGGCCTGGGCTGCCGCCCTGTAACACTCCCGCGAGTCTTCGGGCCCCGGCGGGGTCCCGCAGCCGAGACGGGATTACTTAGCTGAACTAATGAGTTAGGCTAAGTATCATGACTCGTGCAGACACCACCGACCTCGCCAACGAGGTCCGCATCGCCTGCCAGCGGGTGAGCCGCCGCGTCCGCTTCGAATCGGGCGGAGAGCTGGCGCCGCACCACGTCAGCGCGCTGTCGACGCTCAAGCACGGCCCCAAGACGCCGAGCGAGCTCGCCGAAGCCGAACGCGTGAGCGCCCCGTCCATGACGAAGACCGTCGGCTGCCTGGTCGAGCGCGGGCTCGTGGCCAGCGCCGACAATCCCGCGGACGGACGGTCGAAGCTGCTGTCCCTGACCGAGGCCGGCTGGGCGGAGCTGGAGGCCGTGCGCCGGGCCCGCGACGACTGGATGGCACGCAAGCTCGAAGGACTGAGCCAGGAAGAGAGGAACCTGTTGAAGAAGGCGACCGGACTGCTGAACCGGGTGCTGGAACGGTGAGCACCGCGACCGCGGAGCGGGTACCGCTGTTCTCGTCCTTCGCCCTGCACAACTACCGGCTGTTCTGGTTCGGCGGCTTCGTCTCCAACATCGGCACCTGGATGGCCCGGATCGCCCAGGACTGGCTGGTGCTCACCGTCCTGACCCACAACTCGGCCCTCGCCCTCGGCCTGATCACCGGCCTGCAATTCCTGCCGACCGCTGTTCTGGCCCCGTACGCGGGGACGCTCGCCGACCGCTTCGACAAGCGCCGGCTGCTGATGATGACCCAGGCGGCGATGGCGGTCACGGGCGCGATCCTGGCCGTCCTCGTCGTCGGCGGGTGGGTGCAGCTGTGGCACGTGTTCGTGCTCGCCACCATGCAGGGCATCGTCGCCGCCTTCGACTCGCCGGCGCGGCAGTCGTTCGCACCGGAGATGGTGCCGCCGAACCTGATCGGCAACGCCGTCGGCCTGAACAGCACCAGTTTCCACTCCGCCCGGCTGATCGGACCGGCGGTGGCCGGCCTGGTCATCGGGGTCTGGGGCGTCGGGCCGGCGCTGGTGATCAACGCGGTCAGCTTCGTCGCCGTCCTGGTGGCCCTGGCGATGATGCGTGCGTCCGAACTGCGTCCGGCGCCGCGCGCGCCGAAGGAGGGCGGCGTCCGGGCCGGGCTGCGCTACGTCCGCAACCGTCCGGACATCATGCTGGTGATGTTCATGGT
Source organism: Propionibacteriaceae bacterium (assembly GCA_017306015.1). Classification (GTDB taxonomy): domain Bacteria; phylum Actinomycetota; class Actinomycetes; order Propionibacteriales; family Propionibacteriaceae; genus Propionicimonas. The sequence goes on from JAFKJK010000011.1 coordinate 71,872, forward strand.
CTTCATGCTCGGCACGTTCGGGATGAACTTCCAGGTGTCCAACGCCGTGATGGCGACCGGCGTCTTCGGGGTGGGCGCCGAGCAGTTCGGCCTGATGAGCTCGGTGTCGGCCGTCGGGGCGATCACCGCCGGGCTGCTCGCGGCTCGTCGGACGCAGATTCCGCTGCGGCTGATCGTCGGGGCGCTGGGCGCCTTCACGGTCGCCCTGGTCCTGCTGAGCATCTCGCCCAACTACTGGTTCTACCTGCTCGTGATGGCGCCGACCGGGTTCTTCTCGCTGACCGTGATGACGGCGGCGAACACGTCCGTCCAGCTCGCGACCGATCCGGTGATGCGGGGACGGGTGATGGCGCTCTACATGGCGATCTTCATGGGCGGAACCCCGATCGGTGCCCCCCTCGTCGGCTGGATCGGGGACGTCCTCGGCCCGCGGTGGACGCTGGCCGTCGGCGCCATCGCCTGTGGGCTCGCGGTCGCGGTTGCCGTCCTCTACCTGCTCCGCCGGCGCGGCTGGGAGTGGCCGTGGCGCCGCAACTACGACGAGCAGGCCTACATCGCCCTCCCCGACGAGCTGCGCTGACGTCCGCCGCGCCGCTCGACTGAACCGCCGGGGACAGGTACTTCGGTTCACCCCCATTCGCAGGTTCGGACCTCGGCTCAGGGGCTGGCCGGGTGGGACGCGCGTGCGTAGCGGGCAGCCAGCGCGGAGCAGGCCATCAGTTGGGCCTGATGGAAGAGCATCAGCGGCAGCATCAGCAGGCCAACCGGTGCGCCCGCGAACAGGACGCCGGCCATCGGCAGCCCGGACGCGAGCGACTTCTTCGTGCCGCAGAACTGGATCGCGATCGCGTCCTCGCGGTTGAAGCCCAGGCGCTTGGCCGACCACCACGTCAGGGCGAGCATCAGCGCCAGGATCACCAGCAGCACCACCGTCAGCACCAGCAACGCCGGCCACGACGTCTGGGCCCACATGCCCTCGCGGATGCCCGCTGAGAACGCGGTGTAGACCACCAGGATGATCGAGCCCCGGTCGACGAGCTTCAGCTGTGGGTGAGCGGTCACGAAACCGGCCGTCCAGCGCCGCGACAGTTGCCCGAGGACGAACGGGAGCAGCAGCTGGGCGAAGATCTCCACGATCGTGGAGGTCGTGAACGCGACCCGTCCCGTGCTGGTCATCAGTCCCCACACCAGCAGCGGGGTCAGGAACACCCCGAGGATGTTCGATGCGGACGCCGACACCACCGCGCCGGCCACGTTGCCCCTCGCGATCGAGGTGAACGCGATCGACGACTGCACCGTGGACGGGACCAGGCTGAGGTACAGCAGCCCGGATGCCAGCCCCGGGTCGAGGACGCTCCGGGTGAGCGCGACCGCCGCCAGGCCGACCAGCGGGAACACCACGTAGGTGAACGACAGGATCGTCAGGTGCAGGCGCCAGTGCTTCAGCCCGGCCAGCGTCTCCTGGGGGCTGAGCCGCGCGCCGTACAGGAAGAACAGCAGCGCGATCGCGAAGGTCGTCAGGCCGTCGAACACGTCCACCCACACGCCCCGCGCCGGCAGGACGGACGCGATCCCGGCCGTGACGATGATCGCGACCAGGAACCCGTCGATGGGTAGCCGCGGGAACACCTTCGTCACGTCACCTCCCTCAGACAGTGACAATCCCGCCTGAACACGGGAGGCAGGTTCACTGTGTGGTGCTGAGGCGCTGCCGTACCTGCGCCCGGACGACCTTGCCGAGCATCGACTTCGGCAGCTCGTCGGTCGCGACGATCTGGCGGGGCACCTTGTAGGCGGCCAGCCGCTCCCGGCACCACGCCCGCATCGCCGGCTCGTCCAGGGTCGCGCCGGGCTTCAGGACGACGACAGCGGCCACCGACTCGCCCCCGTCGCGCGCCGGCAGGCCGACCACGGCGACGTCGGCCACGTCCGGGTGCTCCCGCAGTTCGGCCTCGACCTCGGACGGGGCGACGTTGAAGCCGCCGGTGATGATCAGCTCCTTGATCCGGTCGACGATGGTGGTGAACCCGTCCTCGTCCTGGGTGACGACGTCGCCGGTGCGGAGCCAGCCGTCCGGAAGCAGGGTGGCGGCGGTCTCGTCGGGGTTGTTCCAGTAGCCGCTGAACACCTGCGGCCCCTGGATCAGCAGCTCGCCGCGCTCGCCCTGGGCAACCTCCTTCGTCGGATCGTCCAGCGCGACGACCTTCATGTTCGTGCTCGGGAACGGGATGCCGATCGTCCCGTTTCGGCGGGTCGGCGCGAACGGGTTGCCCAGGCACACCGGGGACGCCTCGGTCATGCCGTAGCCCTCGACGAGGAGTCCTCCGGACACGCTCTCCCACAGCTCGACGACCTCGCCGGGCAGCGTCATCGCCCCGGAGATGCAGTACTTGGCGCTGCGCAGGCTGATGCCGCGCTCCTTGGCGCGCTCGGCCGTCCGGTGGTAGATGGGCGGGACGGCGCAGTACACGGTCGGCGGGGTCTTGCGGGCGGCGTCCAGGACCATGTCGACGTCGAAGGACGGGAAGATCACCAGTCGGCCCTGCTTGAGGATGCCGTAGGTGAGGAACAGGGTCATCCCGAACGCGTGGAAGAACGGCAGGATCGCGTAGAAGTTCTCCTTGCGGTACTCCGCGCCGTGCATCCAGGCCTCGCCCTGGCGGGCGTTGCTGAACAGGTTGAAGTGACTCAGCATCGCGCCCTTGGGCAGCCCGGTGGTCCCGGACGTGTACTGGATCACGGCCAGGTCGCCGACGCCGGGACGGGGGTGGTCGGGGGCCAGCGGCGGCGCGGCGAGGAGCTCTTCCCAGGTCATCGTTCCGCTCACCTTGGCCGTCAGCCTGGCCCGGGTGGCCCGCAGGCTCGGGATCGGCAAGGCCAGTGCCAGCTTCTTGACCAGGGGGAACGCGTTCAGCAGGTTCACCGAGACGATCTGCTCCAGCGGAAGGTCGGGCTGGGCGTGCTGCAGCCGGGCGACGTCCACGTCCCAGCAGATCGCCACCTTGGCGGCGTGGTCGGCGAAGATGTGGTGGAGTTCCCGCTCGGTGTAGAGCGGGTTGTGCTCGACCACGACGGCGCCCAGCCGGAGCACCGCGTAGAACGCGACGACGTTCTGCGGGCAGTTCGGCAGGACGATCGCGACCCGGTCGCCGGCCTGGACGCCAAGTCGGCGCAAGCCCTCGGCAGCTCGGGCGATCTGGTCTCCCAGTTCGGCGTAGGTGGTGGTGCGTCCGAAGAACTCGGTGGCGACGCAGTCGGCGGCTTCGGCCACCGAGCGCTCGTACAGGGAGACCAGTGATTCGGTCGGCAGTTCGATCTGCGCCGGAACCCCCGGCTGGTAGTGCTTGACCCAGGGTGCGTCCACGACTCGGAGCCTAGACGACGAGCGCTCGAGTCGCGTAGCGACTCGAGCGCGAGGAGTCTCGACGAACAGTGAGGAACGAACTGCGAGGAGTCTCGACGCACCCGGCGCTTGCGCCGGGTAAGGAGCAGACGACGACGGTGTTCTGGTGCTTGCGCCGGGTAAGGAGCAGACGACGAGCCTGAGGAGTCTCGACGCGCCCGGTGCTTGTGCCGGGTGAGGAGCAGACGAAGGTGTTCCGGTCCTTGCGCAGGGTGAGGAGCAGGCGACGAAGGCGCCCGGCGCAAGTGCTGGGGTGAGGAGCAGACGAAGGCGTTCCACGGTGACACCCCGGGCAAGGAGCAGCGTGAGCAGTCTCCGCGAGCGCCGAGCCACGCGAGGCGACGCCCCGTCGATGCGGAATGCCTGCCCTGCACGTCACCCGCCTCCCCACGGCGCGGCCGGACCCGGCATCACTGACCTTCCCCCGCGCCTGTCCACAGAAAAACCCGCTCGACCCTCGACATTGGTTGGTTTATCAGGCAACATTACGTTGCGAGAGTTTGGCGTATCGGCACCGGATCATCGATTTACCATCGATATCGAGTCGCCGAAGGGGACGGCTCGGGGACGGTCGGCGGTACGACGACCCCGGTATGCCGCGCGATCCCACGGCTACGCACTTTGGCCATACGGACGGGCGCCCGCGGGAGCGGCTGGGTAGCGTAGCCGGGTCGGTGAACCGCGTACGCATTGCTAAGACATATTGTCATAGGTATGAATGAACATTCCTCGATTGGCAGGCAATTGTTCTTTGTCGACTGACAATGTCCTAGAATGCGTCCGCGGTGGTTTCCCGGCATACGCGTCCGGAACACGAGCCCCGGCCCTTCGAGGAGGAACATGAGAGTCGCAGCATTGCCGCTGGACGCAGCGTCCCTGTCGTTGGGCAGCACGCTGATCATGGTGGTGATCGCCGCGATCGCCGTGATCGCGTTGGTGGTGGCCGGCATCCTGCTGCGCCAGGTGCTGCGCGCCGACGAGGGCACCGAGTCGATGAAGCAGATCGCCCAGGCCGTCCAGGAGGGCGCCGCCGCGTACCTGGGCCGCCAGTTCCGTACCCTCGGCATCTTCGCGGTCCTCGTGTTCGCCCTGCTGTGGCTGCTCCCGGGCGAGACCGGGGTGAAGGTCGGCCGCTCCATCTTCTTCCTCGTCGGAGCCGGGTTCTCCGCGTCCATCGGCTTCCTCGGGATGTGGCTGGCCACCCGCGCCAACGTCCGGGTGGCCGCCGCAGCGAATCAGCCGGACGGACGCAGCCTGGGTGCGAAGATCGCCTTCCGCACCGGCGGCGTGGTCGGCATGAGCGTCGTCGGCCTCGGCCTGCTCGGCGCGTCCGTGGTGGCGCTGATCTTCGGAACGTCGGCCCCGGGCGTCCTGGAGGGCTTCGGCTTCGGCGCGGCGCTGCTGGCGATGTTCATGCGCGTGGGCGGCGGCATCTTCACCAAGGCGGCCGACGTCGGCGCAGACCTGGTCGGCAAGGTCGAGAAGGGCATCCCCGAGGACGACCCGCGCAACGCCGCCACGATCGCCGACAACGTCGGCGACAACGTCGGCGACTGCGCGGGCATGGCCGCGGACCTGTTCGAGTCGTACGCCGTCACCCTGGTGGCGGCGCTGATCCTCGGCAAGGCGGCCTTCGGCGAGCAGGGCCTGGTCTTCCCCCTGCTGGTGACGGCGATCGGAGCGCTGGTCGCCGCAGTGGGCATCGTCCTCACTCGCGTCCGCGGCAACGAATCGGGCCTGACGGCCATCAACCGCGGCTTCTACCTCTCGGCCGTCGTCGGCGTGGTGCTGGCGGCGGTCGCCGCTTTCACCTACCTGCCCACCACCTTCGCCGGAATCGCCGGAGTCAGCAGCGAACTGCGCGACCACGGCACCGGCCTGGCGGTGCTGTCCGACCCGCGGCTGGTGGCCAGCCTCGCCGTGCTGATCGGGGTCATGCTCGCCGGGATCATCCTGTGGCTGACCGGCTACTTCACCGGCACCACGTCCAACCCCACCCTGCACGTCGCCCGCACCACCCTGACCGGCCCGGCGACCGTCGTCCTCTCCGGCGTCGGCGTGGGCTTCGAGTCGGCGGTCTACACCGCCGGCATCATCGCCGCTGCCATCTGCGGGCTGTTCCTGCTCGCCAACGGATCGGTCATGCTGGCGCTGTTCCTGGTCGCCCTCGCCGGCTGCGGGCTGCTCACCACCGTCGGTGTGATCGTCGCCATGGACACCTTCGGCCCGGTCTCCGACAACGCCCAGGGCATCGCGGAGATGTCCGGCGACATCAGCGCAGAGGGCGCCCAGATCCTCACCGACCTGGACGCGGTGGGCAACACCACCAAGGCGATCACCAAGGGCATCGCGATCGCCACCGCCGTCCTGGCCGCCACCGCGCTGTTCGGCTCGTACGCGGACGCCGTCGCGTCCGCCCTTGCCGGGGTGCGGACGGACGGCCTGCCGGAGGTTGTCACAGCCATGCTGGCCTACGACATCATCTCCCCGGTGACGCTGGTCGGCGCGATCCTCGGCGGGGCGACCGTCTTCCTGTTCTCCGGCCTGGCGATCGACGCCGTCACCCGCGCGGCCGGCGCGATCGTGTTCGAGGTGCGCCGCCAGTTCCGCGAGTTCCCCGGGATCATGACCGGCGAGGTCCGTCCCCAGTACGGCAAGGTCGTCGACATCTGCACCCGCGACTCGCTGCGCGAGCTCGCGACCCCGGGCCTGCTGGCCGCGTTCGCCCCGATCGCGGTCGGCTTCGGGCTGGGGGTCGGGCCGCTCGCCGGCTTCCTCGCCGGAGCGATCGCCACCGGAGTGCTGATGGCGGTCTTCCTCGCCAACGCCGGCGGCACCTGGGACAACGCGAAGAAGATCATCGAGGACGGCAAGCACGGCGGCAAGAACTCACCGGCACACGCGGCCGCGGTCATCGGCGACACCGTCGGCGACCCGTTCAAGGACACCGCCGGTCCGGCCATCAACCCGCTGATCAAGGTGATGAACCTGGTCGCACTGCTGATCGCGCCCGCCGTCGTGGCGATCTCCGCGGGGCCGGACGCGAACCACGTCGTCCGCGTCCTGATCGCCGTCGGCGCACTGGTGATCGCGTTCGGCGCGGTGATCATCTCGCGCCTCCGCGCCGCTCGCGTCGACCGGACCGGCCCGATCGAGCCCGAGGCCTACGAGCTGATGCTCCAGGAGAACGAGGTGACCACGGCCGCGAACGCCGTCGTCCAGCACGCCGTCGAGGAACAGCGCCTGGCCGGTGCCACCGCGACCCCCGACGACTCGGAGACCTGAGCTCGCCTGTCCTCCCGCCGACTCGTCGCTACGCGATCGGCGCCAGCCCGGCAAGGAACAGGCTCTCGCTGAACCAGAGCTCAACCAGACTCCGACACCTCGGCGGGTCGGGGCAGTCGTCCAGACAGGCGGGGACTGCAACGAAACCGGCAGACTTCGACTTGTTATGGGTGTGGGAGCAAACCTGAGCGTCCAGGCGGAACCCGTCCGGCCTGATCTCGGTCCGGCCGGCGGGCCGATGGCCTTCGAGGACTTCTTCGCAGCCCGCAACCGGCGGCTGCTGGAACTCGCCTGGCTGATCACCCGCGACCCGGAGGACGCCCGGGACGCCGTGCAGGACGCGCTGGCGGGCCTGTACCGCCGCTGGAGCCTGCTGCCGTCCGGGGACGAGTTCGAGTCCTACGTCCACCGCAGTGTGGTGAACGCGTGCCTGACCGTCCTGCGTCGTCGGCGCCGCTGGTTGCCGGTCGCCGCGCCGGAGCAGCTCCGGGCAGCGCCGGTGAGTGACGACTTCACCGAGCAGGTGGGCGCGTCGGCGCACGTCTGGCAGCTGTGCGGCGAACTGCGGCCGGCGCAACGGGCGGCGGTGGTGCTGAGGTTCTGGTCGGACGCGAGCTACGCCGAGATCGCGGACGCGCTCGGCTGCACCGAGAGCACCGCCCGCTCCCACGTTCATCGCGCGATCGCTGCGTTGCGGGAGCGCCTGGCCGGAGGAGACGAGTGATGGAATCGATGGAGGAAGCCTTCCGAGAAGGACTGCGCGACGCGGTCAGCAACCAGCCGGCGATGGCGCCGGTCGAACTGGACGGGGTGTTGGCGCGGGCGGCTCGACCAGCCGCTGGCGGGCGTCCCGTCGGACGCTGGATCGGGCTGGCCGCAGCAGTGACACTGGCCGCCGGACTAGGGGTATGGGCGGTCCAGTCGAGCGCCCGGGTGCCGGCCGAACCCCGCGTCGCCGGGACGCCGGCCGGTGGCCAGGTGCGGACGCTCCGGGTGCTGAACGACACCGACACCACGTACCGCCAGGCTGCGGTGCAGCTCGTCGACGGCCGCACCCTGCCGCTGGGCGACGTCCCGGCAGGCGGAACGGTACTGGTCCCGATGGACGGTACGGCCACCGCGCCGGCGTCCATCTCGATCGACACCAGCACGGCGACGTCCGGGCTGCGGGTGATCTACAGCGGCGACTGCTCGACGTCGGCCGGCCATCAGATCACGGTGGTGACCGACCAGCCGGGGGTCACGATCCAGATCGCGGGCCCGTCCGGGGAGAGCACGGCTGATGGCTCGTCCATCGTCAGCGCCACGATCGTGCCGGCGAACCCGTCCGGCACGCCGAGCCCCAGCAGCGTCCCGGACCCCACCTATCCGGCGCCGGAGGCGGGCCCGACCTCGGCCGTGCCGACGGCCGCAGCGCCCGTCTGCACGATCACCATCGCCGAGGTCGGGCCGACTCCGGAGTCGACGCACAGCTGACCGCGCCGCGGGTGGGCTCTCCGCGCGTAGGCTGCCAGCCGTGGACCTGACGATCGGCGAGCGTTGCGCGTGGTGCGGCATCAACCCGCTCTACATCGACTATCACGACGACGAGTGGGGCGTCCCCGAACGCGACTCGCGGGCCCTGTTCGAGAAGCTCGTCCTGGACGGGTTCCAGGCGGGGCTCGCCTGGATCACCATCCTGCGCAAGCGGGACGCGTTCCGGGACGCCTTCGCCGGCTTCGACCCCGACGTGATCGCGGAGTGGGGCGAGCCCGAGGTGACCCGGCTGCTGGCCGATGCGGGCATCGTCCGGCATCGCGGCAAGATCGAGGCGACGATCGGCAACGCGCGAGCCTGGCAGCAGGTCGAGGCGTCCCATCCCGGCGGCTTCACCGAGTTCATCTGGAGCGCGGTGGACGGCGTCCCCGTCCAGCACCGCTACACCTCGCTGGCGCAGGTGCAGGCGACCGAGCCGCGGTCCGACGAGCTGTCGAAGCGGCTGAAGAAGGCCGGCTTCCGGTTCTGCGGGCCGACGATCGTCTACGCGTTCGCCCAGGCGGTCGGCCTGTACAACGACCACGTGGTGACCTGCCCGGCCCACGACCGGTGCGCAGCGCTGGCATGAGCCGGCTGCCGTCCTGGCTGAGCCCGGTCTGGCTCGTACTGGGCGCGATCGTCTCGGTGCAGTTCGGCGCGGCGTTCGCCAAGTCGCTGTTCCCGCTGGCCGATCCGACGGCGATCGCCTGGCTGCGGATGGCCGTCGCGGCGCTGGTGTTCTGGGTCGTCGCGCGTCCCCGGCTGCGGGGACGGACGTGGGCCGAGTGGCGGGTCGTCCTCGGCTACGGCATCGCCCTGGCCACGATGAACTGGTCGATCTACCAGTCGTTCGCCCGGATCCCGATCGGGCTGGCGGTGACGATCGAGTTCCTCGGACCGCTGGTGGTCGCCCTGGTCGGCTCGCGGCGTCCGCGGGATCTGGTCTGGGCGGCGCTCGCCGCGATCGGGGTGGCCCTGCTCGGAGCGTTCCCGACGAGCGCCGACTGGGCGGGTGTCGGCTTCGCGCTGCTCGCCGGCGCGGCCTGGGCGGCGTACATCGTCCTGTCCGGGCCGACCGGTGCGGCGTGGGAGGGCGTCACCGGGGTGAGTGTCGGGACGCTGGTGGGCGTGGTCGTGTTCGCCGTCCCCGGTGTGCTGACCGGGGGTGCGGCGATGTGGGAACCGCGGGTGCTTGGGCTGGCGGCGCTGGTCGGCGTGCTCAGCTCGGTGATCCCGTACGGACTGGAGATGGTTGCCCGGCGCAGCATCCCGTCCGGCGTCTTCGGGATCCTGATGAGTGTCGAGCCGGCCGCGGCCGCGCTGGCCGCCCTGCTCGTGCTCGGCGAGCAGCTGAGCTGGATCGAGTGGATCGCGATGGCGTGCGTGATCGTCGCGTCCATCGGTTCGACGCGGACCCTCAGTCAGGTCCCGGTGGTGAACGAGTAGCCGTCCGTCCCACAGCGAGCGCCTGAACCATCGGGGACAGGTACTTCGGTTCACGCGGATGCTGAACCGTCGGGGACAGGTACTTCGGTTCACGCGGACGGAGCCGGGACGCTGAACCATCGGGGGCAGTGAACCACCGGGGACAGGTACTTCGGTTCACGCAGGACTGAACCGGGATGCCGACGGTTCAGGCACGCAAGACTGAACCGAAGTACCTGTCCCCGACGGTTCAGGGCTACGGGTTCATCAGGCCCAGGTTCGGGACGGGGCTGCGGACGCCAGCCTTGGCCAGCGCGGACACGCTGTGCTCGAGCAGCCAGCGCTGGATGCCCCAGTGCTGGTTGGGCAGCGTCTTGGCGAGCATCCGGATGGTCATCGTCGTGGCGGTCACCGAGTTCACGCCGACGACGTTCGGCCGCTCCAGCAGTTCGCCGGACAGCTCGTCCGCCTGCTCGGCCGAGACGGCCACCTCCTCCAGGATCGCGATCACCTTCGCTGGGTTCTCGTCCACGGCGACAGGGACGTCGACGATGGCCGTCGACCAGCCCTGGCTCTGGTTGCCCAGCCGCAGAATCTCCCCGTTGCGGACGTACCAGATCGTCCCGGTCGGATCCCGGAGCCGGGTCACCCTCAGGCCGACGTCCTCCACCGTCCCCCGGAGATCGCCGGTGTCGATCAGATCGCCGACCCCGTACTGGTCCTCCATGATCATGAAGATGCCCGACAGGAAGTCCTTGATCAGGCTCTGCGCGCCGAATGCCAGCGCGACGCCGCCGACGCCGGCCGACGCCAGCAGCGGGCCGAGCGGAATGCCGACGATCGCCAGGATCGTCAGCAGCGCGATCACCCACAGCAGGACGGTGATCAGGCTGGCCACCAGCGAGCCGAGGGTCGCCGCCCGCTGCTGGTAGCGCTCGTGGTTGGCCAGCGTCAGCGATTCGATGATGTGGTCAGCCCTGCTCCCACCACCCGCGCGGCGCTTCCGGGCCCCCTCGACGGCCTTGTTGGTGACGCCACGCACCAGCCGGACCAGCAGGAACCGTCCCACGATCGTGATCAGCAGCACCAGCACGATCGAGATCAGGGTGTCGGTGCTGATCCAGGCAGGTAGCGTCATAGCGCCATTGTCGCCGAGACCGGGCACCGCACCCGGGAATGCGGCCGCGACGGTACGGGTTGAGCCGTTCGGACGGGTCGGGTGAACCATCGGGGACTGTCCCCAATCGTTCAGGCCCCCGTCGTTCAGCGGGCGTGAACCGTCGGGGACTGTCCCCGGTCGTTCAGCGGGAGTGAACCGTCGGGGACTGTCCCGATCGTTCAGGAGTGAACCGTCGGGGACTGTCCCCAACGGTTCAGGTCGGAGGGGTGGGTGCTGGAACTTGTGGTCGTGAGCGCGGGGCTGGGCGAGACGTCCAGCAGCACCCGGCTCGGCGAACAACTGGGACGCGCGACCGTCGCCGCGCTCGCCGACGAGGGCGTCCAGGCCCGGGTGACCCACCTGGAGTTGCGGCACCTGGCCGAGGACCTGGTCGCCCAGCTGACCGGACGGACGGCCTCCCCGACCGTCCACGCGGCCCAGGCGGCCATCCTCGCCGCGGACGGTGTCGTCGTCGTCACCCCGATCTACAACGGGTCGTTCTCCGGCCTGTTCAAGCTGTTCTTCGACTGCCTCGACCCCCGCACCATGACCGGACGCCCGGTGATGCTGGCCGCCACCGGCGGCAGCCCGCGGCACTCCCTGGTGATCGAGGGCTCGCTGCTGCCGCTGTTCTACTACTTCAAGGCGCTGATCGTCCCGACGTCGGTGTTCGCCTCTTCTGCCGACTTCAGGCACCCGAGCGAGCTCGAACTCCGCGTCCAGCAGGCGGCCGCCCGGTTCGCCCAGTTCGTCCTCGTCGCCCGGCCGCCGAAGCAGCTGCCGACGCCCGCCATCGCCGACTACGACGACCTGCTCAGCTGACCTACGCGCGACCTATTTGCCGGCGCCCTTCAGCGAGCCGGTGATCCCGCCGGACGGAGAGCCGGCGCTGCACACCAGCCGGTGGTCGGAGAACTTCGTCCACAGCTCCTCCGGCAGTACCGAGTACTGGATCTCGTACTTCGACTTCGCCGGCTTGATCCCCACGAACTTCGTGAAGCCGGCGACGCACACCTTCGTGTACAGCTTGTCGAGCTCGGCCTGTGCCGGACGCTTGTCGCCGGCGACCTTCGCGGTCGCGTACACCTCGTACAGGTGGGCGCTCGCGCAGGACACCAGCCGGTAGCTGGTCGACCCCTTGGCCGGGGCGCCCAGGCACTGACCCTTCTCGGCGAACACGACCGGGTGGTTCTTCAGCGACGTACTCAGCCCGCCGACCGCCGTGCCGACCAGGCAGACGATCTCGCGGGCGTCCGGGTTCGACCAGTGGCTCTCACTCGGCGCGACGAACGTGACGTCGTAGGGGCTGGACGCGACGTCGACGCCCACGTAGGCGGTGAAGGCCCGGGTGCAGCCGGCGGCGGCCAGCGTCCTCAGCTCGTCCTCCCCCGGGTAGTCGGCGCCCGTCAGTGGCACCACCGAGGCCACCTCCCAGGCGTGGGGCTGCGAGCAGGACGTCGTCGTGATCGTCCCGGCGGGCTCGTCGCCGTCGGTCACGGCGTCGGTACAGGTGCCGACCGTGAGTGCGGCCAGCGGCGACGACGCGGACGGGCTGGCGCTCGTCGCCGGGCTCATCACCCGGTCCTCGCCCGGCGGGACGCTGGTGCAGCCGGCCAGCGCCAGCAGCGCCGCCACCACCACACCCACGAACCTCAACCGGAACCTCCCGCCTCGGCCCTCCAGCGTAGCCACCGTCCGCGGACGGGCCCGCGCACTACTGTTGAGCCGATGAAGGAGCTGCTGTTCCCGCCGGGCGCGACCAGCCATGACTGGGTGCTGGACGCGCTGCTGGCAGCGGGCATGGCCGCCCTCACCGTCCCGCCGTACGCGATGTCCGGTCCGGGCAGCGGCGGCGACACCGCCCAGTTCGTCGCCGCGCTGCTGATGGTGCTGCCCCTGGTCCTGCGCCGGCACTCGCCGCTGCTGATGCTGCTGGGCGTCACCGTCGCCGGGCTCGTCCAACTCGTCGTCTCCGACACCCCGATGGCATCGCTGGCAGCGATCCCGGTCGTGGCCTACAGCGTCGCCCGATGGATCCCGGGACGGGAGTCGCGCCTCGTCCTCGTCATCGGCGCGATCAGCGCCGTCCTGGGCCCGCTGCGCTGGGTGGTGGACGACCCCGCCCACGTCAGCGTCCGGGACATGCTCCTCATCGGGCTGGCCTGGTTCGTCTGCCTCGGCCTGGTGATCACCCCGTACGCGATCGGACGGCGTGCCCGCGAGTCGACAGAGTTCGACCTCGACCGGCTCGCCGCCGCCGAGGACAGCTACCAGCGGCTGCTCGCCGAACGCGAGCAGCAGAACCGGCTCGCCGAGTCCCGGGCCCGCAGCCAGATCGCCCGCGAGCTGCACGACATCGTCGCCCACTCCCTCTCGGTGATGATCGTCCAGGCCGAGGGGGCCCGGGCCGTCGTCGCCAGGAAGCCGGAGGTCGCGGCCGAGGCGCTGAGCACCATCGCCGAGACCGGACGGGAGGCACTGAGCGAGATGCGCCGGATCGTCGGCGTGCTGCGGGACCCCGCGCCCGCGTCCGAGGGCCAGGTGGACTTCGCGCCGGCGCCGACGCTGGAGGACATCCCCGAGCTGGTGGCCCGGACCTCCGACCGCGCCCGGCTCGAGGTGCGCGGCCAGCCGCCGCGTGCGTCCGCCGCGCTGGCGCTGACCGCCTACCGGGTCGTGCAGGAGGCGCTGACCAACTTCCTCAAGCACGCCGGGCCGGACGCGATCGCCCGGGTGACCGTGACCTACGGCAAGGACGACATCGTGATCGACGTGCTGGACAATGGCGTCGGCGCGTCCGGCGAAGCCCCCGCCGCGGCCGGCCACGGCCTGCGCGGCATGAACGAGCGGGTGTCGTCGATGGGCGGACGGCTGCTGACCCGCTCCCGGCCCAGCGGTGGCTTCCAGGTGACCGCCGTGCTGCCGAACGGCAACTAGGCGGACGGCAACCAGGCGAACGGCAACGAGGAGGAGATCGTGATTCGGGTATTCCTGGCCGACGACCAGGCGCTGGTCCGCGGTGGCTTCCGGATGCTGATCGAGGCCGAGGACGACCTGCAGGTGGTCGGGGAGGCGGCGGACGGCGCGTCCACTGTGGAACAGGTCAGCCACATCCCGACTGATGTAGTCCTGATGGACATTCGGATGCCGGTGATGGACGGCGTCGAGGCCACCCGCCGGATCGTCGACTCCGGCGTCCCGACCCGGGTGCTGGTGCTGACGACCTTCGACCTCGACGAGTACGTCTTCAGTGCGCTCAAGGCCGGCGCGAGCGGCTTCATGCTCAAGGACGCGCGTCCGGCCGACCTGCTGAACGCCATCCGGACGGTGGCCCACGGCGAGGCGGTGATGGCGCCGTCCGCGACCCGCAGGCTGCTGGATCACGTCGTGCCGACCCTGCCGACGAACCCCGACGGCCCGGATCCGCGGCTGGACGTGCTCACCGACCGCGAACGCGAGGTGCTGGTGGAGATCGCCGCCGGCGCCACCAACGCCGAGATCGCCGCCAAGCTCTACATGGCCGAGGGCACGGTCAAGACCCACATCGGCCGCCTGCTCGCCAAGCTGCACGCCCGCGACCGGGTCGGGCTGGTGCTGTTCGCCTACGAGGCCGGCCTGGCGAGGCGCTGACGCGACCGTCCCTGCCATCCCGGGAGGGTCGCGGGCGACAGTCAGGTGCTGACGATCCGAGGTGTCGTCCCGGCGGATGCCCGGATCCGCGCGGCGTCGATCTGGTAGGACGGGCGCATGCGAGCAATCCGCTACGCCAGCTATGGCGCCAGGCCCGAACTGGTCGACGTGCCCGAACCCGGGTGTCCGGCGGACGGGGCCGTGGTCGCCGTCCACGCGACCGGGATCTGCCGCTCGGACTGGCACGCCTGGCGGGGGCACGATCCGGTGCCGCTGCCGATGGTCCCCGGGCATGAGTTCGCCGGCGTTGTGGCAGCGGTTGGCCCGCTGGTCAGGGGTTTCGCGGTCGGCGACCGGGTCACCGCGCCGTTCGTGAACGGCTGCGGACGCTGCGAGTGGTGCCGAGGCGGACAGGCGCAGGTGTGCCCGGACCAGACCCAGCCAGGCTTCACCCATCCGGGCTCGTTCGCCGAGCAGGTGGTGGTGCGGGCGGCCGACTTCAACCTCGTCCGGCTCCCGGAGACGATCGACGACGTCACCGCAGCCTCCCTCGGCTGCCGGTTCGCGACGTCGTGGCACGCCCTCACCGCGCAGGCCCGGCCGGCCGCGGGCGAGTGGCTGCTGGTGGTCGGCTGCGGCGGCGTCGGACTGTCGGCGGTCCTGGTGGCTCACTCGCTCGGCGCCCGCGTCCTCGCCGTCGACCCCTCGCCGGCGGCGCGATCACGGGCGGCAGAGGTGGGGGCAGACGAGGTGCTCGCCGAGGCCGATCCCGAGGTGGTCGAGCGGCTGACCGGCGGCGGCGCCCACGTCAGCCTGGACGCAGTGGGATCGGCAGCGACTGCCGCCGCCTGCGTCCGCAGCCTTCGTCGCCGGGGACGCCACGTCCAGGTCGGCCTGATGCTCGGAGCGCACGCGGACGCGCCGCTGCCCTGGGGCCGGGTCGTCGCCCAGGAACTGACCGTCGCCGGCAGCCACGGCATGGCCGCGTCCGACTACCCCGAACTCCTGGACGCGATCGCCGCCGGCCGTCTCGACCCGCGTCCGCTCGTCGGGCGGGTGGTCGATCTCGCGCGGGCCGGCGACGAGTTGGTCGCGCTCGACGAGCCGGTCAGCGGGCACGCCGGCATCGTCGTCGCCACCATGTGAGCGCCGTCCGCGTCCGGGGAGCAGCGGGACGGGGTCAGGCGGCCGGCTTGCCGAAGTCCTGCGTCCAGTAGCTGCCGTAGGTGCCGCCGGCGGCGTAGCCGACGCCGAGCTGGGTGACCTGTGAGGACATGATGTTCCGGCAGTGCCCGGGGCTGTTCAGCCAGGCGGACACGACCGCGGCGGGGGTCTGCTGGCCGGCGGCGATGTTCTCCGCGACGGACGTCCACCGGTAGCCGGCCTGGCTGATCCGGTCCGAGAACGACGTGCCGTCCTGGCTGGCGTGGGCGAAGTACTTGTTCGCTGCCATGTCGGCGCTGTGCGCGCGGGCGGTGCCGCCGAGGGTCGCGCTCCAGGCGAGTGCCGGGACCTTGGGCATCCGGGTGCTGCCGCACGCGCGGGCGGCGCCTCGGGCGTTGTTCGTGAGGCGGAACACCTCCGCCTCGAAGCTGTCCGCGCCGGGGGTGTTGGACACGTAGGTCAGCCGCAGGGACGTCGAGTACTTCTTCTTCCCGACGAGCAGCGTTACCTTCACCGTCCCGGCAGCGTGGGAGGGAGCGGTGATCCGGATCTTCGACTTCGAGACGTGGGTGACCTTCTTCACCTTCGTCGAGCCGAGGTAGACGGCCTTCACCTTGGTCAGGTTCTTGCCGGTGATGGTGATCCTCGTCCCGCCGGCGGTCGAGACGCCGGCCGGGGACAGCAGGGTGGCCTTCGGGGCCGCGGCCTGCGCGTCGGTCGCGGGCACGAACCAGCCGGCGAGCACGGTCAGCACGACCGTGAGGGCGACGGCAAGCCGTCGCAGCGCCGGAGTTGCCGCCCGGCCGGGGGATCCTTGCAGCATCCTTCGACGGTACGACACCGGGCCGGCTGGGCGCCGACGATCGAGCAGATTCCCTCTCCCCAGACCGTGGGGATCCCGATCATGGCCGACAATCCGTCCTCACAGGGGGGACAGCGGCGGCGGATGTGGCAGTGTTCCCTCGTGAGGTTCCTCTTCATCGGCGCGGGGGCGATCGGCACGTACGTGGGCGGTTCGCTCGCGGTCGCCGGCCACGATGTCGTGTTCACCGAGCAGCCCGCGGCCGCCGAGGCCATCGCGGCGTCCGGCCTGCAGCTGACCCGAGGCGAGCGGACCACGCACGTCCGTGACTTCGCGATCTTCGGATCGCCGGCGGACGCGCTGGCGTCCGGCGAGTTCGATGTCGCGGTCTGCGCGCTGAAGTCGTTCGACACCGAGGCGGCGATCACCGGGCTGCTGGCGACCGGGAAGCCGGTACCGCCCGTCCTCAGCCTGCAGAACGGGGTCGCGAACGAGCCGCTGCTGCGCCGGCTGCTCGGAGCCGATCGGGTGGTCGCCGGGACGGTGACGACCGCGGTCGGCAAGCCGGGCCCGGGCCAGGTGGTGGAGGAGAAGCTGCGCGGGATCGGGATCGCGCTGGACCACCCGCTCGGCGAGTCACTGATCGACGCGCTCAACGACGCTGGCCTGCATGCCATCGGCTATCCCGAGCCGGACGCGATGAAGTGGTCGAAGCTGTTCACCAACCTGCAGGGGAACGCGACGTCGGCGATCCTCGACGAGCCGGTCTTCGCGCTGTTCTCCGACCCGCGCAGCTACGGCATCGAACTCGCCGTGCTGCGCGAGTGCCTGGCGGTGATGACCGCGCTCGGGCTGCGTCCGGTGGACCTGCCCGGGACGCCGGTGCGGGCGCTGGCGCTGAGCACCCGGCTGCCGCGGTTCATCGCGAAACCGATCCTGACCAGGGCGTTGGGCGCGGGCCGCGGGGACAAGATGCCGAGCTTCCACATCGACCTGTACGCCGGCCGGGGCCTGACCGAGGTGCGTTTCCTCAACGGTGCCGTCGCCGAGACCGGCGAGCGCCTCGGCGTCCCCACACCCGCGAACCGGGTGCTCACCGACACCCTCGAAGCCCTCAGCCGCGGCGAGCAGCCCCTCGACACCTACCGGCACAACCCGGACGCGCTGCTGGCACTCCTGGCCTGAGTGCCCGGACGCAGGGTCGGACGGCGGAGGCGACACGTCTGCGGGCACAGTCGCGCCGAGCGGCCGGAATCCGGCCTCGGGGCGCCACTGTGCCCGCGAACGTGTCGTGACGGCTCCCTACCGGACCGTCACCCTGGCCTTGACCGTCTTCGAGCCCAGCACGTCGGAGCCGGAGTACCAGGCGGTCAGCGTCCGCCGGCCGTTCTTGACGAGATCGGCGAACTCGCCGGTGACTCGGCCCTTCGCGTCCAGCTGGGGCCGCAGGACCCTGCTCCCGAGCCGCACCAGGACGTAGCCCGTCGGGCTCGCCGCATTCGAGGACACCCGGACCGTGAAGCGGACCGAGCCGGTCGACCGCACGTGGCGGACCGTGACGGCGACCTTCGGTTTCGCCTTGGCGACCGACACCTTCGCGATGGTGCTGGACGCCTTGTAGGCGCCGTGCTGGACGTAGGTCACCGTGAGCCGGTGCGTTCCGGGCTTCAGTGAGCGCGCGGGCAGCACCAGCTTCGCCGTGCCCTTGGTCACCTTCGCCGTCACGGTGCGTTCGCCGACCATCGCCCGTACGACACCCCCGGCTTTCCGCGGGGACGCGGTGACGGTGACCGTCGCCTTCTTGCCGTAGGTGAGCTTGACCGCCTTCGCCGAGACGGTGGTCTTCACTGTCCCGGTCGGAGCGGGGGTCGGCGTGGGCGTCGGAGTGGGCGTGGGGGTCGGTGTCGGCGCCGGGGTGGACGGGGTCGTGACCACCGGCGTCCAGGACGGCGCCGCCGCGGCGGCCTGCCACGACTCGAACCGCCACCCCTCGATCGAGCCGGCGCTCGGTCGGTGGTCTGCGGCACTGAGGGACGAGTACGCCCACGTGTATCGGGTCGAGGCGCCCTCGCTGACCGGGCTGGACGCGTGCCAGTACGACCAGTAGGACGTGCCCGGGTCGCCGGCCGGGTAGCCGTCGATTGCGGTGACGAAGCTGCCTCCGGTCGGCGTGAAGCCGGCGCTCTTCAGCGCTTCCAACCCCGTGCCGAAGGCGGTCGCGCAGCCGCCCTGCTGCAGGCCGGTGTCCCGTTCGACGACCACCCACACCTTGCCGGCGGCCACGCACGCGGACGCGCCGGACTGCGCGTCCGGCTCCGCCACGTCGGAGGTGACCACCTGGCGGAAGGCGCCCGAGAAGCTGCCGGAGGCGAACGGCCAGCGGTAGGTCCCGGCGCGGCTGAAGCTCGCCCCGCTGCCGGACGCGGTCGCGCCCTCGGGCAGGCTGGCGGCGACCTTCGCGCCGGCGACAGTGGTCACCGACGGAATCTCGACCACGGCGCCGCCGGCGACATCCGGAAGCCCGAGCGACTGCGACGTGGCGCTGAGGGCGCTCAGCGAGGTCAGCCCCGCCAGCGGCGAGAGGTCACGGAGGCGGTTCCCGTCGACGTCCAGCCTGGCCAGCCCCGTCAGGCCGGCCAGCGGCTGCACCGAGGTCAGCCCGGTCCGGGCCAGGTCGAGCTGGGTGAGCTTGGTCAGCTTCTCCAGCGGCGCGATGCTGCCCAGCGGGTTGTCCGACAGGCTCAGCCCGGTGGCCGACGTGAGCAGTTCGGCACCGGTGAGGTCGCCGATGCCCTTGTCGGAGCAGTCGGCGGTGGTCACCGCGCCGAGTTCGGCCTCGGTGGGCACAGCGGACGCGGAGAGGCCCGCCGCCTCGGCCAGGCAGGAGCGCAGGTTCGCGTCCGGGACGTCGGCGGCGCCGCTCACCGGAGCGGTCACCGGCTGGGTGATCGTCCCGGAGAAGAACTCGGTGCCGCTCTCGTCATCCTTCGCCGAGAAGGACCAGGCGTAGTCACCCTCGCTCGGGTAGCGGACCTTGCCGTCGGTCACCGTGACGCCGTCCGGTGCGGTGAGCGTCGCCGCCGTCCCGGTGTGGGTGCGCGGCCGCGGTGCGGACGTGGTGAGCTGCGCCGGGACGGAGGCGGCAGTGGCCACCTGACCCTGCGCCTTCAGCCCCATGTAGCCGAGGTTCTTCAGACCGCTGAGCGCTGACAGGTCGCCGATCCGGTTGTACTCCAGATCGACATCGGTCAGTTTGGTCAGCCCGGCGAGCGGGCGGACGTCGCTGATCTGGTTGCTGAACGCGCCGAAGCCGGTGAGTTCGGTGAGCCCCTGCACCGGCGCCAGGTCCGCGATCGTGTTGCCGCTGACGTAGAGCTTCTTCAGCGAGGTGAGGTTCGCCACCGGCTCCAGTGAGGTGAGCGAGGAGTTGTTCGCCACCAGCCGGGTCAGCTTGGTCATGCCCTGCACGCCGTCCAGCGAGGTCAGGTCGGCGCCGGTGTGCCCGTGCTTCTGGGTCACCTCCAGGTTGGTGAGGTTCACCAGCGGGGCCAGCGAGGCGATCGAGCTGACCGGGTTATAGCTGAGCAGCAGCTCGTCCAGGCCGGTCAGGGACGCCAGCGGCGACGGGTCGGTGATCGCGTTGCCCGGCAGGTAGAGCTTCGTGAGCTTGGTGAGCCCGGCCAGCGGTGTCACGTTGGCGATGGCGTTGGTGCTGAGGATGAGCTCGGTGACGTTGACCAGCTTGTCCGCTCCGGTGAGGTCGACGATCTTGGCGTCGGGCGCCGAGTCGGAGCCGATGCAGGAGACCTTGGTCAGGGTCTTGAGCTGGTCCTCGGTGATGGCGGCGGAGGCGTCCTGGCCCAGCAGCTTGGCCAGGCACACCTTGAGGTTCGCGTCCGGGACGGCGACCTCGGTCACCGGTGCGGGCGCGTCCTGCACCCGCTGGGTGATCGTGCCGGTGAACTGGTTGCTCGACGTGCCGTCGCCGCCGCTGAAGGTCCAGCCGTACGTGCCAGCGGACGGGTAGGTCACCTTTCCGGCCGAGACGGTGATCCCGGACGGCGGCGTGGCCACCAGGACGCTGCCGTCCTTCTTGGTGACCGTCGGGGCGTCGGTCTCCTGGGTGGCGGTGGCTTCGGCGGCAGTGATCGCCTGGCCGGTTGCCGTGAGCTTGGTGAAGGTCCGGGACGCGAGCGGCGACAGGTCAACGATCTGGTTGTTGCTGACGTCCACGTTCGCGAGCTGGCTGCCGACCGAGGCCAGCGGCGTCACGTCACTGAGCTGGTTGTTGGTCGCGGTCAGGTTCTTGAGGCTGGCGTTGCCGGCGAGCGGGGCCAGGCTGCGCAGGGCGGTGTAGTTCGCCGTGATCGCGGTCAGCGCGGGCAGGTTGTTGATCCCGGCGAGGGTCTGCAGCTTGGCCTTGGTCGAGGTCGAGTTCTGCTGTACCTGCAGCGTGCCGAGCTTGGCCATCGAGCCGAGGCCGGCCAGGGAGGTGAACTCGTTCTGGGCCAGGTTGGCCGTGGTCACGTTCGGCAGCGCCGAGATCGGCGAGAGGTCCGCGATGGAGTTGCCGTTCAGGGTGAGGCTGGTCAGGCCGGTGATCAGGTTGAGGCCGGTCAGGTCCTTGACGCCCTTGTTGGCGCAGCTGACCGCGCCGGTGGTGATCGTCGCGAGCTGGGTGAGGGTGGGCTGGACGCTGGCGTCCAGGCTGAGGCGGGAGTTCACGCAGGTGCGCAGGGCGTCGTCCGGGATGGTCACGCCGGAGTCGGTGACGTGCACGGTGATGGTGGCATTCAGGTAGAGCGCCTCGTTCTTGAACACCCAGGCGTAGTCGCCGGCCGCGGGGTAGGTGACCGGAGAGCCGGACGCGACTCCGCTCGGCCGGGTGTACACGGGCACGACCTCGGCCTTGTCGCCGATCACGGTCGGCACCAGAGCCGGGACGCCGAGCGCCGCGTCGACGGTGATGGCCTGCCCGTAGAGCTGGCTGGACGTCCGGCTGTACTCGGGCAGGTTGCTCAGGACGGAGAAGTCCCGGATCCGGTTGCCGTTCAGCTTCACCGCGCGCAGCTTGGTCAGCGAGGCCAGCGGGGCGATGGTGGTGATCCGGTTGCTGCTCACTCCCAGCGAGAAGATGCCCGTCGACGAGGCGATCGGGGCGAGGTCGGTGAGCTGGTTGCTGTCGAGGAAGAGCTTGGTCAGGTTCGGCATCGCGGAGGTGCCGGTGGCGTCCGCGATCCCCTTGCCGGTGCACGACAGCTCGGTGATCGTGGCGAGCTGTTCGGCGCTCGGGTCGGCGTCGGCGTCCAGCCCCAGCTTGGCGGTGATGCAGGTGCGATAGGCGGTGTCGGGCACCGTCGTGGCGAACGCGTCGGCGGCGGACGCGTTCGGTGCGGGGAGTGCGAGGAAGGAAAGGATTGCGGCGACCGCGACCGCAAGCCATCTGAACCGTGCCATGGAGAACCCTTCTTGACGGCTCACGCACGGCACTGACGCCCTGATGGTGGGAAGTCCCGATTCCGCGCGGGAGCATGATCCGTTGTCGTTGGGCTTCGGTCCGGCTCCTGCACGGGGCAGTTACGGTTGCGGGTCAGCCCGGGGTTCACACCCGGTTCTCCGTCCAACGTGCTGAGGTTAGCAGTCCGCGCGGACGGGCTCGGCGACGGTCCGAGCGGCCGAAGCGACCCATCTGCGCCCTCAGTCGTGCCGGAGGGCCACAATCCGGTTCTGCGGCGCAACTGGCGCCGCAAATGGGTCGCGACGCTTCGGCGTCAGGGGACGGTGGCCAGGATCTCTCCGTGCGGGATCGCCAGCCAGGCGTCCGGATGGCCGGCCCAGGCGAGCCACGCCTGGGAGATGGCATGCAGTTCGTCGCGGGTGGCGGCGCCGGTACCGATCGCCTGCTCGGCGACCCCCGAGCTCAGGATGCGCTCGGCCCACAGTCCGCCCCACCACTCGGCCCCGGCGCCGGCGGAGTACGTCCAGGTCGAGGAACTCGCGCGGACGTCCCGAAGGCCGGCGGCGTGCGCCCAGGCGAGGAGGCGGCGGCCGGCGTCCGGCTCACCGCCGGCGGCGCGCGCCAGGGTTCGGTACAGCTCCAGCCAGCGGTCGAGCAGCGGGTCTGCCGGGTGCCAGATCCAGCCGGCGTAGTCGGAGTCGCGGGCAGCGATGACCCCGCCCGGACGGGTCACCCGCGCCAGCTCGACCAAGGCGGCGACGGGGTCGGCCAGGTGCTGCAGCACCTGGTGGGCGTGGGCGAGGTCGAAGGAGTCGTCGGGCACGTCCAGGTGGTAGGCGTCCATCGCGGCGAACTCGACGTTCGTCAGCCCGGCCTGCCGGGCAGCCGTCCCGGCCGTCGCCAGGACGCCGGCGTCCCGGTCGACCGCGAGCACGCGTCCGGGCGCGACCCGTCCGGCGATGCCGACGGTGATGCTGCCCGGGCCGCAGCCGAGGTCGAGCACGTCCAGCCCCGGACGCAGCAGGTGCAGCCCGTAGCCGAACGACGTCTCGACCGTGCGGGCCGAATGGGCCTGCAACACCGCGCTGGTGTGGCCGTGCAGGTAGCGCTCGTTTCCATCGCTCACCGGCCCGACGCTAGCCGCGGTCACCCGTGCCCACAGCACCCGTCCCGCACCGTGACCCGGAATGCGGACGCCCCCCGGCACGTTGGGACGGACATGTTGGCAGTCAGCGCGCAGGCCCCCGGCGGCCCCGAAGTCCTCCAGCTCGGCGAGCTGCCCGACCCTGTTCCCGGTCCCGGCGAGGTGCTCGTGCGGGTGGCCTGGGCCGGGGTCAACTTCATCGACACCTACCGGCGCTCCGGCGTCTACAAGGTCGAGTTCCCGCATGTGGTCGGCAGCGAGGGCTCGGGCACGATCGTGGCGCTCGGTGACGGTGTGGACGACCTGGGCGTCGGGCAGAGGGTCGCGTGGTCGGACGTCCCCGGCTCGTACGCGGAACTGGTCGTGGCCCCGGCGGCCCGGCTCGTCCCGGTGCCCGACGGCATCGGCCTGGACGTGGCCGCGGCGCTGCCGCTGCAGGGCATGACCGCCCACTACCTGGCCAACTCCACCTACCCCGTGCAGCCCGGCGACGACGTCCTCGTCCACGCCGGGGCGGGCGGGGTCGGGCTGCTGCTCACCCAGCTGGCGACCCTCCGCGGCGGACGGGTGATCACCACCGTCTCCACCGCTGACAAGGCCGAGCTCTCCCGTCGAGCCGGCGCGATCGAGGTGATCCGCTACGACCAGCTGGACGACCTCACCGCCGAGCTGCCGAAGCTCGTCCGGGACGCGACCGGCGGCGAGGGCGTGGCCGTCGTCTACGACGGGGTCGGCCGGACCACCTTCGACGCGTCCCTGGCGTCGCTGCGGTTGCGCGGAATGCTGGTGTTGTTCGGCGGCTCCTCCGGGCAGGTGCCGCCGTTCGACCTGCAGCGGCTGAACGCGGGCGGCTCGCTGTTCGTCACCCGTCCGACGCTGGGCCACTACGTGGTCACCACCGACGAGCTCCGCGGACGGGCCGCCGACCTGTTCGCCCTGGTCGCGGAGGGACGACTCGACGTCCGGATCGGCGCGACCTACCCGCTGGCCGACGCGGCCGAGGCCCACCGGGCCCTGGAGGGACGGGCCACCACCGGCAAGGTGCTGCTGGCGGCTACTTCTTCGTGACCTTGAGTTTCACCGAGCCCTTGCCGGAGGTCACCGTCGAGCTGCCGGAGTACTTCACGGTGATCGTCTTCGTGCCGGTCTTGGTGAACTTCGGCAGCGTGTAGCTGGCCGCGCCCTTCTTGAGCGTGGCCTTCTTCAGCTTCGTGGAGCCCGAGTAGAACTTCACGGTGCCGGACGCGCCGACTCCGGTCGCAGAGGTGACCTTCACCTTCACCGTGACCCGGGTCTTGCTCTTCTTCACCTTCGTCGTGGACAGCTTGAGGCCGACAGACGCCTTCGCCTTGGTCACCGAGACGGTGAAGCTGGCGGTCTTGGTGACCGAGTCGGCGGTGTAGCTGGCGGTAACCTTGGGCGTGCCGACCTTGGCCGCGGTGAAGCCCTTGAGGCTGACCTTGTCGGTCACGACCAGCGAGCCGGCCCCGTTGTCGAAGATCGCTGTCGCCTGCAGGCCGGCCGTCTTCAGCTTGGCGCCGACCTGGTAGGTCGTCACCGACGGCGGGGTCACCGTGAGCGCGGTGAGCTTGGCCTTGGTCGGTGGCTTGCTGACCAGGGCGCTGTAGCCGCTCAGGCCGAGGATGCTGGCCACTTCGGACGCGATCGTGGTCGTGGTCGCCGAGGACGCCGGGTTGACGATCGTCTTGTCCTTGTAGGCGACGTTCGCGATCCTGGTGAGGTTCCACTCGCGTCCGCTCTTCTCCTGGGTCTGCAGGACCGCCGCGTCGAACAGGACGCCGGCGCGGCGCAGGTGGGACGCGTCCGAGATCAGGGTGTAGCTGGTCACGTCCGGCCTCGTCGCCAGGATCGCGATCGAGTACTTGGCGTTGCCGACGGTGCTGGACGCCTTCCCCTCGGTGGTGATCCGCTCCTCGGGGATGCCGTTGGCGATCAGCCAGTCGTGCATGGCCTGGGCCTCGGTCACCCCGCTCTTCGCGTTGCCACCGGTGACCAGGACGGCGGAGTTGGGGTACGCGGCCAGCGCGGTCATGGCGACCGTCAGCCGGTTGATCGTCTGGGCTTTGAGGGTGCCGTCGGCGTTGAGCGAGCCGCCGAGGACGACGAAGGTGTGCCCGCTGCCCGGCAGCCCGGAGGGCGGGGTGTAGTTGAGGCTCTGGGAGGTGGTGGCCGCGTCCCAGGACGTCAGGAAGGCCGTCCAGAGCTTGGCGTCGATGGCCGACTGGGCGGCGAGGGCGTTCAGCGCGAGCGCGCGGTCGGTGGTCCGGGCCGCCTTGGTGAAGTAGACCAGCCGCGTCTTCACGTCGGTCAGGGACGCGCTCGCGGCGTCGGCCTGGACGGGCGCGGACAGCGGCGACAGCAGTCCGAGCAGGATCGTGGCCGCGGCGATGATCCGCCAGCGCCGTCCGTTCTGCATCCTGATTCCTTCCGGTCGGAGGCCCGGTAGACGCGAACGCCACAGGGCTGTTGGGGGCTCCGGACCTCGTCAGTCTCACACGGCGGTTCGGCCCGGCGCACCCCGGTCGGCCGACTTCGCCACCAGGTCTCAGGGGGAACCCGAGGGTCGCCGGGCGGCCGGGCCGGTCACAGCAGCGCGATCAGCCGCTTCTTCTTGCGGTTCTCTGCGACCACCCAGGCGACGTCCGGATCGGACGTGTCGAGCGCGGCGAACGCCGCCAGGCCACGGGTCGGATCACCGGCGACGGCCACCGACCAGCAGTAGCCCAGGCCCTGGCGCAGGGTGCGGACGCCGGCGTCCCTGCGACGCTCGGTCGGGGTGGCCATCAGGTGGGCGGTGGCCGCCTGGCAAGCGGCGATGGCCGCCGCCGCGGTAGCGGGATCGGCCAGCAGGCGCGGCTCGCAGACGGCGGCGATGCCGGCCCGGACGACGAGTGGGTCGGGGTCGGACGTCCAGGCGGCGACGAGTTCGCGGAGCAGCGGCGGGTCCTGGTCGCCGACCCGCTGGGCGGCGATGGCGACCGACTCGCGGACCCGCCAGCGGGCGTCCGCCGCCAGGGCGGTGAGCCGGGCGATCATGCCTCGGTCGCCTTCGAGGAGCAGCTGGCCCAGCGCCACCGTCCCGCAACTGGCCAGGTACTCGTCCGGATCCTCGACGAAGGTCAACGCGAGGCTGCGGGGCAGGACGTCGCCGGCCGCGTCGAGCAGGGTGAGGTTGGAGCGGGGGCCGGGCAGCCCGCTGTTGGCGGTGAGGTAGGCCGTGAGCTGGTCAGACGGGAGCGCGCGCAACGCGTCCGCGTATTCGGCGCGCTTCATGCGCCGGCTGCGTCCAGGGCGGCGAGCGCCGCGGGCAGCGACGACACCACCCGCTGGCCGACGGCCGGCAGCCCGACCAGC
This sequence comes from Propionibacteriaceae bacterium, assembly GCA_017306015.1. GTDB lineage: Bacteria > Actinomycetota > Actinomycetes > Propionibacteriales > Propionibacteriaceae > Propionicimonas. The sequence goes on from JAFKJK010000011.1 coordinate 98,232, forward strand.
AGAGCGGAGACGACCTCCTCCCGGGTGGCGCCGGCTTTCACGGCCATCGTCACGTGGAACGGCAGCCCGGACTCCATTCCGGACGCGGCCAGGACCGCGAGGTAGGCGAGTTCCTCGGTCTTCGGATCGAGGGCCGAGGCCGCAGCCAACTGCTGGACCATGGCCATCCAGGGCTGCTGGAAGCCGGGTGCGTGCTCGCCGAATGCCGCGAACGCGGGGGAGATGCTCATCGGTGTCCTTTCGACGCGTCCCACTCTGTCACCATCGCCCCCCTGAACCGTCGGGGACTGAACCGTCGGGGACAGGTACTTCGGTTCAGCTTGGACGGTGAACCGTCGGGGACAGGTACTTCGGTTCAGTTTGGACGGTGAACCGTCGGGGACAGGTACTTCGGTTCAGCCTGTGGTGTTCTGCGGTCGGCGGAGCGAACCGTCCGAGCATCGCGCTCGGCGTCCCCCGCGGAGGCGCGATCTGAGTCACGTACGGCGGTGTTCGGTGCAGGATCGCGGGACGACGACGGTCGGAGTCGGTCGTCCCGGATGACTACAGGCTCAGCGAGCTTCGTCCCGGTGAACCCGAAGCGGAGTCCCTTGTGGATGACGCCACCACGGACGGCGACGCGTGTGAACGAAAGTACCTGTCCCCGGCGGTTCACCGTCCCCGGGCTGAACCGAAAGTACCTGTCCCCGGCGGTTCACCGCCCCCGGGCTGAACCGAAAGTACCTGTCCCCGACGGTTCAGGGCTTGGGGAGCTTCGTCCCGGTGAACTCGAAGCGGAACTCGCCGGGGGTGAAGCCTCCCTGGGCGGCCAGGCGGCCCGCCAGCACCTGGCCGGCCACGATCTCCAGGATCGCCGTCGTCACGGGTTCGACCTCGGGCAGGGCCACGTCCGCGTCAGGCCCGGACGCAACGCTCAGCACCGGCTCGCCGGCGGCGCGCATCGTGGCGACGAGGTCGCCCGCCCGGCCGCCGCCGAACACCACCACGAGCCGGTTGGACGCGGCGACCTCGGCCGGCCCGTGCAGGTACTGGTCGGTCTGGAACACCGATCCCGGCAGCTTGCTCGCCTCCCGCAGCATCAGCGCCGTCTCACCGGCAGCTGCCAGCGAGCCGCCCGCACCAACGCAGTCGATCGCGTCCGGGACGGCGTCGGCGAAGGTCGCAGCGAGATAGGCATCCACAGCGGCCTCGATCAGCGGCAGCTGTTCGGCGACCACCTCCGGCGCGGCGTCCAGCCCGGACGCCATCCCGTCCAGTCCGAGCGCCTCCCCGAGGACGGCGAGCGCGGCCAGCGTCCCGGTGTAGCCGGAGACGTAGACCCGGGCGTCGGCGACGTCGCCCAGCGAGACCACCGTCTCGGCCACCTCGCAGATCGGCGAGCCGGGGACGTTGGTGATCGCCATCCGGTGCCCGCGACAGCGCCGGAGCGCCTCGATCGGCTCCGGCGAGCGGCCCGACTCGCTGACCGCGACGAACAGTTCCGCGGCGCCCTGGTCGGTCGGCCACTCCGACGCCGGCCAGTTCAGCACCGTCCGGCCGCGTCGCCGGGCCTCGTGCACGAGCAGCTCGGACGCGAACGTGGACGCCCCCATCGCGATCGTGGCCAGCACCTGGCCCCGCTCCCAGCGCGGCAGCTCGGACGCGGCCAGCGACGCGCGGGCCGCCGCGATCGACGTGCGCAGGCTCTCCGGTTGGTTGCGGACGACGTCCCAGTAGTCAGTTCTCAGCATTCCTCATCCCTTGATAGCCCCAGCGGACATGCCGCTGACGATGTTGCGCTGGAAGGCCAGCGCGATCAGCACCGGTGGCAGCGCGGCGACCAGGCCGCCGGCGGCGACCAGGCCGAAGTCGGTGGTGTAGCGCCCGGAGAACTCCGCGATCGCCACCGGCAGCGTCTTGGACGCGTAGGTCGAGGTGAAGATCAGGGCGTACAGGAACTCGTCCCAGGCGAGGAAGAACGCGAACATGATCGCGGTCACGATGCCGGGACGGGCGCTCGGCAGCACCACCCGCCACAGCGCGCCCATCCGGGTGCAGCCGTCGACGCGGGCGGCGTCCTCCAACTCCTCGGGGACGGTGAGGAAGTAGTTGGACAGGATCCACAGTGTGAACGGCACGACCAGGGCGAGATCGACCAGGATCAGCCCCCAACGCGAATCGAGCAGGCTCAGCTGGTTGAGGATGAAGTACAGCGGGATCAGCAGCGCGATCTGCGGCAGCATGTACGTGCTCAGGAACAACGCCAGGGTGATCCGGCGTCCGGCGAACTTCAGCCGGGCGAACGCGTAGGCGCCGAAGATGCTCACGACAAGGGCGATCGTCACCGTGATCGCCGCCACGAACAGCGAGTTGCCCATCGCCTCCAGGAAGCCGGCCCCGGTCTCGCCCACGCCTCCCGGGGTGAGGATCGCGATGTAGCGGCCGAAGTCGAGCTGGGACGGGATCCACCGCAGCGGCTGTTCCAGCAGCGCGCTGGCAGGGGTGACGGACGCGATCACCGACCACAGCATCGGGAGCAGGTAGACGATGCCGACGACCGCTGCGGTGATCTCGACGGCGAGCTGGGTGCGCTTGCGGCGGGTCACAGCAGGCTCATCTCGGAGGAGCGGATCAGCCGCAGGTAGATCATGCACAGGATCGCGATGATCAACACGATCAGCATCGCCATGGCCGAGCCGATCCCGAAGCTCTGGTCACTGAAAGCGGTCTGGTAGGTGTAGTACGAGATGACCGCCGTCCCGTTCGCCGGGCCGCCGCGGGTCATCGCGTAGATGATGTCGAAGACCTTGAACGCCTCCACCGTGCGCAGCACGACGACGATGCTGATCGCCGGCACCAGCAACGGCAGGGTGATCGCGCGGAACCGCTTCCACCAGCCCAGGCCGTCCACCTCGGCGGCCTCGTACAGCTCGGACGGGATGCTGGTCAGGCCGGCGAGCAGGAAGAACGCCACCAGCGGCGTGGTCTTCCAGGCGTCGGCGAGGATCACCAGGTTCATCGCCCGCCACGGCTCGCTGAGCCAGGGGACGTAGTCGTGGATCACCCCGAGCTGGTAGAGCACGGCGTTCAGGGCGCCGTACTGCGCGTTGTAGATGCCCTTCCACATGGCCGCGTTGACGATCGTCGGCAGCGCCCACGGGATCACGATCGCCGTCCGGAACAGCCACCGGAAGCGCATCGGCGCGTTCAGCAGCAGCGCGAGGCACAGCCCGAGCGTGACCTCGATGATCAGCGAGACGACGGTGAAGTAGAGCGTCCGTCCCAGCGAGGCCCAGACCGACGGCGAGCTCAGCATCGCGACGTAGTTGCCGAGCCCGACGAACGCGGGGGACGGGTCGAGGGCGGAGCGGACGTCGAACAGCGACACCAGGACCGTCCGGTACAGCGGGTAGAGGATCACCCCGAAGACCACCAGGATCGCCGGGGCGAGCAGCAGCCACGCGAACCGGGTCTGTACCTGGCTCGTCGCGGAGGTGTGCCGCCTCGGCGTCCTGATGGTCCGGGTGGTCATCGGCTCAACCGGCCAGCGCGTCGTTGCCCTGGTTGACCGCGTCGTCGAGCGCAGCCTTCGCGGTCTTGCTGCCGAGCAGGGCGTTCTGGATCTCGACCTGGAGGATCGCCGAGACCTTGTTGTAGTTGACGACCTGGGGACGCAGGATCGAGTCGGCGTAGGCCACCTTGCAGGCAGCGAACACCTCCGGGTTGATCTTCACCACGTTCGGGTCGGAGAAGCTGGCGATCCAGTTCGGCATGGACGACTTGGCCAGCGGGTCCTGCACCTCGCGGCTGGTGACGAACTCGATCACCTTCCAGGCGGCGTCCGGGTTTTTGGAGCCGGCCGAGATCGCGTACGCCATGGCGCCGTTCACGCCCGGACGCTTCCCGGACGGTCCGGTCGGGGTCGCGCTGACCCCCATCTTGCCGGCGACCTTGGACGCCTTGGTGTCGTTCAGGTCGCGGAAGGTGGACTCCCAGTTCAGGCCGAACGCGACCTCGCCGCTCTGCAGGGCCTTGATCACGTCGTCCTCGAGGAATGTCGGCGACCCGGGGTGGCTGATGCCGCTCTTCAGCGAGTCGACCATGAACTGCAGCGTCTGCTGGCCGGCGTCGTTGTTGAAGTTGAGCTTGCCGGCGTCGTCGGTGAACGTGCCGCCGTAGGCGCCGAGCAGCTGGGCGAAGTCGCAGATCACCGCCTCGGCCTGCGCCCAGCTCCAGGCGATCGGATGCTTGGACAGTCCCTTGTCCTTGATGGCCTTGGCCGCGGTCATCACGGCGTCCCAGCTGTCGATCGAACTCTCGTCCACGCCGGCCTTGCTCATCAGGTCCTTGTTGTAGAAGAAGAGCTTGGTCGAGGGCACCTGGGGGGCGCCGACGAAGCGTCCCTTGTACTCGGCGGCCTGCAGCGCGCCGCCGAGCATCTCGGTCTTCCAGTTCGCCGGGACCCGGTCGGTGACGTCGAGGATCATCTTCTTCTCGGCGAACTCCGGCGGCCAGATGACGTCCATCAGGACGATGTCGAAGGTGCCGGCGGCCGCGGCGGCGACGATCTTGTCGTGCAGCGCCTCGTAGGCGACGAAGGTCGGGTTGATGGTGATGTCGGGATTGGTCTGGTTGAACTTGGTGATCACGCCGGCCCAGTCGTCCTCCGTCCAGCCGGCCTGCTTCATCAGCAGGATGTTGACGGTGCCGGACAGTTTGCCGCCGGTCGAGCCGGTGGTCGCGGCCGGAGCGGGGGCGCCGGTGACAGAGCAGCCGGCGACCGCCGCCGCGGCGAGCGCTCCACCGGTGAGCAGAACAGTCCTCCTGGACAGGTTCATGGTTGGCTCCTTTCGAGTAGCGCTTGCGCGCTGGTTGGGGTCGGTTCGGCGGATGCTCCCGCCGGGCCGAAGGTGCCGGACGCGGCGAGCTCGCGGCGGGCGAGCTCGATCGCTCCGGCAACCGGTGGGGTGTCCAGCAGGACGACCGGAAGATCGGGGCGGGTGCGGTTGATTCCGGTCGTGATCGCCTCGGCGAGCCGGGGCTGGGAGGTGACCACGCCGCCGGCCAGGACGACGGCTTCCGGGTGTGCTCCGGCGGCGAGGTGGAGGTTCACGAGTTCGACGAGCTCGTCGGCATGGGCCTCGACCACCGCTGCGGCGAGCGGCGAGCCGGCGTCCGCTGCGGCGAAGACGGCGGGGGCGAGGCGTCCCCAGTCGGTGGCCGAGTGGTGGTGGTGCAGGGCCGAGGCGAGGTCCTCTTCCCGTTCCGCGGACTCCGGGACACCAGCTGCGTCAGCGAGCTGAGCGAGCGCGATGGGGTCGGGACGGCCACGATCGGCGGCCCGGAGCAGTGCCCGGGCGAGGCCGGCGACCAGGGCGGGCGCGCTGCCCTCGTCGCCGAGGAGGTAGCCGTGGCCGCCGATCCGGGTCTCGTTTCCGTCCGCGTCCGCGGAGAGGACGATCGAGCCGGTGCCGCTGATCACGGTGATCACCGCGCCCGGGTAGCCGGCGGCCGGCCCGGCGAGGGCGGCGTCGTTGAGGACGCGGACGGTACCCGGGAAGATCCTCTGGAGATTGGCGCGGAACTGCCTGCCGACGGCGTCCGAGTCGACGCCGTGTGCGCCGACGACAAGCGCCGATCCTGCCGGCGGGAGCTCGGGGAGGGTGGCGATCAGGGCGTCCGCATTGCCGTCTGCTGCGATCGAGGAGCCGGCGCGCCACCACCGCCTGGTCGGCACGACCAGGTCCACGCAAGGACGGTCGGTGGCCTCGACCCGGATGTGGGTCTTGGTCCCGCCGACGTCCACTCCGACGGCTGCAGGCTCTGCCATGTGACTTTTTCTCTCACTGGTAGAAAGTGTCTCCACGCTACGCCCCGAGCCCCCGCCTTGGGAAGCTTTGTTATCGAGTCGATACCTTGCGAGCGGTAGACGGTGATGTTGCTCGGCCGGCAATGGCCCCATCGTCGTCTGGGTGGAGCGTCCCCGCTCGTCTTCGGGCGGAGTCTTCCTCCGCTCGTCGTCGGGCGGAGTCTTCCTCCGCTCGTCGTCCCGGCGAACGCCGGGATCCCTAGACGTGCGTTGCTACTCGGCCGCCGGGGGTCCCGGGGCGTGGCCCGGGATGACGCGGCTGGGGTGGCCGGTCGTCTTCGGGCGGGGTCTCCTCCGCTCGTCGTCCCGGCGAAGGCCGGGATCCCTGGACGTGCGTTGCTGCTCGGCCGTCGGGGGTCCCGGGGCGTGGCCCGGGATGACGCGGGTGGGGTGGTCGTCGTCGTTGGGTGGGGTCTCCTCCGGTCGTCGTCCCGGCGAACGCCGGGATCCCTGGACGTGCGTTGCTGCTCGGCTACCGGGGTCCCGGGGCGTGTCCCGGGATGACGCGAGTCGGGTTGGATGGGGTGGGGAGACTCGGCGGAGGGTCAGAGCGACTGCAGGTCGACCAGTTCGGCGGCGAGCAGGGCGGCGCCGATCGCCACCGCGTCCGCGCCGCGACGGGCGGGGGCGATCATGCCCGGGCCCATCGACAGGCCACCGAGCCGGTGCTCCAACTCGTCGCCGAGCCGGGCGGCGTGCTCGGGAGGGATATCGCCGATGACGACCCGCTCGGGGTCGAGGACGACGACCAGGGACGCGATCGCCATCGCCAGGTAGTCGAGCATCTCGGCGACGGCGGACGCGGCGCGCGGCTCGCCGAGCAGCCGCCACAGCCGGGCCGGTGCCGAGCTCACCGACCCCGGGACGCCGGCGGCGGCGACCTGGATCCGGCGCTCGAGGTCGCCGATCTCGGCGGGCTCCTGGCCGAGCGCGTCCCGGGAGGTGAGCAGGTAGCCGATCTCGCCCGCGCTGGCCCGGGCGCCGCGCAGCAGGTGTCCCTCGGAGATGATCCCGGCGCCCAGGCCGTGGCCGAGGATGAGGCCCGCGAGCGAGGCGGTCCCGTTGCCCGGGACGAGTTCGGAGAACGCGAGCGCGTTGGCGTCGTTCTCCACCAGGACGGGCAGGTCGGTGGCTGCGGACAGTTCGGCGCCGAGGCGGACGCCGTCCCAGGGCACCTCGGCGCCCGCGCGGACGGTCCCGTCCGGCTCGACGATGGACGGTACCGCCACGCCGATCGCGACCGGGGACGCACCGAGCCCGACGCCCTCGGCGATGATCCTGGCCAGGCAGCGATGGGTGGCCGTGAGCAGTTCGGAACCGGTCGCGGCCGCTGGGTCGAGCAGCACCTCCGCCCGGGCGACGACGGTCTCGTCCCAGGTCAGCAGGGCGGCGCGGCAGCCGTCCCCCTGGACGCGGAGGCCGGCGAGATAGCGTCCCTCGGCGGTGAAGCGGTAGCGCCAGGCCGGACGCCCACCGGCGGAGGGGAGCTTCTCCCGGGCGATCAGCCGCTCGGCCTCCAGGGCGCTGGTGATCCGTGCCGTGGCCGAGGGGGACAGACCGGACGCGTCTCCGATCTCGCTGCGGGTGAGCGGTCCGGCGGTGCGCAGGACGTCCAGGACCAGGCGCCGGTTGTCGGCCAGGGTCGTGCTCGCCGTGGAGGGCCCGGTGCGCTGCACGTGCCACCTCCTCGGCCGGAATCCGTCAACCGGTGATCCTATGCCGGGCGGCCGGGTGTCGCGCCCGATCCTCGGTGATCGGCGCCGGCGCCCGCTGCGGACGGTGGGACGAGCGACAGGGTCGGCGAGGACCTCTGGCCTCGCATCTCGCCCAGGCGCAACGCAGCGAGGGCATGGCGCGAACCCGGCGCGTCCGCTACGTGCCGTCGTTCGTCCAGCTGCAGGTGATCGCCGGGCTGCTGCCGACGACCCTGCTGAGGTTCACCAACTCGCGTCCCGATTCGTCGTTGATCAGGCAGGTGATCCGGGCTGACGACTCCAGCGGATTGTCGGCGGCGAGCATGAGGCTGACAGTCCCGCCGGACGGCACCTGGGCCGGGAAGGTGGCCCGCTGGCCGTCGGTGACCGGCCGGGTGTCCACCAGCTGGGGAGTCGTGATGGTCGCGCTGGAGTTCACCGAGGTGCTGATCGCACCCAGCGTCACTGTCCGGGTGGGATAGGTGACGGCGACCAGGTGGGGAACGAGCAGTGCCAGGGTCACGGCCTGGGTGGCCAGCGACAGAACGAGGACCGCCAGGATCGCGATCAACCAGCCGCGAAGTGGATGGCGCGGTGGTGTCGGCGCCGAGACGGTGGGCGTCAGAGGTGTCGGGCCCGTCTGGTCGGCGATCGGGATTGGCGCACGGGTGTCCGTTCGACCGGCGCCGTCGACGAGGGGAGTCGTCGTCGCGTCCGGTGGCGGAGCACCGGACCCGAGCGCTGGCGGCGACGCCGTCACCGGCTCGGGTGGCTCGGGCCGCCCGAGCTGTTCGGAGCTGTCAGGTCTGGATCCCGCCGGCGCCCACGCAGAGGTGTGATCGGTCATGGCGACCTCCTGATTGCCAATGGACGAGATCAGCATCGCAGTCAGCGTGCTCCCGTGTGAGGGGAACCTCCCCCAGACTCCCCGGATGGCGCCCCGGATCGTCGCCCGGATGCCTGGATGCCCAGATCCCGGCCGACAGCGCCCCATCGATCGGTGTGAGTCACGTCGGTGCTGACTTCCCGCCCTAGTCAGGGCCGGTTCGGGGCGCCTGGCGGAGACACGGTACCGAGTCGGATGAGCCGCGCGGCGTGCTCGAGAAGGACGGAGACGCGGTACGTGCGCCGTCCGAATGGGGGTTTGGGCGGTACCCGCGGTGCCGTCCGCGTAGGTAGGTCAGGCGCGCTCGCAGGCGATGCCGTCCTTGTCGCGGTCCAGCCCGCTGCGGTAGCCGATGATCTTCTTGTACAGGCTGGTGGAGACCTTGAACGTGGTCACCCGCTTGCCGCTGGTGTGGTCGCGGGCGCCCTCCTTGCCCACCCCGTGCGGGTAGACCTTGTTCATCGCGGTGCAGTTCTTGAACTTGTACTTCACCACAGCGGGTACTGCCGCGGGGGTCACCGCGAGCCTCACCGCCGGCGTCGCCGCGCGGGCGGAATCGGCGAGTGCCGCCGCCCCCGCCTGGGTCGTGATGATGATGCTCGCCGCCGCGAGTACGGTCGCCAACCTGCGCATGGAGTCCCTCCTACAAGGCCTTCCGCCTCACGCTAGCCCGCCGCGCGTCCGGCCGCAGGCGAACCGTCGAACCGGGACGCAGGCCGGTCAGCCCGACGCCCCGCGCTCAGTCGTCGGGCGCCTCGGTCGGCAACAGGTGGACCGCGGCCGCCGGCTCCACGATGAACGAGAAGGCGTGCTCCTCGATGGCCTGGTCCTCGACGGTGAGCCGGATCTGGTGCTGGTGCAGGTGCTCCGCCCAGGACGGGATGGTGAAGATCTCGAGGTAAGTGTCGGCGCGCTCACCCACCCGGTAGAGCTCCCAGCGGCTGGCGCCGCTCCGGAGCCGAGAGCGGCGCATCCCGTCCATGGCCGTCCGCCACTCGGCGTAGCGCTCGGCCGGCACAACGTAGGTCACCTGCACCTGGACAGGGCCGGCGTCCGGCGCCGGTTCCTCGAGGAGCTGGGCCTCGCCCCAGAACGAGACCGGCGCCCGATCGAGGCCCTCGCTCTCCGGAAAGTGCCACGCGAACCCGGCCAGGCCGCCCACGACCACCAGGCCGGACGCGATCCAGACCGCGGCCGCCAGGCTGCCGTGCTGGGCGATCAGCCCCCAGACCGGGGACGCGAGCGCCTGAGCGGCGGTGAAGGTCATCATGTAGACCGCGACCGCGCGGGCGCGCACCCAGCCCGGCAGGAACAGCTGCAGTTCGGCGTTGAGGGTGGCCACGGTCGCCGTCCAGGCATAGCCGAGGACGATGAGCAGCGGGACGGCGGAGACCAGCCCCGGCACGACCATCGTGAGCGCGAAGGCGATCCCGTAGACGATGCCCATGACGCTCAGCATCGTGTTCGCCGAGAAGTGCCGACCCAGGTGGCCGACCGTGAACGCGGCCGCGATCGCACCGACGCCGAGGGCGCCGAAGAGGACGCCGTAGCCGTCCGCGCCGAGGCCGAGCTGGCGGTTCGCGATCAGCGGCAGCAGGGCCCACATCGCGGTGGCCGGCGCGACGAAGATCGCCAGCCGGGTGAGGATCAGCCGGACGACGGGCTCGTGGCGGACGTAGCGTCCGCCGGCGCGCAGGGCCGGGAGGAAGCGCTCCCGGGTTGCGGCCGGCGTCCGCGGAGCCCGGCGCCAGCCCAGCAGCGCGCCGATCAGGAAGAGAGTGAGGGCTGCGGTGATCGCGAACACCGGCGGGACGCCCCACGCGGCGATCACCACGCCGGCGATCGCCGGACCGATCGCCCGGGCGACGTTGACGCTGACCATGTCGAGCCGGATCGCCGCGGCCAGGTGTGAGCGCGGGACCAGCTCGGTGATCAGCGGCTGCCAGGTGGAGACCATCACCGCGTTGCCGACTCCGATGGCGAACGTGAAGGCGAGCAGCAGCAGCGGTGGCATCCGGTCCAGCGCGGTCAGAGCGGAGAGCAGCCCGGCGACCACGAGGAAGTAGACCTGCACCCACAGCAGCATCCGGCGGCGGTTGAACGCGTCCGACAAGACGCCTGCGGCAAGGGAGAACAGCACCATCGGCAGGGTCGCAGCGGTCTGCACGAGCGAGATGATCGTGGCGGCGTTGGGGTCGTTGATGAACAGCCACTGCGCGCCGACCGTCTGCGCCCACGCGCCGACGCTGCTGAGGACCACGCCGACCCACAGCCAGCCGAACGCGCGGCGCTGGAACGGCGCCAGCGCGCCCACGCGCGCGGTGCCGCTCTCGTCGTTCATGGGTACATCCTTGCCGATCGGGTGGCCGAGCATTTTTGCGCACTCGATGCGCCTCGAGTCGGGCGATCGTGCTGTCAGGGCAATCGAGTGTGCAATTCCTATCGGCCGGACCGAGTCGGAACGTCTCGGATGCCGTTCACCTGGACGGCGCGCTCAGGCGAACGACCTCGGGATGTGGGGGAGGTAGTGCTCCTCGAGGGGCGGCGGTCTCCTGTTCGGTGAGCCGGAGATCGAGCGCCGCAACCGCGTCGGTGAGGTGCTCCAGCTTCGTCGGGCCGACGATCGGCGCGCTGACAACCGGCTTCGAGAGCACCCAGGCCAGTGCGACCTGCGCCATCGGGACGCCACGGGCCTCGGCCACCCGCTGCGCGGCGGCGACGATCGGCACGTCGACGTCCTGGTCGTAGCGTCGGCCGACCGGGTCGGAGTCGCCGCGCCGGGTGTGCTCGCCCCACGGACGGGTCAGGCGGCCCTTCGCCAGCGGTGAGAACGGGATCGAGCCGACGCCCTGGTCGCGGAGCAGGCCGAACATCTCGCGCTCCTCCTCGCGCATGATCAGGTTGTACTCGTCCTGCATCGACACGAACCGCGTCCAGCCGTTCAACTGCGCGGTGTACTGCAGCTTCGAGAACTGCCAGGCCCACATCGCCGACGCACCGAGGTAGCGGGCCTTGCCGGCCTTGACCACGTCGTGCAACGCCTCCATCGTCTCCTCGGCCGGGGTCTCGGGGTCGAAGCGGTGGATCTGGTACAGGTCGACGTAGTCGGTGCCCAGGCGTCGCAGGGACGCGTCGATGTTCTCCATGATCGCCTTGCGGGACAGGCCCGAGCCGCCGGGGCCGTCGTGCATGGTGAAGAACACCTTGGTGGCCAGGACCACGTCCTCGCGGCGGGAGTACTTCCGGATCGCCCGGCCGGTGATCTCCTCCGACGTCCCGCCGCTGTACACGTTCGCGGTGTCCCAGAACGTGATGCCGAGCTCGACCGCCTTCGCGAAGAACGGCTGCGCGTCCTCCTCGCCGAGTGCCCACTGACTGAAGCCGGAGCCGGTGTCACCGAAGCTCATGCAGCCGAGCGCGATCCGGCTGATCTTCAGCCCGGACGTGCCGAGGCGGGTGTATTCCATCTCAGATCTCCTTCACGGCCTCGAGGTAGGCGTCGTCGTCCACGTGCTCCTGCCAGCTGACCGCCTCCTGGCCGTCGGCGAGTTCGACGACGCCGCTCATGGCCAGGTGGGTCATGAAGCGGTCGGGTGCGGCGCCGTGCCAGTGGCGGACGTCGGGCGGCGTCCACACCGTGTCGCCCGGCTCGAGGACGAGCACCTCGTCCGCAGTCACCACCAGCCCGCGTCCCTCGGTGCAGTGCAGCACCTGGCCGGCCGCGTGACTGTGCCAGGCGGTGTGCGCGCCCGGCGTGAAATGGACGGAACCGACGCTGAAGCCGGCCTCCCCGGGGACGACCGGGTCGACGTACACGTCCCCGGTGAACCGTTCGGCCGGCCCCTTGCTCGTGGTGGCCTTGCTGATCTTCTCCATGTTCATCTCCTCTCTTCTCCATGTTCATCTCCTCGTGGTTGGTGGGCGATCCCGGGACGGCTGAACCGTCGGGGACAGTCCCCGACGGTTCAGCTGCGCTCGGTCGGCTGCGGCGTCCGTTCCGGGGACGGGGTCGACGCCCAGCTGGCCAGCAGCGCAAACCGCTCGGCGGACTCCGTCCCTGGCTCGGCGACGTAGGCGTTCAGCCGCAGGCCGGGGTCGGTGGCGACGTCCATGCCCTCGTAGGCCAGGGTCAGGTCGCCGGCGACCGGATGCCGGAACCGCTTGACGCCGGTGCGGTGCAGCCGGACGTCGTGGGTGGCCCAGAGCCGCCTGAAGTGCTCGCTGCGGGTGCACAGCTCGCCCACGAGCTCGGTGAGGCCGTGGTCGTACGGGAACTCGGCGGCCGTCATCCGCAGCAGCGCGGTGGCCTCCCAGGCAACCTTGTCCCACTCGATGAAGAAGTCCGGGGCGCCCTGGTCGAGGAAGATGAACCGGGCCACGTTCGGACGCCCCGGCATCGCGTAGACCGGGGCATACAGGGCTCTGGCAAGGGAGTTTGCCGCGAGGATATCCGTCCGGGCGGTGCGGACGTAGGCTGCCGTCCCGGTCATCGAGTCCAGCAGCCACTGCACCGGCGGACGCACCACCCGTCCGGGCTGACGCACCCCGGCGCGGGTCCGGTCGGATGCCCGGGCGAGGTCGTGCAGGTGGGTGCGCTCGGCTTCGTCCAGTTGCAGGGCGGCCGCGATGGCGTCCAGCACCGGCTCGGACGCCCCGCCCAGGTTCCCGCGTTCGAGGCGGACGTAGTACTCGACGCTGACCCCGGCCAGGAGCGCCACCTCCTCGCGGCGCAGCCCCGGCACCCGGCGGTTCGTGCCCCAGGCGGGCAGCCCGGCCTGCTCGGGAGTGATCCGGGCACGGCGGGAGGTGAGGAACTCCCGCACCTGCTGCCTGATGTCCACGACGCCCACGGCTGCTCCGGTCAGGGACGCAGCAGCGACTTGATCGCGCGCCGGGAGTCCATCGCGGCGTAGGCCTCGGCGACCTCGGCCAGCGGCAGTTCCAGGTCGAAGACCAGGCCGGGGTTGATGCTGCGGGCGAGCACCGCGTCCATCAGCTCGGGCAGGTAGGCCCGGCAGTGGGCCGGGCCGCCCTTGATGCCGACGTTGCGCCAGAACAACTCGTTGACCGGCAGGTCGCCGTGCGGGACGCCGACCAGGCCCACGTTGCCGCCGTCGCGGACGGCGCCGATCGCCTGCATCCGGGCTGCTTCAGTCCCGACGCATTCGAGGACGCAGTCCGCGCCGATGCCGTCGGTGAGCTCCCTGATGGCGGCGATCCCGGCCTCGTCGCGCTCGGCGACGATGTGGGTGGCGCCGAACTCGCGGGCGATTCGCTGCCGGTCGGCGTGCCGGCTCATCGCGATGACCATGCTCGCGCCGAGCTGGACCGACGCCAGCACCGCGCACAGGCCGACCGCTCCGTCCCCGACCACGGCGACCGACTTTCCCGGGCCGACGCCGGCGGAGACGGCGGCGTGCCAGCCGGTGCACATCACGTCCGAGAGGGTCAGCAGACTGGGGATGAGGTCGTCGTCCGGCATGGTGGGCGTGGCGACGAGTGTTCCGTCCGCCTGCGGGATCCGGATCTGCTCGGCCTGCGCGCCGTCGTAGTGGTCGCCGTTGACGCAGTTGGCGTGGGCGCCCTTGCGGCACACCGTGCAGGTGTTGTCGGACGGGTTGAACCCCCCGACGACGAAGTCACCGGGCTTGACGGTGGTGACGGCGTCCCCGACGGCGGTGACGACACCGCAGAACTCGTGGCCGATCGGGGTGGGCTCCGGCACCGGGGCGATGCCGCGATAGCGCCACAGGTCAGACCCGCAGACGCAGGCTGCGACCGTCCGGACGATGGCGTCGGTGGGATCGAGGATCACCGGCTCGGGACGCTCCTCGTAGCGGACGTCCCCCGGTGCGTAGATGACTGCTCCATGCATGCGTCCACCTCATCACGCCCGGCCCGTTCGTGGGAGGTACCCCCGTTACCCCCGTCCTGAACCAACGTCTGAACCAACGGGGACAGGTACTTTGGTTCAGATCTGAGCAGATGCGAACCGACGTGAACCGCCGGGGACAGGTACTTCGGTTCACCCGGCACGGAGGCGTGAACCGCCGGGGACAGGTACTTCGGTTCACCCGGCACGGAGGCGTGAACCGCCGGGGACAGGTACTTCGGTTCACCCGGCGCTGGCGCTGAACCGAAGTACCTGTCCCCGATGGTTCAGCCCCGGGTGCTGGCGCGGGGGCGGGCCGACCGGTTGGGGCTCTCGGACGGCTCAGCCCAGGCGGCGATAGCCTGAGCAGCATGCGCATGACCACCGAATCCCTGCCCGGACTGACCCTGACCAGCCTGTTCCTCGACGCGCCGCTGGACCACGCCGATCCGGGTGCCGGCACGATCGAGGTCTTCGCCCGCGTCGTGACCGGCGAAGGTGGCGCTGACAAGCCCTATCTCGTCTTCCTGCAGGGCGGTCCCGGCCATGAGGCGCCCCGTCCGTCGTTGCCGGGGACGCCGCCCTGGCTGCCTCGCGTCCTGGCCGACTACCAACTGGTCCTGCTCGACCAGCGCGGGACGGGACGCTCGACCCCGGTCTCGACGCCGGCCTCCGTCCCCGGCGAGGACGCGGCCGCGAAGGCGCGCTACCTGACCCACCTGCGGGCCGACGAGATCGTCAACGACTGCGAGCTCGTCCGGCAGGCCCTGGACGCCAGGACGTGGACGGTACTCGGCCAGTCCTTCGGCGGGTTCACCACGCTGCACTACCTGTCGACCCATCCGGACTCGCTGGCCGGCGCGCTGGTCACCGGCGGCCTGAGCGCCGTCCAGCATCCCGCGGACGACGTCTACGCCAGGACCTGGCAGATCATGATCGCCAAGTCCGAGGCCTACTACCGGCACTTCCCTGCCGACGCCGACCGGGTCCGCCAGCTCGCCAAGCTGTGCGCCGACGGCGAGGTCGTCCTGCCGAACGGCGACGTTGTCTCCCCGCAGCGGTTCCGGACGGTCGGCCACAAGCTCGGCATGCAGGGCGGTGCCGAGTCGCTGCACTACCTCCTTCAGCTCGACCACCGCTCCTCGGCCTTCCGGCACGACCTGGCCGCCTCGATGCCGTTCGAGGGCCGCAATCCGCTGTACGCGGTGCTGCACGAATCGAGCTACGCGGACGGTGTCGCCACCCGCTGGTCGGCCGAGCGGACGATGCCCGCCCGCGTCGGCGAGGACGCGGCGCTGTTCGGCGGCGAGCACATCCATCGCTCGGTGTTCGCCGAGGACTCCGAGCTCCGCGGGTGGGCGGAGGTCGCCGAACTGATCGCCGACCACGAGTGGAACCAGCTGTACTTCCCCGAGCGACTGGCCGAGGCGGACGTCCCGGTGGCCGCTGCGGTGTACCACGGGGACGCGTACGTCCCCTACGAGTTCTCCATGGAGACCGCGGCGCTGCTGCCCGACTGCCGCACCTGGGTCACCAGCGAGTACGAGCACAACGGCCTGAGGATGAGCACCGACGTCATCGACCACCTGCTCGGCCTGCTGCACGGACGCCGCTGGCTCTGACCGCGGGATGCCGCCCGCACGGCGGGGCCGGCTCTCGTGCGCGGCGAGCGCCAGGTGAACCAACGGGGACTGTCCCCGATCGTTCACGATCGTTCACTGCGCGGTGAGCGCCAGCTGAACCAACGGGGACTGTCCCCGATCGTTCACGGAGTCCGGCCGGCATGCGAGGATCAGCCATGACCGAATCGCCGGAGCAGTACCTGGACGCCGCCCCCGAGCTCGCCCGTCCGTGGTTGACCGAGTTCTGGGCCTACGTTGCCGACCGCGCGCCCGGGCTGGAACCCGTGATGTTCCGGCAGGTGCCGATGTACCGGTTCGGTGACAGCTACCTCAAGGGCTACGTGATGTTCACCGCGGCCAAGGGCCACTTCAGCGTCCACGCCCTGGAGTTCGACCTGATCGCGGAGGCCCAGAAGACCATCCCCGGCGCCTTCGGCGGCAAGGGCAGCGTCAGCGTCAAGTACCCCAACGAGGCCGCGAAGCCGGCGCTGAAGGCGCTGGTCGACGAGGTCCTGACCAGGAACGGCTTCGCGACGTCCTAGCCGGACGACCTGGCATGGCGGCCCCGCCACGCTGTGCCGGTGGTCGCTGCCGAAGACCGTCCATTGATCGATCGCCGCTGACCGTGCGGGCGCTCAAGTACCCAGCGTGGGGACTTGCCAGCGTCCGGGTTCGGGGTGACGCTGGAAGCACAGGCCTGGCTGCCCTCGGGCCGAGGGAATCGGGATGGGCTGATGAAGCACAGTGCTCCTCGTCGGACGAGCGGACGCTGGGCGCCGCTGGCGCTCGGCACGTCCGTGGTGCTGGCGGGCGCGCTCCTGGTCGCGGTGCCGTCCGACGCCCCGGCATCAGTCCGGGCGCTCACCCCGTCCCGAGCCATCGCCGTCCCCGCTGCCGTGATACCGGCGGAGGCGGCCGTCCCACTGCGCACCCCGGCCGGCCAGTACACGGTGATGTCGTACAACATCACCGACGCGTCCCGGACGCCGGAGTACGCCGGCCTCGCCGACCACCCGGGTGACTTCGACTGGAGCGTCCGCGGGCCGGTGATCGTCGACTGGATCAAGCGGGTGTCGCCCGACCTGCTCGGGCTGCAGGAGGCGTCCCCGATCCGTGACTCCGACGGCGAGCAGATCGACCTGCTGAAGCAGAAGCTGCGTGGCTACACCTGGGTCTTCCCGCACCGCAGCACCGCACTCGCGTTCCGGACCTCGAAGTTCACCAAGCTCGACAAGGGCGTCATCCGGGTCAGCTACAAGGGCAAGGACGGTTCGGAGTACAACCGCTACGCGCCGTGGGTGAAGCTGCGCACCAACACCGGCAAGAAGCTGCTCTACGTGAACCTGCACGGCGAGTACGGGCAGACCGAGGTCAAGGCCGAGGCCCGCAGCGCCGGCTGGACGCGGCTGGTGGACGGTCTGGCGAAGATCAACCCGCGCAACCGGCTTCCGGTCGTCATCACCGGCGACTTCAACGCCCGCGACGACGAGACCCGTCCGGTGTTCCGCGATCACCTGACCAAGCTGGCGGCGGCCGGACTGGTGAACGCGTCCACCGCAGCGAAGCAGCAGGAGACTCCGCTGCCGGGAGTGACCAGCTTCAACGGCTTCGGCGCGAGGTTCCTCGGACGGTTCCACTACCAGGCCGTCCGCCGCTCGGCCGTCGGCGGCAACCTCGACTACGTCTGGACGGGCGGTGCGGTGAAGCCGGTCTCCTGGGAGGTGTACCTCGGGCCGAAGGTCACCTGGCGGCTGGTGGACGGCTGGCTGGTGCCGTACGTGAAGTTCATCCCGTCCGACCACTGGCCGGTGGTCGCGAAGGTGCGCCTGGTCCCGGCGAAGTCCCGCTGACGTGGCGCTCGTCAACGGCGGGGTCTCGTTCTGGTGGCAGCAGGTCGGGCTGCCGCCGTCGCGTCCGGCGCTGCCGGGCTCGACCGAGGCGGACGTGTGCATCGTCGGTGCCGGCTTCACCGGCCTGTGGACCGCCTACTACGCCAAACGCGCCCGACCCGACGCGCGGATCGTCGTCCTCGAGCAGCGCTTCGCCGGCTTCGGTGCGTCCGGACGCAACGGCGGGTGGTGCACGAACTCGATCACCGGCGGACGCGAGCGCTACCTCGCCACCCACGGCCGGGACGCCGCCGCCGCCTTCCAGCAGGCGATGAACGACACCGTCGACGAGGTGATCGCCGTCGCCGCGGCGGAGGGCATCGACGCCGACATCGTCAAGGGCGGCGAGCTGAACGTGGCCCGCACCCCGTCCCAGCTGGCGCGGCTGGACGCTTGGTACGAGGCGGAGGCCGGCTGGCCGGTCACCGGCATCGAACGCCTGGATGCCGGCGAGGCCGCGTCCCGCGTCGGCGTCGACGGCGTCCTCGGCGCCACCTGGCAGCCGCACTGCGCGCGGGTGCATCCGGCGAAACTGGTCCGCGGGCTGGCGGAGGCGTGCGTCCGGGCTGGGGTCGAGCTGTACGAGGACACCCCGGTGACCGAGATCGTCCCCGGGGAAGTCCGGACGCCGGCCGGTGCCGTCCGGGCCAGGGCGATCGTCCGGGCGACGGAGGGGTTCACGGCTGCCCTGCGCGGACACCACCGCCGGCTGCTGCCGATGAACTCGTCGATGATCGTCACCGAACCCGTGCCGTCCGAGGCGTGGGAGCGGATCGGCTGGGACGGCCGGGAGGTGCTCGGCGACTTCGCCCACGTGTACATGTATGCCCAGCGGACGGCGGACGACCGGATCGCGTTCGGCGGCCGCGGCGTCCCGTACCGCTACGGCTCACGGGTGGACGCCGACGGAGCCACCCAGGCCCGGACGGTCGAGAGCCTGACCGCGCTGTTGCGAGAGTTCTTCCCCGCAGCGGGCGACGTCCCCGTCGCGCACGCGTGGGCCGGGGTGCTCGGCGTCCCCCGCGACTGGACGGCGAGCGTCGGCTTCGACCGCGCGTCCGGGCTGGGCTGGGCCGGCGGTTACGTCGGGACCGGGGTCGCGACCACCAACCTCGCCGGCCGGACGCTGGCAGACCTCATCCTCGGCCGGGACACCGAGCTCATCCGCCTCCCGTGGGTGGGCCGCCGCGTCCGAGGCTGGGAGCCGGAGCCGCTGCGCTGGCTCGCCGTCCAGGGCCTCTACGCCGCGTATCGCACCGCCGACCGGCTGGAGCGCGACGGCCGGACGACGACGGCCCCGCTCGCCCGGATCGCCGACCTGATCGCCGGCCGGTAGCGCCGGGGTCGGGTGTCCTGAACCATCGGGGACAGGTACTTCGGTTCACGCCGCGCCGGTGAACCGCCGGGGACAGGTACTTCGGTTCAGGTCGGAGTTGAGTCCCGCGCCGGTGAACCGCCGGGGACAGGTACTTCGGTTCACACTCGTCCCCGCGTTCGGTCGGTGAACGAAAGTACCTGTCCCGACGGTTCAGGCGTCCCGCGTCCGGTCGGTGTGAACGAAAGTACCTGTCCCCGATGGTTCACCAATGGCTCAGTCCCCGATGGTTCACGCCCGCGTGCCGGTGCGCGGGGTGAACCGAAGTACCTGTCCCCGATGGTTCACGGCGGTGGGTCTGTAGACGACGCTTGCGCGATCGGACGGATCGGGCCTACGCTCTTCGGCAGCAACAGGGTTGTTACCCGAGATGGGGCAAGACCTGAGGAGCACGAGAGTGCACCTCGGGTCTTTTTCGTTTTTCGGGGCACTTCGATGAGGAAGGACGAACAATGGCGCCAGCAGCAGGTAACGCCGAGCAGATCGTCAACGCGCTGGGAGGGGCGGGCAACGTCCTGAGCCTCACCCACTGCGCGACGCGGCTGCGCTTCGAACTCAAGGACGCCTCGGGCGTCGACCAGACGGCCGTGGAGAAGATCCCCGGCGTGATGGGCGCCGTGCCGCAGGCCGGCGACCGCTACCAGGTGGTGATCGGCGGCGGCGTCCAGACGACGTTCAACGAGATCATGAACCTGCCCAGCATGTCGGGCATCGGCAAGGGACTCTCGGACGCGGACGTGAAGGCGCGCGAACGCGCGAAGGCCCGCGGCAAGTTCGCCTGGCTGGACGCCTTCTTCGAGTACCTGTCGGACTCGTTCCGTCCCCTGCTCGGCGTGCTGCTCGGCTCCTCGCTGATCATCGCGATCGCCGCCATCCTCGACGCGCTGCACATCGTCCCGTTCCAAGGCGTCGACCGGCTCACGGACGCCGGCGCCACCTGGGTCTTCTGGGACGCGATGTGGCGCTCGGTGCTCTACTTCCTGCCGATCATGGTCGCGTACAACGCGGCCAAGAAGCTGAACGTCGATCCGTGGATCGGCGCCGCGATCATGGCCGCCATGTTCACCCCCAACTACCTGTCGCTCACCGGCGCGGCCGACACCGTCTGTACCCAGACGGCACTCGGCAAACAGTGCGTGGCCACCATCGCCGGCCTGCCGATGCAGCTGAACGACTACGGCGGCCAGGTGTTCGTGCCACTGATCATGGTCGCGGTGCTGGCCCAGCTGTACAAGCTGCTGAAGAAGATCTTCCCGGAGAACCTGCAGATGGTCTTCGTCCCCTTCTTCTGCCTGCTGATCATGGTGCCGATCACCGGCTTCATCATCGGCCCGATCAGCATCTGGCTGGGCAACGGCCTGGGTGCCGGGCTGGCCTGGCTGAACGATGCCGTGCCGCTGCTGTTCGCGATCCTGATCCCGATGATCTATCCCTTCCTGGTGCCGCTCGGCCTGCACTGGCCGCTGAACGCGCTGATGCTGGCCAACATCAGCACCCAGGGCTACGACTTCATCCAAGGGCCGATGGGCACCTGGAACTTCGCCTGCTTCGGCGCCACCGCCGGCGTCCTCGTCGTCGCCAGCCGCGCCCGGGACAATGAGGTCCGCCAGACCGCCATCGGCGCCCTGGCCGCCGGCCTGTTGGGCGGCATCTCCGAGCCGTCCCTGTACGGCATCCACCTGCGCTACAAGCGGATCTACCCGCGCATGCTGGTCGGCTGCGCCACCGGCGGCCTGACGATCGGCATCCTCGGCTGGATCTTCGGCACCGTCAAGACCGGTGCGTTCGCCTTCACCTCGCTGCTCACCATCCCGGTCTTCACCCCGACCTGGATCTACGTGGTCTCGATCGCCGCCGCCTTCGTCGTCGCGATGCTGCTGGTGATCGCCTCCGACTACCGCACCCCGGAGCAGAAGGCGCAGGCCGAGGCCGACCGGCTGCAGTCCGAGGCCGACCTGGCGCTGGAGGAGGCCGGCCGGGCTGCTGCCGCCGGTGCGCCGGTTGCCGCAGCGGCGGCCAGCGGGGGCGGAACCGCGACCGCCACCCTGGTGCGGACGGACGTCGTCCAGGCCCCGGTCGCCGGCACCGTCGTGCCGCTGACCGAGGTGAACGACAAGGTGTTCGCGTCCAAGGCTCTCGGGGACGGGGTGGGCATCGTCCCCTCGTCCGGACGGGTGATCGCTCCGGTCTCCGGCGTCCTGGTGACCGTCCCGGACACCGGTCATGCCTTCGGGATCAGGACGGACGACGGCGTCGAGGTGCTCGTCCACGTCGGTATCGACACCGTCCGGCTGGAGGGCAAGGGCTTCGACGTCCACGTCGCCAAGGACCAGCGCGTCGAGGCCGGTGATGCGCTCGCCGACGTCGACATCGACGCGGTGAGGGCGGCCGGCTACGACCCGACGACGATCGTGGTGGTGATCAACACGATGACGTTGACGGCGGTGACCCCCCGGGACGCTAGCGCTGTCGGCCTGGGTGATCCCATCATTGATGTGACCCCGTGAGAGGAGCAGCCGTGATCGGTCCGTCCACGGCTGCAGCGAGCTGATGGAGATCGCGCGCGTCTTCAACAACAACCTCGTCCTCGCACTGGACGCGATGGGACGCGAGGTCATCCTGACCGGCCGTGGCCTGGGGTTCCAGGCCCGGCCGGGTCAGGTGGTGGACCAGACCAGGGTCGTGCGCACCTTCGTCCCGGCGGACGGCCGCGACCCCGACCACCTGGCGCAGCTCCTGGCGGGCATCCCTCCCGAGCACATCCAGCTGGTGGGGGACGCGCTCGCGGAAGTGGGGCTGGACAAGGTGGGACGCAACCCGTCCCTGGTGATCGCGCTGGCCGACCACGTCAGCTTCGCGCTGCGCCGGCTCGCGATCGGGATGCAGCTGGACTACCCGCTGCAGGCCGAGGTGCAGCACCTGTACACCGAGGAGTACGAGCAGGCGAAGGCGCTGCTGGCGGCGATCAACGTCCGCGCCGAGCGGCCGTTGCCCGGGGACGAGGCGGTCGGGCTCGCGTTGCACCTGGTCAACGCGGGATTCGCCACCGGTGACCTGTCGTACACGTACCAGATGACCGGGGTCATCCAGCAGATGGTGGCGGTGATCGGGCAGACGTTCTCGCTCGACGTCGACGGCAGCAGCGTCAGCATCGGCCGGTTCATCACCCACCTGCGCTACCTCTTCGTCCGGATCCACCAGCACCGGCAGCTGGACGAGGGCCAATCCGCGATCGGCGTGGCGATCCGGACCGCCTATCCTGCCGCCGCCGAGTGTGCCCGCCGGCTGGCCGAGCTGCTGGAGATCCGGCTCGGCGCACCGCTCACCGAGGACGAGGTGTCCTACCTCGCCCTGCACATCGCCCGCGTCGTGGCGGACGCCGACGAGCCGACCTGAGTAGGTGCCCGGCCCGGTTCAGAAGATCAGCAGGTACAGCGCGGAGGCGACCACCAGCACCGTGATCAGGGTGTTGAACAGCTTCTGGTCGATGCGCTTGATCGTGATCCGGCCGATCCAGGTGCCGATCAGCACTGCCGGCACCAGCGGCGCCATCGCGACGAGGGTCTCCAGCCGGATCATCTGCAATCCGACCGAGACCGGCAGCTTGGTCAGGTTGACCAGGAAGAAGAACCAGGCCGTCGTCCCCATGAACCGCCACTTGTCGTAGCGGGCGGCCAACAGATACAGGTTCATCGGCGGGCCGCCGGCGTTCGCCACCATCGTCGTGAACCCGGCCAGACCGCCGTAGCCGGCGGCCACCGCCAGCCGCTCCGCGCGCACTCGGTCGGGCCAGAAGCCGATGACGGTCAGGACGAGCAGGATGACGCCGATCGTCCGCTTCAGCACCAGGTCGTCGACCAGCGACAGGAACAGCGCACCCAGCGCCACGCCGACGAGCACCGGGATGATCAGCCGGACGATCAGCTTCCAGTCCACGTCCTTGCGGTAGATGCTGACCGCGACGATGTCTCCGACGAGCAGCAGGACGAGGATCGCCCCGGTGGACTCCCGCGCCGGCAGGACGAGTGCGAACAGGGCGACCGACACCAGAGCCACCGAGCCCAGGGCGGTCTTCGCGAACCCGATCAGCAGCGCTCCGCCGAGCAGGATCAGCCAGCTTGCGAGCGAGAGCCCGGCGGCCAGACCAGTCACGTCCGTCACCGCCGTTCCGCCTCCTCAGCCGTAGAGGACGCCATCCTACGGCCGTCCGGGCGGGCGCCCGCTCACCCCGCCCAGGCTTCGGAGCCGTCGCTGTTCCGGGCAGCGAGGTCAGGAATGACACCGCTGTAGTTATCCCCACTGTGGACGCAGGCTGTGGATGACTACGCCGCCAGCAGCCGGTGCAGCGTCCGGAGGGCCTGGGCGAAGAACACCGGGTTGGTGTGCTCGTAGTAGTGCAGCGCCCCGATCGCCATCTCGAAGGCCCAGCCGCGGCCACGTTCCCAGGCGGCGGCGTCGATCCCCATTGCGGTGCGGAAGCGTGCCCGCGCGTCCCCCTCGAATACGGCCCAGGCCGGGACGAGGTCTGCGGCCGGGTCGCCGAACGACGGCTCGGCGATGTCGACCAGACCGGCGAGCCGGCCGTCCCGGACGATGAGGTTGCCGGGCACCGGGTCGCCGTGGATGTACCCCGCCGGTCCGCGATGCTGCGGCGCGGCCAGCGCCCGCTCCCACACGGCAGTCGCCGCGGGAGCGTCGATCAGGTGGGCCGACCGCGCGATCGACGAGCGCACCCAGTCGGTGTCGGCGAGAGGACGGCCACCGCGTCCGATGCCGTTCCAGTCGCGTCCCTCCGTCGGCAACGCGTGCACTGCGCGCAGCAGGGACGCGAGGTCGTCGGCGAGGACGGACTGGTCGACGCCGTCCGCGCGATCGAGCGACGTGCCCTCGACCCAGGTCCACACCGACCACCAGCCCGGGTAGCCCGCGAACGGTTCGCCCAGGTGCACTGGACGGGGGACCTCAACCGGCAGCCGGCCGGCGAGGAAGCGCGCGTTCCCGGCCTCGCGGGCCAGCCGGTCGCGCGCGTCCGGTTCGGCGGACGGCACCAGCGGCACCCGGGCCAGATACGACTCGCCGACACGGAACGGGGCGACGACCGTCCCGGCCGACTCCAGCGGACGCACCGGCAGGCCGGCGAGCCTCGGCACCTGCGACGCGATCGCCGCCGCGACCTGGCCGGCGTCCACCTCGACCTGTCCGGGATGCATCCTCACCCGCACCATCCTGCTCACGGAGGTCCGCCGACGTCGAGTCGGCAACCGGGTGGGGCACTGTTCTGCCCGCGCGGGCCGCGGCCTATCTCGTGATCCCAGCGGGCCGTCGATCAAGCCGTGCCTGCAAGGGTCACTCGCCAGATTCTTCTCTGCGCTGCAATTCCTCGTACTCCTCAAGCACGTCCTCAATTCCCGCGACCAGGGACACGGGCAGACTCAGTACCGTCACCGTGAAGTGCGGTGTCCCCCGGAACAGCAGCGAGTAGACGCAGCGATCACCTTCGATGGAGTAAGAGTGTGCGAGAACCTCGATCCTGTCCCCCGTGGTGAGGTCCACGAACCAGCGATCTGGAGGCATCGCAAGCTCCAGCGCACCTTCGTACATGTATGTCTCGTCGTCTTGCATAAAGGTCACTTCACTCCAAGGAACCGCGCACCCTTTGCGATCGCCCCTATGATCTCGGGGTTGTTTGCTATCTTCTTTGCGATCGATGCGGGCAGGCCTTTCCACTCGCCCGTTGTGAAATCGTATTGGTACTTGACGCCGTCCGGAGTATGAAGATGCATCTGCCCGGGGCGTTGCCCAGGCGCAGGTTTCTCTACGTCAATGCGGTACGGGCTCCGGGGTCCCGTCATGGTACTGCTCTTGGTCTGCGTCCCTTTGGCTCCGAGCATATCGCTGTCGGTGTCGTCGCAGTCACTTCCACCGCTGCTCGATCCACTGTTGGCGTTCTGGAGAGCAATGTCGATGGAGCCAGCCATGAGTCCGGCACCGACGCCGCTGGCTACGGCGGAGGTGCCCGGCACCGGGTCGCCGTGGATGTAGCTCGCCCGACCCCGGTGCGCCGGCGCGCTGAGGGCCCGTTCCCACACGGCGGTGGCCGCGTCGGCATCGATCAGGTGGGCAGACCGAGTGATCGACGAGCGCACCCAGTCGGTGTCCGCGAGCGGCCGCCCGCGACGGCCGAGGCCGTTCCCGTCGTGCCTGTCCGTCGGCAGGGAGTGGATGGTCCGCAGGAGGCCGGCGAGGTCGTCGGCGAGCGTGAACTGGTCCACCCCCCGACGCGCGGTCCAGCGAGTTGCCCTCGACCCACGTCCAGACCGTCCACCAACCGGGATAGCCGGTGAACGGCGTCCCCAGGTGTAGGCGAGTCGGTACGTCCACCGGCATCCGGCGGGTGAGGAACCGCGCGTGTTCGGCCTCGCGCTGCAGCCGCTCCCGGGCGTCCGGACCGCTCGACGGCACCAGCGGCACCCGGGCGAGATGGGTCTCGCCGATCCGGAACGGGGCCACGACCGTCCCCGCCGACTCCAGCCGGCGCACCGGCAGCCCGGAGAGCTCGGGCACCTGCGCGGCGACCGCCTCCGCCAGCCGGGTGGCATCCACCTCGACCTGCCCGGGGTGCATCCTCATCGCATCATCCTGCGCCCGACCGCCGACATCGGTCGAGTCGGCCGATACCCTTTTCACTGTCGAAGTCGCGGCTTGGCCGGCCCGGGTTGAGGCGCA
Source organism: Propionibacteriaceae bacterium (assembly GCA_017306015.1). GTDB lineage: Bacteria > Actinomycetota > Actinomycetes > Propionibacteriales > Propionibacteriaceae > Propionicimonas. The sequence goes on from JAFKJK010000011.1 coordinate 124,144, forward strand.
GGCACGCATCGACCGCCACAGTGGTGGCTTGAGCCCCCGGAGAAGACCCGTCATGCGACAAGGTCGGCGGGCAGTGCCCGGAGCGGCCGTCCTCGGGCCGCCCCGGGCGACGAGTTCGGCGGTCGGGGACCGGCGGTCAGCCGCCGATCGCCGCCATTGTCTCCCGGGCCATCGCCAGCTCCTCGTTGGTGGGGACGACCAGCACGGTCACCGGCGATCCCGGACGCGAGATCACCCGCGGCTGTTTCGACCGGACGGCGTTCGCCTCGGCGTCCAGCCAGAAACCGAGGGGCTCCAGGCGCGTGACCACCTCGGAGCGCACCAGGGCGTCGTTCTCGCCGACACCGGCGGTGAAGGTGAGCGCGTCCACATGTCCCAGGACGGCGAGGTAGGAGCCGATGTAGCTGACCAGCCGGTGGACGTAGACGTCCATGGCCAGCCTCGCGTCCGCGTCCCCGGACTCGATGAGGGAGTTGATGTCCCGGAAGTCGGTGGCGCCGGCGAGACCGAGCATTCCCGAGCGTTTGTTCAGCAGGTCGTCCACGCCGACGAGGTCGAGGTCGAGCACCCGTCCGAGATAGGCGTGCAGGCCGGGGTCCACGTCGCCGGACCGCGTCCCCATCACCAGGCCGGCCAGCGGGGTCAGTCCCATCGACGTCTCGACGGCCACGCCGTCCCGGATCGCCGAGATGGACGCACCGTTGCCGAGGTGGCAGACGATCTGGTTCAACCCGTCGTAGGGGCGCCCGAGCACCTCGGCGACCTTCTGGGAAACGTAGCTGTGCGAGGTGCCGTGGAAGCCGTACTTGCGGACGGCGTGGGTGCGGGCCACGTCCTTGTCGATGGCGTAGGTGTACGCCTCGGCGGGCAGCGTCGCGAAGAACGCGGTGTCGAAGATGGCCACGTGCGGGACGTCCGGCAGCACCGCGCGCGCGGCCTCGATCCCGGCGATGCCCGGCGGGTTGTGCAGCGGGGCCAGCGGGCTGAGCTCGCGCAGCTTGTCCAGCACGGCGTCGTCGATCACGACGGTCGACCGGAACGCCTCGCCGCCGTGGACGGTGCGGTGACCGACCGCGCGGACCTCGTCCAGGTTCGGCCCGAACTCGGCGAACACCTTCACCAGCTGGTCGAGCGCGGCGGCGTGGTCGGCGAAGTCGGCGTCGAGGTGGTGGTCGTGGCCCTGGTAGGTGTGGTCGAGCGTCCCGGAGGCCTGGCCGATCCGCTGGATGATGCCGGACGCGGCCACCTGCTCGGAGTCGCCGTCGATCACCTGGTACTTGATCGAACTCGAGCCGCAGTTCAGCAGCAGGATCGGTGTCGTCATGCCTTGCCTCTCATCTCGTGATCGGAAGTGTGATCCCTAGTGGGGACGGGTTCCATTACGGTTCACTCACGTCCGGAGCCGACGGTTGGTGAACCAGAATGGAGCCGTCCCCAATCGGTTCAGTCTCCCTGTGCCTGGATCGCGGTGATCGCCACAGTGTTGACGATGTCGTCCACCAGGGCGCCGCGGGACAGGTCGTTGACCGGCTTGTTCAGGCCCTGCAGCACCGGCCCGATCGCGACCGCGCCGGCCGACCGCTGCACCGCCTTGTAGGTGTTGTTGCCGGTGTTGAGGTCCGGGAAGATGAACACCGTCGCCTTGCCGGCCACCGGCGAGTCGGGCAGCTTCGTCCGGGCGACCGTCGCGTCCACGGCGGCGTCGAACTGGATCGGCCCTTCCAGCGGCAGGTCGGGACGCCGTTGCCGCACCAGCTCGGTCGCCTCCCGCACCTTGTCCACGTCCGCCCCGCTACCGGACGTCCCGGTCGAGTAGGACAGCATCGCGATCCGCGGCTCGACGCCGAACGCCCGCGCGGTCTCAGCAGAACTGATCGCGATCGTCGCCAGCTGCTCGGCGGTCGGGTTGGGGTTCACCGCGCAGTCGGCGTAGACCACCACCCGGTCCTCCAGGCACATCAGGAACGAGCTCGACACCACCTCGACGCCCGGCTTGGTCTTGATGAACTCCAGGGACGGACGGATCGTGTTCGCGGTGGTGTTGATCGCTCCCGACACCATGCCGTCCGCCATGCCGAGGTGGACCATCATCGTCCCGAAGTAGCTCAGGTCGGTCAGCTTCGCCTTCGCCTGCTCGATGGTGACGCCCTTGTGGGCCCGCAGCCGGGCGTACTCGGCGGCGAACCGGTCGACCAGCTCTGCGTCGGACGGGTCGACCACCTCGGCGCCCTTCAGGCTGAGCGCCAGTGCGTTGGCCCGGGACCGGATCGCCAGCGCGTCCCCGAGGAGGATGATCTTCGCCACGCCGCGGCGCAGCAGCGTGTCGGCCGAGAGGAGGATCCGGTCGTCGGTTGCCTCCGGCATCACGATCGTCCGCCGGTCGGAGCGGGCGAGCTCCTGCAACTGGTGTTCGAACATCAGTGGCGTGACCACTTCGGGGTTGCCCACCTCGAGGGCGGCCAGCAGCGCGGCGGAGTCGATGTTCTCCGCGAACAGCCGCATCGCCACCTCGACCTTGCGGGGGCTGTTGGTCATCAGGCCCTCGAGCCGGAACAGCCGGTCGGCGGTGGTGTAGGAGCCGAGTTTCGTCATGCCGATGGGGATGTCGGCCTTGATGCTGCTGATCAGTTCGAGGATCGAATCGGGGATCGGGTACCCGCCGAGCAGGATGATGCTCGCCAGCGGCGGGAACTTGCCCGACGAGTGGGCCAGCAGCAGGCCCGGGAGCATGTCGGCCCGGTCGGAGGCCAGCGTGATCGTCGCTTCCTGCAGCAGCCGGGGCAGGACGTTCGGCAGGGTCATGCCGGCCACGACGACGTTCTGCGACTCGCGTCCCAGCAGGGCCGGGTTGCCCAGCAGCAGCTCGGCCTCGGTGGCGTCGAACTGCTCGCGGACGGTGGGGGCCGCCAGCAGCTTGTAGGCGGGCAGTGAGCCGACGACGAGGTCGGGGAAGGTGCCGGCGAGATCGGTGCGGACGTCGTTCAGGTCGCCGGGGTCCACCCGGTTGGCGACCACCGCGATCACCTTCGCGTGGTGCGCCCTGAGCTCGGCGACGGCACCCTCCGCCGCGGAGCGGATCTGCTCAGGTTGCCGTTCCAGCCCGCTGACAACGGCAATCACGGGCGCGTTCAGGTTGGCGGCGACGCGGGCGTTGAAGGTCAGCTCGGTTGGGGTCTTCACGTCGGTGTAGTCCGAGCCGACGATCACGACCGCGTCGAAGCGTTCGCGCAGCTCGGCGTGCTTCTCGACCAGGGTGTGAAGGGCCGCGTCCGGGTCATGCAGGACGTCGTTGTAGGTGACGCCGATCGCCTCGTCGTAGGTCTGCTGGACGCCGGGCTGCGCGACGAGGATGTTGGTGATCTCGTCGGTGCGCTCGCTGGGCACGATGGGCCGGAAGATGCCGACGGCTCCGACCGTCCGGGTCAGGGCCTCGATCATGCCGAGGGCGACCATCGACTTGCCGACCCGGCCCTCCGGGGAGGCGATGTAGACGCTTGCTGTCACGCCGTCAGGGTATCTGCGTGTCCCGGACACCGGCGACCCCGGCCCGAAGCCGGGACCAACCCGAAAGCCGATGCGAAAGCCGGCGCTCGGCAACCGAAAGCCCTGCCGGACGGAGTGGAACCGTCCCACCTGGACGGTGTTGAACCGGCGGGGACAGGTACTTCGGTTCAGAACCGGCGGGGAGCGGACGGTGTTGAACCGACGGGGACAGGTACTTCGGTTCAGAGTTGGCCGCGAGTGGACGGTGGTGAACCGAAGTACCTGTCCCCGATGGTTCAGAGGTGGACGGTGGCGCGGATCCAGGCCAGGTCGGCGCGGTGCTCGGCGGCGCCGCCGGGGGTCTCGACGATGATCGGAGCGCCGGCGGTGGCGAACACTTCGGCCAGACCCTCCGGGTCGCACTGGCCCTTGCCGAGGTTGGCGTGCCGGTCGGCTCCGGAGTCGAAGGCGTCCCGGGAGTCGTTGCCGTGGACGAGGTCGATCCGACCGGTGATCGCCATGATCCGATCGACCAGGCCGGAGAGCTCGTTGCCGGCGGCGTGGGCATGGCAGGTGTCCAGGCACAACCCGACCCGGTCGGCGTTCGCCGAGCCCGAGATCGCGTCCCACACCCGGGCGATCCGCTCGAGCGTCCGGGTCATCGCGCCGGCGCCTCCGGCCGTGTTCTCGATCAGCAGCGGGACGTCGATGCTCAGGCCGTCGACCGCCTTGCGCCAGTTGGCGAAGCCCACCTCGGGATCCTCAGCGGCCAGGACGTGGCCGCCGTGGACGATCAGGCCGGCCGCGCCGATCTCGGCAGCCATCGTCAGCTGCTTCTGCAGTTGCTGCCGACTCGGGATCCGGATCCGGTTGTTGGTCGTCGCCACGTTCAGCACGTACGGCGCGTGGACGTACAGCGCAACGTCGGCCGACTCGGCGTCCGCCCGCAGCGCGTCCGCGCCGGCCGGATAGGCCACCTTCGGCCCCTTCCACCCCTGCGGGTCGCCGAGGAAGAACTGGGACGCGTTCGCACCCCGCTCGATCGCCTCGGCGATCGGGTCGGTCGAATCGACATGGGCTCCGGCTCGCATGCCCGCAGTCTAGGTGCCCGTTTTCGCTGTGCCTCCCGTCCCGCCTCCCGTCCCCGTCGGATGCCACCCGGTGCGGACGCGCGTTGCGGGCGAGGACGCAGGTTGCGCGACCGGGGCGGCGTGCGGAGGGCGAAGCGGTCGCGGGACGCGAGGCCGATGGCGGGAGGCGAGCCCGCTGGCAGGGGGGAGGCTGACGCGATTACCTACGGTGGAGTAACTTAGGCTCACAACCCTGGAGGTGCACATGGTCGCTGATCACCTGGCGGTGATGTTCGCCGAAGCCGTCGCGCGTTTCGGCGCCGAGCCCGCGGTCCGGATCCAGGACGGGGACGGCTGGCGGCAGCTCACCTACGCGGAGTTGGCTGAGCGCGTCCGCTCCCTCGCCGCACGCCTGATCGACCGCGGCCTGGACGCCGGCGACCGGGTGGCGATCTTCGCAGCGAACCGTCCCGAGTGGACGTTGGTCGACCTCGCCTGCGCCAGCGCCGGCCTGGTCTCGGTGCCGCTCTACGCGACCAGCACCGCCGAGCAGGTCCGCTACATCGTCGCCGACTCCGGCTGCCGGATGGCCTTCGTCGATGGCAGCCGGGAACTCGGCATCGTCGAACGCGTCCGGGACGAAGTCCCCGCGCTCGAGGCAGTGATCACTTTCGCCGACGTGCCGGACGCGGACACCCTCGACGCCGAGTTGGCCGCCGCCCCGGCCGACACCTCGGCCGTGGACGCCCGGCTCGCCGCCGCGTCCGGGGACGACCTCGCCACCCTCGTCTACACCTCCGGGACGACCGGCGAGCCGAAGGGCGTGATGCTCTCCCACCGCGGCTTCACCCACCAGGTCGACGCCCTGAACCGCTTCTTCACCCTCGGACCGGGCGACGTCTCGCTGTGCTTCCTCCCCCTCAGCCACGCCCTGGAACGCGCCTGGACGTACATGGTGCTGGCCAACGGCTGCCTGAACACGTACGTCCCCGACCCGAGGACGGTCGCCGACCAGTTGGTGCTCGCCAAGCCGTCCCTGCTGGTCAGCGTGCCCCGGCTGTACGAGAAGGTGTTCAACACCGCCAAGGAGAAGGTCGCTGGGTCGCCGCTGAAGCAGCGGATCCTCTCGTGGTCGCTGGCCGTCGGCACCGCGTACCACCGCGAACTGGTGTCCGGACGCCACCCGTCGCGTCTGCTCACCGTGAAGCTGAAGCTGGCCGACTCGCTGGTCCTGAAGGCCGTCCGGGACGCGATCGGCGGGCCGAAGAACGTACTCGCCTGCGGGGGAGCGCCGCTGCGCCAGGAGATCGAGGAGTTCTTCTTCGGCTGCGGGCTGCTGGTGCTGCAGGGGTACGGGCTGACCGAGGCGTCCCCTCTGGTCACGTTCCCGCCGCCGCGCGACTTCCGCTTCGGCACCGTCGGCAAGGTGATGCCGGGCGGCGAACTCGCCCTCGGCGAGGACGGCGAGGTGCTCTACCGCGGCCCGAACCTGATGCTGGGCTACTGGAACCGTCCGGACGAGACCGCGGCCTCGATCGTCGACGGCTGGCTGCACACCGGGGACGTCGGACGCCTGGACGGTGGCTACCTCCAGATCACCGACCGGATCAAGGATCTGATCGTCACCAGCAACGGCAAGAATGTCGCCCCGGCGCCGATCGAGGGCCTGCTGGCGTCCGACCCGTTGTTCGAGTACAGCCTGCTGCTCGGCGACAACCGTCCGTACCTGACGCTGCTGGTCGCGCCGTCGCTTCCGCACCTGGACGAGATTGGGACGCAGCTGCAATTGTCGTGGGCGCGCCGGGAGGAACTCCTGGCGCACCCCGAGGTGCTCGCGGAGATCTGGCGACGGCTTTCGACGCTGACCGAGAAGCTGCCCAGGCACGAGCAGATCCGTGACCTGCGGCTGCTGCCCGACGGCTTCACCCTGGAGAACGGCCTGCTCACCCCGACGCTGAAGGTGAAGCGCAAGGAGGTCGAGGCTCGGTTCGCCCAGCTCGTCGACGAGATGTACGCGAAGGTGGGCAAGCCCCGCGAGTGACCCAAACTCGCCATCAGTGAGGCTTGCGGACGTTTCAGAGCGCCCTGGTGGCGCGCTGTGGGTGCAAATGGGTCGCCAGCCGGTTGGTGAGTTGTCCAGGCATATACCCCTGGGGGTATGCTTCAATCGTGAAGACGGTGATCGTGGGAGGCGTCGCGGGAGGCATGTCCGCCGCGACGAGGTTGCGGCGGCTGGACGAGTTGGCCGAGATCGTAGTGTTCGAGAAGTCCGGGTATGTGTCGTTCGCGAACTGCGGGCTGCCGTACTACGTGGGCGGGGTGATCGGCGACCGGCAACAGCTGTTGCTGCAGACCCCGGAGAGCCTGAAGGTCCGCTTCGGCATCGACGTCCGCGTCAACCACGAGGTCACCGCGATCGACCGGGACGCGAAGACGGTGGCTGTCACCAATCTGACCACCGGGGAACGCTTCACCGAAAGCTACGACAGCCTGGTCCTCGCACCGGGGGCCGCACCGTTCGTCCCGCCGATCCCGGGTGCCGAGCGGGCGCTCGCGCTGCGCAACATCGCCGACACCGACAAGCTGGCCGAGGTCGTGGACGCCACTCTGGCGCGAACCCGGAGTGAGCGACTCGAGGCGTCCATCGACGAGACCGTCGCCCGACTCGAGCCCACCGCGGTGATCATGGGCGGTGGCTTCATCGGGCTCGAGTTGGCTGAGAACTTCAGCCAGCGCGGTCTGAAGGTCACGGTCGTCGAGCTTGCCGACCAGCTGCTCGCCCCTCTCGACGTGGAGATGGCCCGGCGGGTGGAGCGCCACGTGGTCGCAAACGGCGTGGCCGTGGTCACCGGCGCCTCGGTGGCAAGCATCGAGGACGGCGCGGTCACCCTCTCCGACGGACGCACCCTGCCCGCAGACCTCGTGATCGCGGCGATCGGCGTCCGCCCGGAGTCGGGACTGGCCGCCGCCGCAGGGCTGAGAGTGAACGGCCGTGGCGGCATCGTGGTGGACGGCCAGCAGCGCACGTCCGATCCGCACATCTTCGCGGTCGGCGACGCCGTCGAGAAGGTGGACGCGGTCAGCGGCGATGCCGCCATGGTGCCGTTGGCCGGGCCCGCGAACCGCCATGGACGCCTCGTCGCGGACGTGATCGCCGGCCGTGCGGTTCAAGCCCGGTCGGTGCTCGGGACGGCTGTCGTCGGCGTCTTCGGGCTAACCGCCGCCGCGACCGGCTGGACGGAGAAGCGGGCCGTCGCTGCGGGCCGGAAGGTGCGCGTGATCCACACCCATCCGGGCAGCCACGCCGGCTACTACCCCGGGGCGGAGGACATGGCGCTGAAGCTCGTGATCGATGCCGAGACTGACGCGATCCTGGGTGCGCAGGGGGTCGGCAAGTCCGGGGTTGACAAGCGCATTGACGTGATTGCCACGGCTATGCGAGGCGGCATTCCCGCGTCCGAGCTGGCTGACCTCGAACTGGCCTACGCCCCGCAATTCGGCTCGGCGAAGGACCCGGTGAACATGCTCGGCTTCATCGCCGAGAACATGAGGGACGAGTTGACCGAGACCGTCCAGTGGCATGAGCTCGAGGCCGAATTGGCGCGGGGCGCGCAGCTGATCGACGTCCGCACGCCGGGTGAGTTCAAGGCGGGCCACATCGACGGCGCGATCAACGTCCCGGTGGACGGTCTGCGCGATCACCTGGACGCCGTCGAACCGGACGCCATCGTCTACTGCCGGGTCGGCCTGCGCGGGTACATCGCCGCCCGCGAACTGGTGCAGCGGGGCCACCGCATCCGGAACCTGGATGGCGGCTATCGCACCTGGGCGGCCGGGTAGCGCGGCCGACCTCCCGGCTGCAATCCATTTCCCCTTGTGAACGGCGTTTCTGGCCCCCTTCCGTGTTGAAGAGATAACCGGCCAGTAGCCTGCGAGCATCACTGCGAGTAGGACGCGTAATAGCACGTTTGCGTGCGCTTGGTTGCCTCTTTCGCGGAATTCGCGAGATCTGTAGACGGCGGGTGCGTCGACGCGCGAATATTGCTCCCAGCAGTTCGCGAAGGCTGGTTCGGTGGGCCAGCCCGGTCGCGACCCAGAGGGAGACCCAAGATGTCATCGCACCCCACCCACGCCCGTTTCTCCGGCACAACTCGCGCTACGCTGGATGGCGGGCTGCGACGTGCTGCATCGGTCAGGGTATTGTCGGGCGTCGCCTCACTGGCGGTGGTGTTCACCCTGTTTGGGGGCAGCGGCATCGCGCGGGCCGAGGACTCGACGCCTGTGCCCACAGCCACAGCCACGGCGACCTCGAAGCCGTCCGTCGGCGCGAGTCCGTCAGACGAGTCGGTACCGTCGGCTGCGGAGACATCCGTCGCTGCGACCCCTTCGGACGAGTCGGTGTCGTCGGCTCCAGAACCGTCCGTCGATGCGACCCCTTCGGACCATCCGGTGCCCCCCTCGTCTGTGGCGGCGTCCGGTCCTACCCAGACCGAGCCCACCGAAGATCCCAGCCCAGACACCACTACTGCCGCGACGGAAGCCTCGCCATCGCCGACCGAGTCGCGATCGCCGGACCCGACCGACACGCCCTTGTCCGGCGTGCTGCCCGTGGCGCAGCTGAATCAGGCTGACCAGCCGGCAGCTGACGCTACCGGTTCGGTCACCGGAGTGGTCACCGGCCCGGACGGGCAGCCGCTCGAAGACGTGGGCGTTGACATCTTGGTCGATGCCGACGGTGCACTCGACCCCATCGGGACGACCTCCACCGACAAGTTCGGTGCGTACACGTTCACTGACGTGGCCGCAGGCACCTACTCGCTGCTCTTCTGGGCCGACGGTTTCGCCTCGGTGTACTGGGGCGGTGCCCCCGTCGAGAAGGCAGCGGAGACCTTCGCCGTCACCACAGACGCCGTGACGCACAATGTCCAGTTGGCTGCGGCCGCGACGATCGCGGGCACCCTGAAGACAGTCGACGACGACCCCATCAAGGACGCCTCGGTGCACCTGTCCTGGCATGACCCCCAGTCCGGCACCGACTATCCGCTCGATTCCGCGGCGAAGTCCAACTCCGACGGTCAGTGGAAGATCACGAACCTCGTCGCCGGGACGTACACGGCGGAGTTCATCGCTGACGGCTATCTGAGCGAGTGGTACGACGATCAGACCGACCAGGCGCACGCGACGCCGATCACGGCCGAGGCGGGGAATACCGAGAAGGCGGACGCGTCGCTCGCCTCCGACGAACAGCCGGCGGCTACGGGGAGCGTCTCGGGAACCGTTCGTGGCGGCGGCTCCGGTTTGGCGCACGTTCTGGTCACGCTCTACCGCGCCGAGGGCGACGCGGACGCCCCCACCTTCCACAAGGTCGACTCGACTCGCTCCGATGTCGACGGCAGCTACTCGTTCACCGAGGTCGCGAACGGGACGTACTCGCTGTTCTTCGACGACAGCTCCGGCTACCTCGACCGCTGGCTCGGTGGCTTCGCCGATTCCGCCAAGGCGGTGACGTTCAGGGTCACCGGCAGCGCGGTCGAGGCCGATGACATCAGCCTGCCGCTCGGCGCGACGGTGTCAGGCCTCGTCAAGGGCGACGGCGGCCCGCTCGCGGACGCCTCGGTGACGCTCTACACCAGCTGTGGGCACGGCTGCACCAACTGGAAGGCCTCCACCTCCACCGGCTCCGACGGCCACTACACCTTCACCGGCCTCGAGGACGACGTCTACTCGCTGTACGTTACGGCGATCGGCTACGTCAGCCAGTGGTTCGGCGGCTCGTTCTATCAGGCCTCCGCCCAGACCTTCGCTACCGCGACGGCCAGTACCGTCCTGCCTGATGTCCAGTTGCAGCACGGTGGTTCGATCTCCGGAACGGTCAACGGCGATTCCGGGGCGCTGACCAGTGTCGAGGTCGACCTGTACGGCTACCTCAGCGACGGGCAGTACTTCACTCAGGTCGCCTGGACGTACACGGACTCCAGTGGCGAGTACTCGTTCCCGAATCTTCCTGACGGTGTCTTCACCCTGCGCGTCCATGGCTCCGGCGACTACGTGACCCAGTGGCTGGGCAGCGCCCCCAGCTCCGCCACCGCTACCCGGCTCACCATTGCCAACAAGTCGGCGATCACCCAGGACGTGCAACTCACCATTGGCGGGTCTGTGTCTGGGACGGTCACCCAGGATGGCACCCCGATCAGCGGGTACCTGTACCTCTACACGTGGAACAGCGGCGCCGCCGACTACGTCACCAGCACCTGGACGGACGGCAGTTCGTACTCCTTCACCGGCCTGCCCAGCGGCGACTACACCCTCGAGCTCCATCGCTCCGGGACGTGGACTTGGCTCGGCGGCGCCACGAACTCCAACGACGCTCAGAAGTTCACGATCGTCGCCCCAGCCCCAACCGTGCAGAATTTCGCCCTCACCACAGCCGGCGGCACGGTGTCCGGCATGGTCACCGCGGGCGACGTCGCTCAGCCGAACGTCTACCTGCGCCTCGACAAGTTCTCCAACGGCTACGCCGACTCCGTGACCTCCGTCTACACCGACTCCGAGGGCCACTTCTTCTTCACCGGCCTGGCCGACGGCGAGTACACCCTGTACTTCTCCGGTTCCGGTGACTACGGACAGCAGTACCTCGGCGGAACCTGGAACTACGCCATCGCGACACGGTTCACCATCGCCTCGGCGAGCTCAGTCACCCAGAACTTCGCCCTGGTGCGCGGACAGACCGTGGCCGGCACGGTGACCGGGGACAACGGGCCGCTGGCGAACGTGAACGTCCAGCTGTACTCGTCGGGTGCCTACCTCTGGTCGACCTCGACCGGCAGCGACGGCACCTACAGTATCCGTGGCGTCGTCCCGGGCACCTACACCGTGCAGTTCTCGAACGCCGGCGTCTACCAGAACGCGTGGCTCGGCGGCGCCACCAACTCCGATGACGCGGACACGTTCACCGTTCCGGCCGACGACCCGATCGTCGCCGACATCCAGCTCGTCCGCGGCGGCACGGTCTCCGGAACCATCTCCGGCGCGGACGGCGGGCTGGGCAACGTCCAGATCCAGCTGTCCGGCAACAGCTACTACAAGACGGTCTACACCAACTACGACGGGACCTATCGCTTCCAGGGTCTCGCGGACGGCACCTACTCGCTGTGGATCTCCGGGACAGGCGGTTACATCTCCACCACAACGTCCACGTTCATGATCCAGGGCGCGAACTCGGTGGTCAGGGACGTTCGGCTGACCAAGGGCGGCACCGTCTCAGGCACCGTGACCGGCGGCGGCGCGGGCTTGGCGAGCGTGCCGGTATACCTCCACCAGTGGTGGGCCGGTGGCGGCACCAGCTACGTGTCCAACGTCCAAACCAACCCTGACGGTACGTACTCCCTCACCGGGCTGGCCGACGGAACCTACACCCTGTACTTCTACGGGACCGGCAACTATGTCAGCGACTGGCTGGGTGGTGTCGCGGACTCCGCGGACGCGCAGACCTTCACCATCTCGGGCGGGAACACTGTGGTGGAGAACGAGGCGATGACCCTCGGCGGTACGGTCGCTGGCAATGTCACCGGTGGCGGCTTGGGGCTGGCGAACAGCTACGTGACGCTGTACGACGCCGACGGCGGTCTTGTGCGTGACACGTACACCAGCACGACCGGAACGTACACGATCACCGGGGTGCGGGCCGGCACCTACACGCTGCACTTTGGCGGTGCCGGCGACTATGTCGGCAAGTGGCTCGGCGACGGCTCCAGCAGTGCCACGGCGACGACGTTCACCGTCACGGCCGGTGGCACGGTCACTCGCGACGCGCAGCTGGCCCTCGGCGGGTCGGTGTCCGGCACGATTTCCGGCGGCGGCACCGCGCTGGCCGGCGCAGAAGTCGAGCTCTACCGGCTCTACGTCGAAGACGGCTACACCGAGACCGACTGGGTAGCCTCCACCGAATCCGGTGCATCGGGGGGCTACCGGCTGGCGGGCCTGGAGCCAGGCACCTACTCCCTGGTCGCCTCTGCCGACGGCTACGTTCGGGCATGGCTGGGCGGCGCCTCGAGCGCCGACTCCGCAACCACCTTCACGATCACGTCGTCGGAGGCGATGACCGGACGGGACCTCGACCTCACCAAGGCCGCGACCATCTCGGGTACCGTCACCGGAGCCCACGGCGAGGGCGTCGCCGATGTCTATGTCAAGTTCTACCGCTATGTCAGTGGTAGCAATGCCGACTACGCGGACGGCTACGACTACCAGACGAGCACCTCCACCGCCTCCGACGGGCACTACTCGATCGGCAACCTGCCGCCGGGAACGTACAAGGTCGAGTTCGCTGCGTGGAACACCGACTACGTCAGCGAGTGGTGGGACGGCAAGTACTCCGAGGCTGCGGCCGACACGGTCACGGTGGCCTCCGGCCAGACGAAGACGGCGAACGCGACGCTCGGCACCGGTGTGACCGTGACCGGTCACGCGACCGAGGTCGGCGGTGCGGCGCTCCCCGACGGCACCGTGGTAGAACTCCAGCGGTGGTATCCCGCGAGCAACTACTGGGACGAAGAGGACTCGACCGAACTTGCGGCCGACGGCGCCTACTCCTTCACTCGGCTGACCCCGGGAGACACCTACCGCCTTGTCACCCGGCCGTTCGGACGGGATTACGCTTCCGACACCTTCACGAGGGCCACCGAAGGAACCGTCACGGTCGACCTCTCGGTGCCGTCCGGCGCCTGGGTGTCGGGACGGGTCCTGGACGAGAACAGTGCTGTCGTCCGGAACGTCGAGCTCACCGCTTGGGATCGCGCCGGGCGGAGAGCGGGCCTGGTCAGCTGGAACGGCGACGCCTTCACGGTGAAGGGCCTGTTCCAGGGCGCCTACACCCTGTCGGCGTCCTCCTCCGGCGTCCCGAACCGCTTCCTCGGCGGTGCGGACACCATCAAGACCGCCACCTTCCTCACCCTCACCGGGACGGAACGGCTCACCGGAAAGGACATCGTCTACGCCACCGGCGCCACTGTCATCGGCCGAGTCACGGACGCCACGTCCAGCAGCCCGTTGAGAGGCGTTGAGGTGTCGCTGGTGACCAGGAACGGGACCGTCGTCGCGTCCACCTCCACCGGAGCCGACGGGACCTACTCGGTGGGTCGGGTGCCGAAGGGCATCTACGCGCTGTGGTTCGACGGTGAGGGCGACCATGTCAGCCAATGGTGGGGTGGTGAGCCCGGCAGCGACAGCACAACCGGCTATTTCACCCTGACCACCGGAACTCTGACCCGTGACCTCGCACTGTCCAGCCCCGGCTCGGTAACCGGCGTGCTCAGCGGGTACGGTTCGTATGCCGAAGTGATGCTCTATCAGCGCACCGCCGACGGCGACCTCGACTGGGTCGACGAACGGGAGATCTACTCCTCCGACGGCCCGCAGGCCAGCTTCAGCTTCGGCGGCCTCGCGCCGGGCGACTACTACCTGCGCCTGAACGCGTCGATCCTCAGCCACAGCTACTGGTGGCCGAGCGCGCTCACGTCCGACTCCGCCGAGGCGATCACCGTGACCGCCGGCGGGACGGCCAACCTCGGCGCGTTCGCGCTGGCCGCCCCAAGCGGCACCGGGGTGGTGAAGGGCACGATTTCGGCCCAGGCAGGAGTGAACTGGTCGAGCGCCTCCGTGGAGCTCGAAACCACCGACGGCTCGACGGTCGCGTCCGACGAGTCCGTAGCCGGCGGCGCCTACGAGATCACCGGTGTACCTGCGGGGACGTACTTCGTCCGCCTGCACTACAACCAGAGCGGCTACGCGTCCGACTCGTGGTACCCCGGACTGCTGACACGAAACGGGGCGACACCGGTCGAGGTCGGCGATGGTGCGACGATCACTGCCAACCTGACCCTGTCGGCGACGACGGCGTCGCTCTCGGGGACGGTCACCGGGCCGAACGGCGAGCCGGTGTCCGGCGTCTATGTCGAACTCAGCGCCAGCAGCCCGACCGACCCGTTCGCCAACGACGTGGCGGAGACCGAGACGGACGCGCACGGCCACTACGCCTTCAACTCCGAGCTGGTGTCCGGCCAGGCGTACTCGATCCGGGTCTACGACGACTCCGAGGCCGAGCAGTACCTCACCTACTACTACGGCGGCGTCAGCTACGACACCGCCGGCAGCTTCGTCGCCGGAACCACCACGACGCTCGATGTCACCATGCAGGTCGTCGGCAGCGTCTCCGGCACCGTGACCGATGCGGTCGGCTCGGCGGTCGGCGGTATCCGGGTTCACCTGATTCCGGCCGCCGGCGGTTACGAAGAGACGACCACCACCGATGACGACGGCACGTACACGCTCGACTGGCTGCGTCCGGGAACCTACACCGTGCGCTTCGGCACCTACACCGCCGAATCCGACGACTGCGACGACTGTGTAACCTCCTCCACCAGTGGCCAGGGCGTCCTCGCTCCGCTGTGGTACGACGCTGCGTCCACCCCGTCCACGGCCAAGACCGTGACCGTGGCCAGCGGCGGCAAAGTCACCGGTATCAACGGCTCGCTCGGGTTGGCCGGCGAGCTCAGCGGAGCGGTTTCCGGCCTTGTTGGCGGCAAGACCAGTTGGCTGCACGTCGCCGTCGTCACCCTGTACACCGCTGACGGCGAGCAACTCGCCCAGACGACAGCCGGTGCCAACGGCGCGCCGGGTGCGTACTCGTTCAGCGTCCCGGCCGGCTCCTACAAGGTCTGCGCGGCGCCTCCGGTGGGCTACACCGGCTCGGTGAGCTGTGCGGGCTCGGTGTCGTCCAGGTTCCGGTCCCTCCTCGTGGCCATGGCCAGCGACCCGATCGGGCAGGCCGGCGTCCTGTTCGTCGGCGCTGGGCAGGAACTCGAGGTCAACGACATCGACCTCGGCGCTGTCGCGCCGACAACCATCACCGGTCCCGTCCCGACGATCACGGTCGGCGGGCAGTCCGTGGTGGCAGCCGGGGTAGGTGACACCCTTACCGCCGTCCCGGGAACGTGGTCGCCGGTCAGCGTGACGCTCTCGTACACATGGCGCGTTGGAGGGGTCGCGGTCGGCAGTGGCGCCACCTACGTGGTGGCTGCCGCCGACGCCGGCAGGACGATCAGGGTCACGGTAACCGCGACCGGCGACGGTCTGGGCTCGCAGGAGCAGACCTCCGGCAGCGTCACCATCGGTGCCGCCCCCACCCAGGTGTTCACCACCACTCCGAAGCCGGCGATCACTGGTGATCCGACGGTGGGCAGCACGCTCATCGCTGCGGCGGGTACCTGGGTTCCGGCGCCGGACCCGCCGACGTATCAGTGGTTGCGGGATGGCGCGGCGATCAAGGACGCCACGGACTCGACGTACCAACTCGTCGCCGGTGACGCCGGGCACGCGATCTCGGTCACGGTGACGGGCAAGAAGGCCGGATACCAGACGGCGTCCCAGACTTCGTCGCCGACTCTGACCGTCCTGGACTTCACTGCCGCCCCAGTGCCGACGATCACGGGGACGGCACAGGTCGGTCAGACGTTGACCCTCCATGACGGGACGTGGCCTGCGGGCGGCACTCTCGCGCATCAGTGGGAGAGCGGTAGTGACGTCGTAGGTACGGGAGACACCTACCTGATCGGGGCTGGGGATCTGACCAGGAAGATCACGGTCACGACCACTTGGTCGAAGACCGGGTATCCGTCGGTGCCGCGAACCTCGACCGAGACCGACAAGGTCGCCAACGGCAAGCTGGCCGCCGGGACGGTGACGATTACCGGTGATCTGACGGTGGGCCAGACCCTGACCGCTTCGAAGACCGGCTGGCCGGACGGAGTGTCGGTCAGCTATCAGTGGAAGCGAGCCGACACCAACATCGCGACGGGTTCGAGCTATCTCGTCGTCGCCGCGGACAAGGGCAAGGTGTTGACGGTGGTCGCTACGGGCGTCAAGGCCGGCTACGACACGGCGACGGCGTTCGTCTCCACCTCCGCGGTGGCGGCCGGCACTCTGACGACGGCGAAGCCGAGCGTGTCGGGCGACGCGACGGTCGGGAAGAAGTTGGCTGTCTCGGCGGGGACGTGGGGACCAGGGACGGTGGATCTCGCCTACCAGTGGCTGCGGGGGACGTCCGAGATCAGTGGTGCGACCGCGCCCGAGTACGTGCCGACGACAGCTGACGTCGGCGCGAAGCTCTCGGTTCGCGTCACCGGCACCAAGGACGGGTACGAGACCGCTTCGCGGACCTCGGACGAGACCGCGGCCGTCGTCGCGCCCGTTGAGCCCGCCAAGGACTTCACCGCGGCGCCGACTCCCACGATCTCGGTGACGGGCAAGCTGAAGGTCGGTGCGAAGCTGACCGCGAACACCGGCTCGTGGCAGCCGGATCCCAGCACCCTCGCCGTCCAGTGGCTGCTGGGCGGGACGGTCATCCCGGGTGCGACCGGGACCACCTACACCGTGGTCGCAGCGGACGCCGGGCTCAAGCTCACCGTCCAGGTGACCGCATCCAGGGCTGGCTACGAAACGCAGATCAAGACCTCCGCGGCGACCGCAACCGTGCCGTACTTGGGCAAGACCAAGGCCGCGACGCCGAAGATCTCGGGGACGGCGAAGGTCGGCAAGACGTTGAAGGCGAAGCCGGGGACGTGGAAGCCGAAGGGGTTCAGTTACAGCTATCAGTGGTTCCGTTCGGGAGCGGTGATTACTGGTGCGACGAAGGCCAGTTACAAGCTCACGGCTGCTGACAAGGGCAAGAAGCTGACGGTGAAGGTGACCGGGAAGAAGGCCGGTTATCCGACGGTGACCAAGGCGTCCAAGGCGACCGGAAAGGTGAAGTAGCCACTGCCTCTGCTGCCGGGATGACAGGAGTCCAACCGCGCCATCCCGGCAGAAGCTGGAATACCGCCCGGTACCCCCAGGGCCTGTTTGCCATCCCCGCGGACCGCCGGGAGATCTTGGTCGGATCCTCTAGCATGCGTTCGATGCGAGGTCCCGGGTCGCTGGGCACAGGAGATCGTTGGCCGAGCATCGCTTGCCCTGAGCCTGTCGAAGGGTCGAGGCCCTTACTCTCGACCCTTCGCCCCTCGACAGGCTCGGGAACAGACCCGCCCGCTCGTCAGTGTTGGGTGGTCAATCTGGCGTGGATGCGTGGGCGCTAGTGTGGGTCGACGCATCTGGTGGAACCACCATGGAAACACCGTCTTTCCGAACACGGCGCGCCACCTGTCGGCGGCAGGATCTCTGCTGGGTTCGACGATGCCGTGGTGGTGCGGACAGACCAAGACCAGATTCCACAAGAGCGGTTGGTCCGCCCAGGTACCAGGAGATCAGGTGATTGGCTTCACAGTCGCCGGGTGGTTTGTCGCAGCCGGGGAAGATTCAACCCACGTCACGCAGTTCCAAGGCTGCCCGGATGGCTACGGTGACCAGACGCTGCATCCGGCCGACGTCGAGCGGTTCGGATGGGCCGACCAGCACCACCGGGAGGATGTCGGCGTCACACAACAGCTGCCGGACTACCGATGCGGGGAGGGGTCCGCCGGTACCGACTAGCTTCGCTCCTAGGCTGGCACCGGTGCACTGTTAGGCCAGCTTGTCGGCCGACAGGGTGATCACGATCCGGGGACGGTCTCCACCGTGGGTTGGTGCCACAGCTTGTCGGGTGTGGGCGGCAGCCATGGCGAGTAGCCCGTCGGTCCTGCGCATGGCGGGTGTGACGGGTTCGGCCATCGGGTCGAGGGGTCGATGCAGCGCCGTTTCTCGGCTGCTGCGTAGGCCTCGATGATCTGGATCAGCGGCTCAGCCGAGGCGACCGGTAGGGAGTCCCGGATCAGGACCGATCCTTCACCGTTGTTGGTGAATTCCAGGAACCGGTGGTTGGGGGCGCGGCGTTCTTGGCGTTCGAGCCGTTTTGCTTCGAGCTGGTCGGCGGTTTCCGGCGACAATCTTTCGACAAGATAGCTGGTCAGGTGGCGCAACTCTGAGCTGTTGTGGGCTTCGGCAAAGCCAACCATCATTTCCGGAGCCTCAACGACCGTCTGATCGTCGAACTCTTGCGGCAGATCGGCGAGCACACCGGTGATCGCCCCCGCCTGAGCGGGCAACACCGACCCGGCCAGTGCGGCCGTGGCGATGATCGGGAACTGTTGCAGGCCTTGCCGGCCTTGACCAGCCGGGCCGCTTCCCTGGGAGTCAGATCCATACTCTCGGCCAGCCACGTCCGTGTTGCCGTCTTGCGCTCGTTCCAGGCCGCATCAGCGGCTTCGATCCTGGTCGCAAGCTGCCGCTGCCACGCCTCCAGCCGTCTAGCCACGGATACTCTCCTGCAACAACTGCAGCTGCTCAGCCTCCGTGGGCAGCCGCAGTCGGTCATCCGTCAGGGCGCCAGGACGGCGTCCAGGGTGGCCAACAACTGGCCACCATCGAGCTGCCCCGAATTCCCTTTCCATACCTCAAGCGCTAGACGTCGCCACTGACAGTCCTCAGTCCCAAACCGCCCATTCGAAGACTGCTGGAAAGCCTGGATAATCGCGCACGACCGCTGGACATTCTCCCAGACTGGGCCGTATTTGGCCTCCACGCATTCGTGCGATCAGACGGAGATCCCGGGTCGAAGCCCGCGATGACGGGGGCGAGACGTCCCGAGGCGAGGCGCGGAACGACCGAGTCATTGGCCGAGTGACCCCTCGACCCTCGACAAGCTCGGGGACCGACAAGCTCAGGGCAGGCGGAACTCGGGGGCCGACTGGTCTTTCGCTGAGCTTGTCAAGGCGGAGACTGGGGCCAAGGGACGACAGCAACGAGACCTCGGAGGGGTCGCCGGGGCTCAGCGCTTGATGACGGTGGGATACACGTCCGCGGTGTTCCTCGACGACCGGGTGGTCGCGACGCCGTCGACGGTCGCGGTGACGCGCACCTCGACCTCGCGGCCGACCTGATCGGGGCCGATCACGTAGGTGGCTGCGGTGGCGCCCTCGATCGGCTTGCCGTCGGACGTCCACTGATAGGTCAGCTCGGCGCCGTCGGGAACCCAGGTCCCGGGGACGGCCCGCTGCTCGCGTCCCACCTGCGGGCTGCCGCCGATGCCCGGGACGATCCACGGCGCCGGCGTGAAGCTGGCCGGCACCTCGGCCCTCGGCACCGGCGACGGACCGCGTCCGATCACCGGAAGGCACGCCCGCGCGCCACCCTTCCCGCACCGCGAGTTCAGCGGCGAGGCGACCGGCACCCCCGTCCACCAGGACGTCTGCTGGTACGCCCCGTCCCAACTCAGCGAGATGTGGACGTGGTTCTTGTGGTTCGCGGTCGCGGATCCGCGGCTCGGCATCTTCCGCCAGCCCAGTTCGGGGTAGTACACCGACCAGATCCGCTGGTTCCAGATCACGTACATGATCCCCAGCCGCAGCGCCACCTCCCCGTTGTTGGCGGTGATCCAGGCCAGCGCCTTGTCGACCCGCTTGCGCTCCGACTTCTTCTTGACGCTCATCCGCCAGTCCAGCGCCCGGCCCTCCTTGTGCTCCGAGCGCGTGCCGACGCCGCAACCGCGGCTGATCCCGGACGAGCGACCGCCCCAGGTCTTGATCAGCAGCTTCAGCAGGGCCTTGGCTCCCGGCTTCGCGGACGGCGAGCAGGTGCTCTGCGGCATGTAGCCGAGGTGGGTGTCGATCGTCGCCGAGGCCAGGGCCCGCGGCCCCGACGGGCTCTTTGCGGTGGCGACCGGGCCCGGCACGACCAGGACGGCGGCGGCGAGGATCGCGACGGCCAGGCGCACGGTCATCCGGCTCGGGTGGTGCGGACGGAGCATCGCGCTCTCCTCTTCCGCCGGGACGGGGTTGGTTGAGGATAGCCCACGGCGCGCCCGCCCGATGGGTACCTCCGGCAGCGCGGTGAACAGCGTTCGGGCTATCCTGCCTGCGAACCCATCGCGACGAGGTCAGGGGAACCCGATGGGGCGACTCCGCCGTCTCCTCACCTGCGTCCTCGCCGTGCTCGTCGTCGGATCGGCCTCGGTGCCCGTCCCGGCCAACGCCGAATCGCTCCCGAAGCTCACCGCGTCCGTGGTCGACGCGGCCGGCCCGGTCAGCTGGCCCGTCCTCGACCTCTACCGCTTCGACGCGGACACCGGCTGGGCGTTCGTCGACGAGTTCTCCGGCGAACAGGGCGGCCGGCTCGCCGTCCCCCTGACCGGGATGCCGGCCGGCGACTACACCGTCCGGGTCGCCGAGGGCAGCCACCACGCCGCCTGGTACGGCGGCGCGGACGGCCTGCCGCCGACGCTGGCGGACGGCAACCACTTCACCCTGCCCGGCGCCGGTGACATCGCCCTCGGCACCATCACCCTCGTCCGGCTGCTGGCGGTGCAGGCGCACGGCCGGGTGCGGGGGCCGGGCGGCAGCACACCGGCCGGCCTGGTCGTCGTCCTCGCCCGGGACGCGGACGCTCTCGCCGCGGGCGATGTCCTCGACTCCTCCCGCACCGCCGGCGATGGCACCTTCACCGTCGGCGCGGCCGCCGAAGGCAGCTACCAGCTGCAGGTCAGCGACCCGAGCCACGCCCTGCTGCCGGCGACGGCGGAGGTGAGCCTCAGCGGCACAGCGCCGGACCTCGGCACCATCACGCTGGCGGCGAACCCGTCCCGGGTCACCGGCGTAGCGCGCTCCGCGGGCGGCCCGCTCCCCGGAGTGGACGTGACCGTGCTGATCTGGGACGGAAGCGCGTTCGTCCCCTACGCCTCCGGCACGTCCGGCACCGACGGCGGGTTCTCCGTCGCCGTCGTCCCGGGCGCCTGCTTCACCGTCCGCGCCGGCAAGGACGGCTACGCCACCGGCTCCGCCGGCGGCAGCCTGCCGGCGACCTGCCCGGGCGCCGGGACCCGGCTGGCCGCGTCGCCGGGAGCCGCGAACGAGATCGGGGACGTGCTGTGCGTCCGGCTGTTCACGGTCACCGGCTCGGTCGCCAGCCGGTCCGGCACCGCGATCGCCGGCGCCGTCGTCGAGATCTATCCGTCCGGGAGCAGCGAGCCCGCCGACCTGGTCGACTCCGCCCACACCGACGAACGCGGCGACTTCACCACCGCGCTTCCAGCCGGCACCTACGACGTCCGCTACTCCGGAACGGACGTGCCGTTCACGCCGGTGGTCGTCCCGGTCACGATCTCCGTCGCCACCAGCCTCGGCACGATCCGGGTCGATCCGCAGCAGGCGCTGTCCGGGCAGCTCCGCTCGGCGGCCGGCCCGCTGGCCCGGGCGACGGCGACGCTCTACCGCCAGTCCGGCGACGACCTGCTGCAGAGCGGCCGGGCCGTCACCGGCGCCGACGGTGCCTACGAGTTCCCCGTCGTCAGTCCTGGCGTGCACTACGTCCTGCGGTTGTCCGGACACGGCTTCGCCGACGCCTGGCGCACCGGCGTGATGCCGACGGGCAGCCGGGAACTCGACCCGACCAGCCTGGACGCGTCCCCGTCCGACCTCGGCGCGGTCGCCGGCCAGCAGTTCCCGTTCTGCTCCGCCACCAGCCTGCCAGCCGCGGACGACAACGCCAGCGCCGCGGTCTCGCTGCCATTCCCCGTCCGCCTGTTCGGGACGAGCTCCACCAGCCTCTACGTCAACACCAACGGCAGCGTCAGCTTCACCCGTCCGCGGGCCGCGTTCCTGCCGTCCCAGCTCACCGGGGCGACCGGCGTGCCGATGATCGCCCCGCTCCTCGCCGACGTCGACACCTCGGCGCCCAGCGACCGTGAGGTGAGCTTCGGCGCCTCCGCCGATGGCACCACGTTCTGCGTCCAATGGGCCGACGCCCGGCAGTACGGCGGGGACGCCCGGGACACCTTCCAGCTGCTCCTCACTGCGCGCGGAGGCAACGGGGACGTCGATCTGACCCTCAACTACGACCGGCTCACCTGGGACACCGGTGTAGCCGTCGGCACGCCGGCGACCGCGGTGGCCGGCTTCACCGACGGCACCGGCGTCGCGGGCAGGTACGTCCGGTTCGCCGGCTCCGGGGCTCCCGGGCGCCTGGTGGACGGCGGCGCCAACGCCCTTGTGGCCGGCAGCCTGGGCACCGGACTGGAGCCGCCCCGGCCCGGGCGCTACGTGATCCCGTTCCGCGGTGGGGACACCGCCGGCTTCGGCACGCTGACCGGCGTGGTGGCCGGTCCGGACGGGTCCGCCGGTGGCCTCGTGGTCAGCGCCTGCAGGGACGTCGGAGCCGAGCCGAGGTGCTCCACGACGATGTCGCGGAGCGACGGAGGCTTCAGTTTCGTCGCGCTGCGGGCCGCGACCTACCGGCTGCGTGTCGTCGGCGACCAGGAGCTCGAGGACGACCCGGCCACCGTCCTGGTGGCCGCGGGAGCAGGGGCGGACGCGGGCACGCTGCGGGTCCGTCCGGTTCCGGCGAGCCCGTCGCCGACTCCCGAGGAGTCGCCCAGTCCCGAGCAGTCGCCGACTCCGGACGAGTCGCCGACGCCGAATGAGTCGCCTACGCCGGACGAGTCGCCGTCCCCGTCCCCGTCGCCGAGCCTCCCGGCGACCCCGCCCGTGGCGGAGCCGCCCGCTCTCCCGCCCTCGAGCGCGTCCCCGTCGCCGAGCGCGCCGCCGGCCGTGGTGGCACCGGCGAAGAAGCTGACGAAGACGCCGACCCCGACGATCTCCGGCACCCGCCGCGTCGGCCGGACCCTGAAGGCCAAGCCCGGCACCTGGCGTCCGGCAGGGGTGAAGCTGAGCTACCAGTGGCTGCGGACGGGCAAGCCCATCACGGGGGCGACCAGGTCGAGCTACCACCTGAAGAACGCGGACCGCGGCCACCGGATCCGGGTCAAGGTGACCGGGCGCAAGGCCGGCTACACGACCGTCACCAAGGTCTCCGCCGCCACCGCGAAGGTGAAGCGCCGGTAGGCCGGCGTCCGGCCCAGCGCCCGAGAACTGGGGACGGCGGCGTCCGGCCGGTTGCTCGTCCCGGTGTCCCGCACGGCGAGGCCACCGGCTGGGCCGTTGCTCAGCGCTCTCGCGTTGTCCGGGGGGCGGCGTGGCCTGGCCACTGTCCGGCCACGGCGGCTGAGCGAGCCGCGACCGCCCGTCCAGGAGCCGGCCCGGGTGAGGCGACCCGGTCGCCGACTGGCCGGCCGAGCGGCCGGCGACGAGGGCCCGGGACGTAGCCGCGATCCTGGCGGCGCCGCTGGCCGGGGTGTGCTCCGGCTGGCCGGACCCGGCCCGGAGGCTGCTCAGGATCCGGTTGGGGCTTGCGTGCGGCGGCCGCTCGCGGCAGGCTGGTGTCACCCGCTCGGGGGACAGCGGGCATTGCGGTATCGGGGGAACTGCCATGGAGATCGCCAACCCGGTGGGTACAGCGCTGAAGGGTTTCGCGCTGTTCTGGATGACCGGCCTGCTCGGGCTCGCGTTCGCCATCGGTACCGCCCAACCCACTCATGCAGAAGGCGCCAGTCCGGTGCCGGACGTCGTCGCTCCGGTGCGCGTCGACCCGGCGCGGTGACGGCCCGCTGACGATTCCGGCGGGGGTCTGCGTCCGAGGGGGAGTCTTCCACTATCCTTGGTGGTTACCGGTGCGAGCCGGGAGGTGACGGGGGGTCGCCAGTGGTCGGGGGACACGCTGGGGGGAGCGCGCTCGTGCGCGCCCTGAAGCTCGTGCTCGCCGCGATTCTCGCCTCCGTCCTCGCCCTAGGTGCCGCCCAGCCAGCGCTCGCCGACGCCTCCACGCACTCCATCCGGGGCGTGGTGACGACGCCGTCCGGTGCTCCGGCCGACGGGGTGCGCGTCCGGCTCGACAACTGGAGCGGTTTCCTGAACTCGGTGACCACTGCGGCGGACGGCGGCTACCACTTCGGCGGACTGGCCGCGGGCAGTTACACCCTCAGCGCGATCGCACCGGAGGGCAGCGGCTTCCAGACGGCATGGAAGGGCGACGGCCCGTCCGCAGGAGGACGCGCCAAGCCCACCTTCGACCTGGCGTCCGACCTGGTGGCCGACCTGCGGTTCGAGCGTGGGGGGACGCTGACCGGCATCGTCCGCCTCAACGGCCAGCCGCGGGCCGACGTCCAGGTCTGTCCGGACTACCCGGCCGACCCGACCCGCTGCGTCCGCTCGGGCACGGACGGGCGCTACACCATCACCGAGTTGCCGACCTACACCGACGCCGCCGATCCGGGCGAGACCGGCAGCGGCGCGATGTACCCGCCGACAGCCTTCCCGAACCCGGGCGACCCGTTCGTCACGACCGTCGACTGGGGTTCGGCGTACCACGGACGCTACCTGCCGACGTTCGGCATCCCGGACGACACCAGGAAGTACCAGCAGGACATCGACCTGGTGCCGATCACCTACGTCTCCGGGACGGTGGTCAACACGGCCGGGACCGCGGTGAAGAAGGCGAGCGTCTGCTACTCCGGGACCCATGTGCAGCGCTGCACCTCCACCAACGCCAGGGGCGGCTTCCACGTACGGGTCGATTTCGCCGCCTGGGACGACGTCGCCGTGCTCAACGTCGAGCGAACCGGGTACCGGGCGTCCGGTGACCTGGTGATCACCCAGGCCCAGGTCAGCGACCCGGCCGTGGTCACCCTCACGCCGCTGGCGAAGGTGCGTTCGCAGCGGCCGGTCGTGATCGGCTACCGGTACCTCGGCTACACCCTGCACGCGGTCCGGGGCTCGTGGACGAAGGGGACCAAGTTCAGCTACCGCTGGTACCGCAACGGCAAGCCGATCAAGCACGCCACCAAGAGCAGCTACCGGCTGAAGCGCGCGGACGTGAGCAAGCGGATCAGCGTGAAGGTGACCGGGAAGAGGGCCGGCTACCTGACCGTCTCCCGGACGTCGAAGCCGACCGTCCGGGTCGGCGTCCGGGTGCTCGCCCCGCGCTGAACCGTCGGGGACAGGTACTTCGGTTCATCTGAACCGTCGCGCCGCGCTGAACCGTCGGTGAACCGCCGGGGACAGGTACTTCGGTTCAGCGGTGAGGCGATCAGTCGGGGACGGACTCCGTCGGCTCACCGCGATTCGCCGGGGACGCCTGCGACCGGTAGGCTGTTCCACTGGCCGTCCACTGGATGGCCGATACGCCCTCCTGCTACGGGAAGCGCCCGTAGCCGCTCTAGACCAGAGGAGGTGGAGTTCGCGTATGCGCACCTACGAAGTCGTGGTCATCATCGACCCCGAGGTCGACGACCGCCAGGTGAACGGCCTGCTGGAGAAGCCCCTTGCCGGGCTGACCAAGGCCGGTGGCACCGTCGATCAGATCGATGTCTGGGGACGGCGCAAGCTGGCCTACGACATCCAGAAGAAGTCCGAAGGCATCTACGCCGTCATCACCGTGACCACTGAGCCGGCCGTGGTGAAGGAGCTGGATCGCCAGTTCACGCTCAACGAGCGGATCATGCGCACCAAGGTGATCCGTCCCGACCTGCACTGAGTCCTCGACGGCTCTGGCGGGTCGTCAGTACCTACTGACAGGCTGGAGCCGACAACCAACGTCCGACTCGAAAGACACCAACATGGCTGGCGAGACCCTCATCACCCTGGTCGGCAACCTGACCGCCGATCCGGAACTGCGCTTCACCCCGTCCGGGGCGCCCGTGGCGAACTTCACCGTCGCGTCCACCCCCCGCACGTTCGATCGCAACGCGAACGAGTGGAAGGACGGGGACGCGATGTTCCTCAACTGCGCGGTCTGGCGACAGGCCGCCGAGAACGTCGCCGAATCCCTCACCAAGGGGATGCGCGTGATCGTCCAGGGGCGGCTGAAGAGCCGCAGCTACGAGACCCGTGAGGGCGAGAAGCGCACCGTCTTCGAGATCGACGTCGAAGAGGTCGGCCCGGCGCTGAAGTACGCCACCGCCAAGGTCACCCGCAATGCGAGTGGTGGCGGCGGCAACTACTCCGGCGGCGGCTACTCCGGTGGCGGTTCGTCGGGCGGCGCGTCCGGCGGCTCGGACTGGAACCGCAGCCAGCCGTCCGGTGGTGCCGACCCCTGGGCCGGCGCCCAGAGCGAGGAACCGCCGTTCTGATCCCGGGTCTTCGACGGTTCTGCCCGCTGACCGGCGAGTGAGCCTGTCGACCCCAACCAAACATCCACGTCCATTCCGGCAACAGCCGGGCTTTCATGAAGGAGAGCACCACAATGGCCCCACAGCGCAAGCCTGTGAAATCCAAGAAGATCGTGCCGGCGAAGTCCGTCAAGATCGGCCACGTCGACTACAAGGACACCGCGACCCTGCGGAAGTTCATCTCTGAGCGCGGCAAGATCCGCGCGCGCCGGGTGACCGGCCTGTCCGTCCAGGAGCAGCGCATGGTCGCGATCGCGGTGAAGAACGCCCGCGAGCTCGCCCTGCTGCCGTACGCGTCCGGCTCGCGCTGATCGGAGTTCTGAGATGAAGCTGATTCTGACTGCACCCGTCGAGCACCTGGGCGTGCCCGGCGACATCGTCGAGGTGAAGGACGGCTACGGCCGCAATTTCCTGCTGCCCCGCAACTTCGCGATCACGTGGACGCGTGGCGCGGAGAAGCAGATCGAGGGCATCAAGCGGGCCCGGGACGCCCGGGAGATCCGCAGCAACGAGCACGCAACCCAGGTGCGTGAGCAGCTGGAGGGCCTGAAGGTCATCCTGCCGGCGCACGCTGCCGACTCGGGCAAGCTGTTCGGTGCCGTGACCGCGGCCGACATCGCTCTCGCGGTGAAGAAGGCCGGCGGCCCGGCCATCGACAAGCGCTCGGTCGACATCGCCAAGCCGATCAAGTCGGTTGGCGACCACACCGTCGGCATCAAGCTCACCGCTGGCGTCGTCGCCCACATCAACGTGGCGGTCGCCGCGGCCTGAGCCGTGACGCAAGCGCCGGTCGTCCCGTTGGGCGGCCGGCGCTTTCGCGTCCGGAGTGTGTGAACCGAAGTACCTGTCCCCGTCGGTTCAGGTTCCGGGTGTGTCCGTGCGGTGTGAACCGAAGTACCTGTCCCCGCCGGTTCAGGTCCCGGACGCCGCCGGACGGCTGGGTAGGGTGGCCGCGTGAGTGATCGCGGGGACGGCTGGACGCAGGTCCGGGCCGCCCTGTCCGGCCTGGGACGCGGACTGCGCCGGGTCCTCCGGCCCAAGCCCGTGCTGATCGCCCTCGCCGCGATCGCCGTGGTCGCAGCTCTCGGCCTGTGGGGACGGGCGATGGTCACCCCGGTTGTCCGCGCCGGCGACCCGACAGCGACGGTCGAACCGCTGCCGGGCCCGACCAGTGCCTCGCCGGCGGCGACCCCGTCGGAGTCCGGCACCCCGACCGCGAGCAGCTCGCCAGCGGCGAGTCCGTCCAGGACGCCGACGATGAAGTCGTCAGGCAAGTTCGACGCCGCCGGCGTCAAGATCGACGCGGTGAGTTCCCTCGGCGAGTTGCGCACCTACACCGTCCGGGTGGAGACCAGCAGCGGGCTGAAGGCCGACAAGGTGGCCACCCAGATCGCCGGCGTCCTGAACGACCCGCGCAGTTGGGCCGGCAGTGGCAGCATCCGCTTCGGGCTGGTCACGGACGCCGACAAGGCCGACTTCAGTGTCACGCTGGCGTCGCCAGGCACGGCCGCGAAGAGCTGCAAGACCGTCAGCGGTACCTGCCTCGACGCTTCCGACATCGTCATCGACGCGCTGGCCTGGAAGACGGTGCCGGCCACCTACACCGGCGCAGCCGCCGACTGGCAGTCCTACCTGGTCAACCACGGCCTCGGCGGACTTCTCGGGGAGAAGCCGGCGACCTGTCCCAAGAAGGCCAAACCGGCCCCGGTCATGATGCCGCAGGCCGATGACCTGGGCGGCTGCACCCCGAACCCCTGGCCCTATCCCTGATCCGGGCAGCCCTGCCGAACCGTCGACGGGTCGGGGATCTCGCGTCCGGACTCACCAGTCTCCCGTTCTATCGGACCGGACGGAGCCGACCGAGCCCACACGTGGACGGAATCCGGGGACGGTGTCCACCATGGACGGAACCCGCTTTTCCCCTCTCGGACGAGGAGCCGACAGCAGTTTTCCGGTTCTCCTGCGGGCCCCGAAGCCCGGTGGTACTTTGATCGCGGAACTCTTGCGAGGGTGCCCACAAGGGGAAAGAGTGGTAGGCAGCCTGTTGGACCGTGGTCCGACGCGGTTGCCGGCTGACGGATTCAGGGGATCAGTATCCGTCAGGCCACCGGGCATCCGACGCGGAGCGTTTGGGGGGTAAACAACAGAATGACTACCGAAGTCATCAAGATAGACGCCGATCGCTGGGAGGCGGTCATGGACGCGGTCCTGAACTCCGGCACCCGCGCCCTCGCGTCCGACCGGCATCTGGTCGAACTGCTGTCCGATCACGTGGATGCACCGGTCCGGGCGACGCTGCGGGCTACCGCCGGCGGCTCGGGCGTGCTGGTGAAGATCACCATCGAGGGCGCTCAGGCGCTGATGGTGGCCCAGACGATCCACGAGACGGCGGACGGCGGCCTCGACATCGACGGCGATGCGGAGATCGCCGTCACCGAGCTCGGCGACCTGTGGAGCCTGCTGGCCGCGGAACTGCCCGCGCTGCCCGTGCTCCGCGCCGCCGCCTCCTCAGACAACTCGCCCACCGGCGTCCGGTTGCTGCTCAGCGATCCCGTCTGGATGGACGAGCAGGCCAACGTCCTGGTCCAGGTGGAGGCCTGGCCCGGTTCCAGCTTCGGCGAGGGCGGTCCGTCCGAGCCTGTTCGGCAGTGGGTCCGTTGGTGGTCCGTGCTGGACGACCGGCTCTACGACGTCCGGTTCCGCGACGGCGCCGGTGTCGCCGTCGAGCGTCCCGCCGGTTCCCTGGCAGCGGAGTTCCAGTGGGCACTGGTCGGCGCACTGGACCTGCGTCCGGCGCTCTGGCGTCCCTGATCGGGCTCCGACCCTCTTCGGCTCCGACCGGCCGCGCGCCGAGTCGGCGAGCAGCACCCGCCCAGCGCTACTCGGCGGCTCCGGCAGCGGATTCGCCCGGCGCCAGAGCTGAGGACGGCAGGAAGGCTTCCGGCCCCGGCTTGCCGCCCAGCGCCCCGGCGAGCAGTTCGCGGGCACGGCTCAGGTGTTCCTCCAGCAGGGCTGCCGCCGAGGCCGCCTGACCCGCTTCGATGAACTCCATCAGCCTGGCGTGCTCGGCGACGATGATCTCCGGGCTGAGCCGCTGGCTGCCCTGCAACTGCGCCATGCAGAGCTTGACCTCGAAGGCCAGTGATCCGTACACCGAACTCGTCCGGGCACTGCCGAGAGCGTCGATGAGTGCGGTGTGGAAGCGCATGTCGGGGTCGACGATGTCCCACTCGCCCTGTTGCCACAGCGCGTCGATCTCCGCGTTGGCGACGCGCGCCTCGACCGGAACCAG
Organism: Propionibacteriaceae bacterium; assembly: GCA_017306015.1. Classification (GTDB taxonomy): domain Bacteria; phylum Actinomycetota; class Actinomycetes; order Propionibacteriales; family Propionibacteriaceae; genus Propionicimonas. The sequence goes on from JAFKJK010000011.1 coordinate 154,013, forward strand.
CGCGCGCTCGGCAAGCCGGCGCAGCACCTCCGACTCCAGGTAGGCCCGGGTGCGGTAGATGTCGCGGACGTCCTCGGGGCCGAGTTTCACGACTCGCGCGGTCTTGTGGCTCTTGCGGACGAGAACCTTCTCGGCGACGAGCCGCTCGATCGCAGCCTTGGCCGTGGCCCGGGCGATGTCGTAGCGACTTGCGACCTCGGCCTCGGTCAGCGCGTCCCCGGGGTGGAGTTCCGCGGACAGGATCTGTGTCTTCAGGTCGTCGACGACTGCGTCGATCACCGACGTGACCACGATGTTCCGAACCAACCCGCACCCCTTGCCGAGCCCAGCCCGCCAAGTCTAGTCCAACAATCAGGCCGAGACCTCTTGCATAACCAGTGCACTTGTTCGACAATCCTACCTGTCGGTCAATCTCAGTGAGGAGATGAAGTGCCTACGTTCACTCAGCCGCTCGCCCCGGTCGGCGGCTCCCTGGCCCTGTCGGCGCTGGTCGCCGCCCTGCCCCTGATCGTCCTGTTCGTCATGCTCGGCGTCTTCAAGATCGCCGCCTGGAAGTCGGCGCTGGCCGCCGTCGCCCTCGCCGTGCTGCTGGCGATCCTCGCCTGGGGCATGCCCTTCGTCACGGCTCTGACCACCACTGGCCAGGGCGTCTTCTTCGGCATCTTCCAGATCATGTGGATCCTGGTCAGCGCCATCTGGCTCTACAACCTCTCGGTCAAGCACGGCTGGGACAAGGTGCTCGGCGAGTTGCTCCAGTCGATCTCGACGGACATGCGCGTGCTCGCCATCCTGATCGCCTTCTGCTTCGGCGCCCTGCTGGAGGCGCTCGCCGGCTTCGGCTCCCCGGTCGCGATCACCGCGGCCATGCTCGTCGCGGCAGGCATGAAGCCGATCCGGGCAGCCGTGGTCTGCATGGTCGCCAACACCGCACCGGTGGCCTTCGGGGCGATGGGCGCCCCGATCACAACGCTGGGCAACTCGGCCTTCCCGATCCTCACTCAGGGCGCTTTCGCCAACGCGACCCAGGCGTCCATCACCTTCGGCCACATGGCCGGACGCCAGTCGCCGATCATGGCGCTGTTCATCCCGCTGTTCCTCGTCTGGCTGGTGGACGGCGTCCGCGGCCTCAAGCAGACCTGGGGCGTCGCGCTGACGGCCGGTGCCGTGTTCGCGTTCTGCCAGTTCTTCGCCTCGAACTTCATCGCCTACGAGGTGACGGACGTGATCGCGTCCGTGGTCACCATCGCCGTGATCATCGTCCTGCTGCGATTCCGCAAGGCCGGCGAGACCCATGCCGACCACATCGCAACCAAGGTCCAGGTCGACGAGAACATGATCGCGGCCAAGGCAACCGGCGGCGCCCGCGTCTGGGGAGCGATCGCGCCGTACGTCATCGTCGTCGCGGTGTTCGCGGTCAGCCAGATCCCCGTGATCAAGGCCTGGCTGGCCAGCACCTTCGCCCTGGTCTTCACCTGGCCCGGCCTGCAGTCCGCCAACTTCCCCAAGGGCGCGGACGGCAAGGTGGTCGCCCAGCCGCTGGACTTCTGCGGCATCGTCACCGCGTCCCAGGCGCAGGCGGGAACCCTGACCAACTGCACCCTCGGTCAGGTGAACCTGTACTCCGCGTTGTCGACCGGCACCTTCTTGTTCATCGCCGGCGTGATCACGGCCATCGCCTACCGGATGAGCCCTAAAGAGGCGGCCGGGGTCTTCGGCAGGACGGTGAAGAGCCTCGCGTTCACGATCGTCACCGTGGCGTCCGTGCTGGCCATCGCCTACGTCATGAACGGCTCGGGCATGACGATCTCGCTGGGCTCCGCGCTGGCCGCCGCCGGTGCTGCGTTCGCCGTGATGTCGCCCGTGCTGGGCTGGCTCGGCGTGGCCATCACCGGTTCCGACACCTCGGCCAACGCACTGTTCGGCGGCATGCAGGTCGCCGCAGCGAAGGGAGTCTGGCCGGGTTCGCTGGCCCATGAGATCCTGATGGCGACGTCGAACTCGACCGGTGGTGTGATGGGCAAGATGATCTCCCCGCAGAGTCTCTCCGTGGCCGCAGCCGCCACCGGCATGCTCAACCAGGAGGGCGAGATCTTCCGCAAGGTCGTCGGCTGGTCGGTCGTGCTGCTGGCGGTGTTCGCCGTCCTCGTGCTGCTGCAGTCCACCGTGCTGATCGGGATGGTGCCGCTCCCGTGACTGCAGTGACGTCCGAAGGCCTGGCTGCTCTGCTGACGGGGTGCGTGGCGGAGGCGGCCCAGGTCCGCACCGCAGAGCTCGACCGCAGGGCGCTGGCCCACGACGCCTCCCACTTCCTGCAGCTGCCGGCGGCCATCGTCACCCCGCGGGACGCCGACGAGGTGGCCCGGCTGCTCCGGGCCACCGCGGCGGCGGGGATCCCGCTCACCTTCCGGTCCGGCGGGACCAGCCTGTCCGGTCAGGCCGGGACGGACGGGGTTCTCGCCGACGTCCGCCGGCACTTCACGGGGGTGGAGATCCTCGACGGCGGCGCCCGGGTGCGGGTGCAGCCGGGCGTCACCGTCAAGCAGCTCAACGCTCACCTCGCCCCGTACGGGCGCAAGTTCGGGCCGGACCCGGCCAGCGAGGCGGCGTGCACGATCGGCGGCGTGGTCGCCAACAACTCCTCCGGCATGGCGTGTGGCACCGTCGAGAACAGCTACCGGACGCTGGAGTCGGTGGTCGCCGTCCTGCCGTCCGGGACGGTCATCGACACCGGCGCGGCCGACGCGGACGCGAAGCTGCGGGCACTCGAGCCGGCGCTCCACGAGGGCCTGCTGAAGCTCCGTCGGCGCGTCCTGGACAACCCGGCGTCCGTGGCGAAGATCAGCCAGCAGTTCTCGATGAAGAACACGATGGGCTACGGGATAAACGCCCTGGTGGACTACGCGACCGTCCCCGAGATCCTGACCCACCTGATCGTCGGCAGCGAGGGGACGCTGGCGTTCGTCGCGTCCGCCACGTTCCGCACGATCGAATTGCGGACGCAGACCACGTCCGCGCTGCTGGTCTTCGACGACCTCTACGCCGCCAACGCGTCCCTGCCCGCCCTGGTGGCCACCGGCGCGGCGACGCTGGAACTGATGGACGCCACCTCGCTGCGCGTCGGCCAGGCCTTCCCGGACACCCCGGCGATGATCAAGCAGCTGCACGTCGAGGCCCAGGCCGCGCTGCTGGTGGAGTACCAGGCGACCACGCGCGAGGAGCTGGAGCACCTGGCCGCCGGGGCCCGTCCTACGCTCGACCAACTGCCGCTGCACCAGGATGAACGCGGTCCGGTGGAGCTCACCGAGGACGCGACCGTCCGCGGCCAACTGTGGAAGCTGCGCAAGGGCCTGTACACCTCGGTCGCGGGTGCCCGGAAGTCGGGCACGACGGCGCTGCTGGAGGACGTGGTGGTGCCGGTGGCGAAGCTCGCCGACACCTGTGCGCAGCTGGCCATCCTGTTCGACCGCTACGCCTACGCCGACTCGGTGATCTTCGGCCACGCCAAGGACGGCAACATCCACTTCATGCTCACCGACCGGTTCGAGAACGACGAGCAGATGGGCCGCTACATCGGCTTCACCGAGGCGATGGTCGACCTCGTGCTGGCCAACGACGGCTCGCTGAAGGCCGAGCACGGCACCGGACGGGTGATGTCGCCCTACGTGCGGCGGCAGTACGGCGACGAGCTGTACGAGGTGATGGTCGCGATCAAGGACCTGTTCGACCCGACCCGATTGCTCAACGTCGGCACGATCATCACCGACGACCCCGAGTTGCACCTCAAGCACATCAAGCTGCCGCCGACGATCGACGCCGAGATCGACCGGTGCGTGGAGTGCGGGTACTGCGAGCCGGTCTGCCCGTCCCGCGACCTGACGCTCACGCCCCGGCAACGGATCGTGCTGCAGCGGGAGATCCGCAACGCCGAGCTGGCTGGGGACGAGGCGCTCGCCGGACGGCTGGAGAAGGCGTACGAGTACTCCGGCGTCCACACCTGCGCGGTCGACGGCATGTGCGGGACGGCCTGCCCGGTGCTGATCAACACCGGCCTGTTCGTGAAGAAGCTGCGACGCGAGCAGACCACGCCGGCTGCGACCAAAGCGGTGTGGACGACCCTGTCGAAGCACTGGACGGGGACGACGGCCACGTTCTCGACCGTGATGGGCATCACCGATCGGCTGCCCGGGCCGCTGGAATCAGCGCTGATCGGGGTCAACAAGGTCGGCCGCGCGCTGCTGGGCGACGACAACATCCCGCTGTGGTCGCGCGAGCTCCCCGGTGGCGGACCGTCCCGAGAGCGTGCCGCCACCGGGAAACCGGCCGAGGCCGTCTATCTGCCGGCCTGCGTCAACGTCATGTTCGGGCCCGCCGACGGCGGTCCGGGCGTCCAGCTGAGCTTCGAGGCGCTGTGCGCGAAGGCGGGCGTCACGCTGCTGGTGCCCGAGGAGATCTCCTCGCTGTGCTGTGGAACGCCGTGGTCGAGCAAGGGCGTCCCGGACGGCTACGCGGCGATGCGGGAGCGAGTGCTGCCGGTCATCCGGCGGGCGACCGACAACGGCCGGCTGCCGGTGGTGTGCGACGCGTCCAGCTGCACCGAGGGCTTCGCGCACATGATCGAGACCGATCCCGACCTGCACGTCGAGGTGATCGACGCGGTCGCATTCGTCGCCCAACGCGTCCTGCCCGTGCTCGGCGCGTACGAGAAGCTCGACTCGCTGACCGTCCACCCCACCTGCTCGTCCACCCAACTGGGCCTGAACCCCGACCTGGTCACGGTGTCGGAAGCGGTCGCGGACCAGGTGAACGTCCCGGTCGACTGGGGCTGCTGCGCCTTCGCGGGCGACCGGGGGATGCTCCACCCCGAGCTCACCTACTCGGCCACGCGTCCCGAGGCGGCCGAGGTGGACAGGCTGGACGCGTCCGCCCATGCGTCCTGCAACCGGACGTGCGAACTCGGCATGACCCGGGCGACGGGACGGTCGTACCGGCACGTTCTCGAGTTGTTGGCCGAGCAGGCCCTTGGCACGGAGGCGCTCGCGGTCCATCGTTGAGTCAGGAGCACATCCGGCGAACGCGAAGGAGCGGGAAATGGATCCGAAGACGACGGCACTGGTGCTGATCGAATTCCAGAACGACTTCACCTCGGACGGCGGCACGCTGCACGGCGCCGTCAACGAGGTGATGGACGCTACCGGCACCCTGGCCAACGCCAAGACCGCGCTGGACGCTGCCCACGCGGCCGGCGTCACGGTGCTGCACAGCCCGATCTCGTTCGCGCCCGGCTACCACGAGATCAGCGCGCACCCGTACGGGATCCTGGCCGGCGTGGTCGACTCGAACTCGTTCGTCAAGGGGACGTGGGGCTGCGAGATCGTCGGCGACGTGGCGCCGAGCGGGGAGGACATCGTCCTGGAGGGCAAGCGTGGCCTGGACGCGTTCGGCTCGACCAACCTGGACTTCATCCTGCGCAGCAAGGGCATCCGGACGGTCGTACTGGCGGGTTTCCTGACCAACTGCTGCGTCGAGTCGACGATGCGGTCTGCGTACGAGAAGGGCTTCGAGGTCTACACGCTCACCGACGCGGTCGGCGCGACCTCGCTGGAGGAGCACGCCAACGCGATCAAGTACGACTACCCGATGTTCTCCAAGCCGATCACGACCGACGAGTTCGTCGGTGCTCTGGCCGACCAGGCCGCCACCGTCGACACGTCCCGCGGCTACTGATTCGGTCGACCCCCCGTCGTTTCGCTGAACCGAGGGGACAGGTACTTCGGTTCACGGGATCCTCGCAGTAGGTGCGCTGCCCCGGCCCCGGGCCCGTGTCGTCCCGGGCTCGACCCGGGATCCCCGGTGGTCAAGGGCTGCGTCGGTGCGGAGGTCCCGGCCGTTCGCCGGGATGGCGCCGGGCGGTGAACCGAAGTACCTGTCCCCATCGGTTCACGAGGGTGTCGTCCCGGGCTCGACCCGGGATCCCCGGTGGTCAAGGGCTGCGTCGGTGCGGAGGGGGCAGTGTTGGCCGGGGTAGCGCCGGGCGGTGAACCGAAGTACCTGTCCCCATCGGTTCAGTTCGCCGGGATGGCGCCGGGGGTGAACCGAAGTACCTGTCCCCATCGGTTCAGCCTCGGACGGGATCAGGTCGCGGTGTAGCGGACGAAGGCGCGCTCGAGGAAGTCGGTGAGGTCGCCGCTCTCGCCGTCGCGGGCGCCGCGCCCGATCACCAGCGTCGGCGCGCTCGGCTGCAGGGTGACGCCGGTGAACCGCGCCAGCGCCGAGCCGGACGCGACGAGCAGGTAGTAGCTGCCGTCCGGAGTGACGGCGACCGTGCGGGCGTTGTTGAGGTACCAGCCGGCCAGTCCGGTCTTCACTCGCCGCCCGCTCAGCAGGGACGCGGTCAGCGGCTCCGGTGCTGCGTCGGCGGCCTGCATCCTGGCCACGAAGGCGTCCAGCTTCTCCTGGGCGGACGCAGCCTCCGCGCGGGCGGCCGCCTCGGCCAACTCGTGCCGCCGGCGGGCGTCCGCCTGGCGCTGGGACTCGTCCGTCATCGCGTTACTCCACCACGACCGGCAGGTTCCCGGTCGTCTCCGACGGGCTGTCGATCGGCTCGGCGCTGCCCGGCAGCCGAATGGTGAACTCGGCGCCGCCCGCGGCCGAGCGTCCCGCCTTCACCCAGCCGCCGTGCGCCTTGATGGTCTGCGCCACGATCGACAGGCCGAGCCCCGAGCCGGGGGTCGTCCGGGCCTGGTCCGACCGGTAGAACCGGTCGAAGACGTGCGGCAGGTCGGCCTCCGCGATGCCGGGTCCTTCGTCGGAGATCCGCAGCCGGTCACCAGCCAGACGGACGGTGATGCGCCCACCCGGCGGGGAGAACTTGACCGCATTGTCGAGCAGGTTGGTGATCGCCCGCTCGAGGCTGTCGGGCTCGCCGAGCAGGTACAGCGGCTCGGTCTCGACGTCGAACACCAGGCCAGGCCCGCGGCGCCGGGCCCGGGTGAGTGCGTTGTTGACCACGTCCTGCAGGTTGATCGGCTCCGGGTGGGCCTCCACTCGGTCGTCGCGGGACAGGTGCACCAGGTCGCCGATCAGCTGGGTGAACTCGCCCAGCTGGGCGGCGATGTCGCGCAGGATCTCCCCCCGCGCTCCGTCCGGCAGCATGCCCTGGCGGTCGTCGGCGATCAACAGTTCCACGTTGGTGCGCAGCGAGGTCAGGGGCGTCCGCAGCTCGTGGCCCGCGTCCGCGATCAGCCGGCGCTGCCGCTCCCGGGACGAGCGCAGGGAGCGCATCATCGTGTTGAAGGCGCCGGTCAGGTCGGTCAGCTCGTCCATGCCGCCCGGCTCGATCGCCTCCAGCTGGTCGGTCTCGGTCACCCGGATCACCGCCTCGGTGAGCCGCTGGATCGGACGCAGACCCTCGCGGGCGATCACCCAGCCGGTCGCACCGGCCAACAGGACGGCGAGCAGGCCGAAGGTCAGCAGCGAGAACGCCAGGATCCGCAGGATCTCGTCCGTCGGGCCGAGCGGACGGCCCAGGACCAGCGCGTAGTAGTCGTTCTGCGTCGCCAGCGGGACGGCGACGATCCGGTAGTCCTCGTCCTGGGTGTTCACCCCGGTGCGCGCGGACGTCCCGGTCTGCGTCCGCGCGATCGCCAGCTCGGCATCGGTGGTGACCAGCGTCGGCCCGGTCCCTGGCGGGGTGATGATCCGGCCGTCCGAGCGGACGAGCATCACGGTCACGTTCGCCGCGGCCAGGACGTCGCTGTTGAGCCCGCCGAGCGAGTCCGGGTCGACCGCAACCGACTCGGTGTTCAGCGCCGCCACGTGCAGCAGCTCACGGTCGAGCTGGTCGTAGGTGGCCAGCGCGGTGATGATGTACGCGGCCACGCCGGTGATCGCCACGGCGCCCGCCACCGCCGCCGAGATCAGCGCCATCAACCGGTCGTGCAGCGGCCGGTTGGTCACCGAGAGAACGTTGCGGAGCCAGCGGATCACGGCGGGGTCTCGCGCAGCACGTATCCGATGCCGCGCACGGTGTGGATCAGGCGGGTCTCGCCCTCACCCTCGGTCTTGCGCCGCAGGTACCCGATGTACACCTCCAGCGAGTTCGCCGTCGTCGGGAAGTCGAAACCCCAGACCTCGTTCAGCAGCCACGAGCGGTCGAGCACCCGGCGCGGATTCTCCAGGAACGTCTGCAGCAGGGCGAACTCGGTGCGGGTCAGGCTGATCCGTCGTCCGGCGCGCAGCACCTCGCGGGTCTGCAGGTCGAGGCTCAGGTCGGCGAAGGTCAGCACCTCGTCCCCGTCGTCCTCGGAGACCGGACGCGCCCGCCGGGTCAGCGCCCGCAGCCGCGCCTGCAACTCTTCGAACGAGAACGGCTTGGCCATGTAGTCGTCCGCGCCGGCGTCCAGGCCGTCCACCCGGTCGCCGACGGCGTCCCGGGCGGTCAGGACGAGGATCGGCACGTCATTGCCGGATGCGCGCAGCGAGCGGGTGGTCTCCAGCCCGTCCAGCCGGGGCATCATCACGTCCATGATCACGGCGTCGGGACGCAGTGACGACAGCTTCGCGAGGGCCTCCACGCCGTCGTTGGCGGTGGTCACCTCATAGCCGGAGTACATCAGCGAACGGGCGAGGGAGTCCCGCACCGCCTGATCGTCGTCCACAACGAGGATGTGCATGGTCCAAGCCTGCCATGAGCCGCCGTCGGCGCGCTTCAGTCCTGCCAACGCGGCGCCAACCGAAGGAGGGTCAGCGGGGACGGACGGCCGGACTCAGCGTGGACGGACAACCGCGCCAGCGCGGACGGAACAGGTCAGAGCGGGGAGGCGGCGTGCAACTGGTGGGCCCGCTTCATCAGGCCGGGCATCGCACCCTCGATCTGCTTCAGCGCCACCAGGAAGTCGGAATCGTCGCCGTACCACGGGTCGTCGATCTCGGTGCCGGGGACCGAGTTCGGGTCGAAGTCGGTCAGCAGGTACAGGACGCGGACGTCGGGGACGAGCTGGCGGATCCGGCGCAGGTGGGTGCGTTCCATGCCGATCACCATCGCGGCGGCGTCCACCTCGGCGGCGCTGACCTGCCGGGCCGCGTGCGGCTCCGGGTGGTAGCCGGCGGCCCTCAGGGTCGCGATGGCCCGCGGGTCCATCGGATGGCCGGCCTCCTCGTTGCTGACACCGGCGCTGGTGAAGGTGATGCCGCGAAGTCCGTCCCGTCGGGCCCACTCCTTCGCCACGACCTCGGCCATCGGAGAACGACAGATGTTGCCCCAGCAGACGAACAGAATCTCCGGAGCGGTCACCGGTGCTCCTCCCCCTTCTTGAAGAACGCGTTCAGGATGAAGCTGACCACCGAGACGATCAACGCTCCCAGGAAGGCCGAACCCCAGTCGGCCACGTGCCAGGCCAGTCCGACATGCTCAGCGAGCCAGGACACCAGCATCAGCAGGACGGCGTTGATCACCAGCAGGAACGCGCCGAGGGTGATCAGGATCAGCGGCGCGGACGCGAACTTGAACAGCGGCTTGACCAGCGAGTTCACGATCCCGAAGATCACCGCGACGCCGACGACCGTCCACGCCTTGGCCCAGTCGTCCGCGCCGACATCGGTGCTGATGCCGGGGAGCAGCCAGGTCGCCACCGCCAGCGCGGCTGCGCTGGCGAAGAAACGAGCGAACATGCGTTCAATGCTGGCACAGTTCTCATGGACGAAACGTCCTGGTCTAGAACGAGAGGGGCCCACCGTGAGCCTGAAGGGACGTCACTTCCTCCGGGAACTCGACTTCAGCCCGTCCGAGTGGCGGGAGTTGCTCGCCCTGACCGCCGAGCTGAAGGCCGCCCGCCGGGAGGGGACGGAGGTGCAGCGGCTGACCGGGGCGAACATCGCGCTGATCTTCGAGAAGACGTCCACCCGGACCCGGTCGGCCTTCGAGGTGGCCGCCCACTCCCAGGGCGCGCAGGTGACGCAGATGGACGGCAACTCGTCCCAGCTCGGCCACAAGGAGTCTCCGGCCGACACCGCGCGGGTGCTGTCGCGGCTGTTCGACGGCATCGAGTACCGCGGCGCGAAGCAGGCGACGGTGGAGACGATGGCGCGCTACTCGTCCGTCCCGGTGTGGAACGGGCTGACCGACGAGTGGCACCCCACCCAGAGCCTGTGCGACATGTTCACCATGCGCGAGGCGTCCGGGAAGGACGACCGTGACATCACGTTCGCCTACGTCGGGGACGCCCGGTTCAACGTCGGCTGCTCGCTGCTGGTCGGCGGCGCGCTGCTCGGGATGGACGTCCGGATCGTCGCGCCGAAGAAGCTGCTCCCCCCGGACGAGGTGGTCCGCGAGGCACTGGCCGTCGCCGAGGAGACCGGGGCCCGGATCACGCTCACCGAGGAACTGGACGGGGTGGTCGGCTGCGATTTCGTCCACACCGACATCTGGGTGTCGATGGGCGAGCCGGAGAGTGTCTGGACCGAGCGGATCCTGCTGCTCCAGGACTACCAGGTGAACGGGGCGCTGCTGGAGCGGACGGGCGTGCCGGACGTGAAGTTCATGCACTGCCTGCCCGCCTACCACAACCGCGACACATCGGTCGGGGAGCAGGTCTTCTCCCGGTTCGGGCTGCCGGAGTTGGAGGTCACCGACGAGGTCTTCGAGTCGGACGCGTCCATCGTCTTCGACCAGGCCGAGAACCGGATGCACTCGATCAAGGCGATTCTGGTGGCCACCCTGTCCTGAGCCCCTGTCCGGAACTCTGGACGGAGTTCGCTCCCGAAAGTGACGTTCGCTCCCGAATTTTCGGGAGCGAACGTCCTCTTCGGGAGCGAACTTGGGTGGGACGGGCGTAGCTGGCGTCGGCGCGGACGGGCTAGCGTTTGGCCATGTCATTGCCTGGTTCACTGCCCACGTCGCGCGTCCCTGAGCCGTCGACGGCTCCCAGCATCCGGTGGGGGATCCTCGCCCCGGGCTGGATCGCCCGCCAGTTCGCGTCCGCCCTGGCTGGCATGACGACCCAGCGGATCGTCGCCGTCGGGTCGCGGTCGCTGGAACGGGCACAGCAGTTCGCGGCGGAGACCGGCGTCGAGAACGCCTATGGGTCCTACGCCGAACTGGTCGGCGATCCGCGGGTGCAGGCCGTCTACGTCGCGTCCCCGCACAGTGAGCACGCCGCGCTGGCCCTGCTGGCGATCGAGGCCGGCAAGCACGTCCTGGTCGAGAAGCCATTCGCTCGGAACGCGGACGAGGCCCGCCGGGTCGTCCAGGCCGCCCGGAGCCGGGGCGTCACCCTGATGGAGGCGATGTGGACGCGGTTCCTGCCGCGCACCGACATCGTCCGCCAACTCCTGGAGGACGGCGTCCTCGGCGAACTGCAGACCACGATCGGCGACCACGGCCAGCCCATCTGGCACATCGAGCGGATGCAGCGGCTCGACCTTGCCGGTGGCGCCTTGCTCGACCTCGGCGTCTACCCGGTCTCCTACACGCACTTCGTCCTCGGCCGGCCCGGCTCGATCGTCGCCACGGGCGAGCTCACCGACACCGGCGTCGACCGGCAGGTGGCTGCCGTGCTCACCGACTTCCCCGACCACCCGCACGCTCGCGCGCTGGTCAGCACGAACATGGGTGCCAAGACGCCGACGACGTTCGCCATCGCCGGCAGCGCGGCCCGCGTCGAACTGGACGCCGAGTTCTACGCGCCGGGACGCGTCCGCCTCGTCACACCGGACGGGAGCGCCGTCGTCAGCCCACCGGACGTGGTCGCCGGCCACTACGGGCTGGCCTACGAGGCCGCGCACTTCGCGTCCCTGGTGGCGGACGGCTATCCCGAGTCGCCGACTCTCCCGCTGGACGACACCGTCGCCATCCTCGAGACCATGGACGAGATCCGCGCCCAGGTCGGCGTCCGCTACCCCGGCGAGTAGGGGTTCGAAGGAGCGGCGCCAGCCTGAACCGTCGGGGACAGGTACTTCGGTTCACCGGCGTCGCGCCTGGACCGTTGGGGACAGGTACTTCGGTTCACCGGCGTCGCCAGCTTGAACCGTTGGGGACAGGTACTTCGGTTCGCCGAGGGCGCCAGCCTGAACCGTCGGGGACAGGTACTTCGGTTCACCGAGGGCGCCAGCCTGAACCGTCGGGGACAGGTACTTCGGTTCACCGGCGTCGCGCCTGAACCGTTGGGGACAGGTACTTCGGTTCACCGACGTCAACCCGACGCCTCAGCGTCCCGCATCCTCGACCTCCCGCCGCCGGCGCGGGATCAGTCGCGGCACCCACCAGGCCGCCCATGCGGCCCCGAGCAGTGACAGCCCGCCGGTGAGGATGCTGGCCGTGACCACCCCGGCGGCAGCGGTCGCCACCGTGACCAGGCCGGGACCGATCAGGCTTCCGGTGCCGACGTAGCTGTTGTAGACGCCGAGCCAGGACGCCCGGTTCGTCGGCGGGGTCAGGTCGGCACTGAGGGTCTTCACGATGCCGGCGCCGAGCCCGTTGCCCAGGGCGAAGACCAGCCCCATCGCCCACAGGCCGACGACCGAGGCCGCCAGCGGCGCGAGCAGATAGCTCACCCCCGAGATCACCAGGCACGGGACGAGGACGACCGCGCGGCCGAGCCGGTCCATCAACACGCCTGCGGGCAGGATGAAGGCCAGTTCGACCACAGCCGTCCCGGCGAAGACGAGCGCGATCAGCGACTCGGGGTGGCCGAAGTGGTTGCCGAGCAGTGGCAGCAGCAGGTCGCGGTTCGTCCGCACCGCGCTCAGGATCAGCGGCGCCACTCCGGCGAGCAGCAGGGGACGGAGCACGTCGCCGCGCGTCCGTCGCGCCGGGACGCCGTCCGCCTCGGGTGCGTGCTGCCGGGCAGCGGCCGGCGGGACGAAGATCAGGATCAGCACCAGCGAGATCACGACCGCGACGAGGTGGACGACGAACGCCGACGCCACCCCGAAGAGGGCGATGACGCCGGCACCGAGGAGCGGCCCGACGATCCGTCCGACTCGCATCACGCCACCGAACAGGGTCATCGCGCGGGCCCGGAACGCCAGTGGCACCTCGTCGGCGATGTAGGTCTGACGGCCCAGGTCCCAGGTCAGGTCGCCGAGGGTCATCAGCAGGATTGCGGCACAGAACACAGCCGTCCACACTCCTGGACCGTCGGCGCCCGACTGCACGGCCACCAGGCAGGCGAGCACGGAGACGGCCGCGACCACGCCGCCGGCGGCCAGCGCCGCGCGCTCGCCGATCCGCGCGACAAGGCGTCCGGTTGGCAGCGGGCCGACTACGGCCACGAGGCCGGCCACGGCGACCAGCAGCGCGACCTGGGGGACGGTGAGTCCGAGCCTCAGTCCGACGAGCGGCAGCACCGGGATGATCGCCGATGCCCCGGACGCGTACAGCGCGGCCGGCAGGTAGATCGGCAGGGTGAGCCGGCGCAGCAGCGTCCGCAGTTCTGGGTCAGCCAACTCGACCTCCGTTCGGCGTTCAGGCTAACCGCGCGGCCGGCCAGGTCCCGGGTTGTCCTGAACCGTTGGGGACTGTCCCCGATCGTTCAGCCTCCTGAACCGTTGGGGACTGTCCCCGGTCGTTCAGTCTCCTGAACCGTTGGGGACTGTCCCCGGTCGTTCAGGCTCGTCGGCCGGGAGGTACCCGTCCGGCCTCGGCGCGATCCGTCCGCCTACACTCCGAACATGGCAACGACTCTGGAGCTGTGGTTCGACCCGCTGTGCCCGTGGGCGTGGATGACGTCCCGCTGGGCGCTCGAGGTGGCAAAGGTACGGGACGTGGAGGTCGCCTTCCACGTGATGAGCCTCGCGGTGCTGAACGAGGGCAGGGAACTGGACGAGGGCTACCGCGCGCTGATGGACCGGTCCTGGGGCGGGGCTCGGGTCGCCCTCGCCGTCCAGCAGCAGTATCCCGAGAAGCTGGCCGACTTCTACACCGCTCTGGGCACCCGGATCCATCCCGGCGGAGAACCCAACAGCCGTGCCACCCACGAGGCGGCCCTGGCCGAGGTCGGCCTGCCGGTCGAACTGGCCGCTGCCGGGGACACGGACGCCAACGACGAGGCTCTGCGGGCCGAGCAGGTGGCCGTGACCGCCGCGGTCGGTGACGAGGTCGGTACCCCGGTGATCCGCGTGAACGGCATGAGCCTCTTCGGCCCGGTGATCTCGCCGGCACCCAAGGGCGAGGACGCCGGACGCCTCTGGGACGGCTTCGTGAACGTCTGCTCCTACCCGGGCTTCTTCGAGCTCAAGCGCACCCGGACGGTCGACCCGATCTTCGACTGAGTTTGCACGCTGCCGAGCTCTGCCGCCCGGCTTACATCCGTCGCCGACGTGTCCCCCCTGTTCGCGCGCGGACCTCACCGGCGTCGGCGAGCCGTCGGGGGACGGACGCGGACTTCGGTGGCTTCCGCAGGGGAGGCGCCGGTGTGGAGGTGGACGGACGGCAGGTAGCCGAAGTGGTGCGCGCGGAGCGAGGCAGACTCAATCGACGGACTCCCGGCGGTGCTGGCCGGGCTTGATGCTCGCGACGAGTTCGGGGACGTCCGGCGCGATCACCTCCGGATGGTTCTTCCTCACCCGGGAGAGGAACTTCCCCTCGGCCTTGGCGCGGCGTTCGAGCAGCTTCGCCGGATCGATCCGGAGGACCTCGGACGCCTCGGCGTCGCTGAGCCCGTCCCAGTAGCGCAGCTGGAGCACCTCACGGTGCTTGTTCCGCAACTGCGACAGGATGTCGAGCAGGACGTTCGGGTCGCGCCGGGACGTCCGCTCGAACGTCATGTTGTTGCTCAGCCGTTCGATGATGCTGAGCTGCGCGGCGTGGCGCTCGTAGGTGAGCTGGACGACCCGGTCGATCGCGTCGTACAGGTCAGCCAGCGTCGGGTCGGATTCGGAAAGGAGTTGGTCGAACGCCTCGTCGGCCATCCGGTCGGGATCGGCCAGGCCGATGGCGCGCCACTCGCAGGCCGTCACGGCCAGGCTCCGATGCCTGGCGGCGAGCAACTCAAGCCTCATGGGGTCAACCTAACCCGCCCGGCTCGGTTCGGTAAGCCGCAGCGCCACTGGGCTTTCCCTCAGCGACCCAACCGGGCATCCCGTGGCTTTTTGTGCAAGATGGGTCTTGCGTAATTCGTGAGTCCTGCGCCATAGTTAGGGCAGGCTCACCTACCGGCCGGAGCGGACGCTGTCGCAACCGTCCCGGCTGTAGCGGAGTCGCCCGCCGCCCTCACTTGGCAGCGGATCCATGGCCCCGGGATGCGCTCCCCGGGGCTCATGGGCAGTCAGTCCTGGCTCTCGTAAGGATTGATGGATTCGGCCGGGACGGGCGTCGCGTCCGTCCCGGCCGAGCCACGTCCGCAGGACCCGAGCCGACGTGGGCGGATCGGCCACCTAGCCCGCGTCCCGCTGCCGGACCCGGGTGATGGTCAGGCCGACGATCCGGGAGACGGCCACCGCCAGGTAGAGCATGCCGCCGATCTGCTGGATCATCACCACCGCCCGCGCGACCGGCTTCACCGGCACCACGTCCGACAGCCCGGTGCTGGTCATCGTCGTCGTGGACAGGAACATCAGCTCGACCCAGGTGCGCTGGGCGTCGGGGTTGACCGCCGCCGTGAACGAACCCGGCGCGACCGTCTGGATCGCCGAGTACGCATACGCCCACAGCCAGATCGCGACAGTGAAAGTGGCGCCGATGCCCCAGATCTCGTCCGCGGTGACCTTCTCGTCGTGGAAGAGGTAACGCAGCAGCCCGATCAGCGTGTAGGTGTAGAACGCCACGTGCATCACGTCGGACGCGAGGTGCCAGCCGCCCGTCCCCTCCGTGGCCCAGTCGACGATCGTCAGGATCACCGCCGGCACGCCGATGATGATGCCGAGCCAGGTGTTGGTCGGCGTCGCCCGCACCACCCCCAGCGCCAGCACCACGACGAGCATGCCGAACAGGGTCAGCGCCAGCCGTCCGACCGAACGCGGACTGCTGTCATCGATGAACGCGTACAGCAGGATGCCGACCAGCTGGGTGATCAGGAGCACCGCGGACGGGGTGCGTCGCATCAGCGCGACGGCCTCGCCCAGCCAGTGCCTCATGCGCTCACCCTAGAACCGTCCGGCGGCAGCCGTCTCCGTTGCGGACGAGCGGCCCCCTTCCCGTCGCAGGCCCACCCGGGAGGAGGTGGGCGACGTGGCGGAGACGACTGACCCGGAGGGAGGCGGCGACGCGGGGAGAGGCTCACGACGTGGGACGGGCTACCGGAAGCCGCGTGGGCTCGGGCTCGAACCCAGCGGGGCCTGCGGCCTTCCGTCGTCGGTGGGAGCGATCCCGCCCTGGCAGGTCGGGCAATAGCTGAGCGCCCGCTCCCGGGTCTCCGGCCCGATCGGGGCGAGTCGGACGGCAGTACCGCAGCGCCGGCACGGTCGTCCGGATCGTCCGTGGACGTAGGTGCCCTCGCCGCGGCGCCGGTCGCCGGTGGTCGTCGGGATCGGCTGGCTCAGGGACGCGGTGATCAGCCGGCGAGCCCGCTCGACGAGGGCGGCGAGCGCTGCGGTGGACAGCTGCGCTGCCGGCGTCCAGGGGGACAGGCGCTGGGCGAACAGGGACTCGCTGGTCCAGATGGTGCCGAGCCCGGCGAGCCTCGTCTGGTCGAGCAACGCGCTGCCGATCGTCCCGGGATGCGAGGCGAGGTTCGCCACCGCCCGGGCGGCGTCGAACCCAGGATCGAGCACGTCGGGGCCGAGGTGCCCGATCAGGCCCGGCTCGTCCCGAGTGCGGACGAGATCGAGCATGCCGAGGCTGAAGCCGACCGCCGTCCACTCGGAGTTGGTCAGGACCGCTCGCGCCGCCGGGCTGCGGGCGGCGCGCAGCGCTTCGGGCGCACCGGTGGCCCACACCCGCCACCGGCCCTCCATCTTCAGGTGGGCGTGCACTGTCCAGCCGTTGTCGACCCGGATGAGGATGTGCTTGCCGTACGGCCGCACCTCGGTCACGACCTGGCCGGTCAGGTCGGCGGTGGAGATACCCGGCCAACGCAGGTCGGCGACGGTCAGCGACCGCCCGGCCAACGCCTGGTGCAGCCGGGCGCACGTCCGGGCGACAGCATCACCCTCGGGCATCAGCGGATCCTCAGCCCCTGCGGGGTCAGCACGAAACCGGCTCCGGCAAGGGCTTTCGCCAGCGGTTGCGTCGAGCCGATCGCCAACTCCCCGTCCACCTTCGCCACCGTCAGCCGACCCAGGACGCCGCGCTGCACCGCCTGCGCGAGCGCCCTCGCCGCGGGTGCCAGGGCGGCCTCCTCCTCGGTGAACGAGAGCAGCGTGCGGCCACCCCGCTCGACGTAGAGGACGAGCCGGCCGTCAACCAGGACGACCAGCGCCCCGGCCTTGCGTCCGGGCAGATGACCGGTGTCGCGGGCGGGCCAAGCCAGCGCGGCGCCGTACGGGTTCGCCGGATCGGTCGCCGCCAGGACGAGGGTCTCGCCCGGCCCCTCGTCGAGCGGACGCGCCTGCGCCCGCAGCCGGTCGATCGCGCCGACCGCGCCGAACTGGGCGGCGCCGAGTCCCTCGACGAAGTAGCCGCGGCGCACCCGTCCGGCCTCCTCGGCGGCGGCGAGCACCCGGTAGATCGCCGCGAATCCTCCGGGGACCTCGGCGGCGGCAACGCTGCCACGGGTGACGATGCCGTAGCGGTCCAGCATGAGCTCGGCGGTGGCCAGAGCCCGCGCGGTCGGGTCGGTCTCGGGGACGGGCAGTGCCGACCAGCGTCCGGCCACCTGCGGGGGAGCCAGCCGGCGGGTGAGCGCAGCCGTCGACAACGCCGGACGGAACCGGGCCCGCCCGGGCCTGGGTTTGGCCCGGTGGGTGGCCTTGCCGCTGCCCAGCAGCGATCGCAGCGGGGCGAGCGAGTCGTTGCCGACCCGTCCCGACCAGACCAGCTCCCACAGCAGCCGGGTCACCTCCTGCTCCGGCAGGCTGGTGCGTTCGACCAGGGCGGGGAAGAACAGGCCGCCGCTGCCCAGTGCGTCGAGCAGGGCGGTGGCTGACGCGTCCGCCTCCCCGGGCTCCGCTGCAGCGAGGGTGAGCGGTGCCAGCTCGGCGGGGTGCAGCGACACCCAGCCGTCGTTCGCGCCCAGCGCCCCGTGACCCTGCCAGACCACCTCGCCGGCCGTGGTGAGCTCGTCCAGCAGCGCCGGGCTGTAGTCGACGACCCGGGCGGGCAGGACGAGCGACTCCAGCGCGCTGGCCGGCACCGGGACCCCGGCGAGCTGCTCGACGACCTGCAGCAGGCCGTCCACGCCGCGGCGCTGCCCGACCCCCTGCCAGCCCGGCAGGAAAGCGGCGAAATCGGTGGCGGCGACCGGCTCGACCGCGTCCCGCAGCGCTGCCAGCGAGCGCCGTCGGAGCAACTGCAGCACCCGCGCGTCGGCGTACTGCGGACCTTCGGCGAGCGTCCGGTCCCGTCCGGGGCCCACCCAGCCGGGCGGACGCAGCTCGCCGATCGCCACCCGTCCGGACGCGACCAGCCGCGCCAGCACGTCCTTCGCCACGGCCGGGCCGATGCCGAGGGCCGCAGCCACCTCGGCCGCGGAGAACACCGCGTGGCTACGGGCGTAGCGGCCCACCAGGTCTCCGAGCGGATCGGCGACCGGCTCGGTGAACGCATCGGGGACGCCGGGAGACAGCTGGACGCCCAACGCGTCCCGGATGCGGGCAGCATCCTCGACCACCACCCAGCGGTCGCCGGCCAGCGCGAGCACGCGACGCTCGGACTCCAGTTGCGCCAGCCAGCGGGGCACCGCGTCCGGCTCCCGGCAGCGCACGGCGAGGGCGGCACCCGTGAGCGGCCCGAGCTCGCGCAGCAGGTCGGTGAGTTCATCCGCGTCCCGGGCCTTGCGGGCGTCCACCAGGTGCTGCAGCTCGAGTTCGGTGCGGGTCAGTGCGTCGGGGTCGAGGAGGTCGGCCAGCGCCAGCCCCTCCGCCGTCCCCAGCAGTTCGGCGAGCAGTGTCGGGTCCAGCGCGAGCGCGGCCGCCCGCTTCTCGGCCAGCGGCGAGTCGCCCTCGTACAGGAACTGCGCCACATAGCCGAACAGCAGGGACGACGCGAACGGGGACGGCCGGGGGGTGTCGACGGCGACCGTGCTGACCTTTCGCGAGCGGATGTCGGTCATCAACCCGACCAGCGCCGGCAGGTCGAAGACGTCGTTCAGGCACTCGCGGACCGCCTCGAGCACGATCGGGAAGTCGGGATACTCGGCCGCCACCGAGAGCAGCTGGGCCGAGCGCTGCCGTTGCTGCCACAAGGCCTGACGGTGTCCCGGACGCCGGTTCGGCAGCAGCAGCGCCCGTCCCGCGCACTCCCGGAACCGGGACGCGAACAGCGCCGAGCCGCCCACCTGTGCGGTGACTTCGGCGGCCACCTCGTCGGGGTCGGGGATGATCAGCTCCAGCAGTTCCGACAGTGCGAACCGTCCGTCCGCTGCGGGCTCGTCGTCGTCGCCGAACCAGCCGGTGTCGGGCAGCCGGAACACCAGGCCGTCGTCGGCGTGCATCGCCTGCACCTCGACGCCGAAGCGCTCCCGCAGCCGGGCCGCCGCGACCAGCGCCCACGGCGCATGCACCTGGGCGCCGAAGGGGGAGTGGACGATCACCTGCCAGTCTCCGAGTTCGTCCCGGAACCGCTCGACCACGATCTGCCGGTCCGTGGGCAGCCGGCCGATCGCCTCCCGCTGCTCGGCGAGGTAGTCGAGGAGGTTGTCGGACGCCCACTGGTCGAGCCCGAGCGCAGCCAGCCGCTCCCGCGCCGGCTTCGGCTTCAGCGCCGCCACCTCGCGGACGAATGCGCCGACGGCACGGCCGAGTTCGGCCGGCCGGCCCAGCCCGTCCCCCTTCCAGAACGGCAATCGGGCCGCCTGGCCGGGCGCGGGACTGACCAGCACCCGGTCATGGGTGATCTCCTCGATCCGCCAGGATGTCGTGCCGAGCGCGATCACATCCCCGGTGCGGGACTCGTAGACCATCTCCTCGTCGAGTTCGCCGACCCTTCGTCCCTCCCCCTCGCCGGCCACGAAGACGCCGTACAGGCCGCGGTCGGGGATCGTGCCGCCGGAGGTGACGGCGAGCCGCTGGGCGCTGCGGCGTCCGGTGAGGGTGTCGGTGGCGCGGTCCCAGACCAGGCGGGGACGCAGCTCGGCGAATTCCTCGGACGGGTAGCGGCCGGCGAGCATGTCGAGGACGGAGGCGAGCACCGAGCGGGTCAGCCCGGCGAACGGTGCGGCGCGGCGGACGAGGGCTTGGAGGTCGTCGACCTGCCAGGCGTCCATGGCGACCATGGCGACGATCTGCTGGGCGAGCACGTCCAGCGGGTTCGCCGGGACGTGCAGCGACTCGATCTGGCCGGCCAGCATCCGCTCGACGGCGACCGCGGTCTGGACGAGGTCGCCGCGGAACTTCGGGAAGAAGATGCCGGAGCTGACCGCACCCACCTGGTGGCCGGCGCGGCCGACGCGCTGCAGCCCGGAGGCGACCGACGGCGGCGCCTCGACCTGGACGACGAGGTCGACCGCACCCATGTCGATGCCGAGCTCGAGGGAGGAGGTGGCGACCACGGCCGGCAGGCGTCCGGCCTTCAGGTCCTCCTCGGTGAGCTGCCGCTGCTCGCGGCTGACCGAGCCGTGGTGCGCTCGAGCGAGGACGGGGGGAGCTCCGTGGCTGATCGCCGACTGCGCCATCACCTGCGCTGGTGGCCGGGTCAGGTCGATCCCGTGAGGCAGAGGTCCCGGGGCGGGGCCCGGGATGACACCCAACGGCGGGCTGTCGTGGGAGGAGTCGTCGGTGTGGGGCGGGGATTGCGGGGTGGGGCTCGGGATGAGGCCCTCTGGCGGGCTGTCGTGGGAGGGGTCGTCGGTGTGGGGCGGGGATTGCGGGGTGGGGCTCGGGATGAGGCCCTCTGGCGGGCTGTCGTGGGAGGGGTCGTCGGTGTGGGGCGGGAATTCCGGGGCGGAGCCCGGGATGACAGGCAACTCCGTCGTCTCGTCGACGGTGGTGCTGGTGCCGGTCGTCCGGGCGCCGTTGTCGTCGGCGGTCTCGGTGTCGGGTCTCGGCCGGGTGTCGGGTGCCGTCCCGTTGTCGTCGCCTCGCCGCGCCTCGTCTGTCATCCCGGCGAATGCCGGGACCTCCGTCGGTGTCGCTCGAGGTGTCGACGCGCCACTCCGGGCTGGGTCTGGGATGACAGCCGAGTGCGAGATCAGGTCGGAGCTCAGCGCAACCGGGCTCGGGTGGGAGATTCGGGTGTGGTCGCGCTGGGGGGACGGTCCGTCCAGGATCGTCCGCGGGACTGGTTCCACGTCCTCGCCGAGGCGGGTCGCCCAGAGTTCGTTCAGGCGTGCCGTCAGCCGCTCGGCCAGGCGCCGGGAGTTGACGAAGACCAGCGTCGAGCGGTGGGCCGCGATGGCGTCCGCGATCTTCTCCTCGACGTGCGGCCACACCGATCCCGGCTGGGCGGACGGCGAGGCGAGGTCACCGGACGCAGGGCCCGGCCCACCGCCCAGTTCGCCCAGATCCGGCACCGGGACGACGACCGACAGGTCCCAGCGCTTGTGGCTGGGCGGGACCACCTGGGTGACCGGGCGTCCGCCGCCGAGAAAGCGGGCGACCTCCTCGATCGGCCGGACGGTTGCTGACAAGCCGATTCGCTGGGCCGGACGGGGCAGCAACGCGTCCAGCCGCTCCAAGGACAGGGCCAGGTGGGCGCCGCGCTTGGTGCCGGCGACGGCGTGGACCTCGTCCACGATCACGGTCTCGACGCTGCGCAGCGCCTCCCGCGCCGAGGACGTGAGCAGGAGGAACAGCGACTCCGGCGTGGTGATCAAGATGTCGGCCGGATGCCGGGTGAAGGCGCGCCGCTCCTCGGCCGGGGTGTCGCCGGAGCGGACGGCGACCCGGATCTGCGGGCGGGGCAGGCCGAGGCGTTCGGCGGCGTGGCCGATTCCGACCAGCGGGCTGCGCAGGTTGCGTTCCACGTCCACGGCGAGCGCCTTGAGCGGGGAGATGTACAGCACCCGGCAGCGCTCGGACGCCGCGTCCGACTGTCGCTGACCCGGTACGTCGGCTCGGCCGACCCCACGCTCCGAGCCGGTCGCGGGGCTCGGGCCGTCGCTGGGGCCACCGCCGGAGTCGGTGCCGGACATCGACTCGTGTGCCAGCCGGTCGAGCGCCCACAGGAAGGCGGCCAACGTCTTGCCCGACCCGGTCGGGGCGACGACGAGCGTGTGCTCACCGGACGAGATGGCGTCCCAGGCGCCGGCCTGCGCGTCCGTCGGCGCGGTGAAGTTGGCGGCGAACCACTCCCTGGTGGCCGCCGAGAACCGCTCCAGCACGTCCGCTTCCATGGTGGCTCAACTGTGCCACGCCGGTCCGACAGCGGAGTCGCCGCGAACGGGCTGCGGATGCGCCGCCGGCGGGGTCGAGCGGGAGGTCGTGAGCCCGACGAACCAGACTCCGGGCGTCCGGTCGGTGCGCACTGAGGGCGACGGCCAGACGTGACATCTTCCTCAGGGGATAGATTTCTTCCTGCTAGGGTTGACAGATGGCTCTGAACATCAAGGACCCGGCCACGGACGCGCTCGCGCGTGAGCTCGCCGGGCAGACCGGGGAGAGCATCACGGAGGCGATCCGCGTCGCCATGGCGGAGCGGCTGACCCGGCTGCGGCGCCGCGCGTCGGTGTCAGCGCGCAGCGCAGACCTCCAGCGGTTCATCGAGCGGGGGCGGCAGCGGGTCACGCTGGACGACCGCTCGGCCGACGAGATCCTCGGCTACGACGAGGACGGGCTGCCCGCATGATCGTCGACACGTCCGCGTTGCTGGCGGTGATCCTCGGCGAACCGGACGCGGAAACCTATCTGGCTGCCATGGTGCGCGCCGACGACCTGGCTTTGTCGGCTGCGACCCTGACCGAGGCGCTGATCGTCGGGGAGGCCCGGCAGGGGCGCGAGGCGGCGTCCGATCTGGTGGCCCTCCTCGCCGAGCTGGAGGTGGAGGTCATCAGCCTCGATGAGGCCCAGGCCGAATCGGCCGCCGCGGCCTGGCGGCGCTTCGGCAAGGGACGCCACCCGGCCGCGCTGAACCTCGGGAACGCCTTCAGCTACGCGCTGGCGGCGACCCGCGGCGAGCCGCTGCTCTTCAAGGGCCGCGACTTCGCAGCCACCGACATCGCGCAGGCCTGAGTGGTCGCGGCTCGCGCATGACCCAAGGTCTGACGCTGGCACCTCGACGCTCGTGGGGCGCCCGGATCTGCCTCGGCAACGCACCGCTCCCCGCCTGGGACGCCAGCGTCCGCCGTTCCTGTGGTTATGGAGACCGGCCGGGGCTACCGCGACGAGCGTTCCGCCGTAACTGTCGTAATAGCTGCGATCTGGACGCTGATAACGACAGTAACGGCGGATCACCCCGCCGAGGCCGACTCAACCCGGCTGATAACTGCAGGATCGGCGGAATGGGCAGAAGTCGCGGAACGGCTCGGCCCGGGCCTTGGGCGAGGCACAGCCGTCGGGGCTACGCCGGTTCGGTCTCGCCGGACGCAGCAGTCGAGCCTTTCCCGGACGCAGCAGTCGAGCCTTCCCCGGACGCAGCAGTCGAGCCTTCCCCGGACGCGATCCGCGGCCCCGCCTTCCTGGCAACCCGGTTCTCCCGCCAGGTCTCGAGCAGGTCGTACAGGACCGGGACGAGGATCAGCGTCAGCAGCGTGGACGAGACCAGGCCGCCGATCACCACGATCGCCAGCGGACGGGAGATGAACACCCCGCCGCCGGTGAGCCCCAGCGCCATCGGCAGCAGGGCGAATACCGTAGCCAGCGCCGTCATTACGATCGGACGGACGCGCAGCCGCGCCCCGGCCTGGATCGACTCGTCGACCCCGAGGCCGGACTTCCGCTTCTGGTTGATCAGGTCGATCAGCACGATCGCGTTGGTCACGACGATGCCGATCAGCATCAGCAGGCCGATCATGCTCGGCACGCCCAACGCGGTGTCGGTGAGCAGCGACAGCCCGATCGCCCCGGTCGCGGCGAATGGGATCGACACCAGCAGGATCAGCGGCTGCAGCAGCGACCCGAATGTCGCCACCATGATCAGGTAGACCACCGCGATCGCCACCAGCATCGCCAGCCCCAGCTGCGCGAACGACTCGGTCTGCTGCTGCGACACCCCGCCGATCCGGACGTCGACGCCGCTGGGCAGGTCGAGCCCGTCGATGCCCGCCTTGATCTGGTTGGTGGTGGCGGTCAGGTCCGAACCCTCGTTCGACGCGGTCACGGTGGCCGCGCGCACGCCGTCCACCCGGGTGATGGTGGTCGGCGCCTTGACCACGTTCACGTCCGCCACGTCGGTGAGCGGGATCGGCTCGGCGGTCGCGTTCTGGGCGTCCTTGGACGCATCGGTGATCCGTTGCTGCTTGTTCTGGGCCTCGATCGTCTTGGCCCGCGACTCGTCCAGCGCGTCCAGCTGCTTGTCGATCGAGGTCACTCCGGACTTCGCCTGGATCTGTGCCGAACTCAGCTGGGCGAGCATGGACGCGGTCGCCGACAGCTGCTCGCTGACCGCGTAGATGCTGGCCGGCACCTTGACGGCGCACTGGGGGTTGGTCGGGTCGCTCTGGCAGACCGCCTGGAGGGCAGCCAGCTGCTTCTGCAGGGCGGCGAGCTTCGACTTGGTGCTGTTCACCTGCTTGGCCAGGTTCTGCTGCGCCTTCACCGCGGCCGCGCGGCTCTTCTTCAGGGCCTTGACCTGGTCGTTGAACGCCTTGTTCTGGGAGTCCTTCGACTCCTGCTGGAGGGCCTCGGAGTCCTTGCTGACCGCGTCGGCCGCGTCCAGCTTCGCGTTGGCGTTCATCAGCTGGGTCGGCGGCAGCTCGATCTTGCGCAGCTCCTCGATGCTCTTCACCGGCTTCTGCGAGCGCAGGTAGACGTTGAGCGTGGTGTCGCCCTTGGCGAGCGTCCCGATCATCGATCCGCGGACGGCGCGCGCGACGGCCTGGCCGATCGTCGCCTGGGTGAAGCCCTTCTTGGCGGCGGCGTGGTCGTCCACCTTGACCTGCAGCATGTCCTTGTCGTCGCCGAGATCGCTGGTGACGTTGGTCAGCCCGTTGATGCCCTTGAGCATGTCGGTGACCTTGTCGGAGTAGGTCTTGAGCAGCGTGGAGTCCGAGCTCTCCACGTAGAGCACCACGCCGGTCGAGGAGCTGGAGGCGCCGACCGCCACCTCGACGGTGCCCACCCCGGAGCCGAGTCCGGAGATGGCCGTCCGCAGCCGGTCGGCGGTCGCCTTGCCGTCCGCGCCGGGCTTCAGCGGGACGGTGAAGCTGGCCTGGTTCGTGTCGGACTGGCCGCCCATGAACAGCGAGCTGGATCCGCCGATCGTGGTCTGGTACGTCTGCACCGACGGGTCGGACGCGAGGACGCCCTCGATCCTCTTCGCCGCGGTGTCGGTCTCGGCCAGGGACGTTCCGGACGGCAGCTTCTGGGTGATCGCCAGTGACTCGTTGCCCATCTCGCCGATGAAGTCGGTCTTGAGCAGGGTCGCCGCGCCGAGCGTCCCGACGAACAGCAGCACGGCCAGCGCGAGCGTCAGCCAGCGCCGGTGCAGCGCCCAGTTGAGCATCGGGAGGTAGGCCTTCTGCAGCCAGTTCTCGTCGTGGTGCGCCTCCTCGTCCTCCGTGGTCGGCGGCTTCCTGCTCGACCGTCGCATGAACACCGAGGCCAGCACGGGGATCACGGTCATGGCGACCAGCAACGACGCCAGCAGCGAGACGGTCACCGCGACGGCGAACGGACGGAAGAGCTCCCCGGCCTGGCCGCCGACGAGCCCGATCGGCAGGAACACGGCCACCGTCGTCAGCGTCGAGCTGGTCACCGCACCAGCCACTTCCTTGACCGCGTTGGCGATCGAGGCGGTGCCGCCCTCGCCGTAGCCCTGGTGTCGCTTGATGTTCTCGATGACGACGATGGCGTCGTCGACGACGCGTCCGATCGCGACGGTGAGCGCGGCCAGGGTGATGATGTTGAGGCTGTAGCCGCCGATCCACAGCCCGGCCAGTGCGATCAGCAGCGACATCGGGATCGAGATGGCGGTGATGATCGTCGGCCTGATCGAGCCGAGGAACACCATGATCACCAGCACGGCCATGGCCAGCCCGATCGCACCCTCGACGCTGAGGTCCTGGATCGAATCGGTGATGTAGGGCGCCTGGTCGAAGATCGTGCTGAAGCTCGCCCCGTCCCCCAGCTGCTGCTGCAGGGCCGGCAGCCTGGCTGCGACGGCGTGGGCGACGGCGACGGTGTTCGCGTCCGGGGACTTGGTGATCGACAGGGTCAGCGACGTCTTGCCGTTGACCCGCGAGATGCTCGTGGTCTCGGTCGGCTGCTCGACGACCTTGGCCACGCTCCCGAGGCGCACCGGCCCGTCGGTGGTGGGGATCAGCAGGTTGGCGATCTGGTCGACGGTCGAGTAGGTGGTGCCGGTCTGGACGTCCAGGTTGGCGGTGTCGGTGTGCATCGTCCCGGACGGGATCGCGGTCGCGTTGGCCGCGAAGATCTGGCCAATGGTGGCCGGGTCGATGCCCTTGTCCAGGAGCTTGTCCTGGTCGTAGGTGATGATCACCTCGTGGGTCTCCTGGCCGGCGACGCTGACGTCGCGGACCCCGTCGATGGTCTTCAGGTCGGGCACGACCAGGTCGGTGACCTGGGTGCTCAGGTCCTGCAGCGACCCGCTGGACGACACCGCGAGAGCCACGATCGGGATGTCGTCGAAGCTGCCGGTGACCACCTTGGGGTCGACGCCGGACGGCAGGGCGGACGAGATCGAGTCGAGGGCGCTGCCGAGCTTGTTGGTCATGTCGTCCAGGTCGATCCCGTACTCCCACTGCACGGTCACCTGGGAGACGCCGGACGAGCTCTTCGACGTGACCGACGTCACCCCGTCCACACCCTTGACGGCGGACTCGATCGGCTTGGTCACCTGGGCCTCGACCACCTCGGGGGCCGCGCCGGCGTACACGCTGATGACGCTGCCGCGGGGCAGGTCGATCGAGGGGATGAGCTCCTGCTTGAGGACGGTCGCAGCGTAGGTGCCCAACCCGATCACCAGCAGTGCGAGCAGCAGCACCACACTGCGTTGGGCGAGGCTGCCCTTGGTCAAGCGATACACAGATCTCCCTCTCGAAGCGGCGCTGCCCGGGGTGGCGGGGTCACAAGCGCATCGGTTAGCCTACTACTAACTATCTGACAGCCAAGTGAGACTCCTGTGGAGCACCGTTACGACCTCGAGGCGCTCGGCCTGGACGCCGAGCGCAGCGCCCTCGCGCGCGAGATCTGGGAGCTCAACCTTCAGGTGCACGAGCAGGCGATGAGGCTCGTCGGGCCGTCCCAGATTCCGCTCGACCTCACCGTCCAGCAGTTGCGGGTGCTGAACCTGGTGGCCTCCGAACCGGGCCTGAGCAGCCAGGACCTGGCTCGGCAGCTGGCCGTCAGCCCGCCCACGGCCAGCGGCCTGGTCGACCGCCTGGAGGAGAAGGGCGTCCTGGAACGGCGGCGGGACCCGGACGACCGCCGGCTGCGCCGGCTCTACCTCACCGACCTCGGCCAGGAGGCGGTCCTGGAGGGCGATTCGCTGTTCGAACGGGCGCTGGTCGCGGTGATCAAGTTGATGACCCCGGACGACATGCGGGCCATGAAGCGCAGCTCCCAGACCATGCTGGACGTGTTCTCCCGGCTGGCCGACAAGCGCTCGGACGCCGGCTGAGCCCGTCCGTCCCTCGCCGCGCCGCTCGCCGCTGCCCCTCGCCCGCCGCCGCCCCTCTGGCGCCGCCGCCCCCCTCTGGACGATTCGCTCCCGAAAGGGACGTTCGCTCCCGAAACTTCGGGAGCGAACGTCCCTTTCGGGAGCGAACTTCGTGGGGGGATCCCAAGCGGCGACCAGGGCTTCGCCGTTCCGTCCCAGGTGTAACCCGACACGCCGACGACACGCCGGGTCGGCCGGAATTGGACGGATTCATTCCGGTGAACCCCTTGCGAACTCCCTGTGAAGCCGACTAGAACTCTGCCTACCGGATCGCTTCGGCGGCCGGGGCCGGAAGAAGGAAGTTGGGCCTCTGCGGGCTTTTCGCTCGCGGCGTCGTGGTGATGCGCGATGGTCCAGCTGGGAGCTTCCGGGTTGCAGCGGACATCACGCCGAGGCGTCAGAAGGCCCTGGGGACTCATACTCGCCGGGGCCTTCTCCTTTGCCCGGGTCGGTCTTGCCCGGGTCGGTCTTGCCCGGGGCGATCTCGAAGCTGACCTCCGTCGGCAACTGGACGGTGCGCGACACCGTGCACAGCCGATCCCGCGACCTGGCGACGGCCGCCGGCAGCACCTCGCGGGCGCGATCGCCGTCCGGGCCGTGCGGGAAGTCGATCGCGAACCGCGCCGTCACCGGGCCCAGGTGGTTGCCGTGCTCGTCGTTCAGCTTCTCGGCGGACGCGACGACGGCGAACGCGTCCGGCTCCGCGCGACGGGTGGTGAGGTAGTCGACGTCAACGGCGGAGCAGCCTGCGACAGCCGCCAGCAGCAGCTCGACCGGCGTGAAGTCCGGGTCCGCGCCTTCGGCGAGCACCAGGCGTCCGCCCCGGGCATTGGTCACCTCGAAGCGTCGTTCCCCGATCCGGCGCAACTCAACCGAGCGTTCATTCGTCGTAGTCATGGCAGCAGTATCGCCCGCCGGTCCGCACGGCGCTCGCACCCGGAAAATGGGTGGGAGAGGGCTGTCGGTCGGGTAGGCGGGTGGGTGGTTGCGGCCGCTCGGGAGGCCCGCAGCCCCTCCCGAGCGAGGCCTGGTCCCCCTAAAGTCGAAGCGTCCGGCGGACTCCACGTCGTCGTGACTCGACAGGCCGGATTCCAGGGGAACCATGACCGCGATTCAGGGGACAGGGCACGCGACGGCCAAGCGCGTGCTCCATTCCGATTCGCGTCCGGCCCCCTGCCTCCGGACTGATGCCTCCGCAAACACCGTGCCGATGCCATCCGTGCCGGTTCGGTCCATCATCCTCGTCGGTGGCCCGCCAGCTGCCACGAGAGTGGGAGGCTCCGCCACCGCCCGGGACGGGGATCGACGAAGCTCCCCGCGGTAGGTGACGGCCGGGGCGAACACAACTCCGCGCTGTTCGTCCCGAAGCAGTCCGTGGCCGGATCGATGCGGCGATCCGGCCACGGAACAGCTTTCATGGTGCGTAAATCACTGAGCAGCTAGGCCATTTCCCCTCGCGAGCGGGGTTGGCTGAGGCACAATGACCAACGTCAGGGCACGCCATTGCGGCGACCCGCGGGCCTGGTCGAGGAGCCGATCGGTGATTTCACTACCGCGAACCCGGCTGCTCTCCCGCCTGGATGCCGCGATCCCGCTGCTGCTGGTCGAGGGCGGCGCCGGAAACCACAAGTTCGCCCTGCTGCACGACTGGACCTCCCTGCCGGGGGCCGAGGTCAGGGTGGCGGTCGACCTCGACCCGCGCCAGCAGGCACATGCCTCGATCTCGGACCAGTTGCGCTACCAGTTGCAGCTCGCGGGCGTCCCCGTCCCGGCGGACGCGGTCGCGTCCACCCCGGGGGAGATCATCGCCGGGCCACTGGAGCGAGCCGTGATCGGTCTCGACCGTCCGGTCGCCCTGGCGGTGCACCGGCTGGACGAGATCCCGGCCGAGGTGGCGCGCGCCCTGATCGACCTTGCCGGACGGCTGCCTGCCTTCCGGGTGCTCGCCACCGCGGTCGACGGCTACGCCCTCGTCGGGATGGCGGTGGCGGCCGGTGTGGGCTACCAGGTCATCGACGACACCCTGCTGGCCTACACCGAGGCTGAGGTCGCCGAGCTGCTGGCACGGGAGCTTCCCGGTGCCGATGCAGGCCCGGGCAGCGTTCGGGCCGTGCTGGCGGCGACGCGGGGCAACCCGGCGCTGGTCGAGCGGACCATCGAGCTGTTCGGGCCCGAGGTGATCGCCGGGACGGTGACCAGAGAGCAGGCGTTCTGGGGCTGGCTGCCCGAGCGCAACGGTCCGGAGCCGTTCCGGCGAGCGCTGCGCACCCTCGCCCAGGCGCCCCGGTTCAGCCCGGCGCTGTTGCACCGCATGTTCGGCGACGAGCGCGGCGACTACCTGCTGGAGCGGATGCGGCGCCAGGTCGGCGAGTTCGTGACCAGTCCCACACCGGTGTTCACCTGGACGCCGGCGCTGCGGCGGCAGTGGCGCCGGTGGTACGCCGCCCAGCCGGTGGAGCAGATCGAAGCCGACCGGACCTGGCTGGCCGAATGCGCCCAGGCCACCGGCGACATCGAACTGGCTCTGCTGATGCTGCTCGGCAGCCACCGGCTCGACCAGGCCACCCAGCTCGCCGGGGACTGGCTGTGGGAGCTCGGCAGAGGTGCCCCGCAGCTTCTCTCGGAAGCCCTGTCCTCGCTCGATCCGGCGGTACTCGCCGGCCGTCCCGTCCTGCTCGCACTGCTCGGCCGCCTCGGGCCGAGCCGGGGCGAGCCTGCCGCCGATCCCGGCATCGCTGAACTCCAGCGGACGCTGCTGGAAGGCCGGGTCGGTGGCAGCACGATCGCCCAGCTCGACCGGCTCGCCAAGGTCGCGGTCGTCGCCCTCGACACCGGGGAGGTGGGCGTCGCCGTCCGCGCGGCCGGGAAGTGGGCCGCGCTCGCCGCGGTCCGCGCCGCCGAGGTGGCGCCCGCGCTGTCGCCCGGCCTGGTCTCCGACGCGATGCTTGTCGCCGGGACGCTGTTCCAGCTGGACCGCGCCGACCTGTCCCTCCAGCTCGCAGCCCAGTTCCTGCC
Source organism: Propionibacteriaceae bacterium (assembly GCA_017306015.1). GTDB lineage: Bacteria > Actinomycetota > Actinomycetes > Propionibacteriales > Propionibacteriaceae > Propionicimonas. The sequence continues at coordinate 184,836 of JAFKJK010000011.1, forward strand.
GCTGCTGCGCCGCAATCCGGCCTCAACGGGCGGCGTGGAGGACACGCGGGCGGCCGCGCTGTCCGCGCTGGGGACGGCGGCGTCCGTCCTGCTCGGCCACTCCCGGGCCGATGACCGGTCTCCGTCCGCCGATCACCTCGGGCATCCGCTCGAGTCGGTTGCCCGGGCCGTCCAGCAGACGTGGGACGCGCTCGACCGCGACGACCTCGACGCGGCGGACGCCGTGACCCAGGTCGCGTTCGCCCGCCTGCAGGAGCCGGCGGACTGGCCGATCCTCGTCGCTCACCGGATCGCCGTCCTGGTGGCCGTCGGACGGAGCGACGCAGCCGCGGAGGAGTTCGCCCAGCGCGTCCGTCCGGAGCGATGGGCGGCGTGGCAGCGGCACCCGGAGGCGCCGAGCTGGTGGGCGGTGCTGGCCGAGCTGATGCTGGCCCGCTCGCCGGGACGTGCCGGGGTGCGCAGCGTGCCGGAGCTGGCCGAGGCCGTCCGTTCGCTGCCCCGGGCCGCCCTGCCCCGGTGGTGCGCGGGTGCGCGGGAGGTGGTGGAGCTGCTCCTGCTCACCCGCGGGCCCGGCGAAGCTGCTGCGCTCGCGTCCGCCGATGCCGTGCTGCCGGGCCTGCCGCACCGCACCCGGTGGAACCTGGGACTCCTGGCCGCCCTGGTCCGGCTGCGCGCCGGCGAGGACAGTGCCGCTGTGCAGACCGTGCTGGCCGGTGGCGGTGGCCTGAAGCAGCGGTCGGCCCCGATCGCGCTGGCGCTGGCTGGACGCGATGAGATCGACACGCTCATCCTGATGCTGCCGCCGTCCGCGCCGAGCCCGGTGCGGGAGAGCCTCGCGCTGGCGCTGCGCTACGCCGGACGTCCCGGCGGCGACCAGGCGGGACCTCGCCTGGCCGGCCGCGAGCTCGAGGTGCTGGCCGGCGTCCGGCGGGGGCTGACGAACGCCGCCATCGCCCGGGAGCTGTTCGTCTCGGTCAACACCGTCAAGTTCCACCGCACCAACCTGTATCGCAAGCTCGGCGCCAACTCCCGGCAGGAGTTGCTCGCCGCCGCCCTGCGGCTGGGGCTGTAGCGGCCGGCGGGGTCGTCGATGGCGGGCCGTCGGTGTCGGCCCCCGTGCGGGGTTTGGGCCCAGGTCCGAGGCTTTGGGGAAAGGGAAAGGCCCCGGTGAGTATGAGTCTCCGGGGCCTGCCCTCGAATCCGGCGTGATGGCCGATCATCGATTGATCCAAGAGCTACCAGTCAACACGCCCCACGCATCACCGGGGGCCCGAGTGGCGAACCACCGGACGGCTGACTTCCTGCTCTCGATCCCCGTCTCACCGAAGTGATCCGGTAGCCAGATTTCTACCGGGTTGGTGGAGGGGTCCGCCGGAACTCCCAGGTCGTGGTCGCCGTGTACACCTCGCCCGGACGCAGCTCCGAGCTCGGGAACCCCGGCTGGTTCGGGGCGTCCGGGAATCGCTGCGGCTCAAGCGCGAGCCCGGCCAGGCGTGGGTAGGGACGCCCCGACGTGCCCGGCTCGCCGACGAAGTGTTCGCCGTCGTAGACCTGCAGCCCGGCCTGGTCGCTCGAGACCACCAGGGTGAGCCCGGACGGACCTGCCAGCCGGCAGTGCTCGCGCATCCCGTCCCCGTCGATCACGAAGTTGTGGTCGAAGCCGTCGGTTCGGGTGATGCCCTCTCCCTGTGCCTGGATCCTGGTCGCACCGAGCGGCCGCGGCGAACGGAAGTCGGCTGCCGTCCCGGTGACGTCCCGGATCTCGCCGGTGGGGATGCCGTCGTCGCGGGTCGGTGTCCAGGCGCTCGCCTTCGCCTCGAACAGGTGGTCCTCGATCGTCCCGGAGCCCTCGCCGTCCAGGTTGAAGTACGGGTGGGTGGTCAGGTTGACGACCGTCGCGGCGTCGGTGGTGGCGGTGTAGGCGATCCGGACGCGGGAGTCGCCGGCCTCGAACCGGACGCGTGCCGTCAGTTCGCCAGGGAAGCCCTGGTCACCGTCCGGGCTGACCAGGGTGAACTCCGCCCAGTCGGCGCCCGATCCGGCCCGCGTCCAGTCGATCACGCCGAAGCCGTGGGTGCCGCCGTGCAGGATGTTGGGCGGCTCGTTGGCGTCCAGGACGTACTCGCGCCCGTCGAGGGAGAACCGCGCCCGGTCGATCCGGTTCGCGAAGCGGCCGACGGAAGCGCCGAGGTAGCCGTGGTTGCCCCGGTAGTCGGCCACGTCCGGATGGCCGAGCACGACGTTGCGCCAGGTGCCGTCGGGCAGGCGCACGTCGAGACGGCGGACGGCCGCGCCCACGTCCAGGAGTTCGAGCCGGATGCTGTCGTCGCCGATGACGATCGCAGGTTCAACGTTGTCCACAGCGTGACGCTAGCAGTGCGCGCAGGCGGCTGTGTCAGGCGACTCCGTTCCGGTCAGGTGCCTCCGTTCGCGTCGGTTGCCTCCCTCGCGGCGGTTCGCCTCTGCGCTTGGGGAAAGGGAAAGGCCCCGGTGAGTATGAGTCTCCGGGGCCTGCCCTCGAATCCGGCGTGATGGCCGATCATCGGTTGATCCAAGAGCTACCAGTCAACACGCCCCACGCATCACCGGGGGCCCGAGTGGCGAACCACCGGACGGCTGACTTCCTGCTCTCGATCCCCGTCTCACCGAAGTGATCCGGTAGCCAGATTTCTACCGGGTTGGTGGAGGGGTCCGCTACCGGGTTGGTGGAGGGGTCCGCAAGGGGTTCGGGCTGTCGTTTTGGGCCAGTTTCGACCCTCTCGGCGTGTCGTCGGCGTGTCGCGTTACAGCTGGGACGAACCCCTCACACCGGGTGCCCGAGGCTCTCGCGACCGGGATCAGCGGCCGAGACCCGGGCAGGTCGCCCAGGAGCCCACGTGCTTGTCCCGGGCGGCGCGTTCGGCCGTCGAGTACACGCCGAAGCGCTCCGGGCGCGGCTCGCTGCTGGGATACCACGCCTCCACCAGGCCCTCCTCGATCAGCCTCAGGCCGATGTCGCGTCCGTCCCGTTCGACGTAGCCGAGGCGGCGTCCGTACCGGTCGACGGCGTCCGCCTTCGGATCGGGGACGACGCTCACCTGCTCACCGAAGATCAGTTCGTGCAGCCGTGCGGCGGCCTCGGACGAGCCGCACGCGGCCCGGTTTCCGTCATGAGCCAGCTCCGGCGCGTCGATCGAGAGCATCCGGACCTTCACCTTCCTGCCCGCCGCGTCCGTGCCGGTGAACGTGTCGCCGTCGGCGATCTTCGTCACCCGCAGCTGGACCGTCCCGGCGGACGGCGACCGGGGCGCGGACGGCGGCGACGTCGCCGGGGCCCCGGACGGCAGGCACCCGGCCAGCGCGAGGGACGCGACGAGCACCGTCCCCGCGGCGGCGGCGTGCACCACCCGGACCCCTGGGAGCCGTCCGGTCACAGGTCTTCCAGCGGCTCGAACGCGGCGGCGTCCGGGCTGCCCTCCGGTACGCGTCCGCCGGCGGTGAGGTGCCGGCGCCAGAGCAGCGCCCCGACGACCAGCAGGGTCAGCGACCCGACGGCCAGCGCGGTCACCGAGAAGCCGAGCGCCGGCGCGAGCAGTCCGGAGATGGCGGCGTTGCCGAGCAGCGCTACGAAGTTCTGGATCGACGAGGCCGAGCCGCGCGCCTCCGGGAACTCGTCCAGCATCGCCAGGGTCAGGATCGGGAACGCGAGGGCGTTGCCGAAGGTGAAGATCGGCAGCGGCAGCACCGTCCACGGCAAGCCGCGCGTGGCCGGGAACAGCGACAGCACGAACGCGACCACCAGGGCCACCAGGGCGATGCCGTAGCCGATGGTGGCCTGGCGGTCGCCGTGGATGCGGCCGGCGAGGCGTCCGCTCACCCATGAGCCGATGACCATGCCGGAGATCAGGGGCACGAACAGCTTCCAGAAGTCGGTCTCGCCCAGGCCCAGCAGGTTCACCACCAGCAGCGGGGCGGACGAGATCCACAGGAACATCGCGCCGTTGTTGAGCGCGGCGGTGAACGCCAGCCGGCGGGCCGACGGCCGCCGCCACACCTGCGCCAGACCGGACGCGAGCAGCCGGACGTTGAACTCCGTCCGCCGTTCGGCCGGGTGGGTCTCCGGCATGAAGAACAGCACCAGCGCCGCCCACACCAGGCCGAAGCCGACGAGGAACCAGAAGGTGGCCCGCCAGCCACCGAAGCCGAGCAGCAGCCCGCCGACCACGGGGGCGAGTGCCGGCGCGAGGCCGAAGATCATCGCGATGTGGCTCATCGTCCGCTGTGCGCGGGCGTCGGAGTAGACGTCCCGCACCATCGCCCGGCTGATGATCGCCCCGGCGCCGGCGCTGAGTCCCTGGACGGCGCGGAACGCCAGCAGAGCGGGCAGGGACGGTGCCAGCGCGCAGCCGATCGACGCCGCCACGAACACCGCCTGGCCGGCGAGGATCACGGGCTTGCGTCCCAGCGCGTCCGAGAGGGGGCCGTGGACCAGGCTCATGGTGGCGAAGGCGAGCATGTAGACGCTGACGATCTGCTGCAGCGCGAGCTCGCTCGCCCCGAACTCGGCTCCCATCCGGGCGAACGCGGGGAACATCGTGTCGATGGAGAACGGCCCGACCATGCCGAGGCCGGCCAGGATGACCAGGAAGAGCCCGTTCGGGCCGACGTCCGTCCCCGCGGTGCGGGTGGGCGGGGCGCTGGTCATTCCGGCATCTTCGCACGATTCATTCCGGCGCAGCGGAGCGGTCGTGTGGCGCGGACGCCGGTGCCGGTCGGCCCTGCTCGCGTGTGCGTTAGCCCGTGTTCTGATCGGGGTCGGCTGCCTGGGCCTTGCCGGCAGCTCCGTTGGACGGTGACAGCACCCCCGCGTGCTGCCGACCGCGCCGGGTAGGCTCGCGCCGTGCCTGACCGCCTCAGACTGTGCTTCGTCTCGATGCACACCTCGCCGGCGAACCTGCCCGGCTCCGGGGACGCGGGCGGCATGAACGTCGTCGAGCGCAGCCAGGCCCTCGCGCTCGCCGGACTCGGGCACAGCGTCGACCTGGTCACCCGGCGCAGCCACCCCGACGACCCGGACGCGGTCGAACTCGCCCCCGGCGTCGTCCTGCGGCACCTGGACGCCGGACCGCGCACCCCGCTGCCCAAGAGCGTCATCGACGACCATATCGACGAGTTCTCCGCCGGCCTGGCCACCCTCGGCGACTACGACCTGTTCCACTCCCACCACTGGATGTCCGGGGTCGCGGCCCTTCCGGTGGCGGCGGCCCGCGGTGTCCCGCACGTGCAGAGCTATCACTCGGTGGCGGCCCTGCCGGGTTCGCCGCTGTCGTCCGGCGAAGTGCCCGAGTCCGTCCGCCGGGTCTCCGGCGAGGCGCTCGTCGCGCGCGAGTCCGCCCTTGTCGTCGCCATTTCGGCGGCCGAGGCGCACACGGTCATCGAGCGCTGTGGTGCCGATCCCGACCGGGTCGAGATCGTCTCCCCGGGCGTCGACCGGGAGCTGTTCCGTCCCCTCGCTCCCGGTGAGGACGCCTGGACGCCGTCGGTCGCGTCCCCGAACGGCTACGTCCTGTTCGCCGCCCGGCTGCAGCCGCTGAAGGGTCCCGACCTGGCCATCGGCGCGCTGGCGCACGTCGACCCGTCCATCCGTCCGCACCTGGTCGTCGCCGGGGACGCGTCGGCCGACTTCGCGTCCTACGCCGCCGAACTCGACCGGCTCGTCGCCGACCTCGGCCTCGCCGGACAGGTCAGCTTCGTCGGCCCGCAGCCGCGCGAGCAGCTGGCCCGGTTGCTGCGAGGTGCGCGGATCGCGCTGGTGCCGTCTCACTCGGAGACGTTCGGCCTGGTCGCGCTGGAAGCCGCCGCGTCCGGGACGCCGGTGATCGCCGCGTCCGCCGGCGGGCTGCGGGAAGCGGTCGCACACGGCGAGACCGGCCAGCTGATGGACTCCCGCGAACCCGCGGACTGGGGACGCGCGATCACCCTGCTCCTGACCGCCCCCGGACTGCTCGCCCGGATGGGGACGGTCGCCCGCGTGCATGCCCGCCGGTTCGACTGGGGCTGGACCGCGCGCCGGCTGGCGGCGCTCTACTCGGGGCTGCTCGACGGCGACCGGGGCGTGGCGTGACGAACGTGGGCGAGGCGAGCGATCCGGGGATGAGTGCGGGCGCGGCGAGTGCACGCGAGACGAGCGGGCGCGGGACCAGTGCCCGGGAAACGAGTGCGGGCGGGACGCGCGTAGGCGGGACGGCGTGGACGTGACGGGCGCGCGGGGCCTGTTCCCGCCCGGCGCCCGGGTGGCCTTCCTGCACGCGCATCCCGACGACGAGACTCTGGCCACCGGGGTGCTGATCGCCGAGCTGGCCGCGTCCGGGCACCCGGTGGCGGTCGTGACGGCGACCCGGGGCGAACGCGGCGAGATCCGTCCCGGCGTGGACGTGGGCCCCGACCTGGTCGCCCACCGCGAGGGTGAGCTGGCCTGCGCCCTGGCCGCCCTGGGTGTGGTCGACCACAGCTTCCTGGGGACGCCGCCGGCGTTCGCAGAGGTCGGCGGAACGGGAGTCGTCCCCGGGGCGCCGGGCCGGTTCGCCGACCCCGCGCGGCAAGGAGGAACGATCCCCGATGCATCAGCCGCCGGGGCGCCGGGCCGGTTCGCCGACTCTGCCCCGGAAGGAGCGACCGTCCCCGATTCGCCACCGTGGCACGAGGAGATCGTCTCCGATCAGCCGGAGCGGAGTCGGTTCACCGACTCGGGCATGCGCTGGGTGACGCCCGAGCTCGCCGGTCCGGCGGAGGACGCCGGCGCGGACAGCCTCACCGCAGCGGGCGTGGACGGACCCGCCGCCCACCTGGTCGCGTACCTCCGGGCCTGGCGCGCCGACCTGCTGGTCAGCTACGACGCGCACGGCGGCTACGGGCATCCCGACCACGTCGCCTGCCATGAGATCGCGGTGGCTGCGTCGGCGGCGTCCGGCGTCCCGCTGGTCGAGGTGGTCTCCGAGCCGCTGCTGCCCGTGGACGGCGCGCTCGCCTGGCACGCACCCGAGCAGCTTCCGTCCGTCCGCCGTGCACTCGGCTGCTACGCCAGCCAACTCCAGGTGGACGGCGACGAGGTCGTCCACGTCGGGGGCCAGCGCCAGCCCATCGCCGACACGATCTGGTTGCGTCCCGCTGCCGGCTGAGTCCCTCGCCGAACGCCACCGTTCCGGTCAAACGCCTCTGCCCAGGGTGTGGCGAATGACCGGAACGGAGGTTCTCGGCGGGGACGAGGCGGGTCAGTAGGATCGGCGCACGGGAGGCACCATGGAGCGGATACCGCGGGTCGCGATCGTCGGCGCCGGGCCGGCCGGACTGTTCGCCGCCGGTCTCCTGGCCAGGGCGGACGCCGATGTCGCCATCGACATCCTCGACCGGCTGCCGACGCCGTTCGGGCTGCTGCGCTACGGCGTCGCCCCCGACCACGCCAGCATCAAAGCGGTCGCCGACAAGCTGGCCGACGCGTTCGAGTCGCCCCGCGTCCGGTTCTGCGGACTCGTCGAGATCGGCACCCAGGTCACCCCGGCCGAGCTGCTCGGCTGCTACGACGCCGTCGTCTACGCGATCGGCGCGGCCCTCGACCGGCGGCTCGGCATCCCCGGCGAGGAACTGCCCGGCAGCCGTTCCGCGCGGGAGTTCGTGTCCTGGTACTCCGGCCATCCGGACGCCGTCGCGCACGAACTCGCCCACGTCACCAGCGCCGTGGTCGTCGGCGTCGGCAATGTCGCCGTCGACGTCGCCCGGATCCTGTTGAAGGACCCGGCCGAGCTCCACGCCACCGACATGCCGGACGCTGTGCTGGCCGAGTTGCAGGCCACCAACGTCCGCGACGTGTGGCTCGTGGGACGCCGCGGACCCGCGGACGCCGCCTTCAGCACCGCCGAACTGCGTGAGTTGCTGGGACTCGACGGCCTCGGCGTCGTCTACGAGCGCGGCGAGCTGCCGGCCGACACGACCGGCCTCGACCGCCGGGCGCGCAACAACGTGGACGCGATCGCCGCGGCGCTCGCCGAGGAACGTCCGTCGCCGCTGCGCCGGTTGCACCTGCTGTTCCAGCACCGTCCGGTCGCCATTCTCGGCGAGGGACGGGTGGCGTCCGTCGAGTTCGAGTCGACCGTGGACGGCTCCCGGTTCGAGGTCCCGGCCGACCTGGTGCTGCGGTCGATCGGCTACTACGGCGTCCCGTTGCCCGGCGTCCCGTTCGTCGACGGCCGGATCCCGAACGTCGAGGGCCGCGTCCACGACGTCGACGGCACCCTGCGTCCCGGTGAGTACGCCGTCGGCTGGATCAAGCGCGGCCCCGTCGGACTGATCGGCGCCAACAAGTCGGACGCGACCGAGACCGTCCGCCACCTGCTGGAGGATCTCGCCGTCGCTCCGGCGCGTCCGCTCGGCGATCCCGACGAACTGCTCGCCGCCCGGGGCGTCCGTCCCAGCACCCTGGACGACTGGCGCCGGATCGACGACGCCGAGATCGGCCGGGGCACCCTGCGCGGACGCGAGCGCACCAAGATCGAGGCCTGGCACGACCTGCTCGATCTGGTCTTCGGCCGCTGACCCGGCCCGTCCGTCCCCGTTCGGCGCCCGTCCCGTCCGTCCCATCCGTTACAAACGCTCCCGAAAGGGACGTTTGCTCCCGAAACTTCGGGAGCAAACGTCCCTTTCGGGAGCGAACTCGGGTGGAGTGGACGGACCGGGTGGAGTGGACGGACCCGGTGGGCCGGGTGGGCCGGGACGGACGAGAGGGGCGGGACGGACAGACGGGACGGGCCGGCTCAGCCGAAGATCAGCTTCTCCGTCGCCGAGACCATGGCGTCGTAGTAGACGTCCTTGTCCTCCAGGTCGGCCCCGAACAGGCCGAACAGCTCCTCGTACAGGGCGCCCATCAACAGGTGCCAGCCGGCGACACCGGTCAGCACGGACTCCTCGGAGATGTTCTCGATCCCCTGGGACGCCAGGAACTGCTTCAGCCCCGGCATCGCGCTCGGCGACCCCTCCGGACGGATCCGCGGGTGGACGCCGGCAGCCTCCGCGTCCTCACCGAGCCGGGCGAGCAGCAGGTGCAGCCGGATGCCCTGGGTGAGCGTCTCGGTCGGTGGGACGTGGTAGTCCCGCAGCGGGGTGCCGTTGATCAGCGTCCACTCGTAAGGATGCTCCAGCGCCCACTCCCGCAGCGCCGTCGCGAACGCCCGCCACCGTCCCCGCAGGTCGTCGCTCGGGACGGCGTCGTGCGCCGCCTGCACGAAGTCGGCCATATCGGTGTAGATGTGCGAGAACAGGATGGTCAGCAGTTCCTCGCGGCTGGCCACGTACCGGTACAACGCGGACGGGACCAGGTTCAGCTTCCGCGCGAGGCCGCGGACGGTGAGGGCTTCCTGGCCGCCTTCGACCAGCAGCCCGCGGGCCGCGTCCAGGATCGCGCGTTCGGTGATCTCGCGCCGCTCGGCCCGAGTACTCATCTGACCTCCGTTTGGGCAGGACTGGCGGCAAGTCTGTCACGGATGGGTAACGCGGCGCTGGACAACGTGGCCCGTGGCCGTCGCGGCCACCCCGAATAGCCGACCTCCCGACGCCCCGGACGGGCCTCCCGGCGGGTTTGCCGGGACGCCCTAGGATTACCTCGGCATCCGACCCGGCACCGGCCGGTGGTCAGCCAGGAAGAGGCTTGGGTAGGCATGGATCTGTTCAGTCGGCGCACCGCCGTCTTCGGCGCTATCGGACTCGCGGGGGCTGCCGTCGTCGGCTGCACGTCGGAGAAGCCACCGTCCACCTCCGCACCGACCGGGCAGGAGCCGGTGAGCTCGCCCAGCGCGACCCCGACCGAGACCCAGGACACGACGCCCCGCTGGCCGCTGACCGGCCGGCCGCTGAAGGACGGGGACGACCCCAAGCACGTCGCGGTCGCCGTGAAAGTGCCCGACAACAAGCGCGAACACATCCACAACGGCATGCAGGTGCAGCAGGGACTCAACGACGCCGACATCGTCTTCGTCCAGAACGACGGCTATCGCTCGCTGCCCTCCGGTGAGGCCGGCACCCGGCTGGTCCCGGTCTTCCACACCCAGTACGCCGACACGGTCCAGGCCGTCCGCTCGATGCGTCCGGTCGACGCGGCGCTGTTCTCGCCGATCACCGGCATCCTGGGCAGCACCGGCGGCACCGGTTGGGTGCTGAAGTACATGAAGCAGTTCCCGCAGTACTTCACGCCCATCGACTACCAGGCCGCCAAGGCGAAGTTCGGCGGCAAGCTGGTGGCCTACGGGATCAACTCGAAGTTCGTCTTCACCTACAACGGGAACACCTACTACGACAAGGCCGTGACCTGCCACCCGGCCAAGCTGGCCACCCTGGCGAAGAAATTCACCGACGGCCCGCAACAGAACTACTTCCCCTGGGCGGACGAGGCCGAGGCCAGCACGGCCAACGGCAAGCCGGCGAAGACCGTCAAGGTGCCGTGGGCGAAGAAGATGAACTGGACGATGTCCTACACCTGGGACGAGGACAAGAAGACCTACCTGCGCAGCATGCCGTGGGGTCCGCACCTGCTGGCCGGCAACAAGCGGGTGACCACCGAGAACATCATGGTCATCCTCGGCCCGATCGTCCGGGGCCACATCAGCGTGGACGGCACGATCAGCAAGGGCGGCGAGCACCCGGAGCCGATCTACCACGTGATCAACGGCACCGGGAAGTTCTATTACGCCCACGCCGGCTCCTACGTCACCGGCACCTGGAAGAAGGGTGCGGTCAACGAGGTGTTCGAGTTCACCCTGGACGACGGAACGCCGCTGAAGATGGCCCCCGGCCGGACCTTCGTCGAGATGCCCGACGAGGGTGTGAAGGTGACCTTCAAGGGCTGACCGCCACGCGTCCGCTCGTCCGGGCGGATTGTGGGATGCTCAGGTCAACAGACGTCGACGTGCCCGGAGGGAAGATGAGCCCGACCGATCCGCAGCCGGACGCGGCGCGGAAACGGATCCTGTTCCTCTTCTCCGACACCGGCGGCGGCCACCGGTCGGCCACCGAGGCGATGATCGAGGCACTGGAGGACGGGTATCCGGGACGCTTCGAGACCCACATGGTCGACTTCTTCCGCGAGTACTATCCGCGTCCCCTGAAGTACGCGCCGGAGATCTATCCGCCGATGTCCCGGGTGCCGAGCGCCTGGGCGTTCTCCTGGCGGGTGTCCGACGGCAAGGGCCGGACGCGGGCGGTGAACAACCTGGCCTACCCCTACCTGCGCAAAGCGGCGCAGCGCCTCGTCCGGGAGAATCCGGCCGACCTGATCGTCTCGGTGCATCCGCTGGTCAACACCACCCTCGCCCGGGCGATGCGCAAGGCGCCGCGGCCGTTCATCACGGTCGTCACCGACCTGGTCTCCACGCATGCCTTCTGGTTCGACCGGCGGGCCGACCTGGTGGTGGTGCCGACCGATCAGGCCAGGGAGAAGGCCGTCGAGTACGGGGTCGCGGAGGGGAACCTGCGGGTCATCGGGCTGCCTGTGGCGGCCGGCTTCTCCCACCCGCTGCCCGACCGGGCGGGCTGGCGGGCCGAGCAGGGCTGGGGCAACGACCGTCCTGTCGTGCTGCTGCTCAGCGGCGGGGACGGCATGGGCCCGGTCAGGCGGGTCGCCAAGGCGATCAACGAGGCCCGGCTGCCGGTCAGCCTCGCGGTCATCTGCGGACGCAACGCCGAACTCCTCGCCGACCTCCAGGAGGTGGACTGGCGGATCCCCGTCCACCTGTACGGCTTCACCAGCCGAATGCCGGAGTTCATGGCGGCGGCGGACATCGCCGTCACCAAGGCCGGCCCCGGCACGATCAGCGAGGCCTTCATCGCCGGCCTGCCGATCGTCCTGTACGCCCGGCTGGCCGGACAGGAGGACGGCAACGTCAGCTACGTCGTCGAGCAGGGCGCCGGCGTGTGGGCACCGCGTCCGCGTGAGGTCGTGGACGCGCTGCGCAGCTGGGTGGAGGATCCCGACCGCCTCGCCGCGGCGGCTGCCGCCAGCCGGCATGCGGCCCGTCCCGACGCCGCCCGGCAGATCGCCGGCCTGATCGCCGATCAGGTGGGCGTGGCCTGACCCGGCCCTTGGGCCCACGTCCGGTCTCGGTAGGCGCTTCCCGGCCCCGGGTACCGTTGAACGTCGGACTGAGGAGGAACCCGGCTTGACCGACGAGAAGCCCGACAAGACCAGCGAACCGCTCCAGGTGAAGTTCTCGCTGCCCCAGGTGGCCGGCGGCGCCCTGGCCGCGGCGACCGCTGCCCTGATCGGCTCCCAGCTCGGCGTGGCGGGGACGGTCCTCGGCGCGGCCGTCGCCAGCGTCGTGGGTGGCGTTGCCGCGACGCTGTACAGCGCGGGCCTCGACCGGACGCACCGCCGGGTGACCGACGCGATCCGCCGCGGCTACGAGCGCGTCCGCGAGGCCGACGAGGTCGACACACAGGTGCTCCCGGCAGTGGACGCGACCACGCGACTCCCGGCCGTGGACGCCGACGACGACGGGACGCAGACCAGCCCCCTCCCGTCCGCCCGGCGCGGTCAGACGGACGCGGCCACGGCCGTGGACCTCCAGCCGGTCTCGGGCGCCGGAGGGGACGGGTCGCACCGGCGCCGGAAGGTCCTGGTCGCGATGGGGATCAGCGTCGCCGCCATCTTCGTGGTGACGATGCTGGTGGTCACCGCCATCGAACTCGGCCTCGGCCGGTCGCTGGACGGCTCCAGCACCACCACGATCGGCGGTGCCCGGCGGCCCACCGCCACGGCCACCGTGCCCAAGCCCAAGCCCACGCCGACCCCGAGCCCGAGCGTGACCACCTCCGAGGCCGCAACCCCCACCCCGGAGCCGACCGCGACCGCGTCGGAGGAGGCCAGCGCCGAGCCCACCCCGTCCGCGCCCGCCACGCCGACCCCGATCGCGACGGCGAGCTGAACGGCCGGTGTCGGCTTCGGGGCCTCCGGGAGAACAGCGGGTCGGCAGCCGGAACCGCCGAGGTCGCCGCCCTTGCCGGTGACGGATGCCGACCTATGATCGGCCTGTGACCCTCCCCACCGCAGCCGCCTCGGCGATCCTCGTCGCGCTCGTGCTGGCGGTCGGGGCATCCCCGGGTGCGGCACTGCAGGCGTCCGTCCCGGGGCCCGGCACTGCGCAGGTCATCGTCCACAACCCGGCGGCGGACGAGCCCGCGCCCGAGCCGTCCACCGAGCCGCAGCCCGCCGCGCCCGCACAGCCCGCGGCCGGGACGGTCGACTGCCGCAAGGTCAAGTGCATCGCGCTGACCTTCGACGACGGACCGGTCCGGCAGACCGCGACTGTCCTGGACGCGCTGAAGGCGCGCGGTGCCCGGGCGACGTTCTTCGTGCTGGGCAGCATGGCCCGCCAGCATCCCGCGCTGCTGCGCCGGATGCTCGCCGAGGGGCACGCGATCGGCAACCACTCCTGGAACCATCCCCAGTTCTTCCGGATGAGCACGGCCGCCGTCCGCAAGCAGGTCGGCTCGACCAACGCGGTGATCCGCAAGGCGACCGGGACGACGCCGACGATGATGCGGCCGCCCTTCGGCGAGCAGAACGGGCGCATCCGCAAGGCGCTCGGCCGCTCCGGCGACGCGGTGATCCTGTGGAACGTGGACACCGAGGACTGGAAGTACCGCAACACCAAGCGGGTCGCCGACTACGTGGTCAAGCACGCCAGGCGGAACGCGATCGTGCTGATGCACGACATCCGTCCGACCACCCGGGCGGCGGTGCCGTCGATGGTGGCCAGGCTGCAGGCCAAGGGCTACACCCTGGTCACCGTCCCCGAACTGCTGGGTGGACGGCTGAAGCCGGGCAAGGTGTACACCAACGGCTAGCTGCGCCCGGCAGGCCCGGCACCGCAGGCCTCAGCGACCCCGCGCCACCTGGTAGCGGGTCAGCGCCTCGCGGCGTTCGGCGGCGTGGTCGACGATCCGGGACGGGTAGCCGTGCGCATACCCGTCCGCCGCGTCCCAGGGGCGATGCACGGACGCACCGGCGAGGTGGCCCAGCTCCGGCACCCACCGGCGGACGTAGTCGCCGGCCGGGTCGAAGCGCTCGCCCTGAAGCGTCGGGTTGAACACCCGGAAGTACGGGGCGGCGTCCGTCCCGGTGCCGGCCACCCACTGCCAGCCGTGCGTGTTCGAGGCCAGGTCGCCGTCGAGCAGCCGATCCAGGAACCACCGGGCGCCGTGCGGCCACCACACGTGCAGGTCCTTGGTGAGGAAGCTCGCGCTGATCATCCGCACCCGGTTGTGCATCCAGCCGGTGGCGAGCAGCTGGCGCTGGCCGGCGTCCACGATCGGGTAGCCGGTGCGTCCCTCCTGCCAGGCGGCGAAGCGTTCGCCCGGTTCGTCGTACGCGATCGGCAGCGGGCTCAGGTCCGCGGTCAGCGAGTCCGGCCGCCGGGCGAGGACGTCGGCGTAGAACTCCCGCCAGGCGAGCTCGGCGACGAACCGTTCGGCCCCGTCCCCGGCCCGGACGGCGAGGTCGGCCAGCAGCGTCCGCGGATGCAGCACCCCGAACTTCAGGTACGGCGACAGCCGGGACGTACCGGTGAGGTCGGGGCGGTCCCGGTCGGTGGCGTAGCCCTCCAGCCCGTCGGCGAGGAACTCCGACCAGCGGCTCAGCGCCGCGTCCTCGCCGGCTTCCGGCAACGGCACCGGGCAGGACGCAACGGACTCCTCCAGCCACGCCTGGACGTCGTCGTCGCTGTCCCGGCCGAGCAGCCGCAGCCGGTCGGGCTCGACGGCGGGTGCCCGCCAGCCGTGCTGTCGCCAGCCCCTGAGGAACGCGGCGAAGACCGTGAAGCCGTCCCCCGAACCGGAGCGGACCCGCCCGGGGGTGACGGCGTACGGCGACCCGGACTCCGCCCAGCCCACGCCGCGTCCGGCCAGGGCGGCGCGCACCCGCGCGTCCCGGGCCGCGCCGGCCGGCTCGGTCTCCGCCGACACGTGGACGGCGGTGGCGCCCACCTCCGCGGCCAGCGCCGGGATCACGTCCTCGGGCGCCCCGGCGCGGACGCACAGCCGTCCGTCGTAGTCGGCGTCCGCTGCCTGCAGGCAGGCCGCGAGCCAGCCCGTCCGCACCGGGGACGAGGTCGCGAGCAACGCGGGGTCGAGGACGAAGCAGGCCAATACCGGGCCGTCCGCCGCGGCAGCGGCGAGGGCGGGGTGGTCTCCTCGGCGGAGGTCGCGGCGTAGCCAGAGCAGGGTGGTCACTGCAGCACCCTAGGCGACCGCCCGAGACCTGCCCCTCGTGTCAAGCATCTGGCAATTCATCGGCGTGAACACTGGTCTCGCGTCCGCGGATCGCTCAGGATGGGTGCAGGCGACCCAGGAGGTGCGGCGTGAGCACTCGGGCCAACCAGGTCATGGTGACCGTGGCGGCCACCGTCGCCGCGCTCGGGATGCTGATCGGCTACGGCGCCTTCGGACGGCGGGTGAAGGAAGGCTTCGGTGGGGCGTTCCGGCCCAACAGCACGCTGCTCACCCCGGCCGGCCCCGCCTTCTGGATCTGGCTGCCGATCTATGTGGCGCTGTGCGGTTTCCTCGTGTGGCAGTGGGTCGGCGACCACGCGTCCCGGCCGCGGATCCGGGCGGCCTCCGTCCCGATCGCGCTCACGCTCGCGCTCAATGGCGGCTGGCTCCTGGTGGTGCAGGCCAACCAGGTCGTCCCGACCGGCATCTGGCTCAGCGTCGCGATGATCGTCGCCCTCGAGCTCAGCCTGGTCGGCGTACTCCGCCGGCTGCAGGTCGCCGAGCCGTCCGACCGGCTGGAGGCCGTCGTGGTGGACGGCACGTTCGGCGCCTTCTTCGGCTGGATCACGATCGCAGCGATCGCCAACGTCTCCGCCGCACTCGCCGCGCAGGGCGTCCGCCCGGAATCGGATCCAGCGCAACTGGTGGCGGTGATCGTGCTCTCGCTTGCCGCACTCCTCGGGGTCGGCTTCTCTCTCCGGCTCGGCCCGCGGCTGGCCGTGGCCGGTGGCCTGACCTGGGGACTGGTGTGGATCGGGATCGGGAGGTTCACCAGCGAGCTGACCTCCCCGCTGGTCGGAGCGTCCGCGCTCGCGGCCGCCGCGGTGGTGTTGCTGGCAGCGGTGTGGCTCCGGCGGACGCAGCGGCGGCAGGACGGACGGACGCAGCCGACCGGGTTGGGGACCGTCAGCTGACCCTCGTGGACGGCGGCGGGACGCGTCCGGTCAGCTGCCTGCCGGCTCCCCGGCGAGGACGGTGGAGCAGGCGTCCACCTCGGGGGCGTCGACCGTCGCGGTGGTAGCGGGGACGCCACGGACGCGCTTGGCGATCCGGCTGAGGGCGACGTCGGTCACATTGAGGTAGTTCGCGAGGTCGCGCTGGGTCAGCCGGGCGGCGAGCGTCGCGTGCTCGTCCAGGAAGGTGCGGTAGCGCTGCTCGGGCGTGCTGCGCAGCCAGCTGGCGTCCGCCTGGAGGCTGGTGGCGTGCATCACCGCGACCGCGGCGACGAGTCGCGCCCAGGCGACGTGCAGGTTCGCCAGGTGCTCCACGACGCGGAACGAGATCCGCACCAGCAGGCTCGCCTCGATCGCGGTGACCAGGTGGATCGACTGTGCGGCGGCCGCCGCCTCGAGCGCCGCCGAGCGCGGATGCAGTTCGCGGGCGATCGTCCGCCGGACCCCCTCCATGCCCAACGCGGGGAGCGAGGCGAGGACGTCCCCGTCCTCGGGGAAGAACACGGTGGCCGGGCGCCCGCCCTCGGTCATCACCTGGGCCTTCAGCAGCCCGCGCTGGACGAAGTAGACGTAGGGATGGGTCTCGCCGATGGTGAACAGGACACTGCCGGGTTCCACGCGGACCATCCGCACATTCGCGGCGAACAGGTCCCACTGGGGTAACTCGACGCCTGCGTAGGCCTCCAGGAGGAGGCGCAGGCTGCGCAGCGCGTGTCCGGTCGCGGCGTCTTCACTCTGCACGGGGATCTTCCCTTGCTCATCCGGCCGCTCCGCCGGGGGACCGAGCTCGTGGTTCGGCTTGATTGATCGAGATCTACGCGGAACGGAATGGTCTTGACACAGGTTAGCCGTTCGCTAGGTTTCCCACGAGTGGTTTCCGAAGATGGTCGCGAATACCTGTGTTGGCGGGCCGCAATCGGGATCGACAGGGGGATTGCATGGCGCCCGTGCTTCTCAGAGGGCCCGCCGGGACAGCGCTGCGGGCGGCCTGTTTGGTGGGCCTGCTCGGACTGGCCGGCTGGGGCTTCCCTTCGACCGCGGTGGCCGCCGATCATTCGGTCACGGTGCAGCTCACCGCGGATGCTGGCCAGGACAGCTATCAGGTCGGGGCGCGGGTGGACCTGCGGGTCCGGCTTGGCTGCGACGGCGCCATGCCATGCGGCCCGGTGAAGCTGGTGGTGGACTTCGACCAGAACCTGGCATTCGAGTCGTATTCGGTGGCTGGTGACCGGCTGACCGACCCCAACCACTACCCGGATGTGACGGCTGTCGACGCGCCCGGCCAGGTCAGCTTCACCGTCGGTGCGACCGAACCGATTCCGGGCGGCAGCTATGTCGAGCTCCCGATTTCGGCCCGTGGCAACGCCATTCCTGCCGACGGGCTGCTCTCGGTCAGCGCCACGGCGACGCTCGGTGCGATCACGCGGAGCGCCTCGCTGAAGCTGGCGGTCGCGGACGGGCAGCCGCCCGTCCCTGCTCTGACCAACCTGACGCTGCGGGCCGAACCGGCCTCGGTCGCGGTGTCCCTCGGGCGGACGGCGAGGATCAGGCTGTCGGCCGCCAACACCGGCGACGTCGCGGCGAAGCCAGGCTGGTCGGTCGTCGTGCTGGTGCCCGGCCACGTCCGCCTCGTCTCCCTCACCGGGCCCGGCCAGCGCTGCTCCGGCAATGTCTGCACCGCCCGGGCCGGCCTCTCGCCGGGCGAGGTCGCCGCGCTGACGGCCGTCGTCGGCGTCGACGGTCATGTCCAGGCGGATGCACGTGTCGTCGCCTACGTGCGTCCGGCCGAGGGGGACGTCGCGGAGAGCGTCCCGCTGGGACCGGTTCCCCTAGTCACCACAAAGGCTCCCTCGACACGAACCGACAACGACGCGATGGTGAGGTTAAGGATCGGGCGGAACTCGGATAGGCTGGCCGATACCGGCGGCCGGGATGCGAGGGGATTATTGACTCTCGGCCTGCTATTGGTGTCGGTCGGTGGCGGCCTTCTGGCACCAAGGTGGCGCCGAGCAGCGAACTGAGCTCGGCTCCCCATAGAGCCGGTTCGCGGGTGGACGCCCGGACCTGAGGGTTCGGGCGTCTGCTTTTTCACCGCTTCTCCGCTTCTTCCCAGCCGTCCGTCCTCGGTGGCCGGTGCGGACGGAGCCCTAGTGAGGAAGCAGATTGCGGGCAACCATGAAGATGGCGGCCGCCACGGCGGTCACCCAGAACCAGGTGCGCCGCTCCGCGAGCCGCCCCGGGGGACGCAGGCGCGGCCCGCCCAGCGCTGTCATCGCCCAGGACGCCACCGCCACGCCGAGGACCCCGAGCCCGACGAGAACGAAGGGATTCGCCGACCAGGCGCCGGCGAGATCGCCCACCAGGAGATCCGAGCCCATCCGGGTGGCCCCGCAGAAGGGGCACAGGATGCCGGTGAAGTGGCGCAAGGGGCAGCCCACCCCCAGACCCGTCACCGCGTGCACGACGCTCAGCGCGAGCCCGGACGCACCGAACCAGCCCGCCGCGACGAGATTGCGGGTGGCAGCCTCACGGACAGCGGCATCAATGTCCGACACGCGCCCAATTATCGCCCCTCCCGCAGCGGCAACAAAGGCCCTAGGATCAGGGCCACCAGTTCCTTGACAGGGAGACAAGAGGATGACTGACCAGAATCCGACTTCACCGGACCAAGGGTCCGGGGAGGGCTATCAGCCTCCGGCGACGCCGGGTGGCTACGAGCCGCCGGCCACGCCGGGCGGCTACCAGCAGCCCGCCACGGGTGGTTTTCAGCCCCCTGCCGGCGGCTATCAGCCTCCTGCCGGCGGCTATCAGCCTCCCGCTGGGGGTTACCCGCCTCCCGCCGGCGGCTACGCCGAGCCGTCCGGCCCCGTACCCGGCCAGCAGTACCCACCGGCTGGTGGATACACCCAACCGCCCGCACCCGGCTACCCGGCCACTGCTCCCGTCCCCATGGGTGGCCCCGGCGGCGCCAAGCTCGCCGAGTGGCCGATCCGTGCGCTCGGCGGCCTCGTCGACTACGTCGCGCCGAACATCATCATCGGCGTGGTCACCACGGTGGTCGCCAACGTGGCCGGCAACGGCCTGAGCAACGTGCTCAACTTCGTCCTGGGCGTCGGCTGGTGGATCTACCTGGCCTACCTCTCCGGCACCTACGGCATCACCCCGGGACGCGCCATCGCCAAGACCAAGCTGATCGGCGAGGAGTCCGGCACCGTGATCGGCTTCGGACAGGCCATCCTGCGGCAGTTCTCGCACATCATCGACTCGATCATCTGTGGCATCGGCTGGCTGTTCCCGCTGTGGGACTCCAAGAAGCAGACGATCGCCGACAAGATCGCCAAGACCGTCGTCGTCGACAACTCCGCCGACCCGAACGCCGGGCAGATCCGCTGGAGCTGAGCTCACCGGAACCAGTTCGCGAGGCGCCACCGTCCAGTCGGGCGGTGGCGCCTTCGCGTCCGGCCCGGGACGACAGGGGACGGCTCACGTTCCTCCCACGCTGTCCACGAGGGCCGTCGGCGGGGCTAGCGTTGTCGCCGAGGAGGACGCATGCGCGCGTTGGTGAAGACGGCCCCCGGGCCAGGGCTGGAGCTGATCGAGGTCCCCGACCCGGAATGTGGCCCTGACCAGGTGAAACTCCGGGTCCTGCGGACGGGGCTGTGCGGCACCGACCTGCACCTGGAGTCGTGGGACGACTGGGCGGCGGCCACCGTCGTCGCGCCGCTGACCATCGGCCACGAGTTCTACGGCGAGGTGGTCGAGGTCGGCTCGGAGGTGACCGGCATCCAGGCGGGCGACCGGGCGTCCGGGGAGGGCCACATCGTCTGCGGACGCTGCCGCAACTGCCGGGCGGGACGGCGACACGTCTGCATTCACACCGTCGGGCTCGGCGTGAACACCGATGGCGCGATGGCCGACTACGTCGTCCTGCCGGCCGCCAACGTGTGGCTGCAGCCGGACGCGATCGACCCCGACCTGGGGGCGGTCTTCGACCCGCTCGGCAACGCCACCCACACGGCGCTGCAGTGGCCGGTGGTCGGCGAGGACGTGCTGATCACCGGCGCCGGACCGATCGGGGTGATGGCCGCTGCGATCGTCCGCCATGCCGGGGCCAAGCATGTGGTCGTCACCGACGTCAGCGACTACCGGCTGGGCCTGGCGAAGGCCGTTGGCGCAGACCTGTGCGTCAACGTGTCCCGGTCGCCGATCGCCGATGCTCAGAGCCAACTTGCCATGCTCGAGGGCTTCGACATCGGACTGGAGATGTCCGGGGCGCCGTCCGCCGTTGCCGAGATGCTGGCCAACCTCAACCACGGAGCCAAGGTCGCGATGCTCGGCCTGCCCAAGGACCCCTACCCGATCGACTGGGGCAAGGTGATCACCCACATGATCACCATCAAGGGGATCTACGGCCGGGAGATGTTCGAGACCTGGTACCTGATGAGCTCGATGCTCGCCACGTCGCCGGCGCTGGCGGACGCCGTCCGCTCGGTGATCACGCACCGCTTCGCTGCCGAGCAGTGGGCGGAGGGCTTCGCCACCGCCCGCTCCGGCGAGTGCGGCAAGGTCATCCTCGACTGGAGTTGAGCCCGCCTCGCCGAGAGCCACTGTTTCGGTCAAACGCTCCAGCGCAGGCTGTGGCGAACGACCGAAACGGTGGCGTTCGGCGGGTCACGGGGCAGCCGGTTCCTCGCCCGACGCGGAATGTCCATGGGCCAGTGGGTCGGCGTGATCGCGGGCCGCCCGGATCGCCCGGCGTCCGGACGGCAACGCCAGCGCCACCGCGGCGACCGCGAACGTGACCAGCCCGGACACGATCAGCACGAACTCAACCGAGTAGACGTTCGACAGCGGCCCGAACACGGCCATGCCGACCGGCATCGCGACGGCGGAGACGATCCCGAAGAAGCCGAACACCCGTCCCTGCCGCTCCGGCTCGACGGTCTCCTGCAGCACGGTCATCGACGGAGTGGAGAACGCCGGCACGGCGATGCCGACGAGGAACATGAACGCGTAGAAGACCCACAGGTTCGTGGAGAGTCCCATGCCGATCGACAGCGCTCCGAACGCGATGGACGCGCCGATGATCAGGGTCATCCGGCTGAACCGCTTGCCCCACATGCCGATGGTGGCCCCGGCCAGCATCATGCCGATCGAGAACGACAACTCCAGGACGGTCAGCTTCCAGACCTCCTCGCCGAAGCTGCGGGCGACCATCAGCGGGGTCAGGAAGGACGGAGCCGCGGCCAGCACCATCACCACGGCGTACAGGCCCAGCAGCCAGCGGATCAGCGGGTGGCCGAGGACGTACCGGAAGCCGGCGGCCAGGTCGGTGAAGTAGCCGGTCGGTGCGGTCTCCGTCCGCACCACCCTGGACACGGGCACCAGGGCCAGCAGGCCGATCCCGATGGCGGCCGTGACAACGTCGATCGACAGGATCCCGGGCAGCGGCAGGGTGGCGTACAGCAGGGCGGCCACGGGCGGACCGACCAGCATCATGCCCGCCTGGATCGTCTGGGTCAGCCCGTTGATCGACAGCAGCCGGTCGGCGGGGACGATCTGCGGCACCATCGCGCCGACCGCGGGCGTCTGGATGCCCGCTCCGACCGACCGGACGGCCAGCGCGGCATAGATCAGCCACAGGTCACGGGCGCCGGCGAACATCAGCAGGGCCAGGACGAGGGTTGCGACGGCGATGGCCGCGTCCGCTCCCATGATCAGGAATTTGCGGTTGTGCCGGTCGGCCCAGACCCCGCCGAAGATGGACACGATCGCCTGCGGCAGGAAGCCGAACACCGTAGACAGGGCGAGAACGACCCCGTCCTTCGTGGTCAGGGTGAGGTACCACATCACCGCGTACTGGACGAGCATCGACCCGAACAGCGACACCATCTGGCCGCTGAGGAACAGGACGACGTCGCGGTGCCAGCCGGGTCGTTCGGTGGGGACGCTGGTCGTTGGCTCGGTCGACATCCCGCCATTGTGCTGGCCGGCACCGACAGTCCGGTAACCGGGTGCGGACGCGGATGGCGATGCGAGCCCGCGGATGCGTCCAGCCGCGCATCAATTGCCTCCTTCCGCGCAACCTGCCTCGACGCAGGCACTGCGGGCGGAGGGCGGGCAGGCAGGTGCGAGAGGGATCCCGGGAGCGGCCGGGACGGGATCGCGCGGCGGACGGACGGCGCGGACGGCGGACGGCGTGGCGGGAAAGCGGCTCGCGGGGTTCGAAGGCTCCCGTCCACGCGTAGGCTCGGCCCCATGGACGCGAAGCTGCGCGCCGACCTCGCGGCGACCCTGGCCGGCATCAAACAGGACGGCCTGTACAAGACCGAGCGGAAGCTGACGACGCCGCAGTCGGCGCACATCGAGACCGCGCAGGGACCGGTGCTGAACTTCTGCGCCAACAACTACCTCGGCCTGGCCGATCACCCGGACGTGATTGCCGCAGCCAAGGACGCCCTCGACGAGTGGGGCTTCGGGATGGCCTCCGTCCGCTTCATCTGCGGGACGCAGACCCTGCACACCCGCCTGGAGCGTCGGCTGAGCGAGTTCCTCGGCACCGAGGACACGATCCTGTTCTCGTCCTGCTTCGACGCCAACGGCGGTGTGTTCGAGGTGCTCTTCGACTCCGAGGACGTGATCATCTCCGACGAGCTGAACCACGCGTCCCTGATCGACGGCATCCGGCTCAGCCGGGCCCGGCGGCTGCGCTACCGCAACCGTGACCTCGCCGATCTGGAGGACCGGCTGAAGGAGGCTTCGGCCGCCCGGCGCCGGGTGATCGTCACCGACGGCGTGTTCAGCATGGACGGGTCGTACGCCCCGCTGGAGGGCATCTGCGATCTGGCCGATTCCTACCGGGCGCTGGTGCTGGTGGACGACTCGCACGCGGTCGGCTTCGTCGGCGAGCACGGTCGCGGGACGCCGGAACTGTTCGGCGTCGAGGGCGATGTCGACATCGTCACCGGGACGCTCGGCAAAGCGCTCGGCGGTGCGTCCGGGGGCTATGTCAGCGGTGCGTCCGAGGTGGTCGCGCTGCTGCGGCAGCGGTCGCGTCCCTACCTGTTCTCGAACTCGGTCGCGCCGGCGGTGGTGGCGGGTTCACTCGCCGCGCTCGAACTGGTCAGCTCGTCCGGCGACGCGCGGACCCGGCTGGGCGCGAACGCGCGGCTCTTCCGTGAGCTGATGGCGTCCGCCGGGTTCGAGCTGCTGCCCGGTAGCCACCCGATCGTGCCGGTGATGTTCCCCGGAGAGGACGGTGCCCGCACCGCCGCCCAGATCGCCGACCGGATGCTCGACCTGGGCGTCTACGTGATCGCGTTCAGCTACCCGGTGGTGCCGAAGGGCAAGGCGCGGATCAGGGTGCAGCTGTCGGCCGCGCATTCCGAGGAGGACGTCCGTGCCTGCGTCCGCGCGTTCACGATCGCCCGGGACGCGGTGAGTCGGGCAGTCTGACACGAGGCGCCTCAGCGGTTGAGATAGGCGAGTACGGCGCGGACGCGGCGGTTGTCCTCGCTGGGGCCGAGGTCGAGCTTGGCGAAGATGTTCGCGACGTGCTTGGCGACGGCGGCGGTGGTGACGACCAGCCGTTCGGCGATCTGGGAGTTGGACGCGCCGTTGGCCATCAGGGCGAGGACCTCCAGTTCGCGTGGCGTCAGGCGTCCCAGGACGGGGTCGCCGCGGCGGGCGTTGAGCAGTTGTCCGACGACCTCTGGGTCGATCACGACGCCGCCGGCGGCGACGAGTTCGGCCGAGCGGAGGAAGTCGGCGACCCGTCCGACCCGTTCCTTGAGCAGGTAGCCCAGGCCTGCGGACGCGCGGCCCTCGAGCAGGGTGGCCGCGTACGCCGGCGCGACGTACTGGCTGAGCATCAGCACCGGCAGCCCGGGGTGCGCCTCCCGCAGCTGGACGGCGGCACGCAGCCCGTCGTCAGTCATGGACGGAGGCATCCGGACATCGGCGATGACGAGGTCGGGCAGGCCGTCGGCGTCCGCCAGCCGCCGGCACTGGGCGAGCAGCTCCGGCGCGTCCGCCGCCTCGGCGACGACCTGGTGCCCGGCCCGCTCGAGCAGCCCGATCAGTCCTGCCCGGATCAGCGCCGCGTCGTCAGCGACCAGCAGTCTCATTCGCCCCTCCTCGCGCCGAGGCTACCGTCCCGCCGCCCGCCGCTGAACCGTCGGGGACAGGTACTTCGGTTCACGTCCGGGGACCTGAACCATCGGGGACAGGTACTTCGGTTCACCGTCTGGCAGACGGACGGGACGAACCGGGGAGGGTGCACTTCAGCCTGAACCGTGGGGGACAGGTACTTCGGTTCACCGCACCCGGCGGGGGGTTGGGCGGTGGGCTGAACCGAAGTACCTGTCCCCGACAGTTCACGATGGTTCAGGACGGCGGGGTCGGACGCTGAGCTGAACCGAAGTACCTGTCCCCGACGGTTCAGGACGCTGGGCTGAACCGAAGTACCTGTCCCCGATGGTTCAGGACGGGTTCGGGAAGGACGCCCGGAGCAGGGTCGGGCCTCCTGGCGGACTGGTCAGCCAGACTCCGCCGCCGAGCGCGCGCGTGCGCTCCACCAGGCCGCTGAGGCCGTGGCCCGGACGGATCTCGGCACCGCCGTGGCCGTCGTCGTAGACCTCCACCCGCAGCGGGTCGTCCAGCGTCAGCCGGACGGTGGCCGTTGACGCCCCGGAATGCTTGACGATGTTCGTGAAAGCCTCGCTGACCAGGTAGTACGCCGCCAGCGACAGCTGCTCGGACGGCGCCCGCTCACCACTGACCTCGACGTGGACGCCCAGAGGCTGCCGCTCGGCCAGTTCCCGGACGGCGGCGACGAGTCCCCGGTCGGTGAGCAGCTGCGGGTGGATCCCGCGGACGGTCTCCCGCAGTGCCGTCGTGGCCGCCTCGACGGACGCCTGCGCGGCCGCCAGCGCGCTCCGGGCGTCCTCGATCCGTCCCTGGCCGAGGGCGTAGTCGGCCTCGCCGAGCTGCATGCTCAACAGCACCAGGTGCTGCTGAGCCCCGTCGTGCAAGTCGTGCTCGATCCGCCGGCGCTCGGCGGCGAACACGTCCACGAGCTCGCGCCGGGACGTGGTCAGCTCGTCCACCTTCCGGCTGAGGTCGGAGTGGGGACGCAACTGCAGGTCGATCAGCAGCGCCTGCGCGGACGCCAGCGCCCACGCGCCGTACAGCCCGCCCATCAGCACCAGCAGCAGGCCGACGACGGCGAGGATCCGGTCGACCAGAGCCGCCGGGCCGCCGTACACCACGACCAGCGAGCGCGCGAGCGCCGACACCGCGCCGGCCCACGCCGTCCCCGGCACCAGGTCGATCAGCGCGAACAGGACGGTGATGCCCCACACCGCCAGGTTGCCGTCGGTGAACCCCCGCAGGTCCCAGGGATGCCGCACCCGGCTGCGGGGCAGCGGACTCAGCCGGGGCAGCCCGAGCACCACCAGCCGCGTCCGCTCGACGTTCGCCGTCGCCCAGGTGACCAGCGGCAGCACCAGCACGCCGACGATCCCGGCGAACAGCGCGGCCAGTCCGACGATCATCGAGGTCAGGCAGTAGCCGACCGAACGCCACGCCACCGGGCTGACGAAGATCTGCAGCGGGTTCCCGGGCGGAGCCAGGTGCGCGCGCAGATCGGCGTCGCTGAACTGGACGGGCCGGGCCATGACGCCAACCCTACGGGCCGCCGTGCTCCCGGTCAGGTGGCCTGGGACCACCCTCGGGTAGCGCTGGCACTACCTGCCGGACACCGGCTGGCGCCCGTGAGCCGGGCCGTCCGCTGCGGTTGGCTGGAACCATGAACCACAACGCCGGACGCACGCTCAGCGCCCACTCCATCTCCAAGTCCTTCGGCGACGTCCACGCCCTCGACGGCGTCAGCATCGACATTCCCGCCGGTCAGTCGGTCTCCATCATGGGCCCGTCCGGGTCGGGCAAGTCGACGCTGCTGCACTGCCTGGCCGGCATCCTGCGTCCGGACGCCGGGGACGTGACTCTCGGCGACGAGCCCGTCTCGCTGTCCTCGGACGCCGCCCGCAGCCGGATCCGGTTGGAGCGGATGGGCTTCGTCTTCCAGGACGGCCAGCTGCTGCCCGAGCTCCCGGCCATCGAGAACGTCGCCCTGCCGCTGCTGCTGCTCGGCCGTCCCCGGGCCGAGGCGTTCGGACGGGCCGCCGACTGGCTCGCCCGGCTCGGTCTCGGCGGGCTCGAGCAGCGCCGTCCCGGCCAACTGTCCGGCGGCCAGGAGCACCGGGTCGCGATCGCGCGGGCGTTGGTCGGGAACCCGGCCGTCGTGATGGCCGACGAGCCGACCGGCGCCCTCGACCAGGCCACCGGTGCCGAGGTGATGCGGGTCCTGACCGCTGCCACGCGGGACGCCGGCGCGAGCCTCGTCGTCGTCACCCACGACACCACCGTGGCGGCCTGGTGCGAGCGGCACGTCCAGATCGTCGACGGCCGGCTGTTCGCCGACCACACCGTGGCGGCGGTGGCCTGATGCGCACCCTGCGACTCGCGCCGCTGCTGCTACGTGGACGGATCCGCGCCGGCCGTGGCCTGATCGACCTGATGAGCGTCGCCGCGTTCACGCTGAGCGGCTGGCTGCTGCTGGTCGTGGCCGCCGGCGTGAACGCCTTCTACCACCGGCAGCTGGTGCCCCCGCAGCCGTTCGTGGCCGCGCTCGGCGCTGGTGCGGCCGACGGGGTCTCCCAGCTGGCCTTCTGGACGATCCTGGCCGTCTGCGCAGGCGTCCTGCTGATCGTGCCAGTGCTGACGCTCGGCGCCGCGGCCGCCCGGATGGGAGCCCTGGGACGCGACCGGCGGCTCGCCGGACTGCGGCTGCTCGGGGCGTCCGGCTCCCAGGTCGTGGCGCTCAGCGCGATCGAGACCATGCTCGCCGCACTCATCGGTGCCGTCCTCGGGACGCTCGGCTATCTGGTCACGTTGCCGCTGTGGCAAGGGGTCACGTTCCAGGCGACGCCGCTCGGCGTGGGCGAGATGCTGCTGCCGGCGCCGATCATCGCCGGCGTCGCCGGGCTGCTCGTCGTGCTGGCCGCGATCAGCTCGCTCAGCGGTCTGGCCCGGCTGCGGATCTCCCCGCTGGGGGTGGCCCGCAGGCAGCCGCGGCGGGCGCTGAAGGTGTGGCGCTTCCTGGCGCTGCCGGCCGCGGTTGTGGTCTGGCTGGTGGTCGCACCGATGTTGCAGATCGCCCGCGAGCTGGCGCTCAGCGCGACGATCATCGCCGTCGCCATGGGCATCTTCATGGGGGTGATCAACCTGATCGGGCCGTGGCTGCTACAGCTGTTCGGCGTGATCCTGACCCGCTTCGGACGCCCATCCGTCCTGCTCGCAGGACGCCGGCTGCTGGCCGAGCCCCGGGCGGCCTGGCGGTCGGTCTCCGGCCTGGCCTTCGTCGGGTTCACCGGCGGAGCGCTGGTGTCACTGCCGGACTTCGCCGCCACCGACCCCGACCCGCTGGTCGGGATCCTCGCCGCCGATCTGCGCACCGGCACCTACCTGACCCTGGCGATCGCCTTCCTGGTCGCGGCGGCGTCCACGCTGCTCAACCAGGCTTCGGCCGTGCTGGACCGGCGCTCTGAGCTGCGGCAACTGGCCAATGTGGGCGTGCCCGTCCGGCTCCACGACCGGACGCGGCTGGTCGAGGTGGTCACGCCGGCCGCGCTCAGCGCGCTGGGCTCCGGCGGGCTGGCGGTGTTCTTCTTCGCGCTGGTGCCGAAGGTGGGTTCGCAGCAACTCGGCGTCCTGCCGTTCGCGGCGGCGCTGCTGGCCGGGATCGCGCTGGTATGGGCCGCCGGCGAAGCCTGCCGTCCGCTCGTCCGGACCGCCGTGACCGGCGTCGGCCCCCGCATCGACTGAACCCCCCGCATCGAGTGCGCGGGCCGATATCGGACGGCGAGCGTTGGACCTCCGTCCGCTGAGACCGCTGACTCGTCCGGCCGGGCTTGATCCGGGATCTCCGGTCGACCGGCTGACGGCTGGTGAGTCCGAGGTCCCGGCTTTCGCCGGGACGACGAGTGTGGCCAAGCCCGGATCCGGGCTCAGGCTCGCGCCTGGATGGCGGCGGCGGAACGGTCCCCAAGCCGGCTGATGCGCTCGGCCCGGTCGCCGGCTCTCGCCGGGACGAGTGGCCAGAGCTCGCGCCGGGACGGCGGGGGAGCGGGGTCCGACTTCACGTCCTTCAGGCGCGCTCGGCGGCGGTCGGCAGGGGCTTCGCCGCCGGGACGACGGCGAGGGCGATCAGCGAGATGGCGCCGACGACCAGCAACGCGTGCAGGACGCCGAAGTGGTCGCCGAGGAAGCCCAGCAGCGGCGGGCCGGCGAGGAACGCGCCGTAGCCGATCGTGGTCACCACGCTCAGCCGCATCGGTGCCCGGGCCGGGTCGTCCGCCGCGGCGGACATCCCCACCGGGAAGCCGAGGCTCGCGCCGAGACCCCAGATCGCCGTGCCGACGAAGGCGAGCGTGGGCCCGCCGAAGACCACCAGCAGGCAGCCGATCACGGCGGCCCCGAACAGGATCCGCAGCACCGGGACGCGGCCGTACCGGTCGAGCAGCTTGGTGCCGAGGATCCGTCCGGCGGTCATGAAGGACAGGAACACCGCCAGCGCGACGACCCCGACGGCGTTGGGGTAGCCGTGACCCTCGACGAAGGCGACCGCCATCCAGTCGTTGGCCGTCCCTTCGGCGAACGCGGCGGCGAGCACGACCAGGCCGACCAGCAGCGTCCGCGGCTCCAGCCACGCCGAGCGGGCCTTGACGGCCGGTCGTGCGGCCGCGTCCTCGCCGTCGCCGAAGGCGGGCAGGAACTGTGCCGTCCCCCAGAACACCGCGACGAGGCTGAGCACGGACACCACCGCGAGGTGCGCCACCACCGGGACGTGCAGTGCGGTCATCGCAGCACCGATCAGGGCCGCCACCACGGTCGCGCCGCTGAACGCCGCGTGGAACCACGGCATGATCGCCCGGCCGAGGGCACGTTCGATGTTGGTGCCCTCGAAGTTCTGGGCGACGTCCCACGTCCCGCCGCCGAGGCCCATCAGGAACAACCCGGGCATCACCAGGTACATCGACACGTGGGCCTGCACGGCCAACCCGGCGAGGAACAGCCCGACCAGGGCGACGCTCGCGCCGAGCCGGACGGTAGTCGCAGCGCCCAACCGATTCGCCACCCGTCCAGCAGTCGGCAGGCCGAGCATCGAGCCGACCGAGACGGCCAGCAGCATGATGCCGAGCTGGCCTGCGGTGAGATCGAGCAGCGCCTTGACGTCCGGAACCCGCGACATCCACGACGCCATCAGCACGCCGCTGATGGCGAAGACGACGAGGTCGCCGTTCCGGGCGGCGGTGGTACGGCGTTCGGTGACGACGGTGGTCATGGTGATCTCCGGGACGGAAGGGCGGTTCCCCGCACGGTATCAACCGAGGAGGCGTTCGCGACAGTGAAATCCTAACATTGCTAGGTTTTCAGTTCGAACAGGCAACCCGATGCCGCCGTCCCGTACACTCGGACGCCTGAGGGGAGTACTTCGCAAGCCACTCGGGGTCAGTCCGGACGCGATCGCGTCCTCCCGGTGCGCCTGGCGACAGGTGAAGGAGACCTCACGCACCATGGTTCGTGAGAGAGGCTGCCCTGTGACCAACCCCGTGCTCGAGATCGCCATCGGCTCCCCGGAGCTGTGGGCGATCAGCATCGCCGGCATCGCCGCGCTGTTCGTGCTCGACTTCGTCCTCACCCGCAAGCCGCACGAGGTCTCGATGCGTGAGGCGATCGGCTGGTCGGCGTTCTACATCGCGCTGCCGCTGGCCTTCGGCGTCTGGATCTGGACGATGTTCGGCTCCCAGCGCGGCCTGGAGTTCTACGCCGGCTACCTGGTCGAGAAGTCGCTGAGCGTCGACAACCTGTTCGTGTTCATGCTGCTGCTGGCGTCCTTCGCGGTCCCGCGGGAACTGCAGCAGCGCGTCCTGCTGATCGGGGTCGCCGGCGCCCTGGTGCTGCGCGGCGTGTTCATCGCCCTCGGCGCGGCGATGCTGGCCAACTTCGCCTGGACGTTCCTGTTGTTCGGCGCGATCCTCCTTGTCACCGCGGTGAAGGTGCTGCGGGACGCGATCAGTCCCGCCGACCACGAGATCGACCCGGGCAAGCTGCGGATCGTCCGGCTCGTCCGCCGGTTCGCCCCGGTGACGGACGGCTACCGCGGCCCGCGGATGAGCGTGGTCGAGGACGGCCGTCGCGCGATCACCCCGCTGGCGCTGGCCACCCTGGCGATTCTGGGGACGGACGTGGTGTTCGCCGTCGACTCCGTCCCCGCCGTGTTCGGGATCACCGGGGACGCGTACCTGGTCTTCATCACCAACGCCTTCGCCCTGCTCGGCCTGCGGGCGCTCTACTTCGTGCTGGAGGGGGCGCTGTCCTCGCTGGTGCACCTGGGCTTCGGGCTGGCGGCGATCCTGGCGTTCATCGGCGTCAAGCTGGTGCTGCACTGGGCGCACGGCATCTGGTCGTGGCTGCCGGTGGTGGACACGCTGGTCTCGCTCGGGGTGATCGTGGGCATCCTGGCGACCGTCGTGACGACGAGCCTGATCGCGACCCGGCGGACGCGGAAGGCTGCGGCCTGACCGGTGCCGACGGGCTGGATCAGCCCAGTTGCGCCGCCCGCAGCGCGATCAGGATCAGGGACGCGGCGAGGATCCCGCCCAGCCCGGCCAGCTGCAGCCGGCTGCGGTTCTCCCGCGGGGTGTAGACGATCACGAAGGTGGTCAGCAGTCCGCCGATCAGGCCGCCGATGTGGGCCTGCCAGGAGATCCCGCTGACCACGAAGGTGAAGACCAGGTTGATCCCGAGCCAGGTCAGCACGTTCCGGACGTCGCCCCGGATCTTCAGCACGATGATCAGCAGCGAGCCGATCAGGCCGAAGATCGCACCGGACGCACCGAGCGTGAGCGTCTGCGGATCGGAGAACCACATCACCGCCACCGAGCCCGTCAGCGCGGAGATCAGGTAGACGGCCAGGAAGCGGGTCCGTCCCAGTGCCCGCTCCAGCGGCGGCCCGAGGAACCACAGCGAGAGCATGTTCACACCCAGATGCAGGATCTCCTGGTGGGTGAAGGCGCTGGTCAGCGGCTGCAGCCAGAACCCGCCACCGACCAGCTGGGGGATCAGCGACAGGTAGGCCAGCAGGAGCCCGCGCATCGGGGTGAAGTTCAGCAGCGCCCAGACCACGGCGTTGATCGCGATCAGCGCGATCGTCGTGGTGGACGGATTCCGCGACAGCCGGCCGCCGTAGGGCAGCTGGCCCTGGCGCGTCTGCTTCGCGCCCTCCCGGACACACTCGGGGCACTGGAAGCCGACCGCCGCGCTGATCATGCACTCGCCGCAGATCGGCCGTCCGCAGCGCTGGCAGGAGATGTAGGTGCCGCGGTCGGGATGTCGGTAGCACGCCATCGCCATCGGTGGCTGCTGGGTCATGTCGGCAAGACTACCGGGCTGCGTGCGCGTCCCCCTTCCGACAATCCTCCGCCGGCCCACGCCTCGTCCCCGGCGGCCTGGTCACTCCAGCACCGTGAAGGCGACGCCGAGTGCGTGACCGCGGACAACCCGTCGAAGCCGCGGGCGAGCAACAATGGGGACGTGAAGAGGGTGGCACTGGTTCTCGGCTCGGGCGGCGCGCGAGGGTATGCGCACATCGGGGCGCTTCAGGTGCTGGCCGAGCGCGGCTACGAGGTGGTCGCGGTCGCCGGGACGTCCATGGGCGCGGTGATCGGCGGGCTGTACGCCGCCGGCAAGCTGGACGAGTACGCCGACTGGGTGCTGACGCTGTCGCAGCGGGACGTCCGCCGGCTCCTCGATCCCGTCCTGCCGGGGCCGGGCCTGCTCAAGCTCGAGCGGGTGATCGGCCGGGTCAGCGAGATGCTCGAAGGAGCCCTGATCGAGGAGTTGCCGATCCCGTTCACCGCGGTCGCCGCCGATGTCGGGGCGCAGCGCGAGGTGTGGTTCACCTCCGGGCCGGTGGACGTGGCGATCCGGGCGTCGGTGGCGATCCCCGGCGTGGTCACCCCGATCATGGTCAACGGACGGCTGCTGGTCGACGGCGGCGTGATGAACCCCGTCCCGATGGAGCCGGTGATCGGGGTGGACGCCGACTTCACCCTCGCGGTCAGCCTCAGCGGGCCGAAGGAGCGGGACCGGCTCCGCAACTCGCCGGCAAAGGAGAGCGCGGCCGAGCGGCCGCCGAACGAGTGGCTCGACCGGTTCACCAGGTCCGCCGCCGGAGTGTGGGAGAACGAGTTCGTCGCCTCGATCCTGTCCCGCTTCAGCCGGGACGCCGAGCCGGAGCCGACCCACCCCGCGTTCGAGCCACCGCCGCCGGGACTCGGACTGACCGACGTGGCCACCATGTCCCTGGACACGATGAGCGCCCTGATCAACCGGTTCCGGCTGGCCGCGCAGCCCCCGGACGTCCTGGTCGAGGTGCCCGGAGACGCCGCCAGGACGCTCGACTTCCACCGCGCCCACGAGTTGATCGACCTCGGACGGAGGCTGACGGTGAGAGCATTGGATCACTTCGAGGCGGGCCTGATCGAGGCAGACGACCCGTCCTGAGGCGCTGGGCTCCGTTGCGGGAGCGGCGGCTGTCGGATCCGGAATCCGCCGGCCGTCGCTCCCACGACGGCTAACCGACTGATGAGTCGAGGGTGGGCCGGGCTCAGCCGCGGACGTCCCACAGGTGGTGGACGAGGTCGTGAAGCTCGTACCGGCCGAGGGTCTCGACCGTGAAGACGGTCCCGTTGCTGCGGCGTCCGGGACGCTCCCACTCGTCCGCGCGGACCTTGGCCCACGACGCGGCGTGCAACTCGGCGGCGTCCAGGATCTCGCCGGCCACCGTTGCCGGGTCGGCGTCCCAGTAGCGCTCGGCGATCGCGGTCGCGTCCTGATCCCAGTTCTCGAACTTGGGACTCGTCTGGGTGCGCATCAGGGCCAGCCGCTGGTCGAACAGCCGCAGCACGTCGCGGACGTGGCAGCCGTACTCCAGCGGCGACCACACCTGCGGACTCGGCCGCACGGACGCGTCCTCACGCGCCAGCGTGTCCGGCCACGGTGCGGCAGCCTGCCGTACCAGCGTGGCGAAGTCCTCGCGGTGGAGCGTCCCCGCCGCGAAGCCGCACTCGGGGCAGGCGCGCTCGAGCACCCACGTCCAGTCCTTGCTGTCGGGCTCGGGGGTGGGGGGTTCGAGACGGTTCGGCACCCTGAGCACCACCTTTCCTGAATCGAGGTTCATCGGCTTGGGGCCGGTGCCACCGGCGTCCGCTTCGACGACCAGGATCTTGTCCAGGTCGCGCTGCTCCCGCAGGTGCTTCAGCCCCGGTTGGAACAGCTCGAAGAAGTCGCTCACACCTCAATGATGCAGCAGGCAGGCGAACTCGGCGGCGCGGTGCAGGTCGACCCCGTCCCGCTGCTCGGTGGCGAGCTCGTGGCTCGATCCCGGTGAGACCATCAGCAGCGGAGCGTCGCCGACGTCCCGGGTGTAGACGATCACCGGCAGCCCGGACGTGGGCTCCTGGTAAGGCAGTTCGGTCGCCAGCCGGCCGGTCAGCGGCGGGCTCGCGGCTCGGTTCACGTCGCTCCAGGTGCAGGCGACGGACCTCATCGACGCCTCGTCCAGCTCCACCCAGGCCGACCAGGTGAACGACTCGGACGCGATGTCGGTCAGCGGGAGCTGGAGGTGCCCGCGGACGAAGTAGCGGATGAGGCCTCCACTAGGGAGGATGCAGACGTCCGGGGTGAGCTCGGCCTCGAGGCGTTCGCCCTCGCTGACCCGCGCCCACGCGTCCGGGGCGGTGGGACCGAGGATGGTGGCGACGTCGCTGTGCACAACCTCACAGGTCGTGCACGAGGTCCGGGATGTGCCGGAGAGGCGAGCCATGGCGTCATCATGCTCCCTGCACGCTCCGCCCCGCGGCGAAACCGGAGAAACCTACCCGCTCGCCGTCCTGGGGGTGGGCCGGGGGTTGGGCGCCTCGGAGGGGACGGACGGAGGTCGCACGCGGCACGGACGGAGGTGGCACGGCGGACGGAGGCGTTCGGGAGATCCGGGTCCGGCCGAGGCTCTCACGCGGGACGGCTCAGGGTGGGCGGGCCGATCAGGCCTGCGCCGCCGTCCCGGTGAGCCGCAGCTTTTCGGCCGCAGGCAGGAAGGATGCCTCGATGCTGTTGCGGGCGAGCGCGTCCAGGTCGGCGTCGGTGAGTCCGCAGGCGTCGGTGATCGCTGCGAGGTTCGCGTCCAGGTAGCCGCCGAAGTAGGCAGGATCGTCGGAGTTGACGGTCACCCGGACGCCGGCGGCCAGCAGTCCGGGCAGCGGGTGCCGGCTGAGGTCCGGGACGACCTGGAGAGCTCGGTTCGACAGCGGGCACATCGTCAGCGGGATGCCGGACTCGGCCAGGTGGGCGACCAGTTCCGGGTCGTCCGCGGCGTGGACGCCGTGGTCGATCCTGCCGACGCGCAACTGCCGCAACGCCTCCCAGACCACCTCCGGACCGCCCTCTTCGCCGGCGTGCGCGACTGTCTGCAGGCCGTCCGCCCGTGCCCGCGCGAACAGCGGGACGAAGGGTGCGGCCGGGAACCCGATCTCGGCGGAGCAGAGGCCGACGCCGAGCAGGTCGACGCCGCTAGCCAGGGCGAGGACGTAGGCGTCCTCGGCCTGCTCGACCGGTTGGTCCCGCAGGAAGGTGATGATCAAGCCTGTGCTCACGCCGTGATCGGCCTCGGATCGGGAGAGCGCCGCGCCCAGACCGTTGAGGACGGTCTCGGCGGCGATCCCGCGGGCGAGGTGGGCCTGCAGGTCGCAGAAGATCTCGGCTCTGACAACGCCGGACGCGCGTGCCCGGGCCAGGTAGGCGTCGGCGAGGTCGGTGAAGTCCTGCTCGGTGCGCAGCACGTCCTGGTTGGCGGTGTAGCGGGCGAGAAAGTCCGGCAGCGAGGTGAAGCGGTTGAGCTCGCGGAGTCGAGCGGCGTCCGGCTCGGGCAGCCTGATCCCGTTGCGCTCGGCGAGGGCCACGACCAGCTCCGGCTCCAGCGTCCCCTCGATGTGGAGGTGCAATTCGGCGAAAGTGCGCATCGGGCTCCTGACGTTGCCCCGATGCTAGTGCTCCGTCCTGAACCATCGGGGACAGGTACTTCGGTTCACGACGCGTCCCGTCCTGAACCGTTGGGGACAGGTACTTCGGTTCACGACGCCGTCCCGTCCTGAACTGTTCGGGACAGGTACTTCGGTTCGCGACGGCGTCCCGTCCTGAACTGTTGGGGACAGGTACTTCGGTTCACATCGGCGTCCGGGGGTCCCTGAACGAAAGTACCTGTCCCCGATGGTTCAGGCCTGAACGAAAGTACCTGTCCCTGATGGTTCAGTGGAGGCGGGTGATGCGGTCGTCCGTCAGGCCGATCCGGACGCGTTCGGCCTGGTCGGGACGCATCGGCGGCAACGCATGGACGCCGAAGAACGCGGCATCGCTGGCCTCGCCGTCCACCGGACGCGGCTCGCCGGACACCCAGCGGCAGCGGAAGACGTGGTCGATGTACTGGGTGCGATCGCCATTGGCGTAGGTGATCACATCGGTGACGGTGAGCCAGACGAGGTGCTCGACCTCCGCGACGACGCCGGCCTCCTCGGCGACCTCGCGGACGGCGGTGGCCGCGGGATGCTCCCCGGGATCGACGATGCCGGAGACGGGCGTCCACTCGCCGGTGTCAGCGCGCCGGACGAGGAGCACCTCGAGTCCGCCGTCCCGCTCGCGAGTCACCACAGCCGTCGCCCCGGAGAGCCAGAGCTGCTGGTGGCCCACCTTGGTCCGCAGGTCGAGGATGAAGTCGGGAGTCGGCACCGGGTCAGCGTAGCCGTCCCCTGACGAGCGGACGGGCGACCGACCGGGTCGTGTCCGGCCCCCTCAGAACCGCCCAGGGCATCGTCCTCCGGACCCGACGCAGGGCGGGCAGCGCCGCCAGTACGGTGCGCTACCCGGGGCATCGTCCCCCGGACATGCGGACGGGCGGCCGGTTTCCCGACCGCCCGTCCGTTGACAGACCGCTCTGCGACGACACCCCTCGTCCGCCGCAAGGCGACAGCCTCGGAGACCGTCCTTTACGTCCGGCCCCCGCTGGCGATCGGCTGATCGGCAGGTGCTGTCACCATCAAGTTCAGCGCTTCTCCGTCCGGCAGCCCCCCGACTGTCATCCGACTAGTGCCTGCGCTGGGCTTTCAGGCGAGAGTGACTCTACGCCGGGACGGGTCGCCTGTACCCTCCCCCGAAGGTGTGAGAATCACGTAATACCTGGACTCTCACTGATGAATTCGTGGTGTTTGCCCGCCGTCACTGCGGCTTCCGTGGTGACAGCGGGCGCCGTCCACCCGGCGCTGGGCGAGCCGGGACGGGTCAGGCCCCGGCTCGAACCCGCTGCTACGCCTCGACGATCTCGGCGTCCGGGGCGTTCTTCTTGACCGACGCGATGCCGTTGCGGGCCGCGCTGGCGCTGCTGTATCCCTCGCCGCCCGTGGCGATGGTCTGGCCGTTGGTGGCCTTGAGGCGCCAGCGGTACTCGCCCTTGGAATCGGTGTACAACTCGAACTTCGCCGCCATGCCTGCTCCTTCGATGGTCCCGACGCGGACTGCGCTTGCCGACAGGCTAGTGCTCGCCAGGGCGTCAGCGGGAGAGCCAGTCCGTGTCCGGCCCCGATTTCGTCCGCGCGGGAACCGCTCCGCCGCCGCCGGGAGACGCTGCCGGTGTCGCCGCGGAACCCGTCCGTCCCGTCGCCGACTAGCGCAAACAGATGCCGGCGGTGGCCGCGTCACCGGTCCTGTGGGACGCCCCGATGGGGCATCATTGGATCCGTGACCAGTGCCCCCCCGCCAGGCGGCGCCGCCGTGGCGCCGGTGTTGGCGCACGCCAACGCCGACTTCGTCACGGACCGGCTGGCGCTCGGCGGGGACCTCTCCTCGATGTTCGCAACGGCCCGGATCCAGCTTGATGAATTGGTCCAGGCCGGGATCACCCACATCGTCGACCTTCGCTCGGAGTGGAGCGACGAGCTCCTGGTGGCCGGCTGGGCGCCGGGCATCCGGTACTGGCACTACGGAATTCCGGACGCCGGCCAGCTGATCGACGCCGATTGGTTCGAGATCCTCACCGGATGGGTTCGCAACGCCCTGCGTGAGCCGGACGCCAAGGTCCTCCTGCACTGCCACATGGGAGTCAATCGGGCGCCATCGGCAGCGCTGGCCGTCCTGCTCGACCAGGGGTTCGGGATCCGGGAGGCGCTGGAGGCGATCCGGGCCGCCCGCCCGATCGCCGTGATCGACTACGCCGACAGCGTCCTCGACTGGCACCTCGGCCGGACGGACGCCGACGCCCGGCACCGCCGCAACGCCCGGCGGGTGCTGCGGCGGTGGCGTGACTCCCACGGGCTCAACCCGGAGGACGTGATCCGCCAGCTCCGCTCCCAGGAGCGTCCCGCGACCCGCTGGGCGGTCCGCCTCGGCCCGGACGACCCGGACACGCTCGCGAGGGTGCTCGCCGAGTCCGGTGAGGTGGCGGTCGGGCTCACCGTCGACCATGACCCGGCTGAGCTCAGCCAGCTGGACGAGGTGATCTTTCTCACCGAGGCAGGGCTCAACGGACGGGCGCTCGTCGTCGGACCGGTGACCGCGGTCGAGTCCGGCGCACTGTTGATGCCGGTGATGATCACCGACCTGTTCGCGACCGCGATGGACGTCCGGGTGCCGGAGCGGGTCGCCGAGTGGCTCGCCGCGTCCGGTGCCAACCCGCTGGCCCTGACCCGGATCGAGTACCACACCCTCACCACCCGGCAGGTCGCGACCGTCTCGGCCGAGTGATCCTGCCCGGCCGGACGCCGCCGTCCGCTGCCGGGAGCGTGGATGACCTTCCAGGTCGGAGGGACGCATTCCAGCCGCGCCGGGACGGCCGCCGCCTGCGGCCGGCACGGGCACGTGTTCTGGTTCCGGCCCCGGACCTGTTGCGCCACCCGGACGTCGTGGGTACGTCCTAGGGTGGAGTTCGAACGCGAGAGGAACCTCGAGAAGTGAACATTCGCAATCTCACGAGCGTCAGCGCTGACGATCTCGGACTCGCCGGTGGCAAGGGCGCCAACCTTGGAGAACTGCTCCGGGCCGGCTTCGACGTTCCCGCCGGCTTCGTCGTCACCACCGACGCCTACCGCGACTTCGTCGCCGGGCTGGACCTCGCCGACCGGCTGGCCGACGCCACCCCGGCCGACTCGGACAGCCTGGCCGCCGCCTTCGCAGCCGGCAGCCTGCCGGCCGCGCTTGGCGAGGAGATCGCCGCCGCCTACACGGGTCTGGGCCGTGACGTCGCGGTCGCCGTCCGCTCGTCGGCGACAGCCGAGGATCTGGCGGACGCCAGTTTCGCCGGCCAGCAGGACACCTTCCTCAACATCGTCGGCACCCCCGCCGTGCTGGACGCCGTCAAGGCCTGCTGGGCATCGCTGTGGACGCAGCGCGCGATCAGCTACCGCGCCGAGCGCGGTCTCGGCGCCGGGGATCTCGCCCTGGCCGTCGTCGTGCAGGAGATGGTGCCGGCCACGGCCGCCGGGGTGATGTTCACCGCGAACCCGGCCAACGGGCGGCCGTCGGAGACCGTGATCACGGCGGCGTGGGGACTGGGTGAGGCCGTCGTCTCCGGCGAGGTGGACACCGACACCGTCGTCGTCGACACCGACTGCGGCACGATCCTGTCGGCCGCGATCGCCGACAAGGCCGTCCGCACCGATCCGCTGCCCGGCGGGGGGACGGCGACCTCTCCGACCGTCAGCGAGGTCCGGCTCGAACCCGTCCTCGACGTGCCGGACGCGTTGCGCCTTGCCGGTATCGGTTCCGCGATCGAAGCCCACTTCGGTCGTCCCATGGACATCGAGTGGGCGATGGTCGGCGGCGACTTCACGATCCTGCAGGCCCGGCCGATCACCGCGCTGGCCGCCCGCGTCGGGCCGGTCCCGGAGGACTGGCCGGTGCCCGACAAGGGGCTGTACTTCCGCGCGTCCATCGTCGAGCAACTGCCCGACCCGCTGTCGACCTTGTTCGCCGACCTGATGGCTCCGTCCGTTCCGGCGGGGCTGAACCGGATGCTCGCCGAGTTCGCGCCCGGCACCGACTTCGGCGACATCGGCTTCCCGACCATCAACGGCTACGCCTTCTACCGCTACAGCCTCGCCTCGATGGGACGGATGATCGGCCTGACCCCCCAACTGGCGAAGCTGCTCTACGGCAACGCCGGCTGGGTGGAGGACCGCTGGCGCACCCGCCTCGCCGAGTACCGGGAGGCCGCGAAGGCCAACGACGTCGCCGGCTCGGAGCTGTCGGCAACCGAGCTGCTCGCCGTCCTCGGCCGGCTGGTCGACGCCGTCACCTACTACTACACCGCCGTCCAGACGATCATCCCGCTCGCCGCAACCGCGGAGCTCACC
Source organism: Propionibacteriaceae bacterium (assembly GCA_017306015.1). Taxonomy (GTDB): domain Bacteria; phylum Actinomycetota; class Actinomycetes; order Propionibacteriales; family Propionibacteriaceae; genus Propionicimonas. Next base: position 224,596 of record JAFKJK010000011.1, read on the forward strand.
TGGGCGGCGGTCTACGACAAGCTCCTGCGCCGGCCGGACGACCCGTCCGCCGAGGTGTTCCTGCTCGGCTACGACGCCGAGCCGATCCGGGCCGAGCGCGACCTGTACGACCTCGCGCAGTGGGTGCGCAGCCGTCCCGACGTTGCGGGCGCCGTCGCCGACCCTGCCGTGGACGCCCGGTCCGCCGAAGCCCCGGACGGCGTGGACCCGGCAGCCTGGGCCGAGTGGCAGCGGCTGCTGGACGCCCACCTCGCCGAGCACGGCCACACGCTGTACAACCTCGACTTCGTCAACCCGGTCGCGGCGGACGACCCGGCACCGATCCTGCAGGCCCTCCGGTTCGCGATGCGGCCGGACGCCCCCGATCCGCGCGAGCGCCAAAGGCGGGCGGCCGCCGCCCGGGAGGACGCGACGGCCAGGCTGATCACCAGGCTCGACGGCTGGCGCCGCGAGCGCGTCCGCAAGCTGCTGGAGCGCGCGCAGCACACCGGCCCGCTGCGCGAGGACGCGCTGAGTGCGATGGGCCTGTACCTGCCACCGGCCCGGCGGATCCTGCGGGAGCTCGGCTCGCGGCTGGTCGCGGCCGGGGCGGTCGACGAGCCGCTGGACCTGTGCTGGCTGCACCTGGCCGAGGCTCGGGCCGCCGCGTCCGCACTGGACGCCGGCAGCCCCGTCGCCGATCTCCGTGACGTCGTCGCCGACCGGCGGGCCGAGGCCCGCGGCGAGGCGTTGGCGAAGCCGCCGCAGTACCTGCCGCGGAATGCCGCGATGGACGCGTTCGCGTGGATGTACCCCGCCAGACAGGACCAGGCCAGCGGCAGCGTCCTCACCGGGACGGCCGGCAGCGGTGGCGTCGTCACCGCACCTGCGAGGGTGCTCGGCGGCCCGGCGGATTTCGCAGCCTTCCAGCCCGGCGAGATCCTGGTGGCGTCCATCACCACGCCCGCGTACACCCCGTTGTTCGCCATGGCGGCCGGCGTGGTCACCTATATCGGCGGCGTTCTCAGCCACGGCTCGATCGTCGCCCGCGAATACGGCATTCCGGCCGTCCTCGGGGTCGGCGTGGCCACGCGGACGATCCACACCGGCGATCTGATCACGGTGGACGGTGCCGCGGGTACCGTCCGGCTGCCCACCGACGGCAGCGACACCGACGGCGACTCCGGGCCCGAGCAGCGTCGCAACTGGGTGCCGCTCGCCCTTGCGGCCGGCGTCGTGGCAGCGGTGGCGGCTCGGGCCTGGTACCGCCGGAGCCGCCGCCGGGCGCGGTGACGGATTTCCTGCGGATTTCGCAAAGGGAACATCGTTCGCCATTTGGTGACGTCTCAATCCGACGTTCCGGGTCGCCAACGGATACCTGAGACTCCCTTGACCGGGGTCGAATGCGGAAATAGTCTCGGCTGGTCACCCAGCTCGACCCCGTCCCCCGAAAGGTCAGCCGTGCATCTTCGCTCCAGCGTCGCAGTCGTCGCCGCCATCGCCCTCGGCATCGCCGTGCCCACCGGCTCCTCCGCCGCTCCACCAGCCGACCCGACCAGCCGTTTCGCCAAGGCGCCGTCGTCCGGACGGCTCAGCGCGACGGTCACCCCGCGGGCGGTGCAGAACAACAAGAAGGTGGACGTGATCGTCCAGCTCACCGGCGATCCGGTCGCGGTGGCCGAGGCCAAGGCAGGGTCGGACTTCAGCACGACCAAGCGCAACCAGGTCAAGAGCACGCTGCGCACCGCCCAGGACGCGCTCGCCAAGCAGATCTCCGGCAAGGGCGGCAGCGTGACCTACCGGATGCAGTCCGCCTACAACGGTGTGCGGGTGCGGATCCAGTCGTCGAAGGTGGCCGCCCTGACGAGCCTTCCGGGCGTCAAGGCCGTCCACACGCTGACGCCGAAGACGCTGGACAACACCGAGTCGGTGCCGTTCATCGGCTCCGGAACGGCGTGGGAGGCGTACGGCAAGACCGGCAAGGGCGTGAAGCTCGCGATCATCGACACCGGCATCGACTACACCCACGCCGACTTCGGCGGTCCGGGGACGACCGCCGCCTTCACCCAGGCAGCGGCGAACTCCACCGCGCCGGCTGACCCCAACCTGTTCGGGCCGAACGCCCCCCGGGTGAAGGGTGGCTGGGACTTCGTCGGCGACGCCTACGACGCCGACGGCGATGCCGAGGCCGCCACCCCGAAGCCCGACGCGAACCCGCTCGACTGCGAGGGCCACGGCAGCCATGTCGCCGGCACCGCGGCCGGCAGCGGGGTCACGACGGACGGCAAGACCTACGGCGGTCCGTACAACAAGAGCACCGAGAAGACGGCCTTCAAGGTCGGTCCCGGCGTCGCGCCACAGGTCGACCTGTACGCGCTGCGGGTGTTCGGCTGCGCCGGCAGCACCGACGTGACGGTCGAGGCCATCGACTGGGCCGTCGACCACGGCATGGACGTGATCAACATGTCCCTCGGTGGCCCGTTCGGACGCTCCGACGACCCGGACGCCGTCGCAGCCAGCAACGCGGTCGCCGCTGGTGTGGTGGTCGTGGCGTCGGCGGGCAACGAGGGCCATGCGCCCTACATCGTCGGCTCCCCGTCCGTCGGCCAGGGCGTCATCTCGGTCGCGGCCGTCGACAGCATCGGCCAGTTCCCGGGGGCATCGCTGAAGTCGGGCGACACCACGGTCAAGGCCATCAACGCCAACGGCGCCGACCTGCCCAGCGGCAACTTCAGCGTGGTCGTGGTCGCCGACGACCCGGCCACCGCGGACAACGAGGCGCTCGGCTGCACGGCCGACGCGTTCACCGCGGCCGGGATCGAGGCCGGCAAGAACCAACTCGCGGTGGTCGAGCGCGGCACGTGCGCCCGGGCCGCGAAGGCGATCTTCGGCCAGCAGGCCGGTGCCGCCGCCGTCCTGATGGTGAACACCGACGACGGGTACCCGCCGTACGAAGGCCGGATCACCAGCAACCCCGACACGGGTGAGGGCTTCACGGTCACGATTCCGTTCCTCGGCGTGCCCAAGTCGGCCGGCGCGACCGTCCGCGGGCTCGCGGGCAAGAACCTGACCATGGTCTCGACGCAGATCGACAACCCGAGCTTCCGCGACTACGCGGACTTCAGCTCGGGCGGGCCGGTGAACGGCGACTCCGGGCTGAGCCCGCTGGTGGCGGCGCCGGGCGTCTCGATCTCGTCCGCCGCGGTAGGCACCGGAAGCGACTCCACGGTGCTGTCCGGGACCTCGATGGCGGCTCCGCACGTCGCCGGCGTCGCGGCACTCACCGTCCAGGCCCACCCGAAGTGGAAGGCGTCGCAGATCGCGTCCGCCGTCGTCGGGACGGCCGACCCGGACAAGCTGGCCGATGACGTCAACTCGATCACCCTGGGCGGTGTGGGCCTGGTGGATCCGGCCCAGGCGGTGTCGACCCAGACGTACGTCACCGGTGACAAGTACTTCGACAAGGCCGGTGCCGTCTGGGAGGACTCGCTCAGCTTCGGCTTCGCCGAGTCGAACATCGGTTTCGCCAAGACGAAGACGATCACGATCACGAACACCGGGAACGTGCCGGTGGTCTACACCCTGACGAACGTGAAGGATCCGGACTCGCGGCCGGCGACGCTCCGGTTCAGCACGAACCGTGTCGTGGTGCCGGCCCGCGGCTCCGCCTCGGTCAAGGTGACGTTGATCGCCGCGGCGGCCAGCGTGGGCTCGTCGATCGCCGACCCCGACGACCAGTTCAACTTCTACCAGATCTCGGGACAGGTGTTGCTGACGGCCAGCGACCGCAGTCAGCTGCGGGTGCCGTACCTGCTGGTACCGCGTGCGTCGTCCCAGCTGACCGCGTCGCTGGCCGGAGGCGGGCACTTCGATCTGGCCAAGTGGGGCTCGCCGGGGACGCCGCCGGCGCTGAACGTGAGGCTGGCCAATCCCTTCGGGGCGCTGACCGCCACGGCCGACTTCTACACCCTCGGCCTCACCGACAAGGCGGACGCCAAGCGGGGCTGGGGCGGCTCCGGCTACGACTTGCGCGCTGCCGGCGTCCAGTCGTTCGACGTCGACGGCGACAAGATGCTGGTGTTCGCGGTGAACAACTACACCCGCTGGTCGAACGCGGCCACCAACGAGTTCGACGTCCTCATCGACGTCGACGGGGACAAGACGCCCGACTACGACGTGTTCAGCTACGACTCGGGCTACGTCCGGACCGGCGACTACAACGGTACGGTCGAGGTGTTCATCAGGGATCTCGCGACCGGCGCGTTCGGCTCCAGCGGCTTCCTGGCCACGTCACCGACGGACTCCAGCACGATCCTGTTGCCGGTGCTCGCCGGCGACTTGGGGCTGAAGGCGTCCGGGCCGACGCGAGGCGCGTTCACCTACACCGTGCAGAGCTTCAGCCTGGAGGACTCGGACGCGGGCGACGAGTTCAGCGGCTCGGCCACCTACAATCCGTGGGCCAGGGCCATCGCGGACGGCGACTACGAGTCCGTGAAGCCCAACCGGGGCCTGACCGTCCCGGTGGCTGTGGACCGGGCCAGCTGGACCGCCCAGAAGCCGCTGGGCGTGATGGTGGTCGCCTACGACAACCGTGCGGGCTCGGCCGAGGCGCAGCTGCTGACCGTCCGCTGATCGGCGTCAGCGAGCCGAGGAGCACAGCTTGGGGACGTCGCCGCGTCCGAAGCGGTAGTCGTAGGTCTTGGCGTCGACCGTGACGACGACCCGCATACCGGGAGTGATCACCTGGGAGTACATCATCCCGGGCTTCGGGCAGCCGAGCGAGGAGTCGTTCCAGGTGACCGACTCCGCGCTGACGACGGTCGGCGTTCCGGTGACCCCGTGTTGGGCGAGGTCGTCCTTGATGGCCTGCAGGCGGGACGGGCTCACCTCCGCCGGGCTCCCGGACGGGGTGCTCAGCGGCGGCACGGTCTGGAACGGCGGGCGCGACTCGGGCGCGGACGGCGTGCTCATCGGACCTCCCTGGCTGGTGCAGCCGACCAGCAGCAGCGCCGGGATCACCGTCGCCGCGATGCCGATGGATGGCCGCATGGGCGTTCCTCCTGTTCCCCCTCCAGCCTAGATGCCGATGCCGCACCCGCGTCCGGGCCTAGGCTGGCCGGGGACGGAAAGGAATGCGGATGGCACTCAGCGTCCAGCATCGGTCGGTCGGTCCGATGGACAACACCGTGTACCTGGTCACCGATCACGACTCCGGCGACCGGCTGTTGATCGATGCCGCCGCCGAACCGGACGCGATCGCGTCCCTGCTCGGCGACGGCCCGGTGCGGTGGCTGCTGACCACGCACAGCCACCACGACCACATCGGTGCCTTGGCCGCCGTCGCCGCCGCTCACCCCGAGGCGACCGTCCTCGCTGGGGACGCGGACGCGGACGCGATCACCGCGGCCACCGGCGTCCGGATCGGGCGGCGGCTGCACGACGGTGACACCCTCGCCCTCGGCGAGCACACGCTCGACGTGATCGGTCTGCGGGGCCACACCCCGGGATCGGTCGCGGTCGCCGCCGAGATCGACGGCGTGGTGAACCTGTTCACCGGCGACTCGCTGTTCCCCGGCGGCGTCGGCAACACCGATCACGACCCGGGACGCTTCGCCAGTCTGCTCGGCGACGTCGTCGCTCGCGTCTTCGACCGCTACGACGACGCCGTCGTCTGGCCGGGCCACGGTCGGCCGACCACGCTCGGCGTCGAGCGTCCACATCTGGGCGAGTGGCGCGCCCGTGGCTGGTAGTCGGCCTGTTCCGTCCCCGCGCGTCCAAAGTTCGCTCCCGAAAGGGACGTTCGCTCCCGAATTTTCGGGAGCGAACGTCCCTTTCGGGAGCGTTCCTTGCTCCGGCGGGCGGCGGGGGAGCCGGAGCCGGGGTAGGGACGTCGGCGGGCTACGGACGCTGGAACCAGCGTCCGACGTACCAGGAGCCGCCGGCCTCGGGACGGGTGAACGCCCACTCCGGATCGGTGAGCATCCGGGCGGCGGCGAGTCCGGCGACCATCGCGATCGCCGCCAGCGCCGTCGCGACCCCGTTCTCGATCGCCGGGGTGACGTCCGCCCGATCGAAGTAGATCAAGGTTCGCAGGGCCGCTGACCCGGGAATCGTCACCAGCACGGTCGGCACCGTCATGATGATCTTGTTGTAGCCGAGCCAGCGCTCGGCCAGCGCGCAGAGCAGGCCCATCACGAACGTCCCGACGAACGTGGCGACGTGCGGCTTGGCGCCGGATTCCAGCAGTAGCAGCCGCGGGACGTTGCCCAGCGCGGCGGCCACCCCGGCGGTGATCGCCATCCGCAGCGGTGAGTTGAACATCGTCGCCCAGCCGAACACCGCGGCGAAGCTGGCCGCGAGCAGCACCGTCCAGACCAGGGGCGCCGGCCCGTCCAGCACCGGGACGGGATCGGGGGACGCGCCGCTGAACGTCACCACCATCCAGACGCCGATCGTCAGCGCCAGCAGCACCATCGCCGCGTACGCCATCCGCGGGACGCCGGCCATCAGGTCGATCCGGGCCAGGTCCAACCCGGCCGTGACCAGCGGAAACCCCGGGATCAGGAAGATCGCAGCGCACACCAGCCCGGCGGCCATCCGGTTGCTGGGGCCGCCAAGGGACGCGTCCAGCACCCGGGTGAAGCCCACGTACAGACCGGTCGCGACGGCCGCGGACACCAGCACCACAGCCAGGTGGTTGAACTGCAGCCGGGTCAGCGTGCGGTTCAGCCGGAAGGCCAGGGCGGACGCGACGAACACCGCCACCGCCTCCCGCCAGCCGCCGTTGGTGAGCAGCGTGACCGCAGCGCAGGCCAGGCCGACCAGCGGCACCAGCAGCCACAGTGAGTACAGCTTGGGCGTCCGCTCGATGGCGTCGAGCCCGGCGTCCACCTCGGCGACCGTGGCGCGCTCGGGCAGGTCGCGGGCGAAGTCCTGCAGCATCGCGATCCGGTTCGCGTCCACGCCGGGGGCGGGGATCTCGGACACCTGCGTGCGGAAGGCGTTCCGCCGGAAGACGGTGAGCGTGATGTCGGTGTAGGTCACCTGCGCCCGGATCCGGGCGATCCCGACCGTCCGGGCGACCGCTGACATCACCTCGCGGACCCGCAGCCCGGACGTCCCGGCGGCGAGCATCATGATCCCCGCCCGCAGCACGACGTTCGAGCGCCGGATCAGGTGACGCGGTTCCAGCGCGTCCTCATGCTCGTGCTCGGGGAAGTCCGGGGTGTCGGTGGTCTCGTCCACAATCTGCAAACCTAGCCAGCCGCGCATCCGGACGGCGACCGTGGTCGCTCAGCGGTCGCCGGACGCAGCCTCCCGTGCGAGGTGTTCGACCTTGTCGTGGTAGGTCCGCCACCACGCCTCGTCGCGTCGCGGCACGTTCGAGACCCCGGGACGCAGCCCCACCGCTCCGTCGATCAGCTCGCGGACGATGTCGGCCTGGCCGAGGTGCCGGGAGGTCTCGGCCAGCATGTGCGCCTCGATCAGGTGCAGACTGACCTGGTTGTGCCCCTCGGGCCACCACGCCACCGTGCCGATGGCGTCGGCGTCCAGCTCGGCGATGGTGCGGTCGGCGTGCTCGCAGGCCTTGCGGTACCAGCCGATGATCTCCGCCGAGCTCTCCTCCGCGGTGGCGTACAGGTCGGCGTTCGGGTCGTCCTCGTCCTCCTCCCACCAGCCCGGGAAGCCGTCCAGCGGGCGGCCGAACGAGTCCCCGAAGTAGCCGACCTCGCAGCACGCGAGGTGCTTGACCAGGCCGAGCAGGTTCGTCCCGGTCGGCACCAGGGGACGGCGCAGGTCGTACTCGCCCAGGCCGTCCAGCTTCCACAACAGGGCCTCTCGAGCCCGGGCGAGGTAGTGGTGGACCTCGCCCTTCGCGTCCACGGGCATCGACTCAGACCTCCGCGAAGTCGAGGTCGGCGACCGTGACCACCCCGGCGGAGCGGCCCGGCGCGTCCTGGAACTGCCAGTACAGGTTCGTGTGCGCGACGACGGCGTCCGGACTCGGAGCCCCCCACTCGCTCAGGTCCTCGGTGGTGTGGGCGTCACTGACCAGGAACGTGTCGTAGCCGCGGACGAACGCCCCGTGCAGCGTCGAGCGGACGCAGGCGTCCGTCTGCGCGCCGGCGACGTACAGCCGGCCGACGCTCGCCGCGGCGAGGACGTCGGTGAGGTCGGTGTCCTCGAACGAGTCGCCGTACTGCTTCTGGACGCGAGGCTCGTCGTCGGCCGGATCCAGTTCCGGCACGATCTGCCAGGGATCGCTCCCGGGCGTGCGGTCCTCGCCGGTGTCCTGCACCCACACGACGGGGACGCCGCTGGCGCGCGCCTTCGCCACGGCGGCGGTGATGTTGCCGAGCACCTGGTCGCGCTGCCAGGCGTTGGCCACGACGCCGTTCTGGACGTCGATCACCAGCAGCGCCGAGTTGGGCCGTTCGCTCAGTGGGGTCATGGGTTCCTCCTGTCACGCATCGTGCGTTGACCTGACGTTACCCGTCCCCACCGACACCGCACCCGGCAACGTCCGGACGCCCGGCCGCCCGGACGGACCGGCTCAGCTGCCCAGGGTGATCTGCGACCACTGCAGGTTGTGGTCCGAGCCGTAGTAGGCGCTGTTGAACGTGCCGTTCGAGTTCAGCACCATCTGGTTGGTGTAGGCCAGCGGACCGCCGGTGTTCTTCAGGAACAGGTAGTCGATCCGGCTGCCCACGTAGGTGTAGCTGCGCGGCTTGCTCGGGAAGCCCGAGTTGGAGCTCGACCGCGTGATGTTGGTGCGGCTGTCGGCCGAGGCCGCGCTGACGTAGCCGGCGTCGATCATGTCCTGCGGCGCGTCCGCGAAGCCGGACGGGATCATGCCGCCGAAGTTCACGTTGAAGTCGCCGCCGACGACCACCGGGTAGCCGCGCGGGTTCAGCTGGGAGAGCCGGCTGTTCAGGGCCGCGACCAGGTCCCGGCGCAGTTGCCGCCGGTTCGTGCCGGAGTCGTCGCCCTGCAGGTGGGCGGAGACCGCGAACATCACCTCACCGGTCGCCTTCACCCTGAGCTGCGCCCAGGCGAAGAACCGGTCGGAGTTGCGCGACCAGTCCGCGTTGACCAGGGAGGAGAACTGGAACTGCCCGGACGCGAGCAGGTCGAACTTCGAGGCGCGGTAGTACACCTGGTTGGAGGGCCAGCTCGACTGGCCGGACGGTGGAGGGTTCCAAGCCACCGTCCACTCACCCGACAGCAGGTTGATCAGGTCCTGGTCCTGGGTCACGTCCTGGCCGTTGACGGTGACGTGCACCCGGGACGCCTCCTGCACCATCAGGACGTCGGGGTTGGCCAGCCGGACGCTGTTGGCGACGGCTCCGCGGGAGCTGGACCAGTCCGGGACGGGACCGCTCCTGCGGGCCGCCTGGTCGGTCACGTTGAAGGTGGCCACCCGCAGCTGGGTGCCGTACGCCTGCCGGGCGCTCGGCCAGCCGAAGGCGATCTTGCCGTTGCGGCTGCGCGGGCCGTTGTGCGGGACGAGCCGCAGGTAGGCCGGGTTGCCGGTGGTGGAGCCGATCAGGCGCTGGTAGCCCTCGGGGATCGTCAGCACGGTGGACGTTGCCGTGATCGGCAGGCCGGTCACCTCGACGTACCTGGCCTTCTGGTTGTCGACCAGCGGCTTGTTGTCCCAGGACAGCCGGACGTCGATCGACGTGCCCACCTTGAACCGCTTCCAGGTGATCTGGACGGCGTTGGACCCGGCCCGGCTGACGCCGGTG
>JAFKJK010000012.1 GCA_017306015.1 Propionibacteriaceae bacterium
AGGTACCTGTCCCCAACGGTTCTTCACCGAGTCCGACCGCCACCCGTGAACCGCAGGTGCCTGTCCCCGACGGTTCAGGGGACGAGGGAAGCTGCATGGGTCAGGCGGGATAGGCCCGGCGCTCGGCCGCGTCCCAGTCGGCGGGACTGAACGGCAGGACGCCGGGGCGGTACTCGACCAGGTCGCAGGACGCGATCGCGACCTGGCGCAGCGCCGTCCGGTCGCCGGCCAAGGCGCCACGCGCGCGGGCCTGGACGAGCAGGTTGCCCAGCGCGGTGCCCTCGGCCGGGCCGGCGACGACCGGCAGCCCGGTCGCTTCGGCGGTGAGCTGGCAGAGCAGCGTGTTCTGGCAGCCGCCGCCGACGATGTGGACGGTCCGCGCGTCGCGGCCGGCGAGTTCGCAGGCCTTCGCGATCGTCCGCCGGTACGCCACGGCGAGGGAGTCGAGGATGCAGCGGGTGACCACGACCGGGTCCGCGCTGAGCTCCTGGCGGGTCTCGGCCGCCATCGCGAGCAGCCGGCCCGGCATATCGCCCGGCGGCAGCAGTCGCGGATCGGTCATATCCAGCACGCAGGTGAGCCCGGGGAGTTCGGCCGCGGCGGTCAGCAGCTCCAGCAGACTCGCGCGGACGCCGGCCGCCTGCCAGGTGCGGATGCTCTCGCTGAGCACCCAGAGCCCCATCACGTTCTTCAGGTAGCGGACGGTGCCGTCGATGCCGAGTTCGTTGGTGAAGTCGGCGGCCCGGCTGGCCTCGGTGAGCACCGGCCTCTCGAGTTCCAGCCCGACCAGCGACCAGGTGCCCGACGAGATGAACGCGAAGTCCGTGCTGGTCGCCGGCACCGCAGCCACCGCGGACGCCGTGTCGTGGCCACCGACGGCAATGACCTCAAGACGCCGGGCCAGCAGCCCGTCCCGGGTCGGGCCGAGTACCGTCCCGGGCTCCACCAGCGGCGGCAGGACCCGGTCCAGCGGCAGTCCGTAGCGCCGCTGGAGGTGCTCGCAGGCCGCCCGCGACCAGGTTCGGGCAGCCACGTCCAGCAGGCCCGTGGTGGAGGCGATCGTCATCTCGGCGATCCCGGTCCCCGACAGCCAGTACGCCATCAGGTCCGGCGTCAGCAGGACGGAGTCGACCGTGTCCCAGCGCGGGTCGCCGGCCGACGCGACCAGCTGGAAGATCGTGTTGAAGTTCATCACCTGCAGCCCGGCCGCGGCGTACAGGTCTGCGGCCGGGAGGCCGGCGAAGACCTCCTCCGGGACGCCTTGGGTGCGGTCGTCGCGGTAGTGGAACGGAAGTTCGAGGAGCTCCCCGGACGCGTCCAGTCGGCCGTAGTCGACGCCCCAGGTGTCCACGCCGACCGACTCCAGGGCTCCCCCGCTGGCCTCGATCGCAGCGTCCAGACCAGCGCGGACGTCGGCGAACAGACGCGGTGCATCAGTGTGGATGCACCCGTCCGTCCCGTCGACGGGACCGTTCTCGAAGCGCGCGGTCTGCGTGAGCTCGAAGCGTCCGTCCTCCAGTCGGCCGAGGATCACCCGGCCGCTGGACGCGCCGAGATCCGCCGCCGCGAACCACCGGGCGCTCATCGCTCACCTCCAGAGAGTTCGCTCCCGAAAGGGACGTTCGCTCCCGGAATTTCGGGAGCGAACGTCCCTTTCGGGAGCGTTTCCGGGGAGGCGGCGGCGAGCTGGTCCTCCAGGTTGAAGACCTCCTCCAGGAACTCCCAGGACTCGTCGGGCGCGCCCTCGGTGGCGAACAGCCGGGACATCTCGGCCTGCCAGCGGGCGTTCACCTCGGTCGCCGCCACCCGTGCCTGGGCCGCCCCGAGGTCGTCGGACTCGACGTAGCCGACCAGCAGGCCGTCCGGTCGCAGGAACAGGGAGTAGTTGCGCCAGCCGGCGTCCCGGAGCACCACGAGCAGCTCTGGCCAGACCGCCGCGTGCGCGGCGCGGTAGTCGTCGAGCCGGGCGGGGTCGACGTGTCCGAGAAGGCAGTACCTGGCCACGATGCGCGTCCTCTCCTCACGGTGTCCGTCACCGAGATTGTGTCAGCGTCAGCGTCTCCCCGGGAACAGCTCTACAGGCAAAGATATCGATTTCAGGCGCCCCAGCCGGCCTGCGTCCCGCCGACGCGCTGCTCGGCGATCCTGGCCAGGTAGCCGGACGCGGCGAACGCGGCCATCGGGTCGGCGGGCAGGCCGCGGGACTCCCGCCAGCCGGCGAGGTTGGCGCGGACGTCGGTGTAGAAGGCGTCCATGAAGATCCCGTTCGCGCCCAGGACATCCCCGGCCGCCTGGGCCGCGGCCAGCGCCTCGTGGTCGACCAGCAGCGCCTTGGCGGTCATCTCCTGGACGTTGAGCACCGAGCGGATCTGGCCCGGGATCTTGTCCTCGACGTTGTGGCACTGGTCGAGCATGAACGCCACCGGCGAATCGGGCCCGTAGCCACCGCCGCGGACCACCTCGTAGATGATCCGGAACAACTGGAACGGGTCCGCAGCGCCGACGATCAGGTCGTCGTCGGCGTAGAAGCGGGAGTTGAAGTCGAAGGACCCAAGCTTTCCCAGCCGCAGCAGCTGCATGACGATGAACTCGATGTTCGTCCCGGGCGCGTGGTGGCCGGTGTCCAGGCACACCATCGCCTTCGGGCCGAGCGCAGCGCACTGCGCGTACGAGGTGCCCCAGTCGGGCACGTCGGTGTGGTAGAACGCCGGCTCGAAGAACTTGTACTCCAGCACCAGCCGCTGGTCATCACCGAGCCGGTCGTAGATGACGGCCAGAGACTCGGCCAGCCGGTCCTGGCGTCCCCTCAGGTCGGCCTGGCCGGGATAGTTCGAGCCGTCCGCGAGCCAGATCTTCAGGTCGCGCGAGCCGGTCGCGTCCATGATGTCGACGCACTCCAGGTGATGGTCGATCGCCTTGCGCCGGACGGCCGCGTCCACGTGGGTCAACGAGCCGAACTTGTACGCCTCGTCCTGGAACGTGTTGGAGTTGATCGTCCCCAGCGCCACCCCGAGATCGGACGCGTACGCGGCCAGCGCGGCGTAGTCGTCCACCTTGTCCCACGGGATGTGCAGCGCGACCGTCGGTGCCAGCCCGGTGAAGGCGTGCACCTGCGCGGCGTCGGCGATCTTCTCCCGCGGGTCGCGCGGCGTCCCGGGCGTTCCGAACACCTTGAACCTGGTCCCCGAGTTGCCGAACGCCCAACTGGGCAGCTCGATGGCCTGGACGGCCAGCTGGTCGGTGATGGTGGCGAAGGCAGTGGTCATCTCGGGATCTTCTTCTCAGCTCGGCTCGTCATTCGGGCACCGCCTCCGTCGGCGGTTTGAAACGTTCCATGCGAACGATTCAAGACCCTAGGATCCGCGGACGCCGGTGTCAACATCCCGCGTCGCCGCGCCAGCGGGCGCCGGGGACGAGTTCGCTCCCGAAAGGGACGTTCGCTCCCGAACTTTCGGGAGCGAACGTCCCTTTCGGGAGCGAACTTGCGGGTTCGGGAGCGAACCTCCGGGCGGGAGCGAACGCCCGGTCGCGAGCGTTTGTGGGCGGCGGACGCCGGCGCGGGCGTCCTCGCTAGAGTTGGGTCTCGCCGACCACAGGAGAGTCCGTTGATCGAAACCCCCAGCGCAGCGTCGTCCATCTACAACCAGCTCCTCGGCGTGATCGAGAGCATCGAGCCCCGCATCGCCGATGCCACCCGGGCCGAGTTGACCGACCAGCGCGCGTCCCTGAAACTCATCGCCAGCGAGAACTACGCCTCGCTCCCGGTGCTGCTGACGATGGGCACCTGGCTGAGCGACAAGTACGCCGAGGGCACCATCGGGCACCGCTTCTACGCCGGCTGCCAGAACGTCGACACCGTCGAGAGCGTCGCCGCCGAGCACGCGCGCGAGCTGTTCGGCGCCGAGTACGCCTACGTCCAGCCGCACTCCGGCATCGACGCGAACCTCGTCGCGTACTGGTCGATCCTCTCCCACCGCATCGAGAGCCCCGAACTGGAGCGCCTCGGCGCCAAGACCGTCAACGACCTGGCCGAGGACGACTGGGAAATCCTCCGGGCCACCTTCAACCAACAGCGCGTGATGGGCATGAGCCTGGACGCCGGTGGCCACCTCACCCACGGATTCCGGCACAACATCTCCGGCAAGATGTTCCGCCAGCACTCCTACGGGACGAACCCCGACACCGGGCTGATCGACTACGACCAGTTGCTCGCCGATGCCCGCGAGTTCAAGCCGCTGATCCTGGTCGCCGGCTATTCCGCGTACCCGCGCCGGGTGAACTTCGCCAGGATGCGGGAGATCGCGGACGCCGTCGGCGCCACCCTGTTCGTCGACATGGCCCACTTCGCCGGATTGGTCGCCGGCAAGGTGTTCACCGGCGAGGAGAACCCGGTCGGCTACGCGGACGTGATCGCGTCCACCACCCACAAGTCGTTGCGCGGTCCCCGCGGCGGCTTCGTCCTGGCCACCGGCGAGTACGCACCTAGCGTCGATCGCGGCTGCCCGATGGTACTCGGCGGGCCGCTGTCCCACATCATGGCGGCCAAGGCGATCGCCTTCGCCGAGGCCAGGCAGCCGTCCTTCCAGAGCTACGCGCAGGCGGTCGCCGACAACGCCAAGGCTCTCGCCGACGGCCTGCTGCGCCGCGGCGTGAAGCTGGTCACCGGCGGCACCGACAACCACCTGGTGCTGATCGACGTCAGCCCGTTCGGTCTCACCGGCCGGCAGGCCGAGCCGGCGCTGCTGGAGTCGGGCATCGTCACCAACCGCAACTCGATCCCCCGCGACCCGAACGGTGCCTGGTACACCTCGGGCGTCCGGATCGGGACGCCGGCGCTGACCACCCGCGGCTTCGGGCCGGACGAGTTCGACCGCGTCGCCGAGCTGATCGCCGGCGTACTCAAGGCGACCACGCCGGTGACGGCCAGCAACGGCCAGCCCGGGAAGGCGAAGTACACGATCGCCGACGGTGTGGCCGAGCGGACGCGGGCGGCCGCCGCCGAGTTGCTGGACGCCAATCCGCTCTATCCGGGACTCGACATCGAACCCTGAGCCCCGTGCCCAACCCCGACGGTCCCGCCGAGCGCCTCCCTTTCCGTCATTCGCCACACCCTGGGTAGGGGCGTTTGGCGGGAACGGTGGCGCTCGACGGGAGCGGAGGGGACCCAGCCGCGCGGCTGGGGACGGCCTCCGGTCAGCTTCGGCGGGCGGACGCCCGGATCGCCTCCAGGGTGCGCAGTTCGGCCAGGGTCCGCTCGTGATCGGCGGAGGCATCGCCACCACCGGAGCAGAGCTGGACGAAGCGCTCCACCTCGGGGCGCAGATCGAAGGCGGGGACGTCGAGGAGCTCCTCCTCGCGGACGCCGTCGAGCCTGGTCACCACCAGCGACCTCGGCGCCGGGATGTGGTCGATCACCAGCGTCCCCAGCTCTCCCTGGACCTCGCTCGGCACGTCGGACGCGGTGATCTTCGACCAGCTCAGGTCCGCGACGAACCCGTCGTGGACGGTCAGGGCGGCGCCGGCTCCGTCCGCGCCCCCGGGCAGGTCGATCCAGGCCGCCAGGACCCGCGACGGCTCGCCGAACAGGTCCACCAGCGCGCTCACGCAGTAGACGCCGAGATCGTTCAGGGCACCGCCGCCGAACGCCGGGTCGAAGATGTTCACCCGCTCCCCCGCCAGCACGAGGTCGTAGCGCGACGAGCGCTGCGAGTACCGCAGCGAGACCCGCCGGATCGGGCCGAGCGAGCCCAGCAGCTGGCGGACGCGGGCCGTCCCCGGGTCGTAGGCGGTGCGCATCGCCTCCAGCAGCACGGCTCCGGACGCCTCCGCAGCGTCGACCAGTTCGGCGAACGCGGACGCGTCCAGCGCCGCCGGCTTCTCCACCAGGACGTGCTTGCCGGCCCGCAACGCGGCCAGCGCCTGCTCGGCGTGGACGCTGTTCGGGCTGGCGACGTAGACCGCGTCCACCTCGTCTGAGGCGAGCAGCGCAACCAGGTCCGCGCTCGAGGACGTGGCGCCGATCTGCCGTGCAAACGCGTCAGCGCGCGCGCCGTCTCGCGAGTACGCGACCGCCAGCTCGGCGCCCGCGACCCGGGCGACCGCGTCCGCGAACTGCGTGGTGATCCAGCTGGTGCCAATGGTGGCGAACCTGATCATCCGTCCCCTCCCTGCCGAGTTGTCCGAGCGTCATCGAGCCGCCGGCCACCCACGTTCTCACACGTCGGAGGAATCGGCATCAGCGGCTGAACAGCGTTCCCTGGACGGTGGTGATGAAGTGGTCGAGGGACGCCGGCAGGTCCGACAGGTGCCAGGTGTCGGGGCCGTGGTACCAGTCCAGCTCGGTGGAGTCGGGCGTGTCGTCGTCGTCGGCCGCCGCCATCGCCCGCAGCCACCGGTCCGTCCCGCCGAGCACGACGGCGTACGGCAGGACCGCGGAGATCTTCCTGAACGCGTCCGGTCCGGCCAGGTTGGCGGTCGGGTGCGTCGCCAGGCTCGCCTGCAGCGCCGCGAGACCCGCGAGGACGGCCGAGCCCTTGGCGGTGCGCGCCGGCATCTCCCGGGAGATCGCCGTCAGGCCGAGGGCGACCAGCACCAGGGCGATCCCCAGCAGGCCGAACGAGGTGAAGGCGGCCAGCAGCACGGCCGCGACCAGCGCGACAGCGAGCGCCACCCAGCCGACGGCCGCCCACGTGTTGCGGGTGGCGTCGGGACGCCGGGCGAACCAGCCCCGCTCGACCACCTCGTCGTACAGCTGGGACTGGACGTCGCCGATCACCGAGCCGATGCTGCCCTTCAGGTTGGACAGGCGCACCGGCTCGCCCTGGACGGGCGCGATCGCGTCCCGCAGGGTGTGTTCGTACGCCGCCAGGTCGGTGTCCCCGTCGAGCCGGGAGAAGGCCCAGTCGGTCGCGGCGTGCGTGGAGTCCTTCGGCAGCTCGGTGATCCGCAGGTTGCCGCGGACGGCGAGGTCCAGGATCGTCGCGGTGACGTCGATCGGGTCGACCCGCTCGTCGGCCAGCGTCCCCACCGCCCCGGGACGGACGCCTTCGAGCACCCGGAACTCGGTCTGCCCGGCGGCCACCGGCACGAAGTCGGCCACCTGAACCGGCTCGACCGCGCCGGTGAAATCCGTCCCGTACCTGCGGTGTGCCAGCCACAACCCGACACCGCCGAGGAGCAGCAGGCCGAGCGCAGTGGCGAGCGGCAGCGGGGCGACCGAGAACGCCCGGCCCAGCGTCCAGAGCTGCCGGACGTCGGAGTTCACCGCAACCTGTCCGGCGGGGAAGCCGAGCTCGACCACCACGACGTCGTTCGCCCGGCTGCCGTTCTGCTGGAATGTCGGAATGGGGCTGTCGAAGGTTCCGCCGCTGTAGGAGCTGCAGTTGCCCGGCGCGTCGACCGGGCCGGCCTCGCAGTCGAGCTGGTCGAACTGGGTCGGGGCCGTGACGGTCGCGGTGAACTTCTGCACGGGGATGCTGAGGCCCTGCAGCAGCGGCCAGCGCACCACCGTGCCGCCGGTCGGCTCCTCGATGGCCGCGCCTCTGACCACGTAGGACAGGGCGAGTTCCCCGGTCAGTCCCTGGGTGGGGATGTCGACGGTGACGCCGGACGATCCCGTGCTGACGGTCGCGTTCACCGGCGTGTCACCGGCCTTCACCTGGACGTCGGAGACGGTGAAGCGGTACTCGGTGTCCCTGTTGGTCCGCTCGGTGGTGGCGAGCACCTGCTGGACGCTGGCCGGCGGCGTGCCGTCGAAGACCATCACCGCCTGGACGTGCAGAGTGCCGTCGAGGTCGATGCTCGCGGCGACGTCGTAGCTGGACAGCTGGCCGTCCGCCGCCCGGGCCGAAGATGCCGCGCCGAAGGCGACACCCGCCACGACCAGGAGTACGGCAGTCAGTCGTTTGACCGGTGTCAGGACGCTGGTCATCGGCGATTCCCTCCCAAGCTCACGGTTGCGCTGGCGCGCAGTGCCGCCGCCGAACCCAACTCGGCAGCCCACAGCCTAGGGGTGAGCGGGGATCAGTGAACAGCGTGCGACCATCAGCAGCAATGAGGTGTGGTGGTCGCCTTGTCCCCGCCTCTAGGCTGGCGCCGTGACACAGCCGTGGGGTGGGCAGCAGGGCCAGGGGGGCGGGCCGCAGGGCCAGTGGCCCGGGCAGCAGCCGTGGCCGGGACAGCAGCAGGGGAACCACCAGCAGGCGCCCTGGACGACTCCGCCGGGCCAGAACCCGTACGCCCCGGGCCCCGGGCAGCCCTACCAGCAGCCGGGATACCAGCAGCCGGGCTACCAGCAGGTCCGCTACCCCGTGCAGCCCCAGGGTTACGGGCAGCCCGGGTTCGTCCCCCCGCCACGCCGTCGCAGTCCGCTGCTCGGCCTCCTCGGCGGCCTGGCCTTCGTCATGATCGCCGGCTTCTTCGTGATCGCGCTGTTCAACTACCTCAGCCCGGTCACCCCGGACCGGCCCCCGGTGCCGTCGACGGAGCCGACCTACGGCCAGGACGTCAAGGTGCCCGCGCCCGATCCCGACCCGCCGGCGCTGCCGTCCCCGGAGACCTACGACGAGGCCACCACGTGGATGAAGAGCAACGCCATCTACTCCCAGAGCGTTCCGGTGCCCACCGCCTGCAAGCTGGACAGGATCGACGTCTCCACCGCGAGCAAGGGCAGTCTGGAGAGCCACCTGAACGAGCTCACGGCCTGCCTGTGGACGGTGTGGAACCCGCCGATCACCGCGGCCCACTTCGAGCTTCCGCGTCCTACGGTCACGGTGTACGGCAAGTCGGTCACGACGGCGTGCGGGCAGTCGGAGAGCCACAACGCCTTCTACTGCTCGGCCGACCAGCAGATCTACTACGCCCAGAACGTCTACGAGATCATGCCGAAGGCGCTGCGCAACAAGCCGTTCGTCGCCGAGACCGTGCTGGCCCACGAGTTCGGCCACGCGATCCAGGCCCGCACCGGGATCCTGATCTCGGAGAGTGCCTGGCAGCAGAAGTCGTCCGAATCCAAGGCCGCGGAGTTCTCGCGTCGGACCGAGACCCAGGCCGACTGCATGGGTGGGCTGTTCATGCACGCCGTGCAGAACGCGTCCGGCATGACCCAGACCGACCTGGCCAACATCCGTCAGCTGTCCGGCGCGATCGGCGACGACGTCCTCAGCGGTGACCCGACCATCGTCGGCGACCACGGCCTGAGCAAGTCGCGGCTGTACTGGTTCGGCCAGGGTCTGGGGAACGCCAGCGTCGGGATCTGCAACACGTACGTCGCGGCCAGCGACAAGGTGCGCTGACCAGCCAGGCCTCCGGATCCGCCCAGCGCGGCTTCAGTCGCTGACCAGGGCCACCGCGATGGCGGCGACGCCCTCGCCGCGTCCGGTGAGGCCGAGCCCGTCGGTCGTCGTCCCGGCCACGGTGACCGGTGCGCCGACCGCCGCCGAGAGGACGGCCTCCGCCTCGGCCCGGCGTCCGGCCAGGCGCGGACGCTCGCCGATCACCTGGATCGACACGTTGACGACGGCGAATCCCGCTGCCGCCAGCCGGGCGGCCGTCTCGGTGAGGAAGGCCACGCCGTTCGCGTCCGCCCACTCGGGCTGGTCGGTGCCGTAGTTGCTGCCGAGGTCTCCCAACCCCGCAGCGGACAGCAGGGCATCGCAGGCGGCGTGGGCGGCCGCGTCCCCGTCGGAGTGTCCGGCCAGACCCGCCGGCTCATCGGGGAAGAGCAGCCCCGCCAGCCACATCGGGACGCCCGCAGCGTACGCGTGGACGTCGGTCCCGACTCCGATCCGCAGGCTCATCGCCGGCCCGCCAGGATCGCCTCGGCGACCGCGAGGTCGGCCGGACCGGTGACCTTCAACGCCTCGGCCGAGCCGTCCACCAGGCGGACGGGGACGCCGATGGCCTCGACAGCGGTGGCGTCGTCGGAGACCTCGCGACCGTCCGCGTCCGCGCGGGACAGCGCAGCCTCCAGCACCTGCCTGACGAAGCCCTGCGGGGTCTGGACGGCCCGCAGCACCGACCGATCGACCACCCGGGAGACACCGGAGGAGTCCACGCTGCGGATCGAGTCGACGACCGGGACGGCGGGCACGACGGCCTCGCTGCCGGCGGCGAGGGCTTCGACGACGCGGGCGACGACCGCGGGCGGCACCAGCGGACGGGCGGCGTCATGGACGAGGACGAAGCGGCACCCGGCGGTGTCCGGGTCGCCGGCGATCGCCGCCAACCCTGCCCGGACCGAGTCCTGACGGCGCGCACCCCCGAGCACGTAGCTCGTCGGCAGCGCGGCATCGGCGAGGTCGGTCTCGAACGCGGCCTCGGTGCCGGCCGCGATCACGACGACCGCACGGTCGACGCCGCCGGCTGCGAGGGCGTCGAGGCTGTGCCGCACCAGCGACCTTCCCGAGAGCTGTCGCAACGCCTTCGGAGCCGAGCCACCGAGCCGCACCCCGGCACCGGCTGCGACCACGACGGCCACGACCGGTTCAGCCATGGGGAATGCTGCTCAGGAAGCGAGCACTTCGTCGAGCAGGACCTCCGCACGATCGTCGGTGACCTTTTCGGCGAGCGCCAATTCCGAAACCAGGATCTGCCGGGCCTTGGCCAGCATCCGCTTTTCTCCGGCGGAAAGGCCGCGCTCGCGTTCGCGCCGCCACAGGTCGCGGACGACCTCGGCAACCTTCATCACATTGCCGGAATGCAGCTTTTCGAGGTTCGCCTTGTAACGGCGAGACCAGTTGGTCGGCTCCTCGGCGTGCGGCGCCCGCAGGACGGAGAAGACCCGCTCCAGGCCGTCGGCATCGACGACGTCCCGGACGCCGACGAGGTCGAGGTTGCACGCGGGGACTCGGACCACCAAGTCGTTCTGGCCGACGATGCGCAGCACGAGGTACAACTTCTCCTCGCCCTTGATCGTCCGGGTTTCCAGAGCTTCGATGACTGCTGCACCATGATTGGGGTAGACCACAGTTTCACCGATTGTGAATGTCATATCCGCTTTGACCACCTTTCCCGACTTACAAGTCTAGCACGCACCACCGTCGAAGCTGAACCCGTATCGCCTAGCCAGAGCGCTATTAGGGGGTTGACAACCGGGTTCGGTTGTGCCTGCGCGAGAGCGCGCGTCGCGGCCGCGGGCCGGGCAATTCGGCCCCCACAAGGGTTTTGCGGCCCAGCCGGACGGAAGCGGCGGCTACTCGCCGTAGGTGTCCTCGTCGGAGAACAGGCCCGAAACGCTCTCGCCGCAGTTGATCCGGCGGACGGCCTCGGCGAACAGCGGCGCGACCGAGACCGTGGTCAGGCGGTCCAGGCCGGTCGGCGCCGGGACGGTGTCGGTTGCCACGATCTCGACGATGTCGGACACGGCGTTGAGCCGTTCGACGGCCTTCCCGGTGAACAGCCCGTGGGTGCAGGCGACCGAGATCGAGTTCACGTGGTAGCGGCGGACGGTCTCGATCAGCTCCACAACCGAGCCGGCGGTGGCGATCTCGTCGTCGAGGATGATCACGTCCTTGCCGCCCACCTTGCCGACGATCGCGTCGATCACGACCCTGTCGTCGTCCTGGCGACGCTTCGAGCCGGCCGCCATGCCGACGTTCAGCATCCGCGCGAACTGGTTGGCCTCCTTGGCGTTGCCGAAGTCGGGTGAGACCACCACCGTCTTCGACAGGTCGCGGGAGCGGAAGTGCCGCGCGAGCGCCGGCAGGGCGGTCAGCTGGTCCACCGGCATCGAGAAGAAGCCGTGCACCTGCTGGGCGTGCAGCGCCATCGTGAGCACCCGGGTGGCGCCTGCGGTGTGGATCAGGTCGGCGACCAGGCGTCCGCCGATGCTGATCCGCGGCGCGTCCTTCTTGTCCGAACGCGCATACGCGTAGTGCGGGATCACCACGGTCACGCTCGCCGCCGAGGCGCCGCGGGCCGCGTCCGCCATCATCATCAGCTCCATCAGGTTCTCCTGGGTCGGCGGCACCAGGGGCTGGACGATGTAGACGTCGCGTTGCCGGCAGTTGGCGCGCAACTGCACCTGCAGGCAGTCGTTGGAGAACCTCGACAGCCGGGACGGGGAGAGCTCGACGCCGAGGATGTTGCACATCTGCTCGGCGAAGGCGCGGTGGGCGTGCCCGGAGAAAACCGTGATGTCGGTCACGGGGGAAAACCCTAACTGCTGCAGCCAACCGCGCTCGCCGCCCCGTCCTCGGCGAGACCCGCCTCACTCGCGCCTCCACGCCGGACGGGCACGGTTGCTGGACGCGCCGGAGCCGGCAGATCCGTTCGCCAGGCTCAGGCGTTGAACTTGTAGCCGAGGCCGCGGACGGTGACGAGCAGGACCGGGTTGGCCGGGTCCTCCTCCAGCTTCGCGCGCAGCCGCTTGACGTGGACGTCGAGGGTCTTGGTGTCGCCGACGTAGTCGGGACCCCACACCCGGTCGATCAGCTGGCCGCGGGTGAGCACGCGTCCGGAGTTGCGCAGCAGCACCTCCAGCAGTTCGAACTCCTTCAACGCCAGTTGCACCGGCTCGCCCCGGACGCTCAGTTCGTGCCGGTCGGTGTCCATCCGGACCCCGCCGGCCTCGATCACGTCCGAGACCAGCTCGACGTCCTGACCGCGACGCAGCACCGCCCGGATCCGGGCCAGCAGTTCCCGCCCGCTGAACGGCTTGGTGACGTAGTCGTCCGCGCCGAGTTCCAGGCCGACGACCTTGTCGATCTCGGAGTCGCGGGCCGTCACCATGATGATCGCGACGTTGCCGCGCGCCCGCAGCTGCCGGCAGACCTCCGTCCCCGACAGGCCGGGCATCATCAGGTCCAGCAGGACGATGTCGGCGCCCTGCCGGTCGTACAGGCCCAACCCGGACGCGCCGTCCGGGGCCGAGGCCACCTCGAAACCCTCCTTGGCGAGGAGGTAGCTCAGCGACTCGCGGTAGCTCTCCTCGTCCTCGATGATGAGCACCTTGGTCATCGGAGCCCTCCTTCCCTGCCGCCCGGCAGTCTCAACGTGAAGGTGGAGCCCTGGCCGAGCCGGCTCCAGACGGTCACCTCGCCGCCGTGGGCGGCCGCGATGTGCTTGACGATCGACAACCCCAGCCCGGTTCCGCCGCTGGCCCGGCTGCGGTCGGCGTCCACCCGGAAGAACCGCTCGAAGATCCGGGCCTGGTCCTCGGCACTGATCCCGATGCCGTTGTCGGACACCCGGATCTCGACCAACTCGCCGGCGGCGTTCCCGGTCACCGCGACCCGGGCTCCCGGCTCGGAGTACGCGATCGCGTTCTGCACGAGGTTGGTCACCGCCGTCTCCAGCTCGGTCGCGTCCCCGGCCACCAGCAGCCCGGGCTCGGCCTGCAGGCTGATCGAGATGTCCCGGGCCTCGGCGAGGTGGTGGCAGCGGGCCACCGCCGA
The DNA here is from genome assembly GCA_017306015.1 of Propionibacteriaceae bacterium. Taxonomy (GTDB): domain Bacteria; phylum Actinomycetota; class Actinomycetes; order Propionibacteriales; family Propionibacteriaceae; genus Propionicimonas. The sequence goes on from JAFKJK010000012.1 coordinate 13,395, forward strand.
TTCGAGGAGCCCGGCGACCGGCACGTCCTGGGCGCCCAGCACCGAGCCGGTCGCCTGCAGCCGGGACAGCGCGATGATCTGGGACACCAGCTCGTTGAGCCGGGTCGTCTCCCTGGTGAGCTTGCCGAGGAAGCCACGGACGGCGTCCGCGTCGTCGGCGGCACTGTCGGCCGCTTCGGCGAGCAGGCTGATCGCCCCGATCGGGGTCTTCAGCTCATGGCTGATGTTCGCGACGAAGTCACGCCGGGTCTCGCTGAACCGGAGGTCGGCGGAGCGGTCCTCCGCGATCACCACGGCGGCGCCGTTGCTGAGCGGGACGGCCCGGACGGCGAGCAGCAGGATCTCGCCGGCCGGCCCGGGCAGCCGCAGCTCGGCTTCGGCGGAGCGTCCGGCGGCTCGGGCGTCGGCCAGCACGGCGGCGACCTCACCGGGTGCGACCGACGAGCCGCGGGCCATGCCGATCGCCTTGGCGAAGGCGGACGCGGCGAGAATCCGGTCGGAGTCGGAGACCACAACGACCGCTGCCCGGAGGGGGTCGAGGATCTCACCGAGATGGTGGCGGTTGACGATCTCGCCGCGCACCTGCTTCGCGGCCCGGCGGATTACCACCACGGCTGCGAGCGCACCGATGCCGGCACCGAGCACGAGGCCGAGCAGCGCCGCTGCGAGAGGCGTCATGGCTGCGAGCATAGGGGCACCTCGCACCTGCGTACGGGGCCAGATCGGGCGCACCGGTGCGCTTTCGGCGAAGGTTCACCGAGTGTTCACCTGTTGTTGGGCGGGGCGCTGGCCCAACGGCGGGAGGCGTCCCTAGCCTGAACTGCGGCACCATTGCGCCGAGCCCTGGAACGACGCGGCAGAAGGAAGAAGATGCGCGACAACTACCGAACCAGCCTCGAGAGTGTGGTCCACGATCTGGTCGAGATGACCGGACTGGTGCAGGTGGCCGTCCGGGACGCCACCACCGCGCTCCTGGAGGCCGACCTGGCCGTTGCGGAGAAGACCATCTCGGCCGACGCCGAACTCGACCGCCGTCACGACGACCTGGAGGCCCGGTGCTTCTCGCTGATGGCCCGCCAGGCCCCCGTCGCCGGCGAACTGCGGACGCTGGTGGCCGCGCTGCGGATGGTGGCCGACCTCGCCCGCATGGGCGACCTGGCGGCGCATGTGGCGAAGATCGCCCGGCTGCGGTACCCCGAGTGCGCGGTGCCCGACGGGCTGCGTCCCAATTTCACGCTGATGGCGCGGGTCGCCGAGGAGATGGTCGAGACCGCCGGCCGGTCGCTGCTGGAGCGCAACGCGCACGACGCCGGCAGGCTCGCCGACAGCGACGAGGAGATGGACGAACTGCGCAAGAGCCAGTTCCGGGTCATGCTCGGCACGGACTGGGACTACGGCGTCGAGGCGGCCGTGGACGTCGCCCTGCTCGGCCGCTACTACGAGCGGATCGCCGACCACGCGGTGATCATGGCGGCCCGGGTGATTTACGTGATCACCGGCCTGCTGCCCGAGGGCGAGAACTGGCCGTCCGCCTGACCTCCGCTCGTCCGCTCTCCCCCGCTCCGTCCCCCACCACGAAGAACGCTCCCGAAAGGGACGTCCGCTCCCGAAATTTCGGGAGCGGACGTCCCTTTCGGGAGCGAACTCGCGTCTGGGCTACTTCTTGCCCTGGTTCTTGACGGCCTCGATGGCGGCAGCGGCGGCGTCCGGGTCGAGGTAGCGGCCACCGGGGACGGTCGGACGCATGTCATCGTCGAGCTCGTAGAGCAGCGGGATGCCGGTCGGGATGTTCAGCCCGGCGATGTCGGCGTCGCTGATGCCGTCCAGGTGCTTGACCAGGGCCCGCAGCGAGTTGCCGTGGGCGGTGACCAGGGTGACCTTGCCGTCCCGGAGGTCGGGGATGATCGCGTCGTACCAGTAGGGCAGCATCCGGACGACCACGTCGGCCAGGCACTCGGTCAGCGGACGGGCCTCCGTGGGCAGGCCGGCATAGCGCGGGTCGTCGAACTGCGAGAACTCGCTGTGCGCCTCGATCGGCGGCGGCGGGGTGTCGTACGAGCGGCGCCAGAGCATGAACTGCTCCTCGCCGTACGCCTCGAGGGTCTGGGCCTTGTTCTTGCCCTGCAGGGCGCCGTAGTGACGCTCGTTCAGCCGCCAGCTGCGGCGCACGGGGATCCAGTGCCGGTCGCAGCCGTCGAGGGCGAGGTAGGCGGTGTGGATGGCCCGGCGCAGCACCGAGGTGTGCAGGACGTCGGGCAGCAGTCCCTCGGCCGCCAGGAGCTCGGCACCCCGCTTGGCCTCGGCCACACCCTTGTCGTTGATGTCGACGTCCACCCAGCCGGTGAACTGGTTGAGGGCGTTCCACTCGCTCTCGCCGTGGCGGAGCAGGATCAGGGTTGAAGTCATGGCTTCAGCCTATCCACGCTCGTCCCGGCAGCGGCCGCTGCCCGGTGAACGCGAGAGAATGACCAGCATGAGCGAGCATCGGCTAGCAGTCGTCACCGGGGCCAGCAGCGGGATCGGAGCGGCCACCGCCAGAGCGCTGGCGGACCAGGGCTTCGAGGTGGTCTGCGCGGCCCGGCGGACCGACCGGATCGACGCGCTGGCGGCGGAGATCGGCGGACGGGCCGTCGCCTGTGACGTCACCGACCAGGCTCAGGTGGACGCCCTCGCGGCCGGGATCGGCGGGCACCTGGACGTGCTGGTCAACAACGCCGGCGGCGCCTTCGGCCAGGAGCCGGTGGCCGCGGCCGACACCGAGGCGTGGCAGCGGATGTACGCGGTCAACGTGATCGGCACCGAGCGGGTCACCCGGGCGCTGTTGCCCGCACTGATCGCCGCCCGCGGCGCGATCGTCTTCGTCACCTCGACCGCAGCGGACGGCCCGTACGAGGGCGGCGCCGGCTACTGCGGGGCGAAGGCCGCCGAACGGATGATCGCCGGGACGCTGCGGCTGGAGCTGTTCGACCAGCCCGTCCGGGTCACCGAGATCTGCCCGGGCATGGTGCACACCCCCGAGTTCTCGCTGACCCGCTACGGCGGCGACCAGGGCCGGGCGGACGCGGTGTACGCCGGCGTCCCCGACCCGCTGACCGCAGCGGACGTGGCCGAGGCGATCGCCTGGATGGCCACCCGTCCCGCCCATGTGAACATCGACCGGCTGACGATCCGTCCGGTCGCCCAGGCGGCCCAGCACAAGGTGTTCCGCGGCAGCTACTCCTGAGGTTGCCGCCTGCGCGCCCGGGCGACCTCGATGATGGCGCTCTCGTTGGCTTCGCCCAGGCCGGCGGCCAGCAGGGCGTCCAGGCCGTCCAGGGCGACCTCGCCGAACGGCACCCCCATCCCGAGGCGTTCGGCGAGCCGGATGGCGTAGGCGGTGTCCTTGCGCCGCAGGCGTCCGGAGAACACCACGTCGGAGTTGGCGTCCACCATCCGGCGGCTGTTCCGCACGACCTGCGGGCTGGCGGCCTGACTGCTGGCCAGGGCGGACGCGACCTGCTGGAGGTCGAGGCCGGCCCGTTCGGCGAGCGCCAGCCCCTCGGCCGCGCCGGCGATCTGGACGGCTCCCATCAGGTTGACGATCAGTTTGTATGCCGTCCCCGCACCGACCGGGCCGAAGCGGAGCACCTCGTCGGCCAGCGGAGCGAGCACCGGGCCGGCAGCTTCCAGGTCGTCGGCTGACGCGCCGACGAGCAGGGTCAGCCGGCCCGCTGCGGCGGCGTCCGGGAGTCCGGTCACCGGGCAGTCGAGGTAGCGCAACCGGGCCTCACGCGCGGCGCCGGAGAGTTGGAGCACCCAGTCGTAGGACAGCGTCGAGCACTCGATGGCCAGGGTGCCCGGACGCGGACTCCCGGCGAGCACGCCGTCCGGCCCCAGCCAGACAGCACGCGACGCGTCGTCGTCGCTGACCATGACGACGACGGCGTCCACGTCCGCAGCGGCCTCGGCCGGCGTCGCCGCGAGTCGTGCACCCCGCTCGACGAGGACGGACGCACGCTCCGGCGTCCGGTTCCAGACCACCAGGTCGTGCCCGGCCGCACGCAGCCGGGACGCCATCCCGGAGCCCATCCGGCCCAGCCCGAGTAACGCGATTCGTGCCATCGGACAAGCCTAGGCGAGGGGCCAGGCGAGGCGACAGGTTGCTCAGTCGAGCTCGACGAGGCCCTCCCCGGCCTGGACGGCGGTGCCCTTCTCGACGAGGACGCGGGAGACGACGCCGTCACGGGGCGCGGTGATCTCGGTCTCCATCTTCATGGCCTCCAGGACCAGCAGGACCTCGCCGGCCTTGATCTCCTGGCCCTCCTCGACGAGCACCCTGGCGACCGATCCCGCCAGCGGCGCGGTCACCGCGTTGGCGGACGCACCGCTGACCGACGCCGTGGTCGGAGCCAGCGGCGCTGCGGTCCCGTGGGTGCCGCCGATGACGATCGCGCCCAGCCGCGGAGCGTCCGGCTCCTCGACCTCGACGTCGATGTCATAGGCCTCGCCGTTGACGGTTACCTTCAGCTTCATTTCAACGTCCTTGCCTGGTCAGCGCGTGTACAGCGGGTGGTGGGACAGCTGGGAGCGCCGGGTGCTCGCCTGCCAGCCGCGGGAGGTGGTGAAGTGCTCCTGGCGGCGCCTGGCCCGATGGCCCAGGTACGCGGCCACGGCGGCCGCGATCGCCACCAGGGTCTCCTCCGAGACGTCCTCGTGGTGGACCTCGAGGCTCTTGATCCGGATCTCGAGCCCTTCGATCCGCTCGGTCAGCGAACTGACCAGCTGCAGCAGTTCTTCGTTGGTCGACACGGGGATCACACCGGGCCCAGGCCGTGCTTCTTGGCCGGACGCAGGACGCGCTTGCTGGCCAGCATCTCCAGCGTCTGCGCCAGCGCCCGCCTCGTCTCGCCGGGATCGATGATCTCGTCGACCAGGCCGCGGGAGGCGGCCATGAACGGGGTGGCGAAGGTGTTCCGGTACTCCTCGACCAGTTCGGCGCGCCGGGCGTCCGGGTCGTCCGCCGCTGCGATCTCCTTGCGGAAGACCACGGCGGCAGCGCCCTCGGCACCCATCACGGCGATCTCGGCCGTCGGCCACGCGAACACCCGGTCGGCGCCGAGGTCCTTGGCCGCCATCGCCAGGTAGGAGCCGCCGTACGCCTTGCGCAGCACCACCGTGATCTTCGGGACGGTGGCCGCCGAGTAGGCGTACAGCATCTTCGCGCCGTGGCGGATGATGCCGCCGTACTCCTGGGCGACGCCGGGCAGGTAGCCGGGCACGTCGACCAGCGTGACGATCGGGATGTTGAACGCGTTGCAGAACCGGACGAACTTGCTGCCCTTGTCGGAGGCGTTGATGTCGAGGACGCCGGCCAGCTGGCTGGGCTGGTTGGCGACGAGCCCGACGCTGCGTCCGTTGATCCGGCCGAAGCCGACGACGATGTTCATCGCGTAGCCGGCCTGCACCTCGAGGAAGTCGGCGTCGTCGACCAGGCGTCCGATGATGTCGCGGACGTCGTAGCCGGCCTTGCCGTCCGCCGGCACGATGTCGCCGATCTCGGCGTCGAAGTCGAGGTTGTACTCACCCTCGACCAGCGGCGCGTCCTCGGAGTTGTTCTGCGGCAGGAAGCTGAGCAGCTTCTTGGCGATCAGGATGGCCTGCTCGTCGTCGTCGGCCACGAAGCTGTTCACGCCCGACACCGCCATGTGGGTGTCGGCGCCGCCGAGCTCGTCCTGGCTGACGTCCTCACCAGTCACCTGCTTGATCACGTTCGGCCCGGTGATGAACATGTGGGCCTTGCGGGTCTGGATGATGAAGTCGGTCAGCGCCGGGGAGTAGACCGCGCCACCGGCGCAGGGGCCGGCGATGATCGAGATCTGCGGCACCACGCCCGAGAGCAGGACGTTGGCGTAGAACACCTGGCCGTAGCCGGACAGCGAGTCGATGCCCTCCTGGACCCGGGCCCCCCCGGAGTCGTTGAAGAAGATGAACGGGGTGCCGTTCTCCAGCGCCCCCTGCATCATCGCGACGACCTTCTTGTTGTGGGTCTCGCCGGCGGAGCCGCCCATGACGGTGAAGTCCTGGCTGGCCACGTGGACGGGACGGCCGAGCACCGTCCCGGTGCCGGTGACCACGCCGTCGGCGGGCATGTCGGCGGTGTCCATGCCGAAGGTGACCGTCCGGTTGCGCCGGAACAGGCCCACCTCGGCGAAGCTGTCGGCGTCCAGCAGCCCGTCCAGGCGCTCCCGGGCGGTCAGCTTGCCCTGATCATGTTGCTTGGCGATGCGGGCCTCGCCGCCGCCGAGCCGGGCGGTGTCCTGGGCCTGGTGCAGCGTCTTGACGCGCTTGGCCATCGTTTCTGGCTTCTTGCTCATTACGACCTCGTCCTCACTTCGCCATCTCGACGGTCACGATCTGCTCGCGTCCGCCCAGGGAGACCCTGTACTTGATCGGGCCGCGGACGGCCTTGGCCGAACCGCTGGCAGCCTCGGCCTCGGCCTGCAACTGCTCGGGGGTCTTGCCGACGTTCTTCGGGCCCTCGTCGCGGGCGGCGAAGAAGCCGGGCGCGACACCGGGGAACATGGCGTAGGTGAGCACGTCCTCGTCGGTGCCGTCGAAGCCCTCGAGCTTGGCCGCCTCGTCCACGAGCTTGCCCCACTCCGGCGGCAGCAGGTCGGCCGGACGGACGGTGATCGGCTCCTTCTTGGCCTGCGCCTGGGCGATCGCGACGACCTCGGGGTTGCGCTCGCCGATGCATTCGCCGTAGTAGCCGAGCATCAGGTCGGCGAACTCGCCGGTCATCACCTTGTACTTGCCCATCAGCACGTTGAACACGGCCTGGGTGCCCACGATCTGGCTGGACGGGGTGACCAGCGGCGGGTGTCCGGAATCGGCCTTGACCAGGGGAACCTCGGCCATCACCTCCTTGATCCGGTCGCCGGCGCCCTGGGCCTTCAGCTGGCTCTCCATGTTGGACAGCATGCCGCCGGGGATCTGGGAGGAGAAGATGTCGGTGTCGACCAGGGTCGCCGACTCGAACTCGGCGTACTTCGGACGGACCTTCGCGAAGTGGTCGCGGATCTCGATCAGCTTGTCGGCGTCGAGGTTCGTCGTGTACGGCGTCCCCTCCAGCATCGCGACCAGCGACTCGGTCGGGTTGTGGCCCGGCCCGAGGCTCATCGAGCTGATCGCGGTGTCGACGACGTCCGCGCCGGCCTCGATGGCCTTCATCAGCGACACCAGGGTGACGCCGGTGGTGGCGTGGCAGTGGACGTTGATCTGGACGTCCTCGCCGTAGGTCTCCTTGATGCCCCGGACGATGTCGTACGCGGGCTGCGGCTGCAGCAGCGCGGCCATGTCCTTCAGCGCGAGCGACTCCGCGCCCATGTCGAGGAGCTGGCCGGCGAGGTGCACGTAGCCCTCGACGGTGTGCAGCGGGGAGATCGTGTAGCAGATGGTGCCCTGGGCGTGCTTGCCGGTCTTCTTGACCGCCTGCATCGCGTGGGCCATGTTGCGCGGGTCGTTGAGCGCGTCGAAGACCCGGAACACGTCCATGCCGTTCTCGGCGGACTTGTCCACGAACCGCTCCACCACTTCGTCCTCGTAGTGGCGGTAGCCGAGCAGGTTCTGGCCGCGCAGCAGCATCTGCAGCCGCGAGTTCGGCATCAGTTCGCGGAAGGTGCGCAGCCGCACCCAGGGATCCTCGTTCAGGAAGCGGATGCAGGCGTCGTAGGTGGCCCCGCCCCAGCACTCCACGCTCCAGTAGCCGGCCGCGTCGATGGCGGCACAGGCATCGACCATGTCTTCGAGGGCCATTCTCGTGGCCATCAGGCTCTGGTGGGCGTCGCGGAGGGCGAGTTCGGTCACCCCAATGGTTCGCTGACTCATGTAGGTAATCCTCGCATATTTGTCCTGACATGCCTGACCAGGAGGGCAATGCTGGTCGGGCGTGAGACATCCCGTCCGAGTGCTGGGAAAAGGTGCTCGGTGCGCTGGCGAGCCGCCCCTCAGGCACGGCGCGGGCACAAGGTGTAGCGGCTGACGTGGCTCGCCCGATCACAGTCCCAGACACGGCCGATCGTGGCCAGCAGGTCCGCCGCAGCGCCCTTCCGGTGCAGCCAGTCACGGTCCCAGATGAGCCAGCGCGCTCCCGGGTCGGCCAGGCAGCCGAGGTTCTCCTGGCGATCGGCGGGCGGCATCTTCCGGTCGGCCTGGCCACGCTGCAGGAACAACGGGGACGGGTAGCGGCAGTGAGTCGGATTGCCGAGGGTGTAGGTGTCGGCGCCGAAAGTGAGATAGACGACCTGCGTGTCCGGGCCGATCAGCCGGTGCACCTGCTCGGCGTCGGCGATATCGGTGCGCAGCGCCAGGGCGCTGCTGGCGGCTGTGCGTCCCGCCGTGCCCAGGGTCAGCGCCTCTGCCGAGAACGGCGTCTGGGTGGCCAGCATGGCCAACAGTACGAGCACAGCGGCCCACCAGTCCGCCCGAGCGCGGGAGAGCCCGGGCCGCCGGCGCAGGGCGAGCCACTGCCCTGCCGCCAGGATCGCCATCGAGGAGCCGGCGCCGAGGTACAGCCGAAGCGGGTGGGCCAGCCGCCACTCGACCGGCGTGACGAACAGCACTGCCGTCCACGCGGTGAGGGCGAGCAGCGGCCAGCGCAGCGCTGCTCGGGAGCGCTGGACGGTGCGGACCGCGAGCAGCGCGCTGAGGGTGACGAAGCCGATCGAGTGGTAGACGAAGTACTGGCCCTGGTAGACGAAGGCGAAGATCGTCAGGGCCAGCCCCGAAGCGGCCGGCCATGCTTCCTCCGGGCGGGCGCGGACGAAGAACGCCGGCACCAGCGCCACGGTTGGCCAGCGCGCCGCGAGGTTCAGCAGGTAGTCGCGGGCCTCGATGCCGTGATCGGCTGCCCACGGGTCCGGCTGCAGCGCCTCGATGTCGAGCAGCCAGCCGATCTCCCAGGGCGTCAGCCACCAGATCAGCCCGACCGCGATCAGCCCGCTGACCAGCGCCGAGACACCGGCGAGCCAGCCCCGTCCGCGGTCGATGGCCCACAGCAGGACGAGCGCAGCGAGGGCGACCGGCAGCGTGCTGATCTTCACCAGCGTCGCGGCCGCCAGCAGCACCCCGCCGATCGTCGCGCCGACCCAGGGCCGGCACAGCAGACCCGCGCCGACGGCCGCCACGGCAAGCAGGGCGGCCATCCAGTCGGGTTCGCCGGTGGCCGGAGCGGTGAAGGCCAGAGCCGCGAAGGCCGCGACGCCGTAGGGCCACGCCGCCGAACCCCAGCAGGGTCGTAGCCCCCGCCACAGCAACAGCGCCGCTCCGGCGGACGCGATCGCCGCGACCAGCCGGAAGCCGGTCTCGAAGACGACGATGCCCGCCCACGAGGTCGGCGCGCCGGCGAGAAGACTGATCTGTTCGGGCAGCCACGCCTGGGCCGCACTGAGCAACCGGAAGACGAGCGGACGGTGTGAGAACGTCTCCGCGACCGAGTAGCCGGACACCCGGCCGACCCCGACCTGATACCGGATGTTGCCGTTCACCAGGTACCCGGCCAGGGCGACCGTCGCAGCAGCCGCGGTGGCGATCACCCACCGTCGACGCAGCACGGGCACAGGCTGCCGCACCGAGGTGATCAGCGGACACACAGAGCCCTGACCGGCGTCGAACGGAGGGTGAACCCTCCCCCACGCGGATCTCCGCTCATCCGGCCTGAGCGACCACGCAGACCAGTCCGCGAACCGACCCCGAGCTCCGCAGGCCAACGTTCATCCTGCAACCGTCATCCGTTCAGGATCCGGCCAGCCGCCTGATGAGTTCCTTAGTAAAGGATGAGAGCCGTTCGGGCCCGGGGGAGGCCCGGGGACGGGGAGGAGCGGCCATGAGCGATCGCTCAATCCCCAGCCATCCCGGGCCAGCCATGCTCGCACCGGCCGCCAGCCCCGCACCGCAACCTGCTGACGGGTTCGAGGACGTACCCCGACGCGTCGTCTCCAAGCACTCCTTCGGGGACATGCTCTTCCAGAGGTCCGTGCTGGCAGCGGGCACGGTCACCGTACTGATCATGCTCGCCGTCGGCGTCTTCCTCTCGCTGCGGGCCAGCACCGCCCTGAGCAAGACCGGGCTGTCGTTCTTCACGACACAGGCATGGTCGCCGGAGACCCAGACGTTCGGCGTGGCCGCCGTCCTGTTCGGCACGGTGTCGATCGCGCTGATCGCGCTGGGCGTGAGTGTTCCACTGTCTCTGGGCACTGCACTGCTGCTCTCGGAGGTCCTTCAGGGACGGCTGCGGAACCTGCTGATCTCGTTGGTCGACCTGATGGCCGCCGTGCCCAGCATCGTCTTCGGCCTGTGGGGCGTCTACTTCCTGCAGGGCTCGATCATCCCGGTCTCGAAGTGGATCTCCATCTGGTTCGGCTGGATCCCGATCTTCGCCGTGACCGACGCGAGTGGTCAGCCCCAACTCCAGCCGAGCGCGTTCACCTCGTCCGCCTTCATCGCCGGCATCGTGGTGGGTCTGATGGTCGTGCCCACCCAGACCTCGATCATGCGGGAGGCCTTCACCCGCGCCCCGGTCGGCGAACGGGAGGGTGCCTACGCGCTGGGCGCAACTCGGTGGGGGATGATCCGGGCCGTGGTCCTCCCCTTCGGCAAGGGCGGCATCATCGGCGGCACGATGCTCGGTCTGGGCCGCGCACTGGGCGAGACCATTGCCGTCTACATGATCATCTCGCCGATCTTCACCATCAACTGGCAGGTGCTGAAGACCGGCACCAACTCGGTGTCCGCGCTGATCGCGCTGCGCTACGGCGAGGCCAGCGAATTCGGCCTGTCGGCACTGATGGCCGCCGGCCTCGTGCTGTTCCTGCTCACGCTGGTGATCAACTTCACCGCCTCGTCGATCGTCGCCCGGTCCCGGTCGGGAGTGGAGAGTGATGTCTGATCTGATGACGGAAGTCGTGAGCACGCCCGCGACAGCCCCGCGTACGTTCCTCGGAGCCGGCCTGGACGGGGAGGACGAGGCCCAGCGCGAGGTCCGCGGCTTCACCGCACGGCAGCGCTTCGATCTGGTCGGAGCCGGCGCAGCAGGGGCCGCCCTGGCCGCGCTCCTGTTCGGCTGGTTCGCACCCCTTTCGGGGGCTATCGGCTGGGTGGTGGTGGCCTTCCTTGCCTTTCTCGGGCTCTACGTCCTGCTGATCAGCCTCGACTCCGGCCTGGAGGAGGTGAAGGACCGGCTCTCGGCCGCCCTGTTCTCCACCGCGGGCGTGATCCTCTTCGGCGTCCTGGTCTTCGTGGTCGTCTACACGATCGCCCGTGGCGTGGAGGCGCTCTCACACCCGAACTTCTTCGTCCAGACCATGCAGTTCGCCGGGCCGCTGGACGCGTTGGACATCGGCGGGGTCGCGCACGCCATCGTCGGCACCCTGATCCAGATCTCGATCGCGCTGCTGATCACGATCCCGCTGGGCATCGCCACGGCGGTCTTCCTGAACGAGGTCGGCGGACGCTTCGCGCGTTTCGTCCGGACGGTCAGCGACGCGATGACCGCGCTCCCGTCCGTCGTCGCCGGGCTGTTCGTCTACGCCGCGGTCATCCAGGGCATCACCCACGAACGGTCCGGGATCGCGGCGTCGCTGGCGATCACAGTGATGATGCTGCCGATCGTGATCCGATCCTCCGACGTCGTCCTGCGGCTGGTGCCGGGAAACCTACGGGAGGCGTCCTACGCGCTCGGCTCGTCGAAGTGGCGGACGGTCTGGCACGTGGTGCTGCCGACGTCTCGCTCCGGCCTGGTCACCGCGGTGATCCTCGGGACCGCCCGCGGCATCGGCGAGACCAGCCCGGTGCTGCTCACCTCCGGGGTGAGTGCTGCCATGAACACGAACCCGTTCAAGGGCCCGATGATCTCGCTGCCACTGCAGGTCTTCGACTTCGTCCGCTCCCCCGAGCCGACCATGGTGGCGCGCGGGTTCGGCACGGCCACCGTCCTGCTCCTGCTGGTCCTCTTCCTGTTCGCCACTGCCCGCGCTCTCGGCGGCCGGGCACCGGGTGAACTCTCCCCGCGCCAGGCCAGCCGGGCCCGCGCCACCTCGGCTCGCGATCTGTTGCGGATCGCCTCGAAGAAGCTGCCCGATCCCGTCCTGGAGAACTGATGCCTCGTCGCCTGGCCCGTCCACTGGTTGCCGCGCTCGTCCTGAGCGGGCTCCTCCCGATCGCGTTCAGCACCGCCCCGGCACACGCCGATACCTACTTCCCGATCACCGGCTCCGGCTCGACCTGGTCGCAGAACGCGCTGGACCAGTGGCGGAGCAACGTCGCCAAGAACTACGGCATGACGGTGAACTACAACGGCATCGGCTCCACGTCCGGACGAACAGACTTCATCGCCGGGACGGTCGACTTCGCCATCTCCGAGATTCCGTTCCAGGCCAAGCCCCAGGACGGATCCGCACCGGAGCACCCCACCACCGGCTTCGCCTATCTGCCGATCGTGGCCGGCGGCACCAGCTTCATGTACAACCTGAAGATCGGCGGCATCCGGGTGACCAACCTGCGGCTGTCGGGGGACACGATCACCAAGATCTTCACCGGCGCGATCACCAACTGGAACGACGCGGCGATCCAGGCCGACAACCCCGCGCTGGCCATGCCGAACAAGCCGATCACCCCGGTGATCCGCTCCGACGGCTCGGGCACCAGCGCCCAATTCACGCTGTGGATGGCGACTCAGTACCCCAAGCTGTGGAAGACCGGCATGACGTCGCAGTTCCCCAGCTTCGGCGAGTCCAAGGCCCAGAAGGGCTCGGACGGCGTTGCCGGCTACGTCTCCCAGGACTACGGCGAGGGCGCGATCACCTACGTCGAGTACTCCTACGCGAAGAAGGCCGGCTTCCCCGTGGCCAAGGTGCTCAACGCCGCCGGCTACTACGTGGAGCCGACCGCCTACTCGGTGGCCGTGGCCATGATGCAGGCCAAGATCAACGACGACTCGTCCTCGTCGGCATACCTCACCCAGATCCTGGACGGGGTGTACAACGCCACCGACAAACGGGCCTACCCGCTGTCGAGCTACTCGTACATGATCGTGCCGACCGAGGTCACCAGCAAGGGCATCTTCAACACGAACAAGGGCAAGACCCTCGGCGCCTTCCTGCGCTACGTGCTGTGCACCGGTCAGCAGCAGGCCGACACGCTGGGCTACTCACCGCTTCCGATGAACCTGGTGGAAGCCGGCTCGGACCAGATCAAGCGAATCCCAGGCGCGGGCAACGCTGGCATCGACTTCGCCTCGTGCAAGAACCCGACCTTCAAGGCCGGTGACTCACCCTCGAAGAACCAGCTGGCTGTCATCGCACCCTATCCCGCCGACTGCGACAAGAAGGGCACCAGCCAGTGCACCACGGGGACGGCCGGCGCGGCCAACCAGACCACCCCGGTGACCGGCTCGGGAACCGGTGGCACAGCGAACACCAAGACGAACACCGGCACCAAGACAACGACCGGCGGCTCCTCCAACACCGGCACCACCGGCGGTTCGGTTAGTCAACCCACCTATGACGAGAACGGCAACGTGATCGCGGGCTCCACAACGGACGGCACGACAAGTGGCAGCGGCACCACCTACGGCGCCGCGGTATCGAAGCCGTTCACGCTCCCCGACCAGACCACCGCGAGCACCCAGTGGCTGCTGGTGGCTGCGGCCCTGCTGCTGGTCGCCGTGGTCGTAGCACCGCCGCTGCTGTCCCAGCGGCTGAGGCGAAGTGGTGGCGCCGATGTCAGCCGCTGACCGTCGCGTCAGGGTCGCAGAGCCGCGACTCGAGTCCCGGCGCACCCGCGTCCTGGTTACCGGTCTCGGGATCGGTGCCCTGGTTGCCTTGTCCAGCACCTGGTGGGTGGCCGCTCCCGCTGCTCAGGCCGCCACCGACTCGGCCAAGACGGTGTCCGCTGCCGACTACGACCCGGACGTCAAGGACTCGCCGTTCCCTCACCTGAAGGTGACCGTCTCCCAGACTCAGGACCTGATCCAACAGGGCATCAAGGTGAGCTGGACGGGCGGCAAGCAGTCCACGGTGCCGAACCAGCAGATCGCGGGGACGAACTTCCTTCAGCTCGCCCAGTGCTGGGGGGACGAAGTCGGCAGCAACGGCACCAGGCCGGATCGCACCACCTGTCAGTACGGTGGCTTCAACCTGCCCGGTGACACCAGGTACTCGAACCGTTCCGACAGTGACGTGATCGCCGCCGATGACACCAAGTACACGGCGCCTGCTGCTGGCGGCTTCTCGGCGATGACCGCAATCCCGTTCAACTCCGCGACCGGGGACTCCGTTGCCACCGTAGTCAACGGACGCCCAGTCACCAACGCTCCCGACCTCAGCAACAACCAGTTCTTCACCAAATACACCACCAACGAGGTCTCCTGGGCCGGCTCGGGCGCCGACGGCTCCGGTGCGGTCAGTTTCGAGATCCAGACCGTGCAGGAATCGCCCGGCCTGGGCTGCGGCACCCCGGTCGCCGGTACGAGCGCCGGCACGTCCTGCTGGCTGGTGATCATCCCCCGCGGCGAGACCGATCCGGGACGCTCCCACGTCACCCAGTCCGGATTGTTCTGGGAGAACTGGAAGCATCACATCGCGTTCCGGCTCAACTTCAAGCCAGCAGGTAACCGGTGCCCGATCGGCGCCGACGAAGTCCAGCTCTCCGGCAGCGAACTCATCTCCGGAGCGATGGGTCAGTGGCAACCGAGACTCTGCAACACCTCGGGCGGATCGGCCTACTCCCTGATCACCGGGCCCGAGTCCGACGCGGTGGTGGCGGCGAACGGGACCGCTCCCGCACCGATGGCGCTCACCTCGCGCGCGCTGTCCTCCGGCGGCGTGACCGATTCCCTTGCCTACGCCCCCGTCGCACTCACCGGTGTCTCAATCGCTCTTTCGGTCGACCGGCAGGCCAGGGCGGCTGGGATCGGGGACCCTGTGCCCGACGAGGTCAGAGCGAGGGAGCAACAAGCCTTCTCCAGTCTCAAGCTCACTCCACGCCTGTTGGCCAAGCTGCTGACGGCGTCATACACCGACTCGCTGCCAGCCGGCGCAGATCGGCCCCACGTGTCTGGGGTGCGCAACATCACCCAGGATCCCGAGTTCCTTGCGATCAACGACAAGGAATGGTCCTATATGCGCATCATCGGGCCTGGCGTAGGCGACGCGCTGGTGCCGCTGGGTCGTTCGGACGCCGCTACGGCAATCTGGACCTACATCCTGTCCGACGCCGAGGCAGTCGATTTCCTGAACGGCGTGCCGGACAAGTGGGGCATGCACGTCAACCCCTATTACTCGACCAACCCACGAGTGAACCCGACCGGGATCGGCCTGAGACTCCCGACGGACACCTTCCCGAAGGCCGATCCGATCACCTTCCCGGGGTATTCCAGAAACGACTATGCCGATTCCGTGAACCTGGTGACCTGGCGGCCCTACACCTCGAGCCTCGACACCAGCGGGTACCTGGTCCTCCGCGGCGATGCTCAGGTTCTCGGCAGCTGGGACCCGGTCGCCACGCCACCGAAGTACGGCAAGGCAGCGCGCGCCCTCGTCGGGCTGCAGGCCGTGATCGGGGTCACTGACACCTCGGCTGCGGCGAAGTACCAGGTCGTACAGGCTTCGCTGCGGAACCCGGCGGGAGAATATGTCACCCCCAGTTCGGTCTCACTCACCGCAGCAGCGTCCGCGATGACCAAGAACGCTGCCCAGAGCCAAGTCGTGAACTTCGATCCCACCTCTGCAGAAGCCAAGAAGGCGACTGGCGCCTATCCACTCACACTGCCGGTCTACGCGGCGGTGAACCCGGCGATGACCGATGGCGATCTGCGCGCCGCCTACGCCAGGTTCATCGGCTATGCCGTGGAGAGCGGCCAGACCCCGGGCACCGACGACGGCGAGTTGCCCGAAGGCTACGCGCCGCTCCCGGCGAGCTGGGTGGCCCAGGCGAAGTCCGCGGCGGCAGCCATCCAGGCGGGGGGCTGGCCTTCGGCTTCCTCGTCCCCGTCGGCTTCGCCGTCAGCGAGCCCTTCAGCGTCCACGTCGGCGACCTCCACGCCGAGCAGCAGCGGCACACCAACGGCGACGCCGGGCGGCACTCCCAGTACCTCGGCCAGCCCTGCCGGCAACACCACCCCCGGAAGCTCCGCCGGAGCGCTGAGCAGTGGCACCACGCCCGCCGACCCTGGCATCGGGATGGTGGGCAACATCGTGCCGATCGGTGCCGCGGCCGGAGTCGCAGCGGCGGTCGGTGCGCCGCTGGTCTCACGGTTCCGCAGGAGGCAGCTGTGAACGCTGCCGTCATCAAGAGCTCCAGGGCGGGGGTAGCCCGTCAAGCACTCCCCCGCCCCGGATGGCTGATCGCGTCCGCGATCAGTCGGGATTCAACCCAAGGAAAGGATCTCACATGAAGATCAGGAAGCCACTGGCCCTCGGGCTGGTTTCCGGTCTGGCGCTGTCCGTCTTCGCGGTGGCGGCGCCGGCCTTCGCAGACCCGGTGTCCAACAGCTACGTGCTGGTCGGCTCCGACACGCTCCAGGACTCAGCCAACGCCATTGTCAACGGCACCACGATCACGGGCACTCCCGTGCAGGTGTTGGCGAACGGTGCCACGCTGGGCAACTTCGACGCGTTCCCGAAGAACTCGAAGATCCAGACGAAGCCGGCTGGGCCGTACTTCCTTCGCCCATCGGGCTCCGGCAACGGTCGCAATGCGCTGATCTCGTCCATCACCGGCGCTCCCTGGAACGGCGTGGACATCACCGGGCAGGTGGACATCGCCCGCTCTTCCAGTGGACCGGGTGGCAACGCCAACAGCGCTGGCAAGCTGGTCTACTACCCGTACGCTCGTGATGCCGTTTCGTACGCCTACTACGGCACGGGCAACGAACTGAACGCGCTGACGACTGCTCAGCTCAAGACGATCTACGAGTCGGATGACGATGTCACCATCAACGGCGTCGTGGTCAAGCCGCTTCTGCCGCAGAGCGGCTCCGGCACGAGGGATTTCTTCCTGAGTGCCATCGGCGTCACCACCCTCGGTTCCACGGTCAACACCAAGGGCGACACCCTGCCGGAGAACGACGGCTCACAACTCACTGCGGCCGGACAGATCGTGCCGTTCTCAGTGGCGAGCTGGGTGGCTCAGTCGAACAACGCTGCCCCGAACACCATCCCCGGCTCCGGCAACGTCAAGTTGGGCAGCACGAACAGCATCGCTCCGTACACCGGTAGTGGAACCAGCCTGGTGCCCGCCTCGGCCTACTACGCCACGTCCTACGGCCGTGACACCTACCTCATCGTGGAGTACGCCCGGGTTGAGGTGGGCAACGCCAAGTACGACGCGACTCTGGCCTCGCTGTTGGATCGGACGCTGCCGGCCAGCCTGACCAACTTCGGCGCCTCGTCCACCACTGTGGGCGCGGTGAAGAAGAAGTTCGGCTTCCTCGCGCCTTCATCGACCGACCCGATTCGGGCCTACGCCACGATCTGAGCCAGCGCTGAGAGACGAAAGAGAGACTCACTAATGAACAGAACCAAACTCCGTTTGGTGGCGGTCGGGGCCGTTGCCGGGTTGTTCGCCACCATGGCGCCACTCTCGGCAGCGTTTGCGGCAACCGAGCCCACCTTCCCGAGCACGTCCGATGCTCCGATCTACTTGGTGGACGGCAACGACAACGTTCAGTACCCCGCTGGCACCCAGCTGCCCTGGAACGCCCCACTGAACGCCCACATCTCGGCTATTCCGGCACCGGAATACCCCGACTCCGAAGAATTGTTCCGCCTTCCATACGTGACTGGCGCCGAACAATTCATCACCTTCATCGCCGATCCCGGCCACGAGCGCACCCGGGCGGACTGGAAAGCCTACGGCACCCTCTGGTCGCTGAGCGGCAAAGGCGCACTCCTGCCGAACGTCAACCCCGCCTCGGCGATCAACGGCCTGCCGGGCCAGGCCGCGTTGAAGACGGCAGGCGGCACTTACAGCCTGGGCGTCGCCTACGTGAAGGACACCGGCCAGACCGTGGTGGCCGCCTACTTCACCACCATCAACGTCGACCCCACCGTCGGCACCTGGAAGTTCGCCACGCCGACGGCGCCGAAGACCGCCACGGCCACCACACTGTCCGTTCCGTCGACCGCAACGGTCGGTGACAACGTCACCCTGACCGCCACCGTGGCCCCGGCCGCGGCGACCGGCGAGGTGACGTTCAAGGAAGGCTCCGCCACCCTGGGTACCGGCACACTGTCCGATGGCACGGCCACCTTCAGCACCACGGCCCTCGCAGCCGGCAGCCACGACATCGTTGCCAGCTACGCCGGCGACACCGGCTACGACGGCTCTGAGTCGACCGCGTCCACCGTCACGGTGAACAAGATCGACACCTCCGTGTCGCTCGGAGCCGACGCGGCTTCGGTCGAGGCCGGCAGCGACGTGGTCCTCACCGCCACCGTCAACCCGTCCAACGCGACCGGCAACGTGCAGTTCTTCGAGGGTGCCACCTCGCTGGGCACGGGATCGATCGCCGGCGGCACGGCCAGCAAGACGGTGACCGTGAACTCGGTCGGTGCACACTCCTACACCGCCAAGGTCGTCGCCAACGCCACCTTCAGCGAATCCGCTCTCTCCGCGGCGGTGACCGTCACGGGGACCGCGGCAGAAGTTGCCCTGCCGCCTAAGGCGCCGAGTGAGAACGCGCTCCTGGACTCGAACAGGAACGGGGCTTCGGCCTCGATCGACGCGAGCAACCAGGCCACTCTGAGCGGTCTGGACTCCAGCCTCAACGGCACGACAGTCAACGTGTTCGCCTACTCCACGCCGACGTTCCTCGGGACCGTCGTCGTCAACGGCGGCGCCGTGACCGTGGACGCCTCCGGCCTGGCGGCGGGCAACCACAAGTTGGCGATCGCCGATCCGAACACCATCAACGTGCTCGCCTGGGCGCCGTTCAGCAAGACCACCGCCGCGGTCGTCCCGACCATCACCAAGGCGATCAACGCCGAGGTCGAGGCTCAGGAGCCGTCTGACGGCGAGTTCTCGCTGGTCGACACCAGCGGCAGCAGCACCGTGACCCTGACCAACCCGACATTTGTCGACGGACAGTCCCTGTCCTCCGGCTCGCTGGGCAGCTTCAAGGTCACCGACCTCCGCCAGGTGAGCAAGCCGGGTTGGGACCTGAACACGAGCGTGCTCGACTTCACCAAGGGCACCGACGTGATCGACAAGTCGGCCCTCGGCATCGACCCGAAGCTGATCAGCCAGGCGGGCACCGGGGCAACAGCACCCACCCTCAGCGCCAAGCAGGACGCCGGCAGCGCAAGCTACCCGTGGACCTTCGCGACGCTGGCCAACGGGTTCTCCGGTGTGACCAACTACAACGCCGACCTGACCTTCCTCGCACCCGCGGGCAAGCCGGCCGGTACGTACAACTCCACCCTCACCCTGACGCTGGTCTCCAAGTGATCTTTGCCAGCACCTAACCAATAGGTCGTCCGTGCCCGGGACCATTCTCCCGGGCACGGACGTCCGCCATTCGCTCGAGCGTCCGAGCACTAGCTAGGAAAGTGATCAAATCGATGAAGAGAGCTGGACTTCTGGCAACGGTGACTGGTGCTGTTGTCGGCCTGCTGACCACGATGGCACCCGTTGCCACCACCGCCTTCGCGGCGACCGAGCCCACCTTTCCGAGCACGTCTGATGCTCCGATCTACTTGGTGGACGGCAATGACAACATCCAGTACGCCGCTGGCACCGAGTTGCCCTGGAACCCGCCCCTGAACGCCCACATTTCCGCCGTCCCGGCGCTGGACTACCTCGGCAGCGACGAACCGTATCGCCTGCCGTACGTCGCCGGGGCTGAACAGTTCATTACCTTCATCTCGGACCCCGGTCACGAGCGCGCCCGGGCGGACTGGAAAGCCTATGGCGTCCTCTGGTCCCTGAACGGCAAGGGCGCTCTCCTGCCGAACGTCAACCCGACCTACCAGTACAACGGCCTGCCCGGCCAAGCCGCGCTGAAGACGACGGGCGGAACCTACAGCCTGGGCGTCGCCTACGTGAAGGACACCGGCCAGACCGTGGTGGCCGCCTACTTCACCGCCATCAACGTCGACCCCACCGTCGGCACCTGGAAGTTCGCCACGCCTGTCCCGGCGACGGATGTGGCGACCACCACCGCGCTGACGGCGAACCCGACCTCACTCACCGCGGGCGGCTCAACGACACTGACCGCCACCGTTTCGGCAACCGGGAAGACGGTCGCCGGAGACGTGGAGTTCTTCGAGGGCAGCACCAGCCTGGGAAGTGCGACCCTTGCCAACGGGGCTGCCACGAAGTCGGTGCCAGTCGCCACCGCAGCCGTCCACACGTACACGGTGAAGTTCCTGGGCAAGACGGTTGGCTCCGACAAGTTCCTCGCCTCCACGTCGGCCGCCGTCACTGTGACCGCCACGGCACCGGCGTCCAAGCAGTCGACCACCACGTCGTTGTCGGCCAGTCCGACCTCGGTGGCGACCGGCGCCAAGACGACGCTCACCGCGACCGTCACCCCGTCCGCCGCGACCGGAAACGTGCAGTTCTTCGAGGGCACCAAGCTGCTGGGCAGCGGATCGGTCTCCGGCGGCAAGGCCAGCCTGGCCGTCACCGTTGGCTCGGCCGGATCGCACTCCTACACCGCGAAGTTCGTGGCCAACGACACCCACAACGAGTCGACCTCGGCCGTCGCCAAGGTGACCGCGATCAGCAAGAAGTTCACCAAGGCGGTCAAGCCGACCATCTCCGGCACCGCCAAGGTCGGCAAGAAGCTCACCGCCAAGGTGAAGGCGTGGAGCCCGAAGGCCACGTTCAAGTACCAGTGGTTCGCTGGCGGCAAGGCCATCAAGGCGGCCACCAAGTCCACCTACAAGCTGACCAAGAGCCAGAAGGGGAAGAAGATCACGGTGAAGGTCACCGGGTCGGCCACCGGCTACGTCAGCGTCAGCCTGACCTCCAAGGCCACCGCCAAGGTCACGTAGGCATCGCCCGTTCGCAGGGCGGGTCGACGGTTTCCGTCGGCCCGCCCTCTTCTCTCTTCACCACACGCGCGTCCGAGCCCGGGTGGCGGTCGTCACGACTCCCAAGGGTTGAGCAGTCGGACGCCCGTCCGCTCGAAGTCCTTGGTGTTCCGCGTGACGAGTGTGAGATCGTGCGCGATCGCGGTCGCCCCGATGAGCGCATCCATCTCGGGCAGCGGGTCGGGAACGTGCAACGCCGCGGCCATCATCGCCGTCTGCTCGTCAACGGCCAGGACACGGCCCCCAACCATCGGCCGAACGTCCTCGTCGAGCCAGAGTCGAAGAGGGCGTGCGCCGGCGGGGTCGCTGCGCTCCTTGCGCAGGACGCCACGCTCCAACTCCAGCAGCGTGATGACGCTGAGAGCGAGATCCCCGACCTCTCGGCTTCGCAGCCAGGCCATCAGGGCCGGCGACCGCTTCAAGCGGGCATCGCTGATGACGTTCGTATCGAGCAGGTACCTCACAGGTCAAGCTCGCGGGGGGCTTCAAGCCGGCGCTGCGGCAGTTCTAGCTCGATGTGCTCAGTGCCCCGCGCCCACAGCCGGTCACCCACGAGCTCCCGCTCGCCGGAGAGTCGATCGAACTCGGCAGCCGTCATCAGCACGTGTGAGCGGCGACCATGATCGGTGATCGTGACCGGTCCCTGCTCGGCGGCTCGCTTCGCCGCCGAGACATCGCGATTGAACTCGCGACTGGTGATCGTGGTGGCCATCGCCATCCTCCCCTCATTATGTGCCTACAGTAGGTATTTTAGCAGACCGTCGACTTCGGATCCCAGCGTCCGCCGCGACGACGGCCCAGAGGGTTCCAGCGACCGCCGGAACGTCATCCCCGATCCCGTCGTCCCGGGTTCCGACGCAGGAGCCCACCGGCCGAGAGCAGCGCACGTGTAGGGACCTCGGGTTCCCACACTGCCAAGGTCACGTAGGCATCCTCCGTTCGCAGGGGCGGGTCGACGGTCTCCGTCGGCCCGCCCCTGCTATTGCCCGATCGTTCACCTTGCAGTAACTCGCCAGCGCCATCACGTCGTTTCGAAAGCCCAAGCTTGGGGCTATGAGAATGGCGAGCGCCGCGCGTTCCCTCGTAGCCCTGCTGACCACCGCAACGATCTCGCTGCTTGGGCTCACCCTGTCCGCTGGCACAGCGAATGCGGACGACAGCGTCGGTATCGCCATCGCCCCGTCGAATGCCCAAGGCAAGGCAGAGGGCCGCAGCAGGTTCACCTACAAGGTCGACCCCGGTCAGACAGTGAAGGACCACGTCCGCGTCCGCAATGCCGGCACGGAGACACTGAGGGTAACCCTCTTCGCGGCGGATGCGTACAACGACGAGAAGGGCGACTTCGCACTCAGAGGCTCGGATGAGAAGGCGACAGGCGCCGCATCCTGGACCACCTTCGACGGCAAGCCTCAGCTGCGGCTCACCCTCGCCCGTGGCGAGTCCCGGGTGGTCCCCTTCACCGTGACCGTTCCGAAGGACGCCACCCCGGGCGATCACCCTGCCGGCATCCTTGCGGCGGCCACATCCTCCGGGCAGATCAAGGTCGAACGCCGAATCGCCGACCGCATGTACGTACGGGTCTCCGGCGACCTGCAACCCATTCTCACAGTCGCGAGCATGTCCG
The DNA here is from genome assembly GCA_017306015.1 of Propionibacteriaceae bacterium. Taxonomy (GTDB): domain Bacteria; phylum Actinomycetota; class Actinomycetes; order Propionibacteriales; family Propionibacteriaceae; genus Propionicimonas. The sequence goes on from JAFKJK010000012.1 coordinate 36,090, forward strand.
CCGTCTATCAGGGGGGATGGAATCCCTTCGACGGCTCCGTGCTCGTGAACGCAAGCCTGAGCAACGCCGGGAACGTCGCCCTGGAAGGAGTGGTGACGCTTACCGGCGGCACTTGGTTCGGACTTGGCGTTGGGCAGTTGGTGCGGCAGGACCTCCCCGAGGTACTTCCGGGTAACACCGCCCCCGTGAGCTTCGAGCTCACGGGCGTGCCCGCCATGGGCTACCTGATCGCGTCGCTGCTACTGCAGTCGGGGATCTCCGGCGATGCGCCCGATCCAGGCCCCCTTCCGGTCATCCACCGCGACGCCTTCGTGCTGGCCGTCCCCTGGCTGTTCGTCGCTCTACTCGTCGTCGCCGCAGCCGTGTTCTTCTTCATCCGGTGGCGCAAACAGGCCGAGGAACGGCGCGCCGCGGAGTGGGACGCGTACAACCAAGCCGAAGCAGCGCTTCGGGACGCGACCGAGGCCTCCGAGCGTATCCAGGCTGCCGGGGACGCAAACCGGGGAGCGCAGTGAGGGGAGCGCTCCTGCGCCCGATAACAGTTGTGGCGCTGGTTCTCGGGGGGCTGGTCGTGAGCGTCGCGCCAACGCTTCTCGCCCGCGCGGATGACGGCGGAGGCAACGACAAGCAGATCTCAGTCGTGGTGATCGCCGCCAGCCCGTCGCCCACCCCGTCGAGTTCCGCCAGCCCCAGCGCTTCCACGACGACAGACACGGGTGCGCCGTCCCCCGGGACGCGCCCGTCCGCTGGGCACCCCCGACCAAGCGGGCCAACCTCGCGGGGCGATGTCCCCGGGAATGACGAGGTGAGCATCGGCGGCGTGCTCTACGTGGGCGGCCTGACCTGGCTGTACCGCTTTTCGCCCAACCCGTTCGACGGCGCCCTGGACCTGACCTTCACCGTCCGCAACGAGCACCAGAAGGCGCTGGACGGCAAGGCCACCTTCTGGCTGACCAACGTCTTCGGGGGCGCCGTGGGCATCCCGGCGAACCTGGACGTACTCGGGATCCAGCCGCACGAGGCTCGTGCGATCACCGCCACGATCCGCGGCGTCTCGCAGTGGACGTTCGTCACTGCACGAGCCACCTTCACCACGCCGGCTGAGATCGGCGGCGTGGCGCTCTCCGCCGTCACGAGGCAGGTTCCGGTCTTCGTACTGCCATGGGCCATCCTCCTCACGGCCGCCCTGGTCGCGGCCTGGCTGGTGTACCGGATCGTGCGCCGTCGGCAGGCCGGCCGAGCACCCTCGGCCATCTCTGGAGACCTGGGGGCCCAATCGTGAGCATCGCTCCCTCGGCCGCGCGTCACGCGGATCTGGCCCCGTCCCCCAAGGCCGCGTCGCTAGGACCGAAGCCGCCGCGCCGTCCGAAGCGGCCTCCGCGGAACAAGACGACTCTCGCCCCGCTCACCCGCACCCAGATGCTCGCGCGAGGCGCCCTGGCGATGGTCGCCGCCGTCATGCTGGGCTTCCTGGTGAACCTGGTCGGGCTGAGCCAGTTGCAGCACCTGATCAGTCAGCAGCAGTTGCGCGGCCAGTTCACCGAAGAACTCGCCTCCGGAACCGCGCCGGTCAGCGAGGGCGACTACAACGGCGTCCTGCTGCCAGACGGGGTGCCGGTCGGCCGGATCGAGATCCCGGCGATCGGCGTGAGCGAGATCATCGTCGAGGGGACCGGCTCGGGGACGCTCACCGCCGGGCCGGGCCATCGGCGCGACACCGTCCTCCCCGGGCAGGCTGGGGTCAGCGTCATCCTCGCTCGCGCGAACGCCTACGGTGGATCGTTCGGCCACATCCAGGAGCTGCCGCCAGGCGAGACGATCAGCGTGATCACCGGGCAGGGCGAGAGCATCTTCAAGGTCAGGGGCGTTCGCTACGCCGGCGACCCAGCGCCGGCCCCGATCGCCAGCGACCAGTCGCGGCTCGTGCTCGTGACCGCGCGGGGCGCCCCCTATGCGCCGTCCGGGGTGGTTCGCGTGGACGCCGAACTCGTCTCCAAAGTGCAGGCGCCGGGCGCCCGTCAGACGAACTACTACACGCTCCCGACCGCGCAAAGGGAACTGGGCAGCGACCTCAGCACCCTGTGGGCCTTGGTGTTCGCCCTCCAGTTCCTGCTGCTCGCCGTGGCGCTGGCGCTCTATTCGTGGAGGCTGGTCGGCGGCGCGAAGGCGTGGGTCGTGTGCGCACCCGTGCTTCTCCTCGCCGGGATTCTGGTCGCGGACCAGATCACCCGACTCCTTCCCAACCTGATCTGATCCACCAGGAAAGAGAATCGTGAGTTCCCAAGCCCAATCTGAGGACGCGACCGAAGTGGTCGCCATGCCGCGCCTGGAGCAACCCGCCCGACTCGTCGCGGCGAGCGAACGGGATCTTGTCCCAACACTGGTCCCGGCGGCGGCGACGCCGATCAGTCCCGACCTGGCCGCCCTGAACGCCCGCAACATCTCGGCGTGGTTCGGGGACCACAAGGTGCTGCACCGAGTCTCCCTGGACATGCCCGCCGGGCAGATCACCTCACTGATCGGCCCCTCCGGTTGCGGCAAGTCGACCTTCTTGCGAATCCTCAACCGCATGCACGAACTCGTGCCGTCCGCCTCGCTGTCCGGCGAGGTTCTCCTCGACGGAGACGACATCTACGACCGTAGCCACAAGCTGGTGGACGCCCGCAAGCACATCGGCATGGTGTTCCAGAAACCCAACCCGTTCCCGGCCATGAGCATCTACGACAATGTGGTCGCCGGGCTGCGCTTGGCGGGGCTCAAGGCCGACCGCGACACCAAGGACGACCTCGTCGAGTCCTGCCTGATCAGGTCGGGCCTGTGGAACGAGGTGAAGGACCGCCTGCGCAGCCCAGGAGGTGGCCTGTCGGGCGGCCAGCAACAGAGGCTGTGCATCGCCCGGTCTCTTGCGGTGAGACCCAAGGTGCTGTTGATGGACGAACCATGCTCGGCGCTGGACCCCACCTCGACCCGTGTGATCGAGGAGACCATGCTCGAGTTGCGCAACGAGGTGACGATCGTGATCGTCACCCACAACATGCAGCAGGCCCACCGAGTCTCCCAGCAGTGCGCCTTCTTCCTCGCCTCGCAGGGACAGCCCGGCATCATCGTCGAGCACGGCGACACGGAGGCGATGTTCGCCGAGCCCCAGGATCAGCGCACCTACGACTACGTCAACGGCCGCTTCGGGTGACCAGATGAGTTCTCCCTCCGTCTCCGACCGAATACCGGTGACCGATCTCCTGCCCGAGACCGACTGGGTTTCGCTGGCGGGCCGAGGCTCGTTGCCGACGGGCCCCGTCGACGGCCCCGGGGACGCTCCGGACGGCCCCGGAGAGGAGGCCGGCCTCGAGTACGACAGCGACGACGACGCCGAGCGCGCAGAAGCACACCGGCAGCGGATGTCGGCGCTGCGGTCGGCGGCGCTCCGAGCGGCGGTGATCGTCGGCGTGCTGATAGCCGTCGGCCTGGCCGTTTGGCTGATGGCCATCTCTGCAGCACAGCGCGCCACGATCTCCCAGGGCCCAGCAGCAGAGGTACTGGTCGAGGCGCCCGAGCCGGTGGAATCGGCACCTTCGTCGGCGCGCGACCCGGGCGAGGCCAGCACCGATGCGGCCGCGACATCGACGCAACCCCGGGTGGATCCGCACTGGACCGAGCGGGTCTCCACCCGAACCGGAATCCCCAACCGAGCGGTGATCGCGTACGCCAACGCGCAGCTACGCCTCGCCGCCGAGAAGCCCTCGTGCGGGGTCTCGTGGAACACTCTCGCCGCGATCGGAACGGTCGAGTCGGCCAACGCGACCCACAACGGCACTGTGCTGCTCGCGTCGGGCAGGACTGATCGTCCGATCCGCGGACCCGTCCTGGACGGCAACGGCGTCGGCGCCGTCCGCGACACCGACAACGGGCGGTGGGACGGCGACGCCACCTGGGACCGCGCGCTGGGGCCGATGCAGTTCATCCCCTCCACCTGGCGAAAGTGGGCGGCAGACGGCAATGGGGACGGTGTCGCCGACCCCGACCAGATCGACGACGCGGCGCTGGCCGCGGCCCGCTATCTCTGCGCCTCCGGCCGGATGGGCACCTCTCAGGGCTGGCTCGACGCTGTCTACGCCTACAACCACTCGTCGAGCTACGTGCAGAAGGTCGCCGGCACCGCCAACCTGTACGCGGCCCAGACATCATGACCGCTGGCACCGGCGCGCACAACGGACTGTTCGGTGGTCGCTACGCGATCGGGAGCGTGATCGGCGTTGGCGCGTCGGCGTCGGTCTACGAGGCGGAGGATGTCAGAGCAGCGGCCGAGAGCCGCCGCCTGGCCCTCAAGATCCTGCACCCCCACCTTGCCGACCGACCAGAAGTGCGGGATGCCTTCCTGCTGGAGGCATCCCGTGCCCGCGGATTGCAGCATCCGAACGTCGTGGCGGTGCACGGATGCGGTCTGCACGACGCCGGCGGGGTGACTCTGGCCTGGATCGCCCTGGACCTGGTCGAGGGACCCAGCCTGGCTGACTGGGTCGCCGAGCACGGACGGATGACCGTACCCGAGGCGGCCGCGGTCGCCCTCGGGACGCTGGCCGCGCTGGGGACCGCGCACCAACTCGGGATCGTCCATCGGGACGTGACCCCCCGCAACATCATGCTGGCCCGGCGTACTGACGAGCCGATCGCCGCCTACCAGGTGCGCGTCCTCGATTTCGGTCTGGCCGACGCGGCCGGCGCCACGACGGTGGGTGGCGACGTGCTGTTGGCGGGCAATGACGGTTCCGGAGCAACCGTCGTCGGCAGCGCCCACTACATGTCACCGGAGCAGACGCAGGGACTGCCGATCGCCGCGACCGGCGACCTGTACCAGACCGGAGCGGTGTTGCACTTCCTGCTCACCGCCCGACCGCCCTACCCTCGCGACACGCTCGAGCAGATACTGACCGCGCAGGTCGCGGCGCCGCCGCCGGTGCCCTCAGCCCTGGTGCCGTCCGCGAGCCCACTGGATCGGGTGGTGACCAAGGCCATGGCCAAGGAGCCGTCGCGCCGGTACCCGGATGCCTACTCCTTCGGAGTGGCCGTTCGCGGCGCGTTGGCCAGCCTCGCGCTTTCGGGGCATGGTTACCAACCGACGATGGTGATGGGGGCCGCGCCGTCCCGCCCTGTCACCTCGTCGGCCCGGATGCCGGACGCCGCATCGACGACGCCGAGGCAGAGCGGGGCCGGCAGCAGCCCAGTGACAGCTGGGAGCTCGAACCCCACCCCGACACGAGGACCGACAAGGGCACCGTCGGGCCCGCCTTCCTCAGCCCGCGTCCCGCCCCGCCCGTCCCTGCCCTCGGTCCAGGAGCCCGAGAGGGGCCCCGCCGCCGGGCTCGCGATAGCCGGGATCGCCGTGGTCGCCGTGCTCGCCGTGGCCAGCGCGATTATGGGGAACCAGTCGGCTGCGGCTCCGCTGCCCGGTGTGACATCGCCGGCGTCACTGGTGCCGAGCCCCGTCGCCAGTCCGTCGCCGTCGCCCAGCCCAGCCAACCCCGTGCTGGTGACGGTACCAACGCTGCACGGGACACTCGCCGACGTCCACGACGAACTCAGGAGAATGGGGCTGCGGTTAGGCCGAGTCACCCGCATCGACTCCGCGGCGGTGGCCGGCCAGATCCTGGAGCAGTCGCCGGACGCCGGCTTGCAGGTGGCTTGGGGCTCGGTCGTCAAGGTAGACGTGGCCTCGGGCTTCAACAGCGTCCCGGCCGTGGCCGAGCTCTCCTACGATCAGGCGGTGTCCGCGCTACGCGGTTCCGGCTTCCGCTGCACCGACGCTCCACAGCCCATTGCCACGATCCTCGGCACCACCCCGGCCGCCGGCACGCGGGCCCAGGTCGACACCCCGGTCGCGCTGGTCTGGTCCGACTCCGTGGCTCCGTCCCCGACCCCGGAGTCGCCGTCGCCCGGCCCGTCCGAACCGGGCGGCTGAGCCACACTCCTATAGCCAGCGCTGACGGCGGAAGTTCCGGTACAGGAGCAGGCAGACGGTGCCCATCCCGAGCAGCACAGCGGGGTAGCCCCACGGGCTGGTCAACTCGGGCATGAAGTCGAAGTTCATGCCGTAGATGCCGGCGACCATCGTGGGCACCGCCGCGATCGCGACCCAGGCCGAGATCTTGCGCATGTCCTCGTTCTCCGACACCGACAGCCGGGCCACCGCGGCCTGCAGGATGGACGACATCAGCTCGTCGTAGCTGCCGACCTGCTCGCGCACCTGCTCGAGGTGGTCGTGGACGTCCAGGAAGTACTGCCGCATCTCGCCGTCCCCCTGCGCCTCCGCCAGCTTGCGCAGGGGACCGAGCAGCGGCGCCACCGTCCGCTTCATCTCGATCAGGTCGCGCTTGAGCTGGTAGATCCGCTCGACCTGGGGCGTGCCGCCGGTGGCGAAGACGTGGCTCTCGATCTCCTCCACGTCCTCTGCCACCTCGTCGGCGACCCGCAGGTAGTCGTCCACGACGCTGTCGATCACGCCGTGGACGACCGCGATCGGGCCACGGGCCAACTGCTCGGGACGGGCCTCGAGACTGAGGCGGACGGGCTGCAGCGGCGCGTGCCGGCCGTGCCGCACCGTCAGCGCGTACCAGTCGCCGACCAGGACCGTGGCGGTGCCGGTCTGGACGATCTCGCCGCCCTCGCCGCGGACGTGGGAGTCCACGTAGCCGAGGGTGCGCAGGGACAGGAACAGCGCGCCGTCCTCGTAGCGCTCGAGCTTGGGCCGCTGCCGGGAGTTGCCGGCGTCCTCCAGGGCGAGAGGGTGCAGGCCGAACACGTCCCGCAGGCCGTCGAGCTGGGCGGCGGACGGCTCGAAGAGTCCGAGCCAGACGAAGCCGTTCCCGGACGCGGCTGCTCGGCAGGCTCGCGCGAAGTCGGAGCCGGGCTGGCGCTCGCCGTCCACGTAGTGTGCCCAGTCGATCGCCGCCAGCAGCGGATCCGCGGTCGCGGGCGCGACCGGGACCGGCGACACGGGTGCGGCCGGTCCGGGCGTGCGCCGCAGCGGCACCGGACGGAAAGTGGCGGGCAGGCCGATGCGGCCGTGCAGGGACAGGTTCATGGCGTGGCTCCTCAGGCTGGAGCCGCAGCACTGCGTCCGCGAGCCTGAAGCAGCTGGATCAGCTCGCGCGGGTGCCGCGGGAAGTGGGCGGGACGGGTATCAGGGGACTACCAGGTGACATCCGCCTCACCTCCTCAACTCGGCCGCCGCAGCGGGAACGCCGCAGGCAGCATAGTCTCCGCTGGTGAACCGGGATAGCGGGACCGGTGAACACCCCTCGAACGGCAGTTCTCCTCGTCTATCCCGTGCCGGACGCGACGGACCGCGCTTCAGTCCTGCTGCCGCCGGATCCTCGGCATCCGTTTGCTGACCTCGTCCTCGAAGAGCTTGCGGATCGCGGTGGTGTCGAACTTGCCGTCCAGCGTCGGGAGCGTGCCCTTGAACGCCCGCTGGCAGACCACCGTCCACGCCTGGCCCATCGCCAGGGTGATGCCGGACGCGACCGAGGCGTTGATCGCGCCGCCGACGATGCTGCCGGCACCGGGGACGAACTTCAGCAGCCCGGACGCCGCCGCGCGGCCGGCCGAGGTAGCGACCGAGGTGGACGCGATCGCCAGCAGCGCCGACTTGTCCAGGCCGAGCCCATGGAGGTGGGCGATCCGGGCCATCATCGTCAGCTGTATGGGCACCAGCATCGCCGCCGACGAGAACGGGATCGGGACGGCCGCCGCGGCCGCCGCCGCGGTCACCGCCGCCGCGATCGCCTTGTTGGACTGAGAAGTCTTGAGATCGGCGTCGACCTGTTGCGCCGCGACGAGGGCTGCCTGGACTCCTTCCGGAGCAACGTGAAAGGTGGCCCTCAGGACGTCGATCAAGCCGTAGGGCGGCTGACCGCTGAACGGGTCCCTCATCGCGTAGGTCATGAACGGACGGCCGCCGTAGATCGGCAGGTTCCGGGCCTCCAGTTGCCGGGCGAGCTCGACCGCATCGGGGTGGAACCGGTCGTCGCGCATCGGCACCTGGGTGAGCACCAGCAACACCGGGAGGCCGAGCTCGTCGAGCTTGCGGATGAACCGCTCCTCGGCGTCCTCGAAGCGCCGGTCCATGCCGCGGACGCAGTACCAGGCGACGTGGAGCTGTTCGGCCAGCGGACGGCTGCGGTATTCCTTGACCGCCTTGGTGAGCTCCTTGATGATCTCGTCGTCGTCGCGGCCGATCTCCAGGCCGCGGGTGTCGATCACCCCGAGGGTGCCGCGGCGGTCAAGATAGAGGTGCGAGCCCTGGGTGATCGGCGTGCCGATGCCGGTGGCGGCGACCTGCTCGCCGAAGATGGCGTTGACCAGCGTCGACTTGCCGACCCCGGTCTTGCCGAAGACGGCGATGTTGACCCGGCCGATCTGGTCGCCCTGCTTCTCGAACTCGGCGGCGAAGCTCTCGGTGAACCATTGCGTCACGGGGCAAGCCTAAACGGCGGCTCCGTCCACACCATGGGGCACCTCCCCCACCGCTCCCGGGTTCCGTCCCCGACAGGTGGGGACGCGGGTGGCTCCCGGCGCCCTGAACCGAGAGCAGGAATAGAGTCCCCACGGGCCCACAACCATGGGCCCAGAACCCGACTCCTGGAAGTGGGAGGTTCCGATGCGGCACCATCGGATTGCCCTGATCACCGCCGCGGCACTCGTCGCGGCCCCGTTCGCTCCCGTCCCTGCCCACGCGACGGACGCCCTCCCCGCCAGAGCCGTCAGGCCGGCCGACGTCCCCGCGCCGGCCGTCGTCAAGCGCATCAACACCGACATGGACGGGGACGGCGTCCGTGACCAGGTGAACCTGACCTACCTCGGCTCCGACAACTTCGAACTCGCGGTCACCACGACCAGGGGCAGAACGTCCAAGGTGGCGTTCACCTCGCACGTCGACCCGTCCTTCGTGCCCGCCGCCGCCACCTTCTACGGCGCGGACGCCATCGACGGACGCAAGGGCTCCGAGCTGATCGTGCACCGGTACGCGGCGGACATCACTCCGAGCGGGCAGAACCTCACCGTCGCCGTGTACACGTGGCGCTCGGGAGAACTCGTCGCCGAGGCAGCGCCGGCCGCCCGGACGGGCACGGGGTGGGAGGTCGGCGTCACCGAAGGCGGCGAGACGGCGAGCGGCTACGGGTTCTTCACCAGCCACGGCCGCCGCTACGTGGACACCAGCCGGCTGACGATGACCGGTGGCCGGTGGCGGTACGAGGGCAGTGTCACCCGGTCGGTGTGGCGCGGCGGCCGCTGGGTCGAGATCTCGACGCGGTCCGCGCGGGCCACGTCCCTGACCTGGAAGCAGGTCGGCATGGCCGGCCCCAAGCTGCTGCGGGGTCAGGTCAAGGTGGACGTCAGCGGCGACGGGCGGGCCGATCTGGTCCTGTTCCACCAGCTCGGTCTCCAGCACTACCGGGCCACGGTGCACGCGCATGGCCGCAGCGCCTCCGCTGACGTCACGAACGGGGAGTTCCCGTTCGTGGGAGCGGCGGCGGTGGACGGGGTCGCCGGCAACGAACTGATCGCGAACACCGCGGGGCGCACCCCGTGGACGGTCCTCACCTGGAGGCACAGCGGGAAGCTGGTCAAGCTCCGGGCGCCGGCTTTGTTCGGCGAAGCCGGCAGCTCACGCACCTGGCATCGCGCCGCCGTGGGAGCGTTCACGAACTTCACCGCGAGCACGGAGGCCGGCCGCCACGTCGTCGTCACCGCATGGGGCGTCTCGACCGCCGATCCGGGCGTCCAGCCGGTGCACTTCGCCAAGTCCGTCTGGCAGCAGGGACATTGGACGAAGCTCACCGAGTGGACGGCCGAGCTGACCGGCGAGCAGCGTGCCGTCCTCACCGACGGCATCACCGTCCCGGATCTGGTCACTCCGTAAGCGGGGGGCAGCGATCCGGCCCCGGCCGGGCGGGTGGGGACGGAGGTGGTTTCCGCGCCGCCGGAACGCCGTCGGGTTACAGTGATGACAGGTTCACACCAGTCTCGTTCCACCGGACCAAAGGATGTTCCGATGAGGCACCATCGGCTTGCCTGGATCACTGCTGCAGCCATCACCGTCGTTCCGTTCGCTCCCGTCCCCGCAAGCGCCGCGGTCGCCGTCCCCGGCAGAGCCGTGGCACCGGCCGCCGTTCCGGCACCGACCCTGGCAAAGCACGTGGACACCGACATGGACGGGGACGGCACCCGCGACTCCGTCACCCTCAACTACCTCGGCTCGAACCGGTTCCAGCTGGTCGTCACGACCACGAAGGGCAAGACCGCCAAGGCGACGTTCACCTCGCGGGTGGACGCCAAGTGGGCCCCTCCGGCGGACACCTGGTACGGGGCGTCCGCGATCGACGGACGCAAGGGCTCTGAGCTGATCGTCAACAAGTTCACCAGGAAGACCGCCGAGAGCCGCTTCAACGTCACCCTGGGCGTCTACACGTGGCGGTCGGGCAAGCTGGTCGCGGAGAAGGCGCCGGCGAGCCTGTGGGGCAAGACCTGGAAGGTCAACGCCACCCAGGCCGGCGAAGCGCGGGGCTACAACTTCTTCACCAGGAGTGGGCACCGGTATGTCGACGTGACCCGGATGACCACCGGCAAGTACACCAGTCCGTGGAACGGCCATGTCACCAGGTCGGTCTGGCGCAACGGCGCCTGGGTGAAGCTGTGGACCCACAAGGCCAGGACGGTCAAGGGCTCGACCCTGACGAAGTGGGGCCAGGTCGGCATCGCGGGCCCGAAGCTCCTGCTCGGGCAGGTGAACGTGGACGTCAGCGGAGACGGCGCTAGGGATCTGGTGCTGTTCCACCAGAACGGGATGGACCACTACCTGCTGACCGCCAACGCGGGCAGCGCCGGGACGGCCAGCACGGGGTTCGCCTCGGTCGCGGCGAAGCCGTTCATCGGTGCGGCCGAGGTCGACAGCGCCCCCGGCATGGAGCTGTTGGTGAACATCGATCCGGAGGGTCCCCTGTGGAAGGTGCTCACCTGGCGTGGCAGCGGGTTGCTCGCCGAGCTTCCGGGGCCGGCCATGTACGGCGGCGACGGGAACGGCACCTGGCACGGCCACGGCGACGAGGCCACGGCCAACTTCGCCCTGAGCGTCGAGGGCGGTAGCCACTATGTCGTGACCGGGTGGATCTCCTACGAGGACTCGGTCGCCACCGACCCCGTCCACTTCGCCAAGTCGGTGTGGGAGGTCGACCACTGGACGAAGCTCGGCGAGTGGGACGCGGTGCTGACCGCCGAGCAGCGGGCGACCTTCCACAACGGCTTCACCGTCGACGGCCTGGTCAGCCCGTAGGCGGGTTCTCCTCCGCCCGGTCGCGGGGACGGCTACGCTGCCAACAGGTTCGGCCAGAACCCTGTTCTCCTCCTCGGAGGTCCCCCGATGCGGCATCGTCGGCTCGCCCTGGTCACCGCTGCGGCGCTCGCCGTTGCTCCGTTCGCGGCCGAGCCCGCGCAGGGGCACGCGGCCGCACCGAGACCGGCTGCCGCGCCCGCGGACGCCGTCGCCCCGGCACTGGTCAGACGCGTGTTCACCGACGTGGACGGGGACGGCACCCGCGACCGGGTCGACCTCGACCACGTGGGCGCCAACTCCTTCGAGCTGGTGGTGACCACCACCAAGGGCGCGACGGCGAAGGCGCAGTTCAGCTCGCACGTCGACGACGAGGACAGCGAAGTCCCCGCCACCCAGGCCTGGTACGGAGCGTCGGCCATCGACGCCCACAAGGGCTCGGAGCTGATCGTCCGGCTCCTGGCTGACCCCGCCGACCTTCCAGACGAGACACCACTGGGCGTGTACACGTGGCGATCCGGGGCTCTGGTCGCCGGGCCCGCCCCGGCCACCCCCAGGGGTCGGCTGTGGACGCTAGCGGATCAGACCGGGTGGACCCTCGGCTACCGGTTCTTCAGCAGCCACCACCGTCGTTACGTCGACGCGACCTACCTGGTCACCGACTCCACCGGGCCGGGCTACCACGGCAGGATCACCCGGTCGGTGTGGCGGAAGGGTGCGTGGGTGACCCTGTCGACCCGCAAGGCGAAGCCCACCGACGATCCGGCGTGGTCCCAGACCGGCATCGCCGGCCCCAGGCTCCTGCTCGGCCAGGTGAGGGCCGACGTCAACGGCGACAGGCGCACAGATCTCGTCTCGTCGTACCAGATCGGCGCGAACTCCTACCTGCTGCGGGTGACGCTCGCCGGCGGGAGGGTGGTCGAGAAGAAGCACTCCGCCTCCGTCGAGTACCCGCCCCTGATGGGAGCGGCCGGCATGGACGGCGTTGCCGGGGCCGAGGTTGCCGTGCATCTCAACGACGACGACCAGGACCTCCGCGTGTACACCTGGCGTCACGGCACCCTCACCTACCTGCGCTCACCCGCGTCGCCGGGCGGATCGGCGAACTCCAAGGTCTGGTACGGCGGCGGCGACGGGTTCCTCGAGAACTACGCGTTCAGCAGCGTCGCCGGCGTCCGCTACGTCGTGGCGAGCGAGATCTCCGATGTGGACGGCCCGGAGTACGGCATCAGCTACGTCCGGTCGGTGTGGCGCGGCGGCACGTGGGTGAAGCTGAAGGCGTGGTCCGTGGAGCGTCCGACCCAGGAGGAACAGGACGCCTTCAGTTTCGGCTTCACCGCCCCCGATCTCGCGCGGCCCTGACCGACTACTTCTCGACCGGGATCACCTTCGGCTCCGTGCCCAGCAGGACGGCCTCGATCGCCTCGGCCGACACCTCGAGGTAGCTGCGTCCGTCCGGGGCGAAGGTCTTGGTGTCGAAGTAGTGCCGGGTGACGTTGTGCTGCATCGGGCCGAGCTCGTAGACGCTGATCCGGCCCTCCTTCAGGCCGCGCGACCACGGCGAGCCGACAGCTCCCGGCCAGCGTCCGGCGAACAGGACGCCGCCGAGCTTCTCCAACCCGTCGTTGCTTCCCCGGAAGTGCCACAGGTGCTGCAACTCGTCGATCCCGTAGTCATCGGACAGCATGCCGCCGAGGGAGACGACGGTCAGCGGGATGCCCGCCCGGCCGAGATACCACGACGCGCCGAGCGCGATCTGGCCGCCGCCGCTCCAGCCGACCAGCGTCACCGGCACGTCGCTGCCCAGCTGGTAGCCGGCGCGGAACAGGCTGTGCAGGATCGCCTGCGCCGTCCCGATGTTGTAAGTGGGCCCGTAGCGGCGGTCGGCACACACGAACAGCTGGATGGCGTTGCGGGCGTTGACCAGCATCGCCACCAGCGCCTCCGGGTTGGCGAAGCGGGCCTTCTCGATCCAGCTCCACATCCGGGCCATCGGCCGGGCCGCGGTCAGCCCACGGTTGTCCGGGGCATAGGGGAACACGTCGTTCAGCACGGCGAAGCCGGGAAGGTGCCCGCGCAGGTGCTCGATCAGCGGCTGCTCCTCCTCCGGGATGGACGTGCCGTCGATGGCGCCGATGCCGGACAGGTAGACCACGTAGTGCGAGTAGGGAACCGGCTCGGGAACGGACTCGTGCGCTGCCCGGATCTCCGCCAGCGTGGTGACGGCCTCGTCCGCACCTTCCGCGCGCCACCAGCCGAGGGCCTCCAGGGGTCCGACCGCGAGAAACAGCAGCACGACCACGACGAGCAGGGCAAGCAGCGAGACGATCACCGTCCGGCCTCCCCCGGCTCGAGCTGGAAGTCGAACTCGACCGGCATGAACTGGTGGCCCGACAGGACGTCCTGGGGACGCAGCAGCACCGGCTTTCCGCTGATCAGCCGCCAGAACCACGCCCCGAGCGCGGCCAGGGGCTTGGCCAGCGCCCAGCTGACCAGCTGCATCACGCCCCAGGCGATGCCGGTGATCCACACCGCCTGCCACCAACTCGTCGAATAGACGACCTGGACGATGACCAGCAGCGCGGCCACCCCCCAGGCCTGCAGCAGCTTCGCGATGCCGGGGCCGAGGTACGGCACGAGCTCGAAGAAGCCGAAGACCAGCGGCGCGGTGGCCAGCATCACCGCCTCGACGACGGTCTCCCACGCCACCGTCCGTCCGGTGGCCAGCTGGCCGACAGCGATCACGATCACGGCCTGGGTGAGGTACAGCAGGACGAAGCCCAGGCCGTTGAGCAGCAGGCTGAGCGCGAACCGCCAACCCTTCACCCGGTTCAGGAACAGCACGACGCTGTTGCCGAGCAGCGTGGACGCCCCGGCGAGGACGGCGACCGTGGCGGAGATGGCCAGGGCGTCGGGGTGGCTGCCGAACCACTGGGCCATCGACGTGTCGAACGTCCAGGCTCCCCACAGCGCCCGGCCGACATCGCCCAGGAAGGCGAAGAACCCCGCCATGGCACCTCCTGCGCTCGGCGTCGCCGCCGACAGTAGCCGAACGCGGCCGGTGCCGGAACCAACCAGGGGACGCAGGGCGTACAGGTTCGGATGCTGAGCGGAGCGCCGGTCGAGGCCGCGCACCCCCGAGGATTGTCCGGTTGCGTGCCACAGAGGAGTGGGGAAGATCAATGAGCCTGCTGCGAACCAAGTCGATCGAACAGTCGATCGCCGACACTGACGAGCCTGAGTACCAGCTCAAGAAGTCGCTGTCCGCGCTCGACCTGACCGTCTTCGGCGTCGGGGTGGTGATCGGGGCCGGCATCTTCACCCTCACCGGACGGGCCGCCCACAACGTGGCCGGGCCGTCGATCGTGCTCAGCTTCGTGGTCGCCGCGATCTGCTGCGCGCTGGCGGCGATGTGCTACGCCGAGTTCGCGTCCACCGTCCCGGTCTCCGGTTCGGCGTACACCTTCTCCTACGCCTCGCTCGGGGAGATCTTCGCCTGGATCATCGGCTGGGACCTGATCCTGGAGATGTTCCTCGGGGCGTCGGTCGTCGCCCAGGGCTGGAGCGCCTACCTGGGCGTGTTCCTGGAGAAGATCGGGATCGTGCTGCCGGCCAGCGTCAGCTACGGCGGCGTGGTGGACGTGCCGGCGCTGGTCCTCGTGGTGGTGCTCGGCGCGCTGGTCACCCTCGGCATCAAGGAGTCGCTGCGGGTCAATCTCGTCCTGGTCGGGCTGAAGCTGTTCATCGTCCTGTTCGTGATCATCGCCGGCATCGGCTTCATCAACCCCGCCAACTACAGCCCCTTCATCCCGCCGGCACAGGCGTCGGAGGCGGCGACCGGCTGGACGCAGCCGCTGCTGCAGGCGCTCACCGGCGCTGCCCCGTCCGCCTTCGGGGTGGGCGGCATCTTCGCCGGCGCGGCGCTGGTGTTCTTCGCCTACATCGGCTTCGACGTGGTGGCGACCACCGCGGAGGAGACGAAGAACCCGCAGCGGGACCTGCCGATCGGGATCATCGCCTCGCTGGCGATCTGCACCGTGCTGTACTGCGCGGTGGCGTTCGTGGTCACCGGCATGGTCCGTTTCGACCAGCTCGACCCGAAGGCCGCGCTGGCGAACGCCTTCGCCTACCACGGCCAGGCGTGGATGGCGACGCTGATCTCCGCCGGCGCGGTCGCCGGCCTGACCACGGTCGTGCTGACCCTGATGATCGGCGCCACCCGGCTGATCTTCGCCATGTCCCGGGACGCGCTGCTGCCGATGGGCCTGGCGAAGGTGCACCCGACCTACCGGACCCCGTGGCTGATCACGATCATCGTCACCGTCGCGGTGGCGCTGGTGGCGGCGCTGACGCCGGTCGGGGTGCTGGAGGAGATGGTGAACATCGGCACGCTGAGCGCTTTCGTCCTGGTCTCCATCGGGGTGATCGTGCTGCGGCGCAGCCGTCCCGACCTGCCCAGGGCCTTCCGGGTGCCGCTCGTGCCGTGGCTGCCGATCGCGTCCGCCGCGATCTGCGTCTACCTGATGCTGAACCTCTCGGTGGAGACGTGGCTGCGGTTCCTGGTCTGGCTGGTGATCGGCTTCGCCATCTACTTCCTCTACTCGCGCAGCCGCTCGCGGCTGGCCACCGGCGTCCCGCTCAGCGCCGACATCCGCGAAGCCATGGAGCGCGGCGTCGTCCACCCGGACGACCTGCGCTGACCCGGGGTCACAGCAGGACGGAACCGATCAGGTAGCTGCCGCCGAGGGCGGCCAGGCCGATCGCGACCGACCGCAGCAGCGTCTGCCAGATCCGGGTGTGGCCGAGCCTGGCGAGCAGCACGGAGGTCAGGGCGAGGGCGACCACGACCGCCGCGGCGGTGTACTCGTCGCGCCACTCCCCCGGCGTGACCACCGAGATCAGGACGGGGACCGCCGCGCCGAGCAGGAAGGCCAGGGCCGCGAGGACCGCTGACGTCACCGCGTCCCCGATCGTGATCGGCTCGTCGAAGCCCTCGACCTCGAGCTGGGCGGCGATCGGGTCGACGGCGTTGAGCTCGGCGGCGACCTGCCGGGCGGTCGCCGGGCTGACGCCCTTCTGCTCGTAGTAGGCGGCCAGCTCGTCGACCTGCTGCTGCGGGCTGAGCTCCAGCAGACGACGCTCCTCGGCTGCGGCGACCTGCTCGGCGTCCCGGTCGGCGAGGGTGGACGCCAGCGCGATGCTGGCCACCGACAGCGCTCCGGCGACGGCCGCGAGCAGCACGATCGGCGAGGCGAGGTTGCGGACCGCGTCCCCGCCGGACAGCCCCTGGCTGAAGCCGGACACGGCGAGGATGCCGTCATTCACGGTCTCGACCAGGCCACGGACCCGGGCCGGGTCTATTCGCAGGCGCAGCCGGGCGAACCCGTTGCCCGTCCGCGCGTCCACCCCAGCAGTGTGGCAGCCCCGCGGCTCACTTCACCATGCGGATGTTGATCGGGTAGCGGTAGTCGCGCCCCTGCGCCGTGGCGACCGTGGCGATGATCCGGAAGACCAGCCAGATGATCGGGAAGGCGGCCGCGGTGACGAAGCCCACCCCCACGAGCATCAGGATGACCGAGGCGATCATCGAGATGATGAAGGTGATCTCGAAGTTGAGCGACTCCGCGGCCTGGGCCTTCACCCAAGCGCTCTTCGGGCCCTGGATCAGGTAGACCAGCAGCGGCCCGAGGAAGCCGAGTCCGATGAGCGAGGCCACCAGCGCGGACCAGTGTGCGGCCGATGCCCAGGTGCGCTCCTGGTCAGGGGTGAGGGCACCGGACGGTGCCGCCCCGTACGGCACGGGCGCGTACGGGTTCGGCTCCGCGTACGGGTTCTGCTGGTAGGCGTTCGCCTGCTGGTACGGGCTGGCCTGGTAGGGACCCGGTTCGGCGTACGGGTTCGGCTGCGCGTACGGGGTGCTCTGCGCGTACGGGGTCGTCTGGGCGGATGGCGCCGCGGGCGGGTAGCCCGCTGCGCCGGCGGGCTGCTGGTACGAGCTGGCCGGGGGCTCGGGCGCCGACTGGGCGGGAGCGGACGGGGTGGGCTGGCCGTAGCCCTCCTGGGCCAGGGTGCTGGCGTACGAGCCGCTGTCCCACAGGTCGAAGTCCACGGACGGCGCGTCGGTCTGGCCGGCGGACGGCTCGCTGGCGACGGCCTCCAGATCGGGAGCCGACGGTTCTACCGCCATGGTCTCGTCCAGCGACAGGCTCGGCACCGGCGCGACAGGCGGAGCTGGCTCGGGCGTGACGGCAACCTCAGGGGCTGACGCGGCCTCGGGCGTGACCACAGGTTCTGGGGTGGCCTCGGGCTCCGGCGTCGTCACCGGCTCGGGCGCTACGGCGGCTTCAGGGGCCGGCACGGCCTCGGGCGTGACCACAGGCTCAGCCGCGGCCTCTGGGGTTGCGGCAGTGGGATCAGGAGTGCTGGATTCCATGACAGCAGCCTAACGAGCCGGTCGGCCCGGGCGGAGGGTCCCGGGCAGAAACCAGGGAACCGTCCGGGTGATCGGTCGGGAGCATCCCTGGCGGCTAGGCTCGGACTGCTGAAGGTGAGGACCGAGCGATGACGGCAACGATGACTCCGGCCACGATGACGGTGCGCCGGCCGTTCGACAACGGCTTCCACGGCGACGTCGAGGTGGCCACGCCGCACGACGTACGGGTGGCGGCAGCCACCGCCGGCGTCGCCCAGGCCGAGTGGGCCGACACCCCGGTGCGGGAGCGGGCGGCGGTGTTCAAGCGGCTGGCCAGCCTGATCCTCCGCGACCGCGACCGGATCCTCGACAGCATCCAGGACGAGTCCGGCAAGGCGCGACTGAACGCCTTCGAGGAGGTCATGGACGCGGCCCGCGGCGTCCGGGTGTTCGCGAACACCGCTGCGTCCGCTCTGGCCGAGCAGCGGCGTCCGGGCGCGATCCCGGTGCTGACCAGGACGGTGGAGCGGCACGTCCCGGTCGGCGTCGTCGGCATGATCAGCCCCTGGAACTACCCGTTCAACCTGCCCGCGACGGACTCCGCGCAGGCGCTGCTCGCGGGCAACGCCGTCGTGTTGAAACCCGACTCGCAGACCCCGTTCACCGCCCTGCTGCTGGCGGACCTGCTGGCCGAGGCCGGCCTTCCCGCGGGGCTCTTCCAGGTCGTGCCCGGGCCCGGGGCGCAGCTCGGCCCGACGCTGGTGGACTCCTGTGACTACCTGATGTTCACCGGCTCGACCGCGGTGGGCCGCGAGCTGGCCCAGGCGTGCGCGCGACGCCTGATCGGATTCTCGGCGGAACTCGGCGGCAAGAACGCGGCCCTGGTGCTGGCCGACGCCGATCTGGCGGCAGCTGCGTCCGGCCTTGCCCGGGGGTGTTTCGCCGGTGCCGGCCAGGTGTGCGTCAGCATTGAGCGGATCTACGTCGCCAACGAGGTGTACGGCGCCTTCCTGACCCAGTTCGCCGCCCGCACCCGGGCGCTGCGCCTCCAGGTCGGCCACGACTGGGACGCCGACCTCGGGTCGCTGGTGTCGGCGAAGCAGCTGCAGCAGGTGACCAGGCACGTCGACGACGCCCGGGCCCAGGGTGCCGGGGTGCTGATCGGCGGCCGGCCGCGTCCGGACATCGGCCCGTTCTGCTACGAGCCGACCATCCTGACCGGGGTGACCGAGTCGATGCAGGTGTGCCGGGAGGAGACGTTCGGGCCGGTGGTCTCGGTGTACGGGGTCGACTCCGAGGCCGAGGCGATCGCCCGGGCCAACGACTCCAGCTACGGGCTGAACGCGTCCGTCTGGTCGCGGCGCCGCGGCGAGGAGGTCGCGCGCCGGCTGCGCGCCGGGACCGTGAACATCAACGAGAGCTACGCCGCGGCCTTCGGTTCGCACGCCGCGCCGATGGGCGGGATGGGCGAGTCGGGCCAGGGCAGACGGCACGGTGCGTCCGGGCTGCTGAAGTACACCGAGTCGCAGACCATCGCCCGGCAACGGCTGGCGCGGATCGCACCACCGGACGGCGTGTCCAACCGCGCCTTCGCCGAGGTGCTCTCCCGCGGCATCGCCGCCATGAACAGGGTGCTGTGACCGGGGCCGTCGCGGATCGCTAGGCTGGCCCGCGTGAGCGGGACGATCGCCGTGGATGCCGGCCAGACCGGGATCCGGCTTCGCACGGACGAGGACGGACGCCGGTTCGAGGCCGACTTCGCCGGCGTCCTCACCGACCGTCCGCTGATGCCGCAATTGTCGGACGCGATCACGGCCTTCGTGCGGGTGCATGCGTTGCGTCCGGACGCCGTCGGAGTCGGTTGCAGCGGGGTGGTCACTCCGGAGGCCACCGAGTTGGCCGGGCTCCTGGCCGGCACCGGCGTCCGCAGGATCGCCGTGGCCCACGACGCCACCACCAGCTATCTCGGCGCGCTGGGCGACCGTCCCGGCGCGGTGATCGCCGTCGGCACCGGTGTGGTCACGCTGGCTGTCGGCCGCACGGCTGTGGCCCGGGTGGACGGCTGGGGCCACTTGATCGGCGATGCCGGCAGCGGATTCTGGATCGGCCGCGCCGGGATGGAGGCCGCGCTGCGCGCCTTCGACGGCCGGGGTGAGCCGACCGTGCTGCTCGACCGGTTCGCCGAGCTGTTCCCCGACCCGTCCGCCGCCTACATCGAACTGCAGGCCGATGAGCGGCGGGTCAGCCGGATCGCATCGTTCTCCAAGGTCGTCGACGAGGTCGCCGCCGCCGGGGACGCCGTCGCAGTGGGCCTCCTGATCGCGGCCGGCCAGGAGCTCGCCACGTCCGTGCTGGCCGGACTGGGCCGGGTCGGGCTGCTGGACGGCCCTCCGGCCCCGGTGTGCGCACTGGGCAATGTGCTGCGCTCGGAGCGAATCCGGGCCGCTTTCATCGACCGCCTGCGCATTCGCTGGCCCGGCCTGGAGCTCGCTGAGCCGGCCGGAACCGGCCTGGACGGTGCCGAACTGGCCGCGTCCCTGCCGGCGGCCAGCCCGCTGTCCGGGCTGGTCGCCGTCGCGTAAGCCGGACGACATCCTCACCTGAGCGGGAAACGTCGCACAGGGGTTGCAGTGAAAGCCCATGAACGACGCCCGCACCACGTCCAGAGACGCTGCCGGCGCAGTGGGCGCCTGGCTGGCTCTCACTGCCGCCGCTACGCCAGAGACGCAGCCCCAGCGTCGCAACCGTCCCGGGACCACCTTCGCAGGGTCGGTGTCCTGAGCGATCGAATCGCGACCTGACTTGGGAGAATGAGTTCCTGGCGCACTCGCAGAGTTCGAGGAGCATCGTTGAAGTGCAGCGTGCCGGGTGCTGACGGATCGCGATAGGGCGGATCGATGCAGAGCAGTCGGGGGATTCCCAGCTGACACAGTGCCCACGGTCGTCAGCCGTTTCGGCGCTGGACTCCGCGGCTCACTCGGGACGGCGCGCCTGGAAACGGACCGCCTGCGGTCCCGAGGACTGGCCGTGACGAAACCGTCCGCGACGGTGTATCAAGGCTGGCGTGACTGGTGAGGACCGCATCTGGGCCGCGTTCGACGTCCCGGCCGAGCCGCCGGACCGCGGGCGGCGGCTGCGTGGGCGGTTCCTGCGGGCACCGGTGGACGTGCTGCGGGCGGCCATCCCCGGGCAGGTCCCCGAGGTCGTGGCGGCCGCCGAAGCTGCGGCGGTGGCCGGCAACTGGGTGATCGGCGGGCTGACCTATGCCGCCTCCGGGGCATGGGACGCGGCGCAGCACGCCCTCACCGACGACGCGCCGGCCGCACACTTCGAGGTGTACGCCGATCCACCGGAGCCCTGGCCGGACGTGCCGCTGGCCGCGCCGCCTCTCGACTGGCGTCCGGACGCCGTCCTGGGCGGGGGCCGCGACGCGGCAACGGCGATCGCGCGGGTGCTCGACCACATCGGCGCCGGTGACTGCTACCAGGTGAACCTGACCACCCGGTGGCGGACGGCGGCACCGGACCTCGACCTCTTCGAGTACTTCGCGGCGCTCGCGTCCGCGCAGCCGGGTGGGTACGCGCTGTTCAGCGCGTCCGCCGGGGTGGCCAGCGCGTCGCCTGAGCTGTTCTTCTCCCGGCGCGCGGATGCCCTGGTCACCCAGCCGATGAAGGGCACGGCCGCCGCCGATGCTGACCCGGCGGTGCTGGCGAACCCGAAGGAGCGCGCGGAGAACCTGATGATCGTCGACCTGCTCCGCAACGATCTCGGCCGGGTGTGCCGGACCGGAACGGTCAGCGTCGACCGGCTGTTCGAGGTGCACCGGCTGCCGACGGTCTGGCAGCTGACCTCGACCGTGAGCGGGCGGCTCTCCGTCGGCACTCCATTGGCCGACGTGTTCGCCGCGCTGTTCCCCTGCGCGTCGGTCACCGGTGCGCCGAAGCTGGCCGCGATGGGAGTCATCGCCGAGCTGGAAGCATCGCCGCGGCGGTGGTACTGCGGCGCTCTGGGCGTGATCCGTCCCGGCGGCGACGCCACCTTCGCCGTGCCGATTCGAACCGTCGAACGGGTGGGCGACCAGCTCGTCTGCGGGATCGGCAGCGGCATCGTCGCCGACTCGGACCCGGCCGCCGAGCTGGCCGAGTGGAACGCCAAGGCCGCCTTCCTCGCGGGGACGCCGTTGCGCGCCCTGGAGACCATGCTGCTGGCCGACGGCGCCATCGTCCGCAGGGACTCCCACCTGTCCCGGCTGGCCCGGACCTGTGCCGCGCACGGCCTGGACCTGTCCCCCGCCGAGGTCGCCCGAGCACTGGACGTAGCGTGCGCCGCCCGTCCGTCCGGCCGGCACCGGGTGCGACTGGTCGCCGGCGGTGGGCCGCCGTCGGTCGAGGTGGGGCCCGCCCCCGAATCCGGGTGTCTGATGCGGCTGCGGCTCGCGTCCGTCCCCCTGGACGCCGACGACCTGCTCGGCCCGGTGATCCGGCACAAGACCACCCACCGCACGCACTACGACCGGCTGCGGGCCGGCGCCGGCCCCGGAGTGGACGACGTGCTCTGCCACAACTCTCACGGCGAGCTCACCGAGTGCACGCTCGGCAACATCGCCCTGCTGCTGGACGGCCAGTGGCTGACCCCACCCGAAGAATCCGGTCTGCTGCCGGGCACGCTGCGTGCCGAACTGATCGCGCAGGGCCGGCTGCGCGAGCACCGCCTGACCCTGGCCGAGCTGGACCGGGCGGACGGCGTCGCCTTCCTGAACAGCCTCCGCGGATGGTGCCCGGCCACCCTGGCATGAACAGACGCCGCCCCGCTCGCCACCCGATCGGCACCGCGAAGCTCACAGAACCGGACCAATCCGCCGTTCCTGCAGTTATGACACCCTCCAGAAGCCCCCTTGAGCCTCCATCCGCCGATCCTGTCGTAATGACGCCCGAAACCGGCCTCGTAACTGCAGGAACGGCGGAACGCCCCGCCGACTGCATCCAGACCGTGCCGATAACCACCGGAACGGCGGAACGGCCTGCCAACCTCTGGATCTTGCGACCTCTAGATGAGTCCCTGGGCCAGCATCGCGTCCGCGACCTTCACGAACGCCGCGCAGTTCGCTCCGACCACGTAGTTGCCGGGGGCGCCGTAGCGCTCCGACGCGACATACGCCTCGTGGTGCATGTTCTGCATGATGTCGTGGAGCTTGGCCTCGGAGTCCTCGAACGACCAGCGCTGGCGGGCCGCGTTCTGGCTCATCTCCAGCGCCGAGGTGGCCACGCCGCCGGCGTTGGCAGCCTTCCCGGGAGCGAACAGCACGCCGGCTTCCTGGAACCGGGCCACGGCCTCGGGCAGCGTCGGCATGTTGGCACCCTCGGCCACCGCGATGATGCCGTTGCCGATCAGCGTGTCGGCGTCGTCGGCGTCCAGCTCGTTCTGCGTGGCGCACGGCAACGCGATTTCGCCCGGCACCTCCCAGACCCGACGACCCGGGACGAAGCGGGCCCCCGGACGCCGCTCGGCGTACGCCCCGATGCGCAGCCGCTCGACCTCCTTCACCTCACGCAGCACGTCCACGTCGATGCCCGCCGGGTCGACCACGTAGCCCGACGAGTCGGACGCGGTGACCGGCAGCGCCCCCACCTGCTGGGCCTTCTCGATCGCATAGATGGCGACGTTTCCCGAGCCGGAGACCAGCACCCGGCGCCCTTCCAGGCCGAGCCCCTTGACGGCCAGCATCTCCTGCGCGAAGTACACGGTGCCGTAGCCCGTCGCCTCCGTCCGCACCTCCGCGCCGCCCCAGCCCGTCCCCTTGCCGGTGAACATCCCCGACTCGTGCCGGTTGGTGATCTTGCGGTACTGGCCGAACAGGTAGCCCACCTCGCGCGCGCCGACGCCGATGTCGCCGGCCGGCACGTCGGTGTGCTCGCCGAGATGGCGGTACAGCTCGTTCATGAACGACTGGCAGAACCGCATCACCTCGGCGTTGCTGCGGCCGTGCGGGTCGAAGTCCGAGCCGCCCTTGCCGCCCCCGATGCCCTGCGCGGTGAGCGCGTTCTTGAAGATCTGCTCGAAGCCGAGGAAGCGGATGATCGAACCGTTCACGCTCGGGTGGAACCGCAGTCCGCCCTTGTAGGGGCCCAGTACGGACGAGAACTGGACCCGGTAGCCCCGGTTGACGTGGACGGCGCCCGCGTCGTCGGTCCACGGGACGCGGAAGATGATCTGACGCTCCGGCTCCACCAGCCGTTCGAGGATCCCCTCGCCCAGGTACTCGGGCTCCTCGCGCAGCACCGGGGAGATCGACGCCAGCACCTCGTGCACCGCCTGGTGGAACTCCGGCTCGCCGGGGTTGCGCCGCAGCACCGCCTCGTACGCCGGCCGGACCTGCTCCGGCAGCGTGGTCGGATCGTCGATGTCGAGGGACACGAGCTTCGTCGTCATCTCCTGGCCTTTCTGTCCGGGTGCCACCGGACGAGCGCCGGAACCGCCTCGCCAGTGTGGCATGGGGCGACCACGCCTCGGACGCGCGCTCCCACATAGCGGTCACTGCCGCATCCCGCGCACTGGCGTCCCGGCGACCCCGGCCACCCGCCCGATTAGGCTGTCACCGCGACATCCCAGCCGTCCGAAAGGCCTGTGAGCCCGTGCCCGACCCGTTCGTCCTCACCAGCTACCCCGGCGGCAACGCCCTCTCTCCCTTCCGCACGTCCACCCTGCTGCAACGCCTGCGGGCAGCCGTGCCAACGGTGACGGCGGTCAGCGCGCGCCACGTGCACTGGGTGGCCAGCCAGGACGCGCTCGACGACGCCACCGCCGGCATCGTCCGCCGCCTGCTCGACTACGGTCCGGACGCCGGCAGCCCGGCCACCGGTGCGCACACCACCCAGCTCACCGTCGCGCCCCGGCTGGGCACCCTGTCGCCGTGGGCGTCCAAGGCCACCGACATCGCCCACAACTGCGGCGTCCCGATCCGACGGGTCGAGCGGGTCACCGTCTACACGATCGCCTCGTCCCTGCCCTTGTCGGACGACCATTGGACGGCCTGCGCCGACCTCCTGCACGACCGGATGACCGAGTCGGTGTTCGCCTCGCTCGCCGACTCCGCCGCCCTGTTCGACGCCCGCGAAGCCGACCCGATGGCCCACGTCGACGTCCTCGGACACGGTCGGGCGGCCGTCGAGGACGCGAACACCACCTTCGGCCTCGCCCTGTCCGACGACGAGATCGACTACCTCGTCGATGCCTTCACCGGGCTGCGGCGCAACCCCACCGACGTCGAGCTGACCATGTTCGCGCAGGCCAATTCCGAGCACTGCCGACACAAGATCTTCAACGCCGACTTCATCGTCGACGACGCCCCGGAGGAGTCGTCCCTGTTCGGGATGATCCGGCACACCGAGCAGGTCGCCGGCCAGCACACCGTCGTCGCCTACTCCGACAACTCCTCGATCATGGAGGGCGGCCCGGCCACCCGCTGGACGCCGGAGGCACCCGGCGCGCCCAGCCCGTATGCCGCCCGTCCCGACGACGTGCACGTGCTGATGAAGGTGGAGACCCACAACCACCCCACCGCGATCAGCCCCTTCCCGGGGGCGGCCACCGGCTCCGGCGGCGAGATCCGCGACGAGGGCGCGACCGGACGCGGCTCGCAGCCCAAGGCGGCCCTGACCGGCTTCGCCGTCTCCAACCTGCACCTGCCCGGCACGTCCGAGCCGTGGGAGGCCGACGACTACGGCGCGCCGGACCACATCGCGTCCGCGCTCGAGATCATGACCGCCGGCCCGCTGGGTGGTGCCGGGTTCAACAACGAGTTCGGCCGGCCCGGGCTCGGCGGCTTCTTCCGGGTGTACGAGCAGACCGTCGCCGGCGTCCGCCGTGGCTACCACAAGCCGATCATGAGTGCCGGCGGGCTCGGCGCGATCTCGGCGTCCCAGACGCACAAGGTGGCCTTCGACGAGGGGACGCTGCTGATCCAGCTCGGCGGCCCCGGCATGCGGATCGGCATGGGCGGTGGCGCGGCGTCCTCGATGGCGTCCGGGACGAACGCGGCCGAGCTCGACTTCGACTCCGTCCAGCGCGGCAACCCGGAGATCCAGCGGCGCGGCCAGGAGGTCATCAACGCCTGCTGGAGCCTTGGCGAGGCCAACCCGGTCCTGTCGATCCACGATGTCGGCGCCGGCGGACTCAGCAACGCCTTCCCCGAACTCGTGGACGGTGCCGGCCTCGGTGCATGGTTCGACCTCGCCGCCGTCCCGGTCGAGGAGTCGGGGCTCGCGCCCAAGGAGATCTGGTGCAACGAGAGCCAGGAACGCTACGTGCTGGCGATCGCGCCGGCGGACCTGGAGCGGTTCGCGGCGCTGTGCGAGCGGGAGCGCTGCCCGTTCGCCGTCGTCGGTGTGGCCCGGGCGGACGGTCAACTCGTGCTGGCCGGCCCGGACGACGAGGCCTGGGACAACAAGACCAGGCGCGACGCGGCCAGGAGCGACGCGACCAAGAGCGACGCGGCCAGGAGCGACCGGCCGATCGACATGCCCATGGACGTACTGCTCGGCAAGCCGCCGCGGATGACCCGCGACGTCACCCGCGTCACCTGGACCGCTCCCCCACTGGAGCTCGCCGACATCGACCTGCGTGAGGCCGCGTACGCCGTGCTGCGGCATCCGTCGGTGGCCTCGAAGCGGTTCCTGATCACGATCGGCGACCGTTCGGTTGGCGGACTCAACCACCGCGACCAGCTCGTCGGGCCCTGGCAGGTGCCGGTCGCCGACGTCGCGGTCACCCTGACCGACTACTTCGGCCTGGCCGGCCAGGCGATGGCCTCGGGCGAGCGGACGCCGCTGGCTGCGATCGACGCGCCGGCGTCCGGACGGATGGCGGTCGGCGAGGCCCTGACAAACCTGCTCGCCGCGCCCGTCGCCCCGGGATCCCCTCCCCTCCCCCCGGGCACCCCTCCCGTCATCCCGGTCTCCCCTCCCGTCGTCCCGGGCTCCGACCCGGGATCCCCGGCGGCCGTCCAGGGATCCGCTCCCGACTCCCCTGCCGACGCCCCAGGCACCCCTCCCTCCATCCCAGGTTCCCCTCCCGTCATCCCAGGTTCCCCTCCCGTCGTCCCGGGCTCCGCCCCGGGATCCCCGGCGGCCGTCCAGGGATCCGCCCCCCACTCCCCTCTCGGCTCCCCGGTCACCCCTCCCGTCATGCCGGCCTCCCCTCCCGTCATCCCGGGCTCCGACCCGGGATCCCCGGCGGGCGCCTTGGAACGGGTCAAGCTCTCCGCCAACTGGATGGCCGCCTGCGGCGAGCCGGGCGAGGACGCCGCGCTGTACGACACCGTCCACGCCGTCGCGATGGAGCTGTGCCCGGCACTCGGCATCTCGATCCCGGTCGGCAAGGACTCGCTCTCGATGCGCACCCGCTGGACGGATCCGTCCGGCGAGGTCCGCCAGGTGACGTCCCCGGTGTCACTGGTGGTCTCGGCGTTCGCGTCCCTGGACTCGGTGGCCGACACCTGGACGCCGGAGCTCCAGCCCGGCTCCGCTCTGCTGCTGGTGGACCTCGGAGCCGGCCGGAACCGGCTCGGCGGCTCGATGCTGGCCCAGGTGACCGGCCAGTTCGGCGATGTGGTGCCGGACCTGGACGACCCGTCCCGGCTGCTGCGGCTGGCGTCCGCGCTGACCGAACTGCGGGCCGAGGGTCTGGTCACCGCGTACCACGACCGCTCGGACGGCGGGCTGTGGGCCTGTGTCTGCGAGCTGGCGTTCGCCGGTTCCACCGGTGTCGAGTTCGACGTCGCCGACCTCCCGGCGCTGTTCAGCGAAGAGCTGGGCGTGGTGCTCGGAGTCGCCGAGGCCGACGTCGATCGGGCGCTCACGATCCTCGCCGAGCACGACCTGGGCGACCTCAGCCGTCCCATCGGACGAACCACCGACGACCGTCGCGTCCGCGTGCAACGGTCGCTGGCCGAGCCCGTCGAGGCCGAGCCCGCCGAGACCAACGTCCTCCTCGACGAGGACCTCCGCGACCTCGCGCAGGCCTGGGACGAGGTCTCCTGGCGGATCTCCGCGCTGCGCGACAACCCCGAATGCGCCGACTCCGAACACGCCGCCGTGGGCGCGGACGTGCCGGGGCTGGTGGTTGCGCCCACCTTCGAGCCCGACGAGGACATCGCCGCGCCGTTCATCAACACCGGGGTGCGGCCGAAGGTCGCCGTCCTGCGCGAGCAGGGGGTGAACAGCCACGTCGAGACGGCCTTCGCGTTCGACCGGGCCGGCTTCGAGGCGTGGGACGTCCACATGACCGACCTGCAGGCCGGACGGTTCGACCTCACCGACGTCGTCGGCCTGGTCGCCGGCGGCGGTTTCTCCTACGGCGACACCCTCGGTGCCGGCGAGGGCTGGGCGAGATCGATCCTGTTCAACCGGCGGCTCACCGACGCGTTCGCCGCGTTCTTCGACCGCTCGGACACGTTCGCGCTGGGAATCTGCAACGGCTGCCAGATGTTCGCTGCTCTGGCCGACCTGATTCCGGGGACGGACGCCTGGCCGCGGTTCACCCGCAACCGCTCGGAGCAGTTCGAGGGCCGGCTCAGCCAGGTGGAGGTGCTCGACTCGCCGTCGATCTTCTTCACCGGGATGGCCGGCAGCCGGCTCCCGGTCGCGGTGGCGCATGGGGAGGGTTTCGCCGACTTCTCCGTCCGCGGGAACGAGGCGGCGGTCGTCCGCGCCGTCCGGTTCATCGACGCGACCGGCGCTCCGGCGTCCACCTACCCGGCGAACCCGAACGGCTCTCCCGACGGCCTCACCGCGGTCACCACCCCGGACGGCCGGTTCACCGCGATGATGCCGCACCCCGAGCGAGTCGCCCGCAACGCGCAGCTCTCCTGGACCGACGGCCCGACCGAAGGGCCCAGTCCCTGGCTACGGATGTTCCGCAACGCCCGGGTCTGGGCGAGCTGAACCATCGGGGACAGGTACTTTCGTTCAAACGTGAACCACCGGGGACAGTGAACCATCGGGGACAGGTACTTTCGTTCAGACGGGAACGACCGCAACGTCCGTCCGGCCGGTTTCAGCTCGAGGTGAACCGAAGTACCTGTCCCCGATGGTTCACACGCACGAGGTGAACCGAAGTACCTGTCCCCGATGGTTCACGCACGGGGACGCCCTGACCCGTCCCGGAACGGCTGGTGGCTCGGTATCGGGCGATGTCACTCTTCGCTAGCCTGAAAGGCGTGACCACCGGACGAGTCCCCGAGCCCAGCAACGAAGAGCTCTGGGCGCAGCCACCGGCCGCCTATCAGGTACCCCCGGCGACCCCACCGGCGCACCTGCCGGTGCCGCAGGCGCCCGCCGCCGTGCCTGCGCCCGTGCCGGTCGAGACGCCGGCCAAGCAGAACCACGGCATGCTCGCGCTGGCGATCACCTCGCTCGGCGTCGGCGTCCCGCTGACCGCGATCGCCGTCTCCGAGGCCGGTCTGCCCGGCCTGGTCGTCGCCTGGATCGGCATCGTCGGCGTCAACGCCGCCTACGCCTGGAGCCGGCGCCGCTGAGCGCACCAGGCCGGGCCGCGACTGAGAAGGGCGCCGCGAGGTGCGCGCCAGGCACCGCTGAGTAGTGAGCCATTGGCGGACACGCCACTAGGGTTACCGCATGCTCATCATCGGCCTGGTCCTCTTCGGCATGCTCATCGGGGCCGGCGCCCAGTTGATCCTGGGACGCTCGCGCAACCGTGTCGACTGGGCCCTCGCGTTCGCTGCCGGGCTGATCGGCTCCTTCGTGGGCGGGCTGCTGATCAGCCTGCTGCGGGGCGACGGCATCGAGTTGCGACCCTCCGGCGTGATCGGGTCGCTGGCCGGTGCGCTGATCGTCACCGCGGTCTGGCAGTGGTACCAGCGGCGCAAGTCCGCCTGAACCGCCGACGCGGCTACGCCGGCAGCACCAACTCGGCGCCCGACCAGCCGCCGGCGCACCTACGCCGGCAGCACCAACTCGCGTCCCACCAGCCGCCGGTACGCCTCCAGATAGCGCTCGCGGGTCGCGGCCACGACAGAGGCCGGCAGCGGAGGTGGCGGAGTGTCGGACGCCTTGTCCCAGCCGGATTCCCCGGTCAGCCAGTCCCGAACGTACTGCTTGTCGAAGCTCGGCAGGCTTGGTCCGGGCTGCCAGGCGGACGCGTCCCAGAAGCGGGACGAGTCCGGGGTGAGCACCTCATCGGCCAGCACCAGCGTCCCGTCGGCGCGCAGGCCGAACTCGAACTTCGTGTCCGCCAGGATGATCCCGCGTTCGGCGGCCAGCGAAGCGGCACGGGAGTAGATCGCCAGCGTCGCGTCCCGCAGCCGGGTGGCCAGGCCCTCCCCGTGGTCGGCGACGATCCGGGCGAAGTCGACGTTCTCGTCGTGCTCGCCCATCGGGGCCTTGATCGCGGGGGTGAAGATCGGCTCGGGGAGTTTCGAGCCGTCGACCAGACCGTCGGGCAGCGGGATGCCGCAGACCGTCCGCGACTGCTGGTACTCCTTCCAGCCCGATCCGGTGAGGTAGCCGCGGGCCACGCACTCCACCGGCACCATGGCGAGCTCTTCGACGATCACCCCGCGTCCGGCCACCTCGGCCGGCACCTCGGCGGAGACGACGTGGTTGGCGATCAGGTCCCGCAACTGGTCGAACCACCACAGCGACAGCTGGGTCAGCACGACGCCCTTGCCCGGGATCGGCGTGTCCAGGACGAAGTCGAACGCGGAGATCGCGTCGGTGGCGACCATCAGGATGCGGCCGTCCTCGTCCGGCGCGCTCGGCCAGGCGTAGAGGCGGCGCACCTTCCCGGCGTGCAGCAGCGGCAGATCGAGCATGTCGAGAGCCTAGGGGAAAGGCACCCGACGGCCCGCGCGAGCCCATATGCTGCTGCCACGCGGCACGGCAGGAGAGGGGCAGGGTGAGCGAACCCACCACCCGGACGCCGATCGTCCTCGTCGTCGAGGACGAGGTGCCGCTGCGGGAATCCGTCGCCCGCCACCTGGCCGCCTCCGGCTACACGGTCGTCGAGGCGGGCTCGGTCGCCGAGGGCCAGGCGGCGGCCTGGGAGCACCAACCGGACGTGATCCTGCTCGACGTGCTGCTCCCGGACGGCTCGGGCTACGAGCTGTGCGCGAAACTTCGTCCGATCACCGCGGCGCCGATCATCTACCTCACCGCGCTCGGCCAGGACCGCAACATCGTCCAGGGCCTGGCCACCGGCGCGGACGACTACATCGCCAAGCCGTTCAGCCTGGAGGTGCTCACCGCCCGGATCCAGGCCCAGCTGCGCCGGACGTCCTCCCCGCGCAAGGGTCGGATCGACCTGCCGCCGCTACACCTGGACTACCTCACCGGCGAGGTGCTGCTGGAGGGACGCGAGGTGCACCTGACGAAGATGGAGCTGCAGCTGCTGGGCTTCTTCGCCACCAACGTCGGCGTCGGCGCCACCCAGCCCGAGCTGCTCGCCTCGGTCTGGCGGACGAAGGCCGACATCCCGACCAACACCGTCCGCCAGACGGTCTCGTCGCTGCGCAGGAAGCTCGGCCTGAACGCCGGCAGCGCCTTCGAGCTGGAGATGACCCCCGACAAGCGCTACGTCTTCCGCCAGGTGCGCTTCGACCCGCCCGCCCACCTCGGCCCATAGGGGGACGGTTCTACTGCGGTTCACCGCGAACCCGAATGAGGACAGTTCCATCACGGTTGAGGCCTCCGACTACGCGCTTGGCCCACCGCCTACGAGACTCGGAACGGCCCCCTTCTGCTCCGCCAGAGGCAGGGTGAACCGGACGGTCGTGCCCGCTTCGAGCGTCGACTCGACCCGGAGCTCGCCACCGTGCGCGACGGCGATCTCCCGCGAGGTCAGCAGGCCGACGCCCAGGCCGGTGTCCCGGGCCGAGCGGACGCCCTCCTGCCGCGCCCGCACCGGCTGGTGTCCCAGCAGCTCGACGACGTCCGGCGCGATCCCCTTGCCGGTGTCGGCGACCGTCACCTCGGCGAGGTCGCCGTCCTCGGTGACGGAGACGCTGATGGTGCCGTTGCTGGTGTGCCGGGACGCGTTCGACAGCAGGTTGACCAGCACCTGGGTGATCCGGTCGCGGTCGGCCAGCACGGTCGGCGCCGAGCTGCCGGGCGGCACCACGAGCGTGTTCCCGTGCTGGGTGAGCAGCGGACGGTAGGCCTGCAGCGTCTGCTGGATCAGCGTGTCCAGGTTCAGCGGACGCGGATCGACGCTCAGGCGTCCCTCGGTGATCCGGCCGAGGTCGAGCAGCTGGGTCACCAGGTGCGCCAGCCGGTCGGTCTCCGAGCCGATCACCGTCAGGTCCTCGGCCGCCCGCGAGTCCGTCGCGTCCCGGGAGACGAGATCGAGTTCGGCCTCGTCGGTGTGGGTGCGGATGACCGCCAGCGGGGTGTTCAACTCGTGCGCGACCAGGGCGAGGAACTCCGTCCGGGCGGCGTCGATGCGGGCCAGTTCGGCGTTGCGGGAGGTCAGCTGCGCCTTGTTGCGGTCGTACAGCCGCACGAACAGGCGCAGGCCGATCGCGAGTGCCAGCCCCGTCGCCAGCATCGAGTAGGTCACGTCGACGAACTCCGACAGCGTCGACGGCAGCGGGACGACTAGCTCGGGGTGCAGGTAGGCGACGATGAGGCTGGTCGTGAAGACGACCGCCTCCAGCGGGACGAGCACGAACAGGGCGGCGCCGTCGAGGATCATCGCCGAGAAGGCGAGCGCGAAGACGAACCAGGACGGCATGCCGCTGTTCCAGCCGCCGGAGGCGAAGAACAGCCCGGGGAAGAGCAGCACGAACAGGGTGCCGACGGCGATGACGTAGGTGAGCCGGTAGCGGCCGGTGGCTCGGCCGAACAGCATCAGGGCGAGGATCAGCAGGCCGGCGACGAAGTTCAGCAGCACCGTCCAGGTGGGTGCACCGAGGAAGATGTCGATCACGGCCGACGCCCAGCTGATCGGGACGCCGACCATGGCGGTGACGGCGATCAGCTGCTCGCGGAAGTCGGGGCCGGACGTGCGCAGCGGGCTCCCGGGCAGCCGGCGGATCCACCGCCAGGCAAACGACTCCGTCATGGCCAGACCCTACTTCGCTGGGTGGGGACGCGTCCGATTCAACTCCTGCTGCGCAGGCTTACCCCCCGCGGATAAAAGCCCTTTGATTCGTGGCCGACACGAGGCGTGGGTTTCGCATGCTCGTCCCGATGCGCCGCGAACGCCGGCGCGCGTAGGGGGAATCATGCGAAGGCTCGCCTCAGTCCTGGCCGCGGCAGTACTGGTCGCGACCGGACTGCTCAGCGTCCCGGCCACGACGGCGCAGGCTGCGCCCACCTGGTACGACGGCGCGATCCAGTACTCCTCGATCATCAACTGCCCGTCGATGATCGGCGGCTATCCGTACACCGAGAAGGGCGTCGGCACCTACGCCGGCTATCGCGCGGATCCCTCGGCGACCTATCCCGCGCCCGGCGACATCTACTGGGTCCACCTCGTGGTCGCCGGGATGGGCCTGCCGTGCAGCGGTGGGAGCCGCGTCCTGCCCAGCCTGGTGCTGCCGGCGAACACCTCGCTGGCGGTCGACGCAACGCACAAGATCACCTGCTACGCCACCGGCGCCCTGGACACCGGGGACTGCCCGACCACCCTGGCGACCGGCGGTCCCAGCGGGTCGCTGTACATCCTCTCCCCGGACACCGCGAACGGACGGACCTGGCCGCTGCCCCAGGGCAAGAACTTCGAGTTCCAGATCCCGGTGCAGTCGGACCGTCCGCTCACATCCTCGATCTTCGGGTTCTACGTCCAGGTCGCGGACGGCAATGCCAACCCGACCCTGATCCCCACCCAGAACGCCTATGTGTACGCCAAGGCTCCCGCGGTCACCTACCCGGCACCGTCGACGACCGGCATCGGCAACACCGCGGCGGTCTCCAACGCGGTCCTGTATTCCGGCGGCAGCGCCGGGACGGGCTACTTCGACATTGGAACCACGACGTCCTACGGGCTGTTCAGCGACTCCATCTCGGTGCCGGCCGGTGGCCCGTACTTCACCGTGAACACTGACTGGAAGACCTCCGGCGGGACCTCGGTCCTGCAGCCGGGCACGACCTATCACTGGCGGTTCCGTTACGTCACGTCCAGTGGCACCTACTCCGGCGCCGACCAGACCTTCACGACGACCGGGACGGCTGGCGGCGGAACCGGCGGCGGAACCGGCGGCGGGACTGGCGGCGGCACGGGTGGCGGGACCGGCGGCGGGACCGGCGGCGGAACCGGCGGCGGGACCGGTGGCGGGACTGGCGGCGGCACGGGTGGCGGAACCGGCGGCGGCACGGGTGGCGGTACCGGCGGCGGAACCGGCGGCGGAACCGGCGGCGGGACCGGCGGCGGGACCGGTGGCGGCTCGACCGTGACCTCACCGGCGACCGCGTCCGTCGTCACCTGGTCGCTCGCCAGCAAGGCGAAGGTGACCTGGAAGACGACGTCGGGCGCGAAGCCGTCGAAGTACGACGTCCGCTATCGGGTGGCCAGCGCGACCGGCGGCTACGGCTCCTACAAGACGTGGAAGTCCAAGACCAAGGCGAAGTCGGCCAAGCTCACGGTGAAGCTCGGGAAGTCGTACTGCTTCTCGTCGCGGGCGCGGTACTCGAACGGCACGCTGTCGACGTGGAGCGCAGAGACCTGCACGTCCACCGCACTGGACGACCGCAAGCTCGTCCGGTCCGGGTCCTGGAAGAAGGAGAAGGCCAAGAAGGCGATCGCCAAGACGGTCTCGACGAGTACCGCTGCCGGCAGCAGCCTGACCGCCCGGCACGCACCGGTGAAGCGGTTGGCGCTGGTCTACACCCGGGGAGCCGGCTTCGGCTCGGTCACGGTGAGCGTCGGCGGGACCAACCTGGGCACGTTCAGCCTGGCCGGAGGCAAGAGGACGAAGGCCGTCCTGACACTGCCGGCGCTGGGTTCCACGGTGACGGGGGACGTCGTGGTCACGACCACCGGTGGTGCGAAGGTCGTCATCGACGCGTTACTGCTCTCGCGTCAGTGACGTCCTGAGGTGCGCCGGGGACCGTGGCCAGGGCGGTCCCCGGCGTCCGCACGCGGGCGGCGTCCCGTCTGCAGGTTGCGACGCGCGGGTTCAGACCGGCGTCGGTGAACGAAAGTACCTGTCCCCGACGGTTCACCGGCGAACGAGAGTACCTGTCCCCGACGGTTCACCTGGGCCTGAACGAAAGTACCTGTCCCCAACGGTTCACCTGGGCCTGAACGAAAGTACCTGTCCCCGACGGTTCACCTGGGCCTGAACGAAAGTACCTGTCCCCGACGGTTCAGGTGGGCTAGCTTTGCTGCATGCGCATCGTGGCGCTGGGAGCCTCCGGGAACGCCGGACGCGAGATCGCGGTCCTGCTCGGCCCCGGGCTGGTGGCGTCCGACGAACTGGTGCTCGCCGGTCGCGACCCCGCGAAACTCGCCAGGAGCGCCGAGGCGGTGGCGAGCCCGGCGAGCGTGACCACCGGCCGCGTGGACGTCACCGACCTGGATGCCGTCCGCGAACTGGTCACCGGTGCCGACCTGGTCGTCGTCACGGTCAGCCGTCCCGACCTCGTCAAAGACCTCGCCCGGATCGTGCTGGACGCGGACGCTGACTGGTTCGACACGATGCTCTCCACCCCCGGCAAGCTCGCGGCGCTGCAGGCGCTGGCCGGCGAGATCGCCGACGCGGGACGCTGCTTCGTGACCGACGGCGGCTTCCATCCCGGACTGCCGGCCGTCCTGGTGCGCTGGGCCGCCGGCCGGCTGGACGAGCTGATCGAGGCCGACGTGTTCGCCGCCATGCGGATGGACTGGCGCGCCGACACCCTCGCCGACTCCACCGTGGCCGAGATGTTCGACGAGTTCGCCGACTTCGACCTTGTCGCCTGGGTGGACGGCGAGTCCCGCCGGCTGCGCGGACGCGAGTGCCCGAGCGTCGACTTCGGCCCGCCGATCGGCCGCAAGGCCTGCGTCCCGATGCGGCTGGCCGAGATGGACGCCCTGCCCGGGCTCTACCCGGGCCTGCGCCGGTGCGGCTTCTACATCGGCGGCTTCAGCCCGGCGATGGACTACCTCGTCCTGCCGGTGCTGATGGGGATGGCGAAGGTGCAGGCCCTGCGCCCGCCGGCGATCCGGCTCGCCCGCTGGTCGTTCCGCCGGCTGGCCACCTATCCGCCGCCGTACCGCCTCGTCGTCCGGCTCGACGCCACCGGCACCCGGGACGGACGGCCGGCCACCGCGTCGGTCAGCGTCCAGGGCGAGGACGGCTACCTGCTCACCGCCGCCCCGGCCGTCACCTGCCTGCGCGGGATGCTGGACGGCTCGATCCGCCGTCCGGGCGTGCACCTCCAGGCCAGCCTCGTCGATCCCGACCCGTTCCTGCGCGAACTGGCCGCCTTCGGCCTGGACGTGCGCCAGGACACAAGCGGCTGACCCGGCTCCGGCGCATTCCCACGCCTACCCCGGACGCGCCCCGAGCCGGCGCACCGCGAGGCAGTGCGACGGGCCACTGTTCGAACGGCCCAGCCGGCCGCCGCGTCCCTTCACCGTCGGCCAGCGCCGAGTGCGGAGTGAGCTGGCTCAGAGCACCGAGCCCGGTACGTACGCGGCCCCCGCCGGGTACTGCGCGGCCAGTTCGGCCACCCGGGCCGCGATCGCGTCCACCTGGTCGCGCGCGGAGCCGGTGAGTTCGAGCGGGTCGACCACGA
The DNA here is from genome assembly GCA_017306015.1 of Propionibacteriaceae bacterium. Classification (GTDB taxonomy): domain Bacteria; phylum Actinomycetota; class Actinomycetes; order Propionibacteriales; family Propionibacteriaceae; genus Propionicimonas. The sequence goes on from JAFKJK010000012.1 coordinate 72,562, forward strand.
CCGCGTCCAGTTGTTCACGGGTGAGGCCGAGCCGGGGGTCGGCGGCCAGCCGGTCGTAGAGGTCGTTGGCGGCCGCGCCGGAACGCATCGCCAATGCGACCGACACCGCGTGCTCCTTGATGGCCTCGTGGGCGGCCTCGCGTCCCACCCCCGCCCGGACGGCGGCCATCAGCACCTTCGTCGTGGTCAGGAACGGCAGGTACCGCTCCAACTCCGCCTCGATCACCGCGGGGAACGCGCCGAACTCGGCCAGCACCGTGAGGAACGTCTCGAACAGCCCATCGAGCGCGTAGCAGGCGTCCGGCAGGGCCACCCGACGGACCACCGAGCAGGAGACGTCCCCCTCGTTCCACTGGTTGCCGGCCAGCTCGCCGGCCATCGACGCGTAGCCGCGCAGCACCACCATCAGGCCGTTCACCCGCTCGCACGAGCGGGTGTTCATCTTGTGCGGCATCGCCGACGAGCCGACTTGGCCTTCGGCGAAGCCCTCGGTGACCAGCTCCTGGCCGGCCATCAGCCGGATCGTCGTCGCCAGGCTGGACGGCCCCGCGGCCACCTGCACCAGTGCGGTGAGCACCTCGTAGTCGAGCGAGCGCGGGTACACCTGGCCGGTCGCGGTGAACACGCCGCCGAAGCCGAGATGACCAGCGACCTTCTGCTCGAGCTGGGCGAGCTTGGCGGCGTCCCCGCCGAGCAGGTCGAGCATGTCCTGGGCGGTGCCCATGGGGCCCTTGATGCCGCGCGCCGGGTAGCGTCCGATCAGCCCGTCGACGCGGTCGAAGGCGACCAGCAGCTCGTCCGCTGCGTTGGCGAACCGCTTGCCGAGCGTGGTGGTCTGCGCGGCGACGTTGTGGGAACGTCCGGCCATCGGCAGGTCGCGGTACTGGACGGCCAACCGGGCGAGGTTCACCAGCACCGTGACCATCCGCTCGCGGACCAGTTCGAGCGAGCTGAGCAACTGGCGCTGCTCGATGTTCTCGGTCAGGTCGCGGCTGGTCATGCCCTTGTGGATGTGCTCGTGCCCGGCGAGCGCGTTGAACTCCTCGATCCGGGCCTTCACGTCGTGCCTGGTGACGCGTTCACGGGCGTCGATGGACGTCAGGTCGACCTGTTCGAGCACGCGTTCGTAGTCGGCGATCACGGCGGCCGGATCGTCCCCTCCGAAGTCGACGCCGAGCTCGGCCTGCGCCCGCAACACAGCGATCCACAGCCGCCGCTCGGCCACGATCTTCGCCTCAGGAGACCAGATCTCCCGCATCGGCGCGGACGCATACCGGTTCGCCAGCACATCGGGAATGGTGGTCATCGGCTACTCCCTGTCTCTTCCGATCCGCTCTCGCCAGCGTCGGGCCTCCCGCTGTCGCCCCGCCCGCTCCCGCCAGCGTCGGGCATCTCGCTGCCGCCCGGCGCGCTCTCACCATCCGGCGGTCCACTTTCGCCGCCCCCGGACCTCTCGGCACCGTCCGGCTGGGACGCTGCCTGGGCCCCGGCGGCTTCGCGGCCCGGGGGTAGCGTCGCGGGGTAGGTGAGGGACGAGGCGGCCGTCAGCGCGATGTCGGAGCGGTGGAAGCCGCCGGGAAGAGTGATTCCAGCGACCTTGGCGTAGGCGGCGTCCCGGGCTTCGGCGAGGGTGTCGCCGGTCCCGACGACGGTGAGGACGCGGCCGCCGGCGCTGACCAGCTGGCCGGAGGCGTCCAGCGCCGTCCCGGCGTGGAAGACGCCCTCGGTGTCGACGCTCGTGATCGGATCGCCCTTGCGCGGCGCGTCCGGGTAGCCGGATGCTGCGATGACGACGCCCACCGCTGCCCCGCTGCCCCATTCGAGCGGCGGGTGGTCGGTCAGCGTCCCGGTGGCCGCGGCGTACAGCACCCCGCTGAGCGGGGTCTTCAGCCTGGTCAGCAGCGGTTGGGTCTCGGGGTCGCCGAAGCGGGCGTTGAACTCCACCACCCGGACGCCCCGCGACGTGAGAGCCAGTCCGGCGTACAGCAGCCCCACGAACGGCGTCCCGCGGCGGCGCAACTCGTCGATCGTCGGCTGGATCACCGTCGCGACGACCTCATCGGTGAGCCCCGCCGGTGCCCACGGCAACGGGGTGTACGCGCCCATGCCCCCGGTGTTGGGGCCGGTGTCGCCGTCCCCGACGCGCTTGAAGTCCTGCGCCGGCTCGAACGGCAGGACGCTGGCGCCGTCGCTCAGCGCGAACAGGCTCACCTCCGGCCCGTCGAGGTACTCCTCGATCAGCACCCGTCGGCAGCTCGCGGCGTGCCGGATGGCAGCGTTCCGGTCGTCGGTGACGAGGACGCCCTTGCCGGCGGCCAGGCCGTCGTCCTTGACCACGTACGGCGGTCCGAACTCGTCGAGCGCCGCGACCACCTCGCCCATGTCCAGGCAGAGTCGGGCGTCGGCGGTGGGGACGCCGGCCGCCTCCATGATCTCTTTGGCGAAGGCCTTGCTGCCCTCCAGCTGGGCAGCATCGGCCGATGGCCCGAAGACGGCGATTCCCCTTGTCCGGACGGCATCCGCGACACCGGCGACCAGTGGTGCCTCCGGCCCGACGACCACCAGGTCGGCGTCCAGCTCGACGGCTAGCGCCGCGACCGCGTCCGGGTTCATCGGGTCGACCGGGTGGTTGGTGCCGACGCTCGCCGTCCCCGGGTTTCCGGGCGCGATGTGCACCTGGGAGACCTGCGGGTCGCGGCTCAGCGCCCAGGCCAGCGCGTGCTCGCGTCCTCCGGAACCGATGACCAGCGTCTTCACGCACCGATCCTATCGGCGGGGTATCCGACCGGATCTGCACGCTCGATGCTGCGAAATGGCCCCAGGCGGGTCGACTCACCGTCCAGAGTGCAAATCCGGTCGCAGCCCTCAGCCCAGCCGCGTCCGGTGGAAGCTCTCGAACGAGCGGGAGGCGGTGGGCCCACGCTGGCCCTGGTAGCGGTTGCCGTAGGGCCCGGTGCCGTACGGATGCTCGGCGGGCGAGGACAGCCGGAAGAAGCAGAACTGGCCGACTTTCATCCCCGGCCAGAGCTTGATGGGCAGGGTGGCGACATTCGACAGCTCCAGCGTGACGTGGCCGGTGAACCCCGGGTCTACGAAGCCGGCCGTGGAGTGGGTGAGCAGTCCCAGCCGTCCCAGGGACGACTTGCCCTCCAACCGCGCTGCGATGTCATCGGGCAGCGTGATCACCTCGTAGGTGGACGCGAGCACGAACTCGCCCGGGTGCAGGATGAACGGCTCGTCGGAGGCCACCTCGACCAGGCGGGTCAGCTCGGGCTGCTCCTCGGCCGGGTCGATGAAGGGATACCGGTGGTTGTCGAACAGCCGGAAGTACCGGTCGAGCCGGACGTCGATGCTGGCGGGCTGCACCATCTCGGCGTCCCACGGGTCGAGGACGATTCGCCCCGCGTCGACCTCGGCGCGGATGTCGCGGTCACTGAGCAGCACCCGCCCAGCGTACGGGTGAACCGTGGGGACAGGTACTTCGGTTCACAGCGGCAACTCACCTGGGGGCAGGTGAACCGCGGGGACAGGTACCTCGATTCAGGAGACCGAGCCTGAACCACCGGGGACAGGTACCTCGGTTCAGGAGACCGCGCTGACCTGCGGCCGCGCCCTGCCGCCAAGGCTCGGCCTGCGCCGAAGGCTGCTCGCCTCCGCGACACACTCGCAGCATCAGCGACGGACGGACCGCCTCGGACGGCCAGCATCATTCACTGCGCCCGCAAACGTGTCGCAACGCGGCGAGCCTGAGCCATCGGGGACGGCCTGAACCATCGGGGACAGGTACCTCGGTTCAGGAGACCGAGCCTGACCATCGGGGACAGGTACCCCAGTTCACACAGGCGAGCCTGCACCCATCGGGGACAGGTAGCTCGGTTCAGACAGGCGGACGCTACCTCGACGCAGGCGCAGGACGGCGGTCCCTCCGCCCGCGACCCCGGGCGCCATCCCGCCAACGACCCCGACCCCGGGCACCATCGCACCAACGACCCCGACCCCGGGCACCATCAAACCAACGACCCCCACCCCGGGCACCATCGCGCCCGCAACCCGCCCCCCGACCGTGATCAGACCGTAACCAGAAAGCCCCTTTTCAGTTACAAGGTTTCCAGTTAGGCTGCGAGCAACCGCCGAAGTCGCCGGAACCAGCTGAAGGAGCCAGATGAACCGAACGCTCAAAGCCGCCGCCGCAGCCGCAGCCATCGCCCTCACCCTCGCAGGATGCACATCCCCCTCGAAGTCACCAACGGCCACCGGATCCCCGGCCGGCACCTCGACGGCGATCAAGGAGTCCACGCTCCGCGTCTGGGCCGGTAGCACGACCCCGATCACCATCGACTTCAACCCCTTCCACGTCGACACCGCCCTGTACGGGACGTACGGCCAGCTCTACGAGCCCCTGTTCTTCTTCAACCAGCTCTCCTCCGACCCGCCCGTCCCGATGCTCGGCGAGAGCTACACCTACAGCGCGGACGGCAAGACCATCACCCTCAAGCTGAAGTCCGGCGTGAAGTGGAATGACGGCCAGCCGTTCACCGCCGACGATGTCGTCTTCACGATGGGCTACGGACCCAACAAGACCGACAAGCTGATCTCGGCCAAGGCCACCGACGACACCACCGTCGTGCTGACCTACAAGACCGCCCAGTTCACCAACGAGTCCCAACTGCTCGGCGCCACCATGATGGTTCCCAAGCACATCTGGTCGAAGATCGACAACTACATGAAGGAGACGAACAAGGAGCCGGTCAGCACCGGGGCCTACGTCGTCAAGACCACCTCGGACGCGTCCTACACACTGTCCGCGAACCCCAACTACCGCGCCCCGGTGCCGATCACCAACGTCCAGTTCCTCGGCATCGACTCCAACCAGTCCGGCCAGGACCTGCTCACCACCGGCCAGATCGACTGGACGGGCATGTTCATCGCCAATCCGGACGAGGTCACCGCCAGCGGAGCCATCGGCACGATGAACCAGCAGCAGGACCCGACCACGATCGTCACCTGCTCGGACGCCTCCAAGGGCTGCAAGGGCGACCAGACCGACGTCGCCGTCCGCCAGGCCATCAACGTGGCCATCGACCGTAGCCAGCTCGCTGAGAAGGCATGGGTGAACCTCGTCGGCAAGGCCAATCCGGCGTTCGTCCTGCTGCCCCGGGACGCGCAGTGGCTGAGCGACCAGTCCCTGGCCGAGAGCCCGCAGACCGCGGACGCGGCCAAGGCCGGCCAGATCCTCGAGACCGCCGGCTACACCAAGGACGCCAAGGGCTTCTACGGCAAGAACGGCAAGGCGATCAGCCTCGACCTGTTCTCGCCGGACGGCTGGACCGACTACAACGACGCCGCCAAGCTGATCGCCGAACAGGCCGGCAAGGCGGGCATCAAGATCACCCCGCGGACCGTGTCCGAGGCCGAATACTGGACGCCGGTCACCAACGGCGACTTCCAGCTGGCCATGTACGGGCTGACCCAGTCGATCGTCGCCGATCCGTTCAGCAACTACGACCAGTACTTCAACGGGCTCTCGACGGCGAAGGTCGGCGACGGTCCGACCCGCGGCCAGAACTACTCCCGCTACTCCAACGCGACCGTCGACGCCGCGATCGAGGCGGCCGGAGCTACGAACGACCAGGCGACGAAGAAGGCCGCGTACGCGAAGATCCAGGCCCAGATCGCCGTAGACCTGCCGTACATCCCGGTGGTGCTGAATGCGTCCCAGGCCTTCTTCAACGTGAAGAACTTCACCGGCTGGCCGAGCGACGACAACCTGTACGCCGACCCGCTGCCGTACCTTTCGGTAGCACCGGCGATCGTCCTGCTGAACCTCAGGCCGGCGCAGTGATCCGAGCCGCCGCAGGGAGGATGGCATGAAGTTCTACCTGCGGCGGATCGCCTTCTACATCATCACTGTCTGGGCGGCCGTCTCGCTGAACTTCGTGCTGCCCAGGATGATGCCCGGCGATCCCGCCGCGATCATGATCGGCAAGCTGCGTCGCGCCAGTGGTGGACGGCAGCTGTCGGAGGAGGTGATCCGTTCGATCTACGCCCTGCTGGGCGCGGACAAGAACATGTCCCTGTGGGACCAGTACCTGGCCTACTGGGGACGGCTGCTGCAGGGAGACCTCGGACTGTCGTCCACCCGGTACCCGTATCCGGTGGTCGAACTGATCGCCAACGCCCTGCCGTGGACGCTGTTCATGGTGGGGACGGCGACCGTGATCTCGTTCGTCCTCGGCATCGTCGGCGGGGCCTGGGTCGGCTGGAAGCGCGGGACGTGGCTCGACCAGCTGGTGCCGGCCACGTCCCTGCTGCAGTCGATCCCCTACTTCTGGCTGGCACTGGTGCTGGTGGCCGTCTTCGCCGTCCAGCTCGGCTGGCTGCCGATCGTCGGCGCCTACGACCCGTTCGACTTCCCGTCCGGGCCGGAATGGAGCTGGGAGTTCGTCGCGTCAGCGCTGCAGCACGCCTTCCTGCCGGCGCTGACGATCGTGATCTCCTCGGTCGGCGGCTGGCTGCTCGGCATGCGCAACATGATGGTGTCCACGATGAGCGAGGACTACGTCCTCACCGCGGAGGCGAAGGGGCTCAAGCCGTCGCGGATCCGCGACCGGTACGCCGCCCGCAACGCGTCCATCCCGTCGCTGGCCGGCTTCAGCATCGCGCTGGCGTTCGTCGTGGCCGGGTCGATCGTGACCGAGCAGGTGTTCAGCTATCCCGGCATCGGCAAGCTGATGATCCAGTCGGTGCAGGGCCTGGACTACACCCTGATGCAGGGCGTCTTCCTGGTGATCACCTTGACCGTCCTCGCCGCCAACTTCCTGATGGACCTGCTGTACGGCCTGATCGACCCGAGGGTGCGCAATGACCTCTGACCACAGCCCCGGCGCGAAGGCGGACCGGTTCGCCGGCGTCCGCTACCTGATGCCCACCTGGTCGGCCAAGCTCGGCGTCGGTCTGGTCCTCGTCGTGCTCATCGTGGCGTTCGGCCTCGTCGGCCCGGTGTTCGCCGTCGACCCGCGCGACTCCAGCTACAAGGGGCTGCAGCCGCCGTCCAGCGAGCACCTGCTGGGGACGACCAAGCTCGGCTACGACGTGTTCGCCCAACTGGCCACCGGGACGCGCGAGTCGCTGTACGTCGGCCTGGTCGGCGGCCTGGTGGCGATGTTCCTGGCGATCGTGTTCGGGATCATCGCCGGGTACTTCGGCGGCTGGCTGGACGACATCCTCATGCTGGCCACCAACATCATGCTGGTGATTCCCGGCCTGCCGCTGGTGATGGTGATCGCCGCCTACGTCCAGAACACCGAGGGGCTCGGCGACTTCGCCCGCTCCGCCACGCTGGTGGCGATGATCCTCGGCGTCACCGGCTGGGCCGGCTCGGCGGTGGTGCTCCGGGCCCAGGCCCGGTCGTTGCGGACGCGCGAGTACGTCTATGCGTCCCGGGTGGCCGGTGAGAAGGGGTTGCGGATCATCTTCGTCGAGATCCTGCCGAACCTGGTGCCGCTGATCGCGGCCCAGCTGATCTTCGGCGTGATGGCCGCCGTCCTCGGCGAGGCCGGGCTGAGCTACCTCGGCCTCGGTCCGACCAACTCGATCACCCTGGGCACGATGCTGAACGACGCGCAGACCGGGCAGGCGGTCGGCTCCCACGCGTGGTGGTGGTTCGTGCCACCCGGCGTCATGATCGCGCTGCTCGGCACCGGGCTGGCCCTGGTCAACTTCGCGATCGACGAGATCGTCAACCCCAAGCTGCGCCTGGCCCCGAAGGCCGCCCGGCAGCAGCGCAAGGCGATGAAGGCCGGCAAGGGTGTCGCCGGAGGAGGTGCGTACGCATGAGTTCACCTGACGGATCCACCATGCCTGTCGCCCCCGCCCGTCCGGTTACCCCCACCCCTCCTGTCACCTCAACCACTTCTGATACTCCTGCCACTTCTGTCACCTCCACCCCGCCTGTCACTTCAACCCTTCCTGTCACTCCCGCCACTTCTGTCACCCCCACCCCTCCCGTCAGCTCCACCCCTCCCGTCATCCCGGCGAAAGCCGGGATCCCCGGACGCCTGACCGGGATCCCGGGTCAAGCCCGGGATGACGAAGCGGGGCGGAACGATGACGAAGCGGGGCGAGATGATGACGAAGCGCGGCTGGACAACGAAGGACGGGCGGTTCTCACCGCGAAGCACGTGTCGATCACCTACGAGGTCGACCCGCCCGTGGACGCCGTCCGCGACGTCTCGCTGACCTTGCACCGTGGCGAGATCCTCGGCCTGGCCGGGGAGTCCGGCTGCGGCAAGACCACCTTCGCGTACGGCGTGAACCGGCTGCTGAAGGCGCCGGCGGTGATGACCTCCGGCGAGGTCACCTTCCACGACCGTTCCGAGGGCGACATCGACGTCGGCTCCCTGGACGCGGAGGAGCTGCGCCAATTCCGCTGGGACAAGGTGTCGATGGTCTTCCAGGGGTCGATGAACTCGCTCAACCCGGTGATGACCGTCCGGAACCAGCTCGCCGACGTGTTCACGACCCACCGTCCCGAGCTCCCGGGGCACGCCCGCGACGCCCGCTGCGCCGAACTGCTGCAACTGGTCGGGGTCGACCCGGGCCGGCTGTCGGCCTATCCGCACGAGCTCTCCGGCGGCATGCGGCAGCGGGTGATGATCGCGATGGCGCTGGCGCTGGATCCGCAGCTGATGATCATGGACGAGCCCACCACCGCGCTGGACGTGCTCGTGCAACGCGGTATCATCCGGCAGATCATGCGGCTGCGGGAGCGCCTCGGCTTCGCGGTGATCTTCATCACCCACGACCTGCCGCTGCTGATCGAGATCAGCGACCGGATCGCGATCATGCGCGACGGCCAGATCGTCGAGACCGGGACGGCCGAGCGGATCTACCGCGACCCGCAGCACGACTACACCAAGCAGTTGCTCGCCAGCTTCCCGAGCCTCACCGGGGAACGCGGCGGCTTCGTCCGCACTGGATCGCGGGATGGCCGGGACGACATCCCGGTGGGCACCGCGATCTCCGCACGCCAACCAACGGGGATCCCGGGTCATCCCGGCGAAAGCCGGGACCTCGACACCGGACCGCACGGCCAGCCATCGGAGATCCCGGGTCGAGCCGGGGACGACACGCGTCGCCGGGACGACACGCGTGGCTGGGACGGCTCGACAGCCCGGGACGACGAGGGTCGAGCAGGCGGCGACGACGATCGAGCCCGGGATGACGGGTTGCTCAGCGGCGAAGGAGGCGAGCGATGAGCGCGCACAGCCTCGAGGTGCGCGGCCTGGTCAAGGACTTCCGGCTGCGCAACGGCCTGAAGCTCTCCACCCTGCGCGCGGTGAACGACGTCTCGTTCACCCTTGTCCCGGGACGGACGCTGGCGCTGGTCGGCGAGTCGGGCTCCGGCAAGTCCACGATCGCCAGGATCATCGCCAAGCTGGAGATCCCGACGTCCGGCGAGGTGCTGCTGGACGGCGAGACGACCCGGTTCCGCGGCGACCACAGCGCGTACCGCCGCCAGGTCCAGATGGTGTTCCAGGACCCGTTCGCGTCCCTCAACCCGTTCCACTCGATCGCCCACCACATCGCGCGTCCGCTGCACATCCACCACCCGGAGCTGAAGCCGGCCGAGGTCCGCGACCGGACGGTGGCACTGCTGGAACGGGTCTCGCTCGGTGCGACGTATCTGCAGCGCCGTCCGCACGAACTCTCCGGCGGGCAGCGGCAACGGGTGGCCATCGCCCGCGCGCTGGCGCCCGGCGCGCGGTTCATCATCGCCGACGAGCCGGTCTCGATGCTGGACGTGTCGATCCGGGTCGGCGTGCTGAACCTGCTCGCCGAGCTGCAGCGGGACGAGGGCCTCGGGGTGCTCTACATCACCCACGACCTGGCCACGGCCCGGCACTTCTCCGACGAGATCATGGTGATGTACCGCGGTGACATCGTCGAGCGCGGTCCGGCCGATGATGTCATCCTGAACCCCCAGCACGACTACACGCAGCGACTGCGGGAGGCGGCGGCCGATCCAGACCGGCTCGGCCAGCTCCGCGACGAGGTCCGCGCTGAACTGGCGAAGGAGCGGTGATGGCAGACCGGGGGACGCCCGCCTGGCTCCGCACCCAGAACGACCGCAACGCCCTGCGGCTGCTGCTCAACCACGGGCCGCTCAGCCGGACCCAGCTCGGCGAGCTGTCCGGGTTGTCGAAGCCGACGGCCGGGGCGATGCTGCAGCGTCTGGAACAGGCGGGCCTGGTGGCGCCGGTCGGCGCGATCACCGACGCCCGCGGCCCGAACGCGACCACGTACGGCGTCCGCTCCGACGCGCTCGTCGGCGTCGCAGTCAGCGTCCTGGACGATCGGCTGGAGGCTGTCGCGGTGGACGCCACGGACGCCGTCCATCCGATGGCGGAGGTGTTCACGGCGAGCCTGCACCGGGCCCCGGTCGACGACGTCGAGGCGGCCGTCCGCGCTGCCTGCAGTGCCGCCGGCCTGGCCGAAGACACCGTCCGCGTCGTGGCAGTCGGGGTGCAGGCGGCCATCAACGCCGAGGCCGACGAGCTGGCCTTCACGGACACGCTCCCCGGCTGGCCAGCCACCGGAGCGGCGAGGATCATCGCGGACGGCACCGGCCGGGACGTCATCCTCGACAACGACGTGAACCTGGCCACCATCGCCGAGCGCGGCGCGTCCGGGGAGAACGACTTCGTCTACCTGTGGCTCGGCACCGGCCTGGGCGCCGGGATCGACATCGCCGGTCGGGTGCAGCGGGGCACGTCCGGGTCGGCGGGTGAGATCGGGTACCTGGAGGTGCCGCGGTCGGCGGCGTCCCTCGACCCGGAGGCGCACGACTTCACCGACCTGCTGGGCGGTCCGGCGATCGCGCGGCTGCTGGGAGCCCCGACGCTCGCCGAGGCGCTCCGGCTGCTCCCCGGCAACGAACCCGCGCTCGAAGCGATCGCCCGGGCTGGCCGGCGGCGACCGGCTGGCCGAGCTCGTCGCCGAACGGCTCGGCGCGGACCGCGTCCGGGTGCGAACGGGACGCTCCAGTGAGCGTCCGGTCCTGCAGGGCGCGCGGGCACTGCTGGTCTCACGGCTGCGGCAACGGCTGGAAGCACGAATCGAGGAGGACGCATGAAGCTCACCATCGTCGGCGGCGGCTCGACGTACACCCCGGAACTGATCGACGGCTTCAGCCGGCACCCGGAGCTGGATCTGACCGAGATCCACCTCGTCGACCCGGACGCGCACCGCGTCGAGCTGGTCGCCGGGGTGTCCCGGCGGATGCTGGCGCGCGCCGGCCACCCGGCCCGGGTGGTGGCGGGCAACGACCTCGTCGCGGGCGTCGCCGATGCCGACTTCGTGCTGCTGCAGCTGCGGGTCGGGGGCCAGGCCACCCGGCAGCAGGACGAGACCTGGCCGCACGACGTGCACTGCATCGGCCAGGAGACGACCGGCCCGGGCGGCTTTGCCAAGGCCCTGCGGACGGTGCCCCAAGTGCTGTCGATCGCCGAGACCGTGCGGACGCACGCGCGTCCGGGCACCTGGATCATCGACTTCACCAATCCCGTCGGGATCGTCACCCGGGCGCTGCTGGAGGCCGGCCACCAGGCCGTCGGACTGTGCAACGTGGCGATCGGCTTCCAGCGCCGCTTCGCAGCCGCGCTCGGCGTCCACCCCGACGAGGTCGGCCTCGGCCACGTCGGCCTCAACCACCTCACCTGGGAGCGCAGCGTCGTCGTGGACGGCCAGGACCGGCTGCCCGGCATGCTCGCCGACAGCCTCGGTGAACTCGCCGAGGAAGTGGAACTCGCCCCGGCCCTGCTCGCCCAGCTCGGCATGGTGCCGTCCTACTACCTGCGCTACTACTACGCCCACGACGAGGTGCTGGCCGAGCAGCTCCGCGAACCCACCCGGGCCGAGGCGGTCAAGGCGATCGAGGACGAGCTGCTGGCGCTCTACGCCGACCCGTCCGTCGACACCAAGCCGGCGGCGCTGGAGGGTCGCGGTGGCGCGTTCTACTCCGAGGCGGCGATCGAGCTGATCCTGGCCATCGCCGGCGTCCAGCAGGTCGCGCGCGTGGTGAACCTGCGCAACGACGGCCTGCTGCCGTTCCTGCCCGACGACCACGTCGTCGAGGTCCCGGCGCGGTTCACCGACGGGCGCTTCGTCGCCGAGCCGGTGTCTCCGCTGCCGGACGACGTCGCCGGACTGATCGCGGCCGTGGCCGGCTACGAGCGGCTCGCCCTCGACGCCGCCGTCCACGGTGGTCGGGACCGGGTGCTGCGGGCGATGCGTTCCCACCCGCTGGTGCTGCAGCACGACCGGGCCGAGAGGCTCACCGACCTGCTGATGGCCGCCAACGCGAGGTTCCTGCCATGGGCCTGAACCCGGTCGTCGTCGCCGTGGACGGCGGCGGCTCGAAGATGGACGCGGTCGCGGTCGACCTGGCCGGGATGGTGGTGGGACGTGCCGTCGGCCCCGGCGGCTACCCGCAATTCGGCGGGCTGGCACGCTCGGTCGCGCAGGTGGACGGGCTCGTCCGCGCGGTCGCCGGCGGCGCGCCGGTGGTGCGGGCCGGCCTGTACCGGTGCGGCCTCGACCTGCCCCAGGAGGTGTGGGCGTATCGGGACGCGGTCGCCGGCCGCGACTGGGCGTCCTGCGGCGTCGACGTTGAGAACGACCTGTTCGCCCTGCTGCGAGCCGGCACCCGGGAGCCGGACGCGGTCGCGGTGGTCTGCGGCACCGGGATCAACGCGATCGGCCGGCGCGCCGACGGCGCGGACGTCCGGTTCGCCTCGCTGGGGCGGGTCTCCGGCGACTGGGGCGGCGGAGGCGGCCTCGGCGAGGAGGCGATGTGGCACGCCGCGCGGGCAGAGGATGGCCGCGGCCCGGCCACTGAGCTGGCGACAGCGGTTCGGGACCACTTCGAGGTGGCCTCGATCGCCGACCTGATCGCGCAGTTCCACTTCGGGCAGCGCGACACCGATCAACTCCGGGACCTGTCCCCGGACGTGCTGCGGCTGGCCGACTCCGATGCCGTCGCCGGTGCGCTCGTCGACCGACAGGCCGATGAGGTCGTCACGATGGCCGTGACCTGCCTGCGCCGCCTCCACCTGCTGGAGGCCGCCGTCCCGGTGGTGCTGGGCGGCGGCGTCCTGCGTTCCGGCAACCGGCGGCTGATGGACGGCATCGCTGCCGGACTGGCCGCCGCCGCACCGCTCGCCCGCATCGTCCACGTGTCGGCCCCGCCGATCCTGGGCGCCGCGCTGCTCACGCTGGAGGCGGCCGGCGCACCGGCGTCGGCACTGGAGGCGACCACCGAGGCCCTGCGTCACCCCGCCTGAACCGTCGGGGACAGGTACTTCGGTTCACCCGCCGCCTGAACCGTTGTCACCCCGCCTGAACCATTGGGGACAGGTACTTCGGTTCACCCGCCGCCTGAACCGTCGGGGACAGGTACTTCGGTTCACCCTGCGCCCGAGCGCCTGAACCGTTGGGGACAGGTACTTCGGTTCACCCTGCGTGCGATCAGCGCCGCGGCCGGACTGAACGAAAGTACCTGTCCCCGTCGGTTCATGTCCCCGTCGGTTCACGATGGTTCAGACTGAACGAAAGTACCTGTCCCCGACGGTTCAGCCCAACGGTTCAGCGGGGATGCCTGGGTGGGCCAGAATGCTGTCAACCGACGAGGGGGAGTCATGGCGTCCGCACCGAAGCCGCTGCCGGGGGTCCTAGGCGACCTGGTCTCGGAGTCGACGGTGTACGGAGTGATGCTGATCTCCGGCATGCTCGTCATCGTCGCCAGCGACGCCGAAGCCGCCACCTGGGACGCGCTGGTGAAGGTGCTCGTCACCGTCGGCGTGTTCTGGCTGGCCCACGTCTACTCCAGCACCGTCGCCCACCTCGGCGACGACCCGGAGACCGAGGTGTCCTCCAAGGTCCGGCTGGCCCGGGCCGCGAGCTACGCCGTCCGCCACTCCCTGGGCATGCTGGGGACGGCGCTGGTCCCGCTGATCATCCTCGGGCTGGGTGCGGTCGGCATCCTCGGCCACTCGGTCGCCGTCTGGACGACGCTGTGGATGGACGTCGCACTGCTCGCCCTGATCGGCTATCTCGGTGTCTCGGGCTGGACGGAGAAGCTGTGGGTCAAGCTCGTCGGCGCGGCCGCGACCGCCCTGCTCGGCGTGATCCTGATCCTGCTCAAGGCGTTCGTACACTGAGCGGCCTCACGGGCTCGTCCACTGCGCACAAAGAACCCATGTTGTAATTGCTGCGTTCGTGTGGGTTCTTGCGTATCTTTGTACCATGACGCCTGATGCAGGGGCCAACGAGGGCCGCCTCCTCCCCCACGAACGGCACTTCCGGATCCTCGAACAGGCCCGGAGCCACTCCCGGGTAGAGGTGTCCGCGCTCGCCCAGGACCTCGACGTCACCACCGAGACCATCCGCCGCGACCTGGCCCTCCTGGAGCGCCAGGGCCAGCTCCGCCGGGTGCACGGCGGCGCGGTGCACGTCCAGCGGCTCGGGTATGAACCGACCGTGACCGCACGCAAACTGCACCAAGCCGACGAGAAGGCCCGAATTGGACGCGCCGCCCGCGAGCTCCTGCCCGACGGCGGCTCGATCCTCGTCGACTCCGGGACGACCTGCCTCGAACTCGTCCGCAACCTGCCCGCCGACCTGCCGATCTCGGTGGTCACCAATTCCCTGCAGGCCAGTTCGCTGCTGGCCGAGCTCCCCCAGGTGGACCTGCTCTTCCTGGGCGGCCGGATCCGGGACGTGACCGGAGCCGGCGTCGGCACCTGGACGATCGCGGCGCTGGCCAGCATCCACGTCGATGTCGCGTTCGTCGGCGCCAACGGGATCACCCCCGAGTACGGCCTGACCACGCCCGACCAGGCCGAGGCCGAGGTCAAGAAGGCGATGGTCGCGGCCGGCTCGAGAGTGGTCTGCCTCGCCGATCACACCAAGATGGGACGCACCCAGCTGTGCTGCTTCGCCGACCTGTCGCGGATCGACGTCCTCGTCAGCGACAGCGGCCTGGACGCGGCACTGGCCGACGAGCTCACCGCTGCCGGACCGGAGGTGATCCGAGCATGATCGTCACCCTGACCCCCAATCCGAGCGTCGACCGGACGGTCAGCGTCGACGCGCTCGACCGCGGCGCGGTGATGCGGGCGACCGCCTCCCGCGAGGACCCCGGCGGCAAGGGCATCAACGTCAGCCGCGCGCTCGCCCTCAACGGCACCCCGACCGCGGCCGTCCTGCCGGTCGGTGGCGCGTACGGCCGGATGATGCTCGCCCTGCTCGAGCCGCTGGAACTGGACGTCCGTCCGGTGACGATCAGCCAGCCGATCCGCGCCAACATCGCCGTCGTCGAGCCGGACGGCACCACGACCAAGCTGAACGAGCAGGGCCCCGTGCTGCAGCCGGACGAGCTCGACGCGCTGCACCAGGCCGTCCTGGACGCCAGCAGGGACGCCAGCTGGGTGGTCTGCTGCGGATCGCTGCCCCCCGGCGTCCCGGACGACTTCTACGCCGCGATGGTGCGGCACTGCCACGACGCCGGCCTGAGGGTGGCGGTGGACTCCTCCGGCACTCCGATGGCGGCCGCGCTGACTGCGGCCCCCGACCTGATCAAGCCCAATCGGATAGAGCTCGCCGAAGCGGTCGGGCGCGACCTGTGCGACCTCGGCGCCGTTGTGGACGCCGCCCGGGACCTGGTCGCAACCGGAGTCCGTACCGTCGTGGTCAGCCTCGGCCGGGACGGCGCCCTGCTGGTCGACGCCGACCACGTCGTCCACGCCGCGGCCAGCATCAGCCGTCCGCTGTCGACCGTCGGCGCCGGCGACTCGCTGCTCGCCGGCTACCTCCACGGCGTCCACGCCGGGGACGACCCGGCCGCCGCGCTGGCCCGCGCGGTGGCGTTCGGCGCCGCGGCCGTGATGCTCCCCGGCAGCGAGATGCCCGGCCCCGACCAGGTGGGGGCGATCGACGTCCGCGTGGATCGCGATCCCGACCCGTCCCGTCCGCTCACCGACTGAGCGCCGTCCGAGCCCTGCGTGAGCCCCACCTGAAGTTCGCTCCCGAAAGGGACGTTTGCTCCCGAAGTTTCGGGAGCAAACGTCCCTTTCGGGAGCGAATCGCGAGACGACGGACGGGACGTCGGCGAACGCAGACGCCGCCGTCCCCCCAGCACCGGGGGACGGCGGCGTCGTCGCGTCGGCCAGGGGCCCGCCAGGTCAGGGCTCCACGGTCACCTTGATGGCCTGGCCCTTGGCGACGATGTCGAAGGCCTCCAGCGCTCGCTCCAGCGGCAGGTGGACGGTGATCAGATCCTTCACCGGCACCACTCCGGAAGCGATGTACTCCAGAGCCCTCTTGTTGTGCACCGGCGCCGAGCCGTTGGCCCCGTGGATGTGCAACTGTCGGTAGTGCACCAGGTTGGAGTCGCACGTGATCGTCGGATTCGTCTTCGGCAGGCCGCCGAAGAACGAGATCCGGCCGTTCCGGGCGGCCATGGCGATCGCCTGCTCCTGGGTGATGTTGGCGGCGGTCGCGGTGATCACCACGTCCGCTCCCCTGCCACCGGTCAGGCGCATCACCTCGGCGACGACGTCGACGGTCGAGGCGTCGATCACCTCGTCCGGCTGGACGGCGGCAGCCGACATGGCCAGCCGCTCGGCGTTCAC
This sequence comes from Propionibacteriaceae bacterium, assembly GCA_017306015.1. GTDB lineage: Bacteria > Actinomycetota > Actinomycetes > Propionibacteriales > Propionibacteriaceae > Propionicimonas. Next base: position 89,253 of record JAFKJK010000012.1, read on the forward strand.
GTCGACCAGGAACACCTTCCCGGCCTTGTGCACGCCACGTGCGATCCGGGTGTGGATGCACCCGATCGGGCCCGCACCGAACACGACGACCGTGTCGCCCGGCTCGATCCCCAGCAGTTCCTGGGCGTTGATCGCACAGGCGAACGGCTCGGCCGCGGACGCCTCGTCGAAGCCCACGCCGTCGGGGATCCGGTTCAGCCCGTCCACCTTGAGGACGGCCTGCGGCACCACCATGTACTCGGCGAAGCCGCCGTCGTACTGGTAGCCGATGGACGTCTGGTTCTCGCAGACGGCCATCCAGCCCTTGCGACACTCGTAGCACTCGCCGCACGGGACGGCGGCGATCACCTGGACGCGGTCGCCGACCGCCCAGCCGGGGACGTTCGCGCCGACCTCGGCGACCTCGCCGGCCACCTCGTGCCCCATCACCCGCGGTGGGGTGATGTTCTGGTGCCCGTTGTGGAAGATCTTGACGTCCGTGCCACAGGTCGAGCAGTTGCGGACGCGGATCAGGATCTCGTCCGCCGTGATCGACGGCTTCGGAGCCTCCTCGACGCGGACGTCCCCCGGTGCGTAGAAGCGCAGGACCTTCATCAGTTCCCTTCCGTCGAATTGAGCAGTGCCAGGACGTCGTCGACCGAGGTGGTGTTCCGCAGCCGCTCGGCGGCCTCGGGCTCCATCAGTACCCCGGCGAGGTTGGCCAGGATGTCCAGGTGTTCGTCGGACGCCGAGGCGATCGGGATGCAGAGCACCACCCGATTGCCGTCCCAGTCGATCCCGTCCGGGAACTGGAGGAAGCCCAGCGCCGCCGAGGTGATGAACTGCCGCGACTCGTTGGTGCCGTGCGGGATCGCCACGCCCTCACCCAGATAGGTGGAGACCTGCAACTCGCGGGCGAACATGCCGTCGATGTAGTCAGGCGTGGCGGCTCCGGCCTGGACGAGCACCTCGCCACAGAGCCGGATCGCCTCCTGTTTGGTCATCGAGGGCAGCCCCAGTCGCACCGAAGCCGGCGCCAGGATCTGCTCAGCGGACAACGCGTCCTCCGTTTCTCGATCGTTCGGACGGTGTCAGTGGACGGCGGGGTCGCCGTTGGCCTGCTTCACCATCTCGACCACATCGTCATACTGCGGCGCGCCGATGAAGTTGTCCACACTGACGTGGACCGCCGACGGCGTCTTGGCCGTCGCCCGCTCCATCAGGTCCTTGTGGGAAACGACGACATCGAAGCTGTCGTCCAGTCCGGAGATGGCCTTGTTGACGACCTTGACGTCCGGGTAGCCGGCCGCCTGGATCTTCTTCCGCAGCACCGAAGCACCCATCGCAGAGGAGCCCATGCCCGCGTCGCAGGCGAACACGATCGTCTTGACCGCACCGGCGGGCGCAGCCACCGCGGTGCCGGTCCGCAGGCCGGCGAGCGCGTCGGACGACTTGCCCTTGTTGGCCTCGGTCTGAGCGATCGCGGACTCGAACTTGTCGGCCCCGGCAGCCTCGGCCGCGAGGTCACGGCTCCGGGAGGCCCGCAGGATGATCGAGGCGATCACGAACGTCACCGCCGCCGAGAGCAGCACCGAGAGCAGCACCGCGACGTAGGCTCCGGGCGCGATCTGGGCGATTACGGCGAGGATGCTTCCAGGAGCGGCTGGGGCTCGGAGCGCGCCACCGAGCAGCATGTTGGTGGTGACACCGGTCATGCCGCCGCCGATCAGAGCGAGGATCAGGGCGGGCTTCATCAGCGCGTAGGGGAAGTACACCTCGTGGATGCCGCCGATGAACTGGATGAAGGCAGCACCCGGAGCGGACGCCCTGGCAGCACCGATCCCGAAGATGGTGAAGGCCAGCAGCAGGCCGACGCCGGGGCCGGGGTTGGCCTCGAGGAGGAACAGGATCGACCTGCCGGCCGGACCCGAGGCCTCGGAGATGCCCAGCGGGGTGAGCACGCCGTGGTTGATCGCGTTGTTCAGGAAGAACACCTTGGCCGGCTCGATGATGATGCTCGTCAGCGGCAGCAGGTGGCTGTCGATCAGGAACTGCACCGCACCGCTCAGGATGTGCATGATGCCGTTGACCAGCCAGGCCAGCGGGTAGAAGCCCACCAGCGCCAGGACGAAGCCCCAGATGCCCGCGGAGTACATGTTGACCAGCATCTCCAGGCCGGCCTTGATCTTGTTCTCCCACAGGCTGTCCAGCCACTTCATGGAGTACGCGGCGAGCGGGGCCATGATCATGGCGCCGATGAACATGTGGATCTGGCCGAGCGCCTGGAACTTGTCGGCGGGGTTGCCCGCTGCGGTCCACGCTGCGAGCAGCCGCGCGTTCTCCTGCGCGATCAGCAGGTCGGAGCCGGCCATCACGCCGAAGGTGCCGATCGCGGCCACCACAGCGCCACGGACGCCGTAGACCATGTGGCCGCCGGTGTAGGCGATCAGGATCGGCAGCAGGTAGTGGATGAACGGGCCGACGATCGTCGACAGATCCTCGTTCGGGGTGAAGCCGGCGCCGATGAAGAACATCGTGAAGATGCCCCAGGCGATCAGCGCGGGGATGTTGGGCATGATCATGCCCGACAGGAAGGTGCCGAAGCGCTGAACCGCTGCCCTGGCCGATCCCTTCTGGGCCGTTACTTCGGTGGTCATCTGACGTCCTCACTGACGAAGAGTGGCGGGCGGCTACCCACAGCGGGCAGCCGACCTGTGTTATGCGAGGATAAAACCACCGACTCGGGCACATGTCAAGCAAAACCAACACAGATTCGCACAAGAACGGGCGACGCCCGGCCGGGGATCCCAAGCACTCCCCAGCCGGACGCCGGGCACCCGTCAGTTCCGCAGCGAGTACAGCCAGGCCAGCAGGTACGTCCTGCTCATCCCGTCGTCGAGATCGGACGCCGGGAGGCGCTTCGCGGCGGCGATGGCCTGGTCGCGGTCCTGCGTCCCGGCCAGCGCCGAGTACATCAGGATGTAGTCGCCGAACTTCTGGTCGACGTTGCCCTGCACCGCTTCGGCGACATTCGCCCGGATCCGCTCGGGGTCACCGGCCAGATAGGTCGACGACGGGCTCATCGGCAGCAGCAGGATCCCCAGCTTCGCCGCGGACGCGGCCGAGAACCAGGTGGCGTAGTCCCGCTTCCCGCCCCAGTTCAGCACCACGATCTTGTGCCCGTAGCCGGCGAACTCCGGCTGGCTGAGGTCGGGGTTCGTCCAGTACGCCGTGCTGGACGCCGCCTCGAGCGACAGCATCCAGTCCGCCTCGGCCTGCAGGGCGGCGTCCCCGGTCGCGCGCGCCCACAGTCCGAGCCCGGCGTAGGCGTTGACGGCCTCGGCCACCGACTCCTGGTTGTTGCCGTCGGCGAACGGCGAGGTGCCGGACGCCCACGAGTGCCCGGCGTACGGGTCGAAGTCGCGGCGGTCGGGGAACAGGCTGCTGCCCGAGCTGCCGATGTCGGCGGCCAGCAGGTTCATCACCGGCGCGTACCGCTCGACCACGGACGGGTCGTGCTTCGCCATCACCGCCGCGGCGTAGAGGAAGTAGCCGTAGTGGAAGTGGTGGTCGTTGTACTCGTCGCTGCCGAACGACGGGGTGAGCCCGACCAGCCCCTTGCCCTTGGCGTCGTAGACGAAGCAGCCGGCGTCCCGCTCGGTGCAGCCCTGCGGCTGCGTCCAGGCGGTCAGCTGCTCGTCCAGGCTCTTGGCCAGTTCGTCCGCCTGGTCCTTCTGGCCGAGCTGATCGGCAACCATCAACAGCATCGCCTGCCGCTGCAGCGCCTTCCCGCCGAAGTAGGTGTCCTGCGGGAACTCCGGCTTGGCGGCGGCGTCCGCCGTCAGCGCCTCGGTCACCGCCGCGCGGCCGTCCGCGGGAACCGGACCGAGGTCGAGCGACGCCTTCGGCTGCTGCCGCGCCGTCTCCCAGCTGATCTCCGAGCCCCGGCACACGCTCATCGTCCCGTAGACGGACGCGTACGAGCCCAGATCGCAGCCCTCGGCCGTCCCCTGGTGGGGCAGCCGGGCGACCGCCTGTGCTCCGGGATAGCCGAGCGTCGTCGTCACCTGCTGGTCGCCCACCTGGTAGCCGACCTTCGAGGCGGTCGGGACGCCGGCCAGCCCGGCGAGCTCGTCGGCCTGGTGGTCGGCGGGCACTGCCCAGAACACCAGCGAGCCGCCAGCGGCCACGGCGGCCTTCGACCCGGACAGCTGCGCGTTCACCAGCTTCACCGCGTAGGGCTTGCCTGCGGCGGTGAAGGTGAACACGCCGCTGCCGGCGTCCGACAGGCCGTCGGGGAGCTGGACGTCGGTGGCGCGGGTCGCCGTCCAGGCGACGAACGGCCAGCCCTCGGCGATCGTCACCCGTCCGCTCTCGGCACCGGAGGCATCCTTCTGCGCAGCCGTCACCACGATCGGGTCGTCGCTGGTGACCACCGAGGACGCCGCGCCCACCGAGACCGGGACGTCGGCGGAGTAGCCGCCGGCGATCGTGTCGGCACCGGCCTTGACCGTCGGCAGCCCGAAGGCGAACCCGTCGTCGGTGAGCGCGAACGACAGCGGCAGCGGGAACACCGGCTGCGGCTTGTCGCCGAACACCAGCCCCGAGTACCACCGGTTGGTCGGCGGCGTCAGGCCGTCGGCGAGCCGTGGCGCCGACAGCGCCTTCGGGGTGCGCTGCGTCATGCCGTCCACAAGGCCCTTCACCTGGGCGTCGCCGAGCACGACGGCGCCGGCGGGCGAGGACGCCGGCGGAGCGCCGGGGACGCCGGTGCAGCCGGCGAGCAGCAGGGCGCAGAGCGCAAGCAGAATGGCGGCGGCTCTGCGGCGGAAGTCCCGGGTCACCCCGGCGAAAGCCGGGACCGAGAGGGGACGGGAGTGTCGGGCGCTCATCGCAGACCCACCTGCTGGAGGAGGTCGTTGACCGCGTCCGTCACCGGCGCGAGCGGGCCGGAGTCGACCAGCTGGACGTTGACCACCACCGGCGTCCCGGGCTCGCTGAGCGTCGGCTGGGTCAGGGTCAGCAGTTGCGGGGAGTCGAGCTTCAGCGTGGCGACGGTGCCGTCCACGCTGTTGGCGACCGACACCTTCGTGACCGAGGCGGTGATCACCTGGTCGTTCGGCAGCACCACCCGGGCCTCCGCGCCGGGGACGACCCGGGCGTAGTCGCGGGGCGCGAGGTGGAAGCTCGCCTCCAGGTAGCGGTCGCCGCCGTACAGCTTCGCCAGCGCCCCGCCGGCCGGAACCGAGTTGCCCTGGCGGGCGTTGAGCTCCTCGATCGTGCCCGCGGACACCGCGTAGTAGGTGATGATGCCCCGCTTGGCGTCCACGTTGTAGGCCGGCGTGTCGGATACCTCGAGGCCGTTCGCGATGTCCTGCTTGAGCTGCAGGCTCTGCACCTGGAACAGCTCCTCGCCGGCGGTGACGGAGTCGCCCTCGTCGACGAACTGGCGGACGACGGTGCCGGCGTGGTCGGCCCCGATGCTGTAGGTGTCGGCGTTCACCTGTCCGGTGTAGCTGGACACCTGGTTCTGCCGATGGTTGAACACCAGCGCGAGAGCGAGCGTGAACAGGATCACGCCGAGGACGCCGCCGAGCAGGCGGAAGCGGTTGTTCCAGGTCATCGGGACACTCCTTCATGGGCGCTGGCGGGGATGAGCCGGCGCGCCGGGACGCGGGCTGCGGTCGGCTCCAGGACGGGCTCGGCCGCGCGAGCGGGTTCAGGGACCGGGGTGGTCGAGACCACCGGGGCGAGTTCGGGCTGGTGGTGCGAGTCACGTCGGAACGCCTCGGCGAGGGCGACGGCCATGAACACGCCGAGCGCGGCGGTGTTGGTCAGGTTCCAGGCCGTTGCCAGGGAGAACTGGGAGTTGTTGAGGTCGCGCCAGATCGCCACCACCGAGGTCAGGGCGAGGAACACGAACAGGTAGACCTGTGGCCGGATGAACGTGAACGGCGACGACCGGCGTCCGCTCGCCCCGGTGACGTGCCAGGACTGCTCCCTGCCGCTGAACGCGTTCAGCAGCGCCTGGTGGTAGATCGGGAAGCTGGCGGTGGCCAGCAGCAGCACCTCCCAGCGGAACGAGCCCAGGGTGAAGCTGGCGAGCAAGATCTGCATCACGTAGAAGCCGCAGTAGAACAGCACCCACTGCCAGATGCTGGTGCCCAGGGTGACCGGGCGCAGGTCGAAGAAGATCTCCAGCGCCGGCACCATCAGCAACAGGCCCGGCGCGATGCCGGTCAGGTAGTGGGTGGACGTGACGAAGTACATCAGCCGCTGGTCGAGGGTGAGCTTGCGGCGCGGGCTCAGCGGGTTGTGGGTGAACAGGATCTCGAAGCCCCCGGTCGCCCAGCGCAACTGCTGCTTGGTGTAGGCCTCGATGGTGTCGGGCGCGTCGCCGGTCGCGAGCACGTCGGGGATGTAGACGCTGCGCCAGCCACGCTCGTGCAGCATCAGGGACGTCCAGACGTCCTCGGACGCCGAATCGGTGTAGAGCCCGCCGACGTCGTCGATGGCCGTCCGCCGGAAGACCACGTTCGTGCCGACGCAGAAGGCCGCGTTGAAGTGGTTTCGTCCAGGCTGGACGAAGCGGTAGAAGACGGTCTGCATGTAGCCGGCGCCGCGGGACACGAAGTTGCGCAGGTTGCCGTAGTGCTGCGGCGTCTGGACGAAGGCCACGTTGGCGTCGGTGAAGAACGGCATGGTCTCGATCAGGAACCGCTCGTCGGGGACGAAGTCGGCGTCGAAGATGCAGAAGTAGTCGGTCTTCACCTGGCTGAGGGCGTGGTTCACGTTGCCGGCCTTGGCGCCGCCGCTGGTCAGCCGGCGCAGGTAGCTCACCCCGATCCGGGCGGCCATCTCGCGCACCTCGTCGCTGCGGCCGTCGTCGAGGATGTAGGTCACGTGCCGGCCGATGATGGCCTTCGCGGCGCGCGCCGTCCGCTCGATCACCTCGACCGGCTCCCCATAGCAGGGCACCAGCACGGCCACGCTGACGTCGCGTCCGTCCAGCTGGACGGGGGTGTCCGGGCCGGGGACGGGGGTTCCGTCGAAGAGGTGGCGGCGGGTCTCGTAGTAGGCGTCGTCCCGGGGGCTGCGGGCGCCGGCGAGGATCGTCCACATCGCCAGCAGGGCGTGGACGACCAGGACGGTCTCGGCCGCGATCACGATCGCGTAGGGCAGGAAGTCGCCACGGTTGGCGGGGTTCAGCAGGAAGGCCGAGTAGGCCAGGATGCCGATGGTGGCGATCAGCGTGAGCAGGATCATCACCGGCGAGTAGGGGTTTCGGGTCTGTTGTCGTCTGGTCGCCTCGTCAGGGCCGGCGACCGCTTGGAGGTCGTGGGCTGCTGTCATGTCGTCCCAACTGGTCGGGGACACGCGAACACGCCGGGACGTGCCCGCGTCGTCGCTTGAGAATGTGAAAAACAGAACAGCCGACTCAGATCGTGACGATCTGCGTCGGCTTCCCTGTCCGCCGCCATGGGGTTGACGGCTGTTCCACGCTAACGAAGATCGGCGGCCATCCCAAACGGGTGCGCAAGCCTGCGTAGGCGATTCACTCAATCGTTACACCAGCGCAGCGGAGCTGGTTCCTGCCACCCGGCACCTCGCTCGGGCGGAGCGGGAGCGCGCCAAGCGACGGCTGTCGTCCAGGCGTGCGCCGGGACCTCCGCCGGACAGCGCCCCCTTCTCCGGGAAGAGATCCCGGGTCAAGCCCGGGACGACAAGCCCAGCCGGAGCCCAGCCGCCCGGCTGGGCCTCACCCCGCCCACACCCACCAGCCGCACCCGCCATCGCCGCGAAAGCCGGGACCTCCGCCGAACAGCGCCCCCGTTCTCCGGGAAGAGATCCCGGGTCAAGCCCGGGACGACAGACCAAGCGAGATCACACCCTGCCGGGCTCACGACCCAGCCGCACCCACTCGTCATCCCGGCGAAAGCCGGGACCTCCACCGAACAGCCGTACTCACGGACGCGATCCCGGGTCAAGCCCGGGACGACAGAACCCAGGCGAGAACACACACCCGGCCGGGTCCACGTCCCAGCCACGCCCACTCGTCATCCCGGCGAAAGCCGGGACCTCCGCCGGAAAGCAGCCGTACTCCCGAGACGCGATCCCGGGTCAAGCCCGGGATGACGACCTTTGCAGTTCGACCATGACCACTGCGACCGCGTCCCTGTCATCCCGCCGAACGCCGGGACCTCCGCCGAACAGCGCCCCCTTCTCCGGGAAGAGATCCCGGGTCAAGCCCGGCACGACAGGAACCAGGCGAGAACACCCGGCCGGGTCCACGTCCCAGCCGCACCCACTCGTCATCCCGGCGAAAGCCGGGACCTCCGCCGGAAAGCAGCCGTACTCCCGAGACGCGATCCCGGGCCAAGCCCGACGACGACCTCTGCAGTTCGACCACGACCACGGCGACCGCGTCCCCGTCATCCCGGCGCACGCCGGGACCTCCGCCTAACAGCACCCCGTTCTCCGAGACGAGATCCCGGGTCAAGCCCGGGACTACCCACCCCGGGCCTCGGGACGGCTCAGAGCAGGTCGTTGATCATCACGACCTGTTCGCGCGACGGGCCGACGCCGATGCCGGAGATCCGGGCGCCGGAGAGCTCCTCCAGTCGGCGGACGTAGGCCTGGGTGTTGCGCGGCAGGTCGGCGAAGGTACGCGCTCCGGAGATGTCGGCCTTCCAGCCGTCCAGGTATTCGTAGACCGGGACGGCGTGGTGGAAGTCGGACTGGCTCATCGGCAGTCGGTCGGTGCGCTCGCCGTTGATGTCGTAGGCAACGCAGACCGGGATCTTCTCCCAGCCCGACAGGATGTCGAGCTTGGTCAGGAAGATGTCGGTGAACGCGTTGGCGGTGGCGGCGGCCTCGACGACGAGCGCGTCGTACCAGCCGCAGCGGCGGTTGCGTCCGGTGGTGGTGCCGAACTCGGCGCCGTCGGTGCGCAGCCTGTCGCCGTCCGCGTCGAGTAACTCGGTCGGGAACGGGCCCTCGCCGACGCGGGTGGTGTAGGCCTTCGCGATGCCGATCACCCGGTTGATCCGCATCGGGCCGACGCCGGAGCCGGTGCATGCGCCAGCGGCGATCGGGTTGGAGCTGGTCACGTAGGGGTAGGTGCCGTGGTCGACGTCCAGGTGGTGGGCCTGCGCGCCCTCGAACAGCACGACCTGGTCGCGGTCGAGGGCGTCGTTCAGCACGCGGGTGACGTCGGCCACCATCGGACGCAGCCGCTCGGCGTGGGCCAGCAGCGCGTCGGCGACCTGGTCGGCGTCGATCGCCCGGCGGTTGTACACCTTCACCAGCAGGTGGTTCTTCTGCTCCAGGGCCGCGGCGACCTTCTGCCGCAGGATGGACGCGTCGAACAGGTCCTGCACCCGGATGCCCAGACGGTTGATCTTGTCGGAGTAGGCCGGTCCGATGCCGCGTCCGGTCGTGCCGATCCGGCGGTTGCCGAGGAATCGCTCGGTGACCTTGTCCATCACCTGGTGGTACTCGGTGATGAGGTGCGCGTTGGCGCTGACCAGCAGTTTCGAGGTGTCGACGCCGCGGGCGTTGAGCCCGTCGATCTCCTCGAACAGGACGTCGAGGTCGACGACGACCCCGTTGCCGATGACCGGGACGGAGTCGTTCAGGATGCCGGACGGCAGCAGGTGGAGGGCATACTTCTCGCCGTTGACCACGAGGGTGTGCCCGGCGTTGTTCCCGCCGGAGTAGCGGACGGTGTAGTCGACCCGATCACCGAGTTGGTCGGTTGCCTTGCCTTTGCCCTCGTCCCCCCATTGCGCACCGACGACCACGATTCCCGGCATGTGTAGCGCCCCTTAGCACTGGACAAGCCCGCGGCAATGCCGGCGGGCTCTTGCTCGCTGATTCTACCGGAGTGCGTTCCCGCCCGCTGGCCGAGCAGCGACCGCCCCGTCCGTCCCGTCCCCGCGCGCAGCACCGCCGCCGTCCGGCCGTCCGGCCGTCCTCTTCAGAAACGCTCCCGAACGGGACGTTCGCTCCCGAACGTTCGGGAGCGAACGTCCCGTTCGGGAGCGAACTCGGAGAGCGCTACGATGAGAGCGCTTGCAGGCCCAGTACCTCACCGGGGAGGAATCGATGCAGTTCGGGCATTTTGACGACGCGGCACGCGAATACGTCATCACCACGCCACGCACTCCGTATCCGTGGATCAACTACCTCGGCAGTGAGAAGTTCTTCTCGCTCCGGTCCCAGCTCGGCGGCGGCTACTCGTTCTATCTCGATGCCCGGATGCGTCGGCTCACCCGCTACCGCTACAACAATGTCCCCACCGACGCCGGCGGCCACTACCTCTATGTCAACGACGGCGGGGACGTCTGGTCGCCCACCTGGATGCCGGTGCAGGCTGACCTGGACTACTTCGAGGCCCGGCACGGCCTCGGCTACACCACGATCACCGGCGAGCGCGGCGGCGTCCGGGTGCAGACGACGTCCCTCGTCCCGATCGGGGAGAACGCCGAGGTTCAGAAGGTCACGGTCACCAACAAATCGGACGCTGACAAGCGGGTGAGCCTGTTCTCCTTCGTCGAATTCGCCCTGTGGAATGCCTACGACGACCAGACCAACTACCAGCGGAACCTGTCCATCGGCGAGGTCGAGATCGAGCCGTCCACCCCGTCCGGCGGCTCGGCGATCTACCACCGCACCGAGTACCGCGAGCGCCGCAACCACTACGCCGTCTTCGGCGTGAACGTGCCGGCAGCCGGCTTCGACACCGACCGGGACACCTTCCTCGGCGGACCGTACGCGAGCTTCGCCGACCCGGCGGTGGTCCGTGCGGGACGCGCCGGCAACTCGGTCGCGTCCGGCTGGTACCCGATCGGCTCGCACCAGGTCGACCTCGACCTGGCGCCGGGCGAGTCCCGCGAGCTCGTCCTCGTCCTGGGCTACGAGGAGAACCCCGAGGACGCCAAGTGGGCGGACGACGCCCACCAGATCATCGTCAAGGACGGCGCTCATGCGCTGCTCGCGCGATTCGCGACCGGATCGGCCGTGGACGCGGCGCTGGCCGAACTGGCGGCGTACTGGAACGACCTGCTGTCGACCTACACCGTGGAGTCCACCGACGAACGACTCGACCGGATGGTCAACACCTGGAACCAGTACCAGTGCATGGTCACGTTCAACATGTCCCGGTCGGCGTCCTACTTCGAGACCGGAATCGGCCGCGGGATGGGCTTCCGCGACTCCAACCAGGACCTGCTCGGCTTCGTCCACCTGGTGCCGGAGCGGGCGCGCGAGCGGATCATCGACATCGCGTCCACTCAGTTCGCGGACGGCAGCGCCTACCACCAGTACCAGCCGCTGACCAAGCGCGGGAACAACGACATCGGCTCCGGCTTCAACGACGATCCGCTGTGGCTGGTCGCCGGCGTCGCGGCCTACCTGAAGGAGACCGGGGACGACTCGATCCTCGACGCCCCCGTCCCGTTCGACAACGAGCCGGGGACGGAGGTGCCCTTGTGGGAGCACCTCGTCCGCTCGTTCGAGTTCGTGCTCAGCCACCTCGGCCCGCACGGCCTGCCCCTGATCGGACGCGCCGACTGGAACGACTGCCTCAACCTGAACTGCTTCTCGGCCACCCCGGGGGAGCCGTTCCAGACGACCGAGAACAAGGCTGGAGGGGTCGCCGAATCGGTGTTCATCGCGGCCCAGTTCGTGCTCTACGGAGGCGAGTACGCGACGATCGCGCGGCGCCGGGGCCTGGCGGACGTCGCCGAGCGCGCCGAGGCCGAGGTGGAGAAGATGCGCGCCGTCATGCTGGAACACGCCTGGGACGGCGAGTGGTTCCTGCGCGCGTACGACTACTTCGGCGAGCCGGTCGGCACGGGGGCGGACACCGAGGGACGGATCTGGATCGAGCCGCAGGGCTTCGCGGTGATGGCGGGGGTCGGAGTGGGCTCAGGCCCCGACGACACGGCAGCGCCGGCGGTACGCGCGCTGGACTCGGTCGGCGACCTGCTCGGCTGCGAGCACGGCCTGGTGCTGCAGTACCCGGCGTACACCACGTACCGGATCGAGCTGGGCGAGGTGTCCACCTATCCGCCGGGCTACAAGGAGAACGGCGGCATCTTCTGCCACAACAACCCGTGGGTGATCATCGCCGAGACCGTCGTCGGACGCGGCGAGCGCGCCTTCGACTACTACCGCCGGATCACGCCGTCGTACCGGGAGGAGATCAGCGACGTCCACAAGCTCGAGCCCTACGTCTACGCGCAGATGATCGCCGGCAAGCAGGCTTCCCGGATGGGCGAGGCGAAGAACTCCTGGCTCACCGGGACGGCTGCGTGGACGTTCGTCGCCGCATCGGCGTATCTGCTGGGGGTCCGTCCCGACTTCGACGGTCTCGTGGTCGACCCGCAATTGGGTCCCGACGTGCCGTCCTTCACCGTCACCCGCAAGGTGCGCGGCGCCACCTACCGGATCGAGGTCACCAACTCCGGCGTCCCAGGTTCGCGGGCCCGGCTGGAGGTCGACGGGAGGCCGATAGACGGCAACCGGGTTCCGTACGCGCCAGCCGGGTCGGTAGTGCGGGTGCGCGCGACGCTGTAGGTCACTAGCGACCGAATTCGCCCACCCGATGCCTGGCGTGGGCCGATTCCGCGCCCGGTCGTCATCCACGGGCAAATCCGGTCGGCCGGTACCTGTGGATGATGACCCGATCGGGCCGCGGATGCCGATTAGTACGGGCATGCATCCACACATTGAGGCGATCCTGACGACCACCGGTGTCGTCAGGTCCTCCGATCATCCCCACCTCGTCTCCGCACTGGCCAGGGCCAAGCGCTCGGGCGAGATCGTGAATCCGCTACCGGGCATCTTCCTCCCTGCGAAGGAACGGACCCGCGACCAGTGGCTCCAGGCTGTGTCGGCCTGGGCCGCTCCGCTCGGAGTGATCCATGAGTGTCCGCGGCAGCGCTCTGGCTCCCCAGCGCGGCGCCTGCTGTGGTGCACCTGGCTCATCCAACCCTTCGTCCGCGCCCCGGAGTGACGGTGACACGTCGACTCATCCCGCCCGAGTTCGTGAACGTGATCTCCGGCGCCCGCTTCGCGAGCCCGGCCTTCGCGTCCGTCGAACTGGCTGCGGAGGACGAAGGACGGGCCATCTGCGAAGCCCTCAGACTCCGTCTGGTCACCGTCGCCGAGTTGCCCGAGGTCCTTGGCGCTCTCGAGGGAAGCCGCGGCCAGGCGGCACGTCGAGACGCGGTCTCAGCCGCGCTGACGAACCCGTGGTCGTACGGGGAGCTTCGTCTGCAGCGCATTCTGCTCGGGGCCGGCATCTCCGACTGGGTAGCGAACCGGCCCATTCGTGTCGCGGACGGCCTGCTGTTCCCCGATGTGCGCTTCCGCCGGGCGAAGCTGATCGTCGAGTTCGACGGCCGATCCACTCACGAGGGGATGTTCCTGGCGGATCGTGAGCGGTTGAACAAGCTCGGAGCTGCCGGCTATCGCGTCCTGCGCTTCGGATGGGAGCACCTCGACCAGCCGGACTACATCGTCGCGACTGTGAGGGCGGCCTTGCGGGCGACTTGATTTGCACTGTCGATGGTGCTGGGCGTCGCTTCAGGCTCGTCGCGGCGATCGAGTGTGCAGATCCGGTCGCTCCACACAGGAGGGCCCGGGGCGTTCGCCCCGGGCCCTGAGAGAGCTGCTGCGGTCAGCCGATGGTCTTGCCAGCGCTGCGGAGGCGCTCGCAGGCCTCGACCACGCGGGCGGACAGGCCGGCCTCGGCGACCTTGCCCCAGGCGCGGGGGTCGTACTGCTTCTTGTTGCCGACCTCACCGTCGATCTTGAGGACGCCGTCGTAGTTCTTCAGCATGTAGTCCACGACCGGACGGGTGAAGGCGTACTGGGTGTCGGTATCGATGTTCATCTTGACCACGCCGTAGTCGACGGCGTCGGAGATCTCCTGCGCGGTCGAGCCGGAGCCACCGTGGAAGACCAGGTCGAACGGCTTCTCCCGACCGTACTTCGCGCCAACGGCGTCCTGGATCTCCTTCAGCACCTCCGGACGCAGCTTCACCGCGCCCGGCTTGTACACGCCGTGCACGTTGCCGAAGGTGAGCGCCGTGATGTAGCGGCCCTTCTCGCCCAGACCGAGCACCTCGATGGTGCGCAGGCCGTCAGCGACGGTGGTGTACAGCTTCTCGTTGATCTCGGCCTTGACGCCGTCCTCCTCGCCGCCGACGACGCCGACCTCGATCTCGAGGATCTGGTGCGCCTTGCTGGTGAGGGCGAGCAGCTCGTCGGCGATGGTGAGGTTCTCCTCCATCGGCACGGCCGAGCCGTCCCACATGTGCGAGCCGAACAGCGGCTCGAGGCCACGGTCGACGCGCTCCTGCGAGATCGCGATCAGCGGCTTCACCCAGGTGTCGATCTTGTCCTTCTGGCAGTGGTCGGTGTGCACCGCGATGTTGATCGGGTAGTTCTTCGCGACCACATGGGCGTACTCGGCCAAGGCGACCGAGCCGGCGACCTTGTCCTTGATGGAGGGGCCGGACGCGTACTCCGCGCCGCCGCTGCTGATCTGGATGATGCCGTCCGAGCCTGCTTCGGCGAACCCGGCCAGAGCGGCGTTCAGGGTCTGCGACGAGGTGATGTTGATGGCCGGGAAGGCATACGAGCCCGCCTTCGCAGCGTCGATCATCTGCGCGTACTTCTCAGGGTTTGCAGTGGGCATTCGGTGGCCTCTCCTCGGTATTGCTGCACCCGCCACGGCGCGGACGCGAAGTGTGAACGCCTCTAGTCTGTCAAACCCCGGCTCGCGCCGTCACCCGGGTCCCGTTGCTGGACCCGGGCGTCCCAGCCAACGGACGGACCTGCTAGTCGAGGCGCGACAGGTCCACCGAAGCCCGGCCGCCGGAGAGCACCCTCACCACGGAATCCAGGGTGGCCGGCATCGCGTCGGTGAGGTCGAGCGGGACGGTGGTGCTGGCGTGGTCGCGTCCGGTGGTGACCAGGCGTGCGGACGAGCCGAAGCTGCCCGGCTTGACGAGCATCGAGCCGACCTCGGGCCAGGGCAGCCAGCGGTCGCCGATCAGGACGCCCTCCCGGTTCAGGCCCAGCGCCAGGCCGGCGCGGACGGCACCGACGTCGTTCTGGATGCGGATCCAGCGGACGGCGTCCAGCAGCGCCATCGTGCCGCCGGTGAGCAGTGAGACTCCGATGAACCACGGTGCCCAGTCGGCGAAGGTGGCCGGCCAGATCGCCCACAGAATGCCGAAGACGCCCAGCGAGATCGCTGTCGACGCCAGCCGGAACCAGAAGGCCCGCCGGGCCCGGCCGACGACGGCATCAGCCACGTCGGGCCGGTAGTAGATGCCACACTCGTCGCCCACGCAGGCAAGTGTAGGCAGCCGGCTACCGCGCCCAGCGCAGGGCCCAGTGGTACATCGCGATCGCGGCGGCGGCGCCGGCGTTCAGCGAGCGGGTCGAGCCGTACTGGGTGATCGCCACCAGGCGTTCGCAGCCGGCGACCAGTTCGTCGGTGAGCCCGGGGCCCTCCGAGCCGAAGACCAGGCAGCAGCGCTCCGGCAGCTCGGTGGTCTCCAGCGGCACCGAGCCGGGAAGGTTGTCGACCCCGACCGGAACGACCCCGCGCTCGGCCAGCTCCGCCAGGAAGCCCGGGACGTCGGCGTGGTGCTCCACGTGCAGGTAGCGGTCGGTGACCATGGCACCGCGGCGGTTCCAGCGGCGGCGGCCCAGGATGTGCACGGTCTCGACGTTGAACGCGTTGGCGGTGCGGACGATGGAGCCGATGTTGAAGTCGTGTTCCCAGTTCTGGATCGCCACGTGGAGAGGAGAGCGTCGGGCGTCCAGGTCGGCGACGATCGCGTCCATGCTCCAGTACCGGTAACGGTCGGCGACGTTGCGCCGGTCGCCGTCGGCGAGCAGGACGGGGTCATAGCGCGCGTCGTCCGGCCACGGCTGCGGATGCGGACCCACACCGGGGGCGCTGGCGGCGACCAGTTCGTCCTCGCTCAGGGTGCTCACGCCGGTCAGGGTAGCCTTCCGTGTTGTGAACCTGCTTCCGATGGTGCTGCCGCTGTTGCTGCCGGACTGGCTCGACCCCGAGTTCCTGCTGCGGTCGCTGGGCAACTGGGCCCTGTGGGGCGCGGCGTTCATCATCTTCATCGAGTGCGCGATCTTCCCGGTCCTGCCGGGTGACTCACTGCTGTTCACCGTCGGCATGTTCATCGCCCAGGACCCGCCGATCATCAGCTTCGACGGCCTCAGCCAGCCCGCCACCCTGGCCGTCTCGATCCTGGTCCTGATGGTCGCCGCCGTGGCCGGCAACGTCGTCGGCTACTGGGTGGGCAAGACGGTCTCGCCGTGGCTGTTCAAGCCGCGTCCCGGCTTCATCGGCAAGGTGTTCTCGGCCAAGCACCTGTCCCAGACCCACGACTTCTTCGAGCGCTACGGCTCGAAGGCGCTGGTCCTGGGCCGTTTCGTCCCGTTCGTCCGGACGTTCGTCACGATGGTGGCCGGCGCGGCCGGGATGAGCTTCCGCACCTTCATCACCTGGACCGGGATCGGCGCGGTGATCTGGGCGGCCGGCGTGACCCTGCTCGGCTACTTCCTGGGCACGATCCCGTTCATCGCCCACAACATCGACGCCGTCCTGGTGGCGATCGTGCTGGTCTCGGTGATCCCGATGGCCGTCGAGGCCTTCCTGGCCCGGCGGCGCTCGAAGGCGGAAGCCGCAGAGGGCTGATGCCGCTCCCGCGCACCGGCATGGGGTGGATGCCCGGCGCTGCCGACACCCGTCCGCCCGCCTCGGCGGCCGAACTGGACGCAGCTGTCTCGGTGCTGGCCGGCCACCGGATCGCCGCGCTCACCGGAGCCGGATTGTCCACCGACTCCGGCCTGCCGGACTACCGCGGCCCGGACGCCGCCCCGCGCAACCCGATCACCTACGCCCAGTTCGTCGGGGACGCGGCGTTCCGCAGGCACTACTGGGCACGCAACCACGTCGGCTGGCGGCACATGGCCGGGACGCGCCCCAATGCGGCCCACGTCGCCCTGGCCCGGCTGGAGGCGGCCGGCGTGGTCACCGGCGTGATCACCCAGAACGTCGATCGGCTGCACCAGCGTGCCGGGTCGCAGCGGGTGATCGACCTGCACGGGCACTACGACCTCGTCCGGTGCCTGGACTGCGGCTGGACGTGCACCCGGGCTGAGTTGGACGCGCTGCTGGCCGCCGCCAACCCGGGTTTCCGCGAGCGGGCGCTGGAGGAACTCGGCGACGTGGAGATCGCGCCGGATGCGGACGCCGTGCTGGAGCGGACCGGCGACTTCGTGGTGGTCGACTGCCCGCGCTGCGGCGGCGTCCTCAAGCCCGACATCGTCTACTTCGGCGAGTCCGTGCCGAAGGACCGGGTGGCGGACGCGTATGCGTTGCTCGCGGACTCGGACGCGCTGCTGGTCGCCGGCACGTCGCTGGCGGTGATGTCCGGGCTGCAGTTCGTCCGCAGGGCGGCCAGGGACGGCTACCCGATCGTCATCGTGAACCGCGGTCTGACCAGGGGCGACGAGCTCGCCACCGTCCGGCTCAACGCGGGTGTCACCGATGCACTGCCCTATCTGGCCGAGCGCCTGACCTGAACAGACGGGTCCGTCCCCGCTCACCCCGTCCCCGGTCCTGAACCGAAGTACCTGTCCCCGACGGTTCACCCGGTCACCGGTCCTGAACCGAAGTACCTGTCCCCGACGGTTCGCCCGGTCACCGGTTCTGAACCGAAGTACCTGTCCCCGACGGTTCAGCCGGGAGGGTCAGTGCAGGGCGGCGTCGGGCGGGCCGACCTCCCAGGACAGGAGGCGGACGGCGAGTCCGGCGCGGGTGGGCGCGCAGACGAACGGGCCTGCCTCCAGTTCAACGGCGGGGTCGAGCGGGACCACCCGGACGAGGCGCAGCGGCTCGGCGTCCGCCCGCGCCCTGATCGTCAGGGCGTCGCCGGTGCGGCTGACCCGGATCGTCACCGTCCGGCCGTACCAGTCGGGGACCGGCGCCACCGACCAGTCGGAGTTCGGCGCGGTGACGACGGCACCGACCTGCAGCACCCCGTCGGCGTACTCCACGCCGGCCTTCACCCAGTTCGTCTCCGACGCGCGCAGGAACACCCCGGCCTGATCGAACTGCTGGTCGAAGTCCGCCCGGAAGCTGACCTCGACCGCACGATCGGTGGGCAGTGCCGCCAGCAGCGCGTGCTCGCTGTCGTGGACGAAGCCGTACGCCGTGGTGCGCCAGGCGTCCGAGCCCTCGACGGCGGTCACCAGCAGCGCGTCCCCGTCCTCGACGGCGGCGGCTGGCGCGTGACTCCAGCGTCCCGCCGCCCAGTCGATCCGGACGCGGGAACCCGCTTCGCTCACCGGACTACTGCTGGGACGGCGGCGCGTAGTTCGGCGGGTCGGACGGCGGCTGCTGGCCGGCCGGCGGCTGCTGGAACGTCTGCTCGGGCGCAGGCGGCGTGTACGGCTGCGCGGGCGGAGCGGTGTAGCCCTGGTCCGCGGGCGG
The DNA here is from genome assembly GCA_017306015.1 of Propionibacteriaceae bacterium. Classification (GTDB taxonomy): domain Bacteria; phylum Actinomycetota; class Actinomycetes; order Propionibacteriales; family Propionibacteriaceae; genus Propionicimonas. The sequence goes on from JAFKJK010000012.1 coordinate 107,776, forward strand.
CGCGTAGGGCTGCTGCGCCGGCGGGGTGTACGGCTGCTGCGCCGGCGGCGGGGTGTAGGCCGGCTGCGCTGGAGCTCCGGCGTCGAAGCCACCCGGAGCCGGGGCGCCGAAGCTGCCCTGGTCGTAGGCCTGCGGGTTCGGCAGGCCGGCCTGGCTGGACGCGGCGCCCAGCTGCTCGTTGGTCGGCTCGCTGCCCGGCCGCTGGCTGATCTCGCCGAAGCTCACCTGCGGCGCTTGGCGCATCTGCTGGTCGTTGACCTCGAAGTAGGTGGCCTTCTCGAAGTGGAACATGCCGGCGACGATGTTGGACGGGAACGCCTCGATCTGCGTGTTGTAGTTGCGGACATTGGCGTTGTAGTAGCGGCGTCCGTTGGCGATCCGGTCCTCGGTGTCGGTCAGTTCGCGCTGCAGTTCGAGGAAGTTCTGGTTGCTCTTCAGGTCGGGGTACGCCTCGACGCTCACCATCAGGCCGCGGACGGCGCCCGACAGCTGCTCCTCCACCTCGGCCCGCTCAGGAGTCGCCTGGCCAGGGGTCGCCTGGGCCAGCGCAGCGGCCTGGTTGCGCAGCCGGGTGACGTTCTCCAAGGTGTTGCGCTCGTGCGCTGCGTAGGCACGGACGGTCTCGACGAGGTTCGGGATCAGGTCGTAGCGGCGGTTCAGCTCGACGTCGATCTGCCGCCAGGATTCCTGGATCAGGTTGCGGGAGCGGACGAAGCCGTTGTAGAGGCTGACCGCGTAGAAGGCCAGCGCGGCCACGATGACCAGCAGGATGATGAAACCAAGCACGAAAGCTCCCATCGACGGTGTCGCATCGGCGCAGTGGGCCAACGCGACTCAGCCTAGCGGTCGCCTCTGCCGCTCGGCAGGGCCCGGCGCCACGGCTATTGCTGACGCCCCAGCGTGGATCGGGGTCAGCTCAACCCCAGGTCGGCCAGCCCGACGGCGTAGCGGTACGGCAGCCCGGCGGCCTCGATCAGCTCGCGTGCGCCGGTGTCCCGGTCGACGATGACCGCGACGGCCACCACCTCCGCCCCGGCCTCCCGGACGGCGTCGACGGCCGTCATCACCGAGCCGCCGGTGGTCGAGGTGTCCTCGACGACGAGGACGCGGCGTCCGGAGACGTCGGTGCCCTCGATCCGTCGCTGCAGTCCGTGAGCCTTGGCCTCCTTGCGGACGACGAACGCGTCCACCCGGCGTCCGGTGTGGGCCGCGTGGTGCAGCATCGCCACCGCGACCGGGTCGGCGCCGAGGGTGAGCCCGCCGACGGCGTCGAAGTCGAGGTCGGCGACCAGCTCGGTCATAACCTCTCCGACAAGGGGTGCCGCGACCCCGTCCAGGGTGACCCGGCGGAGGTCGACGTAGTAGTCGGCCTCCCGGCCGGAGGCGAGCGTCACCCGTCCCCGGACAACGGCGAGGGTGGAGATCTGCTCGATCAGCTGGCCACGGGCACTCATGGGACGAAGGGTAGCGGGCGGCCGCAGGTCACCGGTGCCGCTGCGGCGAGGAGAACCAGGTCCGGCTCCAGTTCGGCTCCGGGGACGGCCGGGCGTCCGCCTCTTCGAAGGGCTGTGCTCCCCCGAGCCAGTCGCGCAGGGTGTGCCCGGCAAGGAGCCGGTGCGGGAAGGCGGCCTGGCGCAGCCGGTCGGCCAGGGCGGCCAGTGGCAGGGCGGCGCCGGCGACGATGATCAGGTTGCCGAACCGTCGTCCCTTCAGGATCGGCACCTCCGCCACCACCGCCACCTCGGCGGCGCTGGCGACGATGCCGGCGATGCAGCGTTTCGACCAGTCGAACGGAGCGGAGTCGGTGACGTTCATCACGAGCACACCGTCGCGCAACACCCGCACGGCATCGGCGAAGAACATCCTCGTGGCCAGTTCGGCGGGGACGGACGCGCCGGCGAAAGCGTCCACGACGACGGCGTCGGCACACCCGCTCGGCATCTCGGCCAGTCCGAGCCGGCCGTCGACGGCCCGGATCTTCGTGGTCGCGCGGCCGGCGAACGGCAGCTCCCGGCGGACCCGCTCGGTGAGGTCGGCGTCCGGCTCGAAGACGATCTGGGCGGTGCCGGGGCGGCGCGCCTGCACGTACCGCGGGACGGTCAGGCCGCCGCCGCCGACATGGACGATCCGCAGCGCCTGCGTCCGCGGCCGTGTCAGCAGGGCCTCGTCGAGCACCTCCGCGATCCGCTGGACGTACTCGAACTCCAGCCGCAACGGATCGGCGAGGTCGACGAAGGACTGCTCGGTCTCGCCGTTGACGACGACGAACGCGTTGCGTCCGTCCGCCGCCGGGACGATCTCGCTCATGCCAAACCCCAGCCCGGGCCGGGAGAGGGGGCCGACCCGCAGGAGTCCGAGCTTAGGGCCAGCGCATGGCCGCTGGCCCGGATTGCGCGCGGTCGCGGATAATCGGAGCGTGTCCTCCCCTGGCCTGGACCGGCTGACCGACCTGCTGCACACGCGGGGCGAGCGGCTGACACCGGCGCGCACCGCGGTCCTCGGCGTTCTTGAGCAGCAGGCGGGCCATCTGACCGCTGAGGAGATCGTCGACCTGGTGGCGGTCGCGGCACCGGACGTCCACCGCGCCAGCGTCCATCGCACGCTCGACCTGTTCAGCCGGCTGCGGCTCGTCCAGCACCTGCACCCGAGCCACGGCCCGGCGCTGTACCACCTCGTCGACGGCCACGGGCACGAGCACGTCCACGCCGAGTGCCGCTCGTGTGGACGGATCATCGATCTGCCGGACGGGATCCTGGACGATGTTGCCGCGCGGCTGCTCGCCGAGACCGGTTTCGACCTGCACGCCGGCCACGTCACGCTGTCCGGGCTGTGCCGCGCCTGCCAACCTGAACCATCGGGGACAGGTACTTCGGTTCAGCCGTGAACCATCGGGGACAGGTACTTCGGTTCAGCAACGCCGGTGAACCGAAGTACCTGTCCCCAACGGTTCAGTCCCGGTGGTTCGGTGAACCGAAGTACCTGTCCCCGGCGGTTCAGGGGTTCACGGATGGCTCAATTGCCCGCTCTGGACGGACGGCGGTCGACCCGGTGGCGGCCTGGGCTATCGTGACGGGAGCCTTATTGCGACGGAATCGCAACAACTTCGGAGGGCGTGTGCACATTCCTGACGGCTACCTCTCGCCGCAGACGTGTGCGGTCGCGCTCGCGGTCGCCGTGCCCGCCATCGCCGTCGCGTCCTCGAAGGTGGCCCGGGAGGTGCGCGGACGGGCGATCCCGAGACTCGCCATGCTGAGCGCGTTCAGCTTCCTGGTGATGATGTTCAACCTCCCGGTGCCGGACGGAACGACCGCCCACGCCGTCGGCTCGGTGCTGATCGCGGTCGTGCTCGGGCTCCCTGCTGCCGTGGTCGCGACATCGGTCGCCCTGCTGTTCCAGGCCCTGGTGTTCGGGGACGGCGGCGTGCTCGCCTACGGAGCGAACGTGGTCAACATGGCCCTGATCATGCCGTTGGTGGGGCTCGCGGTCTTCCGGCTGGTCGCGGGTGGCCGTGACGCCCCGCTGCCGCGGCGGGTGATCGGGGCTGCGGTCGGTGGCTACGCCGGGATCGTCGCCGCCGGACTGGCGGTCGGCGTCCAGCTCGGCGTCCAGCCGGCGCTGTTCCACGACGCGGCCGGCGTCCCGCTGTACAACCCCTACCCGCTCTCGATGACGGTGCCGGCGATGGCATTCGCCCACCTGGTGATCGCCGGGCCGGCGGAGGCCGTCGTCAGCGCGGCCGGATACGGCTTCCTCGCCCGGACGGGACAACTCGCGGAGGTTTCGGCGTCCCACCGCTCGGGGATGCTCGGCAACCCCGGCCTGGTCTCGCTCGGCGTGCTGGCGGTGACGCTGCTGCTGACACCACTCGGCCTGATCGCCTCGGGCACGGCGTTCGGCGAGTGGGACGTCGACCAGTTGGCCGGTCAGGTCGGTGCCGTTCCGGCCGGCCTGGCGCAGTGGTCGCAGTGGTTCACCGGTGCAGTCCTGCCGGACTACGGCATTGTCGGAGTGGACCCGGTGGCCGGCTACTGGTTGTCCGCGCTGGCCGGTTCCCTGCTCGTCGCCGGGCTCACCTTCGGCGTCTGCTGGCTGGCGGGACGGCTTTGCCGCCGAGCCGGGATGCAGGTCGAGTGAGCGCGTCCAGCACGCTGCCCGGCTGGCTGGCCGAGCCGGCGCCGGTGGTGATCCCGGAGCGTCGATCGCACCGCTTCCTGCGCAAGACCCTGGCCCGGCTCGAGCACCTCACGCTCGCCCTCGGCCCCGGCGGGTCCGCTCGGGGACGCTGGGATCCACGGGTGAAGCTGGTCAGCGCCCTGGTGGTACTGGTCGCGCTCGCGCTGCTGCACGACCCGGTGCTGATCAGCGCAGCGGGAATCACGCTGATCCTCCTCGCCGCGCGCCACCGGGTCGCCGGCAGCCTGGCGGTGGTGGCGACGCCGGCGCTCCTGATGACGCTGGTGCTGGTGGCTCCGGCGACGCTGTCCGCCGTCCGTCCGGGGACGGTGGTGGTGCCGCTGTGGCCGGACGGTGGCATGACGGCCGAGGGCCTGCGGAACGCGTGGATCGTGCTGGCGAGAGTGCTCGCCTGCCTGACCGTCGCCGTCCTGCTCACCCGGACCACGAGCTGGCTACGGTTGTTGGCCGCGCTGCGGGCGGTGGGCGCGCCGGCGGGCTTCGTCCTTGTGGCGACGATGGCACACCGCTACCTGAGTGTGCTGGCGGACGCGTTCGCCGACCTCCTGCTCGCGCGCAGGGCCCGCAGCGTCGGTGGGGCGACGGCGGCCGAGGACCGGCACTTCGTCGGGGCCGCCGTCGGCGCTCTGCTCGGTCGCTCGGGCGACCTCGCCGAGGAGGTGCACCAGGCGATGGTCGCTCGCGGGTTCAGCGGACGGCTGCGCGATCCGGCCCCACGTCCGCTGGCGGCCGTGGACCTGCTGCTCGGCCTGGGCTGCGTTGCCGCGTCCGCCCTGCTGCTGTGGGGCGACGTCGTTGTCCGGTGACGTCCTGCTCAGCGGAGAGCGGCTGGGCCACCGCTATCTCGACCGCTTTCCCGCGCTCGACGACGTGTCCCTCGAGCTCCGCGAAGGCGAGGCGCTGGCGCTGCTGGGCGCGAACGGGTCCGGGAAGTCGACGCTGCTGAAGGTGCTGGCGGGGCTTGTGCCCTGCCAGTCGGGAACGCTGACGGCGTTCGGCGAGCCGGTGAGCGAAGAGGCCCTGGCCGACCATGCCACCAACGCGAGGTTCCGCAGCCGGGTGGGGCTGGTGTTCCAGAACCCGGCGGCCCAGCTCTTCTCCGCCACGGTCGAGGAGGATCTGCGGTTCGGTTGCCGCCAACTGGGGCTGGACGCGGCCGAGACCGGACGCCGGGTCGCCGAGGCGGCCGACCTGCTGGGGATCGGCGAGTTGCTCGACCGGTCACCGGCACACCTGTCGGTCGGCCAGCAGAAGCGGGCGGCGATCGGCTCGGTGCTGGTGATGAGTCCGCAGGTGCTGCTGTTCGACGAGCCGACCGCCTCTCTCGACCCGCGGACGGCGGACTGGCTGACCGGGCTGCTGCGGTCGCTCCGCGATGCCGGACGGACGCTGGTGATCGCGACCCACGACCTGGACCTGGCCGCAGCGGTGACGGACAGGTGCCTCGTCCTGGGCGAGGACCATCGGCCGGCCGCGACGGGCCCGACCCCCGCGGTGCTGGCCGACCAGGATCTGCTGACGGAGGCCAACCTCGTCGCGCCATCGGCCTCTCGTCATCCCGGGCACCCGCCCTCGATCACCGTCGAACGCCGGTGACACCCCATGTGATCCCGGCTGACGTCGGGAGATCACCAACCCTCTGTTCGCACTAGTACTGCATCATCTAGGATGCGGCCATGCGCACCACTGTTGATCTGCCGCCGGCCGTCCATCGCCGAGCCCGGGAACTGGCCGCCCAGCGCGGCGTCTCGCTGTCCTCCGTCCTCTCCGACCTCACCGTCCGCGGTCTCGCGCAACTGGACGCCCCGGTCAAGCTGATCACCGACCGGGTCACCGGCCTGCCGATGCTGACACTGGGACGGAAGGTCACGGCCGCCGACGCCGCGTCCGGGATGGCCGAGAAATGACCGTCCTGCTGGACGGCCCGGTGCTGGCCGCGCTGGTGATCGCCGAGCACGAACAGCACGACCGGGCGTCCGCCTGGTTCGCCGGGGTGGACGCGTTCGCCGTCTGCCCGCAGACCGAGGCCGCCCTGCTGCGGTTCCTGCTGCGGCTCGGCGAGTCCCCCGCGACCGCGCTGGCCGTGCTGGCAGGGATCAGGGAGCACCCGGCCTGCGAGTTCTGGCCGGATGACCTCAGCCACACCGCGCTGGACCCGTCCCTACTGGGTGGGGCCGATCAGTTCGGCCGCACCTACCTGGAGGCGCTGGCCGCGGCCCACTCTGCCGATCTCGCGACGCTCGATGCCATCCATGAGTCCTGAGCCGGTGGCCGGGGACTACCTGGAGACCAACCGCGCCAACTGGGACAGCCGCGCGCCGATCCACGAGCAGGCCTACGGCATCGAGCGCTACCTCACCGATCCGGACGCCATCAGCGAGGTGGTCGCCTTCGACCTCCCGCGACTCGGACGCCTCGACGGCCTGGACGTCGTCCACCTCCAGTGCCACATCGGCACCGACACCCTCAGCCTGGCCCGGCTGGGAGCCGCGAGTGTCACCGGAGTGGACCTCTCGCCGGTCTCGCTGGACGCGGCTCGCCGGCTGGCCACGCAGACCCACACCGCGATCGACTACGTCGAATCAGACGTCTACTCGGCTCCGTCCGCCCTTGCCGGGAGGCAGTTCGACCTGGTCTACACGGGGATCGGCGCGATCTGCTGGCTGCCGTCCATTGCCCGCTGGGCTCAGGTCGTGGCGGCCCTGCTGCGTCCGGGTGGACGGCTGTTCATCCGCGACGGGCACCCGGTGCTGAACGCGCTGATCCCCCAGCAAGTGGGCGCCGAGAGCCCGGACCGGGCGCAGCAGCCGGCGATCACCGGGACGGGCGGCCTCACCTACGCGCTCGAGTTGCCGTATGTCGAGCAGTCCGAGCCGGTCGTCTGGAACGACGAGCACACCTACGCCGGGGAGGACGTCGTCACGTCACCCACCAGCGTCGAATGGAACCATGGCATCGGCGAGATCGTCACGGCCGTCCTGGACGCCGGCCTGCGGCTGACGAGCCTGGTCGAGCACGACTCCGTCCCGTGGGCACCGTTCGACGGCATGGTCCAGGATGCGGTCGGCGAGTGGCGCCTCGCCGACCGTCCCGAGCGGCTGCCGGCGAGCTTCACCCTGACCGCCGTGAAGCCCTGACCGCCGTGAAGCCCTGACCGCCGTGAAGCACTGACCCGGATCCGGCAGCACGCTCAGCCGCCGGGCTCCAGCAGCGCCCGGATGTCGGCGGCAGTGAGCTTGCCGCCGAAGCCGGAGCCGTCGCCGACGACGCTGTCGAACAGGTCGCGCTTGCGCTGCTGCAGGGCGACGACCTTCTCCTCGATGGTGTCCTCGCTGACCAGCCGGTAGACCATCACGGTCGCGTCCTGACCGATCCGGTGGGTGCGGTCGACGGCCTGGTTCTCGGCGGCCGGGTTCCACCACGGGTCGAGGATGAACACGTAGTCGGCCTCGGTGAGGGTGAGTCCGAAGCCGCCGGCCTTGAGGCTGATCAGGAACAGCGGGTCGTCGCCGGAGCGGAAGTGCTGGATCCGCCACTCGCGGTCGCGGGTGCGTCCGTCGAGGTAGGAGTAGCGGACGCCTTCGGCGTCCAGCCGGTCGCGGACGAGGCTGAGGAACCCGGTGAACTGGCTGAACACCAGGCCGCGGTGGCCCTCCGCGGTCAGGTCGGCGACGAGTTCGACGAGCGCGTCGATCTTGGCGGACGCCGGCGGCGCGGTGTCATCCAGAAGTGCCGGTGACAAGGCGAGCTGGCGCAGCTGGGTGAGGGCGGCGAGGATCTGGATCCGGTTGTGGTCGAGGTCGCCGACCAGCCCGAGGACCTGCTTGCGGACGGCGGCGAGGTGCCGGTCGTAGGTGCGTCGGTGCCCGGGGGCGAGCGGGATGCTGAGCACCTGCTCCTGCTTCGGCGGCAGTTCGGTGGCGACCTCGGCCTTCGTCCGCCGCAGCATCACCGGACGCACCCGCCGCCGCAGCCTGGCCAACTCGTCCGCACCGTCGCCGCGCTCGATCGGACGGCGGTACAGCTCGGTGAACGACTCCGGGTCGGGGAACAGGCCGGGGGTGGCGATCGACAGCATCGACCACAGGTCCATCAGGCTGTTCTCCAGCGGCGTCCCGGTGACCGCGAATCGCACCTGGGCGCGCAGCCGGCGGACGGCCTTGTAGGTGGCGGCCTGCCGGTTCTTCACGAACTGCGCCTCGTCGAGGATCACCGCACCCCACGGCTCGGCGGCGTACTCGTCGTCGCCGAGCCGCAGCAGCGTGTACGAGGTGACGACCACGTCCGCCCGGGCCCGCACCTCGGCGAGGGTCTCGCCGCGCTTGGCGACCGTCCGCTCGACGACCTCGACCCGCAGGCCGGGCGCGAACTGGGCGGCCTGGGACGCCCAGGTGCTGAGGACGGACGTGGGCGCGAGCACCAGCACCGGTGGGGCGTCCAGGTCGTCGAGGCGCGCCTGGAGGATCGCCGCGAGGAGTTGGACGGTCTTGCCGAGCCCCATGTCGTCGGCGAGGATGCCGCCGAGCCGGGAGCGCCACAGGAAGGTCAGCCAGCCGAAGCCCGTGCGCTGGTAGGGACGCAGCGTCGCGGTCAGGGCGACCGGCACCTCGGGCGGCTCGATGGCCTCGGCGTCCAGCAGCCCCGCGACGGCCCGCTGCCATGCCGCCGACTGCTCGGCGACGACACCGAGGGCGACGAGCTCCTCCCACAGGCCGGCGTGCTCGGCCCTGAGCCGGAGCCCCTTCTCGCCCTTCGGCTGCAGCATGGAGGCCTCGGCGATGACGGCGCGGAGCTGTTCCAGTTCGGGGCGGTCGAGGCTGAACCAGGTGCCGGAGTCGAGGATCAGGTGCGTCTCGCCGGACGCCAGCGCGGCGAACAACTCGGCGAAGGCGACCTCCTCGCCGTCCAGGCTGACCTGCACGTCGAGGTTGAACCAGTCGCCGCCGGACTCGTCGGAGTCGGTCACGGCCAGCCGCACCGCCGGAGCCGAATCGCTGTAGCGGTAGTCGGGACGCTCGCCGACCAGGGTCACGTCGATGTCGTCGCGGGCCTCCAGCTCGGGAAGCGATGCCTCGACGAAGCGGGCGGCGTCCGGGCCACGCAGCCGGTGGTGGGGACGCAGGTGCGGCGCGTCCGGCGTCCCCTCGACGGCCCACGGCGCGAACGGGAGGGACGCTGCCAGCGCCCCCTCGGCGTCCGGATCCCGGAAGGGCGGGTCGTCGCGCCCGGGTTCAGCGGGGACGTCCACGGCGTCCCCTCCGGCCCGGTAGCGGAAGCCCCAGTGGAGTTCGGTGATGTGCCCGGGCAGGAAGGTGACCGCGAGGGTGAGGGTGGGCGCCGAGACGGCCGGCAGGTCGACGTCGTCGGCGACGACGACGGTGGTGGTGCGCCGCAGCGCGGGCAGGTAGCCGGTGGCGAAGCTGACCAGGTCGTCCCGGGGGACGACGATCCGCCGGTTGGCGAGCGCGAGCTGGACGTGGGCGGCCGATAACGGCTTCGCGAAGCCGCCCAGGACGAGCGTGTCGCGGTCGGTCAGGGCGACCCCGTGGCCGGGATTGTCGCCGATCAGGGACGTGCGGGAGGGGGACCAGTCGCGTCCCTCGGCGAGGATCGTGGTAGTGAGGACGACTCCCGCACCGTCGGCGGAGATGCGGGTGACCAGCTCGGCGGGCTCGTCGAGCACGCGGACGGCGGCGACCCCGCGTCCGGGGACGAGCTCGACGCCCGCGTCGGCGGCCTGGCGCAGCAGCGGCCAGACCTGGCTGCCGAGACGCTCCAGCGAGAGCGACTCACCATTGGAGCCGTAGCCGTAGTAGTACGACCCGGTGGCGTAGCGCAGGCGTCCGATGGCGGCCAGCGGGGCGCGCTGGGCCTCGATCCAGGTGCTCCGCCAGCTGTTCTGGAGGTCGTCCCAGCCGGCGCCGGTCTTGATCCAGCGGTCCCGGTTGCCGCGCATCAGGGGCCGGATCTGGACGGCGTCGGCGTAGCCCCGCTCGACCTGCAGGGCGAGCGGGGTGCGTCCCTGCCGGGACTGGCGGTCGGCGTCGGCGAGGGTGGCCAGCGCCCGCTGCCAGCCGGGCGCGCCGATGGGCCGGCCGCGCGCCTGGGTGGCCTGGGCGACCAGCAGGACGGCGACTCCGTGCTTGCAGTTGACCCCGACCGGGCAGCTGCAGACGCTGCTCGGCGGCGACTCCGGACGCAGCGTGACGACGGTCTGGTAGCGGCGTCCCCGGGTGCCGATGACGGTCGCCTGGACGATCACCCCTGCCGACGACGTCCCCCACTGCGGCGTCCCGACCCGGCCGTCGGAGGCGTACTCGCGACCCAGCATGATGCTGGACCGGGCGAAGCTCGCCTCCAGCGAGGCCACCGCAGCCGAGACGGTCGCGGCGAGGTCCAGGGTCACCGATCAAGCCTACGGCGGGGCGGAGACAGCTGCCGCGAGCAGCTCGCGCCAAGCGCCTTGGGGGCTCGACATGCGTTTCTCATGCCACTATACTGGCTTGCATGTCTGCACTCCAGGTCCGCAATATTCCCGATGAGGTTCAGCGCGTCCTCAAGCAACGCGCGGCTCGCGCAGGACAGAGCCTGTCCGAGTACGTTCTCGGCGAACTCCGTGTGCTCGCCGAGCGCCCGACGATCGAGGAACTGACCGAGCGCATCGCGCTGCGCGGACATGTCGACGTCGCCGTGCCTGCAGCGGACATCCTGTTCGAAGAACGCCTCAGGCGTCCCTGATGACGCTCGTCGTCGACGCGTCCGCGCTGGCCGAATTTCTGGTCGGCAGTCCGCGCGGCGTAGCGGTCGCCAGCGCACTGGCCAGGGATCCCCAACGCCACCTTCCTCACCTCGCCATCGTCGAGACAATGTCCGTCATGCGTCGCTGGGCCCGCACCGGACAGGTCACCGAGCCGCGCGCCCGTGCCGCTCTCACTGACCTCGCCGACTTCCCCGCCAGCCGTTGGTCGATCGAGCCGCTGCTGCCGCGCATCTGGGAGCTTCGTGACAACCTGTCGGCCTACGACGCCAGCTACGTCGCTCTCGCCGAGGCACTTGAGGCGACACTCCTGACCGCCGACGCTCGACTCGAACGCGCCCTCCGAGGCGTGAGTGATTGCATGATCGAGCTGATCAGCTGACCGCTACCGTCCAACCGCGGCCACAACCGCGTCGAGCACCTCGGGATCGCTGAGGACGCGGAAGTGGCCGACCGCCGCCACCTCGATGTTGGTCGCGCCCTCCAGCTGCGAGCCTTCGGGAACGTGCTGGTCCAGGGCCGGGTAGATGGACGTGATCCTCGCGTTGACTTCGGTGTTCGCCTCCAGCGCCACGATCGCCGCATCTTCGGGACGCAGCGCGCCGATCACCCGTCCGGGCACATAGCGCGCCAGGCTCGACCCGTGCCACGGCGTGGCGATCGCGATCAGCTGCGCGACCCGTCCGTCCACGTCCTCGATCAGCAGCCGCTTGCCGATCAGCCCGCCCTTGCTGTGCGCCACGATGACCACCCCGCGCAGCTCCCGCTCCCGCAGCACGTCGGTGACCAGCGACGCGGCGTCCGCCACCGAGATCGTGTTGATCGCCAGCGCGTCCACCACATGGATCGGATGGCCCTGCGCGTGCAGCCGCTCGGCGATCGGCAGCATCAGCGACCAGGGCTCCAGCACCCCGGGCAGCACCACCACCGGCGCCCGGTCACCGTCCGCGAAGATCGCCGGCACCACGCGCTCCCCCCAGCCACGCAGCTGCCGGCTCGCGATGTAGAGGTAGTCCCGTGCCCACTCCGGGCCCTGCGCCAGGGTCCGCCGCCGCCAGTCGTGCCCGGCCGGCGGCAGCTCACCGGAGGGCATGTTCGTACAGGTGGCCGGCGATCAGCTCGGGCGCGGCGAACATCGTCGCGTGCGGTCCCGGGACGGTGACGAACCAGTTCTCGGGGAACAGCCCGGCCAACTCGCGTCCCCACTCCACCGGCACCACCGGGTCGTCGGTTCCGCAGATCACCAGCGTCTTCGCGCTGACCGCGCCGGCGATGTCCTCCATCCGCTCGTTGAGCAGGTGCGGCAGCTGCTGCGCCATGTACGGCACGCCCGCCCGGAACAGGTAGTCGTAGAACGCGATCAGGCCGACGATCGGCGGCTCGCGCAGGCCGTCCCGCAGCAGCAGCCCGGCAACCTTCAGCAGCGACCGGGCGTCCGGGACGACCACCGGCGCGATCAGGGCGATGTGGTCGACCTGGTCGGGCCAGTTCGCGGCCAGCTGCACCACGACCTGCGTCCCCATCGAGTGCCCGACGACCACCGGATGGTCCAGCTTCTTCTCGGCCAGGAAGTCGCTCAGCACCTGCGCGTGGCCGACGATGCTCAGATCACCGTCCGGACGCGGGGAGCGCCCGTAGCCGGGCAGGTCGACCAGGTAGACGTCCCCGTACTTCGCCAACTCGGCCGCCGTCGGGCCGTACGAGCGGGCCGACACCCCGATGCCGTGCACCAGGACGAAGTCGGGCGCGCTCCGGTCGCCCCTCAGCCCGAACCGGTAGACGACCATGGACGCGTCCTCGTGGCCGTACCGGCTGGTGGAGTACTGGACAGAGCCGATGCTCCTTGCCCGGTAGCGGGTCTCCTCACGCGCGGACTGCCGTCGGCTCACGCGCCCGAGTCTAGGCACCGCCGGCAGGTCCGCGCCCAGCCCCCTTGCCTCTGGTTGTCCGCACCGTCCCATCGCAACCACACCGTGCCGGCTGGTGGTGGTTGTGGCGGCCCCGATCGGGCTCGAAACCACGGCGGCCCATCACGATCACCGGGCTCGCCGGCCGGGCCCGCCCACAACCACGATTGCCTGGCGGCCGTCTGTCCGACGCGGTCATATCGGAGAGGCGGCGGCGATCACCGGCCACGTGGACAGGCGGCGCCACGTGGACAGGCGGCGCTACGTAAACAGGCGGCGCTACGTGAACAGGCAGAACGGATGCCCGGCCGGATCGAACAGCACCCGGACGTCCTCCTGAGGCTGGACGGACGCCACCCTCGCGCCGCACTCGACGGCCCACTGGGTGGCGGCGTCCAGGTCGTGCACGTGGATGTCGAAGTGCTGGGTCGCCGTCTGCCGACCCTGCTCGGCCGGCCAGACCGGCGGCGTCCAGTGGCGCTCGTACTCGAAGTTCACCGTCAATGCTCCCGCAGCGAGCTGCGCCCAGCCCGCCTCTGGCGGCTCGTCCGGCAACGGCGGCTCGGACGCCGTCAGCGTGGCGCCCAGCAGACGGGCGTAGAAGTCGGCGAGCGCACGCGGGGCCGGGCACGAGACCGTGATCGAGGTCAGGTGCAGGGACGGCCGCTCGTTCACGCCAACGTTCATACCCAGGAGCCTGACTGTTTGCCCACCACAACCCAAGACCTACGATGGCGACCATGCCCGGCTCATCACCACTGCCACGGGGCGCGACCATCGAGGGCGCGCTCCCTGACGCCGGCTCCGCCTACGACGGTCACGCCGCGCTCTACGACCGGCTGGTCGCCTCGCGGATCTACAACCACCTCGCCTGGTCAGCCGACCCCGTTGACTACGAAGGCTTCGCGCGCCGGGCCGTCACCTCGGCGTCCGGCCCGCTGCTCGAAGTCGCCGCCGGGACCGCCATCGCCTCGGCACCCGCCTACCGGGCCAGCGACCGTCCGGTCGTGGTCACTGACCGCTCCCGCGACATGCTCACTCACGCCGCCCGGCGACTGGCCGACGGCGGTCGGGTGCGTCCCGGCGTCCGGTTCGTACAGGCGGACGCGTTCGACCTGCCGTTCGCGCCGGGCACCTTCGACACTGTGCTCTGCCTCGGCTTCCTGCACCTCGTCGACGACCCGCTCGACCTGAGCCGCCGGCTGCGGCGGCAGCTGCGTCCCGGCGGACGGCTGTTCTTCAGCTCGCTCGTCCCGGCCACGCGCGTCGGGAGCGCCTACCTGACCCTGCTGCATCGGGCCGGCCAGGTCGCGACCCCGCGGACGCCGAACGACCTCGCCCAGCTCTTCGGCACGACCGTCCGCCGCCGCGGTTGCATGGCCTACGTCGAACTCGGCTGAGGACCCGACCAGCAGGCTCGCGCGACACGGCTCCGCGTCCCGCCGCAACGCGCAAACCGAAAGGGAGCCGTCAGGACAATGCTCCGACGACCCGTCCGTAACGGAAATCTGCCGTCCCACCAATGCGCGGCCAGATCGTGCCAGAATCAGCCACAGGTCGGCAACGACGCCGACCCGCCCGCGCAACTCGTAGACCGAGATCGGGCAAGCAGATGAGGAGTTCCCCGTGATGCGACGCATCCTGATCCCGCTGATCACCCTCGTCGTCGGAGCCGCTGTGGCCATCGGAGCGATGGCGATGCTGCCAGGCAGGGAGGCGTTCGGAAGCAAGTCCGAGTCCCGCAACACCCAGATCATCAACTCGATCACCCGCGAAGAGCAGGTCGTGCTGGTGAGCTTGGGGATTCAAGGGCTGAAGTCCAAGGAGGAGAAGGGCCAGGTCTTCGGCTTCGACATCCCAGGCAGCGAGCGGGCGGTGTTCCTGCGCTACTCGTTCACCGCCAAGCTGGGCCTGGAGGGCAAGGACGTCAAAGTGACCCCCACCGGAGAGAAGCAACTCCTGGTTTCCATTCCGGAGTTCATCTTCATCGGACACGCGAACGAAGACTTCGAGATAGCCGTCCAGAAGGACGGGGCGCTGGGCTGGATGTCGCCCTCGATCGATCCTGCCCAAATGGTCACGGAGATCCTCAACGATGAAGCCAGGCTCGAGTACGTCAAGTCGCACGACGGCCTGCTGCGGGATCAGGCGAAGACGTTCTACGGCAACATCGTCAGGGCCATCGATCCCACCCTCGACGTCCAGTTCGAGTTCCGGGCGGGCGGCGCAGGGTAACGCACCACGACCCGGAAAACGGCGACAGGATCCGCCGTTGCTGCAGTTATCAGGGGGCTCGCGGTCGGGCCCGCGAAGCGTTCCGCCGCTACTGCAGTTGTGACGGCCAGATCCGGCCTGATAACCACAGGAACGGCGGAGTGGTCGGCGTCGAGCCGGGGACTGTCGCCCATAACCACAGCAACTGCGGAACGGAGGACGCCAGGGACACGCCGGCCGCGGTTCGAGGGAGACCGGGCACCGTTCCACAACGGGAAGCGTCGTCGCACCGCTCGGCCCGACCGCCCCTCGCCGGTGCCGCTCGCCTGCCCCGCCCTCAGCTGGTCGCCTCGGGCCGATCCACGATCTCCAGGCCCGAACCATCGGAGTTGATGTCGAACCTCACCGCGTCCCCGTCGGAGATCCCACCGGCCAGCATCCGCCGCGCCAGCGCGTCCTCGATGGTGGTCTGCACCAGCCGCTTCAGCGGACGGGCCCCGTAGACCGGGTCGAAGCCGGTCAGCGCCAGCCAGTCCTTGGCTGCCTGGCTGACCTCGACGGTGATCCGGCGCTCGGCGAGCCGGGCGTTCAACCGGCCCAGCTGGATGTCGACGATCTGCGAGAGGTCGGACGTGGTCAGTGGGTCGAACAGCACGATCTCGTCCAGCCGGTTGAGGAACTCCGGCTTGAACGCCTGCCGGACGACGTTCATCACCGCCTGCTCCTTGGTCTCGGCGCTGAGCGTCTGGTCGGCCAGGAACTGCGAGCCCAGGTTGGAGGTCATGATCAGGATCACGTTGCGGAAGTCCACCGTCCGGCCCTGGCCATCGGTCAGCCGACCGTCGTCCAGCACCTGCAGCAGCACGTTGAAGACGTCCGGGTGCGCCTTCTCGACCTCGTCCAGCAGCACCACCGAGTACGGCCGACGCCGCACGGCCTCGGTCAGCTGACCACCCTCGTCGTAGCCGATATAACCCGGAGGGGCACCAACCAGCCGCGAGACGGTGTGCTTCTCGCCGTACTCACTCATGTCGATCCGCACCATCGCGTGCTCGTCGTCGAAGAGGAAGTCCGCCAATGACTTGGCCAGTTCGGTCTTGCCGACACCGGTCGGGCCGAGGAACAGGAACGAGCCGGTTGGACGGTTCGGGTCGGAGATGCCCGCCCGGGAGCGGCGGACGGCGTCCGCGACCGCGGTGACCGCGGCCCGCTGACCGATCAGGCGTCGACCGAGGTTGTCCTCCATGCTGAGCAGCTTCTCGGTCTCTCCCTGGAGCATCTTCCCGACCGGGATCCCCGTCCACGCCGAGACCACCTCAGCGATGTCGGACGCCGACACCTCTTCTGAGACCATCGGCTTGGTGGCCTGCTCCGCCTTCGTGGCCGCGTCCAACTCGCCTTCCAGCGTCGGGATCTGGCCGTACAGGATCTGGGACGCCCTGGTCAGGTCACCCTCACGCTGAGCCCGCTCGGCCTCGATCCGGAGCTGATCGATCTGCTCCTTGATCTCGCCGACCCGGTTCAGCCCCGACTTCTCGGCCTCCCAACGAGCCTCCAGGCCGCGCAGTTCCTCCTTGGCGTCCGCGAGTTCGGCGGTCAGCCGGGCGTAGCGGTCCTGCGAGCCGGCGTCCGACTCCTTCTCCAGAGCGAACGCCTGCATGGTCATCCGGTCGATGTCGCGGCGCAGTTGGTCGATCTCCTCCGGCGAGGAGTCGATCTCCATCCGCAGCCGGGACGCAGCCTCGTCGATCAGGTCGATCGCCTTGTCAGGTAGCTGTCGCGAGGTGATGTACCGGTTCGACAGGGACGCGGCCGCGACCAGCGCGGAGTCGGTGATCCGCACCTTGTGGTGAGCCTCGTAGCGCTGCCGCAGCCCGCGCAGGATCGCGATCGTGTCCTCCACGCTCGGCTCGCCGACGAACACCTGCTGGAACCGCCGCTCCAGGGCCGGGTCCTTCTCGATCCGTTCGCGGTACTCGTCCAGCGTCGTCGCGCCGATCATCCGCAGCTCGCCGCGGGCCAGCATCGGCTTGAGCATGTTCCCGGCGTCCATGGACGAATCGCCGGTCGCCCCCGCCCCGACGACGGTGTGCAGCTCGTCGATGAAGGTGATGATCTGGCCCTCGGCGTCCCGGATCTCGTTCAGGACGGCCTTGAGCCGTTCCTCGAACTCGCCGCGGTACTTCGCGCCGGCCACCATGCTCGCCAGGTCGAGGGAGACGACCCGGCGGTCCTTCAGCGAGTCGGGGACGTCGCCGGCGACCACACGCTGGGCGAGGCCTTCGACGACGGCGGTCTTGCCGACACCGGGCTCGCCGATCAGGACCGGGTTGTTCTTGGTGCGCCGGGCCAGCACCTGCACGACCCGGCGGATCTCGGCGTCCCGTCCGATGACCGGATCGAGCTTGCCGTCCCGTGCACGCTGGGTCAGGTCGACGGAGTACTTGTCCAGCGCCGACTCACTGCCCTCGTCCTCGGCGGACGTGACCCGCTTCGAGCCGCGGGCAGCACTGAAAGCCTGGGTGATCTTCGCCGTCGTCGCGCCGAGGTCGTCGAGGATCTTCTTCGCGTCCGACTGGACGGCGGACAGGGCCAGCAGAAGGTGCTCCGTCGCCACGAAGGCGTCCCCGAGTTGCTGGGCGCGGGTCTCGGCGTCGGCCAGGACGCGGGCCAGCGCGCCGGACAGACCGGGCTGGCTCACCGATGACCCCTGGGCACTCGGCAGCTTGGTGATCGCACCCTCGGCGGCGGCCTTGACCACGGCGGCGTCCGTGCCGATCGAGGCCAGCAGCGGGGCGATCGTGTTGTCGGGCACGAGCAGCAGCGCGTACAGCAGGTGCACCGGCTCGGCGGACGGGTTGCCCTTCGTCAGGGCGGTCCGCAGCGCGGCCGAGACCGCGTCGCGGCTCCGGGTGGTCAGCTTTTCGGTGTCCATCTAGGGGTTCTTCTCCTCTGGAAGCAAAGTTGAGTTCACTAGACTCAACTAGCTTATCCCTTCGCCTATTCCGATGTCAGGCCCAGGTAGCACCGCGCCCCGCACCGACGGCGAGCGGACGGCGGGCGCGTCAGAGGATCCGGTCGTAGCGCTGGCCCCGCACCGTCGATCTGGACGCCGCGGTCTTCAGCCGCGACGCGCCATGCTTGTCCGTCCCTGCCGCCGAGTCGAGTGCGGCCCACGCTGGACCCCGGCCGGCACCTGGCTGAGAGCCGCCGACGTGGAGCCGCTCCGGTCCGCTCGTTGAGGCGGGCACCGCGAGCGCCACCGCTCGTGCCAGCTGATGGTCGAAATAGACGCCTCCACGGCAAGCCGCAGGACGCCGAGCCAGACGGTGGTGGTTACCAGGCCCTGATCCGGCTCCAGAACCACCACGATCTAGCACGGAGCCCGCCGGGCCCCATGCGGCCACGCCACAACCACCATGAACCAGCACGAAACGCGCGGGACGGCCGAGACGCCGTCCGGCGTCGCGGACCACCGACGGCACCGCCGCAATCCCGTCCCGACAGCGATCACCGACTCGGACCTCCAGGCGCTGGAGCGAAACGTGCGATGGGAGCAACCTGGAGACGGACGCTGAGTCGCTCCGCGTCGGGACGCGTCCGCGCGAGGCAGCGATGTGAACCGACGCACGTGCCCCCGATCGTTCAGTCCCCGACGGTGAACCGAAGTACCTGTCCCCGACCGTTCAGTCCCCGACGGCGAACCGAGGTACCTGTCCCCGACCGTTCACGACCGCGCGGTGAACCGAAGTACCTGTCCCCAATCGTTCAGTCCCCTGTGAACCGAGGTACCTGTCCCCGACGGTTCAGTCCCCGAATGTTCACGGCTGCGCGGTGAACCGAAGTACCTGTCCCCGACGGTTCAGGCCTCCAGCCCGGCGATCCCGCCGCGCAGCGTCTCGAACAGCAGCTCGAAGCGCGCTCGCTGGCCATCGACGAGAGCGTCCGGCAGCTCGCCGTCCAGGACCCGGCGAGCAGCACCCACCATCACCGTCGCGTAGCCGGAGATGAACAGCGCTGCGAACAGTCTCGCGTCCCCGCCGAAACGCGGATCGCCGTCGAGTTCGTCGCCCAGTTCCCGCTCAAGCTCGCCGACCAGTTCCCGGGCCCGGGCCACCAGAGCGGGCGACTCGGCAACCGTCCGGAAGAAGGGTGCGGACCGGCTGTCCAGTCCGGAGAATGCGTGCCGGGTCTCGACCATTCGGAGGGTCAGCTGCCGCAGCGCCTCCAGCGCGTCCACCCCGTCGGGACGCTCACGGATCGTCGACCGGAGCAGGTCGACGGCATCGACGGCGCGGTCCAGGAACAGGTCCTCCTTGCGCGGGAAGTGGTTGAAGACCGTCACGCTCGACACCCCGGCCGCCCTCGCCACCTCGGCGACCGTGACCGCGTCGAAGCCCCGCTCGAGGAACAGCCGGGACGCGATCCCCGAGATCCGGCGCCGCGTCTCCGGACCGCCCCGCTCCCTCGTTCTGGGCATGCATCCTCACTAACTTGACTCACTAAACTTAGTGACTTAACCTCAGATTATGTCCTCCGAAGAGACCACAGCCATTGTGGCCGAGTCCACCCCCACAGAACGCGCGTCCGGCTCGCCCCAGTCACTGCGCGAGGCATGGGTCGCCCTGGCGGGGCTCTCCGCGGTCTTCCTGTTCGAGATGCTCGACAACTCGATCCTGAACGTCGCGCTGCCCACGATCGGACGCGAGCTGCACGCGTCCACCACCGGCCTGCAGTGGGTGACCGGCGCCTACGCCGTCGTCTACGGCGGGCTGATGCTCGTCTTCGGCGCCATCTCCGACCGCTTCGGACGGCGTCGGGTCATGCTGATCGGGTTGGCGCTGCTGGCGCTGGCCAGCCTCGCAACCCTCCTCGTCACCACGGCCGCGCAACTGGTCGCCGTCCGGGTGGCGATGGGCGTCGCTGCGGCGATGACCACGCCGGGGTCGATGGCGCTGGCGTTCCGGCTGTTCGCGTCCGATCGCCTTCGGATGAGCGCGATCACCCTGATCTCCACGGTCGGCCTGGTCGGCCTCGCGGTCGGCCCGACCGTCGGCGGCTTCGTCCTGGCCGTCGCGCCCTGGCAGGTGCTGCTGCTGGTGAACGTTCCGGTCGCGGCGCTGGCCTTCGCCGGCATCCGGCTCGGCATCGCCGCGGACGAGCCGGACGGCCTCCACCACGCCCGGATCGACATCGCCGGCGGTGTCCTCGGCACGGCGACCATCGCGCTGGCCCTGGTGGCTCCGACGCTGTTCGTGAACGAGGGCGCGGCGTCCTGGCTCCCGTGGACGGCGACCCTCGCGGCCGCCGCTGCCGCGGTCGGGTTCGTGCTCCGGGAGCGCTCGGCCGAGCATCCGCTGCTCGACCTGACGCTCGTGACGCAGCCGCTCGTGGCCAGCGGGCTGGCCTACAAGAGCGCGGTCGGGCTCGCCGCCGCCGGCATGACCTATCTGGTCACCCTGCAACTGCAGCTCGACTGGGGCTGGACGCCGGCGATGGCCGCGATCGGGATGCTCCCCCAGGTGGTGGTCCTGATCGCCGGCGGCGCCGTCGTCAATCCCCTCGTCGACCGGCTCGGGCCGGGGCGTGCGGCCTGGCTCAGCGCCGCGTCCGTCGTGGCCGGCCTGGCCGTGTTCAGCCTGCTCGGCAGGTTCGGCTACGGCTGGGTCGCGGTGGCTCTCGTCCTCGTGGCCGCCGGGATGCGCGTGGTCGGCGTCGTGGCCGGTGTCAACGTCCTCAACGGGCTGCCCGAGAACCGGACGGGCATCGGCACCGCCCTGATCGACACCGTCAGCGAGGTCACCTCGGGAATCGGGATCGCCATCGCCGGGACGATCCTCGCGGCGCTGTTCACCGGCAGCATCGCCACCGTGAGCTGGACGGCCCAGCAGACCGCGGAGTTCCGTCAGGCCGTGCTGGTCGGCGGCCTCAGCCTCACCGCGCTCGCCGCGGGGCTGGTCGGCTTCGGCCTGGCCCGGTCCCGCAGCTGACTGGGCCGGACGAGGACGAGTCCGCCACGCGCCGACTCCTCAGAATCTCATCCATCTCGAGGTGCGCGATGACCGTCCTCCGACGCCCGCCGGCGCACGGTCGAGACTCCTCACCGTGCGGTCGCTGACGCGTCAGGAGAGGCTTCGTTGTCCGACAACCCGGACGCATCCGAGCGCGCCGCCGGGCTTACGCTCGACCGAGCAGCGAGGAGAGCGACAGCCCCGAACAGGGCGGCGGCGACCACGGCGTAGACCGTGCGCAGGCCGACGCTGCCGGCACCGGCGAGCAGGGACGCGGCCAGGGCCAACTCGGCGACGAGCAGGCCCGCGGCCAGCCAGCCGTACAGCCGCAGCCCGGGACGCCGCACCACGCCCGCCACCGCGACGACGATCAGCACCGCGGCGACGACGGCCAGGACGATCCGCAGCACCTGGACGGCCGGCCAGCGGTCGGCGTCCAGCACTCCGAGGGGCCAGCCGAGGCAGCGAGTGAAGGAGTCCGTCCCGGCGACCGCGATCCCCAGCAGGTGCATCGCGGCGAGGACGCCGAGCGCGGCCCACGCCGTCCGCGCGACCCGATCGGGCGCCCACCCAGGGCGATCCAGCAGCAGCCGCGCCTGCAGCATCGCCGCGGTCGCCACCAGGGCGCTGCCCAGATCCAGCATCCCGAGCCACCACGGGATGCCGACCAACACGATGAGCATCCCGAAGACGCCGGCGGACAGCGTCCCGGCGAGCCCGATCCAGGCCAGTCGCCGCGGCCACGCGTCGGGAAGCTTCCGTCCCAGGATGGCCGCGACCAGCACGGCCGGACCGGTGGCCCCGGCGACCACCCGGTGGCTGAACTCGATCAGCGGGTTCGTCGCCAGCCCCGCCCCCGGGGTCGGCAGGAACTGGTCGCCGTAGCAGCCCGGCCAGTTCGGGCAGGCCGCGCCGGACTGCGTCGCGCAGACCACCGCTCCCATCACGAGGGACGCGAGGGTCAGCCCCGCCGCAGCTGTGAACCAGCCCCTGGTTGCCGTGGTCATGCCGCTTCCGTCCCGGGGACGCCGTCGTCCCGCTGCTCCGGTCCATCCTCCCGCGTTCTGGGGACAGCCGCGGCCGCACCCAGGAGCAGCACGCCGCCCACGACGCCGGCGTTGACGACGATCTCCTGCCAGGGCCCGTAGGTGCGTTCGACGTTGCCGCCCCGCACCAGCCACATGTACGGCGCGACCAGGCCCCACGCCACCCAGCCGAGGCCGTACCACCGGAACCAGCCCGGCAGGTCGGACGCCCGCCACAGCACGATGCCCAACGGGATCAGCCAGACGTAGTGGTGGCCCCACGAGATCGGGGACGCGAGGAGGCTGGCCACCCCGGCCGTACAGATGGCCAGGTCCTCCCGTCCCCGGCGATGCACCACGGCGGCGGACCAGATGCCGACCGCGAGGACCAGCACGCTGAGCACGAGCCCCCCGCTGCCGGTGGAGCCGGTCAGGCGTGCCCAGGTGCCGAAGACCGACTGGTTCGCGGCGTAGATCAGCGTGGCGTTCATGCCGGTGTCGCCGATCACGAGCCGCGTCCAGTAGTACGCCGACTCACCGGGCAGCAGGACGAATCCGAGCGCGGTCGCGGCGAGGAACGAGCCGAAGGCGACCAGGCTTGCCTTCAGCCGTCCCGAGAAGAACTGGTAGGCCGCCACCGTAGCCGGGGTCAGCTTCACCGCGGTCGCGACCCCGACCAGCCAGCCTTCCGGCAGGATGCGGCGGCCGAACACCCGGGGGCCCGGCATCACGTCGAGGATCACGGCCGCGACGATGAACAGGCCCAACTGGCCTTGTCCGAGCGTTTCGCGCACCGGGGAGGTGAACAGGATGGCGCCGGTGGTCAGCGCGCTCAGCCGCCACCCCGCAAGGCCCATCCGGTGGATGATCGCCGCCAGCGCTGCCGTGCACAGCACCGTCCAGAGCGCGGCGGCCTGGGTGCTGGTCAGGTACGCCAGGGGCAGCGTGAACAGCGCGGCGAAGCCGGGGTAGATCCACAGCAGTCCGTCGGTGTGGAAGATGTCACCGCCGGAGAGCAGGAGTTCGCCGGTGCGGCGATAGACCTCCAGATCGGCCATCGCGGGGCTCCACGGCCACGCCGGCCCGCCGTGCACCTGCGTGCCGGCCACCCAGAACGCGGCCAGCAGGGGTGGCAGCGACAGCGCGACGCGAGCCGTCCAGGTGCGCAGCCCGGCTCCGCGCGCTGGGGTCGAGCGGGCTGCGTCCATCCCGGCCAGAGTACTCACGGGCTCTCACCGCGCTCGACGGCGGACGCCGTGGGGATCGCGATCCACGAAGAAGGGCGCGCCGCCGGGTCGACGCCGGCACCGGGAGCTCACCGCGGGCGAGGCGGCTGAGAGAATGCAGGCATGACTGAGTCCGCCTCGCCGCCCGGAGCGTCCGTCGAACGGCTGGTCTTCTTCAGTGACGCAGCGGTCGCGATCGCGCTGACGCTGCTGATCCTGCCGCTGATGGAGGGGGTGGGCGAAGCCGTCCACGAGGGTCTGGACGCCTTCGGCTACCTCGGCCAGAACATCTCCGCGGTGGTCAGCTTCGTGCTGAGCTTCGTGATCATCGCCCGGTTCTGGCGATCGCACCGCCGCCTGTTCGACCGCCTCGAATTCGAGGCGCCGGGGATCTTCTGGCTGAACATGGCCTGGCTGCTGTCGATCGTCTTCCTGCCGGTGGCTACGGCGATCACCGGCGCGATGCCGGTCGACCGGCCGCAGCTGACCGTCTACATCGGCACCATGCTGATCGCGTCCCTCAGCCTCACCGGGATGGAGATGGTCGCCTGGCGGCACCCGGAGACCTGGGTCGAAGGCGCGCAGGTGAGCCGCGAAGCCATCCATGTGTCGTGGGCGATGGTGATCCTGATGGTGCTTGCGCTCGGGGTCGCGCTCGCCTGGCCGGTGGTCGGCTACTGGGCGCTGCTGCTCCTGCTCCTGGCGCGTCCGGTCAGGCTGCTGCTCGACCGTTTCGACGCCCGCTGACTACCACTCGCCCGACACCAGCCGGTGCTCCAGCAGCACCACCTGGTACGGGTTCCACGTCGACAGGGTGTACCGCAGGACGAGGTCGTCGCCGTCCCGCCGGGAGTCGAACAGGTACGGGGCGTAGGCACCGCCGGTGCTCCGCGCCTGGGCCCGGAAGATCCGGTCGCCGACCTCGTCGTCCGGCCCGGTCTTGATGAACCGCGTGAACGGGTCGGACGACATCCCGCCGGCGACCCAGTCGAGCAGCCGCAGCCGTGGCGTCCACGGGCCCCAGGGATGCTCGGCCCAGCGCAGCGTCACCGCGGCACCGATCGGATCCTCCGGCCCGGACGCGGCCAGCAACGCGTACTTCCCGGCCTCCGGGACCCAGCGCACCGACAGCTCCCCCAGTGCACCCGGACGGAACAGTGGGGCCGCCTGCTCCTCCCCGTCCGCCCAGCCGGAGCCGTCCCAGTAGCGCAGGCCGAGCTCCTCGGTCGGGACCGGGTGTTCGAGCCCGTCCAGCCGGTCGAGCGCGACCGCGTCCAGCATCGCCAGCCGAACCTCCGACGCGCGGTACGGCCCCGTCCCCCACAGCAGCAGGACGTCCCCGCCGGCCGGCTCTGAACCGAAGTACCTGTCCCCCCGGTTCACAACGGCCGATTCTGAACCAAGGGGACAGGTACTTTGGTTCAGAGCGGACGCCGGGAGCAGCTGGGCGGACACGTTGACGAAGTGGCGGCTGCTCAGCGTCGCCAGCACGGCGAAGCGGACGGGGCGGCGCCGGGCGGCGGGGTCGATCGGCAGCGCCGGGTCGACCGCCCGGGCCAGCACCGAGCGTCCCATCACGAGCCAGTCGCGGAAGTGGTCGGCGCTGAAGAGCCCGTACAGCAGGCCGCCGCGCGAGAACGCGTCCAGCGGCACGTCGTACTCGCGCATCGACGCCCGGTCCAGCCGCAGCGGTGAGCCGTGGAACCGCACCACAGGCAGGTCGTCGCCGGGCAGTACCTCGGCGATCGAGTCCCTCGTCGCAAGCCAGGGCCGGCGGCGCCAGTGGGTGTCGCCAAACAGCAGGAAGCTGCGTCCCCCGTGCTCGAAGCGGACGCCCAGGTCGGTGCCCCGCACCCCGGCCGACGACTCCGACCGGCTCAGCGTGGGCCGGCGCTGCCCCCACGGCGTCGGGGTGGCGTCCAGCTCTCCGGTGACCTGGGCCAGTTTCACCGAGGAGTTCGATGCCTCGGCGTGCGCGCCCTCGGCGATCCGCAGGCAGGCCGCTCGCACCCAGCGCCCTCCAGGCGTGCGGTGGTAGCTGAACACCGACCCGTCCTCGTCGGTCAGCGCCTGCGGCCAGTCGGACGCGAATGCCGCCACCGCCCTCAGGCTCGACTCCGGGACGCCGAGGTCGGCCGCGCTCGGCGGCTCCGGCAGCGCCGGCGCGACCCAGGCGGACGCGGTCGTCCGCAGCCAGTGTCCGTCGTCGAACCGGTAGTGGGCGTGCCCGGACGGCTCCGGAACCCGCGCGCTCAGGACGCCGTCAACCAGCGCGAGCTCGGCCGGCCCCAGCGCGTTCTCGCTGATCGTCGCCAACCGCACCCACGGCCGGTCGGGACGGTCGGTCAGCCGCCGATAGTGCGCCACGACCGTGCCGTCGAGCACCGCAGCCTCCAGCGGCTGCCGCCGCCACCAGGGTGACCGGCGACCAACGGTCGCCGAACCCGGCCCGAGCTGGGCTCCGGTCATGCCCGTCCGGCGGCCGGACGCGGGCCGACCCCGAGCACGAGCAGGACGGCCAGCGCCGGGAGTTCGACCCCGATCCGCAGCAGCGGGTCGATGGTGACCTGGTAGTCGTCGAACCACGGATAGCCGAGGAAGACCGCGAACAGCACCAGGCCGAGCACCAGTGGCACCCGTCCGCGTTGCAGCAGCCACCAGGCCGCCACCAGCACAAGCCACAGCTGGTGGTGCGGCCACGAGATCGGAGACACCGCGACCGACAGCGCGCCGACCATGAGCGTCGCGCCGAGCAGGTCGTCCTCGCGGAAAGCACGCGCCGCCCGCCAGTACGCCAGGGCGGCGACCGCGAGGACGAGGACGACCCAGACCACCTTGGTCGCGGTGCCGTCGCCGAACGTCCTGGCGAGCAGGCCCAGCAGCGACTTGTTCACCGTCGAGTCGGTGCGTCCGACCCGTCCGGTCTGCCACAGCTTGTCGGTCCAGTAGGCGAGCGACGCCTGCGGCAGGACGGCGAACGCCAACCCCGTCGCCGCGGCGAACGTGCCCGACGCGACCGCGGCCTGCCGCCACTGCCGGGTGAGGAGGTAGTACGGGACGAACACCAGCGGCGTCAGCTTGATGGCGCCGGCCAGGCCCACCAGCACGCCTCGCCAGCGTGGCGGCAGGGTGTGGTCGAACAGGGCCAGCGCGATCACGAACAGACTGACCTGGCCGACGACCAGGTTGTGCAGGAACGGATAGGTGAACACCACCGGGATCGCGAGCCCCGCTGTCCACGCCACCCGCAGCGCCGTGCTCGGCGAGCCACCCACCCGCGTCCCCGGATCCGGACGGGTGAGCAGCCACAGGCAGGCCGCGATCACCGCGAAGGTGACCGCCGTCCAGACCATCTTCGCCACCGTCAGCGGCACGAAGACCAGCCACGACAGCACCAGCGCGGCGAATGGCGGGTAGGTGAAGCCGAGTCCCTTCACGGTCGGGTGCTCGTACACCCACGCGTACAGGTCGCCGCCGCCGAAGGCGTAGCCGATCGCCCCGCGGTAGATCTCCAGGTCGCCGAGGATGCCCGACTTCGTCGTCGCGCTCAGCGCCGTCACGAGGACGACCCCGCAGGCGATCGCGACCACGACCAGCCCGGACGCCAGGATGCGCGTCCGCTGCCGGGAGGTCGCCTGCACGGCCTCACCATAGACGACGATGACATCCCGGCGCGGAGCGTCGGTTTGTCGAGGAGTGCCGACCACGGGCGCCTCAGACGAGGACCGCGCGCCAGTGCGGGGCTTGGGGGGAGTCCTGACGCAGCCAGCGCTTGCGCCGGGTGAGGAACAGTGGCCGTCGAAACGGCTCGGCCGGGTGAGAGGACTCTCATTCGGCTCTCCCTCTGGGCTCACCCGCGTCGACTGAAGTAGGCGACATCGATCCACCAACGGGATCCACCAACGGAAGGAACGCATCATGCGGATCAACCGCTCGACCGCAGCCTGGGCCGTCACCGGAGCCCTCGGCTTCACCGTCCTCGGCGGCGCGGCGATCGCCACGGCCGACACCCCCGGCCCGCTGCCACCGGCATCGTCCTCGGCGGCGCCGACATCCGGCGGGGGGACGCCGGCAGCGACCCCGTCCACCGGCACGTCCCCTACCGGGACCACCGGGACGGTGGCGCCGACCGTGAACACCGCGCCCACCCCCAACACCGCGAACACCCCGAACACGGCGAACTCACCCAATACGGCGAATACGCCGGCCAGCCCCAACACCGCGAATACCGCGAACACCCCGGCCAGCCCCAACACCCCCAACACCCCCAGCACGCCGGCCAGCCCGAACACGCCGAACACGCCGAACTCCGCGCCCAGCGCCCCTTCGGCAGACTGATCGCATGGTCGAGTTGCCCCTCGCGGCAGCCCTGCTGCAGTCCGCGGACGCAGCGGGGCTGCTGCGGGCCGCGCTCACCGGTGTTCCCGACGCCGACGTCCCCGGCTTCCGGGCCGACCTGACCACCTGGCAGTACCGGCCGGGCGCAGAGGTCACCGCCGGCTACCGCGTCACCTACCGCGACAGCGGACGGGAGGTGGTCGACCACCTCTTCGCAACCACCGCCGACCTCGGCGAGGCGGCAGCGTCCGTGGCCGCCGAGGGGTTCCGGTTCTCGGTCTGGCGGCACCCCGACGACCCGCGCCTGCCCGGCCTGGCCGCGGCCTGCGACCCCGACGAGGTGCGGACGTGGCCCGGCGTCGGCCCGGGCCTCAGCCGACTGGACCTGATCAGCTACCGGCCGCTCCGGCGGGCCGTGCTGCGGGCGACGACCGCGACCGGCACCGCCTACCTCAAGGTGCTCCGTCCGGACCGGGCCGAGCGGCTCGCGACCAGGCAACGGCTGTTCGCCGAGGCGGACCTCGCCCCGGCGCTGTCCGGCCGGCCGGCGACCGGCGTCCTCGTCACGCCCGAGTCTCCCGGCGTCCCGCTCACGACGCTCCTCGCCGGATCGGGAGAGCTGCCGTCGGCGGCGGGCATCGTCGACCTGCTCGACCGGCTGCCTCCGGGGCTGGCCGCTCTGGATCGTCGCCCAGCCTGGTCGGACCGGCTGGACTTCCACGCCGCGACCGCCGTCCAGCGGCTGCCCGAGGAATCCGGACGCATCGAGGCGCTCGCCGGCGAGCTCCAGCGGCTGCTCGGCACCACCCCGGTCGGCCCGCCGGTGCCCACCCACGGCGACTTCTACGAGGCCAACGTGATGGTGGACGGGGACCAGCTCGGCCTGATCGACCTGGAGAACGCCGGCCCCGGGCTGCGGGAGGACGACCTGGCCTGCCTGCTCGCCCACCTCGCCGTCCTGCCCGGCCTCTCGCCGGCCCACTACGGCCGCGTGCCCGGAGTGCTCGCCGACTGGACGGACGACTTCTCCGGCCGGGTTCATCCCGTCGCTCTGGCCGCCCGGGTGGCTGCTGTCCTGCTGAGCCTCGTCGCGGGCGGCGAGGGCGACCAGGCCGAGCACCGGCTCGAGCTCGCCGAGGCCTGGGCGCGTTCGATGAGAGAACCCTCATCGGCTGGCCCTGCAACACCCGAGCAGCGTCCGGCTAGCCTGAACGACGAGCAGGAGGAGACATGACGGGATCCCGGGCCACCACCGCGTGGGTGGTCTCCGGCGCCATCGGGCTCGTCACCTTCACCGCCGGGATGCTCGCCAGCCAGGGCGGCGAGGCAGCGCCGGCGGAGCCCCGGCCGGCGATCGTCGTGAATCCCGACGTGCGGTCCTCCCCCACGGCGACCGCGGCGACGGAGAAGCCCAGCCCGTCCGCCACCGCCACAGCGACCGCAGCGACCGCGCCCTCACCGGTGAGCCCACCCAGCGCGGAGACACCGGACTGAGCCCGGATCCACCGACCTCCGCCTACTGCGCGGCCCCGTCCGGGCGCTGGCTATTCCTCGCTTCGCTCGTCAGGACCCTCAATCGGCTCGCCTGCACACCCGGCTGGTGCGGCTCGCGACCGCGGCCATCGGTGGATCCGGATTGAGTGTCCGAGCCGCCTGCCATGATGGCCGGATGCTCCGCTTCAGCGACGCCCAGCGGCGCACCCGGCTCGCCCGTCGGCACGGTGTGCACCCGGCATTCCGCCACCCGGATCCGGTGACCGCCACCCGCGCGATGACCGTCCTGCACGCCACCGAGCCGCCCACCGTCCACCTCGCCCTGCAGGCCCGCGTCGACGGGTTGACGATCGACGCCGTCGACGAACTCCTGAATGAGCAGCGCACGGTCGTCAAGCAGCTGGCGATGCGCCGGACGCTGTTCGGGTTCACGCGTGACCTGTTGCCGGCAGCGCTGGGCAGCGCCTCCGCCCGGGTGGCCGGCTCGGAGCTGCGCCGGCTGGCCGGCGACGTGGAGCGGGCCGGCGTGGCGAGGGACGGCGTCGCCTGGGTGGAGTCCGCAGCGGCGGACGTGCTCGCTCATCTCGGGGCGGACGGCGCGCTCGACGTCCCCACGTTGAGGCAGCAGGTGCCGGCCCTGGCCGCCCGGATCACGTACGGCAGCGGCAAATGGAGCCAGGAGGCCCCGGTCGCACCGCGCGTGCTCACCCTGCTCGGCGCCCGCGGCCAGGTGTTCCGCGGCCGCAATGCTGGCCACTGGCGGATCTCCCGGCCCAGCTGGACGACGGCTCGGGCCTGGCTGGGCGAGGATCCCGTCCCGCTGCCAGAGGCCGAGGGGTATGCCGAGCTCGTCCGCCGGTGGCTGTGGACGTTCGGTCCGGGAACGGAGACCGACCTGGTCTGGTGGCTGGGCGCGACCAAGACGACGGTCCGCCGGGCGCTGGCCGACGTCGCGGCGGCCGGCGTCGAACTCGACTCCGGCGAGACCGGCTGGGTGCTGCCCGGCGACGAGAAGCCCGACGAGCCGGTCGAGCCGTGGGCCGCCCTGCTGCCGACACTGGATCCGACCACCATGGGCTGGAAGCAGCGCGACTTCTACCTCGACCCCGCCGATGTCCCCTACCTGTTCGACTCGGTCGGCAACGGCGGCACCACGGCCTGGTGGTGCGGACGGGTGGTCGGCTGCTGGGTGCAGGAGCCGGACGGGAGCGTCCGCATCGTCTACCGCACCGACCCTGGACGGACCGCCCGAGCCGCGCTCGACGCGGAGGCCGGCCGGCTCACCGAGTTCTTCGCCGGCGAGGTGGTGGCGTCGACCTTCGCCTCCCCGCAAGTGCGTGGAGAGCGGCTGTCCTGAACCCGACTCAGCCAAGCGACGGGGACAAGCCCCCGCCAGCCCACCGACCCGCTCACCCCACCGTCATCCCGGGCCCCGACCCGGGATCCCCGGCAGCCGAACGACCGGGACATCACGCCTAGACCAGCCGGTAGCCCATGCCGCGGACGGTCTCGAAGTAGTCGGCCCCCAGCTTGCGGCGCAGGTAGCGGACGTACACGTCCACGACATTGGAGCCCGGGTCGAAGTCGTAGCCCCAAGCCCCCGAGAGCAGCTGTTCGCGGCTGAGCACCTGGCCCGGGTTGCGCAGGAAGACCTCAGCGAGCGTGAACTCGCGGGCGGTCAGGTCGACGCTCCGTCCGCCGACGCTGGCGCGCCGGGTCAGCAGGTCCAGCGACAGGTCACGATGGGCCAGCACCATCGCCGCTTCGCCCGCCGGCTCGGTGCGCAGCCGCAGCTGGATCCGGGCCAGGAGCTCCTCGAAGGCGAACGGCTTGGGGACGTAGTCGTCCGCCCCCGACTGCAGGCCCGCCACCCGGTCGGCGACGGACGAGCGCGCCGTCAGCATGATCACCGGCGTCGTCACGCCCTGGCCGCGCAGCCGGGCGAGCACCTCGAAGCCGTCGATGTCGGGCAGCCCGACGTCGAGGACGACCAGGTCGATGGGCTCGGTCACGGCGAGCTGGACGGCCGCCTCCCCGGACGGCTCGACGAGCGCGGCGAAGCCGGCGGCGCGCAGCCCCTTGGCGATGAAGGCGGCGATCCGGGGCTCGTCCTCGACGATCAAGACCTGGCTCACCGCGTCCCCCTCTCCGGTAGCACGATGCTCACCGTGCTGCCCCGTCCCGGCTCGGACTCGATCTCCACCCGGCCGCCGTGGGCGCGGGCGATGGCGCCGACGATGGCGAGCCCGAGCCCCGTCCCGCCGGACGTGCCGCTGCCCCGCTCGAACCGCTGGGTGACCCGCTCCAGGTCGGCAGCCGCGATCCCGACGCCCTCGTCGCGGACCCAGAGCCGCAGTTCGCCGTCCGCCAGCCGGCTGCCCATGCCGACCCTCGACCCGTCCTCCGAGTAGCGGACGGCGTTGGCGGCCAGCTGCAGCCACGCCTGCGCGATCCGCTGCTCGTCCAGCCGGACCTCGGTGTCGGCCAGGTCGTCCAGCACCCAGTGCCGCTCGCCGAGGCCGGTCGCCTTGGCCAGCGTCTCATCGGTGAGCCGGGCCACGTCCGTCGGCGCCGGACGCACGAACTCCGGCTGCTCGGCCTTGGCGAGGGTGAGCAGGTCGTCGACCAGCCGGCGCATCCGGTCGGTCTCGTCCAGCACCAGCGCGCGGGTCGCGGCGACGTCGGCCGCGTCCGCCGGGTCGAGCAGCTCGAGGTGCCCGCGGATGATGGTCAGCGGGGTGCGCAGTTCGTGGCCCACGTCGTCCAGCAGCTCGCGCTGCCCGCCGACCGCGGTCTCGAGCCGGTCGAGCATGTGGTTCACCGTCACCGCGAGCGCGGACAGGTCGTCGGTGCCGCGGACGGGGATCCGTTGGCCGAGGTCGGTGTCGGTGATCTCGCCGGCCGTCCGGCGCATCCAGCTGATCGGCTCCAGCAGCCGGCCGACGAGGATCCAGATCAGCAGGCCGACCAGCAGCAGGGAGCCGACCGCGACCAGGACGTAGCTGCGCCAGACCTCGGCGAGCAGGCTCTGCTCGGCATCGAAGTCGACGGCCCGCACCAGCGCACCGCTGGGTGGACCGTCCCCGAACGCGACCGGCGCGACGACATAGCGGTAGTCGCGTTGGGGTGTGCGCAGGCTGCCGTGGGACACCGCGGCGAGCCCGGCGAGCGGAAGCATGGCGGTGACGAATTCCTGGTCGTGCTCGGGACGGAACGGGACCGCGGTCTGCGCCGTCCACTGCACTCGGCCGTCCACGATGCCGAGGACGCCCTCGTTCGAGGCCAGCACCGAGCGCTGCACCGCCACCCTGAGCAGCCCGCGGGCGTCGGCGAACGGCTGCCCGGTCTGCGGGTCGAGGCCGGTGGCGGCCAGGGTCGCCAGCTCCTCGACGGCGCGGTCGAGGTCGGCGGCGACGCGCTGCTCGGTGAGCGCGACCCCCCGGCTGTGCACGATCAGGCCCGAGGTGGCGAGCGCCAGGCCGGCCAACGCGACCACGGCGGCGATCACCCGCGCGCGCACGCTCCACGACGGCCTGCTCATCGTCCCAGTCTGCCGGGACGCCCCGGATGGCGGCCAGCCCCGCTCAGCGAGCCACCACCAGCGACACCCCGAGGACCAGCATCACGGCGGCGACGAAACCGTCCAGCCAGCGGGTGGCGGCCGGTCCGGTGAGCCAGCGCGAGAGATGGCGGGCGCCGTAGGCGAGACCGAAGAACCAGGCGAAGCTTCCCGTCGCCGCACCGAGGGCGAACAGCCACCGCGCATCGCCGTGGGTGCTGGCGACGGAGCCCAGCAGGAAGACGGTGTCGAGGTAGACGTGCGGGTTCAGCCAGGTGAAGCCCAGGCAGGCGAGCAGCACCGCGCGCCGGGTGGTCGCCACCGGACCGTCGGCCGCCGCCGCCGTCGGTCCGGACGGTCGCAACGCCCGCCGGGCGGCCAGCAGGCCGTAGCCGATCAGGAACGCCGCGCCGGCCCAGCGGACGACCACCACCAGCCAGGGCAGTGCTCCCGTCACCGCGCTCAGGCCACCCACGCCGAGGGCGATCAGCACCGCGTCGGACAGCGCGCAGACCGCCGCCACCTCGAAGACGTGCTCCCGGCGGATGCCCTGCCGTAGCACGAACAGGTTCTGCGCGCCGATGGCCACGATCAGGGACAGGCCGAGGCCGAGACCGGCCAGGTAGGAGCTCACCCGCTCGAAGGTAGGGGACGGACGGACTCGCGTCCAGCTAAAGATTCTGGCGTTGCATTAGCCTGTCTTATGTGGAGCTCCCGGTCGAACTCGTCCGCACCTTCGCCGAGATCGTCGCGGCCGGCTCGCTGGACGGTGCGGCGGCCCGGCTGAGCGTCACCCCTTCCGCGGTGTCCCAGCGGCTGAAGGCACTGGAGAGCAGGCTCGGGCGCGTCCTCATCGTCCGCTCGAAGCCGGTGGCCGTCACCGAGGCCGGACGGGTGGTGCTGCGGCTGGCGCGCCAACTGGCCGCGATCGAGCAGGACGCGCTGGCTGAACTGGGTCTGGACGACCCGGCCGCAGGCGTCCCGCTCGCGGTGAACGCGGACAGCCTGGCCACCTGGTTCCTGGCCGCGCTCGCGCCACTGGCCGCCGCGGGGATGACGTTCGAGCTGTTCCGCGACGACCAGGAGTACACCGCCGGGCTGCTGGAGTCGGGGACGGTGTCAGCAGCGGTGACCTCGCAGCAACGCCCCGTTCCCGGCTGCTCGTCGCGTCCGCTGGGGGCGATCCGGTACCTGCCGGTGGCATCGCCGGCGTTCGCGTCCCGCTGGTTCGGCGACGGTCGGGACGCCGCCGCGTTCGAGGCCGCCCCGCTGGTCGACTACGACCGCAGGGACGCGCTGCAGACCCGCTACCTGACCGGTCTGGGCGCCGACCCGGCGCGCCCGCCGCGGCACTACGTCCCGGCCTCGGCCGACTTCGCGACCGCGGTGCTGCTGGGCTTCGGCTGGGCGCTGGTCCCCGAGCAGCAGTCCGTCCCCGCTCTGGCCGACGGACGCCTGGTGCGCCTCGACGGCCAACCCGTGGACGTCCCGCTGCACTGGCAGCGCTGGAAGCTGGACTCCCCCGTCCTCGCCCGGATCGAGGACGCCGTCGTCGGCGCCGCCCGCGCGGTCCTGCGTCCGGTCTGAACCCGCCGCCGGCACTGGGACGGAAATCGAACCGTCCCCTTCCGGATCACGGAGCTGAACCTGCGGGCGTCCCCGCGGTTCCCTTGTCCGCAGAGACGAGGGACGTCAGGCGTCCGGCGAGCAGCGTGACGACGGCGATCGTGACCAGCGCGCCGAGCAGCATGGCGGTCGCCTCGCCGTCGACGAGGACGCCGGTGAGCTTGCCCAGCGCCGCCGCACCGACCGGGACGCCGAGCTGGGCGGCCGTCGAGGTCGCGATCGGCCAGGGCTGCCGGGTCACCGCCAACGCGGCGTGGGCCAGGACGGCCGCGACACCCAGCCCGAGGCCGAGCCAGATCGCCCGGGAGTCGGTGGCCAGCTCCCGCAGGTCGAGCGAACTGCCCAGCCAGACGAAGAAGACCGGTCCGAAGAAGCCTTCGGTGAGGGCCAGGGTCTGATTCGCGAGGCGGCGCGGCTGACCTGCGGCCGACACCGCCAGGCCGAGCGCGAACCCGGCCAGCATCACCGAGACGTGCATCGTGAGGGCGATCGCGGTGAGGGTGAACAGCATGGTCAAGGTGACGCGGAGCTCCATGGCCAGGCCCCGCTCCTCGCTGATCTCGTGGAGCCGGCGACGGCGTCCGGTGCGCTCGGCCCAGGACAGGAACGCGAAGAAGACCGCCGCGACGGCGAGCACGGCCAGGGCGCCGAGCGCTGCGCGTCCGGCATTGGGCGGGTCGAGGACGAGCGGCAGCGCGACGATGCAGGCGGCGTCGGCGACGGCGATCTGGGCGACCATCTCCAGGCCCGGACGGCTGGACACCGTCGTCGATGCCAGCGCGGGCATCACGATGCTGGCCGAGGACGACGCGATCAGGACGGCGTAGAGCGCGGAGTGTCCCGTCCCCGACCAGGCGGCCAACGCCCAGCCGAGCGGCACCGCCAGGACGCCGACCCCGACGGCGCGCAGGACGCCGTTGCGGAGTCCGGACAGCATCGCCTGATGCCGGATCGGCACGTGGGTGCCGGCGACGAACATCACCAGCGCGAAGCCGATCTCGGCCATGAAGGACAGGATCGGGTCGGCGGAGTCGATCACGGCGAGACCACTGCGGCCCAGGACGATGCCGATGGCCAACTCGCCGATCACCACCGGGATGCGCAGCATCCGGTTGAGGCTGACGATCGGCCCCAGCATCGCGACGCCGCAGAGCAGGGCCAGCAGCGCGAAGCTCACCGGCGCGTCCCCTCACTCACGGTTGCCTCCATCGGGGGCTGGGCGGCGCATCATCGGGGTCTACTTCCAGCCCTTCTCGAACCCTCGTCGGGACGACCCGTTGATGCCTTACCGGCTGGTCGGCCGCGCGCTCAGCCTACGACCGGGCTCGAGGCGCCTCCAGTGGGGTCACTCCGACAGCTTGCGGGCGACTCGGGCGACCACTTCGTCCGGCCGCGTCATGATCTCTTTCGCCAGCCAGCGGACCATCCGGTGACCCGCGTCCCGCAGCACCTGCTCTCGCTCCTTCTCGTGCTCGTAGGCGTCGGCCCGCCCGTACTTGACCGCGCCGTCGCACTCGCCGACGAGGTTCTGCTCCTCCCAGTAGAAGTCCGGGTAGAAGGTGCCGCGCGGCGTGACGAGCCGTGCCTGGCAGCGGGGTCTCGGCAGCCCGGCCAGCTCGAAATGGCCCGACGACAACGACTCGGCGGCCGACTCGCGGGCAGGCTCGGCCAGGTCGATCGCGCTGGCCAGGCCGGGGCCGGGACGCAATCGGCTCACCCGGCGCAGCTCGTCGCGGGCCGCTTCGGCGAGCCTCGGGTTGGCGTAGTCGGAGCGCCGGGGCAGGGCGACATAGCGCTCGCACAGCTTCCGGCTCGCCGCGTCGAGGATGACCAGGGCTGCGGGAAGCTCGAGTCCGCGGGCCAGGTCGACCGCTGTCCGGGCAAGGGTCGTGACGGTGTAGCCGCTGCCGTCCCGGGTGAGGTGCTCGGGTGGAAGGTCCGCCAGGTGGTGGTGGGCCGTCCGGTTGCGGGCGGAGTGCGGCTGGCCCGTCGGGAACGTGACCGCCACCGGCTGGTCGCTCCAAGCGACGAAGCCCGGCGTCGGCAGCTCCCAGTACTGCGCGGCGGACTGGTGGCTGATCACGGCGGCCGGGTTGGCCACGACTTCCGCGCGGGCCAGCACCACGTGCCGGGCGCCGGCGTCCGGCGGCCAGGCGGACGCCGCCAGGTAGACGCCACGGCGGAGCCGCAGGAGGTTCCCGGATTCGAGCTGGGTGCGCACCATGCCCACGCTCGCTCCGTTCGCCAGGAGCAGCCGCATCGTCGCAGGCTCGGTCGGCAATGCCCACACCCGCGGAGTTCGCATACGGAAATCCTGCGATGCGGCCGGGTTCCACTTCAAAGCCGCGGACGAATCTGTGGATAACTCGCCGTCGCCGGCCAACCTCGCGCCACGGAGGCCGAATCCGCCGTTCCTGCAGTTATCAGGGGCCTCGACAGGGCCGAAGCCGGGCTCTCCGCCGTTGCTGCAGTTATGAGGGTCCAGGACAGCCCGAAAACCGCAGGAACGGCGGATCGGTCTCGGGCGAGCGGCGCAGATGCCCTCATAACCGCAGCAACGGCGGAACGGCCCACCCAGTCCCGGGTGTCTGCTACGGCTTCCTGGAGGACGCCTACGCGGACGGCAACACCATCGCGCTCGACGGACCGGCAGCACGGCGAACGAGTCCGCCGAGGCCTACGGCTGCCGGACGGACCGCCGCCGCGTGGCGCCTACGTCTTCTTCGACACCAGCTGCGAGGTGAACGAGGAGTGGACCGCTGGAGCCACATCGGCCCAGCCTCGGCGACGGCCGCGTCGTGCATGCCTGGGACGTGGTGCGCGCGTCGACAGCAGCGAACAGGCGGAACGGCTGGATGTCCCGCCGACCGGGACGCAGCCCCGCTCCGTCGACTGGACGCCGGTGGAGCGGATCCTCGTCAACGCGCGGCCGCTCCCGGCCGAACGGTAGGCCGCGCCGGCCCGGCTCACGATCAGACCGGCGTCAGCGGCCGATCGCCCGCAACTGGCGTGGACGGATCCGGCCGAGATGCACCTGGCCGGACTGCTCGGCGGTG
This sequence comes from Propionibacteriaceae bacterium, assembly GCA_017306015.1. Lineage (GTDB taxonomy): Bacteria > Actinomycetota > Actinomycetes > Propionibacteriales > Propionibacteriaceae > Propionicimonas. The sequence continues at coordinate 145,183 of JAFKJK010000012.1, forward strand.
AACACGCGTGAGCGGTCCCGCCCTTCCTGCACCTGGGCGACGATCTCGGCCAGCCGGGCGAGCTGGTCGCGCATCCCCTCCAGCTCGGACTCCAGCGCCAGGATCCGCCGGACACCCTCCAGGTTGATGCCCTCGGTCTGCGACAGGTACTGGATGTGCCGCAGCCGCGCGATGTCGCGCAGCGAGTACCGGCGTCCTCGGCCCCGGGCCCGGCCGGGGACCACCAGGCCGAGCCGGTCGTAGCCGCGCAGGGTCTGGGGGTGCATGTCGGCCAGCTGGGCGGCGACGGAGATCACGAAGATCGGCGCGTCGGCGTCCAGCTTGTCGGGCAGGTAGCCGCTCATCGCCGACCCTCCAGCAGGTGGGCCCGGGGATCGGGCTCGGCAGCTTTGGCGGCGTAATCGGACAGCGCCGCCCTCGCCTCGTCGTTCAGGTGCTTCGGCACCCGGACCTCGACCGTGACGAGCAGGTCACCCGGCGATTCGGAGCCGCGTCCCCCCCGTCCGCTCACCCGGAAGGTGCGCCCGTTCGGCGTCCCGGCCGGGATCTTCAGCCGCACCGAGCCGTCGTCCAGCGTCGGGACGGAGATCTCGGCGCCGAGCGCGGCCTCGGCGAAGGTGACCGGGACGGTGATCGTCAGGTTGTCGCCCTTGCGTCCGAAAACGGGGTGCGGACGGACGTGAACCAGGACGTACAGGTCGCCGGCCGCACCGGAGTTCTGGCCGGCGCCACCCTTGCCCTTGATCCGGATCCGCTGGCCGTCGGTGACACCGGCCGGAATCCGCACCTGCATGGTCCGGGTGGACTCGCCGCGTCCGCTGCCCTGGCAGGTGGGGCACGGGTCGTCGGTGATCATGCCGCGACCGCGGCACTCCCGGCACGGCTCCGACACGGCGAAGACGCCGCCCGAGGCGGACGTCTGCATCCCGCTGCCCTGGCAGACCGGGCAGACCCGGGGCTGTGTCCCGGGGCGGGCGCCGGTGCCGTGGCAGGTGGGGCAGGCGGTCTCGGACGTCGTCCGCATCGAGACCGTGGCTCCGGCGAGGGCGTCCGCGAAGTCGATCGTGACCTCGCCCTCGATGTCCGCTCCGCGCCGCGGGCCCCGGCTGGAACGCCGGGTGGTGGTCGTTCCCCCGCCGCCGAAGAGGTTGCCGAACAGGTCGCCCAGGTTCGCGTCCCCGCTGCTGGTGAAGGTGCGGAACAGGTCGTCCGTTCCCCCACCCTGACCGCCGCGCGGGAAGTGGAAGCCACCGCCCCCGAACAGGCTGCGGGCCTCGTCGTACTCCTTGCGCTGTTTCGGGTCCGACAGGACGGAGTTCGCCTCCGAGATCTCCTTGAACTTCGCCTCGGCGTCCGGGTTCTGCTTGTTCTGGTCGGGGTGGTACTGCCTGGCCAGCTTGCGGAAGGCCTTCTTGATCTCCTCGGGTTTGGCGTCGGAGGAGACGCCGAGGACCTTGTAGTAGTCCTTCTCGAGCCAGTCCTTCGTGCTCATCGCGCCTCCTTTCCTCGCCTCACTCGTGCTCGGGCTGGGCCACCCCGACCCGGGCCGGACGGATCACCCGTCCGTTCAGTCTCACTCCGCGCTGCATCACCGCCGACACCGTCGGACCGGTCAGCTCGCCCTCCATCGGCAGCTGCATCAAGGCGTCGTGGATCTGCGGGTCGAAGGCATCCCCGACCTCGCCGTACGCCTCCAGCCCGTACTTGGCGATGACCTTCTCCAACTCGTCCGCGACCAGCTTGAAGCCGCCGACGAGCTCGTCGTGCTCGCGGGCCGACTCGATGCTGTCCAGCACCGGAAGCAGGTCGAGCACGACCGCTTCGACCCCGCCCTCGCGGGCCAGCGACCGGTCGCGGTCGACCCGCTTCTTGTAGTTGGAGTACTCGGCGTGGAGCCGCTGCAGGTCAGCCGTCCGCTCTGCCGCCAGGGCTTTCAGCTGGTCGGTCTCCGAGAGCTCGGACGGCTGACCGCCGGCTGGCGCGCCGGGCGGCTGGGCCGCCTCGGCGTCCAGGAGGTCGGCCAGCGCCTCGTCCATCTCGTCGGGAGCCGGCTGGCCGCCGGAGTCGGCCGGAGCCTGGTCCTCGCCAGGCTCGCGGGCCTCCTCGTTGCCTTCGCTGAACTCGTCGCTCACTGGTTGTCCTTGCCGTCCTCGTCCACGATCTCCGCGTCGACGACGTCGTCCTCGGCCGCGGCCGGCTCCCCGTCGGTCGGGGCGGACGCCTCGGCCTCCTGCTTGGCCTGCGCGGCGGCGTACATGGCCTGGCCCATGGTGGCGGCCTTGGTGTTCAGGTCGTCCATGGCGGCCTTGACCGCGTCGTTGTCGTCGCCGGCGAGGGCTTCCTTCAGCTTGGCGATCGCCTCGACGACCGGGGCCTTGGTGTCCTCGGGGAGGGTCTCGGCGTTGTCCGCGATCAGCTTCTCGGTGCGGAACGCCAGCGCGTCCGCCTCGTTGCGCATCTCGACGGCCTCGCGCCGCTTGTGGTCGTCGGCTGCGTGCGCCTCGGCCTCCTTGACCATCCGGTCGATGTCGTCCTTGGCCAGCGCCGAGCCGCCGGTCACCGTCATGGACTGCTCCTTGCCGGTGGCCATGTCCTTGGCGTGGACGTGGACGATGCCGTTGGCGTCGATGTCGAAGGTGACCTCGATCTGCGGGATGCCGCGCGGGGCGGGCATCAGGCCGGTCAGCTCGAAGTTGCCCAGGCTCTTGTTGTCCCGGGCGAAGTCACGCTCGCCCTGGTACACCTGGATCATCACCGACGGCTGGCTGTCCTCGGCGGTGGTGAACACCTCCGAGCGCTTGGTCGGGATGGTGGTGTTGCGCTCGATGATCTTGGTCATCACGCCACCCTTGGTCTCGATGCCGAGGCTCAGCGGGGTGACGTCGAGCAGCAGCACGTCCTTCACCTCGCCCTTCAGCACGCCGGCCTGCAGGGACGCGCCGAGCGCCACGACCTCGTCGGGGTTGACGCCCTTGTTGGGCTCCTTGCCGCCGGTGAGTTCCTTGACCAGGTCGACGACGGCCGGCATCCGGGTGGAGCCGCCGACGAGCAGGACGTGGTCGATCTTGCCGACGCTGGTGTTGGCGTCGGAGATCACCGCGTTGAACGGCGAGCGGCAGCGGTCGAGCAGGTCCTGGGTCAGCCGCTGGAACTCGGCGCGGGTGAGCTTGGCGTCCAGGTGCAGCGGACCGTCGGCTCCGGCAGTGATGTAGGGCAGGTTGATCTGCGTCTCCTGGGTGCTGGACAGCTCGATCTTGGCGCGCTCGGCGGCCTCCTGGAGGCGCTGGCGGGCCATCTTGTCCTTGCTCAGGTCGATGCCGTTGGCATTCTTGAACTGCGTGACCAGCCAGTCGACGACGCGCTGGTCCCAGTCGTCACCGCCGAGGCGGGCGTCGCCCTTGGTGGCCTTGACCTCGAAGACGCCGTCCGCGATCTCCAGCAGGGAGACGTCGAAGGTGCCGCCGCCGAGGTCGAAGACCAGCACGGTCTGCTCGGTGCCGCTCTTGTCCAGGCCGTAGGCCAGTGCCGCAGCGGTGGGCTCGTTGATGATCCGGTCGACGCTCAGCCCGGCGATCTCGCCGGCCTCCTTGGTGGCCTGGCGCTCGGCGTCCCCGAAGTAGGCGGGGACGGTGATCACCGCGTTGGTGACCGGCTCGCCCAGGTAGGCCTCGGCGTCCCGCTTCAGCTTCATCAGGATGCGGGCGCTGATCTCCTGCGGCGTGTAGGTCTTGCCGTCGACCTCGACCGTCCAGTTGGTGCCCATGTGGCGCTTGACCGAGCGGATCGTCCGGTCGACGTTGGTGACGGCCTGGCGCTTGGCGACCTCGCCGACCAGGACTTCGCCACCCTTGGCGAACGCGACGACGGACGGCGTGGTGCGCGAGCCCTCGGCGTTGGGGATGACGGTGGGCTCGCCGCCCTCGAGGACGGCGACGACAGAGTTGGTGGTGCCGAGGTCGATGCCGACTGCTCGTGCCATGGTGTGTTACCTCCGGTTGATCGTGGGTTCGGGTTGAGCTTAGCAGGCTCAACCAGCAAGTTGAGTTCACCAGGCTCAACTACGCACGTCCTCCACCTATTCCCGTCCCCTGAACCGTCGGGGACAGGTACTTTCGGTTCAGGCGCCCGCGTTCGGACGAGACGTTGAACCGTCGGGGACAGGTACTTCGGCTCAGGCGCCCGCGTTCGGACGGGACGTTGAACCGTCGGGGACATGAACCGTCGGGGACAGGTACTTCGGTTCAGGCGCCCGCGTTCGGACGAGACGTTGAACCGTCGGGGACAGGTACTTTCGGTTCACGAACCCGCGTCCCGCGTCGGCTGGACATGAACCGAAGTACCTGTCCCCAACGGTTCACGCGTCGGCCGGAGGTGAACCGAAGTACCTGTCCCCGACGGTTCAGGCGAGCATGGCCTCGATCAGGTGCGTGACCACAGGGAACGAGTGCCACAGCTGGTGGCCGAGGCCTTCCACGGTGACCGTCGGGCCACCGATGCCGCGAGCCTGGAGCGATGCGTCCACCTTCTCGAAGTCGGCGCGGCGGCACAGGGACGAGCGGGACCCGCGCGCCAGCGCGCAGCGGGCAAGCTCGATGTCGTCCAGGTGCCAGCTCAGTTCCTCGCCGGACAGGACCGTCGCGATGGCCAGCAGGTCCGCCGGCCCGTACTTCACCGACGGCTCGCGCCACTGCCGGCGATAGGCGCTCATCACCCAGTCGTGGCCGAGGTTGGTGGCCAGCACCAGCGGCATCCGTCCGAAGTCGAGCATGTTGTGCGCCTCGAGCGAGGCGAGGTTGCGCCGACTGATCGCGACGGGTTCGACCAGATTGAGGCCGTCGATCGGTCCCAGCTCGGCGAGTGCCGGGAGCGCCGCCGTCGCCAGCGAGCAGCCGGTCGAGTACCCGAGCGCCTGGACGGTGGCCGTGTGCGCGACCCAGCCGCCGTCGATGGCCGCACTGAGGTAGGCCAGGTTGAGGTCGGCCCAGGCTCCGATCCGTCCGCGCAGCATCTCGGCGCGAATGGCCCGCGGGATCGGGTCGCCGTACCGGCTCATTCCGGGGATCTCGGTCAGCACGACCTGCATCGACGTGGCCTGCGCGAGGTACTGGCACTTGGCCGTCTCCCACGGACCGAGCGGGGTGTTGAAGCCGGGGAAGTAGACCAGGACGCCCCGCGGCTCAGCCGGGGTGGCGACCAGCGCGTCCAGCCGGGCCCGTCCCGCCGGACGCAGGGTGTGTCTGGCCACCTCGATCTCGGGACGCCGTCCGGCCAGATGCAGGTCCAGCGGCAGACTGATCCGCGGACGCAGCGCACTCACGCCTACGATCCTAGTGAGCGCCACCCTCGTCCCCCGCGCCATCCCCGCCCGCGCCGTGATCCCGCGGACGCGAGGAGCTCCGCCTGTCGCGCCGTGTGATCGGTCCTGGATCCCGGGTCAGAGCCCGGGATGACGAGATGGGCGGGGATGACGCACGCTGGTTGGGACGAAAGCAGGCTGGGTTCGGATGACGCAGGCTGGGTCGGGATGCCGCAGGCGAGGTCGGAATGACGCAGGCTGGGTTCGGATGACGCAAGCTCGGTGGGGACGAGAGCAGGCTGAGTTGGGATGACGCAGGCTGGGCTGGAAGGTTGCGGGGAGAATGGCCCCATGAGCGTCGTCGTATTCGACATGGACGGAACCCTCACCGACACCGAGGCCGACTGGGACGTGGTTCGCCGCGGCCTGGCGAAGGAGGACGGCCGTCCGTGGCCCGACGATGCCACCACGTCGATGATGGGCATGTCGACGCAGGAGTGGGCGGTGTACCTGCACGACGTGGTCGGACTGCGCGGGACGCCCGACGACGCCGCCCGCCGGACGATCGACGGCATGCTCGCGGTCTACCGGCGTGGGCTGAACGTGCTGCCCGGCGCCGTCGAGGCGGTCCGGCGGGTGGCGGGACGCTGGACGATCGGCCTGGCCAGTTCGTCGCCGCGGGTGCTGATCGACGCGGCCGTCGAGGAACTCGGCCTGACCGACGTCTTCGCCACCACGATGAGCACCGAGGAGCTCAACGGTGCCGGCAAGCCCGCGCCCGACGTCTACCTGGAGGTGTGCCGCCGGCTCGGCGCCGACCCGGAACGTTCGGTCGCCGTCGAGGACGCGCCGAACGGCATCCGGGCCGCGCATGCCGCAGGCATGGTGGTGATCGCCGTCCCGCCACATTTCCACCCGCCGGGCCCGGACGTGCTCGCGCTCGCCGACGCCGTCATCGACGACCTGGACGCGCTCAGCGTCGAACTCGTCGCCGGCCTGCTCGGCCAGCGGGACTGAGCCGGGTCCATGCAGCGGTACTTGTCGCACCGGCCCTTCACCGCGGGTGTCCTCAGGCCGTAGGTTCTGGGCATGAAGATCGAGGACATCGTCAGGAAGAAGGGCTCGGAGGTGGTGACCATCTCCGCGTCGGCGTCGATCGCGGAACTGGTGGACCTGCTCGCGGAGCACAACATCGGCGGCGTCGTGGTCAGCGCGGACGGCCGGCGAATCGACGGCATCATCACCGAGCGGGATGTCGTCCGCCATCTCGCCACGGACGGCGCGCCGGTCCTGCAGCGGACGGTCGGCGAGCTGATGACGTCCCAGGTGCTCACCTGCAAGCCGGGCGACACCCTGGAGGAGACCGCGCACACCATGACCTACTCCCGGATCCGGCACCTCCCGGTGGCCAGCGACGGGCACCTGGCCGGGATCGTGTCGATCGGGGACGTCGTCAAGTACCGGATCGACCAGTTGACCGACGAGCGCAACCACCTGCTTGAGTACCTCCACACCTGAGCCGGACGCGGCGACCCGGAAAGGGGACGGTTCCGCGGTTCAGCCCGGATCAACGCCGGACTCCACCGCGTCACAGCCGGCTGCCCTCTCGGCGACCCCGGCCGAGCCGGCTCTGCGCGCGCTCGGTCTCGAGTTCCGAGTGGTCCGCCACGGACGGGTCGCTTCGCTGGCCGAGGCTGCCCGCGTCCGCGGTGTGACGGCGTCCCAGATCGTCAAGACGCTCGTGGTTCGGCGCGCAGCCGGCGACTACCTGTTCGTCCTCGTCCCCGGCGACCGGGAGATCTCCTGGCCGAAGCTCCGCGCCCTGCTCGGGGTGAGCCGGATCTCGATGCCGGACGCGGCGACCGCGTTCGAGGCGACCGGCTACGAGCGCGGCACCATCACCCCATTCGGAGCCCGCACCGCCTGGCCGGTCGTCGCGGACGAGCGAATCGGCCCCGGGGAGGTCAGCCTCGGCGCGGGCGAGCACGGCGCTGCCATCATCGTGGACGCGGCCGCAGCCCTGTCGGCACTGGACGCGCAGGTCGCCGACGTCACCGAGCCGGCCTGACCCAACCACGCATACGCTCCCGAAAGCGACGTTCGCTCCCGATAATCCGGGAGCGTTTGTCGCTTTCGGGAGCGTTTGCGCGAGGCAGGGCAGCGCCGGTGTCGGGGCCGCGGAGCATGATGGCGACATGACCCGCCCCGTCGCGACCATCGTCCCGCCGTATCTCCTGGCACAGCTCGCCAACGCCGACGACGCCCTCGCCGAGCTCGCCCGGCAGACCCTCGTCGCGGACCAGCGACGCCGCACGACCCGGACGCTGCTGGGACCGGTCGCCGCACCGGAGCGGACCAGGCCAGCCACGCTCGTCCGCGAGATCCACGACGCCCGGCACACCGAGGAGTTGCCCGGCGCGCTCGTCCGGGCTGAGGGCGCGGCCACTACCGGGGACGCCGCCGTCGACGAGGCCTACGACGGCTTCGGGTCCACCTGGACGCTGTACCGCGAGGTCTACGGCCGCAATTCCATCGACGACGCCGGGATGGCGCTCGTCGGCACCGTCCACTACGGCGAGGACTACCAGAACGCTTTCTGGAACGGCGAGCAGATGGTCTTCGGCGACGGGGACGGCGTGGTCTTCGGCCGGTTCACCGCCAGCCTGGACGTGATCGGCCACGAGCTCACCCACGGGGTCACCGAGCACACCGCCGGCCTGGTGTACTCGGGTCAGTCGGGCGCGCTGAACGAGTCGGTCTCCGACGTCTTCGGGATCCTGGTGAAGCAGCACGCCCTCGGCCAGGACGCGGCCGCGTCCGACTGGCTGATCGGCGCCGACCTGCTGATGCCGGGCGTGAAGGGCGTCGCGCTGCGGAACATGCTTCATCCCGGCACGGCCTACGACGATCCCCGGTTGGGCAAGGATCCGCAGCCGGCGGACATGTCCGGCTACGTGAAGACCCGCTCCGACAATGGCGGCGTCCACTACAACTCCGGCATCCCGAACCGGGCGTTCGCCCTTGCCGCGACGACGATCGGCGGCAAAGCCTGGGACGGGGTGGGCCGGGTCTGGTACGACGTGCTGACCGGCTCGGGCATCACCGCCGAGTGCGACTTCGCGACCTTCGCCCAGCTGACCATCACTGCCGCCAGGTCCCGCTTCGGCGCCGACTCGGCCGAGGCCGCGGCGGTGCGGGACGCCTGGACGACGGTCGGTGTCACCGACGGCACCGGCCCGGGGCCGGACGCCCCGACGCCGGTCGGGAAGAACAGCGACCTGCTGCTGCGCCGCACCGGCGGATTCGCCGGGCTCACCTCCGAACGGCGGACGACACTCGCCGAGCTGCCGAAGCCCGACCGCCGGGCCTGGCAGGGACTGCTCGCCGAGGACACCCTCCCCCGGCTCGCCGCCGGCAGCCGGCCCCGTCCGGACGCCTTCACCTACTGCGTCACCTGCCACGACGCCGACGTGGACGTCGAGGTCGCCGAACCCGACCTGCCATCCCACGTCCGCGCGCTGTTCGAACGGACGCTGCGCGGCTGAGCACGCACCCACCGTCCCGGTCGACGGGCCCTGCCGGCACCTCGGCCAACTCAGTTAGGAATCTGACTGTTAGATACTTGACTGTTAGGTTCCTAATCATATAGGGTCGAGCCATGGCCGACATCGAGACCGAGATCACGGAGTTGATCACCCGGATCGCGACGCGCCAGCGCCAGCGGATGACCGCCGTCGATGACGACTTCGATCTGGGCGGGTTGACTCCGCATCAGGCCCGGCTCGTCGGCTTCATCGAGGCCGGTGAGGCGTCCGGCGTGATCGCCCGGGACATCGCGGACGTCACCGGGGCCCGCCCAGCCAGCGTGTCCGCACTCCTGGCCGGCCTCGAGGCCGGCGGCTGGGTGGAGCGGCACGTCGACCCGTCCGACTTCCGCCGCAAGACCCTGCACGTCACACCGAAGGCCCGGGCCCTGGTCAAGCGCTTCGAAGCCGGCGTCAGGGCGCGGGGACGGGTCCAGTTGAGCGCCCTCACTCCGGACGAGCGCGAGCAACTCCGCACCCTGCTTACCAAGCTCGACAAGGTCCTCACCGCCTGACCCACAACCCCGAACCCCACAACCTGCGCTCCACAACCCAGCTTCGGCGCCGCGCCGCGCTCGCCCTGGTGCGCGCCCTTCCGAAAGGAACACGGCCATGACCAGCCAGAACACCGCCACACACGGCCAGAGAAGCACGACCCCGCTGACCGCCGACCGCCCCCGGCAACCAGGGGCAGAGCTGGACCACCCCTACGCAACTCGGACATCTCGCTAGACAGTCTCTAGATCGCGATATATCGTGATACTTAGTGACATTGCAGGAAGGAGTCGACATGCAACCACAGGATCCCCGGGGAGGCTTCGGGGGCTTCGGCCGTGACTTCGGCCGGGAGTTCGGCCGTGACTTCGGACGAGGCGGCGGCCGGCATCGCGCTCGTCGCGGCGACGTGCAGGCAGCGGTGCTGAACCTGCTCGCCGATGAGGAGATGCACGGCTACCAGATCATCACCGAGCTCGCCGAGCGCAGTGGCGGCGTGTGGCGTCCCGGCGCGGGCTCGATCTACCCGACGCTGCGCAACCTCGAGCAGCAGGGACTCATCTCCGCCCGCGACGAGGACGGCAAGCGCGTCTTCCGGCTCACCGACGCCGGCCGGCGCGCAGCCGCAGAGGCGGACGGCACGCCGTGGCAGGAGTTCGACCAGAACTCACCGGCAGTGAGGCTGCGAACCGCCACCCAGAACCTGTTCAGCGCCGTGGCCCAGTTGGAGTCCATCGGCACCGAAGCCCAGATCAGCCGGACGGTCGAGCTCCTGAACACCGCCCGCAAGTCCATCTATCTCATGCTTGCCGAGGAGGAATCATGACCTATCCAGAACCGAGCACTCCACCAGCCACGACGGCCACGACCGCCAAGCGGGCGTGGCCCCTGCTGATCGCCATCAGCTTCCTCGCCACGATCGGCATGACCATCGTGCTGCCGGTGCTGCCCTTCGTCGTCCTGCAATACCTGCCCAACGACACGAACCTCGCTCTGTGGGTCGGCGTCCTCGAATCGGTGTACGCCCTGTGCGCGTTCGTCGCCGCGCCCGTCCTCGGCGTCCTGTCCGACCGGTTCGGACGCAAGCCCGTCCTCGTGATCAGCGTGTTCGGCTCGGCCATCGGCTACCTGATGTTCGGCATCGGCGGCGCGATCTGGGTGCTGCTGATCTCCCGGATCGTCGACGGACTGACTGCCGGAGACATGCCGGTGCTGTTCGCCTACGTCGCCGACATCACCGAGCCCGAGGAACGCGCGAAGCGCTATGGCCTGCTCGGCGCCCTGTCCGGCATCGGCTTCATGCTCGGCCCGGCCATCGGCGGCCTGCTCGCCCAGGTCAACGTGAACGCTCCGGTCTTCGCGACGGCCGCGGTCGCCGCAGTGATCGGCGTCCTGTCGGCCACCGTCCTGCCGGAGACGCTGCGTCCCCAGGACCGGATCACCGAGGTGAAGGCCGTCGACCTGCACCCCTTCACGGTGATCTCCGGCGCCTTCCGCCGGCCCGAGCTGCGGGCGCTGCTGATCGGCTTCACGCTGATCACGATCCCGTTCGCGTTCTTCGCCAACAACTTCTCGGTGCTCGCGCTCGACACCCTGGGCTGGGGACCGACCGAGGTCGGGCTGCTCACGTCCGGCGTCGGCGTCACCGACATCATCATCCAGGGCGCCCTGCTCGGCCTGCTGATCAAGTGGCTCGGCGAACGCGGCCTGGTGATCGGCGGCATGATCGGGCAACTGATCGGCTGCCTCGGCCTGGCGATCGCGGCGGCGTTCCTGCCGTCGGCGTGGGTGTTCGGCATCGGCGCGATGATCTTCGCCGCCGGCCAGGGCGGCATGACCGCAGCGCTGGACGGGCTGATGTCGTCCTCGGTCGGCGCGGACGAGCAGGGCTGGCTGGCCGGCGGGGTCAGCTCGGTCGGCTCCGCCGTCCAGATGGTCGCGCCGCTGCTCGCCGGCTGGCTGTACGCCTCGGTCAGCCACGCCGCCCCGTACTGGCTCGGCGCCGTGGTGATCGCCGCTGCCGCGATCGTCCTCTATCGCTCGACGAAGGACGCCCAGGTCGCGTCCGACACGGCCGAGGTCGCGACCGTCCCGCTCGCCACGTGAACCGAAGTACCTGTCCCCGACGGTTCACCGGCCTGAACCATCGGGGACAGGTACTTCGGTTCAACGATCGGGGACGGTCTCCTTCCGGACGCTACGCGATCCGGATCAGCTTCTTGTTCACGAACTCGGTCGCGCCCAGCCGTCCCATCTCACGGCCGAAGCCGCTGCGCTTCACGCCGCCGAACGGGAGCTCGGCCCCGTCGGCGAGGACGCAGTTGACGAACACCATGCCGGCGTCGATCTGGTTGGCGACCCGGTCGATCTGGGCGGGGTCGGTCGAGTAGAGGTACGAGCCGAGCCCGAACGGGGTGTCGTTGGCGATGGCGACCGCTTCGTCCTCGTCGGCAGCCTCGTACACCAGCGCCACCGGGCCGAACATCTCCTCGTGGAAGATGCCTGTGTCGCGCGGGATCCCGGCAATCACCGTCGGCGCCCAGAACGCGCCGTCCCGCGTCCCGCCGAGCAGCAGCTCGCCACCGGCCTCGACGGCCCGCTGCACCTGGGCCTCCAGGTTCTCCGCAGCGGCGAGCGAAGAGACCGGACCGAGCTCGGCGCCGTCGGCGAACGGATCGGTCGCCTCCACCTTCGCCAACGCCGCCACCAGCTTCTCGGTGAAGGCCGGGTACAGCTCCGACACGACGATGGCCCGCTTCGGCGCGTTGCAGGACTGCCCGTTGTTGTCCAGGCGCCCCGCGACCAGATCGGCGACCACGGCGTCGAGGTCGTCGGTGGACAGGACGATGAACGGGTCGGCACCACCCAGCTCCAGGACGACCTTCTTCAGGTGCCGCGCCGCCTGCTCGGCCACCGCGATGCCCGCCCGCTCCGAGCCGGTCAGCGACACGCCCTGCACCCGCGGGTCGGCGATCACGTCGGCGATCTGTGTCGTGCTGGCGAGGATCATCTCGAAGGCGCCGGACGGGGCCCCCGCGTCGGCGTAGATCTTCGCGATCAGCTCACCGGTGTGCGGGCACTGCGACGCCGGCTTGAGCAGGACGCTGTTGCCGATCGCCAGGTTCGGACCCGCGAACCGCGCCACCTGGTAGAACGGGAAGTTCCACGGCATCACGCCGAGGATCACCCCCAGCGGGGAGTTGCGGATCACCGCGCTGCCGGAGCCGGCACGCAGCCCGATCGGGGTGTCGGCCAGCTCCTCGGCAGCGATCTCGGCGTGCCAGCGGTAGATGTCGGCTGCGAAGTCGACCTCGCCGTACGCCTGCGCCAGCGGCTTGCCCATCTCCTCCACCAGGGCCTTGGCGAGTTCGTCCCGCCGCTCGGAGTGCAGGTCGCCGATCCGGCGGACGAGCGCCGAGCGCTCGGCGATGCTGCTGCTGCGTCCCCAGCCGCGGGTGGCGGCGTTGGCCCGGGCGATGGTCTCGGCCAGGTCGGCGTCGCTGATCGTCGGGTAGGCGGCCAGCTGCTCGCCGGTGGCCGGGTTCGTCACGGTGTAGCTCATTTGGTTCCTCCAGCAATCTCGTCGGTGACGGCCAGGGCGGCTTCGATCGCGTCCAGGCCTCGGTTCAGTTCAACTTCGGTGATGACCAGCGGTGGGCAGATGTGGGTGCGGTTGAAGTGGACGAACGGCGACACCCCGCCCCGCCGGCACGCCGCCGCGAACGCGGCCATCGGCGCGTTGTCCGCCCCGGACGCGTTGTACGGCACCAGCGGCTCGCGCGTCCCGGCGTCCCGGACGAGTTCGACCGCCCAGAACAGACCCCGTCCCCGCACGTCACCCACAGACGGGTGCGCTCCGACCCACGACTCCAGTCGCGGCCGGACCACCCGCTCGCCGAGGTCCCGGACGCGTTCGAGGACGCCGTCGCGCCGGAACACCTCGAACGTCGCCACTCCGACCGCGCAGGCCAGCGGGTGCCCCGAGTACGTCAGCCCGCCGGAGAACACCCGCTCGTCGAAGTAGCTCGCGATCGCGTCGCTGATCACCACCCCACCGAGCGGGACGTAGCCCGAGTTCACCCCCTTGGCGAACGTGATCAGATCGGGGACGACGTCGAACGCCTGGAACGCGAACCACTCCCCGACCCGGCCGAAACCGGCCATCACCTCGTCGAGGATGAACACGATCCCGTGGCGGTCGCACAGCTCGCGGACGCCGGCGAGGTACCCGGGCGGAGGAACGAGGACGCCGTTGGTGCCGACGATCGTCTCCAGCACGATCGCGGCGATCGTCGCCGGGCCTTCGAGCGCGATCACCGCCTCGAGGTGCTCCAGTGCGCGGGTCGTCTCCTCCTCGAGCGTCACCGAATGGAACGGCGACCGGTACAGGTACGGCCCGAAGAAGTGCACCACCGCGCCGCCGGTCTCGTTCGCCCAGCGCCGCGGGTCGCCGGTGAGCGCGATCGGCGTCCCCATGCCGCCGTGGTAACTGCGGTAGGCGGAGAGAACCTTCGCCCGTCCGGTCGAGTGCCGCGCCATCCGGACGGCGTACTCGTTGGCGTCCACGCCGCCGTTGGTGAAGAACACCTTGGTGAACCGCTCGCCGGCGACCTCGGTGATCAGCCGGGCCAGCTCACCGCGCACGTCGTTCGCCATGGACGGCTGGACGGTCGCCAGCCGGTCGGCCTGCCGGTGCAGGGCCGCGATCAGGTCGGGGTGCTGGTGGCCGAGGTTGAGGTTGACCAGCTGGGAGCTGAAGTCGAGGTAGCTGTCGCCGTCGTAGTCCCAGAAGGTCGAGCCCGAGCCGCCGGCGACCGCCACCGGAGCCAGCGCCGCCTGCGCGCTCCACGAGTGGAAGACGTGCGCCCGGTCGTCCGCCAGCACCGCGGCGCCGGCCTCGGGATCGGGCAGCCGATGCGGCGTCCCGTCCGGATCGAGGGAGGAGGGTTGGGTCATCGCGCTCCTAGTGGTTGGACGGGAAGCCGAGGTTCACCTGGGACTCGCTGGGGTCTGGCCAGCGGGTCGTGACCACCTTCCGGCGGGTGTAGAAGTGGATCGACTCCGGCCCGTACATGTGGGTGTCGCCGAACAGCGAGTCCCGCCAGCCGCCGAACGAGAACGCACCGACCGGGACGGGGATCGGGACGTTCACGCCCACCAGGCCGACCTCGATGTCGAGCTCGAACTCCCGCGCGGTACGTCCGTCCCGGGTGAAGATCGCGGTGCCGTTGGCGTACCGGCTGGCGTTGATCAGCGCAACGGCCTCGTCGTAGGAAGCGACCCGGACGACCGACAGGACCGGGCCGAAGATCTCCTCGTCGTAGACCCGCATGCCGGGACGGACGTGGTCGACCAGGCTGACGCCGATGAAGAAGCCGTCACCGGCGAACTCCTGCCGGGTGCCGTCCACGACGACCGTCGCGCCCTCGGCAGCGGCACCGGTGACGTAGCCGGCGACCCGGTCCCGGTGCTCGGCGGTGATCAGTGGGCCCATCTCGCTGGCCGGGTCGGCGCCGTCCCCGATCGTCAGCCGGTCGATCCGCTCGGCGATCCTGCCGATCAGCGCGTCCGCGGTCGCGTCCCCGACGGCGACGAGGACGGAGATCGCCATGCAGCGCTCCCCCGCAGCGCCGTAGGACGCGGACACCGCCGCATCGGCCGCGGCGTCCAGGTCGGCGTCCGGCATCACCACCATGTGGTTCTTGGCGCCGCCGAGTGCCTGCACCCGCTTGCCGTTCGCGGCGGCCCGGGTGTAGATCGACTTCGCGATCGGGGTGGAGCCGACGAAGCTGACCGCGCGGACGTCCGGATGGTCGAGCAGCGCGCCGACCGTCTCCCCGTCCCCGTGGACGACGTTGAGGACGCCGTCAGGCAGCCCGGCCTCGGCGTACAGGCGGGCGAGGAACAGCGCGGCGGACGGGTCCTTCTCGCTCGGCTTGAGGACCACGGTGTTGCCGCAGGCGATCGCCGAGCTCGTCATCCACAGCGGCACCATCGCCGGGAAGTTGAACGGCGTGATCGCGGCCACCACGCCGACCGGCTGCTTGGTCGAATGGACGTCCACCCCGCGGGAGACCTGCTCGGCGTGCTCGCCCTTGAGCAGGTGGACCAGCCCGGCGGCGAACTCGACGTTCTCGATGCCGCGGCTGACCTCGCCCCGGGCGTCGGCGAGCACCTTGCCGTGTTCGCGGGTGAGGACGGCGGCGAGGTCGTCGGTGTGCTCGAGGAGGAGGTGGCGCAGCCGGAAGAAGACGTCCGCGCGCTTCACCAGGCCCGTGGCCCGCCAGCCCGGCAGGGCCGCCTTCGCCGCAGCGACCGCCTCGGCGACCCGGGACGGATCGGCGAACCCCACGTCGCCGATCCGCTCCCCGGTCGCGGGGTTGAACACCGGCCCGGTGCGCGCGGTGTCCGCCACCTCCGCGCCCCCGATCAGGTGCGGGATCACGTCCAGTGCTGCCATGGTCCTCCTCGTCCCAATCGCGCCGCGACCATCGGGAATCGTGGCCGGCTGCCTCGTCCGCTATGGAATCCGCTGCTCGGCGGCGCCTGAGCTCAAGATTACGGAGTGGGTGCCGGTTTGGCCACAGCAATAACACTCCGTTGCGTGAGCCGGTGCGTCATGACGGAATGGGTGTCATGGCGACCTTCACCACCACCCTGCTCCAGTTCGGCAACAACGTCGGCATCGAAGTGCCGCAGGAGGTGGTCGCGAGCTTCGGCGCCGGCAAGCGCGTCCCGGTCCAGGTGACCGTCGCCGGCTACAGCTACCCGTCCACGATCGCGGTGATGGGCGGACGGTTCCTGGTCCCGGTCGCGAAGGAGCATCGGCTGGCCGCGGGTGTCGCCGGCGGCGAGACCCACGAGGTGACCCTGCTGCACGACCCGTCCGCCCGCGACACGCCGGTGCCCGACGACCTGGCCGAGGCCCTGGAGGCGGCCGGCGTCCGGGAGAAGTTCGACGCCCTGGCGCCGTCCCACCGCAAGGAGCACGTCCGCTCCGTCACGGACGCCAAGGCCGACGCCACCCGCCAGCGCCGGATCCAGAAGGTGCTGGAGTCGCTGGGCTGACTCTCCTTCGAGATCCCCGGTCCAACCCCGGGATGGATTCGCCCGTCAGTTGTCCTTCGAGGCCCCCACCAGCGGCGGCTCGCTCGACCAGGGGAAGGAGATCCACTCGTCCGTCCGCTTCCAGACGTAGTCGCACTTCACCACGGAAGCCGGCTTCTCGTAGAGGACGGCGGTCCGGGTCTCGGCGACGTGCTCGGCGCAGAAGTCGCGCACCATCCGCAGGGTCTCGCCGGTGTCGGCGACATCGTCCACGATCAGCACCCGCTTGGCCGACAGGTCGACCGCGGCCGGCACCGGCGGCAGCAGGACGGGCAGCGGCAACCGGGTGCCCACGCCGGTGTAGAACTCGACGTTGATGATGTGCAGGTTCTTGATCCCCATCGCGTAGCTGATGGTTCCGGCAGGCAACAGCCCGCCGCGCGTGATCGACATCAGCAGGTCGGGCTCGAATCCCGAGTCGACAACGGCCTTTGCCAGCTCGCGGGCAGCCGCCCCGAACTGCTCCCAGGTCAGCACCTCGCGCACTCCATCACTCATGGGGCCAATCTTGGCAGAGGATGCTCGCCTATCGTTGTGACCATGCTCGCCCTGCAACTGACGGTCAGCGGACGCGTCCAGGGAGTCGGGTTCCGGTGGTGGGCCCAGGGGGTCGCCCGGCAGCTCGGTCTCGCCGGCCGTGCCCGGAACCTGCCGGACGGACGCGTCGAGATCCTCGCCCAGGGCGATCCTGATCCGGTCCGGACGATGCTGCGGCTGGCCGTCGAGGTGCCGACGACGACGTCGCGTCCCGGCTGGGTCGACGACTACGAGCTGCACTGGGTCGAGCCGACGCCGGGCCGCCTGGGCTTCTTCGCCGGCTGAGTGACGCCTCTGGTGCACCAGTGGCGCCGGACGACCCGTTCCGGGCCACATTCCGTCACTGTGCCCGCAGTTGTGTCGCGTTAGCGGAAAGCGAACCCCACCACGGGCAACAGGCACACCGCCAGCAGCACCGCGTTCAGCCAGAAATGGTCGCGGATCACGGCGGCGTATTCGCGGATCACCGCCGTCGGCCAGTAGTAGCGCGCCGTCCCGGCACCCACCGAGTACCCCGGCAGGCCGGCCTTGCGCATCAACAACGCAGCCCGCAGGGCATGGAAGTCGTTGGTGACAACGGCGGTCGGGCCGGCCAGGCCGTGCTCGGCCATCAGTTCGGCGCTGAACCGCAGGTTCTCCTCGGTGTTGCGGGAGCGGTCCTCGACCAGCACCGAGGCGGCGGGGACACCGGCGGTGACGAGATAGTCCCGCATCGCCTCGGCCTCGGCGACCGGCTCGTCCGGACCGCGGCCACCGCTGGCGATCATCCTGGGATCGAGCCCGGCCGCCGCCGAGCGGTCCCGCACCGTCCGCCCCTTGCGGAGCCGGGACGCCAGCAGGGGCGGCACCTGGCCGTCGATCAGCCCCGAGCCCAGCACGATGACGGTGTTGACCGGACCGCCGAAACGCTCCATCCACGCCGGGTAGACCAGGCCGTAGAGCACGAAGGACGCGAAGCCGAAGCCGAAGTACGCCACCGGGATGGCCAGCAGGACGAACAACCACTCCAACCCCGGACGGGCGCTGAGCACCACGCCAACGCCCAGGGCGAGGTACGCCAGCAGGGCCAGGCCGAGGACGATGGAGAGCAGCCGAGCGATCCGGAAGCCCTCCCGGAGCACCAGCGTGACCCCCGAGATCATCATGAAGACGCCGAGCAGGACGCCGGCGAGCACCAGCAGCACCAGGAAGCCGAGCAGGACGTACGCGCCGGCGATCTCGTCCCAGAGCCGGGTCGCAGCCTCGGTGAGCCAGCCGAGCACGAGCATCAGCACCCAGCCGACCGCGGCGAAGAAGTACAGCCCGGTGCGGAACTTCCTCGGTTCGAGGGAGAAGCTGACCACGAACACCAACACCGGCAGCAGCAGCGGCGCGAGGGCTGTTCCCAGGGTCACTCGGCCACCGTCGTGTCGTTGAACGGCATCAGCGGCGCGAGCTGCGGGAACACCCACGTGAACAGCACCGCCACCACGACGGCGAACAGCGCTACCGCCTCGATCACCTTCACCGCACGCGGTCCGGGCAGGATCCGCCACAGCGCGCCGTAGATGCTCATCCGCTCACCGCCAGGACCTCTGCGGGGACGCCCTGCGCGTGCGGGTAGGTCGCCTCCAGTTCGCCGTGGACGATGAACCGCTGGCGTGCGCTGAACTCCGGGTGGCAGCTCGTCATGGTCAGCAGGGCGGCGGTGGGCTCCGCGTCCGGCTCGTCCGGAACCGGCAGGATGACCGAGGTCTGGGTGGGCGCGACGATCTGGTGCCCGGTCACCCGGTACACGTACCACGTCGCTTTCGTCTCGATGAGGACGACGTCGCCGTCGCGGAGCTTGTCGATCTGGTTGAACGGCTTGCCGTAGGTGGTCCGGTGGCCCGCCAACGCGAAGTTTCCGACCTCTCCCGGCAGCACGGTCCCGGGATAGTGGCCGACGCCGCGCTGCAAGACGTCCCGCGTCGTCCCCTCGTACACCGGACGGGCGAAGCCGGCCCCGAACCGCGGGATCCGGATGATCGCGAACGCGTCCCCGAGGTGCACGCGTTTCGGCTGCACCCAGGACGGGTCGTCGAAGTTCTCCTGCAGCACCGTGACGGCCTGCCCGGCGTCGGCGTCGGAGGTGACGTCGGTCCACCACAGCTGCCAGCCGACGAACAGCAGCAGGAACGCGCCGGCGGTGATCATCAGCTCGCCGACCAGGCCCGCAAGGCCGCGCAGCAGCTTCATCCCACCTCCTACCCCTCAGCGCTGTCCGGCCCAGCGTACCGGGGCTGCCCCAGCGCCCCCTGGGCTCATAGCATGCACACAGGTAACTTCTAGGCGACGCACACCACGTTCTGGGAGAGTCGAAGCATGGCCCTGCTATCACGAAGCGGACTTCCGGCTCTGACGCGGCCGGACGGCACCGCCATTCGAGTCCTCACCGTCGACGACGAGAACAGCCTCACCGAACTGCTCAGCATGGCGCTGCGCTACGAGGGCTGGGAAGTGACGACGGCGGCCTCGGGCCTCGCCGCGGTCAAGGCCGCCCGCGAGATCCGTCCGGACGCGATCGTCCTGGACATGATGCTCCCCGACTTCGACGGCCTGGAGGTGATGCGCCGGATCCGGGCGGAGCAGCCCGACGTGCCGGTGATCTTCCTTACGGCCAAGGACGGCCTGGACGACCGGATCGGCGGCCTGACCGCCGGCGGCGACGACTACGTCACCAAGCCGTTCAGCCTGGAGGAATTGGTGGCCCGGCTGCGGTCGCTCCTGCGACGTTCGGGCGCCACGACGGGACGCAACGACTCCGTCCTGCTGGTCGGCGACCTGATGCTCGACGAGGACAGCCACGAGGTGACCCGCAACGGCGACATCATCCACCTGACCGCGACCGAGTTCGAGCTGCTGCGCTACCTGATGCGCAATCCACGGCGGGTGCTGAGCAAGGCGCAGATCCTCGATCGGGTGTGGAACTACGACTTCGGCGGCCAGGCCAACGTGGTCGAGCTGTACATCAGCTATCTGCGCAAGAAGATCGACACCGACCGTCCGCCGATGATCCACACGATGCGCGGGGCGGGCTACGTCCTCAAGCCGGCGGTGGAATGAGCCACCCGCCGGCGAACACCGTCCCTGAGCCCAGGCCGATGGGTCCGGGGACGCTGAGTCGCCGGCTGGTGCTTCGGGTGACCGCGCTGGTCGCCGTGGTGACGGTGGCGCTGAGCATGTTCACCGCGTTGGCCAGCTTCCAGATCCTGCAGCAGCAGCTCGACTCCCGGCTGCAGAACGCAGCGAACCGGCCCACCCTCCGCTCCTCCGGCGCGTCCGCGAACCAGCCCGGCGACCTGGGCGGCGCCGGGCTGATCAGGGTGGATGCGTTCGTCGGGCAGGACGCGAGCGGCAATTTCGTCGTCGTCCATCCGCAGCCCACCGCTGTTCCGGATGGCGTCAGCGACGAGACGGCGGTCGCGCTGTTGGTCTCCGAGATCGGCCGGGTCGGACGCGACCCGGCCAGCGTGGCCGTGCCCGGTGCCGGGCCGTACCGCGTCCTCGTGGTCCAGCGGCAGGTCGGTGGCCAGCAGATCATCACGTTGGTGGGTTTGCCGTACTCCGAGGTCACCCGGCCGATGGGCAACCTGCTGGTGATGGCCGCTCTGCTCACCGCCGCGACGATCCTGGCCGCGTTCGTGCTTGCCAGACGCGTGGTGGCCAGTTCGCTGCGTCCGCTGAACCGGTTGGCGGCCACTGCCAATCTCGTCTCCAACCTGCCCCTGGAGCGCGGCGCCGGCCAGGTGCCCGTCCGGGTCGCTCCCGGTGATGCGAACCCGGTCAGTGAGGTGGGCCAGGTGGGGCTCGCGTTCAACCACATGCTCGACAACGTGGAGAACGCGCTGGCCGTCCGGCACCAGAGCGAGATGAAGGTGCGCCAGTTCGTGGCGGACGCGTCCCACGAGCTGCGCAACCCGCTGGCGTCCATTCGCGGCTACGCCGAACTCACCCGACGCGGGAGCGATCAGCTGCCGCAGGACGCCGCGTACTCGCTCGGCCGGATCGAGTCCGAATCGGACCGGATGTCGGCCCTGGTGGAGGACCTGCTGCTGCTGGCCCGGCTGGACTCGGAGCCGACGCTGGACCTGCAGCCCGTCGACGTGACCGAGATGATCCTGAATGCGGTCAGTGACGCCCGGGCGGCTGACACGGGCCATGTCTGGGCGCTGGACCTGCCGGAGGAGCCGGTGCTGGCGCGCGCCGACCAGAATCGGCTGCACCAGGTGGTGGCGAACCTCCTGGGCAACGCCCGACGGCACACCCCGGAAGGCACACGTGTCGAGGCGGCGCTGCGGCGAATGGACGGCTTCGCGGAGATCTCGGTGACCGACAACGGACCCGGGGTCCCGGCCGAGATCCAGCCGGTCGTCTTCGAGCGCTTCACCCGGGCGGACGCCAGCCGCGCCCGGCAGGGCAACGGCTCGTCCACGGGGCTGGGCCTGGCGATCGTGGCCGCCGTGGTGAAGGCGCACGGCGGCCAGGTCGGCATGGATTCGCGTCCAGGACACACCCGGTTCACCGTCCGGATCCCGCTGGCCTGAACCGTCGGGGACAGGTACTTCGGTTCAAACCGGGAACCGGCTGAACCGAAGTACCTGTCCCCGATCGTTCACGTGAACTGAAGTACCTGTCCCCGATCGTTCACGTGAACCGAAGTACCTGTCCCCGATGGTTCAGGCCGGGTCGTTCACAACAGGCTCACAGGGTCCGCAGGAGGTGGGCCCAGAGCGGACGGGTTGTCTGTGTGCATGACCCTCACTGAGATCAAGGCACCCACGACGGGCTCCTCGTCGGACGCGCCGGGCACGCCGTCCACGCTGTACTACGGGTACGTCGCCGACCGCCCCGACTGGGTGGCTCGCGGCACTCTGCTGGCGGTGCTGGTGGCGGTCGCGTTCCTCTACATCTGGGGTCTGTCCGCCTCCGGCTACGCCAACTCGTTCTACTCCGCCGCCGCGCAGGCCGGGTCGATGAACTGGGAGGCCTGGTTCTTCGGCTCGCTGGACGGCGGCAACTCGATCACCGTCGACAAGCCACCGGCCGCCATCTGGCTGATGGCGCTCTCGGTGCGGCTGTTCGGGCTGAGCTCGTGGAGCATCCTCGTCCCCGAGGCACTGCTCGGCGTCGCCAGCGTCGGCGTCCTCTACGCGACCGTGCGCCGCAGCCTGCTGAACTGGCGCGGCGCCGGGACGGACGCGACCGGCTCCACCCATCCGCTCACTCGCCGTGGAGCCCACTGGGCGGCCCTGGCCGGGGCGGTGGTCTTCGCCCTCACCCCGGTGGCCACCTTGATGTTCCGCTTCAACAACCCGGACGCGCTGCTGATCCTCACCATGGTCCTGGCCAGCTACTTCACCGTCCGCGCCACCGAGCACGCCGGACGCGGCTGGCTGGCGCTGGCGGGCGTCGCGATCGGCGTCGGCTTCCTGACCAAGATGCTGCAGGCGTTCCTCGTCCTGCCGGCCCTCGTGGTCGCCTACTGGCTCGCCGCGCCCGCGAGCTGGAAGCGCAAGCTCGTCGACCTGCTGGTCGCCTTCGCCGCCATGTGCGCGTCCTTCGGCTGGTACCTGGCCGTCGTCGAGCTCACCCCGGCGTCGATGCGTCCCTATATCGGCGGGTCGCAGTCCAACTCGATCGTCGAACTGATCCTGAGCTACAACGGCCTCGGCCGGATCACGGGCAACGAGACCGGCTCGGTCGGCGGCGGCGGTGGCTGGGGCGAGACGGGCATCCTGCGCATGTTCGAAGGAGTCTCCGGCGGCATGGTCAGCTGGCTGATCCCGGCCGCGCTTGTCCTCGGCGCCGGCGCCATCTTCATCGCCGTGCGGCGGTCGATTCCCCAGCCTGTCGACGGATCGACCAGCGCACCCCCGGCGACGACCGGCGCAGCCGGTGACCGGACGCGGCACCAGAGCCCGTCCCAGGCGCTGCTGGGCGCAGCGACCATCTGGCTGGGCTGGCTGGTGGTGACCGCGCTGACCTTCAGCTTCATGGCCGGGATCTACCACGACTACTACACGGTCGCACTGGCCCCCGCGATCGGCGGCGCGGTCGCGATCGGCGGCGCAGCCGTCTGGGCGAACCGCGGACGCCCGTGGGCGCGGATCCTCCTCGGTGCGACCAGCATCGGCACCGGGGTGTGGGCGCTGGTGCTGCTGATGCAGGCCGGCTCCGGCTATGCCGCCCTCGGCTGGGCCGCGTTCGGAGTCGGCACCGCAGCCGGGATCGCGATGATCTGGGTCGACCAGCTGCCCAAGGCCCTCGCCGCGACCGTGCTCGCTGCCGCCGTCGGAGCCGGCCTCCTCGGCCCGTACGCCTACTCGATCAACACCGCCTCCACCGCGCACACCGGCTCGATCGTCACCGCCGGTCCGGTGAGCGGCTTCGGGGGCGGTCGCGGCGGCGGCTTCGGCGGACGCGGCCCCGGCGGCGGCCAGGTGCAGGCGCCTCCGGGACAGGCCCAGGGCTCGTCGAACGGCTCCGCCTCGACGCAGGGCGCCCCGACACAAGGGGGCTTCGGCGGTCAGGGTGGTGGCGGCATGGGCGGCCTGCTGAACGGTGCGGACGCGTCGGCCGAACTCGTCTCCGCGCTGCAGGCGGACGGCTCGTCCTACACCTGGGTGGCGGCCACGACCGGCTCCCAGAACGCGGCCAGCTACCAGCTCGCGTCCGGCTACTCGGTGATGGCGATCGGCGGCTTCAACGGCTCCGACCCGTCCCCGACGCTGGCGCAGTTCCAGGCCGACGTTGCCGAGGGCAGGATCCACTACTACATCGGCGGATCGGTCGGACGCTCGGCCGGCGGGTCACAGACGGCGAGCGAGATCGCGACCTGGGTGAGCGAGAACTTCACCGCCACCACCATCGGCGGCACGACCGTCTACGACCTGACGCAGGCGAGCTGAGGTGGCCGCGATGACCGCCCTCGAACCGGTGGACGTCCGGACGCCGCGGCGCACGGCAACGGTCGACGTGATCATCCCGGTGTACAACGAGGAAGCCGACCTGGCCGCGTCCGTCCTGCGGCTGGAGCGCTACCTGGCCGAGACCTTCCCGTACCGGTTCCAGATCGTGATCGCCGACAACGCCTCCACCGACGCCACGCTGGACGTCGCCCGCCGGCTCGCCGCCCGGCATCGTTGCGTTCGCGCCGTCCACCTCGACGCCAAGGGACGCGGCCGCGCCCTGCGGCAGGTGTGGCTGGCCTCCGATGCCGACGTGGTGGCCTACATGGACGTGGACCTGTCCACCGATCTGAAGGCACTGCTGCCGCTGGTGGCCCCGCTGGTCTCCGGCCATTCCGACATCGCCATCGGCACCCGACTCGCGCGCGGCTCGCGGGTCGTCCGGGGACCGAAGCGGGAGTTCATCTCCCGGACCTACAACCTGATCCTGCGGACGGTGCTGCGGGCCCATTTCTCGGACGCACAGTGCGGCTTCAAGGCCATGCGCCGTGACGTGGCCGGGCAGCTGCTGCCGCTGGTCGAGGACAACAACTGGTTCTTCGACACCGAGCTGCTCGTGCTCGCCCAGCGCGCCGGCCTGCGGATCCACGAGGTCCCCGTCGACTGGGTCGACGACCCGGGCTCGACCGTCGACATCGTCGCCACCGCCACCGAGGACCTGAAAGGCGTCTGGCGGTTGCTGCGCGGCTTCGCCGGCGGACGCGTCCCGCTCGACCGGGTGCGCGCGGAGCTCGCCCGCCCCGACTCGCCCTCCACGGTCCCCGGTGTGCCCCGCGGACTGCTCGGCCAGCTGGTGAGGTTCGCCGCGGTCGGGGTCACCAGCACGCTGGCGTACTTCGCG
The DNA here is from genome assembly GCA_017306015.1 of Propionibacteriaceae bacterium. Taxonomy (GTDB): domain Bacteria; phylum Actinomycetota; class Actinomycetes; order Propionibacteriales; family Propionibacteriaceae; genus Propionicimonas. The sequence goes on from JAFKJK010000012.1 coordinate 170,032, forward strand.
CTGTACCTGCTGCTGCGACCGCTCGGCGCCCAGGCCGCGAACCTGGTCGCGCTGCTGATCACAGCCGTGGCGAACACCGCAGCCAACCGCCGGTTCACCTTCGGGGTCAGTGGACGCAGCGGCGCGCTCAGGGATCACCTAGGCGGCCTGGCTACCTTCGGGGTCGCGCTGGCGTTGACCAGCGGCTCGTTGTGGCTGCTCGGCACGTACTGGCCGGGCGCCGGCAGCCTGGTCGAGTCGTCCGTCCTGGTCGTCGCCAACCTCGTGGCCACCCTGCTGAGATTCCTCGCGTTGCGACTGCTGATGCACCGGCGAGCCTGACCGTCCCGCTCCAGGCCCCGCTCGCCCGTCCGAGAAGTCAGAAGCGGTGGCGGACAGGAAGAGCAGTTCGTCGGCCTGCCGGGCGCGATCGCGGTCGACCCGCGAGTCGAACCCGGGACGCCACGAGCGGCTGTGCGCAGGCTGGAGCGCCAGTGCGAGGAGGGTTACCAGGGCCAGGGAGATCACCAGTGCGGTCATGGCAGAAAGTCTTTCAACGCATGAATCGCGCCACCAGTGGCAGGAAGGTCGCCTTTCGAAGGATTCACGCCATATGCTGGGGACGTGGCCCTGCACAGCGTGAGCGTGATCCTGATCGAACCCGTGGCGCTCTTCGAGTTCGGCGTCGCCGCCGAGGTGTTCGGCATCGACCGCAGTGACGAGGGCATCGCCTTCGACTTCGCCGTCTGCGGGGCCGACCCGGGCAGACCGTTCGCGACCAAGGTGACCACCCCGCTGACCATCACCCCGACGAGCCCCCTGTCGGCGGCTGTCGGCAGCGATCTGGTCATCGTCGCGCCGACCACTCCCCAGCCCGTCTACGACCCTGCGATCCTCGACACCCTGCGCGCAGCCCACGCCGGTGGCGCCACGATCCTGAGCCTGTGCTCGGGATCCTTCGTCCTCGGTGCCGCCGGCCTGCTCGACGGACGCCGCTGCACCACCCACTGGATGTACGCCGAGGAGATGCAGCGCCGCTTCCCGGACACGATCGTCGACCCCAGCGTCCTGTTCGTCGACACCGGCGACATCGTCACCAGCGCCGGCACCGCTGCCGGGGTGGACGCCTGCCTGCACCTCGTCCGTCGCGAGCTCGGCGCGGCCACGGCGAACGCGATCGCCCGCCGGATGGTGGTGCCGCCGCAACGGGACGGCGGCCAGCAGCAGTTCGTGGCGACGGCGATCCCCGAGTGCAGCAGCGACGGCTTCGCCGACCTGCTCGACTGGGTGGTCGGCAACCTGGACGCCGACCACAGCATCTCCTCGCTCGCGTCCCGGGCGGCGATGAGTGAGCGGACGTTCGCGCGCCGGTTCGCCGCCGAGACCGGGACGACGCCCCACAAGTGGCTCACCCAACAGCGCGTCCTCACTGCCCGGCACCTGCTGGAGGAGTCCGACCTGAGCGTCGAGCAGGTCGCCGACCGGACCGGGTTCAACTCCGCCGTCGTGCTCCGCGACCACTTCCGCCGCGCCACCGGACTGTCGCCGACGGCCTATCGGCAGCGGTTCGGCCAGGAACCCCTCGCCGAGATAGGTTCGACGTCGTGAACACAACTCCCGCGGAACTCGCCCGCCACGTCGACCACACCCTGCTGTCCCCGACGGCGACGTCCGCCGACGTGGCCGCCCTCGCAGCCGAGGCGGTCCGGCTGGGCACCTACTCGATCTGCGTCTCCCCGGCGATGCTCCCGGTGGACGCCCCTCTCGGCGAGGTCAAGCTCGCCACCGTCTGCGGCTTCCCCTCCGGCAAGCACACGCCGGCGACGAAGGCATTCGAGGCGGCCGAGTCGGTCTCCCGCGGAGCCGACGAGGTCGACATGGTGATCGACCTCGGCCTGGTCAAGGCCGGACGGCTGGACGGGACGCAGGCCGAGATCGCCGCCGTCCGCGCCGCCGCCCCCTCGCCAACGATCTTGAAGGTGATCATCGAGTCGGCAGCGCTGACCGACGAAGAGATCGTCGCCGCTTGCCAGGCGGCAGAGGCGGCCGGAGCCGACTTCGTCAAGACGTCGACCGGCTACCACCCGGCCGGCGGGGCGTCAGTCCACGCAGTGGAGTTGATGGCGGCGACCGTCGGTGGACGGCTGGGCGTCAAGGCGTCCGGCGGGATCCGGGACTGGGCCACCGCCGTCGCGATGATCGAGGCCGGCGCCACCCGCCTGGGCCTGTCCGGGACGGCGGCCGTCCTGGCCGGTGGCACCAGCACCGGCTACTGAGAGCCCCCGTCCAGGCTCAGCACCGCCGCGACGTCGCGGCCGTCCCATTCCTCGCCGAAGGCGGTCAGGAACTCCCGCAGGATGCACGTCCGCTCCGCTGCGATGCGGCGTCCGCCGGCCGTTCCCATCCGCCCGTGAAGAAGCAGCAGCTTCTCGTGGAAGTGATTGACGCTGGTGCCGTCGTGACGCGCGTACTGCTCGGCCGAGTCGTGCTGAGCCGCGGTCGTGGACGGATCGTGGAGAGGGCGCCCGGCACGACCACCCCACGCGAAGGCGCGGGCGATCCCGATGGCTCCGAGTGCGTCGAGGCGATCGGCGTCCCGCACGCACCATCCCTCCACCGAGGTCGGAAGCTCGGCCACACCAGCGCCCCGGAAGCTGGTCGCCGCGACCACCCCGGCGATCTCGGCAGCGTTGCGTTCACTGACCCCGAGCTCATCGAGAAAGCGCCGAACCGTCTGCGCGCCGGTCTCGAAACTGCCGGACACCTTGTGATCGTCGACATCGTGCAACAGTGCGGCGAGGTTGACGACGAAGCGATCCGCGCGTTCCACGTCCGCCAGCATCAGCGCCACCCGGGTCACCCGGACGACGTGCCACCAGTCGTGCCCGGTCACCGCGTCACAGGTTTTCTCGCGGGCGAAGTCGGCGGCCGCGTGAACGGCTGCACTCTCGGTCTCATCCAGCCCGTCGGCGAGGACACCCAGCCCGGCGAGGCTCACGTCGCCAGACCCTTGGCCACCAGCCATCGGTGGGCGACGCCAGTCGCATCCGAGCCGCCGGCCACCTGCCGCTGCAGGTCGACCAGGTCGGCGTCGGTGAGCGCCTGCAGGACGGCGTTCAGCGCCAGCACCTCGTTGGGGTCCGCGTCGGCGAATGCCGCGTTCACCGCCAGCACGACCGGGTCGGGGACGGCCATTCCGCTCGGGTCGCCCAGGTCACCGAGCTTGTCGGTGCCGAGATACTCGGTGCGCCGGAAGGCACCGAACGCGGCCTTGCCGGAGGTGACGAGGGCCGCGCGGGCGACCGGGTCGTCCTCGACGACGTGGCGGACCTTCGCGTCGTAGATCACCGACAGTCCAGGCAGCCCGTCGGCACGCTCGACGGCGAACGCCGGAACGGCCACCGTCTTGCCCTTGAGGAACTTCGCCACCTGAGCCAGCGAACTCACCGCCGGGTTCACCGGCATCTTCCAGACCAGGCCGGCGTCGAGCTTGCCCGCAGCCATCACCGACACGTCGGGCTGCACGAGGCCGGCAAGGTCGCCGACCACGTCGTCCGACGGCTCGTCCGAGTCGCTGAGTTCGGCCCAGGCGGTGGCCGCATACACCGGCGTGGCAGCGATGGTGCCCGCCCCGAGCGCCGCTCGCCAGTCGGTGCCCGTCCCCGCCGCGCCGGAGCCGGTCACGGCACCGGTCAGCAGCGCGCTCAGCAGCACCCCGGTGGGGGTCTGGTCACCGCCGATCGTGATCGCGTGAGCGGTCGGGGTCGGATCGGTCGACCCGACCGGGGCCGCGGACGCGCCCGCCGCCACCGGGCTGGTGCCGCCCCCGGACGGACGGGCCTGGGCGCAGCCGGCAAGGGCGAACACGCCGAGGAGGAAGGTGCGCCGGTCCATCTCTCCAGTCTCGGCCCGGCTCGTCGGCGATCAGTCACCCGACACGCCGCCCCGGGCTCGGCGGACTCAGGGAAAGCTCAACGAATCTGTCACCCGGCTTAAGGAACACCGTTCTCGTTTACCGCTAGGTTGAGTCTCGACAGCCCACAGGAATCGAGGAGCCACCCATGAAGATCGTCCGCACTCTCGCGCTCACCAGCGCCCTCGTCGCCGCCGCGGTCGCGCCGGCGGCTCCCGCCCACGCCGCGCCGGCCGGCCCCGTTCCTGCCAAGGTCACGCTGACGCAGACCAGGCACGCCGACGTCGACGGCGACGGACGCCTCGACACCGTCCGCATCTACGACACCGGGAAGAAGGGCGACAAGACGCTCTGGAAGGTGAAGGTCACCACCGCCAAGGGCCGGAGCAGTTCGGTGACCGTGCCCATCCCGAGCTACCAGGGCACCAAGCACCTGTGGCACGGCTGGGCGCAGCTGGACGGCCACCGCGGGGCGGAAGTCATCCTGGAGCCCGAGACCGATGACTTCATCACCTACATCGTGCTGACCTGGCAGGGGAACGCGCTGCACCGGGAGCTGGCTCCCGGCGCCGACAAGCAATGGGTGGCCGCTACCGGGACCGATCGGAACGGCTTCCGCTTCTACACCGCGTCCGGCAAGCGCTACGTCAACGCCTGGAGCGCGACCTGCCCCGACCAGGAGAGCCGGCCCGGCACGTGCACGGTCAAGACCGTCCGCTACGTCTGGCGCAACGGCGCCTGGCACAAGGCGGCCACCCTGCCCACCACGAAGGTCTCGAACCAGGCGATCTACGCCCGCCATCCGCTCGGCGCACTGAATGTGCACGCCTGACGACCATCCGACCCACCTGCACCCGCAGTTGCCCCAAGGTGCCCAAGATCGCCCCCGGAGACGGACCGCAGGTGTGGATGGGTCGCCGCCTCGTCCACAGGCGAGGGATTGGCTGGCCCAGGAACCTCTCGGTTGCCCAGAGTGCAGGGCATGCACCCTCAACTGGAAGCGGCGCTGGACGCCGGTAACGGTGTGGTCCTGCGCCGCGAGCATCCCGAACTGGCCGAGGCGATCAAGCGCGCATGCCGCACCGGCGCGCTGGTTCGAGTTCTGAACGGCGTTCATGTCGCTGGCAATCTGGCCGACTCGGTCGAACATCGCGTGCGGGCGCTCGTCTGCTTCGATCCGGATGCGATCGTCACCGGAGCCGCGGCAGCTCGCCTGACCTGGTGGCCGGAGCTACCCGTGTCGACCATCACCGCCTATCGACGCCCGCACTGCCAACCGGCCAAGGGCTTCGACTGGGCGCGCTCCCGTCCCGAGCCGGAGTTGGTCACCGGGAACGTCGCCGTCCCGGAGCTGCAGGTGCTCGACCTCCTGCCACAACGAGGAGCCGACGCCGTGGACGAGGCCCTTCGCCGACGGGCCGTCACCCTGGCCGGGCTGCACCGCGCGCTCGAGCTCACACCCGGCCGCCCGGGCAACCAGCTTCGCCGCGCCATCCTTGATGACTCCCGGGACGAGCCCTGGTCGCCCGCTGAACGCGAGTTCCACCGGGTGCTGCGAGCCGAACGGATCGCCGGCTGGCGAACCAACTTTCGAATTCGCCTGGACGGGCACGTCTACTTCCTGGATGTGGCGCTCCCCGACCTCCGGCTGGCGTTCGAGATCGATGGCTTCGAGCATCACGGCTCACGCTCCGCTTTCGAGCGCGATCGCAGCCGCGACACCGTGATGGCCGCTCATGGCTGGCTGACGGTGAGGCTCTCGGCCGCTCAGGTGGGCGGCTCTGGGCCGCGAGTACGAGCAGTGATCGCCGCCCGAGCGACCCAACTGCGCCGCTCGTTCCGCCAAATCGCTCGGTGAAGGCCGCCGCGCCGAACTGTGGGCGCGAATGGGTCGAAACGCGCCGGAGCCCGGCCCCCCCCGGGGACCGGGCTCCGGTGACAGCTGGTGCTCAGGCCCGCTTCAGCGCCGACTGCGCAGCCGCGAGGCGGGCGACCGGCACCCGGAACGGCGAGCAGGACACGTAGTCGAGGCCGACCTCCGCGCAGAACTCGATGGACGACGGGTCGCCACCGTGCTCGCCGCAGATGCCCAGCTTGATGTCGGGCCGTGCCTGCCGACCCAGTTCGGCGGACATCTTCACGAGCTTGCCGACGCCGGTCTGGTCGAGGCGGGCGAACGGGTCGTTCTCGTAGATCTTCTTCTCGTAGTAGGCGTCCAGGAACTTGCCAGCGTCGTCGCGGCTGAAGCCGAACGTCATCTGGGTCAGGTCGTTGGTGCCGAAGGAGAAGAACTCGGCCTCCTTGGCGATCTCGTCCGCGGTCAGCGCCGCGCGCGGGATCTCGATCATCGTGCCGACCTTGTAGGACAGCTTGACGTCGGAGTCGGCGATGATCGCGTCGGCGGTGTCGGTGATGATCTTCTTGACGAACGCCAGCTCCTTCACCTCGCCCACCAGCGGGATCATGATCTCCGGCACGACCGTCCACTCGGGGTGGCGGCGCTGCACGTTGATCGCGGCCTCGATGATCGCCCGAGTCTGCATGGCGCCGATCTCGGGGTAGGTCACGTCGAGGCGGCAGCCACGGTGGCCCATCATCGGGTTGAACTCGTGCAGGGACGCGATCACGTTCTTCAGGTCGTCCACGGTGATGTTCATGTCGGCGGCCAGGGCGACGATGTCGTCCTCATCGGTCGGCAGGAACTCGTGCAGCGGCGGGTCGAGCAGGCGGACGGTGACCGGGTAGCCCTCCATCGCCTCGTAGATGCCCTCGAAGTCACCGCGCTGCATCGGCAGCAGCTTGGCCAGGGCGACCTCGCGCTGCTCGACGGTCTTGGAGACGATCATCTCGCGGATGGCCGCGATCCGGTCGGTCTCGAAGAACATGTGCTCCGTGCGGCACAGCCCGATGCCCTCGGCACCGAACTCGCGGGCCTGCCGGGCGTCGGCCGGGGTGTCGGCGTTGGTGCGGACCTTCATGGTGCGGACCTCGTCGGCCCACTCCATGATCCGGCCGAAGTAGCCGCCGATCTCAGCCGGGACGGTCTCGATCTGCTCGCCGTACACGTTGCCGGTGGAGCCGTCGAGGGAGACCCAGTCGTTCTCGCCGAACGTCTTGCCACCGAGGCTGAACGACTTGCCGTCCGCGCCGAAGGAGACGTCGCCGAGGCCGGAGACGCAGCAGGTGCCCATGCCGCGGGCGACCACGGCTGCGTGGGACGTCATGCCGCCACGGGCGGTCAGGATGCCCTGGGCGTAGTGCATGCCCTCGATGTCCTCAGGCGTGGTCTCGAGCCGGACGAGGATGACCTTCTCGCCGTTCTTGCCGCGCGCGGCGGCGTCCTCCGCGGTGAAGGAGACCTTGCCGGTCGCAGCGCCCGGGGACGCCGGCAGCCCCTTGCCGAGCGGGGTGGCCGCGGCGAGCTTGGCGGAGTCGAACTGCGGGTGCAGCAGGGCGTCGATCTGCTTCGGGTCGATCATCGCGACGGCCTGCTGCGGGGTGATCTGGCCCTCGTCGACCAGGTCGCAGGCGATCTTGAAGGCCGCGGCGGCGGTGCGCTTGCCGTTACGGGTCTGCAGCATGAAGAGCTTGCCATCCTCGATGGTGAACTCCATGTCCTGCATGTCGCGGTAGTGGTTCTCCAGCTTGTTGACGATCTCCTGGAACTGGTCGTAGACCGCCGGGTTCTCGTCGCGGAGCTGGTCGATGGTCTCCGGGGTGCGGATGCCGGCGACGACGTCCTCGCCCTGCGCGTTCATCAGGAACTCGCCGAACAGGCCCTTCTCGCCGGTGGCCGGGTTGCGGGAGAACGCCACGCCGGTGCCGGAGGTGTCGCCGGTGTTGCCGAACACCATCGACTGGACGTTGACCGCGGTGCCCCACGAGCCCGGGATGTCGTTCATGCGGCGGTAGTAGACGGCGCGCGGGTTGTCCCAGGAGCGGAACACGGCCTTGATGGCGCCGAACAGCTGCTCGACCGGGTCGGACGGGAAGTCGTCGCCGACGGCGGCCTTGTACTGCGCCTTGAATTCCTCAGCGAGCTCCTTGAGATCGTCGGCGGTCAGCTCGGTGTCGAGCGTGACGCCGCGCTCCTCCTTCATCGCGTCGATCAGCTTCTCGAAGTGGGACTTGCCCACCTCCATGACGACGTCGGAGTACATCTGGATGAACCGGCGGTACGAGTCGTACGCGAACCGCGGGTTGTTCGTCTTGTCGGCGAACCGGGCGGCGACCTCGTCGTTCATGCCCAGGTTCAGGATCGTGTCCATCATGCCCGGCATCGAGGCGCGGGCACCGGAGCGGACGGAGACCAGCAGCGGGTTGTCGAGGTCGCCGAACTTCTTGCCGGTCGTCTCCTCGAGCTTGGCGACGTAGCCCAGGATCTCCGCCTTGATGTCGTCGTTGATCTGCTCGCCGTCGACGTAGTACTGGGTGCAGGCCTCGGTGGTGATGGTGAAGCCCTGCGGCACGGGCATGCCCAGCCCCGTCATCTCCGCCAGGTTGGCGCCCTTGCCACCCAGCAGGTTCTTCATCGAGGCATCGCCCTCGCTGAACTCGTACACGAACTTGGTCATCGTCTGGCTTGCTCTCCTTGAACAGTGGCTCCGGGCTAATGGGCTCTGGCTGGATGTCTGGATCGACCCTGACTCAGCCGTCGGCGTCGGCGGAGCACCCCCGACGCACGGACGCATCGACTCTCTAGGCTACCGTCTGGCCCCGGCGGGTTTCACCACGCAGCGGGCGCGACCACGGGCTGGACGCCACCGATCCGGCCTGCGAACATCAGCGACGTGCGTGCCGAACGGGTCACCGACCGGGTCTGCTTCCACGGCGAGAGCCTGGTCTGGTGGGAGCGGTGGGGGAAGCTGCGCTTCGTCGACATGTTCGCCGGGGACGTGCTCACCCTGGGCGACGACGGAGTGACCAGGACGCCGGTCGGATCGAGCGTGGCCGCGGTGATCCGGCCGCGGCTGGGAGGCGGCGCGATCGTCGCCCGGGAACGCGACCTGGCGATCAGCAATCTCGACGACCTGTCCGACCTGACCGGGTTCGCGACGGTCAGCACGGACCCGTCCGTCCGCTGCAACGACGGCGGCTGCGACCCCGACGGCGGCTTCTGGATCGGGACGCTCGCCTACGGCTTCACCGAGGGCGCCGGCACCCTGTACCACCTGGACGCCGGTTCGTTGCGGCCGCGGCCGGTACTGCCCGGCCTGACGATCAGCAACGGCATCGACTTCAGTCCCGACACGACGACGATGTACCTGAACGACTCCGGGCCCAGGATCACCTGGGCGTTCGACTACGACCCGATCGACGGACTGAGCGGACGGCGCGTCTTCGCCACCGGCGACGGCATCCCGGACGGACTGTGCGTCGACGCCGACGGCGGGGTCTGGACGGCCCGCTACGGCGAGGGCACCGTGCTTCGGCACAGCCCGGGCGGCGCCCTGGACGCGGTCGTCGAGGTCGGTCCCAGCCGGGTCACCGACTGCTGCTTCGGCGACGCCGACCTCGGCACCTTGTACATCGCGACCTCGCGGGAGTCCCTGCCGCCCGGTGCGGAGCCGGCGGCCGGCTCGGTGTACGCGATCCGTCCCGGGGTGACCGGACGGCCGGCCCTGGGCTTCGCCGGCTGACCCCGCCGGTGCCGCCGGCATTCCCGGCAGCACCCCGCAATTGCCGCTGTGACTAGGCGTCCCCCAACCGGGTGACATTTGTTCGACTCCATTCGGAATTCTCGTTTTCGGGCGTCAACCAGCCGCGCAGTTGGTAAGGTCTCGGCATACCCGTTCGGGGGGAACGGCGGGTGACACCGCCATTCGCGGGTCGCAACTTAACTGTTACGACCGCCACCAAAGGCAGGATGCCATGCCCCCCACGCTTGGCCGAACCCGCATCCGTCGCGCTGTGACGCTGCTCTCGGCGATCGCCGTGAGCACGCTGCCGCTCGTCACGCTGCCCCACACCGTCAGCAGGGCCGACGACACCGCCGCCCCGGTTCCGGCCGCGGCGAGTGGTCCGCGCACGGTCACGGTGAGGGCATCCGCGAACCACAACACGGACAAGGCGCGGCCGACGAAGGCACGGACCAATGTCGCCACCACCACGGTGAACAAGTCCGGCCGCGCGGCCTACTTCACCTTCCCCGCCGTCACCGCGTCCGGCGCCGAGAAGGTCGGCTCGGTCACCCTCGTGCTCAAGGTGACGTCGGCGAAGAAGGCGAAGAAGGGCACCCTGGTCGTCCGGCCGGTGACCAGCGCCTGGAACAGCGCGGCGACCAGCTACGCCAACCGTCCCCACGTCGGTCCGGTGGTCGGCAAGGCCAAGATCAAGCGCGGCACGGTCAAGGTCACCCTGAAGGCATCCACCGTCGCTCGGTATCTCGGCTCCGGGCTCACCGTCCGGATCACCCGCAGCACGTCGAAGGCGATCGTGAAGCTCGCCGGGTCCCCGACGCTGCGCACCGTCCTCACCTCTCCGGTGAGCCAGGCCGCCGTCGCCAGTGGGCCCAGCCTGTCGAGCGAACCGAACGTCGTTCCCGCTGTCGCAGCCGGCAGCGGCGGACTGAGCGACCGGCCCGTGTTCGCCCACTACTTCCCGCCCTATCCGATCTCCCTGGACAACAAGGCCGGAACCTCCGACTACTACGCGAGCCAGTACCTGCTGGCGTCCGGCGAGGGCGGCAAGTTCGCCAGCATCGGCGGACTGCTCCGCGACCGTCCCCTTCCCCGCGACCCGATCGCGGGCGACTACCAGCTGGCCGACATGCGCACCGAGGTCGACCAGGCCATCGCCGCCGGGCTGGACGGCTTCGCGGTCGACATCCTGACCACGTCGAACGTCGACCGGAACTGGACGCTGATCGGCAAGCTGATGACCGCCGCGAAGGAGCGGGGCTTCGCGATCATGCTGCAGCCGGACATGAGCGCGCTGACCGGCATCAGCACCAGCGCCTTCGCCCAGGCGATGGCGACGCTGGCAGCCAACGAGGCGGTCTACCGCACCAGCAGCGGCGCGGTGGTCGTCTCCCCGTTCTACACCGAGGCCAAGACGGCTTCCTGGTACGCGGACGCGCTGGCGCTGATGAAGTCCAAGTACGGCGTCGACGCCGTCCTGCTGCCGCTGTTCCTGGACGCCAGCAACATGGCCAGCTACGCCAGCATCAGCATCGGCTTCGCGAACTGGGGCGTCCGCGACGTCGCCTCGGCCAAGGCCTCGCCGGACTGGGCCGCCAAGGCACACGCGCTCGGCAAGCAGTGGATGGAGCCGGTCGCCGTGCAGGACGAGCGTCCCCGCGACGGCCTGTACCAGGAGGCCTGGAACACCGAGACCCTGCGGGCGACCTGGAACCGGGCCATCACCCAGGGCGCCGACGCTGTCCTGCTGACGACGTGGAACGACTACTCCGAGTGCACCAGCTTCGCCCCGTCGACCGATCACGGCACGGCGTTCCTGGACATCAGCAGGTACTTCCAGACGAAGTTCAAGACCGGCTCCTACCCCGCCCCGGCGAAGGACTCGGTGTTCATCGTGAACCGGATCCAGAAGTACTCGACGCTGCCGACCAGCTACTCGAACGTGATGAAGCTGTGGCACAGCACCGGCTCGGCCCCCCGGGACAAGGTCGAGGTCGTGACCATCCTGACCAGGCAGTCGGACGTGCAGGTGTCGATCGGCGGCAGGGACTACACCTACACCGCGCCGGCCGGCTTCAACGCCCAGTTGTTCGATCTCGCCACCGGCACCTTCTCAGCGACCGTCGCCTCATCGGGGACGAGCGTGACCACCACAGACGCGGTCAGCTACACCACGGAGCAGCAGGACTTGTCCTACCACGCCGTGGGCAGCAACGACTGACCGTGACCCGGGGGATAGGACGGGTTCGGGTGCTGCCGGGGAGCAGGGCACCCGAACCCGCTCCGCCCGTGGGTCAAGCCTCGGCCGGGCGCCGGATCAGCCGACGACCTCGCCCAGCACCGGGGTCGCCTCACCGTCGGCCGGGAGGTGGCGCCCGATGGCCCGGTGGGCGGCCACAGCCGTGATCAGCACGCGGATCAGATAGCCGAGGTTGACGGCGGCCAGCGCCCCCAGGACGCCCCAGTTCGCCGCGCCCAGCGCGACCAGCGGCAGCCCGACGACGGTCGCGATCACGATCGAGACGGTGACGATGCGCAGCCTCCGGTAGGTGGCCAGGACCGCGTGCCCGACGATCTCCGCGTAGAAGTGCAGTGCCATGCCGAGCGCCATCAACTCGACCACGGCCAGGCCGGGCAGCAGTTGCCCTGAGCCGAGTACCTCGAGCAGCCACGGCCCGAACAGGACGGCACCGACCGCGATCAGCGCGCAGAATGCGATCCCGCCGAGCAGGACCTTCCGGGCGCGCGGACCGGGATCGGCGGCTCTCGGCACCCAGCCCTGGGCGACGTAGACGGCGGGGAAGAGGCCGACGACGACCTGGCCGTGGAGCTTGTCCACCAGGGCGTACATCGGCTGGACGAGCGGCGCGACGACCGTCACCACGACGATCGGCAGGGACGAGTACAGCGCCGAGCCGAGACTGGACGCGACGCCGTGCCGATGGTCGAGCAGCAACTGCCGCAGCTTCGGTGCCCGGGCGGTCACCGATCCGCCGGCCCGCAGCGAGTGCAGGATCCACCAGGTGGAACAGGCGAACGCCGCGACCAGGCCGACGGACTGCCACGCGAGGCCGGCGATCGCGTCCGCGCCGTTCTCCATCACCACGATGCCGACGATCGTGAACGCCAGCCGCGGCACCGTCTCCAGCACCAGCAGCAGGTAGGGCCGGGCCAACCCGACGAAGTACCAGTTGGTGCTCAGCGCCGTCAGCGTGGTGGCCACCGTCCCCATCGCCGCGAGGTCGCCGCGGACGGGGGCGATCGCCATGGTGATCGGCACCAGCACGACCGCGGCAGCGGGCAGCATCACGGCCCGGACCTTCAGCGAGCCGAGGAACTCGGCCAACCGGGTGGCGTCGTCGCCGCGGGCGATCTCGGTCGGCCCGGACATCGCCCAGCCGTAGCTGACCAGGACGGCGCCGAGCCCGCCGATGCCCTGGCCCAGCGCGATCGCACCCCAGCCGGCCTCCCCTGCCGAGCGGATCATCACCGGGATCAGGACGAGTGACGCGAGCGCCAGCAGCACCATCGACAGGCCGAACCCGACGAGCCTGGTCAGCCCAGACAGTGCTCGCATCCGGCCGCCTCCCCACCCACGCATCGCCGCTCGATTGTGGCACACCGGGTTGTCCCGACCCCCTCTACACTCAGGCCCATGGGGGCGCGCTTCGATCTGGCCGGGTTCACCGGCGCCGGGTACGACCGCGGCGGCTCGCCTGCGCGGCAGGCCGCCTGGCTGCTCGTCTCCGGACTGTTCCTGAACCACTGGTGGTGCCCGCTGTCGGTCCGGGCGTCGGTGCTGCGGCTGTTCGGGGCCCGGATCGCCGCGGGCGTACATGTGCGGCACCGGGTGCGCATCCACTGGCCGTGGAAGCTGACGATCGGCGCGAACTCCTGGATCGGCGAGGGTGCCTGGATCCTCAACCTGGAACCGGTGACGATCGGCGCCAACACCTGCATCTCCCAGGACGTCCTGCTGTGCACCGGCAGCCACCAGCAGGATTCCCCGACCTTCGAGTTCGACAACGCACCGATCAGCATCGGGGACGGCGTGTGGGTCGGCGCCCGCGCGACCGTGCTCCGCGGGGTGAGCATCGGCGACAACGCCACGGTCGGCGCCTGTGCGCTGGTCGTCAAGGACGTCGCCGCGGGTGAGGCCGTGCTCGCGCCGGTCGCGCAGGCGAGGCGCCGCAGCGAGAACCGCTGATGCGGATCCTCTCGGTCGTCACCCTGGTCAGCCCGGACGGCGCCTTCGGCGGCCCGCTGCGGGTGGCGCTGAACCAGGCGACGGCCCTGCGCGAACTCGGCCATGACGTGACCCTCGCTGCGGGGGGCCGCGGGTTCGACGAGCCGCCGACCGAGCTGGACGGTGTGCCGGTGCGCCTCTTCCCCGCCCGGACCGTCGTGCCGGGCATCGGCTTCGCCGGGCTGTCCTCCCCCGGCCTGCTGCGCTGGCTGCGGACGGCGGTGAGGCAGACCGACCTCGTCCACGTCCACGTCGCCCGGGACCTCGTCACCCTGCCGGCCGCCGCCCTCGCCCGGCGCGCCGGCGTCCCCTACTTCCTGCAGCCGCACGGGATGATCGATCCGTCCGCCAACCGGCTCGCCGGGCCGCTGGACGCCGCCCTCACCCGCCCGCTGCTGCGCGGCGCGGCCGGGGTCTTCCACCTGACCGAGCTCGAACGCCGGCAGCTGACCGAGGTCGCCGGCGAGCTGGCCTTCCACCCGCTGGCGAACGGGGTGCCGGAGGCCACGTCCGGAGAACCCGCGGATCCCCCCGAGGTGCTCTTCCTCGCCCGGCTCGCGCCGCGGAAGCGTCCGCTGGCATTCGTCGAGGCCGCCCGCCTGGTGCACGCGCGCCACCCGGACGCGACGTTCGCGCTGGTCGGGCCCGACGAGGGCGAAGCCGCCGCCGTCCGGCAGGCGGTCGCGGAGGCGGTGGCGGCCGGGGTGCCGATCCGCTACGAGGGTGCCCTCGCGCCCGGGGCCACCCTCGACCGGCTGCGCCGGGCCAGCATCCACGTGCTGCCGAGCGTGGACGAGCCGTTCGGCATGTCGGTGGTCGAGGCGCTCAGCGTCGCCCGTCCGGTGGTGGTCACCGACAGCTGCGGCCTGGCCGGCTTCGTCGCCGGGCACGACGCCGGGATCGTGGCGGACGCCGGCGTGGCGTCCCTCGCCGACGCGATCTCCCGCCTGGTCGCCGACCCGTCGGCGGCGGCCGCCCGTGGCCGGCGCGGGCAGGCAGCCGTCCGCTCCGAGTTCAGTCAGGCGAGGATCGCGGCACAGCTGGCAGCTCATTACCGGCGGGCGATCGGCGCCTGACGAAGATCAGGCCGGCGATCGCAACGAACAGGGCCCCGGTGGCCTGCAGCAGCGAGCCCCGCATCAGGATCACCATGTACACCGGCAGGATCGCGCCGACCAGTCCCCACCAGCCGCCCGCGTAGTGCGCCGGCGCCATCCTGCGGTCCAGGGACGCCAGCAGCGGGCCGAGGACGGCGAAGCCCACCGCGACCAGCAGCACGCCGCCGTTGACGAGGAATTCGGCCCAGATCGGCGCCGACAGGTTGGAGAACGAGTAGCCGCGGTAGTCGGCCATCAGGATGCCGGTGTCGGTGGGCTTGTCCGGCCACAGCGTCCGGGGCACCCAGAACAGCAGGCTGCCGAGGATCTGCCGGAACGGCTCGACGTAGCCGGCGAGGCTGTAGGACAGCGCGTTGGCGATCTGCCAGAAGGAGTCGTAGTCGCCGTTGCCGGCGTACTCGCCGAAGAAGCTCGACCGGCTGACCGAGACCGTGCTCGTCCGGAAGGCGTCGGCGATCGGGAACAGGAAGATCATCGCCAGGATCATCCCGCCCATGGCGAGCCTCGCCCGCGCCTGCGTCCGGGTGACGCCGAAGTAGCAGGCGATCGCGAAGGCGACCGTGCCGAAGGTGTAGCGGGCGGACGAGATCGGGCTCGCCACCAGGAGCAACCCGGCCACGCCCATCCAGAACAGCCCCGTCCAGGCCAGCCGGCCGGCGCCCGGCTGACTGCGCTGGCGCAGTTGCGCGACCGCGCCCGTCGCGACCAGGAGCGGGTAGACGGCGAGCGCGTTGACGATCGCCCGGGTGGACGGCTCCGACCAGGCCTGGCTCGCCATGTCGGACGCGGTGTACCGGTCGGCGACGACCACCTGCCACCCCAGCCGGTAGAGGTAGTAGGCGGCGAAGGCGAACCCGAGCCCGTACAGCAGCAGGCCACGGAACGCGCTCACTCCGGCCGACCTCAGCTCCCTGGTCGGGGTCCTGCGGCGCAGCCAGAACCAGACCAGCCGGGACACCTCGTAGGCGACCAGGCCGAGCAGCACGACGTAGGCCGTGGGCAGGTCGAGGGCCGGGTTCATGCCCGGGGTGGTCTCGGCCACGTCCCCGGTGCGCATCTGCACGGTCGCGGCGACGCCCATGAACACGTAGGTGTACAGCCACAGGAAGAAGTCGAAGAGCCTCGGCACGCCGCTCACCCACGCGACCGAGAGCCGGACGCCGCCGTAGACGGCGATCAGGATGGTCACCACCCAGCCCTGGCTGCGGCCGACGTCGGGCACCGTGAGCAGGAGGGCTCCGGGGACGCCGAGGGCGAGCACCGCGATCGACACGGCCAGCGCCAGCGTCCGCAACCCGGTCGTGGCCTTGGTCTGACGGCTCGGCGCCGTCGCTTCGACGGTCACCTGTCCTCCACCAACGATGCGTTCACCGGTTCGCCAGCGTACCCGGAACCCACTCGCTATTCTTGATTTCCGGCTCGGCGAAGGGGGGTGCATGGGCTCGCAGGAAGTGTTGCGCATGCTCCGCAGCCGATGGCTCCTGATCGTCCTGGTCGGACTGCTGGGCACGGTGGTCGGGCTGGCGGTGGCGGCCGTGCGCCCGCTGGAGTACACCGCCCAGGCGGACGTGTTCGTCACGGTCACCAGCGGGCAGTCCACCGGCGACCTGGCCCAGGGCAGCACCTTCTCCCAGGACCAGGCGCGGAACTTCGCCGCTGTGGTGCCGCGGGAGGTGGTCCTGCAGCCGGTCATCGACGAGCTCGGGCTGAAGACGACCCTGGCCGATCTGCGCAAGAACGTCGAGGCGGACGTCCCGCTGAACACGTCCCTGATCACGATCAAGGCGACCGACCACGACCCGGTGCTGGCGGCGAAGATCGCCAACTCGATCGCCCGTCACCTCTCCGAGGCGGTGCGGACGCTCAGCCCGACCGTGAGCGACGTGAAGGGCGCGCCGGTCCGGGCCGAGACGATCGAGTCGGCCAGCGTCCCGGAGAAGCCGTCCGCGCCGATCGTCCCCCTGTTCGCGCTGCTGGGGCTGCTGGCCGGGCTGGTGCTGGCCATCGGCTACCTGGTGGTGGTCGAGCTGCTGGTGGCGAAGGTGAGCACGGTCGAGGACATCGAGGCGATCACGTCCAGTTCGGTGCTCGCCAGCATCCCGCGCGACCGGAAGGTCAGCAAGCACCCGATCGCCGTCACCGCGCTGCCGCTGTCGCTGCGGGCGGAGAACATCCGCCAGGTCCGGACGGCGCTGAAGTTCCTTCCGGGCAAGGCGAACCACATCTTCGCGATGACGTCCTCGATCAGCGGTGAGGGCAAGAGCACCACGTCGGCAAACATCGCCGCGGCCTTCGCCGCGGAGGGCAACTCCACCTGCCTGGTGGAGGCGGACCTGCGCCGGCCCCGGATGGAGAGCCTGCTCGACCTCACCGGAGGGCCCGGCCTGAGCGACATCATCGTCGGCCAGAGCCGGATCGAGGACACGCTCCAGACGTGGGGGCCGGACGGACTCCAGGTGATCCTCGCCGGCACCGTCCCGCCGAACGCGAGCGAGCTGCTCGGCTCGGCGCGCGGCCAGGACGCGCTGGCTGCGATCGCCGAGATGTTCGACGTCACCGTCATCGACACCCCGCCGCTGACCGCGGTGACGGACGCGGCGATCATCGGCCGCAAGTTCGGCGGGGTCGTGATGATCGTCGGCGGCGGACGCGTCCACGCCAGTGAGGTGCGCCAGGCCATGGCCACGCTCGCGGTCGCGGACGTCCCGATCCGCGGGGTCGTCCTCAACCTGGCGAAGGGCGCCTCCACGCATCCGTACGCGTACAGCTACTCAGAACGGGCGCGGAAGCGGTCGACCGTGGCCACGGTGCTGCCGCAGGGCTGGCGCCCGGTCGTCCGGGGCTCGGTGGCCGTCGTCGCCACCCTGGCGGTCGCGGTGGCCACCGTCCTGCTGTCCACCCACCCGGTCCCCGCCCAGGCGGGCACGATCCCGCCGGCGGCGTCCGCCACCGCCACCTCGACCAAGGTCGCGGCCTTCATCGGCGACTCACTGGTGCAGGGCACGGCGGACGGCAACCTGGCCAGCAGCCTCGGCACCGCCCTGGGCTGGAAGGCGGTGAACCTGGGTCGCGGAGGGACCGGGTACACCGTCAGCGCCGGGGCGTCCGCGTGCGGGCTGGACTACTGCCCACCGTTCCCGATGATGGTGGCCGAGGCGGTGGCCGCGACTCCCGACGTGGTCGTGGTCATCGGCGGCCAGGACGACGGCAACACGGACGTGTCCGCGGCCGCCCTGATGCTGTTCAGCCAGTTGAAGAGCGCGCTCCCCCGCGCCCAGGTGATCGTGGTCGCGCCACTCGGCGTCCCGGGCACCGACGCGGACGCGCTCCGGTCCCGGCGTGCCGAGGTGAAGGCGGCCGCCGCGTCGGCAGGCGTCACCTACGTCGACGCCGGCAATCCGCTGGAGAGCCGTCCCGACCTGGTCTCCGGCACGCCCGCGCGGCCCACCAAGCAGGGCTACGCCCTGTTGTCGAAGACCATCGCCGACGCGATCGGGAGGCAGTGATGACGACCCGCGCCGGCACCGAGGCGACCATCCTGTTCGTGTGCACCGGCAACATCGCACGGTCCCCGTTCATGGAGTACACGCTGCGCCAGCGGCTGCGGGACACCTCCACGTCCGGCTTCCGGATCGCGTCGGCCGGCACCTTCGCCGTCCCCGCGGGGCAGCTGCACCCCATGGTCTCCGACGAGCTCGCCCACCGCGGGATCGACGGCGCGGCGTTCGTCCCCAGCCAGCTCACCGCGAGGCACGCGCTGGACGCCGGGCTGATCCTGACCGCGTCGCGGGACCACCGCAGGCAGGTCGCCAGGATCGCGCCCGAGCGGCGCAACGTCACGTTCACCCTGCGGCAGTTCATCCGGCTGGTCCAGCTCGACCCCATCGGCGAGGTGCGGCTGGCCTCCTGCAGCCTGCTGCCGGCGCTGGCCGAGCTGGCGAGCCGCAACCGTGGCCTGTCCGGCGGCAGCGAGGAGAGCGACGACATCGCCGACCCGATCCGCGGTGGTCGCCGGGCGTTCACGGCCGCGTTCGACGCCATCGACCCGGCCATCGAGGTGCTGGCCAACCTGATCTCCGCTGCCCGCACGAGTGAGCCCTGACGTGCACGCCACGCTGATCGGCCTCAACTACGCGCCGGAGCCGACCGGGATCGCGCCGTACACGACGGCAGCGGCCGACGGCCTGGCCGCGGCCGGCATGCAGGTGACCGCGATCACCGGCTACCCGCACTACCCGCAGTGGCGGATCACGGACGGCTACGACGGCTGGTCGCGCAAGGACCTGGTGGACACCGTCCAGGTGCTGCGGCTCCGCCATCCCGTCCCGACCCGCGGCAATCTGGTCACCAGGACCCTGATGGAGTTCATCTTCGGCCTGCGGGCCGTCACCGCATCCTGGTCCGGAGCGGACGTGGTGCTGGCGGTCACCCCGGCCCTGCTCGCTACAGCGCAGGTGGTGGCGCGGGCGCGGCTGACCCGCCGTCCGGTGGTCGTCTGGGTTCAGGACATCTACACCCTGTCGGCTGCCGAGACCGGGTCGGCGACCGCTGCGTCCGGCCTGATCTCCCGGGTGGAGTCGTGGACGCTGCGCAACGCCGACCGGGTGATCGTGATCCACGACCGGTTCGCCGGCTTCGTGACCGAGCGTCTCGGCGTGGACCCCGAGCGCGTGGACGTGGTCCGCAACTGGACGCACCTGTCCGGGCCGGACCCCCTGCCCTCGGCCGCGACGAGGCAGCGGCACGGCTGGGCCGACGACGAGACGGTCGTGCTGCACGCCGGCAACATGGGCACCAAGCAGAACCTGGAGAGTGTGGTGCGGGCCTCCCAGCTCGCTGCTGCCCGCGGCAGCCGGGTGCGCTTCGTCCTGCTCGGCGACGGCCACCGGCGCGCGTCGCTGGAGGCGATGGGCGCCAACCCCAACCTGCAGTTCATGGACCCGCTGCCGGCGGCGGAGTTCGCGTCCACGCTCGCCAGCGCCGACATCCTGCTGGTCAACGAGCGTCCCGGGATGACCGAGATGTCGGTGCCGAGCAAGCTGACGTCCTACTTCAACAGCGGCCGACCGGTGCTGGCGGCCGTCGACGCGCGCAGCGTCACCTCGGGCGAGATCCGGGCCTCCGGTGGCGGCGTCCGGGTGGCACCGGACGATCCGGAGGGCCTGCTGAGGGCCGCGGAGGAACTGGCGGCGGACCCGGAACTGGCACGCCGGCTGGGTGCGTCCGGACTGGAGTACCGGCGGACCACTCTGTCCGCCGATACGGCACTGGCGGCACTGGCCGACAGTCTGAGGAGCGCCCGCAGGACCTGAGGCCTGCCGTGGGCGTCCGTGCTCCTGGAGGGGCACCCGTTGCCGGATGCCCCTCCAAGCTCAAGCCCGACATGGCGTGTGGCAGCCGGCATTCATGGCTGATGCCCCCCGATCGGTCCGGGCAGGGACGCCGAAGCGCCTATCCCATTACCCTGCCTCGGGCCGAAGGCATCGTGCCGGCTCACACCCGGGTGGCGACTTCCCCCCGAAAGCTCCACCCGGGCCGGGCTCTCCCTCCCAGTATTCCTCGGGAAGGCGGGCAAATCCACTGCGGCCGGGACGTTCCTCGCGCACCGGCGGGCGTCCACCAGGCAGACAGAACCGCGGGTGCGGTTGCGGTCACCTAGCGGCCACGAGCACAATGAGCACTGGCACCGTCCTGATTGGGAGTCAGGACGAGAGCCCAGCCGAATCGGGGGGATGCGGCTGCGGGGGGACGGTCAGAACTCGGGGGGGTCATGACCACTATTTCGGCACAATTCGACGCGTTCGCTCGCGCAGCGAACCGTGCGAAGCAGCCGGCGAGCCAGCTGTCGAGCAGACTCCAGTTGACTCTGCTGTACCTCGGCGACGCGGCGATGATCACGCTCGCGCTGTGGGTGGCCGTGGTCACCCGTGGACTGCTGCCGTTCGCCGGCCAGGCCGACACCGTGCAGATCATGTGGTTCGCCGGCCCGCTGATCGCGGTGGCCTGGCTGGTCATGCTGCACATCTTCGGCGCCGACTCGCTGCGGCACCTGCGGGCCGGCGCGACCGAGTACAAGCGGGTCGTGATGGCGACGGCCTGCATGGCCGGGGTGGTGGGGATCACCAGCTTCCTGCTCCGCTACGACTTCCCGCGGGCGGTCTTCGTGCTCAGCTTCACCTTCGGCACCGCAGCCCTGCTGCTGGTGCGGATGCTGCGACGCAGGGCGATGGCCGAGATCCACTCCCGCGGCGCGCTGAACACGCCGCTGGTGGTCGCCGGCGACAGCGGCCACGTGGACGCGATCGCGAAGGTGCTGCGGCGCGAGTCCTGGCTGGGCTACCACGTGGTCGGTGCCATCACCACGGACCGGGTCAGCCGGACGCCCGGTGGCCTGCCGGTGCTCGGACGCGTCGAGGACACCGTCCAGGTGATCGCCGACCACGGCGTCGACGCGGTCATCTTCGCCGACGGCTCGTTCTCCACCCCGGCGGACTTCCGGAGGATGGCCTGGCAGCTGGAGGAACACGACACCCAGATGATCGTGGTGCCGGCGATCACCGACACCAGCGCCCAGCGGCTCGAGGTCCGTCCGGTGGCCGGGCTGCCGCTGGTGGACGTCGAGCGTCCGCGGGCGATCGCCTCCGGCCGCTGGATCAAGCGCTCGTTCGACCTCGCCGGTGCCGGCCTGCTGCTGCTGCTGACCGCACCGCTGATGGGTCTGGTCGCGCTCGCGATCAAGCTGGAGGACGGCGGACCGGTGCTGTTCCGACAGCTGCGCGTCGGCCGGAAGGGCGAGGTCTTCGAGTGCCTGAAGTTCCGTTCGATGGTCGTGGACGCGGAGGCCAGGCTGGCCGGGCTGGCACACCTGAACGAGGCCGCCGGGCCGCTGTTCAAGCTCGCCGACGACCCGCGGATCACCCGGGTGGGCAGCGTCATCCGGAGGTTCTCGATCGACGAGCTGCCGCAGTTCTGGAACGCGCTGGTCGGCGACATGAGCCTGGTCGGCCCGCGGCCGGCGCTGCCGTCCGAGGTGGCCCGGTACGACTCGGACGCCATGCGCCGCCTCGACGTCCGTCCGGGCATCACCGGGCTGTGGCAGGTCTCCGGCCGCTCCGACCTGGCGTGGGACGACGCCATCCGGCTCGACCTCTACTACGTCGACAACTGGTCGATGGTGCAGGACCTGATGATCCTCGGGAAGACCGCGAACGCGGTCGTCGGATCGTCCGGCGCCTACTGACACCTCCCCCTGATCCTCGGCGGCGTCGGTCCCGATCCCCCGACCGACGCCGCCGGGCCCCGTCCCGGGACAGCCCGGGAATCGGCTACCGTGGCGGTCATGCCGAGTCGAGCCCTGCTGGTGCGCCGGCTGACGGCCCTGGTCGTGCTGGGGGCCGCGCTGTGGTCCGGTGTCGGGGGCTACGCGATCACCGTGCAGCGCGGTGGCGGCGACCACCAGACGGCGGACTGGCTGATCAGCTATCCCGGCGAGTTCCTGCGTCGCGGCCTGTTCGGCGAGCTGCTGCTGCGATCCACCCCGCCCGGGACGGCGACACTGTGGATCCTGTTCGCGATCCAGGTGGCGCTGTACCTGCCGATCCTGCTGTACGTGCTGTGGTTCCTGGAGCGCCGGTCCTGGTCGTGGTCGGCGATCGCGCTGGCCTGCTCGCCGGCCGGGCTGGCCTTCATCGGCTGGGACGTCGTCGGCGGCTTCCGCAAGGAGGTGCTCGGCTTCGTCGCGCTGGTGCTGCTGGCAGCGGCCCGCCACAGCGGGAACGGGCTGGTCAAGGCGGCGGCGCTGGTGGGTTCGGTCGGCGTGTGGACGCTGGCGGTCTTCTCGTGGGAGTCGATCGCCTTCATGCTCCCGGCCGTCCTGTTCCTGCTCCTGGCCGGGACGCCGCTGCCGCTGGGACGCGTCTTCGCCGGCGTCTTCTCCGGAATCGCCGCGGTCGCCGTGGGCCTCTCGGTGGTGTTCCACGGCAGCGCCGAGACACCGGCACGGCTGTGCCAGTCGCTGATCGACCACGGGCTCAGCCCCGACCTGTGCACCGGGGCGATCGCCTGGATGGGCCGCGACCTCAACGACAGCCTGCAACTGGTGCAGCAGAACCTCGCCGTCCACTCGGGCTACCTGGCGATGGCGGCGTTGGCGGCACTGCCGATCGTCACCACCGGCTGGTTGCGCCGCTACTGGCCGTGGGCCCTGGCGATGCTGGTCGGGATCGCGCCGCTGTTCGTCCTCGGCATCGACTACGGGCGCTGGATCCACATCCTGTTCCTGGAGATCGCGATCTGCATGATGGTCGCCTCGGCCGAACTGCTGGAGTCGCGGCACTGGACGGGGCTGTCGACGCTGTTGTACGTCGTCCTGTGGGGAATTCCGCACGCCGCACCGACGGCTGCCAACGTCGCCGGCTGGCCGTTCAAGGGGCTGCTGGCGACGGTCATCGGATGGGTGCAAACCGGCCTGCTCGGCCTCGGTTGACCGGTACTCTGGCTGCTGGGACGGAGCGTGGGGAGTTCGGCATGGCGAAGCGTGCGCTGATCACCGGGATCACCGGGCAGGACGGGTCGTACCTGGCCGAGTACCTGCTGGGCAAGGGCTACGAGGTGCACGGGATCAAGCGCCGCTCGTCCCAGCTGAACACGCAGCGGATCGACCACATCTACGCCGACCCGCACGACGCCGGCGCGCGGCTGTTCCTGCACTACGGAGACCTGACCGACGCCACGTCGCTGACCCGGATCATCGGCGCGGTCGAGCCGGACGAGATCTACAACCTGGGCGCGCAGTCCCACGTCGCGGTGAGCTTCGAGCAGCCGGAGTACACCGCCGACGTGGACGCACTGGGCACCCTGCGGCTGCTGGAGTCGATCCGGTTGCTGAAGCTCACCGACAAGGTGCGGTTCTACCAGGCGTCCACGTCGGAGCTGTTCGGGCTGGTCGCGGAGAGTCCGCAGACCGAGCGGACGCCGTTCCACCCGCGTTCGCCGTACGGGGTCGCCAAGCTCTACGCGTACTGGATCACCGTCAACTACCGCGAGTCGTACGGCATGTACGCCTGCAACGGGATCCTGTTCAACCACGAGTCGCCCCGGCGAGGCGAGACCTTCGTCACCCGCAAGATCACCCGCGGGTTGTCGCGGGTCTTCGCGGGCCTGGACGAGTGTCTCTACCTGGGCAACCTGGACGCGCTGCGCGACTGGGGGCACGCCAAGGACTACGTCCGGCTGCAGTGGCAGATGCTCCAGCAGGACGAGCCGAGCGATTACGTGATCGCGACGGGCGAGCAGTACTCGGTGCGCCAGTTCGTCATCTGGACGGCGCAGAACCTGGGACTCCAGCTGAGGTTCGAGGGCGAAGGGGTGCAGGAGCGGGGGGTGATCGCGGCCATCGAGGACGGCGCCGACACCAACCTGGCGGTCGGGGACGTCGTGCTGCGGGTCGACCCGCGCTACTACCGTCCGGCCGAAGTGTCGACCCTGCTCGGCGACCCGGCCAAGGCCTTCGCCGAGCTCGGCTGGGTGCCGCAGATCGGGATCGCGGACCTCGTCGCCGAGATGACCGCGTCCGACCTGGCCCGAGCGCGGCGGCTGGCGTTCCTGAGGCAGCACGGCTACGACGTGCCCGCGCCGGTGTCGATCTGATGCGGCGGGTCTTCGTCGCGGGGCACCGCGGCATGGTCGGGTCGGCGCTCGTCCGCCGGCTCGCGCACGAGGACGGCGTGGAGGTCGTCACGGCCGGACGCGACGAGGTCGACCTGGTCGACCAGCGGTCCGTCCGGGCATTCTTCGACTCGGCCGGTGTGGACGAGGTGTACCTCGCCGCCGCGAAGGTGGGTGGGATCGCCGCGAACGACGCGTACCCCGCGGACTTCCTCTACGACAACCTGATGATCGAGGCGAACACGATCGCGGCGGCGCACGCGGCGGGGGTGCAGAAGCTGGTCTTCCTCGGTTCGAGCTGCATCTACCCGCGGCTGGCCCCGCAGCCGATCCGCGAGGACAGCCTGCTCACCGGGCCGTTGGAGCTCACCAACGAGCCGTACGCGATCGCCAAGATCGCCGGGATCAAGCTCTGTGAGAGCTACCACCGCCAGCACGGCCGGGACTACCGCTCGCTGATGCCGACGAACCTCTACGGGCCGGGAGACAACTTTCACCCCCGGCACAGCCACGTGCTCCCGGCGCTGATCCGGCGCTTCCACGAGGCCACGCTCACCGGGGCGCCGCAGGTGGTGATCTGGGGCACCGGGACGCCACTGCGCGAGTTCCTGCACGTCGACGACCTTGCCGAGGCGTGCGTCCTCGTCGCCGGGCTGCCGGCCGAGCGGTACTGGACGCCGGCGACGGAGCGCTGCTCCCACCTCAACGTGGGCGCCGGCGAGGACCTGAGCATCGCCGCCCTCGCCCGCCTGGTGGCTGACGTCGTGGGCTACTCCGGCGAGATCACCTTCGATCCCGGCAAACCGGACGGCACCCCGCGCAAGCTGCTCGACTCGTCCAGGGTCCGCGCGCTCGGCTGGCGCCCGCGGATCGGGCTCCGCGAGGGTGTGGCGGCGACGTACCGCTGGTTCGTCGAGCACGCGGACGCCGTCCGCGAGACCTAGGTCGTCGCGGCGGAGCGCGCTTCCCTGCTCACGGACTCGGTACGCCCCAGGCTTCGAATTCGGCCAGGCCCACGTTGCTGGTCGTCGAACTCACCGACCCCACCGTCAACCGCACCCAGGTCACACTCCGCGAACTGAACGGCACCGTGACCGCCGCCCCACTATTCGTCAACGACCCCACCGAAACCGAAGACCCATCCGAGAACGTCAACGTGCCAGCCGTGATCTGATCACTCGTGTTCGGCCGGTCATACAACACCACCCGATCCAGCGTGACCGCATTCACCCACGTCAACTGGATCCACGCACCAGCACCCTGACGCACCGACACCCACTCCCGCGAGTAGTCCGCCGGATACCCCAGCGGCGACCCATCAATCGCCTTCGCCGCCGTCTGACCATCCCCACTGTTCTGACTGGACGCCGACGCCGTCGCATTCAACGACCGGGCCACATTCGCCGCACCCGCAGGCTGCACCGACACCGTCACCGAATCCGCAGCACTACTCAACGAACCATCCCGCACCACCAACGAGAACGTCACCGACGACCCCGCAGCAGGCGCCGTGAACGTCGGCGACACCACCGAAGAACTCGACAACGACACCACCGGACCAGCCGTCTGCGCCCACACATACGTCAACACATCCCCATCAGGATCACTCGACCCCGACCCCGACAACGTCACCGTCGCACCCGCAACCACCGACTGATCCACACCAGCATCAGCAACCGGAGCCCGATTCGCCGTGCCCGGGCCACCGGTCCGGGTGTCCAGCACGTAGCGACGGCTCACCATGGTCGCGACCCAGGGATCAGCCGCACCGGGGTCGTACTGACTGGCCGCGCGAAGCGCTGCCTGCTTCAGCGTGAGGTCGTTGCCGGTGACGTTGGCGGGACGCGAGGCCGTCGGATATCCCTGGTAAGCCATCAGCGTGTGCGCAGCGGTGTATCCGGCGTCGGCGGCTCGGGCGAATGCTGCCGTCATGAAGTGGTCCGAATGGTCGGCATCCGAGACGGCGGAGACATAGTCCTGCGTCCGCACGGTTACTGGTCGGAAGTCGTTCATGATCGCGGTGATCGTGGAGATCAGGCCTGCCCTGGTGTAGGTCTCGGCGCCGTCCACCGATGTGATGCTCGAGATCGATCCATTCCATAGCTTGCTCAGGCTCTGCCCGGAGTAGGTGGGACTTCCGGATCCTGAGGGAAAGCCGTCCGGCAGCCGCAGGAACTGAATGGAGATGTTGGTCCGTGCGACCAGCGTCCGGGTCGTGATGGCGCGACCCGCCACCCCGTCGTCGGTCGTGTTCGACCAGTTGTCGGCGACACCCGCCATGTTTGCGTAGGCGGCCTCTGGAGCATTCTCGCGGTACAGACTGTCGGGATAGGGGTTACCGGCTTCACCGGCCGTGACGAACAGCGTGCGGACGCAGCGCCCGGCCCGAACGTCGTTGACGATGTCTGGATTGACGAAGATCAGGTCATCGTCTTCGTGTGCCACGATGGTCAGGACCCCACCGGTGCAACTGGCAGCGATGGCAGGCCCGGCGCCCACGATCATCCCGCCGAAGGCCAGCGTCAACGCCGCTGCCGCCCCGGTGATAGCAGCGGGAATCGTCCGCCGCTCTCGCGCGCTTGCCGGACGTGTTCCCATACGGACCATACCGACCACCCCCGGCACCTGGGAGCCCGCCCCCCGCGGACTCTTGGCAGCTAACCCTAGCCAGACCGCCTTTCGGACGGGGGACGCAGTCTTGCTACCTCAGCGGACGCGGTTCGACCGACGCTACCCACAGACTGTCGGGCCGGTCGCCGGATCAGATCACCACACGATAGACGTGGTGGGTGTACTCATTGGCGAAGGAGTCGGTGAACTTCCCGTTCGTCACCGGCAGGCTGCGACCTTCACCGACCACCTCCACGGAGGTGCCCGAGATCCCTGCGGGCAGCGTGAAGGTGCGCGATCCGGTGCCGCCATCGGTCATGGCCAGCACGTAGGCATAGCCGCCCGTGGCCCGCAGGCTCGTCTGGAGGCCGGAGCCGAAGTTCCAGGTGTACGGCTGCGAGTTCAGGACCCGGGCCAGCGACTTCACTTCGGCGTCCACCTTGGCCACCGCCGCGCGCGAGTTCGCGCAGTCCATCAACGAGTAGTTGCCACAGGTGCCGTTGTTGTTGTGCTGGAAGTAGGCGATCCCACCGGCTCCGTGGATCAATGCGTTCCAGACCGCCCCACTGATCTCGGCCGGATCGATGCTGGTGGCGTCCGACTCGTCGAGCAGCGGCTTCGCGGTCTCCACGAAGACCCAGTTCGGCTTAGAGGCGGCGGGCGAGGCGTAGGTCTCCATCCGGTCCTGCAGCCAGCCGTAGGCGATAGAGCGCTCCGAGTTTCCTTGGGTCCAGTACGGGCTTCTTTCGATCTCCCGCCGCACAGGGGGGCTGGTGTAGGCGTACTTGTCCACACTCGACACGTCGAGAAGGGCCAACTGGCTGCTCATCGTCTTCGGCGCCCACCAGGTGCCCAGGACGCCGTTGCCGAAGTTGGCCTGCAGGAAGCGCCCGTCGTTGCGGGCCCGGGCCGTGGCGGCGTACTTGGTCTGCTGGGCGAGCGCACCTGTCTCGTCCTCGGGGCAGCCCGAGTAGCCCATCTCGCACTCGTCGGACAGGAACCAGCCGACGACCTTGGGGTCGGTTCCGACCTCGGCGGCGGTCCACTCGCTCTGGGCGACGACGCTGATGCCGGCGTTGGTCATCGCGCTCACCTTCGAGCCGTCATGCTCGGCGCCCATGTAGGTGTTGATGCCGATGCTGGCCAGCGAACTCGCATGTTCCGGCTTGCCGTAGAACACGGCGATCGGGAAGTGGGAGGGGTCCGTCCAGCCGGCGGCCGACGCCTTGGAGAACTTCGAGTAGTAGGCCGAGCCGCCCCACCAGGCCTCGCGCGGAAGGTTGAGGACCGTGCCGTCGGTGTTGGGCGAGGGGCTCTCACCCGGAGCGGAGAGGTTCGGAGCAGGTGTCGAGGTGGAACCGTCCGGAACGAACACGACGTCCACCAGGTAGTCGGTGCCCTTGGTGGAGTGGGTCGGCAGCGAACTCTTCGACGTGTACTTGTAGCGACCGCCGTTCTTCGGGATCGTCAGGCCGTTGCGGGTGTACGCGTGTGCGAACGCCTTGCGGGTGAGAGCGGGCTTGCCCTTCTTGGCCAGGTAGGACGCGACATACGTGCGTCCGGCGGTGATGTGAACGGGCTTGGCCAGCTTGACGGTCTGCCAACCGACCTTCTTGGACTTCGGGAAGGTGGCCCGAGCGAGCACGGCACCCTTCGACGTCCACAGCGTGGCGGGATAGGCACCGGTCTGCTTCTTGCTGCGGTAGAACTGCAGCCCTGTGATGGTGCCGCTTCGGGAACTGGAGAACTTCACCCCCAGCTCGACGGACTTGGTGATCCCCTTGGCCACCGAGGTACGCGGCGAGCGCGAGTCGCTGAAGATGCCCACCGAGCTTGCGGCCGCGGCAGGCACGCCGTTGACCAGGCTGAGAGCGAGTGCCGTGGACGCCATGAGTGCGCCGATCACGACGACGCGACTGCGCCGACGGGGCCGCGGAAGTACGCCGCGCTGGGTGAATGTGGTGTCCATCTGATCTCCTGGATGGGTTGTACAGGTGAGACGCCTTTCCCCCAGGAGACGCTTCCTTAGAAACTCTAAGGGAAAACTTCGGGTGCGTCAACTTGACAAACGCCCATCAGCGCTAGTCACACCGGGAACCGTCGTGGGCGCGGGCCGCGTCTCCACCCCCGGCGTCGACTCAGTCCGCTTCGGCGATGGCGATGGCGATACCGGCTCGGGACCCGACCGAGCACGAGACCCGGATCGGGCCGACACCGGCTTCAGCGGCCGCCGCGGCCACATCGGCCTCCAGACGGACGCTGGCCGCGTCGCGGGTACCGAGGATCTCGATCCATGGCCAGGGCACCCTGCCGTCCCAATCGGCGAGCGACAGCGCCTTCCACACGGCTTCCTTCGCCGCGAACCGCCAGGCGTACTCCACAGAGGCACCGGCGCACTCCGTCCGCTCACCCTCGGTGAACCAGTGGCCGGCGAAACTGCTGCCCGAGGCCAGCCGCTCGATCCTGGCAAGATCGACGACGTCGATACCCACACCCCGAATGTTCACGCAGCCTGCGTCTCGGTCAGGACCCGACGGCGGCGAGCAGACGCACCAGCCCGGCGGCGACGACGGCGCTGCCGGTTTCGTTCAGATGGGCTCCGTCGCTGCTGTAGCCGCGATCGAGCGCTTCGGGTCCAGCCTGCGTCGCCGTGTGCTCCAGCAGCGCGATGTCGAACAGACGATCGGAACTGAAGGTGCCACGCATCAGCGTGTTGTACTGCTCCCGAACGCGATTGTCATCGCGCCCCAACAGACCCAGCAACCGCTGCTTCACCCCCGACGGCCCTACCGTGAGCGGCGCGGTGGCGTGCAGGAAGGTTACTTTCGGGTAGTCGCGCTCGAGCGCGTTCAGCGTCGTCAGGTACTCCTCGAACAGGGCGTCGACGTCGGTGTCCTGGTCGAAGTCGATGTAGCAGAACTTGAGGACGGCGACGTCGACGCTTCCGCCCAAGCCGGCCCGCACGGCTTCGTCAAAGTGCCGGAGCTTGCCGATCGGGTCTCCGTTCTCGCCGATCGCCGTGTGCACCAGCGTCCCCGGCTCGACGGCTGCAGGGGCGTCACCCACCGCGAACCGATCGATCCCCGGCGCATTGGTCTTCCTCGCCTGGTAGAGCGCCTGCAGGCCGGAGAGGATGTCATCTCCCACCGACATGTGGGCGAAGAACACCCGCTGGCCAGCAGCTCGGCTGAGTTGCTCCTCCGTCACAGCCCCAGTGGCCAGTTCCATCGGCGCCATCGGCTCCCCTCCGGGCTCGGTGAGGAACAGCACCCCGATACCGCCGGTCACGATCACCAGCGCGGCACCGAGCACCAGGCCGAGCTTTCGCAGAGCGGTCACGGTTCCCCCCAGGAGTGCTCTGAAGCCACAACTGTACCTGCGTCACTCAGCGGCCAGCAGGCTCCGGAGCTGGGCCAGTGCAACCTTTCCGCTGGCGTTGACCGGAAGCGAGTCCAGGACGTGGACGGACTGGGGCAGCATGTGCTTCGGGAGCCGGTCGGACAGGAAGCGAACGAGCTGGGCCGGATCGAGTTGGGCTCCGTCGACCGGCACAACGGCCATGGTGATCGCTTCACCCGCTTCTGCGTCCGGCAACCCGACCACGGCGGCGTCGGCGACGGACGAATGCATCAGCGCCGCCTCCTCCACCTGCTGGGGGGAGACTCGGTAACCCCACGACTTGATGAACTCTCCGCTTCGACCGACGATGTAGATGAACCCCTCGTCGTCAACCGTGGCGAGGTCTCCCGTCCGCAAGGCGCCTCCGGGGAACTTTTCCGCGGTTGCCTCAGGATCGCCCAGATAGCCTGGCGAGATGCTCGGGCCGCGCGCGACGATCTCCCCCTGTTGCCCCGGCTCGACGCTGACTCCATCGGCGTCAACGACCCGGAGGTCGACGCCCGGGATGCCCCGGCCGATCGAGCCGAGTTTGTCTACCAGCCGCTCGGGCGGCAGGTAGGAGAGCCTCGCGGTCGCCTCCGTCTGGCCGTACATGACGAAGAGCCGACTTTGCGGCTGGGCCTCGGCGACCTGCCTGATCAAGTCCGGAGCGAGCCGTCCGCCCGCCTGCTGAACGGTCCGCAGCGTCTTCAGCTGCCTGGTCGGGTAGCTGCTGGCGCGCAGCAGGAGTTGGAAGGAGGACGGCACGCCGGCCAGTCCGGTACAACCGTGCGCCTCGATCTGCTCGACAACCGTCTCGGGAAACGTGAGGGTGTTGCAGAGCACGACACTGCCGCCGACGGCGAGGTGGGTGTGCAGGAGCGAAGCCCCGAAACAGTAGTGGAGCGGAAGAATGACGAGCATTCGATCCGCGCTCCGAAGCCCCAGGTACTCGACGATCGCCTCCGTGTTGGCATGGAGGTTGGCGTGAGTGATGCGGACCGCCTTGGGACGCGAGGTCGTCCCCGACGTGAACATGAGGGCGGCGTCGGCTTCCGGACCAGTAGGGACCACCGGCCAGTGCTGGGCTGACTCGCTCAGCACGGCGTCCGTGATCACTGGTAAGTCCCCGAAGGCCCTGCCCAGCCGTCGCTGTGCTCGACGATCCATGAGCACGGCGGCACAACCCGCCCAGCTCACCTGCAGGCCCAACTCCGGAACGGGTGTTCGCTCCGACAGCGGCACCGCGACACCGAGCTTCATGGCAGCCAGGTAGGCCGCGATCAGGAAGAACGAGTTCGATCCGACTACCGCAATGCTCGCCCCTGGCCGAACCCCCGCAGCCAGAAGCCCTCCCGCGACGCGCGCAGCTGCGCTGGCCAACTCAGCGTGGTCATGGCGATGCTGGCCGTCGATCACCGCCACATCGGACGGCCTCCCTGCGGCGAGCAGCCGGTCGCTGAAATTGCTCAGGTCCACCCCTGGATGCATGCAGCTCCTTCGCCGGTCGGTCCCCTCACGACCGCTCCGAGCGGAGCGGGCCGGGGGGGAAACAATGCGAATCGAGGATCAGTGGACGACATACTACAGTCGCCATGGCACAGCAGCTCAGGGGGATGCTTGCCGTGCCTGGGGGGAAACATGGAACAACATGTGACGGCCGAGATCAGGGCCTTCATCACTTCTGCCTATCTCTTCGACGATGAGTCCCGGGCGCCATCCGACGACGACTCGCTACTCGAGTCGGGAATCCTCGACTCGACCGGAGTGCTGGAGTTGATCGAGTTCCTCGAAACCCGGTTCGGCATCAATGTCGCCGACAACGAGACCGTGCCGCACAATCTCGGAACCATCGCAAACATCACTCGATATGTCGACGAGAAAATCGCTGACACCGCGGGAGCGGCGTGAACGCCGAGGAGATCGATCGAATCCTCGGGGAACGAGCGCAGGCACGCGTCGCAGGCGAGGACGCGGAACTCCGCTCGATCCACTCCGCGATCTTCATTGAGGACGCCTTCGGGGTCACGCTCTCCGATGAGCAGTTGGCGTCAGGTCTCCTCGACGACCCGGCAGCACTGCGTGCCTTCCTGTCGCAATCGAACCAGTTCGACTGATGTGCGGCATCTGCGGGATCGTCACCGGAGGCCCGGCGCCGGATCCGGCACTTGTCGAAGCGATGATGGCCCAACTCGCCCATCGTGGCCCCGACGGGAGCGGCTATCTCGTGGACGGAGAGGCTGCGCTCGGACACACCCGGCTGGCGATCATCGACGCGCCCGGCGGCACTCAGCCCCTCAGCAATGAGGACCACTCGGTCTGGGTCACGTTCAACGGTGAGATCTTCAACTACGTCGAGCTCAGGACCGCCCTGCGCAAGCGTGGCCACAGGTTCCGTACCGAGAGCGACACCGAGGTCATCGTCCACGCCTGGGAGGAATGGGCCGAGGATGCATTCAACCGGTTCAACGGCCAATGGGCGATCGGCATCTGGGATCGCCGCGCCCACCGGTTGGTCCTGTCGAGAGACCGCCTCGGCGTCCGTCCGCTCTACTACCGCCTGGCCGCCCGCGGAATCTCCTTCGCCTCCGAGGTGAAGGCAATCTTCGCCGACCCCCAGGTACCGCGCGAGCTCGACCCCGTCGGCCTGGGCCAGATCCTGACATTCTGGTCGACGGTTGCGCCGAGAACCGCTTTTCGCGGCATCGAACAGCTACCACCCGGGCACGTCGCGACCTATGACGCAGCGGGCTTCCGCAGTCAGCCGTACTGGCGTATCACCTTCCCCGCGCGTGGCGAGGAACCCGGACAGGACCTTGCGGAGAACGCTGCCGGGTTGCGAGCCCGGCTGATCGAGGCCACCCGACTGCGGTTCGAACGCAGCGACGTGCCTGTCGGGGCCTACCTGTCGGGGGGACTCGACTCCTCCGTCACCGCGGCAGCCATCCGCAGCTTCACCACTGTCCCGCTGGACACGTTCTCGCTGCGCTTCACCGACGCGGAGTTCGACGAAGGGGGCTATCAGCGGCTGATGGCTCAGCGACTGGGGACCAGGCACCAGGAGATCGAGGTCTCGACGCGGCAGATCGCGGATGTCTTCCCGGATGTCGTGTGGCACGCCGAGACGCCGGTGCTCCGTTCGGCGCCGGCACCCCTGTTCCTCCTCTCCCGCCTCGTCCGGCAGAGCGGCTACAAGGTGGTCGTGACGGGTGAGGGCGCCGACGAGGTCCTCGGCGGCTACGACATCTATCGCGAAGCCCGGGTCCGTGCCTTCTGGTCCCGCGATCCCGGCTCGGCGCAGCGGGACCGGGCAGCCGAGTTGCTCTACCCATGGCTGGAACGTAACCCGAGCAAGGCGCCCGCGTTCGCCCGTGGCTTCTTCGGGATGTCGCTCGACACTGCCGATCCGGCGATGTCGCACCGACCCAGGTGGAGTTCGACGGCAGTGCTGCGCTCGATGCTCGCCAGCGGACTGCGCGCCGAACTGGACGCCGATGCCGCACCGAGCCTGATTGCGCGGATGCCCCCGGAGAGCTCCTCCTGGGATCCGCTCGCGCGCGCCCAGTGGCTGGAGATGACAACCCTGCTGCCCGGCTACATCCTGGCGTCCCAGGGTGACCGGATGCTGATGGCCAACTCGGTGGAAGGGCGGTTCCCGTTCCTCGACCCGGAAGTGGTCGCGTTCGCAAGCGCACTGCCGGCTCGGCACAAACTGTTCGGGCTTGACGAGAAGTTCCTCCTCAAGCAGGCCTTTGCCGACTTGGTGCCGGAGGAGATCCTGTACCGCCCGAAGCAGCCCTACAGGGCACCGGACGCCGCCAGCTTCTTCGCACCAGGGAGTCCTGACTGGATCGATGAGGTGCTTTCGCCGTCGGCCGTCCTCGCGGCGGCAGTCTTCGACCCGCGTCAGGTTGCGGGCCTGACACAGAAGGCCCGAGAGCGCAGCGACCGGTTCGGGAACACCGACAACATGCGGATGCTGGCGATCCTCTCGACGCAGCTCCTCCATCGGCAGTTCATTGCCGAGCCGCCGGCGCGAGTCGCCGCCAGCCCACCGGGGCCCGTCCACGTCGTCAATACGGCTATCAGTGAAAGGCAGGAAGCGTGATGGATCCCAGTCAGATCGGTCTGCACAGTCTGGCCGTCGATGCAGCAGCCGAGACTGACCGCATCGCCGACCGTCTGCGGTACTACCTCACCTCGACCAAGCGCAGAGGCGCCGTCGTCGCGCTGTCGGGCGGGATCGACTCCAGCGTCACGGCAGCCCTGTGCGTCCGTGCCCTCGGCCAGGATCGGGTGTTCGGGCTGCACATGCCCGAGCGGGCGTCGTCCCCTGAGACGATCGGACTGAGCAGATCGGTCTCGGACGCCTTCGGTTTCGACTCGGCAGTCGAGGAGATCTCGGCGATTCTCGACGCGGCCGGATGCTACCGGCGCTACGACGACTCCGTGCGCAAGGTCGTGCCCGACTACGGGCCGGGCTGGAGATCGAAGATCGTGCTCCCCAGTGTGACCGACTCCGACGCCCTCCGCATCTACTCGGTGGTGGTCGAGGACCCGGACGGCAACCAGAGTCGGCACCGGCTCTCCACCGACGCATATCTCGGCGTGGTAGCGGCGACCAACTTCAAACAGCGGGTCCGCAAGATGATGGAGTACTACCACGCAGACCGGCTCAACTACGTGACAACTGGGACTCCCAATCGCCTCGAGTACGACCAGGGCTTCTTCGTGAAGCTCGGAGACGGGGCGGCGGACGTGAAGCCGATCGCCCATCTCTACAAGTCCCAGGTGTATGCGCTGGCGGAGTACCTTGGCGTCCCGGAAGCCATTCGCGTCCGTCCCTCGACAACCGACACCTACTCCCTCGCACAGTCCCAGGAGGAGTTCTACTTCTCTCTTCCTCATCAACTGATGGACCTGTGCCTGTACGGCCACAACCAGGGCGTCGCACCGGAACAGCTCACCCAGGCCACAGGCCTGACCGCCGAGCAGGTTGAACGCGTCTTCCGCGACATCGACCAGAAGCGGAAGACGACCGCATACCTACACCTTGAGCCCCAACTCGCCGCCGAGGTGCCGGAGATCTCCCACACGCTGCCACTGGCTGACGCGGGCCGGCGCTGAGGTGTCCGCTGGACCAGAGAGGAGGCTCGTCCAGGAATGAGTAGGCAGGAAGTGAACACCAGCCTGGTGCGTCGGTACGGCGCGAGCCGCGGGTCCATCCGGGACCTGATCATCAAGGTGGTCCGCAAACGCGAGGGCGGTGAGATGTTCTCGCCGACGCTGCGCGAGATCTTCCGGGTCCACCACGGCGTGGACGTGGGCATGTACACCCACGGAGGCTGCTTCCATCCGTTCTCGTTCGGGCCGAACACGACGATCGGCAGGTACACCTCGATCGCCGCCACGGCCTTCGCCGCGACGGACAACCATCCGATGCAGTACAAGTCCATGCACGGGTTCTTCTTCAACCCGGTGCTCGGCATCGTCGA
The DNA here is from genome assembly GCA_017306015.1 of Propionibacteriaceae bacterium. Lineage (GTDB taxonomy): Bacteria > Actinomycetota > Actinomycetes > Propionibacteriales > Propionibacteriaceae > Propionicimonas. The sequence goes on from JAFKJK010000012.1 coordinate 206,076, forward strand.
CAAGGAGTGGGCGTTCGAGCCGCTGTCGATCGGGAACGACGTCTGGCTCGGCCACAACTCGATCATCATGCCGGGGGTCGGATCGATCGGCGACGGGGCCGTCGTCGCGGCGGGCGCTGTGGTGAACAAGAGCGTGCCGCCCTATGCAGTCGTTGTCGGCAACCCGGCCCGGGTGGTCCGCTACCGCTTCGATCCGGACACCATCGAGCGACTCAGGAGCGAGAAGTGGTGGGAGAAGGACATCGAGGAGCTGAAGCTTCACCTGGACCAGTACACCCGTGCGTACGGCGTCGCGGGTGACGACGAACCCGCCCACAGGCCTGCGGCGGCACCGTGAACGACGGCAGTGAGGACGCGATCCCCCCGCCACGACCGGATCCCACCGGGCCACCCGTCCCGCCAGAGGTCTCGGTGGGCCGTCAAGCGGCCATGGGAGTGCTATGGATGACCGCCCAGACCTGGCTTGCCCGTGCCGGCGGGCTGGTCACCATCGCGATCCTGACCCGTCTGCTCGCCCCGGAGGACTTCGGCCTACTCGCGATCGCCTCCACCCTGCTCACCCTGACGTATGTCCTGTCCGATCTTGGCCTGTCGACCTACGTCGTCCAGGCTGCCACCATCGACCGGCGGAGCCTCAGCACAGCGTTCTGGGTGTCCCTGCTGGGCGGAGGGATGATCGCGCTCGCGATCTATCTGCTCGCTCCCGGCATAGCTGCACTCCTCCGCGCTCCAGGCGCGGAACCGATCCTGCAGGCCATGACGGTGATCGTCGTCCTGATCTCGCTCACGTCGGTGCCCTTGGCGTTGATGCGGCGTCGCATGCAGTTCCGCCTGCTGGCGTTCCAGTTCTCGGCCGGCGCGATCCTCGCGCAGATCGTTGCGATCGTGGCGGCCTTCTCGGGATGGGGGGTGTGGGCGCTGGTCCTGCAGCTGGTGGTAGGTCAGCTCGTGGCCTCCGTCACCCAGTGGATCTCGGCCCGCTGGCATCCAAGTTGGGAGTTCTCCCGTCCCGACTTCGGGATCATGGTCCGCTACGGCGTCCATGTAGTGGGCAGCGGGCTGGTCAACGTTGGGCGGACCTGGATTGAGACCGGCATCGTCGCGGCCGGCCTGGGGATCCGCGAACTGGGTTACCTGAACATCGCCCAGAAGCTCGTGCAGACGGCCACCGAGCTGAGCGGGACGGCCATTCTTCCGGTCTCCACCGTCGCGTTCGCCAAGGTCAAGTCCTCCATCACGCGGCTCCGGGATTCTCACGCGCGGGCCACCGCCCTCGCCCAGGCGATCGTCACCCCCGCGATGGTCCTGATCGTGGTGTCTGCGCCGGTCCTCGTACCGCTGGTCTTCGGTCCGGAGTGGGGACCCAGTGCTCCAGTCGCGCAGTTGCTTGCCCTGGCCGCGCTGCTGGCCGTCGGCCGTGAGATCGACCACGGGCTGCTTGACGGAGTTGGTCGACCGGGGCGCTGGCTGGCCTTCACGACGGTCATTTGCACGCTCTCGGTCGGGCTCATCGCCCTCGGGGTCCCGTACAGCGTCCTCGTGATCGCCGGTGCCTATCTCGTCGTGGCATTGGTTGAACTGGTCGGACGCTGGTTCGTCGTGGGTCGGTTCCTCCAGGCGACGGTCCTGCAGACAGCCATGCCCTTCCTGATGGTGCTGCCGGCAGCGATCGGCTCCGCTCTCGCCGGTCTCGCGAGCGTGACCTTACTTCGGACGGCTCCGGAGTTGCTGACGATCGCGGCCACGGGCCTGGTCGTGCTCGCCGTTCACCTCGGGATCGTCCGGCTGCTGACTCCCGCGACCTGGACGGAGCTCGTTGCGCTCATCCCGGGACGCGGCCGAGGCGCCACTCCCGAGACATCGGCAGAAGCACCCTGAAGTACGTCGGAACGCCCTCAACAAGGTAGCGTCGCCACAGCCGTCGGGGGTCCTGGACGAAGCGGAAGAGCCACTCCAGCCCCGCCCGCTGGACCCACTCCGCCGCGCGACGCTCACCGCCGACGAACAGCTCGACAGCAGCGCCGATCCCGATCGCGGTGCCGCGGTAGCCCGCCGCGAGGAGCTCAGCAGCGAGCAGATCGCCGGCGGGCTGGGAGACCGCCACGAGAGCCAGCCGCGCGTCCAGTTCGTTCAGCCGGGCGGCGAGCCGCACGGGATCCCAGTCGCGTTTGTCGCCGTGCTCGCGGAGCACAACGGCCGCGCCCGCGTCCCGCGCCCGCCGTTCGAACACTGAGCCGGCCAGCTCGGCGCCGCCGATCAGGCCTATCCGGAGACCGTCCGTCCGCGGGTCGAACAGGAGACTGCGCACCAGGTCAGCGCCAGTCGTACGCTCCACCTGATAGCCACCGCTGACGAGCAGCCGCGCGATCGGCCAGCCGTCGGCCGTGATGGCCGTCGCAGTCGCGATCGCGCCACGGAAGACCGGGCTGATCCTGGCGAGGTGGATGTGCTGCTGGTTGACAGTCTGAATCCTCCCAGTTCCGCCATCAAGGCACGCATCGAGGAGACCTGCGAGATCGCGGATGCACCGCGGAGCGGCGCTGCGGAGGGCGACTGCCAGGCTCTGGTCCACTCGTCCGGGCGCCAGGTGCGAGCGGACGAAGTCCGACAGGTCAGCCATCCGCAGAGCTTGCAGGGGCGGGGCATCTGCCGGCAGATCGCCCGAGTCGGCGATGAGCAGGGAAGGGAACCGTCCACACGCACGCAGCAGCCGGAGGTCGGCAACCGTGCGCACGAGCACATGCCTCGCGCGGTTGATCAGCGGCAATCTCCGGTCTCCGCCGCGGGCGAGCCGACCTGATGCGCGGACCGGAGCCTCGAAGCGCGCGACCAGGTGGACGTCCGACACCACACGGAGTCGCTCGCAGGCACGGAGTGCCGTCCACCCCGAGGTCACCAGGACATCGCAGCCGAGTGCCTCGCGGCGCAGCTCGGAGAGAGCCTCGAGGCCGGTCCTCGCGGGAACTGGCGCGCTGCGCCGAAGCGCATCGGACGCGGAGACTGCCACCACCTCCAGACCGCCTGCACGCAGGGACGAAACGATCCCCGAATCGATGGCGGCCTCTTCGTCGCGGTGATCCCCATCACCGCTGAGTACATACAGGACTCGCACGCGCACCCCCCTGCTGCGTGACCGGACCCAACGAGTCAGCAAATCGCTGACCGACGCCAACCTAACCGACGTATTACGCGCGGGGAATGGATTGACTTACTTACGGAATGAGGGTGTACACCGCACCGGCATTGAGGGCGCGGGCGGACGGGTTGGAGCCCCGCAAGATCACATCGATAGCCAGTTCACGAAAATTCACGGCACGCGGTGGCAGCGGTCAGTAACATTGGGTAGCAAAATGCCCTAAAACCGGGTAACAGTACGCAAGGCGCCCGCCAGTCCAAAGAGTACGAAAGCCATCCCGGCAGCGATCGGGAACGAGAACCCGTCGAAGAAGGCAAACGTGACGCCGACAGCCAGAATGGACGCGGCGACAGCCCGGCCGACCACCTTGAGTTCCTGGTCGCCGGAGCGATGCGCGGCCTCGGCGGCGCTATAGAGCGCCGACGAGAAGAGGGCGAGCGTGGCGAGCAGGCCGAGCACTCCGAGTTCCACCAGCATCAGGACCCAGGCGTTGTCGAAGATGTAGTAGCGGGGAAGGAACGTGCCGAAGCCCGTCCCGAACCAGGGCGATGGCGACAGGAACTGCGGCAACCGCGCCAGCGCGTCCGTCCGCGATCTGGTGCTCGCATCGCCACCCGGAGCGAACAGCCCCACGACTGTGCCGAACAAGCCCGGAACGGCGATCACCGCGACCGCCGCGATGGCGCCACCGCAGCCCAGCACGATCGCGCGCATTCGCCTGGGCAGCGCCGGCACGATGGCCAAGGCAGCGACCGCGAAGCCGATCAGCGCCGACCGGGAGACCGCCAACACCGAACCGAGGGCGATCAGTGTGGCCGCCAGCCAGCCGGCGCGGCGCCCTCTGTGTTGTCCGGCCCGCAAGCCGGCCGAAATGGCCAGTGCGATCGCCATCGGCAGGGCCGCTGCGAGGGCGGTGGCGTGCTCAAGCGGGTGGATCGAGGTCCCCGATGCGCGGGTGAAGCTTCCCCTCACGGCGATGCCGCTGTCCACCTCCATCTCCAAGCCGGGAATCGCCGCGTACCAGTTGACGAGAGTCTGCCCGGTCAGGAACTGGAGCAGTCCCAGCGCGGCGAGCAGTCCGCCGGCGATGGCTAGTCGACGGACCATGGTCATCACTTCGTCGAAGGTCCGGAGTCCGTCCATCGCGATCAGCATCGGACCGGCCCACGACAACAGTCGCAGGATCGACGTCACCGCGGGACTCACCTGATCGGGCGGGAGACCGCGCAGCAGTCCGACGGAGAGACTCACCAGCGCGATCGTCAGCAGCGCGAAAAAGGACAAACGGACCGGTTGTCGGACGGCGGGCAGGTCCCCGGGGCGCAGTCGGAGCCGCCACAACACCCACCATCCGAACAACACCAGGCCCCACAGCAGAGAGGGCCGCCCCATCGAACCGAGTGCCGCGATCCGAACGCTCGACGGGATCGCAAGCAGCAGCACGAGGTACACGGTGAGCAACTCGACCTCGCCTCCGCCGAGCCGTCTGCCGTCGGCGGGCCGCGGCTCGACAGTGGAGGGATCGAAGGTGGCGGCCATGGCCCGGCTAGTGCCCGCGGGCCGGACGCCGCCTGACGGCCGACTTGCTCGAACCGTCCGCTGCCAGTTCCAGGTCCCCGGTGATCCCGGAGCCCTGCTCGCTCCCGACCAGCTCCTGCCCGGGTTCCTCGGTGGGTCCGGCGGCGTCCGGGGATGTCGGCGGCACGGCGTCGACCTCCTGGGCGACGTCATCGGGGATCGACTGAGCGGTCGAGGTCCCCTCCACGTCCTGATCGCGCTCGCCCGCGAGTCCCTCGGCATCGTCCACCGCAACACCCGCGGGCGGCGGCACGCCGGAGCGACGCCGACGCCGCTGGTTTGACAGGCCGTCTACGAGCGCCGCAATGAGGGCCCCCAGCGCCGCGATGCCGGCACCGACGACGGCGGCGACGACCAATCGTGTCCGCTGCCGCAACGTGGCCTGCTGGTCGATGGTGATCACCTGCATGGTGATCCGGTCCGCTCGAGCCACACGGTCGGCAACCTGCAGACTCTCCAGCGCCGCGCCCGCTCGCTTGACCATCAAGTCGAGAGCCGCCACCGCATCTGTGTCGGTCCGGGCATTGACGACGATCAGGATGACCGGGCCGGCGGTCGACGCGTCTCTCGCGACCTCGATGTCGATGCCCCGGAACTGTGCCTCCATCTGATGCTGGACGTTCTCGGAGCCGACCGCGCGGACGAGAACGTCGGCCGCGTTGGTCAGCCCGCCCAGGTAGAAGTACGGGTTCCCGTCCTCGGGCACCGATCCGGCACCGGGCACCAGCAGCACGCTGGCGCTGCGCTCGAAGGTGGGAGGGATCGCCAGCCAGGCCCCGACCGCGAGAATCCCGGCGAGGATCAGGCTCGGGAAGGTGATGTACCAGCGGCGGCGAAGCGCCTGGAGAACCGATCGAATCACTGGATGACCCCCGACGCGTTGGTGTGCGCTCGGCTCCGCCCCTGGAGGTGACGGGCCCTGAGTGCGGAATCAAGCCTGACCGCCAGCCAACCGCCGACGATCAGGGCCGCCAGGCCCAGCGCGGCGACCGCGATCGCCTGCTGGCTCCGGGACGCCTCGATGTGGTCGATGGTCAACGACAGCGGTGTGATCTCCGTTCGGATGCGTCGATCGGGATCGTTGTAGCCGAAGCCCTGCAGTTGCCGGGCGCGCACGTACACCTTGCCCAACAGGTCACGCCTGGTCTGCTCCACGGACTCACGCGAGCGACCAACGATCTCGATCTCAAGTTCGGCTCGGGTATAGCTGGTCGTCCACTGCCCGCCGTCATCCGGGAGCCCGACGAACACGCCTTCTCGCATCCCCGCGCCGTAGAGGGGCGCGTCATCATGCGCGTACCGCATGACCGGGCGGCCATTGTTCACATCATTCGCGACGGCCCCCGCGAATGCGATGATGTTGTCGTTGGCCGAGCCGTTGTCGGGAGCGAGCGAGAACTGGTTCGCGCCGAGGTTGATGAAGAGCACAACAGTCCGGGTTGTGTAGATGCCCCCGTCACGGACCATCGGCACACCTGCCACCACCGCCACTATCACCGCCGCAGCGAGGACATACCAGCGCCGGAGAATAGCGGCGGACACCTCACGAAGGGTCACCGGCGTTTCCTCTCTGGTGCCCAGCGCGTCCCGCCCCGTGCCGGCGATCCCCCAAACACCTGCCGCAGAAGTGTAGCCAGACAGGCCAACCGGAACCGGGGAGCTGGGCGGCATCAGTAAATCGCACCCTGTTCTCTCGCACGCTGGGTGGATAGGCTCCGTGGCGCCGTCACGCCGATGCCATCCGCCTTGGCCGCGGGACGGCGGCGGGACGCGATTCTCGTCGGGTCGTCGAGTGGGGGGTGGACATGACCCGGAATCGTTCGGGCGCCTCCGTCCAGAAGCGAGGGGCGCGATGACCGTGCCTCCGCTTGCCCCGGCACGTGATCCCGGCCGGTTCACCGGTCCGGACGGCACCGCCGACATTGCGGTGCTGGTCGTGACGTACCAGAGCGCTGGTGACATCGACGCACTGATCGCGTCCCTGCGACCCGAGGCGCTTGCTCAGTCGATCCGCGTCGTCGTCGCCGACAACGGGTCCACCGACGGCACGGTGGAGGCGGTACGAGCCCACTCGGACGTGATCCTGTGCGAGACGGGCGGCAACCTCGGCTACGCGGCCGGCGTGAACGTTGCCGCGCGCGCCGCGGGCAGCGTGGACGCGTTGCTGATCCTCAATCCCGACTTGGTCGTGGTGCCCGGCTGCGTCGCGCAGCTGCGGCGTCGACGGGCGATGTCGGGTGCTGGGGTCGTGGTGCCGCGGATCCTGGACGACGGGTCGAGGACCTACCCGTCGCTCCGGCGCGAGCCGACGCTGTTCCGCGCGCTGGGTGATGCCGCGCTCGGGTCACGACTCGCTGCGCGGCCGGCGTTCCTCAGCGAGATCGTCGGACGGCTGTCGGAGTACGACCATCCACACCCGGTCGACTGGGCCACCGGCGCAGCCCTGCTGGTCGGCGCCGATGTGGCCAGGAAGGTCGGCGAGTGGGACGAGCGGTTCTTCCTCTATTCGGAGGAGACCGACTTCCTGCGTCGGGTTCGCGAAGCAGACGGGACCGTCTGGTACGAGCCCGAGGCGGTCGTTCGACACAGCCAGGGCGGTTCCGGGACTTCGGTCGACCTGGACCGGCTGATGACCGTGAACCGGGTCCGCTACGCGGCGAAGCACCACGGGCACTTGTACGCAGCGCTGTATCGCGCGGTGGTCACCCTCCACGAGTTCGCCCGGTCGGCGCAGCCAGCTCACCGGGCAGCCCTACGCACTGTCGTTGCCGAGCAAACCTGGAGCGACCTGCCGCGCGCCCGCCGCGACCTGCCGGCCCCGAGAGCCGGTGCCGTGAGCGGCGCGATCATCGTGCCTGCCCACAACGAGGCGGCGGTGATCGGCCGCACGCTCGACCGGCTGCGCCCCCTGCTTGGCAGCCCGCACCTCGATGTGGTCGTCGCGGCCAACGGCTGCAGCGACGACACGGCTGCCATCGCCGCCCGGATACCGGGGGTAACCGTCCTCGACATCGCGCAAGCCTCGAAGACTGCAGCCCTCAATGCTGCCGAGGCGGTCACGTCGCGCTGGCCGCGCATCTATCTCGACGCGGACATCGACGTCACCGCACTGGCGGTGTGGGAGACGCTCGATGCCCTCAACCGCGACGGCGCGCTCGCCGGGCGCCCGCCCTATGCGTGGGATCTCGACGGCGCCGACTGGCTGGTTCACGCGTACTACCGAGCTCGCGCCCGGCTGAGCTCGACCCGCTCCGCGCTGTGGGGCGCTGGGATCTACGCACTCAGCGAGGATGGACGGGCGAGGTTCGGAGCGTTTCCGGCAGTGGTAGCGGACGACCTGTTCGTCGACCAGCGGTTCACCAGTGACGAGAAGCTGATCGTGCCGACCGACGCTGTGCGGGTTCGCGTACCGCGATCGGCGGCAGACCTGCTGAAGGTGCTCCGGCGACAGAGCCGCGGCTCCGCGGAACTGGGCGCCGGAACGGCTTCAGGAACACTCGCGGAGTTGCTCGGATCGATTCGGGGGCCACGGACGCTGGTCGACGCGGCCGTCTACATCGGCTTCGCGATCAGGTCACGTCACCTCGGCGGCCGCACCGCCGACACGTGGGAACGGGACGACTCGAGCAGGGCTGACGGCCACCGGACGGAGGCGGCACGGTGAGCCTGGCCATCGTCACCCCGAGCTACGCGCCGGACTTCCTGCGTTTCCGCCGCCTGCACGAATCGGTCGTGCGGAATGCGCCGGACGGAGTTCTGCACCACGTCCTCGTGCCTCCACCCGATGTGGCGTTGTTCTCGTCCATCAGATCGGACCGCCTGCGAGTACTGCGGCAGCCAGACGTGCTGCCCGCAAGCTTCGTCACCACGACCCGACTCGGCCGAATCCCGGGGCTCCCACGGGGTTACCGCGTGGCTGCGGTGAATGTGCGCAGGCCTTGGCCCCCGATCCGCGGCTGGGTGCTCCAGCAACTGGTCAAGCTCGCCTTCGTCAGCACGCTGGACGCGGATGTCGCCTTGATGATCGACTCCGACGTCCTGATCGTGCGCGAATTCGCCGAGGACCTCTTCCGTCGGGAGGGGTCGGTGCGGCACTACCGCGTCCCGGAGGCCGTCCACTCCGGGATGCCGCGTCACCTGGGCTGGCGTCAGGTCGCAGCTCGGCTGCTGGACCTCGGTGAACCCAGCCACGACTACGCCGACTACAACGCTGGCGTGGTCAGCTGGTCCCCGGCTGTGGTCCGTTCGCTGCTGGGTCGGATCGAGTCCGTGGCCGGCATGCCCTGGACGACGGTCGTGGGATCTCAACTGGACGTCTCGGAGTACTTCCTGTACGGCGAGTTCGTCGCCGCGCTCGGCACTGCTGCCGAGAAGGCATTCTGCTCAGACCAGAACCTCTGCTACAGCCGATGGGACACCTTGCGTCCCGAGGACGCGAAGGCATTCGTGGACGCCATGCCGGCGCAGGACATCGCCCTCCTCGTCCAGTCCAACTCCGAGACCGGTGAGGACGTCCTGGACTCCATTGCCGATTACCTGCGAGGAGGCTGATCCAGTGACGGCGCATGAGCCTGTGAGCGGCAGTGGCTGGTATCGGCACCGCTTCTCCGGCCGGGTGGCGGCCATCGCGATCGCTTTGGCCGCACCCGCGCTGACGGGCGTCACGGCGTGCAGTGCCGTGCCTGCGGAGAGCCCGCGGGCCGCCTCCGAACCGGCTGGCGCCGCCCTCGCCCTTCCGGGCGAGCCATGGTGGGGCGGCCCGTCCTACTACGCCAGGTTCCCCAAGGCGGTCGCTTCGGGCTGGGCGGAGCCAGCGTTCTTCCCGATAGCGGTCTTCCAGGGAAAGCCTGAGCACGCCGCCTCCCTGAAGGAGATCGGCATCAACACCTATATGGGTGCCGAGCACGACGGCTCGACGATGAGTTCGATCACCCGTGTGGGGATCTCCGTCCTGGCCCAGTCGGAGTGGACCGAGGACGAGGTGGGCGACGATCCGGGCGTAGTGGGCTGGCACATCAGCGACGAGTGTGACATGGGCTACTCAGGATGCGAAGGCGACGAGGACGCCCAACTGGCCAGGCAACGACAGTACGCCGAGAGAGCCCGCAGCCACCAGGACGGCCGATTCGTCCAGGCGAACTTCGGCAACGGAGTGCTGGGTACGTTCTGGTCCAAGGACACCATGCCGGATCACATCGCGCTCGTCGACGTGAGCAGCGTCGACAAGTACGCCTACACCAGCCCTCATGTCCAGGAGCTCCTGGCCAACAGCCCGTCCTGGCCGACGCGGGCTGCCCCTGCCAGTTCGTTCGCGTACGGATGGCTGCAGGATCGCATGGAGTCCTTCTCCTCCCCGGCAGGATCCAAGCCCAACTGGGTGTTCGTCGAGACGGCGAAGCCGTACCTCACCGAGGGCGGAGCGACGAGCATCACTCCCGCGCAGCTTGAGGGCGCAGTCTGGAGCGCGATCATCCACGGTGCCGCCGGAATCGCCTACTTCCAGCACAACAACGACGGCTGTGGCAACTACTCGCTGGTGGCCTGTCCGCAGGCGAGACAGGCGGTCCAGCGGGTAAACGCGAGTGTGCAGGCGCTGGCGCCGGTGCTGAACACCCAGTCCTTCAGTTGGACATTCGGAGACGATCTGAGCACATCCCTGAAGGTCGTCGACGGTCAGGCGTATGTCCTGGCGATGGCGAACGGCGTGCCCGGCCTACGCAGGTTCACCCTCCCGCCGGGTGTGACCGGCCAGACCGTGGAGGTTGTCGGGGAGGACCGCAGCATCCGGGTCGCCGACCAGGGCTTCAGCGACACCTTCGCCAGCGAGCTCAGCCACCATGTGTACCGGATCGACCTCTAGCCGAGCCTTCCCGGCCAGATTGCCATTCGCAATTGAGCCACGTCCCGCGGCCTCCCCGCCGTCGGGTACTGGCGGTACCCTCAAAGCAGCTGGCCGTGCTTCCGGGGGGGAGGAAAATGAGGCTACGCGACGCGGACTTGTCTTGGCGGGAAATTGACGGGGAGTTGATCCTGCTTGACCTCAGGTCGTCGACTTATCTTGCCAGCAATGCCAGTGGCTCCGTCCTGATCAAGCATCTCGTGGAGGATCGAACCATGGGCGAACTTGCGCAAGCGTTGGTCGATGCCTTCGGTATACCTCCCGCCCAGGCCAGGAACGACGCCGAAGACTTCTTGGCCGAGTTGGAGCGCTCCGGAATGCTCGAGGGCTCCTAGCGGTAGCTCGTTCTGGATGGCCACGGCTGGTCCGACACACACGGAAGGGGGGTGAATACATGGAGACACCAACGCATGGGATGCACTACGAGTCGCCGAAGCTGACCACGGTCGGCTCCGTCAAGGACGTCACTCTGGGCGAGGGGATCTGGGGGAACGACGACACATTCGTGTTCCACTGGGGTCCATTCAACATCTCGATCCCCTACGGGAATCTGTCCTGACATCTCCTGTGGTCGGGGACTGTCGCGGCTGCGACAGTCCCCGATTACGCGTTGACGAGGTAGACCATGGAAGCTGCGTTCCTCAGGTGCAGCCCGTTCGAGGTGGCAACGGGCTGGACCTATGGGCTCCTGGCACCCACGCCCCTGCCGGCGTCCGGACTGAGCCCGCGAGAGGCGCTCGAGGATTGCCTGCGGCCGGCGCTGCTGGCCCCACCCTGCTACGTCACCTTCTCGGGCGGGCGCGACTCCTCGGCGGTGCTCGCCGTCGCCGCTAGTCTCGCGCGGCGCGAGGGTCACGCGTTGCCGATCCCGGTCACTCGGGTCTACCCCGACCTTCCGGACACGGACGAGTCCAGTTGGCAGCGCGCCGTCATCGACCATCTCCGACTTGACGACTGGCTGCGACTGGAGTTCCGGCAGGGAGAGACCGATCTGCTCGGTGCTGCAGCCCGAGACGGGCTGCTCAGCCGCGGTCTGCTCTGGCCACCCGCCCTCCAGGCTCACGGCGCCATGTTCTCCCGGCTCGGAGAGGGGTCATTGCTCACCGGTGAAGGCGGCGATGCCGTTCTGGGCATGCGACGGGTCGCGCCCGCGGTGCTGTTCAAACGCGGCCGCGCCTCCCGGCGTGCTCTCTTGCCGCACGCCGTCAACGCATTCCTTCCCCGGCCCGTGCGTCGCGGGCTCGCCGCCCGGCTCGCGCGCGGCTCGGTCCAGCGGCGGTGGCTCCGACCGAGGGCGCTTGCCGAGCACGCGCGTCGGGCGGCCGCCGACGCCACTGCCGAACCGCTGCGGGCGGACGAGGCAACCTGGCACATCACCCGCTATCGCTCGTTTGCCACGATCCGGCACAACCACAGCGCGGCAGCCGCACAGTACGGGCTGAGTGCCCGCGACCCGCTGCTCGATCCAGGCTTCATCGCTGCTGTCGCCCATGCGGGCGGGACCTCGGGGTTCGAGAGCCGAACAGCCGCGATGCACGCGCTGTTCTCCGACCTCCTTCCCGCGGCGGTGCTCAGTCGGGTGGGCAAGGCATCCTTCAACCACGCCCACAGCGGCAGCGCAACTCGCGAGTTCGCCGGCTCGTGGGACGGCAGTGGAGTGGACTCCGACCTCGTCGATCCGGAGCTCGTCCGGGCGGTGTGGCTGTCGGACTCACCCACGATGGCAGCCGGTCTCCTGCTCCAGAGCGCATGGCTCGCAGCAGAGGGCAGGCACTGATGCTCCAGCCAAGGCTCGCCCGGATCCCAATCAGCGAGGTGCCCGAAACGCTGCGCGCAGGCTTCGTCGCGCTGGTGGTCGAACTCGGGCTGCGGACGAGCACCTTGCCGAGACTCGCGGGCGCACTCGGTGTCCCGCTCGCGCTCGAGGAACACACATGGTTGGACCGGACCGCGCCGTCCGGGTCCATGAGCGAACTACCCGACTGGGCGAAGACTCGGGTGCGCATCGTCCAGCGGATTCTGCGTCGCTGGCCGTTCGGCGACACCTGTCTGCGGCAGGCTCTGGTCAGCGGCCAGCGGCTCCGCCGTCTGCACCCGTCCCTGAACGTCGGGGTCGCGAAGGTGGACGGTGAGGTCCGCGCGCACGCCTGGTTGGTCATCGACGGGCTGATCGTCGACCCGAGGTTCGCCGCCGCGTCGTACCTGACGCTGTCCACGCCGTCCCGGGGGAGTCGGAGATGACGGCTGCGGTCGCACTGTATGGACTGAGCGTGGAGAGCGAACTGCCCCTCTACCAGGACCGGCCGGTCCTGGATCGGACAGCCCCGACGCTCGAGGTGCGGCTCGGCCCGCCGGTGGCGGCCACGACCGAGCCGCCCGAGGGACGCGTCCTGCTGAACCTCATCGGGGACCGGCAGTACTACACCGGCTCCGCCTCCACGGATGGCTACCGGTTGCGCTTCTACGGGACCTGCGACGTGAAGGTCGATCCGACCCTCGCCCGCGCGACGGTGCATCCGGTGGGCGGTGTGGACGCCGCGGTCCTCTCCGTGCTGGTGAGCGGGACCCTGCTGGCGTTCGTCCTGGGGCTACGCGGAGCACCGGTATTGCACGCGAGCGCGGTGCAGTTGCCGACCGGCGCGCTCGCGATTGCCGGAGCCTCAGGCATGGGAAAGTCGACCCTCGCGACTCTGCTGTGCGCCGGCGGCGCGCGGCTGATCACCGATGACCTGCTCCGCCTCGACCTGAGCGCGGCCCCGCCCACGTGTGCGCTGGGTTCAACGGAGTTGCGGCTGCGCAGGTCCGCCGCCGAACTGGCCCGGCTCTTCGAGACTCCGCCCACGAGCCGCCCCACTGGCGACGCAAGGGCCGCGCTGGCAGTGCATGCGGCGACGCAGGAGGGAGTCCCGCTGAGGGCGATCGTGATCCCACTCCCCGAGCGCTCCGGGGAGCGTCGCCACGCCAGCGTGCAGCGCCTCGACGAAAAGTCAGCACTGCTCCTGATGATGCGGTTCCCCCGGCTGCTGGGTTGGAGCGATCCGCAGGTGATCGAACGGCAGTTCCAGCAGTTGGGGGAGCTGGTCGCATCCGTGCCGGTCTATCTCGCGCAGCTTCCCTGGGGTCCGCCATTCCCCGCGGGGCTGGCCGACGAACTGCTCGCGGCGACCGGACTCGCCGAGCCGAGCTGACGTCCTCAGGCGGCGGGCTGAGCCCGGGTCGCCGCCTCGACAGCCCCGAGATACGCCGCGATCGCCTCCCGGTCGGCAGGCTCGCGCCTGGCCTGGGGCCGCGCGGGACGAAGCCTGTTCCGAACTCCCAGCGCGCCGTTGCGGGTCATCAGCGCCACCGTTCGCACAACCCCGGGACGGGCGGCGCGGGCCGCAAGCCTGGCCAACGACTCGTCTCGGCGCAGGGCTGGAATCGGCCGCAAGCGGTCGACCGCTGACATCAGCCCCGCGAAAGCCCCGGAGAGCCCGAGTGTGTGCAGCAGGTCCGCGGGCAGTGGCGTGCCCAGCCAGCGGTGCGCACGGAGCAGCACCAGAGCGACCTGCGCACTGGCGTCCCACTCCAGGGCACGTCGAGCCAGGCTTTGCCAGTCTGGGATCTGGCGAGCCAACTGATCGGCGTCCAGGATGTGCAGGAGTCGGGTCGCGCCCGCCAGCGCAGCGTGGTGACAGACATGAACCAACGCGTCCGGGGGGTCCAGTGACCAGGCCTGCGCCGGACCCAGTCGAACCGGGCGGCGGCGCTCGAGCAGCGAGTTTGCGGAGATGGGGAACGCCTGCCGCAGCGGAGCGGAGACCGCCATCGCCCAGTGCAGGTCGAGCAGGATTCCCGCCTTGCTGGCAATCCGGAGCTCGCCAGCGAGTTCCGGATTTCGCAGGGACTCGTTGGAGTCAACCACGTTCCAGCCCGCGTCGAAGAGGCGTTCGGCGACCTGACGAAGCTGTCCTGGATCAACCAGGATGTCCAGGTCCTTGTACACCCGCAGGCCGGCCGCGGGATGGGCGAACTCGGACAGCATCGGCCCCTTGAATGCCAGCCAAGGAGTGTCGTCCAGCGCCGTGCCGATCTCCGCCAGGACGGCCATGGCCCTCAGGTGGTGCAACATGGCGCGCTCCCGATCCGCCCGGAAGTGCGCCGCGAGATCGGGGCGGGAATCCCTGAGTGCGATCTGCACCAGCGGGCCGATCCGGTGGAATCTGGCGCCGGCCACGAGATCGTCCGCGAGAGGGGATCCCCCCACCGGCTCCAGTGGACTGCCCGCACAGGACGCGACCAGGACATCGTCCGCCGAAGCGGCGCGCCGATCCCGGCCACCCCGCACGCTGCACCCTCCGCTGGTGATGTCTGCCGAGCCTTCTGGCACAGGCTAACGCATACCCTGTCGCCTCAAGAGGCTGTTGAATGGACCAGAGCCGGACGGCGCCGACGGCCGCAGGTGCGACAGCGAGGAGGACCGGTGGGTATCAGCGACTCGGATCCGCTCGCACTGCGGGTTGCCGCCCGTTCGGACCGGAAGTCGTTCGGACGCCTGGTGACGCTGGTGCGAACCAGCCTCAGCCTGGTCTGGTCGTCCGGACGCGGCCTGCTGTTGTGGATGATCGGACTCAACCTGCTCGGAGCTCTTGCCCTGGCGCTCCAGGTTGTCGCCATCCAGGTGACGCTCGAAGCGATCCTGCGGTCGCCGGACGCGGGAGCGGGACCAGTCCTGGCGCCGGTGCTCGGCCTCGCCGCGATCACAGCGGTCTCGGCGGTCACGACAACCCTCGGAGGGCAACTGCAACGACTGCTGGGAGAGAGCGTCGCCCGGTCGATGTGGCAACGTGTCCTGGCTGTCGCTACCGGGGTGAATCTGAGTAGTTTCGAGTCTCCCGACTTCTACAATCGGCTCAGCCGGGTGCAGACCAATGCGATCGTGCGTCCGTACCAGGTCACCCAGGGACTGTTCGCCATGGCTGGCGCCGGCGCGGCCGGCGTGGGCGTCGGGCTGGCCCTGGTGAGCATCTCTCCCATCCTGTTGCCGCTGATCGTGGTGGGCGGCATTCCGCTCCTGATCACCAGCCGGCGGGAGTCGCGGCTTGAGTTCGAGTTCTCCGTACGTGAGACGCCGGCAGTACGGATGCGCGGCTACTTCACGCTCCTGCAGACTGGCAGGGACGAGGCGAAGGAGGTCAGGGCATTCGGGCTGGGGCCATGGCTGCGCGAACGCTTCGACGCACTGTACGACACCTACCTGCGTGACCTGCGCAGCCACGTCCGCCGCCGCGCGGTGCTGAGCGTCCTCGGCCAGCTCGGGGCAGCCGTCATGCTCGGCGTGACCCTGCTCGCCCTGGTGTGGCTGATCGTTCAGGGCCGGATCGGGATTGCCGGAGCCGGTGCCGCTCTGGTGGCCGTCCGCATGCTGGCCTCCCAAGTGCAGATCCTGTTCGGCGGCGTGCAGACCATCTTCGAGTCCGGCCTCTTCCTGGACGATCTCAGCACGTTCCTCGCGGAGGGAACCGCGGCCGAGGAGGAGGAGTCGGGCGTCGAGGCGCCGCAAAGCTTCGGGCTGATCAGGGTCGAGGACGTTCACTTCCGCTACCCGGGGTCGGAAACCGACGCGCTGCGTGGCGTGGATGCCGAACTCCATGCTGGTGAGTTGATCGCCCTGGTCGGCGAGAACGGATCCGGCAAGACCACCCTGGCCAAGCTCCTGGCCGGGCTGTACAGGCCGGACAAGGGCCGGATCACCTGGGACGGCCGGGATGTGACCAGTTTTCGTCCGTCGAGTCTGCGCCGCCAGATCTCGGTGGTCTTCCAGGACTTCGTCCGCTACGCCCTGAGCGGCACCGAGAACATCTCCGTAGGCCGGGTCAGCGAGCCGATCGACCTCGAACGAGTGCGATCAGCGGCGGCAGCGGCCGGGGCCGAACAGGACCTGGCTGCCCTGCCGAACGGCTTTGACACCACTTTGTCCAAGATGTTCACGGGCGGCCAGGACCTCTCCGGCGGGCAGTGGCAGCGCGTCGCCGTTGCCCGCTCGTTCTATCGGGACGCCCCCCTGGTGATCCTCGACGAGCCGAGCGCAGCCCTCGACCCCAGGGCCGAGCACGACCTCTTCGCCACGCTGCGCCGCGCCCTTCACGGACGGACTGCCCTGTTCATCTCGCACCGGTTCTCTACGGTGCGTGGCGCCGATCGCATCTACGTCCTCGAGGCAGGCGAGGTGGTGGAGGAGGGCTCGCACGACGACCTGATTGCGCTCAACGGCCGGTACGCCGAGTTGTTCCGCCTGCAGTCGGCCGCCTTTGTGGCCTCAGCTGAGGACGCGCCCGCGGACGGACTGTAGGGCAGGACGCAAGTGAAGCCGATACTGAAGACTGCTCCTTTGCGGCTCCCTGCGTAGCTGGCAGACTTCCAATTGCCGACCACCGCTTGGGGGAGTAGGAGCCGGTCAGCCTTCGGGGGGAAGGCTGAGGGGGAAAATGGTCTGAGCCGGGGGGGTCATGACCAGCACGACTTTTATTGGCGCGCTCGCGTCGAATACCAGACAGCAGGTAACCGCAAGACGGCATTGGGCCGTTTCTCGGGCTTTCCAGCTATTTGTCCTCTATCTCGCTGACACCGCCGTGGTCTTCGCGGCATTGGTGCTCGCCGTCGCCGGACGCCAGCTGCTGCCGTTCGTGGCGACAGCCGAACCACTGGCCTGGTGGGCGATGCCTGCGCTGGCCGCCTTCTGGCTGGGCAGCCTGCGGCTGTTCGGAGCGGACTCGCTGCGCCACCTGCGGGCCGGCGTCACCGAGTACAAGCGGGTGATCATGGCGTCCGCCACGGTCGCCGCCGTCGTCGGGATCTCCAGCTACCTGCTCAAGGCCGACTTCCCGCGCGGCACCTACGTGCTGCTCTTCGTGGCCGGGACGGCCGGCCTGGTCGCGGTCCGCCTGGTGCGGCGGCGCACGATGGCGGCCATCCATCGCCGCGGCGCGCTGACCACACCACTGCTCGTCGCCGGCGACGTCGGCCATGTCGACCACGTCAGCACGGTGCTGGGCCGGGAGAGCTGGCTCGGCTACCGGGTCGTCGGTGCCATCACCAGGGACGCGTCCGACCGGGCCACGCCCGGCGGACTTCCCGTCCTCGGCACGATCGACGACGTCGTGGACGTCATCCGCCGGCAGCGTGTGGACGCCGTGATCTTCGCCGAGGGCTCCTTCAGCTCACCCGCCGACTTCCGGAGGATGGCCTGGCAACTCGAGGAGCACGACATCCAGATGATCGTCGTCCCGACGGCCGCCGATATCAGCGCCCAGCGGATGGCCATCCGGCCGGTGGCTGGCCTGCCGCTGGTGGACGTCGACCGTCCCCAGGCCATCGCCGCTGCCCGCTGGATCAAGCGCAGCTTCGACATCGTCGGGGCCGGCATCCTGCTGCTGCTGGCCTCCCCGGTGCTCGCGCTCACCGCCCTCGCCATCAAGCTGGACGACGGGGGTCCGGTGCTCTTCCGCCAGCGCCGGGTCGGGCTGAAGGGCAACGAGTTCAGCTGCCTGAAGTTCCGCAGCATGGGCACCGACGCCGAGGCACGGCTAGCCGCCCTCGCGTCCCGCAATGAGGGCGCCGGGCCGCTGTTCAAGATGGTGAAAGACCCCAGGATCACCCGCGTGGGCAGGGTCATCCGCCGCTTCTCCATCGACGAGCTTCCCCAGCTGTGGAACGCGTTCCGGGGAGAGATGAGTCTGGTCGGACCCCGGCCCGCACTGCCGACCGAGGTCGCCCAGTACGACGACGACGCCCGGCGGCGGCTGGACGTGCGACCGGGCCTCACCGGCCTGTGGCAGGTCTCGGGACGATCGCGGCTCTCCTGGGACGACACCGTCCGGCTCGACCTCTACTACGTCGACAACTGGTCCATGACCCAGGACCTGGTGATCCTCGCCAGGACCGCCCAGGCCGTGGTCGGATCGGCAGGCGCCTACTGAGCGCCGCCGGGTACGCAATTGGTCCCTGAGCGCGGCTCATCGGAATCCGTCGGGCCCTCCACTACGTTCACGATTGCTCGATGGTTCCGGCCTGATGCTCCCCTGTTCGTCCCGCGAAACGCGATCGAATCGCACAGGTGCCGATCTCCCCAAGAGCCTCGGCGGCGTCGGTCCCGATCCCCCGACCGACGCCGTCGAGCCCCCGGGGTCAGACGTAGCTGACCCGCAACCCGTCCTGCAGTCGCCGGATCACGCCGGCAACCTCCTCGTGGGTCCGCCGCCAGCCCCGGACCAGCAGCACCGCAGCCATCGAACCCTCCTCCGCCGGATCGATCCGCGACCCGGCCGGACGGAGGGTGATCACGTCCTCGACACCGGGCACGGCGTACGCCTCGGCCGTGCCCCCGATCGAGTGAACCCCGGACGCCGTCAGCGGCGGCTGGACGTAGTACGCGAAGCCGACGCCCTCGAAGCGCGCGCCGGCCACCCCCGGCGGTAACCCGAGGTTCACCCGGGCGGCAGCCGCCAGCAGCGGCACACCCGTGACCCGTTCGGCCAGCCATCGGATGCTGCCGCCGCCGAGCCGTCCGTTCACCTCGATCACCCGCGGTCCCTGCGGCGACAGCTTCAGTTCGGTGTGCATCGCGCCGAACCGCACCCCCAGCGCGGTGATCGCCTCCTCCGCCAGGTCCAGCAGCTCCGCGCCCAGCGCGGACGGTACGTCGGCCGGCAGGATCGAGGCGGTCTCCCGCAGTCCCTCGGCGAGCGGACCCCGTCCGGTGATGCCGAAGTGCTCCACTCGTCCCGAGTGGACGAAGGATTCGACCGAGACGTAGTCGGCCCACGGCGAGTCGGCGGGACACCAGCCGTCCGGGATCCGCTCCTCGACGACGAACTCCTCGACCGGGAGTCGCCGCCGTCCTGCCAGCAACCGGGCGACCGCTGCGGCGGAGTCGACGTAGCTGCTCGCACGGCTGGCGCTGCCCCGGGCCGGCTTCAGCACCGCCGGGAACGACAGCGCGCGGGTGGCGGACGCGACCGCGGCGGCGTCCGCGTCCGAGCGGACCGTGACGATGCGGGGCATCGGCAGTCCGGCTGCCCGCAGCGCCTCGCGCTGGGTCGCCTTGTCGACGAGCCGCTCGACCGTGGCCACGTCCAGGGTGGGCAGGCCGAGCTCGCCAGCGAGGTCGGCGGCGAACTCGAGATCGACATCGTTGCTGGCCAACAGGCCGTCCAGGGGCTCCGGAAGGACGCCAGGGATGTCCTGCGGCGCCAGCCCGGTGACGTCGATCACACGGCCGAAGCGGCTCAACTGGTCGAGCTGGCCGGGCTCGTCGAGCCGTCCCCGATCGACGAGCCAGGCGAGGCGCCACGACCGCCGGGTGGCCCGGACCAGGCTGGGCAGCTCCACCGAGATCGGGCAGTAGACCACACCGAGCAGCGGCGGACGACCGCTCGCTCCCCCGGTGCCGCTCATGCCCAGGAAGGCTAGCCCAGCAGGTTCACAGGTCAACCCAGCGCGCATGCCCGCTATGGTGGAAAGACCGGACGGCCTGGGTAACGCCTACCGCGAGTGAGGTTCATGCGCATCCCCAAGAGCACCTATCGGCTGCAGATCACCGAGGATTTCGACCTGGTGGCTGCGGCCAAGGTGCTCGCCTACCTGCACGAGCTGGGGGTTGACTGGGTCTACCTGTCCCCCATCCTGGCTTCGGGGACGGGCAGCGAACACGGCTACGACGTGGCCAACCACAATGCCATCGATCCGTCCCGTGGCCGGGCGGCCGGCCTGTCCACGCTCGCCACCGAGGCCAGGCGGCTCGGCATGGGCGTGCTGGTCGACATCGTCCCCAACCACGTCGGGATCGGCCGGCCGTGGGAGAACGACTGGTGGTGGCACGTGCTGACCCACGGCCAGGCCTCGCCCTACGCGTCCGCCTTCGACATCGACTGGGTCGACGGGGACGGGCGGATCCGGCTCCCGGTCGTCGCCGACGAGGACCTCACCCAGGACGGACGGATCGCGGGCCTGTCCGTCCTCGGCGGCGAACTGCTCTATCGCGACCAACGCTACCCGCTCGCCCCGGACAGCGTCCGCTCCTCCGACGAGGACGCGGGCGACGTCCACGCCCGGCAGCACTACCAGCTGGTCAGCTGGCGCGAGGCCGACCGCAGCCTGAACTACCGGCGCTTCTTCACCGTGAACAGCCTGGCCGGCATCCGGGTGGAGGATCCGGAGTGGTTCGACGCGTCCCACGCCGAGATCAAGCGCTGGTTCGACGAGTCGCTCGTCGACGGACTGCGGGTCGACCACCCGGACGGCCTGCGCGACCCGGGCCGCTACCTCGACGACCTGGCCACCCTCACCGGTGGCGCGTACGTGCTGGTGGAGAAGATCCTGGCCACCCGCTCCGGCGACGCCCCGGGCTTCCAGCTCGAGGAGCTGCCGTCCACCTGGGCGACGGCCGGCACCACCGGCTACGACGCGCTCGCGCTGATCGACCGCGTCCTGGTCGACCCGGACGGAGAGGCACGGCTGACCGATCTGGAGAACCGGCTGCGCGGACGCGAGGTCGACTGGCTCCGGCTGATCCACGACGGCAAGCTCGGGGTCGCCCACGGCAGCCTCAACTCCGAGATCAGGCGGATCTCCCGGGAGGCGATCGCGAGCCTGCCGAAGGGTGCGTCCCCGGAGCTGGAACAGGTGGTCGCGGCCATCGCCGAGCTGGTTGCCGACCTCGAGGTCTACCGCACCTACCTGCCCGAGGGACGCGACCACCTGGAGCGCGCCATCGGGCTGGCGTGGGAGCATCGACCCGACCTCGGCGAGGTGTTCGCCGCGCTCACCCCCGTCCTCTCGGACGCGACGAACCCGGCCGCGCAGCGACTGCAACAGACCTCCGGCATGGTGATGGCCAAGGGCGTCGAGGACGGCGCCTTCTACCGCTGGGGACGGCTGACGTCGCTCAACGAGGTCGGCGGCGACCCGTCCGTCTTTGCGGTCACGCCGGACGAATTCCACGAGCAGCTGCTGCTGCGCGCCGACGAGTGGCCCGACTCGATGGTCGCGGGCACCACGCACGACACCAAGCGGGGCGAGGGGACGCGGGCGCGGATCAGCGTGCTGGCGGAGATCCCCGACGTCTGGGCCGACGCGATGGCAGACCTGCTGCGGCTGGTCCCGGTGCCGGACGCCGGCTTCGCGAACCTGCTCTGGCAAGCGGTGATCGGGGTCTGGCCGGCGGACCGGGAGCGCCTGCACGGCTACGTCGAAAAGGCCATGCGGGAGGCCGGCGAGCGCACCTGGTGGACGGCCCCGGACGCCGCCTACGAGGCCGCGATGCAGGCCTGCGTCGACGCGGCGTTCGACAACCCGGAGGTGGGCGAGGTCATCGGCCGCGTCCTCGACCGGATCGTGCTGCCCGGACGCATCAACGCACTGGCGTCCAAGCTGCTCGACCTGACCATCCCCGGCGTCCCGGACGTGTACCAGGGCAGCGAGCTGTGGGAGCACAACCTGGTCGACCCGGACAACCGGCGTCCGGTCGACTTCGCGGCCCGCGCGGAGGTGCTCGACAGCGTCCGGCTCGGGAAGCGTCCGCTGCTCAGCGCCGAACTCGAGGACAGCGGCGAGGTGAAGCTGCTGGTCACCTACCAGGCGCTCAATCTCCGTCGGGACCATCCGGAGTGGTTCACGCGCTACCGTCCGCTGCCCGCAGAGGGGACGGCGGCCGAACACGTGCTGGCGTTCAGCCGGGGTGGCGCGATCACGGCGGTCACCCGGCTGCCGGTCGGCCTGCTCCGCAAGGGCGGGTGGGGCGACACCACCCTCGCCCTGCCGGAGGGTGCGTGGCGCGACCTGATCTCGGGGCGCCTGGTGCCGACCAACGAGAGCCGCGCCGTCCCGCTCGACCGGCTGCTGGACCGCTACCCGGTGGCACTGCTGGTGCGCGAGGAACGGCGGGTGGGCGAGCGCGGACGGTTCGACGTGTGGGCGCCGCTGCCGGAGCGGGTCCGGCTGCAGGTCGGCGACCGGATCGTGCCGATGACCAGGGGCGTCGACGGCTGGTGGACGCCGGCCGAGCCCGAGCCGCTGGGACGGGTCGACTACGGCTACCTGCTCGACGACTCGGAGACGCCCGTCCCGGATCCGCGGACACGCTGGCAGCCGTACGGGGTGCACGGGCTGTCGCGGACGTTCGACGCGGACGCCTTCACCTGGCACGACCAGCGCTGGACCGGACGGTCGCTGGCCGGTGCGGTGCTGTACGAACTGCACATCGGCACGTTCACGTCCGAGGGCACGCTGGACGCGGCGATCGAGAGGCTCCCGCACCTGGTGGAGCTCGGCATCGACTTCGTCGAGCTGATGCCGGTGGCGGCGTTCAACGGCGATCGGGGCTGGGGCTACGACGGGGTCGCGTGGTTCGCCGTCCACGAGGCCTACGGCGGGCCGGACGCGTACCGGCGGTTCGTCGACGCCGCGCACGCCGCCGGTCTCGGCGTGATCCAGGACGTCGTCTACAACCACTTCGGGCCGTCCGGCAACTACCTGCCGCGGTTCGGGCCGTACCTCGCCGAGGAGGACAACGCGTGGGGGTCGCGGATCAACCTCGACGGTCCGGGTTCGACCGAGGTGCGACGGCTGATCGCGGAGAACCTGCGGCACTGGTTCGTCACCATGCACGTGGACGCGCTGCGGCTGGACGCCGTCCATGCGCTGGAGGACGAGTCGATCCCGCACCTGCTGGAGGAGCTGACGATGGTGGCGCAGGATCTGGCTGCGCACCTGCGGCGTCCGCTGTTCCTGATCGCGGAGTCCGACCAGAACGAGCCGCACTTCATCTATCCGCGGCAAGCCGGTGGCTACGGCATGGACGCGCAGTGGAGCGACGACTTCCACCACGCGCTGCACGTGGCGCTGACCGGGGAGACGGACGGGTACTACGCCGACTTCGCCGATCTGGGGTCGCTGGCGAAGGTGTGTGAGCGGGGGTTCTACCACGACGGGATCTGGTCGAGCTTCCGGGGCAAGGTGCACGGCAGCCCGATCGACATCGCCCGCGTCCCGGCATGGCGGCTGGTGGTGTCCTCGGCGAACCACGACCAGGTGGGCAACCGGGCGCGCGGGGACCGTCCGTCCGACAAGCTGGACGACGACCAGTTGGCGTGCGCCGCGCTGCTGACGCTGACCTGCGGGTTCACACCGATGCTGTTCATGGGCCAGGAGTGGGCGGCGTCCAGCCCGTTCCCGTTCTTCTCCGGGCACCCGGAGCCCGACCTGGCGGAATCGGTGACGCAGGGACGGCTGGCGGAGTTCTCGCGGATGGGCTGGGACGCCGGTGAGGTGCCCGACCCGCAGGATCCGGCGACGTTCGCGTCCGCCAAGCTGCGCTGGGACGAACTCGACAGCGGACGGCACGCCGTGCTGCTCGCCGTCCACCGGCACCTGATCGCGCTGCGCCGGCAGTACTCGGAGCTGACGAACCCGATCCTGGCGCGGACGCGGTGCGAGTTCGACGACGACGCGCGGTGGTTCCTGCTGCGCCGGGGCGGCCTCGCGGTCGTCGTCAACTTCTCCGACATGGAGACCCCGGTGGACCTGGGCGGCCCGCACCAGCTGCGCTGGGCCACCCCGTCCGGAGCCCGCGTGGAAGGCAACCATGTCGTGCTGCCGCCGCACGCGGGTGCACTGCTGCTGCCACTGATGCATTGAGCCTGGGATTTCATTCGCCGCGCAGTAGTGCAATTGCGCACCAACTTAGCGCTGGCTAGGGATTACGCAGATTCCGCCATTACCCTGACACGCAGCACCTAACAGCTTTCGCTGGCGGGGAAGCTCCCGCCGTTGGGGCTCTGTCCCGCACGCGTTGGGAACGACGGTCTAGTGGCTGCTCGCGATCGGCTGCTATGGTCGCATCAACGCGGTTGCCGTTCCAGGCCAGGGTGGGGGCCCTCCTGGAAGGACTGAGGGGTGGGGTATGACCGACGGAAATGTGGTGCGCTCAGACGCGCCCGGGGGACTCTCCAGACGAACGCTCGTGGCCGGAGCCGCGTGGAGCGTGCCGGTGGTGGTGGGGCTGGCGGCGGTGCCCGCGTACGCGGCGTCACCGGAAGGGAAGTTCATAGACTTCTTCGCGTGGGACGTGAGCAGTCCGCTTCACAACACTGGGAATGAGTTTCAGGTCAACTACTCAGTCCTCAGGTACGTAGGTCCAGGCACCGCCTCCGGAGTCTTCACCCTCTCCGCCAGTCCGATGATCGCACGACCGTGGGTGACGGCGATCTATAATCCCAATAGCGGTGGCTCATTCACCGTGCCCACAAACGGGACGTTCCAGATCGGATTCTCGGTCCATCCCGAAGATTACGTAGATATTCCAGGCGGCAGCTACACGGTTACCGCGATCTTCTCATTCACTGCGAACGGGGCGACTCACACTGTCTCGTACAGCTGGTCCTATCCCACGTCTTAGTCGAGACCGGTTCGGCAACGGCTGGACTGGACATAGCAGGCGGGAGGTTGGCGCAAACGGAAACCACGTCCGGTGCCCGTCTGGCATTCCGTGCTCTGTCGATCGCAGGGGTCAATGCAGTCGCGACTGTTCAGCTCGAAGGTCCGCGAGAGGCAGAGTTGAACGACGCGATGATGATCGCCTGGTCGCGATGCCTGACTATAGGCCCGATCCTCACCACGGGCATCGTCCGCGTCCTTCTGAGCGCGCCGGGCGGCTCCAAGCCGAGTGACCTGACCCGAGACGGATCGGAGCTCGCCAGCGACAACCTCGCCGAGCTCATGTCAGCGGCGACGCAGGCGATCACGCACAAACTGATCCAGGCGCAGGTCGGGCGGCTGCTGTTGCTGCACGCGGGGGCGGTCTGCCATCCCGTGACCGGGCGGTCGCTCGTGTTCGTCGCCCAGGGCGGCACCGGCAAGACGACGCTGGCGTGCACGCTCGGGCGTCACTATGGCTACCTCACCGACGAGACGGTAGGGATCGACGCGGACAACCGCATCCTCCCCTATCCCAAGCCGCTCTCGCTGCGAACCGATGCCGGCTGGCCGAAGCAGGAGACGTCACCGGACGCGCTCGGTCTCCTGTACGCGCACCCGGGCCCGACCGTCGCACGAGTGATCATCCTCGCCCGCGACCCGGACGCGGCCGAGCCGCGGGTGCGCGAACTCGGCCTGCTCGATGCGATCCAGGCCATCGGCCCGCAGTCGTCCTCGCTGTACGCCCTGCCCCGCGGTCTGCACCACCTTGCCGATCTGATCGAAGCCACCGGACCGGTGCTCGAAGTCACCTACGCCGAAGCCGAGTCGCTGCTGCCGCTGGCGGCGGACCTGATCGGCGGCTACAGCTAGGCGCAGCTGAGCGTGGGCTGACTGACCCAGAAGTCGCCGTCGTAGGCGTTCGCCGAGACCCCGGTCTTGGGGAAGGTGAAGGTGTACTGGACCGTCACCGAGGTCGTAGCCGGGGTGATTTCGGTCGCCAGCGTCTTGTCCCTTCCATTCGGCACCCTCTCGTAGTCGGGGTTTCCGCTAAGGGCAGTGTTCGACCCGCCCGATGCATAACGCGCCATCGTCGTGTCGCCGCCGCTGGTGATCAGGTTAATGTCCAGCAACTGGATACCCGCATTGGAGTCGTTCGACCGCACCCTGACGCTCGCCGTGTACTTCGCGTTATTCGTGACTGTGAACATGTAGGTGACTACCCATTTGGTGCCGATCGCGGTCGCGTCGCGCTCGGAGAGGAAGCCTGCACGCGGGCCGTTCGGGGTCAGACCCGTCACCATGTAGGTGGCGCCGGGGCCACTGAACAGACCAGAGGACGTGGTGCCCGTCCAACCGGTCGAACCGATACTGGCGTCAGGGCCGCTGAGGAGGGGATTGCCACGCCTGTCGGTGGGCAGTGTCCACGATGCCGAGGTAAGTACGCCTGCGGCCTTGCAGGTCGAGGCAGCTGCCGCAGGCAACGCCGTCACCCCAACTACCACGGGCGTAGCCCACGCGGCCGCGACGAGCACGCTACGGCGGGACGCCCTGCCGGTGGACAAAGAATGCGGACGCACGTCGGTATCCATCGAGACCCCTCAAACTCGCCGAGCCGGCTCACCCCCCAGCGTGCCGAACTCGGGTCCAAATACCCGAGTGGAATTTACCAGTCCACGATGCTGTCGGCAGGAGAATCGCCGATGCCTCGCGCCAATAGGATGGCGCCGTGATCGGAGCCGCATGATCGTCCGAACGATTCCCTACGCCGACCTTCTCGAGCGCGACGGCGAAGCGCTCCTGCTGACCGAGGGGACGCTGCTACGTCTCAGCGCCGTCGGGGCGGCCGTGGTGAGGCTGGCCGCCGACGGCATCGACGCCGCCCAGCTCGCGTCCGCCCTGGAAGAGGCCTTCGGGCTCCCCGCGTCCGGTTCGACACCGGACGCGTTGACGCCCATCCTGGATGCTCTCGCCGCCCAGCACCTGGTCGAGCTCCTGCCCGAGTCCGGCGAGTCGGCATGACCCGCTGGCGGATCAGCGAAACCACCGCGTTCGTGGTCAGTAACGTCGACCGGGTCGTCGTGTTCAACCTCGACCGGCCGCAGACGCAGCCGCTGGCGCTCCTCGGTACCGGTGCGACCATCTGGAACGGCCTCATCGGAGCCGACGACGACCTGCGCCCCTGGCGCGACGAGCAGGAGTTGCTCGCCGAACTGGCGGATGCCTACGGGGTCACGCCGGCCGAGATCAGTGCGGACGTCACCGGCTTCCTGCGTCAGATGGCGTCCAGCGGCTACGTGGACTCGGACTCGTAGCCGCTCGAAGCCAGCCCCCGGCATGCGCCGGAACGACGTGGCGGTGAGCCCACCCACGTCGTCCCCGGCCCCGACCCGAGACCCCCGCCGGCCAAGTCCTCACATCGGTGCAGGGACCCCGGCGTACGCCGGGGCGACGCGACAGAGAGACCGACCCACCCACGTCGTCCCGGTCCCCGACCCGAGACCCCGCCGGCCAAGTCCTCACGTCCGTGCAGGGACCCCGGCGTACGCCGGGGCGACGCAACGGTGAGGCCCACCAACCCACGTCGTCCCCGGCCCCGACCCGAGACCCCGCCGGCCAAGTCCTCACGTCCGTGCAGGGACCCCGGCGTACGCCGGGGCGACAGCGGCGCAGCTTGCCATCCCGCGTCGTCCCGGGCCCCGCCCCGGGACCCCCGCCGGCCGACTCGCCAGATCAGTACAGGGATCCGGCGTACGTCGGGGCGGCGTATCGCTGAAGGAGTCGCGAGGCCTGTCGTCAGGCGTCGACGAAGCGGCCGCCCTCAGCCGGCTCGATGCGCACCGGCTCGGGGACGACGTCTTCCTCGTGCTGGTCGGGCACCTTCGAGTGATGGCTGGTGTAGTAGTCGCCGCGGTAGTGGTAGCCGTAATGGACGGCGCCGGCACCGCTGGTCGGCACCCGGTTCAGCACGATGCCGAGGGTCTTGGCCCTGGCCTTGTCCAGCAACTCCAGGGACGCGTCCAGCTGGTCGTAAGTCGTCTTGCCCGTGCTGACCACGAGTAGCGCGCCGTCCGAACGGGTGCTCAGCACGGCAGCGTCGGTGACCGGCAGGACCGGCGGGGAATCGATGATCACCAGCGCGTCCTCGCTCAGTTCGGCGATCAACTGGCGCATCCGCTCCGACCCCAGGATCTCGCTCGGGTTCGGCGGGACGGGCCCGGCGGCTAGCACCTCCAGCGGGTACACCGGGTTCGCCGGCTGGAGCACGTCCGCAACGACGACCCGTCCAGCCAGGACGTCGGACAGGCCGGCATCGTTGGGCAGGTTGAACAGGGATGCGATCATCGGACGTCGCAGGTCGCCGTCCACGAGCACCACCCGGCGTCCGGACGCGGCGATCGTCAGGGCCAGGTTGGCTGCGGTGAATGACTTGCCGTCGCCGGGGAGCGGGCTGGTCACGACGATCGCTTCGGGCGGGTTGTCGACACTCATGTACTGCAGGTTGGTGCGCAGCCCCCGGAACGCCTCCCCGAGCGCGACGAACTTGCCGCGTCCCCGGGCGTCGGCGACGGGCAGTACCTCGAGGTGCGTGCTGAGCGCGGCTTCCAGCGGCAACGAACCGACGGCTGCGAGCCCGGTGGCCTTCTCGACCTGTTCGGCGGAGCGGATGCGGCGATCCATCCGGTCGCGGACGACGGCGTAGCCGACGCCGATCAGCAGACCGGCAAGGGCGCCGAGAGCGAGGTTGAGCTTCCAGTTGGGTGAACTCGGCGACGTCGGCAGCCGCGCGGAATCGCCGGGGATGATCGTGACCGGCGGGGTCTTCCCGCTGGCACCCTCGATCTGTTCGACCTGCTGGATGATGCCGCGGATCCACACACCCGCCAGGTCTCGCGCCGCCTCCGGCGTGGAGGCCGTCGCGCTCACCTGGATGATTACCGTGTTGGTCGGATTGGTGACGTTGACCTGCTTGACGAGGTCCTCGGGCTTGACGTCCAGGTGCAGTTGCGCGATCGCGTACTCGGCCACCGACCGCCAGGTGCCGATGTCGAGATAGGACTTCACCTTGGACTGCGCCAACTGGTCGCCAACCATGGACGTACCGAGATCGGTCGCGCCCTGCGCGGCGACGTAGCCGCTGGCATCCGCGGTGTAGACGCGGGGCTGCAGGAGACTCCAGGCACCGGCCGCGGCAACACCCAGGACGAACAGGGCGAGGACGCCGGCCCAGTGGGCGCGCAATACGCGGAGATAGTCCCTCAGTTCCACCCTGCGCTGCTTTCCTCAGTCGGGCCGTCCGTCGGCTGTAGGGATGATGCTACCTTCCGGCGCTGACCGGGATGCCGATTCCGGGCACGCAAGGCGCCTTCTGCGTCCGGTTGTGGACGCCGAGACGTCCGCCCACAGCAGGTTTCTGACCTTCAGCCGCGGGAAGGGTCGGTCAGACTCCACCGAGCCTTCTCCGGAATTGGCCGTTGACTAGGACGGATAGCTTGTGCGCGGGATATCGCGAATTCGGGACGCGACACGTCTATCGCGCCGGACATTCGCGGCGCTACGATTCAGCAGATTCCGGATCGCGATGGGGGTCGCGAGTCCGGAGTTCGCTTGGAGGGGTGGTGAACGACGCGCATTCTGCGCGGGCTGACGCCTGCGCGCCTGAGGCAACGGGGGGCCTCACCAGACGCGACATCGCAAAGATCGGAGCCTGGGCCGTGCCGGCCGTGATGATGGCCACCGCGCTGCCGGCGGCCGCGGCGAGTGGTCCCCGGCGGTACAACGTGCTGGTGGTGCGCGCGAATGGCCCCGGATGGGAGGGAACCGGCGCGTCCGATGCTCCGGGCATGCGGTTCACGACCTCGTCCGAGGGACCCAGTTCAGCCATCATCCTTTTCACCCCCGAGGGCCACGGTGCCGTTCCGAATCCCGGGGTGATCTTCAACACTTTCTCCGACGGTGGCGACGGTAAGGGTCTGACAATCGTGAAGTCGGACTCCAGTTACCTCGTCACTGGCCTCTTGGTCGACTCAACCGTGACCAAGGGCATCACGATGAAGAACGTGGCTGAGGCCAACGGAACGTTCACAGTGACCTACGGCAACGCTGCCGGCTTCGTGATCAGCAGCGCCGGAACCGCGTCACCAAAGGTGCGCCACATCTGATCCCCGGGTCTGCTCGGCAGGCGCTCCTGAGAGCAGCGTGGCAACGTGCAGGGCCAGCCTTTCCTGGGACAGTGACTCGGGCCTCGCAACGCACCCACGGGCTCCTGCGCCGGTTCGCCGGCAGCTTCCGGAGCCACGGGCTGATCGTGCTGCGGTCTTCAGCTTCGTGCCGAGCCTCGTGCCGAGGGCGTACTGGGTCCGATCCGGGTCGATGGGCAGACGCTGCCCCCGGGATGGAGAGGTCATTGTCTTCGAGGCCGGGCTCGCCTGGGCGCGCGCGTCGGTGTCGGTGGTGAAGCGGGCGTGGATGTGTGGCTGATCGGTTCGGCTGTCCTGGGTCCCGGGTCGGGCCCGGGACGACGACGGGTGGTGTGGGACGGGACGGAGCCGTCCCCACTTCGCCCTGCCCGGCTGGTCATCCCGACGTGACGGGCACTTCCCGGCTCGTCACGCGGCGTGCCCGGGGCCTCCCCCGCTTGCCATCCCGGCGTAGGCCGGGATCTCGCCCGGGGGTGCGTGCCTGGTGTCGGGTGATGGCACGGGCGTGGACGCGGGCCTGTTGGGACGGCTGGTCGGGGCGGCCGCGGCTGTCGGGGTCTCGGGTCGGGGCCTGGGACGACAATCCTGATGTGTCGTCCCGGCGAACGCCGGGATCCCTGCACCCTTGCGACTACTCTGCTCAGCTGCTCGATCTGCGCTGCTCGGCTGTCGGGGGTCTCGGGTCGGGGCCCGGGACGACGAGGTGGTGGGCCTACCCCCGCTCGTCATCCCGGCGGAAGCCGGGATCCCGCCCGGGGACACAGGTCAGTGGCGGGTGGTGAGGCGGGCGTGGACGCGGGGCCGTTGACGGGGGTCGACCCGCCGGGGCGGCACCACGGTGGGGATGCCGTCGGCGCGGAACAGGATCTTCCACCGGTCCGCGTTCGGGTCTCGGCTGGGTTCCAGGATCCCGTGGTGGTGTGGACACACCAACACCAGATTGTGCAACGCTGTGACACCGCCGGCCCACCACGGAACCACATGATGGGCTTCACAGCCACCCGGTGGGGCGTCACAACCGGGGAAGATGCAACCACCATCACGCAGTTCGAGTGCTGCCCGGATGGCTGGGGTGACCAGCCGCACGGTCCGGCCCACATCGAGTGGTTCGGAGTGGGAGCCGAGGACGACCGGGAGCAGGTCGGCGTCACACAACAACCGGCGCAC